>NZ_QRDK01000001.1:1169375-1238088 GCF_003385695.1 Microbacterium sp. AG157
ACTCCGGAGAGCCCTCCGTCGACATCCCCTTCTTCGACGGCACACGGAAGGCCACCGTGTATCCCGACGAGGTCTTCGCACTCGACGAAGCGACCGATATCTTCTTCCACTATTACGAGACCGGCGAGATCCCGTCCGGCTACGAGCTGCGCTGGTACGACCTCACCTGGCCTAAGCCGCAGCCCTGATCGCACCGGTGTGTCACCGTATGACGCACGACCGCCGGTCGGGGCGGCCCCGCGTGGCACCGTGGATGCGACATATCCGCACCGCTCACGCCGCCGGGAGGCCCCATGTCCGAGTACTTCGATCGCACCGCTGACAAGACGTACACCAAGGTCTACAAGGCCGAGACGCCCGACATCCTCGCCGCGTTCGCCGCGTTCGATCAGGCCGTGTTCGCGCCCGAGGGCCGCGCGATCCCGCTGAAGTACCGCGAGCTCATCGCCCTGGCCGTCGGTATCACGACCCAGTGCGTGTACTGCATCGACGGTCACTCGCAGAACGCCGTGAAGGCCGGCGCCACCGAGGCCGAGCTCGCCGAAGCCGCCTGGGTCGCGACCGCCATCCGCGCGGGCGGTGGCTACGCGCACGGACGCCTGGCGTTCAAGCTCGCCGACGACGCCCGCCCGCACCAGCACTGACCCCGTGACCGACGCGCCCTCGCCCCAGCCCGACGGGCACGACACGCCAGAGCCGGGCCCGCTCGAAACTGAAGCGCTCGAGCACATCCGCGCGCTCATCCGCATCGACAGCGTCAACACGGGCGACGCGGCCACGATCGGTGACGGCGAGACGCGCGCCGCGCTCTACGTGAAGAAGCGTCTCGACGAGGTCGGGTACGAGACGGTCCTGGTCGAACCCCGGCCGGGTCGGGCGAGCGTCATCGCACGGTTGCCCGGTTCGGATCCGGATGCCGGAGCCCTCGTCGCCCATGCCCACCTCGACGTCGTGCCGGTCGACGCCGAGGACTGGACGTACCCGCCGTTCGGGGCCGAGATCCACGACGGCATCCTGTACGGCCGCGGGGCGGTCGACATGAAGGACTTCGCGGGGATGCTGCTCGCGATCGCGCGCGCGTTCCGGCGCGACGGCGTCGTTCCGCGGCGCGACCTCATCTTCGCGTTCTTCGCCGACGAGGAGGCCGGAGGCGTGTGGGGCGCACGGTGGATCGTCGAGAACCGCCCGGAGCTCTTCGAGGGCGCGACCGAGGCGCTGAGCGAGGTGGGCGGCTTCTCGATCCCGCTGCCCGATGACCGCCGCGCCTATCTCGTCGCGACCGCCGAAAAAGGCGTGACGGTCGCCACCCTGACCGCGCGTGGGGCTGCGGCGCACGGCTCCCGACCCACCGCCGACAACGCCGTGGTGCGCGTCGCGCGCGCCGTCGCGGCGATCGGCGATCACCGCTTCCCGGTCGTGCGGACCGCGACGCTCGAGCGCTTCCTCGAGGTCTACGGACGCGCCAGCGGCGAGCCCCTCGACGGCGACGACCTGTCGCGCCTGGGGTTCTCGGCATCCGTCATCGATGCGGGAGCGCGCAACACGGTCTCGCCGACCGTGCTCGCGGCCGGGGGCAAGATCAACGTCATCCCCGCCTCGGCGAGCGCGGCACTCGACGTGCGCATCGTGCCGGGGCAGGCCGATGCAGTGCGGGAGCAGCTCGCGGCCGTCGTCGGCGACGACATCGAGGTCACGTGGACGCGCGACATCCCGGCGATCGAGGCTCCGGCAGAGGGGCGGCTGATCGACGTGCTGCAGGATGCCGTGACCGCCGAAGACCCCGACGGCACCGTCGTGCCGTACCTGCTGCCCGCCAGCACCGACAACAAGCACCTCAGTCGTCTCGGCATCCGGGGCTACGGCTTCGTGCCGCTGCGCGTGCCCGCCGACTTCGACGTGTTCGGGCAGTTCCACACGGCCGACGAGTGCGTGCCGGTGGAGGCGCTGTATTTCGGCACGCGGGTGACCGCGCGGATCCTGCGCGACGCGTAGCGGCGGGCGGGCGTGCCGAACTCCTGAGAATCCGGGCGGAAAGGCTCGTTCCGGAGCCGAAAGCCGCCGCAGCGCGCCACTTCTCCGGAGTTCAGCACGCCGCCGTGGCGGCTCCCCGGTGCTCGAGTCGCGCGCAGGTCGCGTGCGTAACTCCCGAGAATCCACGCGAGCACGCCGGCATCCGCCCCGAAAGTCGCCGCAGCGCGCCACTTCTCCGGAATTGGGCACGGCAGCCCGCCGCCAAACCGGCGACGGTAACGCCCCGAGCCGTCGCGCGTCCAGCGTGTTACCCCGCATGCCCCCGGGTTTCGGCCCGTGGCGGGGCGTTTCGACGTGTGAAACGCCCGCTCGGCGGTGCGCGCGGGCCGTCATAGCGTTTCGGTCACCCACCGGCATCCCGCCGATCCGGAAGCCCAGGAGCACGCCATGACCACCACCGCGCCGGCCCCCGCCGACCGCCCGACCACCGGTCCCACCGCCGCGCGAGACACCGCGCCCACGACGGCCCGCGACAAGGTCGACCTCGGCACGATCGCCGTCGTCCCCACACGCCACTGGTGGCGTTGGATCCTCAGCGGCCTGCTGCTGTTCGTCGTGGCGCAGTTCGTGTGGAGTCTCGTCACCAACGACCGCTACCTCTGGGGCACCTTCGCGCAGTACTTCTTCTCGGAGCCCGTGCTGATCGGCATCGGCTACACGCTGTCGCTCACGGCGATCTCGGCCGTCGTCGGCTTCTCACTGGGCACGCTGCTGGCCCTCGGCCGGCTGTCGGCGTCTCCGCTGCTGAGCGGGGTGGCGTGGGGCTACATCTGGTTCTTCCGGTCGGTGCCCCTCGTCGTGCAGATCATCGTCTGGTACAACCTGGGGTACCTGTACCCGACCCTGGGCCTGGGCACCCCGTTCACGACCGATTTCTGGATCGTGGAGTTCCCGACGGTCCAGCTGGTCAGCGCCTTCGCCGCCGCGATTCTCGGACTCGGCCTGCACCAGGCGGCGTATTCGGCCGAGATCATCCGCGGCGGCCTCGTCTCGGTCGACCCCGGTCAGCACGAGGCGGCTGCGGCGCTCGGCATCCCGGCATCCCGTCGTCTGTTCCGGATCATCCTGCCGCAGGCCATGCGCTCGATCGTGCCCAACGCGACGAACGAGATCATCGGCCTGGTCAAGGGCGCGTCGGTCGTGTTCGTCATCGCGATCCCCGAGCTGTTCTACGCGGTGCAGGTCATCTACAACCGCAACAGCCGCGTGATCCCGCTGCTGCTCGTCGCGGTCGTCTGGTACACGCTGATCACGACGATCCTGAGCATCGCGCAGTACTACATCGAGCGGTACTACGCCCGCGGGTCCGCTCGGGCGCTGCCGCCGACTCCCGTGCAGCGCGCCCGCACCTGGGTGCGCACGCAGTGGGCGCGCCTCGGTGACTCCCCCGCTCCACCGGGGGGAACGGATGCCGAGACACCCACCGCCGCGAAGGGAGCTCGGGCATGACCGCGGTCACGGCGACGAGCGGGCTCGTCGAGGTGCACAACGTGCACAAGAGCTTCCACGGGGTCGAGGTGCTGAAGGGCATCGACCTGACCGTGCAGCCCGGAGAGGTCGTGGCCCTGCTCGGCCCGAGCGGTTCGGGAAAGTCGACTCTGCTACGCACCATCAACCACCTCGAGACGGTGGATGCCGGCTCGGTCACGGTCGACGGCGAGTTCATCGGTTACGAGCTGCGTCACGGCAGACTGCACGAGCTGCGCGAGCGCGAGATCCTCCAGCGTCGCACGCAGGTGGGCATCGTCTTCCAGAACTTCCACCTCTTCCCGCACCTCACCGCCCTCGAGAACATCACCGAGGCACCTCTCGCGCTCAAACGCCTGGGCAGAGGCGAGGCGCGTGAGCTGGCTCTCGGCCTGCTCGAGCGGGTGGGCCTGGCCGAGAAGGCCGACGCCTATCCGCGGCAGCTGTCCGGCGGCCAGCAGCAGCGCGTCGCGATCGCCCGCGCCCTCGCCCTGCAGCCCAAGGTGCTCCTGTTCGATGAGCCGACGAGCGCTCTCGACCCCGAGCTCGTGGGCGAGGTGCTCGATGTCATCCGCGACCTCGCGAAGCTCGGCACGACCCTCGTGATCGTCACGCACGAGATCGGCTTCGCCCGCGAGGTCGCCGACCGGGTGGTCTTCCTCGACCAGGGCCGTCTCGTCGAGCAGGGCACCCCCGATGAGGTGCTCTCGCGACCGCAGCATCCGCGCACGCGCGAGTTCCTCGCGAAGGTGCTCGGCTGACCCCACCCCTCTCGGGCCTCGCCACGCGGGGGCCCGCTCCCACCCGTACCCGAAACCGCGGCGCCGACACCGCCGCCGCGGCATCCAACCCGCACCACCACAGGAGACACAGCATGGCACTCAGTAAGAAGCAGGGCATCGCGATCGGCGTGATCGCCGCAGCGGTCGTCGCCGTCGTCGGCGTCGGCGTCACCATCGGCCTCACCCGCCCGGCCGACGCGGTCGCGGCGCCCGAGCCCTCGGCATCCGCCTCGAACGCCCCGGCGGAGTGGGTGCACACCGACGCCGTTCCCGAGGCCGTCGCCGCGCTCAAGGCGAGCGGGTTCACGCCCATCGAACCGGGCAAGCTGACGGTCGCCGTCGGCGCGTTCGTGCCGCCGCTGAGCTATGTGCCCGAGGGAGAGACGCTGCCCTCGGGGACCGAGCCCAACATCGGCTCGCTCATCGCCGAGGGTCTCGGCCTCGAGTACAACCCCGTCGTGGTGGCGTGGGCGGATTGGCCGCTCGGCATCCAGTCGGGAAAGTATGACCTCATCACCGCCAACGTCACGGTGACCGAGGAGCGGAAAGAGCTGTACGACTTCGCCAGCTACCGCCAAGACCTGCTGGGCTTCGCCGTCCGCGCCGACAGCTCGATCGCGAAGATCGAGACCGCCGACGACATCTCGGGCCTGAAGATCGTGGTCGGCTCGGGCACCAACCAAGAGAAGGTGCTGCTGAACTGGAACGAAGAGCTCGTCGCGGCCGGCAAGGCTCCCGCCGACCTGCAGTACTACGACGACACCGCCGCCTCGACCCTCGCCCTGCTGTCGGGTCGAGTCGACGCGACCTTCGGTCCGAACGCCACCGCCGCGTGGGCCGCGCGCGACACGGGTGAGACCAAGATCGTGGGCGTCGTCCCGGGCGGCTACCCGCTGCAGGCCGACATCGCGGCGGGCACCAAGAAGGGCAACGGACTCGTCGAGCCCGTGCAGATCGTGCTGAACGACCTGATCGCGAACGGCACGTACGCCAAGGTGCTGAAGGCGTGGAACCTCACATCCGAGGGCATCGAGACCTCACAGATCAACCCCCCGGGACTCCCGAAGTCCTGAATCCTCTGGGGGCCCGGTCTTCCGAGACCGGGCCCCCAGCACGCCTGATGGAATGGATGCCATGACCACCTCGCCCGTCTCGTCACCGACCATCCGGCTCGTCGCCCCGCACGAGCACACCGAGGCCGGCCGCGTCACCGCCGAGGCGTATCGGCAGAGCTATGACGGGCTCACCGACAGCTACCTCTCGTCGCTCGCCGACGTCGACGGGCGCGTCGCGCTGGGCGAGGTCTGGGTTGCGCTCGACGGTGAGGAGATCGTCGGGACGGTGTGGACGCCGCGCCCCGGCGAGCGCCTCTCCGAGCTCGCCGAGGAGGGCGAGCTCGATTTCCGTCAGCTCGCGGTCGCCCCCTCGGCGCGCGGGCGCGGCGTCGGAGAGGCGCTCACCCGGCACGTGATCGGGCTCGCTCGAGAGAGAGGGGCGCACCGCGTGGTCATGAACAGCGGCCCCGAGATGCTCGGCGCGCACGCGCTCTACCTGAAGCTCGGCTTCCGCCGCCTCACCGAGCGCGAGCACCCGGTCGAGGTGGAACCGGGCCGGTTCCTCGATCTGCGGGCGTTCGGCTTCGACCTCTGACGGCGCGGGGCGCGCCGGTCGCTCGGGGGGATCCGATCGAAACGGGGGCGCGCAAGCCTCACCCGCCCTCGTCGCGGCGGGCATACGGTCGCATCCGTGACGGGGAAATCAGTTCGCGACCATGCGGTGCACGGGCTCGCGTTCCGGTCGTTCTCCAGCCGCCGCGAAGGACGCCCGGTCTTCGTGCTCATCCACGGCATCGGAATGTCGCACCGCTACCTGACCCGCCTTCACGACGAACTGGCGCGGGATGCCGAGGTGCACACCATCGATCTACCGGGCTTCGGCGGGCTGCCCAAACCGCGACGGGCCGCCGACATCGCCGACGTCGCGAGGGCGCTGGGCCGCGTGCTCGACGATCTCGGCGTCGGGTCCGCGGTGCTCGTGGGCCACTCGATGGGCGCGCAGTGGGTCGTGGAGCTGGGGGTGCAGCGTCCCGACCTCGCGGACGCGGTCGTCGCGATCGGGCCCGTCACCGACGATCGGAGGCGCAACGCCCTGGTCCAGGCCCTGCTGCTGACCCGCGACTCCGTCCTCGAGCCGCCCCGGCCAAACGCCCTCGTCTGCACCGACTACCTGCGCTGCGGCCCCGTCTGGTACGCCCGCCAGGCGCGGCACATGCTGGGCTACCCGATCGAGGACCGGATTCCCCTCCTCACGGCACCCCTGCTCGTCGTGCGCGGCGCCGACGACCCGATCGCGCAACAGTCGTGGGCGCAGCGCTTGGGCACCCTCGCCGCCGACGGCACGGTCGACATCGTCCCCGGTCACCGCCACCTCGTGCAGTTCACCGCGGCGCCCGAGGTCGCCCGGCGCATCCTCGCGTTCCTGGCACGCCACCGAAGCACCCGCTGAGTCGGTCCCGTCAGAGGAGGGATGCCGCGGAGCGTGGCATCCCTCGGTCTGCTGTCGTAGACGACACGGGTCGGCCGTCACCGCGTGAATGCCGCGCGAGCAGGGCGGGAGCCGAGTCGGCGGGGCGGGCCGGCGAAGCCGCGCTGCCGCCGGTCAGCACGGTCAGCCGGCGAAAGGCGAGACGCTCACGAGGGGAGCGACTTCGCGAAGCAGCGCGACGCGGGGAAGCGGACGTAGGGCGGGAAGGTCTCGATCGCGTGGTAGCCGATGCGCTCGTACAGCGCGATGGCCTCGGGCTGACGATCGCCGGTCTGCAGGATCAGTCGCGACACCCCGCGCGCGAGGGCGAGACGCTCGAGCTCCGACATGAGCGCTCGGCTGGCGCCCTGCCCGCGGGCACGCCGATCGACGAAGACGCGCTTGACCTCGAGATCGGTCCCGAGCGCGCGCAGGGCCGCGTGCCCCACCGGTTCCCCGGCGGCATCGTGGACGAGGATCACGTCGACGATCGTCGCCGGATCAACCGCGAAGTCCTCCGCCAGGACCGCCTGCGTCTCGTCGTCGAAGGCGGCGAAGACCGGGGCGTAGCGGGGGCCGATCTCTTCGTCCATCGCTGTGCGCAGAGCGACGGCGCGCTCGTCGTGCCAGTCGACGCGTTCGATCGTCCACGTGGGGTGCGCCGCCGTCATGACGCCAGTATCGCCGGGGTCACACGCGTGCCGAGAGCAGGCGGAAACGTCGGGTAATACGGGGCATGCGCCGCTCAGCGATCCATGCGGGCGAGCCACTCGCGGAAGAGCGCCCCGGTGACGTCGGGCTGTTCGAGGTGCACGTTGTGACCGGCCCCGTCGAGCACGACGAAGCTCCCGCGCGGGTAGTGCTCCCGCAGGGCGAGACCGTCCTCGTACCCGACGACGTCGTCCTGACGGCCGAACACGTGCAGGGTCGGCGCGGTGAACGGTTCGGGATACCGCTCCTCCGGCACGCCATCGATTGCGTAGTCGGCGGCGATGCGGTCCATGACCGTGGTGTCGGCCCCGCGCAGACCCGGCAGGACGTACCGCTGGAAGGCGGCGAACGACGCGGCATCCTGAATGACGCTGATCTCTTCGAAGGCCTCGCGAGCGTCGCCCGCAGCGTCGAGGACCGGCGACTCGACGTGGACCACGGTGCGTTCGGGGACGCTCCGCTCGTGATGCGCCGGGCGGAATACGCCCGCCAGGGTGGCCAGGCCCCGCACACGCGGACGACGTTCGTGCGCGACGTGGCGGGCGAGCATCGCCCCGTAGGAGTTGCCGATGACAGCGAAGGGCTCATCGCCCAGATGATCGTCGATCTCGGCGAGGACGCCGTACGCCACCTCCCGGGTACTCGACACCGTCGCTCCCCGCGCTGCCGACTCCGCCCAGGGCAGGTCGAGCAGCACCAAGCGCCACGGCGCGTCTCCGATCCACTCGGCGAGCGGCAGCATGATCCGGTGGTCCACACCGAATCCGTGCAAAGCGACGAGGGGGCGACCCGAACCGATTTCACGCGCGATCACGAAGGGGATCGTACGCGAGCGTAGCTGCGCTCCCACCAGATGAGCGCACCGCAAGCGCCTGTTCAGGCTCGCGCGAGTCCCGCCAGCAGTTCGACGAGAGCGTCCGCGTCCTCCGCGCGCGTCCGCCACGACGACACCGAGATGCGGAACGCCGGTTCTCCCCGCCAGACGGTCGCGCCGAACCACGTGTGGCCGCTGGCTTGGGCGGCGGCCACGATGCGCGCCGTCTCCTCGGCGGACCCGGCTCGTGCCAGCACCTGGTTCAGCACGACGCGATTGAGCACCGTGTAGCCGGCCCCGCGGAGACCGTCGGCGATCCGCGTGGCCGTCGCGGTCGAGTTCTCGACGAGTTCGGCCACGCCGTCTCGACCCAGCGTGCGCAGGGCCGCCCAGATCGGGATGCCGCGTGCCCGCCGCGAGAACTCCAGGGTCAGATTCTTCTGCGCGTCGTCGGTCGACGGGGCATATGTCGCATCGGAGTGCAGAGCCGCGTTCACCGAGTCGCGGTTCCGGACGATGCTGACGGCGCTGTCGTAGGGCGTGTTCAACCATTTGTGCCCGTCGACGGTCCACGAATCGGCCCGGTCGATGCCGTCGGTGAGCGGTCGAAGACGCGAGGCCCGCGCCCACAGACCGAACGCTCCGTCGACGTGGATCCACCCGGCGCTCGCCCGCACCTTCTGCATGATCGGTTCGAACGGGTCGAACTCGCCCGTGTTGACCTCGCCGGCCTGCAGGATCACGATCGTGCTCGCGTCGACCGCGGGGAGGGCGTCGGGGTCGATGCGTCCGTATTCATCGGTGCGGACCCACTCGACGAGGTCCGAGCCGAAACCGAGGACGCGCAGAGCCTTGCGCACGACGACGTGCGCGAGTTCGCTCGCGACGACCCGCACCGGGGGTGCACCGGTCAGCCCGCGACGCGCGACGTCCCACCCGAGCTGTGCCAGCACGTGCTGCCGAGCGGTGGCGAGGATCGCGACCGTCCCGGCGCCCGCGCTGGTAGAGAACCCGACGGCGCTGTCGCGCGGCAGATCGAGAACCTCGACGACCCAGCGAGCGGCGATCGCTTCGATCGCGCTGGTCGCGGGCGAGCCGAGTGGGGTGGATGCCGTGTTGTCCCACGCCAGGGCGAGGCGATCGGCCGCCGCCGCGACGGGGAGCGTCGCGCCGACGACGAAACCGAAGTAGCGCGCCCCGTTCGACTCGACGGCGGCTGCCGAGCCGAGTTCATCGAGCAGGGCGATGGTCGAGCGCTCATCGTGACCGGCCGCGGACAACTCCTCATCGAATCCGCTGAGCGCCTCCCGCGCATGAACCGACGGGTAGACCGGTCGTGAGCCGATGGCCGCGACGTAGTCCTGGGCGCGACGGTCGGCGTCTGCGAGGACGGCGAGTTCGGCCGGACGATCGTGAGGGTCTCGGGAGGGCAGCATGGGTCCGATTCTGACCGCCCACGGACGCGCGGCGGAGCGGCCAATCGGGACTCCGTGGACTCGTCGGGGGCGCGCCCTCGCTCCTCCGCCGCCTCGCTTCGCTGACGCCGGTCGCGTGCCCGAAAGGCTCGGAGCCTGGCACATCAGTCACGAACACGCCTCGGGTTCGCAGGGACGGGCGCGCGAGCGAAGGGGTTCAGCCGCCGATTCGGTGACGGATGCCACCTCGAGCGGCAGCATCCGATCCCCTCCTGTGCCCGCTCGGCCCGGCGATGACGGACCGTGACGATGCGGCCTCGATCGGTCGCCGGCGCCGTTAGCGTGGCGGGGTGACCCGCGCTCTCCGCTCCCTCGGCTTCCTCACCATCGGCCTCTTCGATCGCGAGAACCCGCGCGCCGGGCACGAGACCACGCTGTCGATCATCGAGCGCGGCGAGCGCCTCGGCTTCGACAGCGCGTGGCTGCGCGACCGGCACCTGCAGTACGGCATCTCCTCGCCCGTGGCGGTGCTCGCCGCGGCATCCCAGCGCACGAGCCGCATCCGCCTGGGTACCGCTGTCATCCCGCTCGGGTGGGAGAACCCGCTGCGCCTCGCCGAAGACCTCGCCACCGTCGACGTGCTGACCGGCGGGCGCCTCGAGCCCGGCTTCTCGGTGGGGCCGCCCCGCCACCTCGACGAGATCGCGCCGGCGCTGTACCCCGACACCGCCGACGCCGAGGACTTCGGATACGAGCGCCTCTCACGCCTACGCCGCTTCCTCGCCGGCGAGCGGGTCAGCCCGTTCTCGGGCACCGAGGGGATCGAGGAGTACTCGGAGCGCGTCGAGCCCCACTCCCCCGGTCTCTCGGACCGGCTCTGGTACGGCGCCGGCAGCCCGACCTCGACGACCTGGGCAGCCGAGAACGGCTTCCACCTGCTCACCAGCAGCGTGATCCAGTCGGTGCACTCGACCGACTTCGATGTCGAGCAGGACGCGCAGATCCAGCTCTACCGCGAGACGCACCCCGACGGCGAGACCGCCCGGGTGTCACAGGGTCTCGTCGTCGTGCCGACCGACACCGCCACACCCGAACAACGCCGGCGGTACGAGGCGTACGCCGAGTCGCGGCGCGGGCGCGTCGGCATCCCCCAGGGTCCGAAAGGGCTGCTGTTCGCCGAGGATCTCGTGGGCACGTCCGAGCAGATCGCCGACCGGCTGCTGTCGTCGCGGTCGTTCCCGCGGGTCGACGAGGTGGCCTTCGCGCTGCCCTTCGCTTTCGAGCCCGACGACTATGTGCAGATCCTCGAGGACATCGCGGGGCGCCTCGGGCCGCTGCTGGGGTGGCAGCCGTCAGCCTGACGCCCCGGACGCACCGCCGTCCGCGCGGCACGTTGAGTGTCCAAGAAACCCGGACGAATTCTCGAGACGTCCGGGTGTCTTGGACGCTCAACGCCAGCAAGAGGGCGACGCGGCGCGTCAGCGCTGCCGCGCTACGGCCCGCGCCAGCCGCGCCGCCGCCTCCACCAACAGCTCCTCGGACGTGTCGCCGTAGGCCAGCCGCAGGTGCCGGTCGGCGTCCGTTCCCGGCCCCGAGGGGAAGAACGACCCGCGCTGGTACTCGACCCCCTCGGCGCTCGCGGCGGCGGCGAGCCGGTCGGCGTCCAGGGAGTCGTCGGTCAGGCGCGGCCACAGGAACAGGCCGCCGTCCGGCACGGTGACGTCGAAGGAGCCCGATGCCGAGAGCGCCTCGGCCAGAGCGTGCGCCCGCGCCCGGTACAGGGCTCGAGCACCGCCGAGAACCCGGTCGAAGACGCCCACGTCGCCGGTCAGCAGCTCGGCCACGACGGCCTGCACGAAGGTCGACGAGTGCGAGTCCTGGCGGCTGCGGAGGGCCACGGCATCCGGGATCAGGCGCTCCGGAAGAACGATCCAGCCGAGCCGCAGGCCCGGGCCCAGCGTCTTCGTGAAGGTGTTGACGTGGATGACGTGGTCGGAGTCGTGGAACGGTGCGAGCGACTCGGGCTCGCCGTGGAAGCGCAGTTCGCGATACGGGTCGTCGGCGAAGACGACGAAGCCGTACTTCTCGGCCAGTTCCACGAGCTCGCGACGCCGGGCGGTCGGCAGCGACGACTGCGAGGGGTTGTGGAACTCGGGAACCGTATACACCGCGGCCGGGCGGGCGCCGGCGCGCAGCTCGGCGGCGAGGGCGTCGATGTCGAGCCCCTCGGCCCCGACGCGGATGGGCAGAACGCGGGCATCCGCGAGCTCGAGCCCGCGCAGGAACAGCGGGAACACGGGGTTGTCGACCGCCACGAGGTCGCCGCGCTCGAGCACCGTCTGCACGGCGATCGCGAGGCCGTGGAACCCGCCGTTGGTGATGAGCACGCGCTCGACGGCGACGCCCTCGCGCGCGGCGATCCACTCGCGCAGCGCCGGGATGCCCTCGGTGCGCGAGTACTGCAGTGACGGCGCCCCAGGTCGGGCGAGTACGCGGGTCGTCGCCTCGGCGAGCTCCGCGGTCGGCAGGACGGAGGGATCGGGGATGCCGCCGAGCAACTCGATCGCATCGGGCCGGCGATCCCGCAGGGTCTGATCGCCGAAGCCCTTCGGGGCGGTGAACGCCTCGATGAGCGCGGGACGCGAGCGGGGCGGGAAGAGCAGGGTCATGAGGGACTCCGGGGGTCGGGGGTGGGGATCGCGTCGACGAGGGCCCGTGTGTACTCCTCGCGCGGGTGCGAGAGCACGTCGGCCACCCGCCCGGCCTCCACGACCCGTCCGTCTTTGAGCACCGAGACGGTGTCGGCGATCTGCCGCACGAGCGCGAGGTCGTGCGAGACGAAGAGGTAGGTCAGCCCGCGTTCGCGCTGCAGTCGGCGGAGCACGTCGAACACCCCCGCCTGCACCGTCACGTCGAGCGCCGAGGTCGGCTCGTCGAGCACGATGACGTCGGGTTCGAGCACCAGGGCGCGGGCGATCGCGACGCGCTGCCGCTGACCGCCCGACAGCGCGTCGGGGCGACGGCGGGTGAGCTGCGGAGACAGACCCACGGCGTCCAGGGCCTCGGTGACTTTCGCCGCGCGCTCGGCGCGCGTGCCGACCCGGTACTGGTCGAGCGGCTCACGCACGATCCGCCCCACGGTCCAGGTGGGATCGAGCAAGGTGAAGGGGTTCTGGTACACGAGCTGCAGGTGGCGACGGATGCCGCGGAGCTCCGCCTCGGTGCGTCCGGTCGCGGGCTTGCCGTCGACGACGATGTCGCCCGTGTCGGGGGTCTCGAGTCCGAGTAGTAGCCGCACCGTCGTGGTCTTCCCCGAGCCCGACTCCCCCACGAGCGCGTGGGTGGTGCCCGGCGGCACGCGGAACGACACCGCCGACACCGCCGCGCGCTCGGACCCGTCGACCACGAAGCTCTTCGACACCTCGCGCACCTCGATGCGGGTCGCGGTGGTGTCGGTGGTCCACGCGTCGACACCGCGCTCGTCAGCGCGCCGGTAGCGGTCGGGGTTCAGCGCGGGTGCGTCGGCCTGCAGCTGCACCGTGTACGGCGAGGTCGGCGCCGCGAAGACCTCGCGTGTGGCGCCGGCCTCCTGCACCCGCCCGTCCTTCAGCACGACGATCTCGTCGGTGCGCTCGGCCGCGATGGCCAGGTCGTGCGTGATGAGCAGCAGGCCGATGCCGAGCTCCTCGCGCAGGTCGCCGAGCAGGTCGAGGATGCGCTTCTGGATCGTGACGTCGAGGGCGCTCGTCGGCTCGTCGGCGACGAGCAGCTCGGGTCGCGGCAGCACCGCGAGACCGATGAGCACGCGCTGCAGCATGCCGCCCGAGAGCTGATGCGGATACGAGCCGTAGACCCGGCGCGGATCGGGAAGGCCCACGCGGGCGAAGACGTCGAGGATCGCGTCGCGCTGCGCGCCGGCATCCGTGATTCCCGACAACGCGGCGGCCTCGTGCGCCTGCGAGCCGATGGTGCGCACCGGGTTGAGCGCGTTCGACGGGTCCTGGGGCACGAAGCCGAGGCGCCGGCCGCGGAGAGGGCGGAACCGCGCCTCACTCAGCCCGAGCACCTCGTCGCCGGCGAACTCGACGCGTCCGCTCGCCCGCCCGGTCGCGCGGGGCAGCAGCCGCAGCACGGATCGCGCGATCGTCGACTTTCCCGACCCCGACTCGCCGATGAGGGCAAGGCTGCCGCCGTGCGGGATCGAGAACGACACGTCGTGCACCACGGGGGTTCGTCCGTAGGCCACCGAGAGGTCCCGCACCCTCAGGAGGGGTGCGGCCTCGGCCCGTGTCTGTTCGCGCGAGGGGAGAGTGAGGGTCATGGCGTCCTCCGAAGCCACCGGCTGATGCGGTTGATCGACAACACCGTCGCCACGGTGACCAGGGCTGGCCACACGACGAGCCACGGCGCACGCGGGTAGTCCTTGCCGGCTGAGATGAGCAGACCCCAATCGGATGCCGGGGGCGGATCGCCGTAGCCCAGGAAGGCGAGCCCCGCGATGACGAGGATCGACAGCCCGAACTGCAGGACCGCGAGGGGCACGAGCGAGCGCGACGCGTTGGGCAGCACGTGCCGGAACAGCACGTGCAGGCTCGACCCGCCCTGCAACCGCGCCGCCTCGACGAACACCGACGAGCGCACGCGCAGCACCTCGGAGCGCATCACCCGGGCGAACACGGCGACGGCCGAGACGCCGGTGGCGATCGCGGCGTTGATGGTCTGGAAACCGAGCGAGCTGACGATGACGACGGCGAGCAGGAACGCGGGGATGGCGAGCAGCACGTCGATGAGACGGGCGAGCACCGTGTCGGTCCACGACCCCAGGAACCCCGCGAGCAGGCCGATGAGCCCGCCCACGACCACGCCGATCGCCACGGCGACGAGGGCGCTTGTCACCGACGACTGCGCACCGAACACGATGCGCGCGAACAGGTCACGACCGAGGTGGTCGGTGCCGAGCAGATGCGCGGCGCTGGGCGGCTGCAACTTGTCGGCGGGTACGCCCTGTGCAGGGTTCTGCGACGTGAACAGGGTCGGCGCGAGCGAGAACGTCAGCACCACCGCCACGACGACAAACGACACGATGACGCCGAACGGAACGGCGAGGCGGATGCCGCGGGCCCGGGCGGCGACGGAGCGCGGCGGCGCGGCGAGTGCGGCGGTCATCCGACGCTCACCTCCTCCCGCAGCAGCGGCGCCGGCTCTTCGCGCGGGGTCGCCGTGACCGCGCGCCCGCGCGAGCCGATGGACACGCGGGGGTCGAGCAGCGGATAGGCGAGGTCGGCGAGCAGGTTGACGACGACGAAGACGATGGCGGCGAGCGACACCACGGCCTGCAGCACGGGGAGGTCTTGGCTGGCCACCGATGACTCGACCAGGGTGCCGATGCCGACGCGGCCGAAGATCGCTTCGGTGATGAGCGCGCCGCCGAGGAGCTCTCCGACGATGAGTGCGAGAACGGTGACCGTCGGCAGCGCCGAGGGCTTCACGAGGTGACGCAGGAACAGCGCTGCCTGGCGGAGTCCCCGCGAGCGCGCGACGGCGACGTACTCCTGCCGTGACTCGTGATCGAGCGAGGCGATGAGCACCTCGGCGAGCTGAGCCGACACGGGGATGCCGAGGGCCACCGCCGCGAAGAAGGTGCCCCAGGGCGTCTCGGTGTCGATCATGCTGAACAGTCCGAGCCCGAAGGCGAAGACGTGGATCAGCAGCAGGCCGATCACGAAGTTCGGGACGGAGAGGAACAGCGACGGCAGCGACCGCAGCACGCCCTGCCCGAAGCGCGCGGGCAGGAACTGCGTTCCGTACGCGATGGCGACGGCGAGCACGATGGCGACCAGCAGCGCGACGGCCGCGAGGCTCAGCGTCGACCCCAGCGCGTCGAACACGAGAGTGCTGACGGGCAGGTTCGATCGCAGCGAGACACCGAGGTCGCCGACCACGAAGCGTCCGAGCGACGATCCGAGCTGCACCCACCAGGGCTGGTCGAGGCCGTAGTACGCCACGATGCGGGCGATGTCGTCCTCGGTGAAGCCGTTGTCGGGATTGCGCAAGGTGCTCGTGATCGGGTCCCCGGGCAGGATGCTGATCACGAAGAACGTGAACAGGTACGCCAGCAGCACGACGACGAGCGCCTGGCCCGTGCGGCGCAGCACGAATCGGCCGTACGTGCGGAACATGCTCTCCTCCTCTCGTCTCGCTGTAGCGGATCGAGGAGACGGATGCCGCGGCATCCGTCTCCCGTCCGGTGTCAGCTGTTGAGCCAGGCGTCCAGGTAGTACGCGTAGGCGAGGCCGTTGTAGGTCACGCCGCTGACGTCGGGGGCCTGCACGTAGACGCGCTGCACGATCTGCGTCAGCGGCACGAAGTAGCCCTGGTCGAGCACATAGCTCTGCAGCTCGTCGGCGACCTTCGCGCGGGCGTCACGGTCGGTGGCCGTGGCGATGCGCGTCGACAGGTCGTTGAGCGTGGCATCCGAGGTACCGAGCGTGAACCAGTCTTCGTCGCCCTTCTTCTGCGAGGTGAGGACGCCGGCGACGGTTCCGACGTCGACGAAGCTGCGGGTGATCTCGGTCGCGGGGATCGTCGCGTTGCCGATCACCTTCTGACCGTACGTCGGCACGTCGTAGGTCTCGAGGTTCACCTCGAACCCGAGCGCCGTCAGCTGCTGGTCGACGAGCTCGTCGACCGACTGCGAAGCCTGCAGGTACGGGTTCGGGTAGAGCGTGAACGACAGCTTCTGGCCGTTCTTCGTGCGGACGCCGTCGGCACCCTTCGCCCAGCCGGCCTCGTCGAGAAGCGCCGCGGCCTTGTCGGGGTCGTAGGCGAAGTCGGCGCTGTGGTCAGTCGCCTCGGGCACCGTGCTCTGGAACAGCGACTCGGCCGCGTGCCAGTCGGGGGTGTAGACGGTCGAGAGGATCTCGTCGCGGTCGATGCCGTGCTGCACGGCCTGGCGCACGGCGAGGTCGTCGAAGGGGGCCACCGACGTGTTCAGCGCGTAGCCGTTGACGAAGCCGAGGTAGCGGGGCGTCTCGACGGTCAGCCCCTCCTGCTTCAGGGCCTCGAGGTCCTGCGGACTGGCGTTGTACGCCACCTGCGCCTGGCCCGACTCCACCGAAGCGGTACGGAGCGTGGGCTCGGCGACCTGCTTGTACGTGATCGTGTCGAGGTAGGCCGCGCCCTCGTGGCCGAGGGCCTCGGGACCCCAGTCGTAGTCGTCGCGCTTCTTCAGCACGACGCTGTCGCCCTCGGCGACCTTCTCGACGACGAACGGACCGCTGCCGATGTCCTTCGTGAGGTCGGCCTGCTGCTCAGCGGGAAGAGCGAGAGTGGCCGGCGAGATGAGGATCGAGCCGTGGTACGCCAACGTCGGGATGAAGCTGAGGGTGGGAGCCGAGAACGACACCTTCACCGTCGTGGCATCCACCGCCTCGGCGCCGGCGTAGTTGGCCGAGGGGAACAGTCCGATGCGGTTGATGCCGTCATCGGGTCGTCCCTTCGCCCAGATGTCGATGTTCGCCACGACCGCGGCGGCATCCAGAGGCGTGCCGTCGGAGAAGGTGACGCCCTCCTTCAGGTGCAGGGTGAACTCGGTCTTGTCGGCGTTCTCGTCCCAGCTCTCGGCGATCCACGGGCTGAGGTTCCCCTCGGCGTCGACGTAGACGAGCTTGTCGGTGAGGTTGCCCCAGATCTGACCCTGGTAGCTCGAGATCGCGCTGTTGTTGGGAATCCAGGTCGCGCCGAGCGAATCGATGAGGAAGACGAGGTCACCACCCGGCTGGGGTTCGGCGTCGGCGGCCGGAGCGGCGGTCGACGCGGCGCCGCACCCGCTCAGCAGCACGGCGCCGACGGTGAGGGCGGAGGCGACGCCGAGAAGGCGCCGGAAAGGACGGAGGCGAGTGGTCATGGAAATCCTCGGGCTGTGGGGGCTGACTACAGGGCTTTGCCGGGGTTGAAGAGCCCGGCCGGATCGAGCGCGTTCTTCACGGCGAGCTGGGCTTCGCGAACACGGACGGTGAGTTCCTCGGCGGCGAGCGCGCGTTTCACTGTGCCGATGCCGTGTTCGCCGCTCACGGTCCCCCCGACGGCGAGAGCGGCGCGCACGACGGCGTCGGACGCATCGTGGACCGCGGGCGGGACGACGGCGGGGTCCGCGCCGGCGGGGATGGGGAGCGAGATGACCGGGTGGAGGTTTCCGTCGCCGGCGTGCGCGACGGCGCTCACCGAGACCCCGAACCGCGCGGCGATCGCGGGGAATCCCGCGAACAACTCCGCGATGCGCGATTTCGGCACGGCGACGTCGCCACCGGCGAACCACGAGCCCGCGTCGAAACGTCGGCCCGAGCGTCGCAGTTCCCAGAGGACCTCGGCATCCGCGTCGTTCTCGACCTCGACCCGCGCCCCTGCCGCGACGAGCGCGGTCGTCAGTTCAGCGGTCTGCTCGTCGATGCCAAAGCCGTCGAGTTCGATCAGCAGCAGGGCGGCGCCCCGGGCGCTCAGGCCCGAACCCTGCGCCGCGTCGATCCCGTCGAGGGTGATCTCGTCGAGGAACTCGATGACGCTCGGGCGCACGCGAGAGGCGGTGATGGCCCCGATGGCCGCGGCCCCCGCGTCGGTGGAATCGAAGAACGCCGTCAGGGTGCGCCGCGCAACCGGGAGCGGGCGGATGCGCACGGTGGCGCCCACCACGATGCCGAGCACGCCCTCCGACCCGACGAACAGCGAGACCAGGTCGAGACCCGTCACGCCCTTGA
Source organism: Microbacterium sp. AG157 (assembly GCF_003385695.1). Classification (NCBI taxonomy): domain Bacteria; kingdom Bacillati; phylum Actinomycetota; class Actinomycetes; order Micrococcales; family Microbacteriaceae; genus Microbacterium; species Microbacterium sp. AG157. Next base: position 1,187,872 of record NZ_QRDK01000001.1, read on the forward strand.
TCGAGCGGTGGCCCACCGACACGAGGCTGCCGTCGGCGAGCACGACGTCGAGAGCGAGGACCGATTCGCGCGTGACGCCGTACTTGGCGCAGCGCAGGCCCCCGGCGTTGGTGGCGATGTTGCCGCCGATCGTCGAGATGCGCCAGCTGGCGGGGTCGGGGGCGTAGAAGAGCCCCAGGGGCGCCAAGCGCTCGTTGAGCGCGGCGTTGAGCACGCCGGGTTCGACGACGGCGACCTCGTCGGCGGGCGACACCTCGACGATGCGGTCGAGCCGGTCGGTCGAGATGACGAGCTGGTCGGGTTGCGCCGTGGCCCCGCCCGAGAGGCCGGTTCCCGCCCCACGCGGCACGACGCTGACGCCGTGACGGGCGGCGAGACGCACGAGCTGCTGCACGTCACCCACGGTCGCGGGGAAGGCCACCGTCGGCCCGTCGAGCGCCGGACCGCCGCGTCGCGGGGCGGTCCCCGCGTCGAACGCGAACACGGCCGTCTCGGACGACGATTCCCGCACCTCGATCTCGGGCGCCTCGCGGCGCAGATCGTCGAGAAGGGCGGGCACCCCCGTGAACGGGGCGACGGCGGAGGGTGCGCTCATGGGAGGCCTCTCTCATCGGGAACAGGAATGACGCCGACCGTAGGCGCGCGCGGCGGCGCGCTCATCTCGAGCGACACCGACCGTCGCGAGGCGTCACCGTCCGACACCCTGCGTTGCGGAGCGTCATAGTCGAGCGGTCGCCGAGCGCGCGCGCTAGATTCCGCCCCTTTCGTCGGTTCGTGACGCCGCAAGACGTTGCGTTACGTCACGCATTGAGACCCGCCTGGGTCCCGGGCGACAGTCGTCAGCACGTCGCCTGACCGAAGGAGCCTCGATGCCCGACCGCATCCACCTCGCCGTCGCCCTGGACGGAGCCGGCTGGCACCCGGCCGCCTGGCGCGAGCCCGGAGCCCGGCCCACCGAGCTGACCTCCGCGCTTTACTGGCGCGACCTCGCCCGCACGGCCGACGCCGCGGGTCTTGTCCTCGCGACGATCGAAGACGCGCTCAGCCTGGGCGGGCGGTCGTTCGAACCGGATGCCGAGACCCGCCGCGACCGCGTCCGCGGGCGCCTCGACGCGGTGCTGCTGGCGTCGTTCCTGGCCCCGGCCACGCGACGGATCGGTCTCGTGCCGACCGCCACGACGACCCATCCCGAGCCCTTCCACCTCGCCACGGGCCTGCAGACCCTCGACCACGTGAGCCGCGGCCGCGCGGGCGTCCGGCTCGTCGCGGGTTCGACGGCGCAGGAGCGGAAGAACTTCGGTCGCCGCGCCGACGGACCGACCGGGTTGCCGGCATCCGGTCGTGTCGAAGACGATCCCGCGCTGCTCGCCGCCTTCCGCGAGGCGGGCGAGGTCGCCGACGTCATCCGGCGTCTGGCCGACTCGTGGGAGGACGACGCGATCGTGCGCGACCTCGAGTCGGGCAGATTCCTCGACCGCGAACGCGTGCACAACGTCGCGTTCGCGGGCGAGTTCTTCTCGGTCACCGGGGCGTCGATCGTGCCGCGGTCTCCCCAGGGTCAGCCGCTCATCACGGCGCTCGCGCACCAGACGATCCCCTATCGCTTCGCCGCGGAGCACGCCGACCTCGTCTTCATCACTCCCTCCGATGCGAACGCCGTCGGCGGCATCCTGGGCGAACTCGACGGGGGCGACGACCTGCGCGTCTTCGCCGACCTGCTCGTGCTCGTCGACGAGACGCGCGCCGGGGCCGAGGCCGTGTGGAGCCGCCTGCAGGACCGCGCGCCGCTCACCACCGATGCGCGGGTCGTGGTCGGCACCGCGGATGACGTCGTGGACGAGATCCGCGCCCTCGCCGAGGCGGGAGTCGACGGCGTCCGCCTGCGCCCCGCCCGTCTGCCCGCCGACCTCGATGCCATCACCGACCGGTTCGTGCCGCGGGCGGCGGCCGCCGGCATCCTGCTCCCCGACGACGGCTCCCCCACGCTGCGCGAGCGTCTCGGACTCCCCCGCCTCGCCAGCCGCTACGCCCGTCAGGAGGTCGGCGCATGACCCGCCGCCAGGTCCATCTCGCCGCGCACTTCCCGGGCGTCAACAACACCACCGTGTGGACCGACCCGAGCGCGGGCAGCCAGATCGACTTCTCGTCGTTCGAGCACTTCGCCCGCACGGCCGAGCGCGGCTTCTTCGACTACCTCTTCCTGGCCGAGGGCCTGCGTCTGCGCGAGCACCGCGGGCAGCTGCACGACCTCGACGTCGCGGGACGCCCGAACACCCTCGCCATCCTCACCGCGCTGGCCGCCGTCACCGAGCACATCGGACTGGTCGGCACGCTCAACACGACGTTCAACGAGCCGTTCGAACTCGCGCGACAGCTCGGCACCCTCGATCAGCTCTCGGGCGGCCGGGCCGGATGGAACGCCGTGACGAGCTCCGACGCGTTCCACGGGGCGAACTTCCGCCGCGGCGGCTACCTCGACCACGCCGACCGGTACGTGCGGGCATCGGAGTTCGCGGCACTGTCGAAGGCGCTGTGGTCGTCGTGGCGCGACGACGCGGTCGTGGCCGATGCCGAGACGGGTGAGTTCCTGCGCGACGACGCCATCACGCGGGTGCGGCACGAATCCCGTCTCTTCGACGTCGACGCGGTGTTCGACGTCCCCCGCTCCCCCCAGGGGCGGCCCGTCATCGTGCAGGCCGGGGACTCCCCCGACGGCCGCGACTTCGCCTCGACCCACGCCGACGTGATCTTCTCGCTGCACACGGAATTCGCCGACGCGCAGCAGTTCTACCGCGACGTGAAGGGCCGCCTCGCCTCGCACGGCCGCGACGAGGACTCGCTGAGGATCCTCCCCGCCGCCACCTTCGTCCTCGGCGACACCGCCGGCGAGGCCCGCGAACGCTCGCGCGAGATCGCGCTCGCGCAGGTGCGGCCCCAGACCGCGATCACCTATCTCGAGCAGATCTGGAATCGCGATCTCAGCGGGTACGACGCCGACGGACCACTGCCCGACCTCGAGCCCGACACGGGGGTCGAGACAGCGCAGGGGTTCGCCGGACGTCACGCCGCGATCCGCGCTCGCGTGGGGCAGCTGCGCGAGCAGGCCACCGCCGAGAACCTGAGCATCCGCGAGCTCGTCATCCGCCTCACCGCGAAGCACACCTTCGTCGGGACGCCGGAGCACGTGGCATCCGAGATCGACCGCTACGTCCAGGAGCGCGCGACCGACGGGTTCACCGTCGTCGGGCACGTCACCCCGCACGGCCTCGACGAGTTCACCGAGAAGGTCGTCCCGCTGCTGCAGGAACGCGGGTCGTACCGCCGCTCCTACGACGAGGGGGCCACGCTGCACGACCTGCTGGGCCTGCCCCCGGTCACCGTGAGCGCCGGGGTGCGATGACCGAGCTCGTGATCGTCGGGGCAGGGCCGCGGGCGGTCATGCTCGTCGAGCGTCTGCTCGCCCGGCGCTCCCCGCTTCCGCTGCGCATCACCCTCGTCGACCCGTTCCCGCCGGGGGCGGGGCGCATCTGGCGACGCGAGCAGTCGCCGCTGCTGAAGCTCAATTCGATGGCGCGCGACGTCACCGTCTTCACCGACGAGTCCTGCACGATCTCGGGGCCGATCCGTTCCGGGCCCTCGCTGATCGAGTGGGCCGAGCGGGTGCGTGCGGGCACGCTCCCCGACGTCGCGATCGACGATGTCGATCTGGATGCCGAGCTGCGGGGCCTGGGTCCGGACTCCTTCCCGACGCGGCGCCTGCAGAGCGCGTACCTCGACTGGTTCTGGCGTCGCACGGTGGCGATCGCCCCGCCGGGCGTCGAGGTGCGGTGGCACGAGGGTACCGTGCAGTGGGTCGACGACACGGCCGACGGGTACGAGATCGCCCTCGCCGACGGCATCCGTCTGCCCGCCGACGTTCTCGTGTACGCGATGGGGCACAACGCCCGCGAGCTCGAGGGCGAGGCGGTCTCGTTGCGCGAGGCCGCCGCCCGCACCGGGCTGACCTACGTTCCCCCGGCCTTCACCGCCGACGCCGACCTGAGCGTCTTCGCACCCGGCGACGACGTGATCGTCCGCGGGATGGGGCTGGCGGCCGTCGACGCCGTGGTGCTGCTCACCGCGGGGCGGGGCGGTCGCTTCGTCACCGGTGCGGACGGGAGGCTGCGCTACGAGCCCTCGGGCCGCGAGCCGCGGCTGCACCTCGGATCTCGACGCGGCGTGCCCTACCGCTCGAAGGTGTCGTCTCAGCTTCAGGGAGACCCGCCCGTGCGCGAGGTGCTGACCCCCGCGGCGGTCGCCGCGCTGCTCGCGCGCCCCGGCACGATCGACTTCCTCGACGACGTCTGGCCGCTCATCGCGCGCGAGCTCGTGTGGGGCCACTACCGCGAACTCTTCACGGGTCACCCCGAGCGCGTCACGACGACGTGGCAGGCCTTCCGCGAAACCCTTCGAGAGGTGGATGCCGACACCTCGGCCCTCCGCCGGGCCGCCGCCGCGGTGGTTCCCGATCCTCTCGACCGGTTCGACGTGCGCACACTCGACGTACCACTGGGAGACGAGACGTTCGCCGACGCCGCCGAGGTGCACGAGCGGGTGAGCCGGCACATCCTCGACGACCTGCACCTGCGCACGAACCAGGATCGCAGCACGGCCCAGGCGCTGTTCCTCACGATCCTGTCGTCGTTCCTGGCACTGGCGGACATCCCGACCGAGCGGTGGAGCGCGCGCTCCCGGGCCGTCGACCTGCCCGTGACCTGGCACGCGTTCTTCAGCTACGTCGCCTCGGGTCCGCCCGCGCACCGTCTGCACGAGCTCCTCGCGCTGGCCGACGCGGGGATCGTCCGTTTTCTCGGGCCCGACGTCGCGGTGCACGTCGACGTCGACCGGGGTTTCGTCGCCTCGTCGCCGCGAACCGGCGACAACGTGAGCGCTCGAGGACTCATCGACGCGTGGCTTCCCGCCGCGACCGCGTCGGCGAGCGAGAACCCCGCACTCCGCGAGCTGGCCAGTCGTCACGGACGCGAGGTGCACGTCTCGGATGAGACGTTCACCGGCTCGCTCGGGCGCATCGACGTCGACGCCGACGGTCGCGTGATCGCGCGCGACGGGCGGTCGCGCCCGGCGATGTTCGCGATCGGGCCCTTCACCTCGTCGATGGAGGCCGGCGCTTTCACCCGCCCGCGCTCCGATTCGCTGTCGCTGCGCCAGACCGACCGAGTCGCCGGGGCGGTCGCCGCCGCCCTCGCGGCCCGCACCACGGCCGGGGTGCGCTGAGCCCCGCGGAATGCGGGACTCTCGCCGCTGTTGTCTTAAGTGCGCCTCGCCGCACCTCGCCCAGAACGGATGCCATGACCACCACCACCACCCTCCCGCTTCCCGTTCCGCACGCCGACGCCACCGTGCTCGACAACGCCGCCTGGCATTCGCTCGCCGGTCCGCACGCGCGCTTCGCGATCGGCGGCGATCTGGTCAAGCGTTACCCCGAAGACGTCGCCCCGTTCGTGGCCGTGCGCACGTGGGACGACCCGAACGTGTGGGAGGCGCTGCGCGAGCTCGTCGGCCCCGGCGCCGACGTGGGCCTGTCGGGTTTCGAGGGCGAGATCCCCGCGGACTGGCAGTGGGTCGGCGGCGGCGAGGGAGTCCAGCTCGTCGAGACCGATGCCCTGCAGACCCGCCCCGACGACGAGGCCATCGAGCTGAGCGCCGATGACGCGGCCGAGATGATCGACATCGTCGCGCGCAACCAGCCCGGTCCCTTCCGACCCCGTACCTACGAGCTCGGCCGGTACATCGGCATCCGTCGTGAGGGGCGTCTCGTGGCGATGGCCGGCGAGCGTCTGCACCCCACCGGATGGACCGAGATCAGTGCCGTCGCCGTCGACGCCGACCACCGCCGCCAGGGACTCGCCTCACGACTCGTGCTCGATGTCGCCTTCCACATCCAGCAACGCGGCGACCGTGCGCTGCTGCACGCCGCGGCGACGAACCTCGGCGCGATCGCCGCGTACGAGCGCCTGGGCTTCGCGCTGCGTCGCCGCAACAGGTTCGCTGCGGTGCGCACGCCCGCGTGAGCCGACGCTAACGCGTGAGCGCGGTCGCCGTTCCGCGGCGCCGGGTTCCCGGGCTGGTGGTCACGCGTCGATTCTGGTCGACGCGGGTGCGTCACGAAGCCGGGTGTTCGCGGCCGACGCCGCCTGCGTCATGCGCTCGAGAAAGGCGCGGATCACGCGCAGCTCGGCATCCGGTGTCTCGCGGACGGCGGCGGCGACCTCGGCGCCTGCGAAGCCGAGGAAGCGCTCGGTCCCCTCGAGGGCGGTGGCGGTGGGGCGCACGACCACGCGACGGCGGTCGTCGCCTTCGCGGTGGCGCGTGACGTACCCCGCGCGCTCGAGCCGGTCGATGAGCACCGACACCGCGCCCGAGGTCATGCCCATCTGTCGTGCGAGCAGAGCGGGCGACACCGGGCTGCCGGATTGCGCGGCCCACACGATCTGGCCGAGCGCCTCGGCATCCGAGACGGGAAGACCCATCCAGGTCGACAGGTGCCGATTGAGTTCGTCGGATGCCATCGCCCAGTCGCGAAGACCGTGCATCACCCCGACCTCGTCGTCGGACCAGGACGTGGAGAGCGCGTTCACGGAGGTCATGCAATGACTTTACAGTAAAGCGACTTTGCCGTAAAGCTATATGCACCGACCCCCGAGGAGACCGCCATGACCGCACCGCACGCCCTCATCACCGGCGCCAGCATCGCCGGACTGTCCACCGCCTGGTGGCTGCGCACGATCGGGTGGGACGTCACCGTCGTCGAGAGGGCCCCGGCCTTTCGCGACGGCGGGCAGAACGTCGACGTGCGAGGGGTCGCGCGCGAGGTCCTCGAACGCATGGGCCTGACCGACGCGATCCGCGCGAAGAACACCACCGAGACCGGCACCGTGATCGTCGACGCCGATGACAAGGTCATCGCCGAGCTTCCCTCGGACGGGCCCGACGGTGCCACGGCCGAACTCGAGGTGTTGCGCGGAGACTTCGCGCGCGCCGTTCTCGAGTCCCTCCCGAAGGGCGTGCGTTTCGTCTACGGCGCGACCGTGACCGAGGTCGACGAGTCGCGGGCCGACCGGATCGTCGTCGTCACGACCGACGGCGAGCGCCTCGAGGCCGACCTCCTCATCGTGGCCGAGGGCGTGCGCTCAGCCACGCGCGACCTGCTCTTCGCGGAATCGGAGGTGGATGCCGATCCCCTCGGCATCACGATGGCCTTCGGAACGATCCCCCGGGCCGACGGCGACGACGACCGGTGGCGCTGGTACAACGCGGTCGGCGGACGCCAGGTGCACCTGCGCCCCGACCCCTACGGCACCATCCGCGCGATCCTGTCGTACGCGGGCGAGGACGACCTGGTCGGGCGCGACCGCGACGAAGCCCTGCGCGTGCTGCGCGAGCGTTACGCCGACGCCGGGTGGCAGGCGGAGCGTGTGCTCGACGGCTTCGATTCCTCCGACGACGTGTACATCGACGAACTCACGCAGATCCGGATGCCGGGATGGCACCGCGGACGCGTGTGCGTCATCGGCGACGCGGCGTGGTGCGTGACACCGATGGGCGGGGGCGGGGCGTCTTTGGCACTCATCGGCGGGTACGTGTTGGCGGCTTCCCTCTCGCAGGTCGAGGGGCGCCCCGACCGCGACCGGCTCGACGAGGCGCTCGCCTCGTTCGATGCGTGGATGCGGCCGCTGGTCGACGAGATCCAGGGTTTTCCGCGCGGGATGCTCAAGCTCGCGTACCCACATTCGCGGCTCGGGCTCGCCGCGCGGGGCGTGCTCATGAAGGTCATGACCGCACCGCCCCTCTCGCACTTCACGGCGAAACTGACGCAGGTCGCCGACACCGACCGGGAGCTGCCGGCGTTACGAGCGTCGCGCGACGTCGCGTAAAACGTCGTCGCGGCGGGGCAGCGGCGTGCCGGACTCCGGAAGATCCCGGCATCCGCTCTCCCGCCGCCTCGCGGCGCGCGGTTATCGCAGCCGGATCACCCGGACCGCGGCACGGGGAGGTCGTCGCGCGTCAGACGTGGAAGACCGAGTGCAGGGCGCCGCCCAGGGCCTCGCGGCCACCCAACCCGTCGATCTCGAGCAGCGTCGCGATGCCGATGACCTCGCTGCCCACGGCCTCGAGCAGTTCGCGGCCCGCGCCGAGCGTGCCACCGGTGGCGAGAACGTCGTCGAGCAGCAGCACGCGAGCACCGGCTGCGGCGTCATCGTGCATCTCGATCCGCGCCGAGCCGTACTCGAGGTCGTACGAGACGCTTGCCGCGGGCCGTGGCAGCTTGCCGGCCTTGCGGATCGGCATGAGCCCCACGTCGGCGGCGATGGCCGCCGCCCCCGCGAGCAGGAAGCCGCGGGCCTCGACCCCGGCGACGGCGTCGAAGCGTCCGACGAACGGCTCGATCAGCGCGTCGACCACGACCCGCAGCGCCGCGGCATCGGCGAGCAGCGGCGTGATGTCGCGGAACACGATCCCGGGCTTGGGGTAGTCGGGGATGCTCGTGATGAGCGATTCAGCACGGGCGAGGGCGGAGGCGTCGGGCACCGACCCAGCCTAATCGCGGCGCCCGCGGGGCGGGGCTCGCGGGCGGCAGGCGCACGGCGGGCGCGGACGGGCGGGCTCACGGTGGGCGCGGACCGGCGGGCTCACGGCGGGCGCGGACGGGCGGGCTCACGGTGGGCGCGGACGGGCGGGCTCATGGCGGGCGCTCGCCCGACGCATCGAGTGTCCAAGACACCCGGACACTTCGAAAATTCGTCCGGGTGTTTTGGACACTCAAGGAGCGTTCACACCCCGAGGCGCGAACCGCTCGCACCCCGGCCGACACCACCCACCCCACCTCGCTACGCCCGCCGGGATTCACCCGCCGCCCACTTGACCACGATGCAAGCGCTTGCACTAACGTGGACACCATGACTTTCACGCAGGAAGAGGCGCAGGCCGACCTCGTCTCCGCGCCCGGCTCCGAGTGGTGGCGCACCGCCGTCATCTACCAGATCTACCCCCGCTCCTTCGCCGATGCATCGGGCGACGGCCTCGGCGATCTGCCCGGCGTCACCTCGCACCTCGACGACCTGAAAGAGCTGGGGGTGGATGCCATCTGGCTCAGCCCCTTCCAGACCTCACCGCAGAAGGACGCGGGCTACGACGTCGCCGACTACCGCGACGTCGACCCGATCTTCGGCACCCTCGCCGACTTCGACGAGATGCTCGCGGGTGCGCACGAGCGTGGCATCCGGGTCATCGTCGACCTCGTCCCGAACCACTCCAGCGACCAGCACGTCTGGTTCCAGGAGGCGCTGAAGGCCGCTCCCGGCAGCCCCGAGCGGGCGCGGTACATCTTCCGCGATGGCAAGGGCGAGAACGGCGAACTGCCCCCGAACAACTGGGAGAGCGTGTTCGGCGGCGGCATGTGGAAGCGCATCACCGAGGCCGACGGCACTCCGGGCCAGTGGTACCTGCACATCTTCGACGAGAGCCAGCCCGACTTCGACTGGACCAACGACGAGGTGCGTGCGGAGTTCCGCGACATCCTGCGCTTCTGGCTCGACCGCGGGGTCGACGGTTTCCGCGTCGACGTCGCCCACGGCCTCATCAAGGCCGAGGGCCTGCCCGACTTCACGCCCGACCCCGAGGGCGGCTCGATGGGCGGCGACGCCGAAGAGGTGCCGTACTGGGGTCAGCCCGGCGTGCACGACGTGTGGCGCGAGTGGCACGAGGTGCTCGCCGCGTACGACGGCGACCGCGCCCTGTGCGCCGAGGCGTGGCTGCCGACCATCGAGCAGACGGCTCTCTGGGTACGTCCCGACGAGATGCACCAGGCGTTCAACTTCCACTACCTCGAGACGAAGTGGGATGCCGCCGCCCTCCGCGATGTCATCTCGGAGTCGCTGAAAGAGTATGCCGCCGTCGGCGCCCCGAGCACCTGGGTCCTGTCGAACCACGACGTCGTGCGCCACGCCTCGCGTCTCGCGCTGACCGCCGAGAACCCGCAGGGCGCCGGCATCGGCCCGAAGTCGCCCGGACAGCCCGACCCGGTGAAGGGCCTGCGTCGCGCGCGCGCCGCCACGTCGATGATGCTCGCGCTCCCCGGCTCGTCGTACCTGTACCAGGGTGAAGAGCTTGGTCTTCCCGAGGTCATCGACCTGCCCGACGACGCGCGACAGGACCCCACCTGGTTCCGCACCGACGGCGAGCGCTACGGTCGCGACGGCTGCCGCGTGCCCATCCCGTGGACCTCCGACGCCCCCGCCTACGGCTTCAACACCACGGGCCAGTCGTGGCTGCCCCAGCCCGCGGAGTGGGCCGAGCTCGCGCACGACGTACAGGTCGACGACCCGTCCTCGACGCTGACGCTGTACCGGTCGCTCCTCTCCGAGCGCCGTGCCCGCAACCTCGGCGCGGGTCACCTCGAGTGGCTCGACGAGTACGGCGACGACATCGTGGCGTTCCGCAACGGCTCCCTGCTCGTGATCGCGAACCTCGGCGACGAGTCGGTAGAGCTCCCCGCGGGCGAGGTGCTCATCGCGAGCGGCCCCCTCGACGACGAGCGCCTGCCGACCGACACGACGGTCTGGATCGCGGCGGCGTAGGTCGCGGCATCCGGAATCTCGAGACCGTGGTCGGTATCGATGACGTCGCCCGCGCGGCGGGGGTGTCGACGGCCACGGTCTCGCGTGCGTTGAGCGGGCGCGGACCCGTTTCGGCCGTAACCCGCGATCGGGTGCTGGCTGCGGCCGACCAGCTCGGCTACGTCGTCTCGGCGGCCGCGTCGAGCCTGGCGACCGGACGGGCGCGGGCGGTGGGCGTGGTCGTGCCGTTCCTCGACCGCTGGTTCTTCAGCACGGTGCTCGCGGGCATCTCCGATGCTCTCGTGCGCGAGGGCTACGACATCACCCTGTACAGCGTCAGCGGCGACCCGGTCGAGCGTCACCGCGTCTTCGACGACCACCTGCGCCGCCGCCGCATCGACGCGGTCATCACGATCGCCCTCGAACTGGATGCCGAGGAATCGGCGTCCCTGCGCGGGCTGGGCGTTCCGATCGTCGCGATCGCCGGACCCAACCCGCTCCTGACGACCCTGACGGTCGACGATCTCGCCGTGGGACGCCTGGCGACGGATCACCTGCTCGCGCTCGGTCACCGGCATCTCGTGCACATCGGAGCGGATGCCGCGACCGCCGCGGGTTCGACCGTGCCGGGCCTGCGACGTCGAGGCTTCGTGGAGCAGCTGGCGGCAGCGGGTATCACCGACGCCGTGGTGGAGCCGGCAGACTTCACGATCGAGGGTGGCTCCGCCGCGGCGACCCGCGCCCTGACCGCCGCGAACCCGCCGACCGCGCTCTTCGCCGCCTCGGACGAGATGGCGATCGGGGCGATCCTCGCCGCGCGCGAACTCGGTCTACGCGTACCCGAGGACGTGTCGATCGTCGGTGTCGACGGGCACGAGCTCGGTCGGTGGTTCTCGCTCACCACCGTCGATCAGTTCGCACGGGGTCAGGGAGGACGCGCGGCCGAGGCGGTGCTCGCAGCCCTCGACGGCGCCGAGCCCGTTCGGGGCCTCGGCACACTTCCGTTCGAGCTGGTCGACCGCGGCTCGACGGCGGCGCCGGCGCGCTGAGGCGCCGACCTGGATCTGCGAGTACCGGGCGGAGGTCAGATAACTCGGGCAAGAGCGGAGCGAGGTGACTCCGCCCGCCGAGTTCCGACTGGCAGACGAGTACATGCCGGGTCGGGTGCGGAAGGCGGGGTCATCCAGACGAGACGTCAGCGGCTCTGGTGCGCGCGGGCTGCTCTCCGTGACACGGCATCGATGCGGGCACGGAGCTCACGGATGCGGAAAGGCTTCGTGACGTAGTCGTCTGCGCCAGTCGTGAACCCGAGGAGCGTGGCCGGCTCGTCGTCTTGAGCCGAGACGACGATGATGTGCGTCGCCAGGCCGGCGGCACGGACTCTGCGCACCACCTCGAGCCCGTCGATGCCCGGGAGGTCGATGTCCACCGTGACGAGGTCCGGCGATGTCGCCAAGATGGTCTCGATCCCCTCGACTCCATTCGGGCATGCATCCGTCGCGTAGCCGGCGGCCTCGAGTGTCTGGGTGAGAAGAGCGCGAACCTGAGCGTCGTCCTCGATGACCACCGCTGTGGGGCAGCTGCGGAACGCCACTGCGTGAAGTTGTTCGTTAGCGGTCACGTGATCTCCCGGAAAATGGGGGTTTGGAGGGCGAGGGGCGGGCGTTCATTGGCGCTCCGCAGGGAATCACCCCTGCTGACGGGCGCGGCGGGAATGGGGCGGCGCGGGGACGACGGCATCACCGTCGCGTGAGGCTGCTGGCACCACCGGTAGGAAGATGTCCAGGTCGTCGGAAGACGAGGCGTGGTCGTCAGGTGTGTCCGCCTCCGCGTCAGCCGGGGTCGATGTGTCTCGATCGTGCTCGTCGTCGACCGATCGACGGTGCGGGCTCAAGGGGAGCATGATCAGTGCGACAACGAGGACGGCGAGGCTGACACGGGCGGGCAGGGTCTGGGCGTATGCCAGGATGCCGGCGAGGGGACCGCCGATGTGTCCTCTCACGGCCCCGACCAGCTGATCGTACGTAACCGTGTCGGGATCCTCGGCGGTGTTGCCGTCACCCTTGAGCTGCGCTTTACCGTCAGTGATGCTGATGATCCGGTGGGTGTACATCGCACCGTTGGGCATCCCGACGGTCACCACGTGGTCGGGGGCGAAATCGTCGGGGTGGGGTGCGCCGATGAGGACGATGTCGCCGAACTGGTAGGTAGGTGTCATCGACTTCCCATCGACGACGACGAGCTGCGTCCCGGTGACGAGGGCGACGGCCGCCGGGGCGATGAGTAGGGCAAGCAGAGCAGCAACGACGCTCCAGCGGAGAGAGGAGAGGATGCGCATGGTGGACCTCCGAGGCAGGTACGTATCAGTCAGACAGGGCGTTGCCGAGCCGGGGACGGTCGGGCGACCGCATCCAACGCCGATGGGCGCGGCGCGGGGTCTGTTTCCGTTCGTTCTGAAGGACGGTGGTGTCCACGGTCAATCCCACGGCGCGCGACCCTTCTCGCGCCGGCTCTGCGGAGAGGTGCACGCGCAGAAGAATGCGGTGAAGCGCCCCGGGCGAGAGCGTCGGCGGTGCACAAAAGGCGGGGTTCTCGGCGTCATCCATCGGCACCGGCGGTGACCATGTGGCGCCGCCGGTGGCGCTGAGGGAGAGTGCCACATGTTTCGAGGGGTAGCCGTGCGGTGCCACTTCGAACCCGGTATGCCATCCGACGACGCTGAGCCCGATGTTCCGAACATCTATGGCGAGCGTGTGGGTGGACTGCGGGACGCTCAGAGCTTCTCGAAACACGACGCGCGGCGGCGCGGCGGCCTCCCGAAGGGCGGGGTCCCCGAGGAAGACGGTGCCCGCGCAGAACAGTGTGGAGCTGCGGCTCATCTCGCTGTCGAGGTGCGTGGGGGTGACGATCACCCCGAGGCTGATCATCACAAAGGCAGCGATCGCCGCGCGTTTCTCGCCCTGCGAGGGATCGACATCGTGCATCAGTGTCATCTGGGCTCGCCTAATCGCGCGGGATGCTGACGGGGTCTGCCTGTCGGCTGGGCCGACGCCATCGGTCTCTGTGATGGCCTCGTCCCGACGGGGTGCCGGCCGGTTTGGGGCTCGACCGGCACCCGGTCTGAGTTAGGACCAGGGCGCGCCGGCCTGGATGGCGTTGACGGTCAGGGTGAACGTCAGGCTCTGGCCCTGCGCGCTGTTGTCGGTGGAGGCCGGCAGCCAGGCGCGGAACTTGATGGGCAGTGATCCGCCGGCCGCAAGCGAGCTCGAGCTGTTGATAGCGACATTATTGAGGTTGTCGGCAAGGGCCGGCGTGGACCAGTTCGTGCCACCATCGGTGCTGTACGACACCGTCACCTGCTTGGCGAAGGCACTGGAGGTCAGGGTGATCTTTGACTTCCAGTCGATGTCCGCAGTGCCAGTGTTGCGGATGTTGACATTGAAGGTCTTCGCCTTAGCCGCGATCTTGGCGCTGGTGGAGTCGTCGATCGGGAGCACGTTCGTGAAGACGACCGGCGCGGTAGAAGTCGAGTCGTCAGCGAGGTTGCCGAGGACGACGGTGCCGGCAGTGAGCTTGTTGTCGGTCACGACCTTCTGATCGGTGAAGTAGGCGCCGGTGGCGAGCGAACCGGTCAGACCGATGCTCAGCAGCGCCGCGGAGGCGATGAACAGCTTCTTCTTGTAGGGACGGGACGTGGAGTTCATGAGCGGTGCACTTTCGAGTGATGGGAGATGAACGTCGGCCTTCAACCACGCGGCTTCGGTACGACGGTGACCGGTATGCACCGGACGGGTGCTCGTGCTTCGGGACCGGTGCCGAGCCCTGCGGGCGCGATGACCGGTCGCCTTGACACGCAAGATGGACCTCAAGCGAACCTTTCACTCAGCAGTACCCATCAACGGGTCTAAACAGTTCAAAGAGTATTCTACGGGTCAAAACGGAGTGAAGCGGAACGTCGATACCATAACAGCAATTGCGTGACCTTTGACAACCCCGTTCGAGGGCACGACACAAAGTCCCGACATCGCTCGTCGATGACGACACCGCCGCCTCGAGGCGGAGCTCCCGCCGGACCCGCCACCGCGGGCAGATGGGGACCGTCTAGCCGCGCACATCAGCGCGGCAAGAAGCACGCTTGCCCGGTTACGTGTAGCGATGCAAGGCCTGCGCGGTCCCCACGGTCCAGCTGGCAGAGATCACCTGACAGGAGTCCACGTGCGCGACCGGCAGGTCATAGAGAGGCGCCATGACGTGGCCGAAGAGAGTCACACGAGCGGGGGCTCAGTCAGCCTCCCGAGCCATGGCGCGCCGAGCATCTTCAAGACTGGGCCGGAGGGACCCCCGTCGCCCACGAGAGCCGGCACACTCTCCGCGCACACCGCCTGAACGAAGCCACCCACGCGGCCGTCCGCGCCGACAGCTTCGATCGCCTAGGCGAACTCGATGACCAAATCCGTGGAGGAAGTGTCGAAGTACTGCGCCATGTACACGATCGCGCGCGCGATGGGCGGCACCTCGAGAGGCTCAGGCAGGAGCATCCGAGCCGCCTCGGGGTGTGCGACGTCGTCCATAGGCAGGACCTCATCGTCGTGCGAGAACATCGCGCGCATCGACTCGCCGCAACGTTGGCCGGCGTCGTCAGAAGTCGAGATATGCCACCAGTGAGCGCGGCGCAACCGTATTACGCCTCTCGAACCTTCCCTCACCCAGAGGGGCCGATGAGGAAGCCCTACGGACTGACGCTGACCGCGGGACGATCGGCGACGTTGGATGCGCGGGAGATGAAGTCCACGACCTCGTCGCGGATGATGACCCACTTCGTACCGATGTGGTAACCGGGCAGGGTGCCGCTTTGCAGGTACTCGTAAACGGTCTTGTTGTTCAGCCCGAGCACCTCAGCGACATCCTTCGCGGACAGGATCGCCGGGTACCCAGCAAACAGGTGCTCTACGTGATTCGCCATGTGCTCATTCCGGGGTAACGGGTTGTTCCATTCTACGGCCCCGCGCGTCAAACCGCCTGATGATCCTCGAAAAACGAAGAGCGGTTGACATCGGGCGAAAAGGGTACATAACGGTTTCAAACCGCCAAAATTGACTGACAGAGAGCGATGAGCTAGGTTCAGCGGGAACCGTGAAGACCCGTTTTGTACCAGAGGACACCATCTTGGACTGCTCCGTACCCGTTACACCCGATGTGCAGATTCCCGGCGGCGCATCCTCCGCGACGGGGGTCGTACCTTTCGTAGGTGGTGGGGTCGAC
This sequence comes from Microbacterium sp. AG157, assembly GCF_003385695.1. Classification (NCBI taxonomy): domain Bacteria; kingdom Bacillati; phylum Actinomycetota; class Actinomycetes; order Micrococcales; family Microbacteriaceae; genus Microbacterium; species Microbacterium sp. AG157. Next base: position 1,203,750 of record NZ_QRDK01000001.1, read on the forward strand.
GGTGCGAACGGCGGTCTGGCCATCACGGGGCTCAACATCAACATCACGCTCCTCTGCATCGTTGCTGCGGTTCTCCTCGGAACGGGCATCGTGGTTGCCGTTCGAGCTCGCCGGCACCGCCAGCGCCGGACCCAACGCGGATCACGGTCGTTGGGTCGCGGTTCGGCGACGGTCATCGCCCTCGGGTTTGTCCTCGTGCTCGGCTTCGCTGCCCCTACGCCCGGAGCGCAGGCTGCCGTCGGGTCGGGCTGCGACGCGGTTCAGGTGACGGTGGTCTCCGTCGATCCTGCACCTTCGGCAGGCGGTTCGATCGTCCTACTTCCTGGAGCCGCGCCGACCGTGGTCACCGCAAAAGTCACCAACACCACGAACGTTCCCGTATCGCTGTTCGCGTTGTCGAGCACCGATCCGTCGGCTCCGCTGTCGAGTCAGGTGGCGTGGACCGCTCAGCGCGGCGACGTGACCGTCACGAGCGTTCTCACAAACACCGATGCTCATGCTCTGGGAACACTCGCGGCAGGTGAAACGGCACCGGTGACCTTCACACTGTCCCTTCCGGCTGCGGTGGGCAATGAGTACCAGGGGCAGACCGCATCTGCCTCACTTTTCGTCCGGGTAACTCAACAAAGCCCGTGATTCAGGCCGGCGATTCCTCCGAGGGTAACGGGTGGGTCGCCGCGCGGCGCCGTCTGAGACTTGCGTCGAGACGGCGCCGTCTTCTCGTTTGTCACCCGCATCTATTTCCCCACCCGTGCTCGCGAGTCTTCGCGTACGAGTGCCTCAGGAGCAGCCATGATTCGATCACGCAAACCGTCCGGACAGCCGGGGCGGCGCCGAGTCGCTCTAGCCATCACCGCCGTAACGGCCGCGCTCATCGCCGGCGTGGTCGCGCCTCCTGAAGACACCGGGGCCTGGTTTGTGGCTCAGCAGACTCGGAACGGTAATTCGATCGCTGCCGCAACGCTGTCACCCGTATCGGGCTTGTCAGCCACGAGCCGCGACGACGGGGTCAACGTGCGGTGGGTGGATGCTCGGCAGCAGACGTGGGCCACAGCAAACCAGGTGTCTTCCGGCGTGTCGTACTCGGTGACCAGAACAATCGACGGGAAAGATCCTGTCAGTATTTACTCCGGCACCGGGACATCCGCGAGCGACCCTTATCCAGTCGCAAAAGATCGTCAAACGCAAAACACCTTCAGCGTCGGTGGCGCCGTTGCCGGCGCCATCAGCGAAGGCTCTGTGTGGACATGGGGCGCGGACCAGCAATATGGGTCCCTTGGCACGAACACCACTCTCAACAAATATCCGACAAAAGTGACGTTCCCCGGCAACCGCGCGATCGTCGACTTCTCCTACACGTTCGCAAGCGCATCGGCGGTGGCGTCGGACGGAACCGTGTGGATCTGGGGGTACGGGAGCGATTCCCCAACCCCCCGGTTCGTCGCCCCGCCGAGCTCTTCGAAGATCATCTCGGCGACCTTCGACGGCTTCACCGTCACCATGCTCGATGCGGACCGGGTCGTATGGAGAGCAGGCACGGGCCAGACCGCCCACGCCGTGACTTTCCCTGGGGGGCGCAAGATTGTGCAGCTCAGCAGAGCCGGCATGGTGCTGGCGAGTGATGGGACGGTGTGGTCTGTCGGAGGCACAGACAACACATATGGTCAACTGGCGAACGGAACGTTCGCATGGTCCGACGCGCCGGCCCAGGCCATTCTGCCCGCGGGCACCTCCGCAGTGAGGATCGCGGGGTACATGAATAACACAGCCGTGTTGTTGAGCAACAACTCAGTCTGGGTAGCTGGCTCCAACAAGCGGGGCCAACTGGGCGCCAACCTTCCGTCGGGAAGCAACTCGAACAAGTACGCCTATCTTCAGAAGTTTCAAGTCCCGACAAACAAGACGTGGGTCGATGTGTCCGTCGGTTCCGACACGGTGGGCGCCATCGCCTCCGACGGAACTATTTACATCGCGGGGCGGGGCGATCAGGGTCAACTCGGCAGCGGCTCGAAGTCCGACAGCAGCGTACCGGTGAAAACCTATAATCCTGATCGCGTCTCGTATAACGTCCTTCAATTGTCGACAGGCAGTCTTCAGAGTTATGCCGTTGACCAGAATGGTACCTTCTGGGCCTGGGGAGCGAACGTGCCCTCGACACCCGTATTCGGCAACGGAGACGCTCAGTACTCCACCTACCCTTACCCCGTGCTTGCGGCCAGTGGACTCACTTATCAGAACGGGGCGGCGACGTTCAAGACCTGCGACAACGGCAGTACCCCTAATTCCGCCGGGTACTGCCCTTTCACAGGCCAGGCCAGCTATACGGTCTCCTACCGGTACCTGTCGTGGTCAGCGAGCGCGGGTCCGGTCACGTCAACGGCGACATCGCAGCAGACAGGCATCGCGGTGGTCGGTGGTCCAGGAGACAGTGGGATGTGCTTGGCGATCCAAGGCAACAGCAGCGCGCAAGGAACGCCGGTCGTCTTGGCGACCTGCGATCCTTCCTCCACGAGTCAAAAGTGGACGACATGGTCGGACGGCACCTTTCGCGCCAACGGAAAATGTTTGGACATGAAGGGGAACACGTCGGGCAGCATCGTTCAGCTGTGGGACTGCAACGGCCTCGGCTATCAGTGGTGGGTAGCTCGAGACGACGGCTCCATGTACAACCCATCGTCCGGGCTGTGCCTCACCGACCCGAGCCGATCGGCAACAGCCGGCACGCAGCAGCAGATCGCGACCTGCGACGGGAGTTCGTCTCAGAAGTGGACGCTCACGTGAGCCATCTCGCTCAAAAGGTTGTCGCCCCTCGACGACCATTCGTCACCGACGAGAACAGTCGGGACCAGCACCGGCGAGTGCCGCCGCGGCCACACTCATCGCCCTTTCCTCGACCCGAAAGATAACCCGTCATGCACGCTCCCACCCCCAAGCTCGCTCGCCTCGGCACGCTGGCCGCCATACCGCTCGCGCTGCTCGGCTCCGGTGTCCTCGTCTCTACGGCCTCGTACTCCGCGTTCTCTGCGACGACATCGAATGCCGCCAACAATTGGACCGCGGGAACCGTCGCGCTCTCGAACGATCTCCCCAACAGCGCAGCCTTCACGGCGGACAATCTCAAGCCCGGCTCAGCCGGAAGCAACTGCATCGTCGTCACGTCGAAGGGTTCTTTGCCGGCAGCGGTCAAGCTCTACGCCACGACCGCCAGCCAGACGAACTCCCTGGGGTCCTGGATCAACCTCCATGTGACCCAGGGAACGGGCGGCGGAAACGGCACGTGCAACGGCTTCGCCGCCCTCTCCACTAGCGCGTCGTACAACAACACCCTGGACGCGTTCATCAATAACAGCACCAACTTCAGCAACGGCTTCGGTGACTGGGTGACCTCGGGCGGGGCGTCCGAGCCGCGCACTTACCGCATCAGTTACGACGTCGCCAGCAACGCTCCCTCTTCCGCGATGGGTGGAACCGTCAAGCTCAATTTCACATGGGAAGCGCAGAACCAGTAGTCGACGCCGCCCCCGGCCACCCGCAACACAGCGCGGGGGAGATTGGGGCCTTGCGCCTCTGGGGGCGACTCTGCGGCGTCCTGACGGCTCGCGCCATCCTTGCCCTCATTCTGGGGATGACATTCTGGGCGGTAGCACCTCTCGTCCTGGGATGGACGACGACGACAGTCATGACGGGCTCCATGCAGCCGGCCATCGCACCGGGAGACCTCGTTGTCAGCCGTCCGGCGTCGACGGGAGATCTACAGTCAGGGCACGTGTTACTGGGGAGAGATCCTGATCATCCGGGGAGATTACGTCTTCATCGCATTGTCCGTCGCGACGGCAACGGCTTCGTCACGAAGGGCGATGCGAACCCGGACCCCGACTCGAGCCTTCTCGACAGCTCGGCGGTCATCGGAGTCGGGTGCATCAGAGTGCCGTATGTGGGCACGCCGATCCTCCTGGCGTCGGTCGGGGACTTCGGCAGGCTCATCCCCCTCGTTGCTGCTGTCGGGCTGGTCGTGTGGCTGTCGCTGACACCAGCCGTGCGACCGACACAGCGAGAAGAGGGACCGACCTCCACAACCCACAGCCATCCCCCGGGCCGAAAAGCGGGCGGGAGAGTACCGGTGGACGGTTTCTCTCGCCGCATTCGGGCCCGGTCGGAGTGCAGACGGCACCGTCGTCTCCTTGAGACGAGCGGCATCGCCCTCACCTTGGCCCTGATCGCTCTTCCCGGCGCCGCGTTCGCCGAACCGTTTTCGGCGTCGGTGCGATCATCGGGCTCGTTCTCGGCGGCGACGGCACGCCCTCCCGACGCCCTGTCGTGTCGCAACAACGCGGACGGTACGGCCACCGTGTCATGGTCCTACACGGGGCAACGGCCTCTGGACTTCGATGTTCTCGTCGACGGGCGAGGTTCCCTCGCTCGTGTGGGATCTGATACCCGAGAGTTCGTCATCAAGCCGAGCAGCCCCTTCTCTTTCGGTCGAACCTCCGTCATTCGCATCCGAACGAACCTGACTCGGGACTGGACGGCAGGCACGGCGATGTCGGTGAACGTCACGACCACCACCCTGCTGTGGTTCGGAGTGGCTCGCTGCACGTAGCCCCGCCGCGCACGGCGACACGTACCCGGGTTCAGCGCGAGTGTCGGTCGCCCCCAACCCTCGTCAGCGCGCCGAACCCGCCAACGACCCGGTCGTCTCCTGCACGGCGGGGTCGTAGAGCAGGCACGAGATCTCGCGATCGCCGTCGGCCCAGGTGCCCTCGGTGGGAGCCACGTACTGGTAGTTCAGGGCGGACTGGTCATAGGGGATGCCGACGAACGCCGGGAACGCCGCATCGCAGCCCTGTTGAGCGGCGGAGGCGATCGCGTCGTCGCCGGGGAAAGCTCCCTCGGGGAGGAGGAAACTGCTGAACACCTCGTAGGTGTGCGCGGTGGCGCACTCGACGATGTTGGACGAGCTGATGAATCCGCTCGGGACGTCGTCGAGGCAGACCCCGACGGGCAGGGTGAAGGTGTCTTCGTCGCCCGGAGCAGCCTCGCTGGGGCCGACGGTGACGCCACCGTCCTGCGGGAACGTGGGGACATCGAACGGGTCGGCGGAGGACGCCTTCGAACCGACGGTGAACGAGAAGATCAACAGGCCGATGACGGCGAGGATCGTCAGAACGCTGATGACCGCGCCCGCCACGATGCCGGTGATCGCGAGGCCGCGCCCCTTCTCGCCCGTGCGCTTGATCTGGGCGAGGGCGACCGCACCGGCGATGATGCCGCCGATGGGGAAGACGAAACCGAGGATGATCGCGAGGATCGAGATGCCGTTGGTGCGATCCGATGCGGCCGGCACGGTGCCATAGGGCGACGAGCCATACGCGGGCGCGACCGTGTGAGCGCCGCCGACGGGAGCGCCGTCAGCCGGAGCGGCTCCGCCGTCGCCCGCAGAAGCCGCGCCGGGGTAGCCGGGAGGAGCGGGCGGCACCGGAGGCGCCCACGTGCTGTCGGTCGCGGCCGGCTGCTGCGCGTCGCCCGCGCCGGAAGGGGAAGCAGGCACACCCCCGACCAGCACGCCCTGCTCGGCCAGCCGAGCGCCCGCACGGTGAGCTGCATCGCGCACGACATCGCCGACCTTTGCGGCGCCGATCGCCCCGCCCTTGAAGAAGCCGCCCAGAGTGGAGTGCTCGAACGACGCGAGAGTCCCCTCGGGGATCTCCGAGAAGTGCACGTCGAAACGGACGTGCATGTCCTGTCCCGCGAACGCCCCGGCGACCAGGGTGGTGCCCATGCTCCCGCGCGACACGTCGAGGGATCCGGATGCCGTGGGCTGGGCCGTGAAGCCCTGTTCGGCGAGCGCGTAGCCGACCGCGTCTCGTGCGGAGTCGACGGGGACGGAGAGGCGAAGTTCGGCGGTGGCCATCGGATGCTCCTGGGGGATCACGGGCTGAAGACACTCAGCGCGCGTCCAGGTTAGTCCTGCGGCGCGGTCCGCACGACCGGATCGTCCGCAGCAGGGCGGGGGCGAACGAGGGGTCTCGCCTCCCGCCCGCCCGCCGGATCAGCGGATGCGACCGACGAGATCGTCGCGCGTCAGGGTGTCCGCCTCGGCGAGGACCGCGCGGGCGGCATCCCGAGCCTCCTCCACGTTCCACAGCAGGACGCCGACGACGCGGTCGTCGTCGAGGTAGTAGACGACCCCGCGGTCGGTGTCGATCCAGTCCTCGACCGTCTCGAGCGAGGAGTCGAGCGTGCCGACCGCCTCGTACCGGATGCCGAAGACCGCCGAGTAGTAATAGGGAGTGTGCGTGTAGGGCTCGGCAGCCCCCGCGAGGTTGCGACCGGCGGCCCTGCCCTGCTCGTTCGCGTTGTCGACGTGTTCGACGCGACGGCGCCCGAGCAGACGGTCGGGGTAGCTCGCGACATCGCCCGCGGCGTAGACGTCGTCGGCCGATGTGCGCAGCTGCGCATCGACGTGCACGCCGTCGTCGACCTGAAGACCCGCCTTCTCGGCCAGGTCGACGGCCACTTCGATGCCGAGGCCGCTCACGACGGCGTCCGCGCTCACCTCATCGCCGTTCTCGAGTTCGAGGCGGGCGCCCGTGGCATCCACTTCTCCTCCTGCGACTTTGGAGCCCGAGACGATCTCGACCCCGGCGTCGCGGAAGAGCTTCTCGAAGCGCTCTGCCAGCGAGGCCGGGAACACCGCATCGCCGAGCACCGAACCCGTGTGGATGAGCACCGTCTCGACGCCGTTCTGCACGAGGGCGGCGGCGAGCTCGGAGCCGATATAACCGCCGCCGACGACGGCGATGCGGTCGAGGTCCTTCGCGAGGGCTCGGAGGTGTCGGTAATCCTCGGCGGTGCGGAAGGTCAGCGCCCGCTCGCCGTTCGAGTGGTCTTCGACGGGCAGGGGCACGGGCTTGCCGCCGGTGGCGATGAGGAGTTTGCCGTACGAGAACGTGTCGCCGTCGGCATCCACTTCGTGCGCGTCCGGGCGGATCGCCGTGGCGCGCGTCTGCAGCCGGATATCGGCGCCCGTGTCGTCGGAGGTGCCGAGGGGCACCTTGTCCCACGTGAACTCCTCGTCGGTCCACAGCTTCTTGCTCAGGGCGGGGCGCGTGTAGGGCTCGTCGACGTCGTCGCTCAGGATGCCGATCGAGCCGTCGGCGTCGATCTCGCGGATGCCACGGGCGGCGGTGTCGGCGACCATTCCGCCGCCGACGATGAGGTAGTCGAAGTGTGTGGTGGTCATGGCGAAAGCGTGACCGCTCGACCTGACCGGAGCGGATGGGTTGCGGGTGTCCCCGGCATCCGGTAGCGATGCGGCGGGCGTGCCGCCGCTCTCTCGTCGAGTGTCCACGACACTCCGCCAGTGCGCCGCTCGGTACGGCGTTTTCTGGACACTCGACGAGGAGGAGCCCGACCGCGCGCGGGCGGGGAGAACTAGGCTCGGACACATGAGCGTCGACCTCGAAAGCCTCTACACCGACCTGCACGCCCACCCGGAGCTGTCGTTCCAAGAGACGCGGACGGCGGGCGTTCTCGCCCGCCACCTGGCTGAGCTCGGGCTCGAGGTCGAAGAGGGAGTGGGCCGCACCGGCCTCGTCACGAGCATCGTCAACGGCGACGGTCCGGTCGTGTGGCTGCGCGCCGACATGGACGGCCTGCCCGTCGAGGAGCAGACGGGCCTCGCCTACGCCAGCACCGCGCGCGGCACCGACCCCGCCGGCAACGCTGTTCCCGTCATGCACGCGTGCGGCCACGACATGCACGTCACCGCACTCATCGGCGCCCTCGAGCGCCTCGTCGCCACGCGCGAGGAGTGGTCGGGCACCGTCGTCGCGGTCTTCCAACCCGCCGAGGAGTACGGCGCGGGGTCGAAGGCGATGATCGCCGACGGCGTGCTCGAGCGGTACCCGAAGCCCGACATCGTGCTCGGCCAGCACGTCACGCCCCTTCCCACCGGAATGATCGGCGTGCGTCCGGGCACCCAGATGGCGGCATCCGACGGTCTCACCGTCGTGCTCCACGGCCGCGGCGGGCACGGCTCGCGCCCGCACTCCACGATCGACCCGGTCGTGATGGCGGCCGCCACCGTCATGCGCCTGCAGACCGTCGTCTCGCGCGAGGTCGACCCGCGCGACGTCGCCGTCGTCACCGTCGGCTCGATCCACGCCGGCCTGAAGAACAACATCATCCCCGCCGAGGCGAAGCTCGAGCTCAGCCTGCGCTACCCCGACGACGCCGCGCGCGAACGGGTCATGACCAAGGTCGAGCGCATCATCCGCGCCGAGGCGGAGGCCTCGGGCGCGGAGCAGACGCCGACCATCACGACCGATCACACCCTGCCGCCGACCATCAACGACGCGGATGCCACAGCTCGCCTGACCGCGGCGTTCCAGCGCTCGTTCGGCGAAGGTTCGGTCGTCGACCCGGGCATGTTCACGGGGAGCGAGGACGTGTCATGGTTCGCGCGCGAATCGGGCGCACCCCTGGTGTTCTGGTTCTGGGGCGGGGTCGACCCCGAGACGTTCCAAAAGGCCTTTGCGGGCGGCACGATCGAGCGCGACATCCCGACGAACCACTCCCCGTACTTCGCGCCGGTCATGCAGCCGACGATCGATCGCGGCGTCGAGAACCTGGTGGTCGCGGCGCGGGAGTTCTTGGGCTGAACGCGTTCCGCCTCTGCGCGGTATCCGACGTCGTCGGACCGACCCCGAGGGAGGCGAGAGGCGAAACGACGAGACGGCACCCCGGGCGGGGTGCCGTCTCGCGTGGCGCGTCTGCTCTGCCGAACCTCAGGCGCGGCGAGCGCGCGAGCGGCTGAGGACGGAGAACGCGAGGCCCGCGGCGACCAGGAACGCAGCGAGCGCGAGTGCCGGCTCCGGGTCGTCCGCCCCCGTCGCCGCGAGGTGCCCTGCCGAGACAGCCGGACCGACAGTGGAGGCCGGCGTACCGGGCGTCGCCGACGACGTGCCCGAGGGCGGGATCACCGTTTGCGAGGGAGTCTGGGCTGCGTTGGTGACGGTGAGGGACTGTTCTGCCGAGCGAACGTCATCTCCCGCGGGCGCGACCGTCAGGATAAGAGTGTGCGCTCCCGCGACCGTGTCGGAGGGAATGGTGCCGGTGAGAGTGAACGTGCCGTCGCTGCCGACCACTCCGGTGGCGAGCGTGACCGGAGTGGAGTGCAGCACCAGACTCAGGGCCGCGCCGGGCGGCAGGGCGCTCCCGGTCGCCGTCACGGATTGCCCCGCTCCGACCGTGCCGTCCGCTGCGAGGGTCGTCCCGCCGGTCGTGTAGGCCACGTTCAGCGCGAACGGGGTCGCGGTGACGCTGTCGGAGTAATAACCCCCGCCGGCGCTGTTCGAGGCGCTCACGACGAACTCGTAGGAAGTTCCATTCTTGAGTCCCGTCACCTTCGCGGTGGTGGTCGTCGTCGTCATGACTGGCTCGAAGTCATCGTCGTCGCTGTTGTAAGCGAGGACGGTGTACTCGGTCACGTCGGCGCCGCCGTCGTTCTCGGGCGCCTTCCAGCTGAGCGTGACCTCGCCATCGCCCGTCGTCGCCGTGAGTCCGGTCGGTGCGTCGGGGATGTGGGCACGAGTTCCCTTGAAGGTCCGCTTCGCGCCAGAGGTGTCGTAGAAGGTGTTGCCGTCGAAAGCGGCGAAGCCGTTGCCGCGCACCCCCGTCGTGAGAACCGTGAGCGCGGAGGGCGCTACCGAGCCCGAAGCGAGCTGCACCGCGGAGACTTTGGAGATGACTCCGCTCTCGTCCAGCGCACCGAGACCCCCGTCGGACAACAACGAGAAGCCGACGAACGCGGAACTCGCCGACGAGGTGAGCAGGGGCTTCGAAACACCGCCACGGAGGACGTTGATCTGCCGATCCTGGTACGTCGAGTAATAGATCGTGCCGTCGGACGTCTCCGCGAGGGAGTAGAGGAAGGAACTGGAGGTGGAGGTGTACACGATGGTCGCCCGGCCCTTCCACGCCCCGTTCGTCCCGTAGATCTCGGGGTTTGCGTCTACGTCCGCCATATCGATGCGGTAGATGTTGGCGTCACTGTCGACGGTGACGAGAAGATCACCGTCGGCCTCGGTGGCGACGGCGATGAAACCCGTCTCCGATGTGATGATCTCGCGAACAGAGCCGGACGACGACACCGCTGCGATGCCTTTCTGCGGCTGCGCGACGTAGAGCGTAGAGCCGTCCTGGCTGAATGCCATCCCATAGGCGCCAGAGATGGAAATCTCTGAGGGCCACTCCGAGGAATTGGGGGCGGCCGAGGCGGCAGCCGCGGGTCCTGCGATGACCAGCAGGACGGCTGCGACTGCGCCGATGAGCTTGGGCCGAGAAACGTTGTGACGCATGAGACCTTTCTGGGTGGGTCGGCGAGGGGGCGAGGACCTACCTGCGCGCGGTTCTCTCCTCGCACATCGAATTTTCCTCAGAACACATGATATGGGCTAAAACGGGTCAATAGGGGTCCCGGGTGCGTTCTGCTCGTGCGGCAGCCGGCGTCCGCGAATAGTGCAGCCCGGAGGCGACGAGTGCGTGTGCCCGAACCGCTCGCACGCGCGAAGTCCAGCCCCTTCGGCTGCACCATCGCCGGCGTAGCGTTTCCGCCGTGACGTTCAACGACAACGCCCGCGTGGGCGGCAACTCGGCCAAGCGCCGGGGCGGAACGGTGGCTGCCGTCGGCGGCGGGACCGTGGGTCTCGGCGCGGTGGTCGTGCTGCTCATCTCGATGTTCACGGGCACCGACCTCACGGGCCTGCTCGGTTCGGGCGGCGGCGCTGCCGCCCCGGGCAGCGGCGGGGAGCGGATCGCGAGCTGCGAGACGGGTAGGGATGCCAACGAGAACGACGATTGCCGCCTCGCCGCGGCCTCGTTGAATATCGACCAGTTCTGGGCCGAACGCCTCGACGGGTACCGTCCGCCGCAGCTCGTCATCGTCGACGGGCAGACGGGGAGCTCGTGCGGCACCGCCTCGAACGCGACGGGTCCGTTCTACTGTCCGCCGGACGAGACGGTGTTCGTCGACCCGACCTTCTTCTCGATCCTGCGCGCCCAGTACGACACCACAGCGGGGCCCCTCGCCCAGCTCTACGTGCTCGCCCACGAGTACGGCCACCACGTGCAGAACCTCACCGGCGTGATGCAGCAGCACCCGAACAACGGCACGGGCGCCGACAGCAACAGTGTGCGCACCGAGCTGCAGGCCGATTGCTACGCGGGCGCCTGGGTCGCCGCCGCGAGCGAGCAGGTCGACGAGAACGGCACCCCGTACCTGGAGCCGCCCACCGAGCAGCAGATCCTCGACGCCCTGTCCGCCGCGTCGGCCGTGGGCGACGACCACATCCAAGCCGAAGCGGGCCAGATCTCCAACCCCGACAGCTTCACCCACGGCTCGAGCGCGCAGCGCACGCGCTGGTTCGACGAGGGCCGCCAGGGCGGCGTCAACGCCTGCGACACGTTCTCGGTGCCCGGCGGGAGCCTGTAGATCCGACCAGCCGCCCTGCGGACGCGAGGGCGGACAACCTCGTCCCGGATGCCGAGACCCGGCGCGTCCGGCCCCGACTCCGCAAGACGGAGGGTGGGGCGGGCGCGCCGGGTCGTGGCATCCGGAATCACTCCGTGTCGGACGGCTCCTCGTCCTCCCGCGGGCGACGGCTGAGGATCACGACGACGATCACGCCGACCAGCACGACCGCTCCGCCGCCGATCAGCAGACCCACGGTCACGCCCGACATCCCGCCCGAAGGGGAGGGGTCTGCGACCGGCGTCTCGGCCGGAGCGGCGCCCTGAGCGCTGGCGCACGGCGAGGCATCCGCCCCGGCCGACGTGCTCTCACCCGTGTACGTGAACGGGATCTCCCCCGAGACGGGGTGCCCGTCGGACGAGACCGCGCGCCATTCGACCGTGTAGGCGCCGGGCGCACCCAGGGCGACGGGGAGGGTCAGAGTGGGGCCCGCGAGAGCCACGCAGTCGCTCTCGTAATGCTTGCCGTCAGGACCGATGACGATGACGATGTTGCCGCCGTCGTAGCCGAGCAGGTTGGCGCTGAAGTCGAGCGTGACCTCTGACAGCGTCGAGACGCTTTCGCCCTCCGCGGGAGTCGACGACACGAGGCTGTCGTGCGCCGACGCCGCCACCGCCCCGCCGAGGGCGGCGGTCATCGCCGCAGCGACGACCACCGCCCCGGCCAGGGCCCGGCGCAGAGCGTTCCGGGGGCCCACGCTCAGCTGCGCTTCGGACGACGCGACACGGCGAAGGCGCCGAGCAGGGCGCCGGCGACCGCGATCACGAGGGCCGCGATGCTGAGGCCGAGGGACAGGCCCGAGGAGTCGCTCGTCTGAGCCGAGGCCTCCATGGAGTGATCGTCCATCGTCGGCGCGGCCGACGCACTGCCGTGACCCCCGTGACCGCTCGCGGGCGGGGTGTCGTTGATGTAGAGCACGGGGGCGGGCTCGAGGGTGTCGTCTGCCGCAACCTGCTCGGGGGTGTTCGTCCAGTCGACGACCGAGCCGTCGGAGTAGGTCTGCACGGCGGGGAGCACGAGGTGCCCGGTGTCGGGGATGGGCCCGAGCACCGCCGAGAAGATCTGGAACTGGTCCTGTCCGATACCCACGCCGGGGTCGGCCTGCCAGACGATCTTGAGCGGGCCGTCCGAGACGGTGTTGCCGTCGACCTCGACAGGAGCGGGCAGCGCCCCCTTCTCGACGGTGGCGGTCCACCCCGGGACGGGCTCGACGAGCACCGAGGTCAGCGGAGTGTCGGTCGGCAGCGTGACCTCGAGCTTGACGGTGGATGCCGTCTTCGACTCGGTGGGGACGCGGAAATTGACCGTGGCGTAGCTGCCCGGGGTGGCCGTGTTGGGGTTGACGGTGACGTGGGCCGAGGCCGCGAGCGGAACGGCGATCGCCAGGGCCGCACCGGCGGCGAGGCCGGCGAGGGCACGGCGAAGAGTGGTCTTTCGAGACATGGTGCTGCTTTCTGAGAGGTGCGCACGCCGAATCGGCGTTTTTCACGCGCGAAGGATGAGGGGTGGGGATCAGGCCGCGAGCGGCGGACCCCGGTGCCTCATCGACGACAGCACCGTCATCGTCGTGGTCAGCAGCACCGGCGCGGGCGCCGAGACGACGGCATCCGGCCGCGGGGGAAGCCCCCGGAAGGGTCGTAGCGCCGACAGCACCGCGACGAAGAACCGCGCGATGACCTGTACCGCGCGCTCCCCCCGACCGAGGGCGACGACCGTCACGAGAGCGGCGACGGCGTGCGCAGCCCACATCCAGGGGGACTCCGAGGCGTGTGCCGACGCGCTGTGCGCTCCGGTGGCGCTGAGGACGGATGCCGCGGCGTGGTGACCGGCCGGGACGAATCCGCCCTGGAGGTCGAGCACGAGCAACGCGTGGAAAAGCGCTTGGCTCAGCACGACCGCGAGCGACAGGCGCACCCAGGACATCGCACGCCCCGCGAGCAGGACGCACACGGGAGCGGCCAGGCACAGGGCCAGCACGATGTTTCCGAGAGGCGGTCGCTCGGCCGATACGGCCGAGTGCGAGAGGGTCGCCACGAACGTCGCGACCGCGGCTGCGGCCATGCCGCGCCCCGTCCGCTGCGCGCGCCCTGCTCTCGACGACATCGAATCCTCCGGGTCCAGCCTAGGTGGCGGGCCCGCGGAGGGTGACGAGGAGTGTTCCGCCGTCGAGACACCCGCGGGACCGCGCATACGATCGCGGGGGGCGCGAGCACAACCGCGGGGCGTTCATTCGACGCGCCGGATATCGGTCGACGGCCCCGCCCGTGGGCACAAGGCCGAGGCCGGGTGGTCCCGTGTCGGACCCCTTCAGTAACGTCGGGCCATGGCCGATGACGCGATCCACGACACCGACTCCGCCCTGGCGTACGGCTCCGACATCCTGCGCGGTGAGCGCGTGCGGTTACGCGCGCTGACCGACGCCGACCTCGACCCGCTCGTCGACTGGTGGCAGCGCAGCGACAGCGCCGTGCTGCAACAGAACAGCGTGAGCCTGCGCCCCACGGCATCCGTCCGCGAGATGTTCCAGGCGTGGAGCCGCAACGACTCCCCGGGCGGCGCGGGCTTCAGCATCGATGACGAGACCGGTCGGCTCATCGGTCACGCGACGCTGTGGGGAGCCGCCCTGCCCGCGCGCATCGCGACGTTCGCGATCATCCTCGGCCCCGACGCGGTCGGACGCGGATACGGCCCGGATGCCACTCGCACCCTGCTGCGGTACGGGTTCGACGAGCTCGGGGTGCACAAGGTCGAGCTGCGCGTCTGGGCCTTCAACGACCGCGCCATCCGGGCTTACGAGAAGGCCGGATTCGTCCGTGAGGGCGTGCGGCGCGCGGTGGCGTTCCACGGCGGGCGTTTCCATGACGAGGTGCTGATGGGCGTGCTGGCCGAGGAGTTCCGCGCGGGCTGACGGCGCCCTAGACGCGCGAGCCTCGATCCACCGTCGGACTGACCACTCCCGCGCGGTCGTCGACCAGGCGGCGGCGCCCGATCCACCCCGTGAGCCCACGACCATCGGGCCACACGAGCAGGAGCGCCGCGGTCGTCAGCGCCAGGAGAACAGCGAGGAGCGACCACGGTGCCGGCAGCCCGGCGAGGATCGCGTACGACCCGGCCCCGGTCGCGAAGCGCAGGGGTCGCGCGACCCACGCCGGCAGGACGCCGTTCGTGAACCGCACACGCGTGGCGAGGTCACCGATCGAGCGACCCGTCGCCAGGATCACGCCGAGCCACAGCCCCGCCGAAGCGATCGTCCCCGCCACCGACGCGACGCGGTCGGTCGAGAACGACGACGTCTCACCGAGAAGCAGCACGAGCGCGGCCTGCACCACCACGGCCACGGCGAAGCCCACCAGCCAGACGCCCACGACGTCGCACACAAGTCCCAGCAGACGCCGGCGACGCGTCACGGGGCGCGGGGTGTCGGCATCCGCAGCTCTCTCCACACCCCGGTGCTGCGCCGGGACGACGAACGCGAGGAACGACCCGATCAGAGCGCCGCTGGTGTTCGCGATGAGATCGTCGACATCGAAGACGCGGTAGGCGCAGGGGAACAGACCCCAGACGCCCGTCAGCTGCGTCGTCTCGATGATCCCCGAGGTCGCGAAGCCGACGAGACCCGCGATCAGGATGCCGCGACCCCCGAGCACCCGTAAGAAGAAGCCGAGCGGGGCGAACAGCAGCACGTTCAGCGCCACCTGCAGAACGACGGGGTCGGTCAGGTACCGGCCCGAGGCGGCGACGGCCGCGCGGACCTCGTCGACGAACGCGAAGGGGTGCAGGTTCACGCCCGCGCAGCGGTAGACCTCGGAGTCGGGCAGGGGGATGAGCGTGTACGTCCAGATCGCCCAGAAGTACACGGCCGCCCCCGTCCACAGGAGCGAGCGCCATACCGTGAGCCGACCGCGACGCCGATAGCTGACCGCGACGAACGGCACGAAGGCGAGGATCGCGACCACGGCACCCGCGACGACAGCGAGAACGCCCGAGCCCACGATGTTGTCCACCCCGAGAGCCTAGGCAGAATCGCTCGGGCCCGTAGCCTGGGCGCATGACCCGCGCCGCCGCCCTTCGAGACGCGCTCGTCGCTCGTATCGACGACACCGGCTTCGCCGCGCACGGCGTGCACGCGCGCGTGGGCGACGACGTCGCGATGCACTGGTGGACGCCGGATGTGCGGGAGGAGATCCACTCCGTCGCGAAGGCCGTCGCGGTGCTGGCGGCCGGAATCGCCGCCGACGAGGGAATCGTGTCGCTCGACGACCCGGTTCGCTCGATGCTGCCCGCGGCGACCGAGGTGACGCTGCGCGACCTGCTCTCGATGTCGAGCGGCATCGATCTGCCGTGGTCCGAGACGATGATGACCGACTGGCCCGATCTCGCCGCGGAGTTCTTGTCTCGCCCCTCGAGCGGCCGGGTGTTCCAATACTCGAACGCCAGCACCTATACGGCGATGGCCGCGTTGTCGCAGCGGACCGGCGACATCGAGGACTTCCTGCGCCCGCGCCTGTTCGCCCCGATGGGATGGACCGATGTGTCGTGGCGCCGCTGCCCGAACGGTCGCGTCCTCGCCGGCGAGGGCCTCGAGCTGCGCACCGCCGAGCTGGCGCGTCTCGGTCTGCTCATCCGCGACGGCGGCGTCATCGACGGCCATCGGGTGGTCTCGGAGGGGATCGTGGATGCCATGCACTCGGGGTGGATCGATACCGGCAGCCCCGGCGCCGGGTACCGTCGCTACGCCCTCGCCGGGTGGGACGGACCGGGCGACGCCTGGCGCCTGCACGGCGCCCACGGGCAGCTCGTCGTCTTCGCCGGCGACGCCGTCGTCACGGTGACCGCGCACGATCATGAGGGCGCTGACGCGGTCGCGGAATTCATCGGGAATAGGGCCGCGAAGTGAGCGTTTCTCGCATTGCGAGAATGCGCCGCTAGGTCACGGTCTGGCGACCATGCATTGAACAGCGTGCGCGTCAGATTGCGCATGGCCTCCAGTACGCGTAGTGTCGCGCGCCGTGACTGACGAAAGTCGCGTTGACGGCGAAGAGACGCCGATCGCGAAACGCATCCTGATCGGCGAGCCCCTCACCTCCGAGAAACTCGACGAACAGCTCCTCCCGAAGAAGATGGCGCTGCCGATCTTCGCCTCCGACGCGCTGTCCTCCGTGGCATACGCGCCACAGGAGCTGCTGATGATCCTGCTGATCGGCGGAACGGCCCTGCTGACCCTGAGTCCGTGGGTCGCCGTCGCCGTCGTGACGCTGCTCGTCGTGGTCGTGCTGAGCTACCGGCAGCTCATCAAGGCCTACCCCTCGGGCGGCGGCGACTACGAGGTCGCGAGCAAGAACCTCGGCGAG
Source organism: Microbacterium sp. AG157 (assembly GCF_003385695.1). Taxonomy (NCBI): domain Bacteria; kingdom Bacillati; phylum Actinomycetota; class Actinomycetes; order Micrococcales; family Microbacteriaceae; genus Microbacterium; species Microbacterium sp. AG157. The sequence continues at coordinate 1,220,634 of NZ_QRDK01000001.1, forward strand.
GTGCCCGGGGTGATCGTCGCCGCCGCGCTGCTGGTCGACTACGTGCTCACGGTCGCCGTGTCGGTGGCATCCGGAGTCGACAACATCATCTCGGCCCTGCCGGAGTTGAATCCGTTCCGCGTCGAGATCGCCGTCGGTTTCGTCATCCTCATCGTGATCGTGAACCTGCGCGGCGTGCGCGAGGCGTCGAGCGTCTTCGCCATCCCGACCTACCTGTTCATCGGGTCGGTCGGCGTGATGATCGTCGTGGGCCTCGCGCGCACACTGCTCGGAGACGCGCCGCACGCCTCGAGCGCGGACTACGGCGTGCAGGCGGAATCGTTGACGCAAGCGGCGCTGATCCTGTTGGTGCTGCGCGCGTTCTCGAGCGGCTGCTCCGCCTTGACCGGCGTCGAGGCCGTGTCGAACGGCGTGCCCGCCTTCCGCATGCCGAAGATCCGCAACGCCCAGACGACGCTGACCCTGATGGGCGGCATCGCCATCGTGCTGTTCGCGGGCCTGACGATCCTCGCACTCATCTCGGGCGTGCACTACGCCGAGAACCCCTGCCACCTCATCGGCTTCGACTGTGCGAACAACCCGCAACCGAGCCTCATGGCCCAGGTCGCCGCCGCGACCTTCGGCATGAACAGCATCCCGTTCTTCATCATCCAAGCCGCCACGGCGTGCGTGCTGCTGCTCGCCGCCAACACCGCCTTCAACGGCTTCCCGCTGCTCGGCGCGGTGCTCGCGCGCGACGGATACGCCCCCAAGGCCCTCAACACCCGCGGTGACCGCCTGGTCTACTCCAACGGCATGATCATCCTGGGCATCGTCGCCATCGGCGTGCTCATCGTCTATCAGGCGAACCTCACGACGCTGATCCAGCTGTACATCATCGGCGTGTTCGTCTCGTTCTCGCTCGGCCAGATCGGCATGGTCAAGCACTGGCGTCGCGTGCTGCGGGGGTTGAAAGACCTCACCCCCGAGGCGGCGAAGCAGCAGTCCGCCGCGATCGAGCGTCGCTCCGCCATCTCGGGCCTGTGGATCAACTCCGTCGGCGCGGCCATGACCGTGCTCGTGCTGCTGATCGTCACGGTCACCAAGTTCACGCACGGCGCATGGCTGGTGTTCATCGCGATCCCGATCCTCGCGGTGCTGATGATCGGCGTGAACCGCTACTACCGCGACGTCGAGCACGAGATCCGCATGGACGAGACCGTGCACTTCGGCTCGTCGGGAGACGTGGCGATCGTGCTGGTGAACCGGCTGCAGAAGCCCGTGATGAAGGCGATCGACTACGCTCTGGCCGCCAACCACCAGAAGACGCTCGCGGTGCACGTCGCCATCACCGACGAAGACGCGGCCAAGCTGCAGAAGGAGTGGGCCGAGCACGACATGCCCATCCCCCTGGTGATCATCGACTCCCCGTACCGCACGTACACCTCGCCGGTGTCGACCTTCATCAAGAAGTATCGCGAGAACAACGGCTCGGCCGTGGTCACGGTGTACCTGCCGCAGTTCATCGTCGGCCACTGGTGGGAGTCGATCCTGCACAACCGCCGCTCGCGCCGCCTCGCGCACCAGCTCATGCTCGTGCACGGCGTCTCGATCACGCTCGTGCCGTGGCTGCTCGACTCGTCCGAGGTCATCTACGGACGCCGCTCGCGGCCCCTCCCGGGCCAGCAGCGCGGCGGTCAGCCGGTGGCCGAGGTCACGGCTCACCGCCCGAAGAAGACCCCGCCCGGCTCGGCATCCTGAGTCCCTCTCGAACGCCCCTGCCCCTCCGGCGGGGGCGTTCGGCGTCGTCACCGCGCGGCGGCGACCCGAGCTCGGGCGAGACGCGGGGATCGACCACCCCGCAGACGCCGCGCGCGCAACCTCCGGAGTTCGGCCCGCTCACGAAACGACGGTGGACGCCGCCGGAAGTCTTCGCCATGGTGGATGCCATGCCGGTACTCGCCCTGTTGACCCTCACCGTCATGGTGGTCGCCCTGATCGACGCCATCACCCGTCGCGAGGATCAGGTGAAGCACCTGCCGAAGTTCGCGTGGATCTTCTTCATCGTGCTGCTGCCGCTGATCGGTTCGATCCTGTGGTTCGCCCTCGGCCGGGAGTACGAGGCGCGATCGACGCCGATGTCGTTCGGCGACCCGCGGCGTTGGCAGAAGGACGCTCAGCACACTCCCCCTCCGGCCCCGCGCGAGAACCGCACCACCGAGCAACAGATCGCCGACCTCGAGCGCGAGATGCGCCTGGCCGACCTCGAGGAGCAGGTGCGCCGCCGCCGCGCCGAGGGCGGCGCGCCGACCTGACGCCCACGCCGCGCTCCCCCCCTCCCCGCGGCCTCGCTCCCCCCTCTACCCCGCGGCCTCGCTCCCCCCTCCAGCCCTGTTGAGTGTCCAAAACACCCGGACGGTTTTCAAAAGCGTCCGGGTGTTTTGGACACTCAACGTCGGGCGCGAGGGCGCGGGGGCGCGGGGAGGGAGGGGGCGGGGGCGGGGGGCGGGGGGCGGGGCGTAGGGCGGGGAGGGAGGGCGGGGGGTCAGTCGGTCGGACGCTGGCGCATCCTCTTCACGTCGGTACGGCGCTGCTTGGCCTGGAGGCGGCGCTCCCTCGATCCGCGGGTGGGCTTCGTCGCGCGGCGCGGCGGGGCGGGAGGCGCCACGGCCTCGGCCACCAGAGCGGCGAGCCGTGCCCGCCCAGCATCGCGATTGCGCAGCTGCGCCCGATGCTCGGATGCCGCGATCGTCAGCACCCCGCCGACGAGCCGGTCACCGAGTCGCTCGATGAGCCGCTCACGCTGCACCCGCGACAGAACGGTCGACGCCGTGGCATCCCACATCAACTCGACCCTCGAGTCGGCGGTGTTCACTCCCTGACCGCCCGGACCCGAGGAACGCGAGAACCGCCACGACAGCTCCGCCGCCGGGATCACCAGCCCCGCGCTGACGCGCACGTCGGATCCGTCGGAGGAAAGCATGCCTCCATCATGCGCGGTCGGCACCGACACCGATGGTCTCGAGACTGCATCCGGCCGACACGTCGGCGTCAGCCTGCAAGCGGGATGTCAGCGACTTGCCGTCTCGGCGGCGGCGGCGATCGAGCAGAGCGCCCCGTAAGCACTCCGTATGTGTCCGTCGGCGACCCGTAGGGAAAGCGTTAGGGCGCCGGGATGCCGCGGGCTCGAGGAGTTGTATCGACACACGTGCCGCCCCGCGGCGCCCGCGGTCCGCCGCGGACACACCCGAATCTGGAGTCGTCGTGCTCGATGCCGTCTTCCTCGCCGCGATCGTCGCGCTCTTCGCGCTGATCGCCCTCGTCGCGAAGGGGGTCGAGAAGCTGGGCCCCGAGGCCCGCCCCTCGGCTGCCCGCACCACCGGACGAGGGGGCGAGCACTCGTGATCGTCTTCTCGATCCTCGCCGCGGTCCTCGCGGTCGCCGCCGTCGTGTACCTCGTGGTCGCCCTCGTCCGACCGGAGAAGTTCTGACCCATGGATAGCGGAACCATCTGGTCGATCGTCCTGACCAGCCTCACTCTTCTCGTCGCCCTGGGCCTGGCCTACCGCCCCCTCGGCGACTACATCGCCCGCATCTACACCGGTCAGCGCGACCTCGCCGTCGAGCGGGGCACCTACCGCCTGATCGGCGTCGACCCCCGCAGCGCCCAGACCTGGCAGGCCTACCTGCGCTCGGTGCTGCTGTTCTCGTTCGTCGGGGTCGTCTTCGTGTACGCGATCATGCGCCTGCAGGCCGTGCTGCCGCTCTCTCTCGGCTTCGACGCCCCGGGCGAGGCGTTGTCGTTCAACACGGCCGTCTCGTTCGTCACGAACACCAACTGGCAGTCCTACGGCGGAGAGACCACGCTCGGCTACACCGTGCAGTTCGCCGCCCTCACCGTGCAGAACTTCGTCAGCGCGGCCGTCGGCATCGCCATCGCGGTCGCTCTCGTGCGCGGGTTCGCCTACCGCCGCAGCGGTGTGATCGGCAACTTCTGGGTCGACCTGGTGCGCGGCACCTACCGCCTTCTGCTGCCGTTCTCGATCGTCGCGGCGGTCGTGCTGCTCGCCGGTGGCGTCATCCAGAACCTCTCGGGCTTCACGGATGCCACGACGGTGGCGGGCGCGGCCCAGTCGATCCCCGGCGGACCGGTCGCCTCGCAGGAGGCGATCAAGCTCCTCGGCACCAACGGCGGCGGGATCTTCAACACGAACTCCGCCCACCCGTTCGAGAACCCCACTCCCTGGACGAACCTCTTCGAGATCTTCCTCATGCTGGTGATCCCGTTCTCGCTCCCCCGTGCCTTCGGCCGCATCGTGAACGACGACCGCCAGGGCTACACGATCCTCGGCGTCATGGGCGCGATCTTCGTGGCATCCACGGCTCTTCTCACCTGGGCCGAGACGGCCGGAAACGGAACAGCGCCGATGCTCGCGGGCGGCGCCATGGAGGGCAAAGAGGTGCGGTTCGGCATCTTCGGCTCGACGCTGTTCGGCACGACCAGCACGCTGACCTCGACCGGTGCGGTCAACTCGATGCACGACAGCTACACGGCGCTCGGCGGCATGATGCCGATGATCAACATGATGCTCGGTGAGATCGCCCCCGGCGGTGTCGGATCGGGCCTGTACGGCATGCTCATCCTCGCCGTGATCGCGGTGTTCGTCGGCGGCCTGCTGATCGGGCGCACCCCCGAGTACCTGGGCAAGAAGATCGGGCCGAAGGAGATCAAGCTCGCGAGCCTGTACATCCTCATCACACCCACGCTCGTGCTCGCCGGAACCGCGCTGAGCTTCGGGATTCCCGGCATCCGGGACGACGTCGAGACCACCTCGATCCTCAATCCGGGCGTGCACGGCCTGAGCGAAGTGCTCTACGCCTTCACCTCGGCGGCGAACAACAACGGCTCCGCGTTCGCCGGTCTCACGGCCAACACCCCGTGGTTCAACACGGCACTGGGGGTGGCGATGCTCCTCGGACGGTTCCTGCCGATCGTGTTCGTGCTGGCCCTGGCCGGTTCCCTCGCGGCCCAGGATGCCGTGCCCTCCACCGCCGGAACCTTGCCGACGCACCGCCCGCAGTTCGCGGGTCTGCTCGCCGGCGTCGTCGTGATCGTCACGGCCCTCACCTACTTCCCGGTCCTCACCCTCGGACCCCTCGCTGAAGGACTTACCCGCTGATGTCCACCCTCACCCACGCGCCGGTCCCCGCTGCCGACGAGGCGCCGGCCGCCCCGCGCCGCGCGTTCAGCGCCGCTCAGGTCGTCGCCGCCCTCCCGGGCGCGGCCAAGAAGCTCAACCCCGCCGCCCAGTGGCGCAACCCCGTGATGTTCCTCGTCTGGGTCGGTGCGGCCCTGACGACGCTCATCGCGATCGCCGAGCCGTTCCTCGGCGGCGACGACACCGGCCTCCCCTTCGGCTTCACCTGGGGAATCGCGGTCTGGCTGTGGCTCACGGTGTTCTTCGCGAACATCGCCGAGTCCGTGGCCGAGGGCCGCGGCAAGGCGCAGGCCGCGACCCTGCGCAAGACCCGCACGACGACCTCGGCCCGCCGCGTGGTCTCGTACTCCCCCACCGACCCCTCGGCATCCGGTGCCGCCACCGAAGACGTCCCCTCGGGCGACCTCCGCGTCGGCGACATCGTGCTGGTCGAGACCGGGGAACTCATCCCCGGCGACGGCGACATCGTCTCGGGCATCGCGACCGTCGACGAGTCGGCGATCACGGGAGAGTCGGCCCCGGTCGTCCGCGAGTCGGGCGGTGATCGCAGCGCCGTCACCGGCGGCACGCGCGTGCTCAGCGACCGCATCGTGGTGAAGATCACCTCGAAGCCCGGCGAGACCTTCGTCGACCGCATGATCGCGCTCGTCGAGGGCGCGTCGCGCCAGCGCACGCCCAACGAGATCGCGCTGAACATCCTGCTCGCGAGCCTGTCGATCGTGTTCGTCGTCGTGGTTCTGGTGCTGAACCCGATCGCCTCGTACGCGGCATCCCCCGTCTCGATCCCCGTGCTCGTGGCGCTGCTGGTCTGCCTCATCCCGACCACGATCGGGGCGCTCCTCAGCGCGATCGGCATCGCCGGCATGGACCGCCTCGTGCAGCGCAACGTCCTGGCGATGTCGGGCCGCGCGGTCGAGGCAGCGGGCGACGTCACCACCCTGCTGCTCGACAAGACCGGAACGATCACCTACGGGAACCGCCGCGCCTCGGCCTTCGTTCCGGTGCAGGGCGTCGGGGGCCCCGAGCTCGCCGAGTACGCCTCGCTGTCGTCGCAGGCCGACCCGACTCCCGAGGGCGTCTCGGTGGTCGAGCTCGCGGCGGCCCAGGGGATCGTCGCCGAGATGCCCCGGGGTGCGGAGCCCGTGCCCTTCACCGCTCAGACCCGCATGAGCGGGCTCGACCTGGCCGACGGCACGCAGGTGCGAAAGGGCGCCGCCTCCGCCGTGGTGGCCTGGCTCGACGGCCAGCGCGCGACGGTGTCCGACGCCACCCGTGCCGAACTCCTGAAATTCACGAACGAGATCGCTGAATCCGGCGGAACTCCCCTGGTCGTGGCGACCCTGGCCCCCGAATCGTCAGGAGTTTCGCACGGGCGCGGCCGCGTGCTCGGCGTCGTCCACCTCAAAGACGTCGTCAAGGACGGTCTGCGCGAGCGCTTCCAGGAGCTGCGCGCGATGGGGATCCGCACCGTGATGATCACGGGCGACAACCCGCTCACCGCGAAGGCGATCGCCGCCGAGGCCGGGGTCGACGACTTCCTCGCCGAGGCGACGCCCGAGGACAAGCTCGCCCTCATCCAGCGCGAGCAGGAGGGCGGCAACCTCGTCGCGATGACCGGCGACGGCACGAACGACGCTCCCGCCCTGGCGCAGGCCGACGTGGGCGTCGCGATGAACACGGGCACCTCGGCGGCGAAAGAGGCCGGCAACATGGTCGACCTCGATTCCGATCCGACCAAGCTCATCGACATCGTGCGCATCGGCAAGCAGTTGCTCATCACCCGCGGAGCGCTGACCACGTTCTCGCTCGCCAACGACATCGCGAAGTACTTCGCGATCATCCCGGCGATGTTCATGGGCGTGTTCCCGGGGCTCGCGGCGCTGAACATCATGGGGCTGCACTCCCCCGCCTCGGCCGTGACGAGCGCGATCATCTTCAACGCGATCGTCATCATCGTGCTGATCCCGCTGGCCCTGCGCGGTGTGAAATACCGCGCGGCGAGCGCGTCGAGCATCCTCAGCCGCAACCTGCTCGTCTACGGGCTCGGCGGCGTCATCGTCCCCTTCATCGGCATCAAGCTCATCGACCTCGTCGTGAGCCTGCTCCCCGGTTTCTGAAAGGTCCCGTCATGCGCACCACCCTGCGTACCACCGCCGTCGCCGTCCGCGCGATGGTCGTCTTCACCCTCCTCCTCGGGGTCGCCTACATGCTTCTGATCACCGCGGTCGGACAGGTCGCCCTGCCGTTCCAGGCGAACGGATCGCTCATCAAGACCGCCGACGGGACCGTCACCGGCTCGCAGCTGATCGGGCAGTCGTTCCAGGATGCCGACGGCAACGCGCTCCCGCAGTACTTCCAGTCGCGACCGTCTGCTGCGAGCTACGACTCCTCGGCCTCGACCGGCTCGAACCTGGGCCCCGAGAACAGCGACCTGATCTCGTCCATCCAGGACGGTCGGACCACGTTCGAGTCGCTGAACGGCCCGGGCTCGATCCCCGCCGACGCGGTGACCGCCTCGGGCTCGGGCCTCGACCCCGACATCTCGGTCGAGAACGCCGAACGCCAGGTCGCGCGCATCGCGCAAGCCCGCGGCATCCCGTCATCCGAGGTCTCCGCCCTCGTCGCCGAGCACACGCTGCCCCGCGATCTCGGGTACCTCGGCGACCCTCGCGTGAACGTCGTGGAACTCAACCGCGCGCTCGACGCCCGCTGAGAGACGAGAATCACTGTCATGACCCTGTCGCCCGTCGCCGCCGTCGCACCCTCCGTGCGGCGGCGGCGCCGTGTGCGGGAACGCCGGTCGAGTGTCCAGAACATGCCGCTGGCCGTTCGCGGGCGCGGCGTGTTCTGGACACTCGACGGAACGCGCACGGGGGACGCCTCGTGAAGCGCGGGCGCCTGCGCGTGCTGCTGGGCATGGCCCCCGGCGTCGGCAAGACGTACGAGATGCTCGAGGAGGGGCGCCGGCTGCGCTCGGAGGGCCACGACGTCGTCATCGCGATCGTCGAGACGCACGGCCGTGCCGCCACCGCCGCTCAAGCCGAAGGCCTCGAGGTGGTTCCGCGCCGGGCCGTGGCGCACCGCGGCGTCGCGCTCGACGAGATGGACCTGGATGCCGTGCTCGAACGGCTCCCGAGAATCGCGCTCGTCGACGAGCTGGCGCACACCAACGTCCCCGGCTCTCGCAACGGCAAGCGCTGGACCGACGTCGAGGAGCTGCTCGACGCGGGCATCGACGTGATCACGACCGTGAACGTGCAGCACATCGAATCGCTCAACGACGTCGTCGAGAAGATCACCGGCGTGGTGCAGCGCGAGACGGTCCCGGATGCCGTGGTCCGGGCGGCCGATCAGATCGAGGTCGTCGACCTGGCACCGCAGTCCCTGCGCGATCGCCTCGCGGCGGGCTCGGTGTACCCGGCCGAGCGGATCGACGCCGCCCTGTCGAACTACTTCCGTCTCGGCAACCTCACGGCGCTGCGCGAACTCGCCCTGCTGTGGCTCGCCGACGAGGTCGACTCCGCCCTGCAGCGGTACCGCACCGAGCACGGCATCGAGGGCTCGTGGCAAGCGCGCGAACGCGTCGTGGTGGCCCTCACCGGGGGCCCCGAGGGCGAGACGCTGCTGCGCCGCGGCGCCCGGATCGCGGCACGCTCCGCCGGCGGTGAGCTGCTCGCCGTGCACGTGTCGACGCAGGACGGCCTGCGCGCGAGCGCCCCCGGCGCCCTCGCCGAACAGCGCGCCCTCGTCGAGACCCTCGGCGGCACGTATCACCAGGTCGTCGGCGATGACGTGGCCACCGCCCTGGTCGATTTCGCGCGATCGGTCAACGCCTCTCAGCTGGTCATCGGGGTGAGCCGTCGCGGGCGTCTCGGCGCGGCCCTGACCGGACCGGGCATCGGGGCGACCGTGATCCGCGCCTCGGGCGACATCGACGTGCACATCGTCAACCACGCGCGTGCGGGGGGCCGGTTCACGCTCCCCCGGCTCGCGGGCCCGGCGCTGAGCGCGAAGCGGCGCATCCTCGGCTTCGTGACGGCTCTGGTCGGCGGGCCCCTTCTGTCGCTGCTGATGATCGCGACCGGTTCCGACGAGTCGATCACCGCCGACGTGCTGGCCTATCAGCTGCTGGTCGTGGTCGTCGCGCTCGTCGGCGGCATCTGGCCGGCGGTGTTCGCGGCCGTGCTGTCGGGCGTCACGCTCGACTTCCTGTTCATCGCCCCCATCTACACGATCACCATCAGCGACCCCGCGCACGCGCTGTCGCTGACGCTCTACGTCGTCATCGCCGTGCTCGTCAGCGTCGTCGTCGACCAGGCCGCCCGCCGCGCGCGGGCGGCCCGACGAGCCGCGGCGGAGTCCGAGATGCTCGCCACGATCGCCGGCAGCGTGCTGCGGGGAGAGAGCGCCGTGCCCGCGCTCATCAGCCGCGCACGCGAGGCGTTCGGCCTCGCCGGTGTCCGCCTGATCGCGACCGACGGCACGGTGCTCGCCACCGACGGGGAGCCGGTGCGCGACGATCGCGCGGTCATCGTGCCCGTGGGCGACGGCCGCGCGACCCTCGAGCTGCACGGCGGCGACCTCGATGCCTCGGAACGGCGCCTGCTCGACGTGGTCGTGGCGCAGCTCGCCGCCGCCCTCGAGCGCACCGATCTGGCCGAGACCGCGGCCGAGGCCGGCGCCCTCGCCGAGACCGACCAGGTGCGCACCGCCCTGCTGTCGGCCGTCAGCCATGACCTCCGCCGTCCGCTCGCCGCCGCCGTCGCCTCGCTCGGCGGCCTGCGCGCCGCCGGCGACCAGCTCTCCGACGACGACCGCCGGGTGTTGCTCGAAACCGCCGACGAAAGCCTTGCGACCCTGTCCGTGCTGGTCACCGACCTGCTCGACGTGAGCCGCGTGCAGGCCGGCGTGCTCGCCGTGTCTCTGACGGCGACCGATGCCGCGGGCGTCGTGCTCTCCGCCCTCGACGAACTCGACCTCGGCCCCGACGACGTCGAGCTCGCGCTCGATCCCGACCTGCCGATGCTGCGCGCCGACCCCGTGCTGCTGCAGCGCGTTCTGGTGAACGTGCTCGCCAACGCCCAGCGCTACTCGCCCGACGGCGAACGCGTCCGCATCGCGACGAGCCGCCTCGGCGGCACCGCCGAGATCCGCGTGATCGACCACGGCCCCGGCATCGCCGCCGACCGCCGCGAGGACATGTTCTCGCCCTTCCAGCGCCTGGGCGACACCGACAACACCGCGGGCCTGGGGCTGGGCCTCGCGCTCTCGCGCGGCTTCGCCGAGGGCATGGGCGGCACGCTCACCCCGGAGGACACCCCCGGCGGCGGCCTCACCATGGTCGTGGCGCTGCCCGTGGCCGATGCGGAGGCCATGGCATCCGGAATCTCGAGGAGGATGCCGTGAAGGTACTCATCGCCGACGACGACCCGCAGTTGGTGCGGGCCCTTCGCATCACGCTCGCCGCGCACGGCTACGACGTGGTGGCGGCGGCCGACGGTGCCGCGGCGGTCACCCTCGCCGCGCAATCGCACCCCGACATCGTCCTTCTCGACCTCGGGATGCCGCACCTCGACGGGGTGCAGGTGATCCACGCCCTGCGCGGGTGGACGACGGCCCCGATCATCGTCGTCTCGGGCCGCACGGGCTCGGCCGACAAGGTCGAGGCGCTCGACGCCGGGGCAGACGACTTCGTCACCAAGCCGTTCCAGATCGACGAGCTGCTGGCGCGCCTGCGTGTGCACGCGCGACGCTCGGTGCCGTCGGCGGGGGACGCCGTGGTGCGCTTCGGCGACGTCGAGGTCGACCTGTCGGCGAAGGCCGTGTTGCGCGGCGGCGCCCGGGTGCATCTCACCCCGACCGAGTGGCGCATGCTCGAGTTCCTCGCCCGCAACCCCGGTTCTCTCGTGACGCGACAGACGCTGCTGAAGGAGATCTGGGCGAGCGAACAGGTCGCCGACTCGGGATATCTGCGGCTGTACATGTCGCAACTGCGAAAGAAGCTCGAGGTCGACCCGTCGGCGCCCGCGCACCTGCTCACCGAGCAGGGGATGGGGTACCGGCTCGTCGTCTGAGCGGGCCCGGGCCGGACGACCGCCGCGAGCGCGCGAATCTCCTGAGATTCGCGCCGCGGCGGCTTGCCCCCCGGTCGGAAAGACGCGCCGGCACCGGGGCCCGAGCCGGCTGCCGCCGGAGCCGGTCCTGACACTCAGGAGTCACGCACGTCGGCCGCCTCGTCCTCGGCCTCCGCGGCGAGGAATTCCGCCTGTACCCGGGCGCAGCGGGAGGCGAAGACGATCGAGTGCAGCAGCATCAGCGGACCTCGCCGACGGTGTGGCATCCGGGGCAGGGAAAGGCGATGCGATCGCCCACGCAGACGTCCCCGGGCAGCACGACCGTGCCGCACGGTTCCTCGCCGTGCGCGTCGACGACGGCGAACGGCTCGTCGTACGCGCGGGACACGCGGCCGATGAGCCGCGCCTCGCGCCAGACGGCCTCGAGCCCGGCGACGCAGGCATCGAGGCGCAGCGTATCGAGCGTGGCATCCGTCACGGTCGCGATCACCACGGTCGTCGAGAGGGTCGCGGATGCCACCCCGCCCGACGCCGGGATCACCGCGGGGCCCGTGCAGACGCAGGGCGTGCCGCAGATGTCGGCGAAACGACCGACCGACACGGCCCGCACGGTGACGTCGTCGAGCGTGGGGGTCGAGCCCGCGGGCCAGAGTGCGGCGTCGAAGGGCGCCGGGATGCTGGATCGAAGGGTGGGGAGCAGGGCCGTGAGGGTCATGGCATCCGGTCTACGCGCGCGGCGAGCGGGATCAGCCGGTGCTCACGGTTTCCGAACGGGCCGGTCCGGCTTCCTCACTCTTCGCGCACGACACCGCGTCTCATCGACTCGTCCATGAGGAGACGGGGAGACGCGGTGTCGAACGATCGAACGGCTCAGACCGACGTCCCCGCGATCTCGCGCAGCGTGTCGAGGTGGCTCCTCCACGCCGCTCGCCCCTCCTTCGTCAGGGTGAGCGAGGTGCGGGGCATCTTGCCCGCGAACGACTTCCCCACAGCGATGTAGCCGGCGCCCTCGAGCGTCGAGACCTGCTTGCTCAGCGCGGAGTCGGTGACCTCGACGGCATCCCGAACCTCCTTGAAGCTCAATGTGGTCGCCCGGTCGAGGGCCGCGAGGATCGAGAACCGCACGGAGTTCTGCAGCAGCTCGTCGAGCCGGTGCCGGGGATGCGGGGTCGACGTGGTCACGACCGAGCCTCGCGCGCCGCGCAGACCAGCGAGACGACGAGCACGAGGCCCGAGGCCAGCGCCGCGAGCAGCACGTCGCCGTGCGCCCAGATGACGACTGCCAGGGCGAGCGCGTACGACGCGAACCAGCTCGCGATGTAGGCGGTCCAGCGGCGGCCGCGGGCGAAGGCGGCGCGGCCTTGGATGCTGACGACGAAGAAGATGATGAGGGCGAATACGACGGCCAGCAAGCTCACGTAGGCGAGGCCGAACGTATCTCCGGTCGTGACGGCCATCGCGAAGGTGCCCATCGAGGTCGCCACCCCGAGCGCGAGGATGAAGCTGATGTACGGCCACCGCGTTGCGTTGTGTGCGGCGTGGCTGAGGCGGTCGGCGCGATCGAGCAGCAGTTGGGCTTCCGACGCGGTCATCGCGGGCGTGTGGTCCATGGCGATCCTTTCGTTAGTTCGATCATCGCAACTACTTTCCACTTTGGCAAGTACTTTCTCCTTTTCTTCGCCTCGCGGCACCCCGCCCCACAACGCGACGTAGCCTGGAGGGGTGACCCTCCCCTTCGATGTCGACGCCGTACGCGCCGATTTCCCGATCCTCGAGACCGAGATCGACGGTCGCCCCCTCGTCTACCTCGACTCGGGCGCGACGAGCCAGAAGCCGCGCGCCGTTCTCGACGCCGAGCGCGCCTTCCTCGAGACGGCCAATTCCGCCGTGCACCGCGGAGCACACACCCTCGCAGCCGAGGCCACCGAGCTGTTCGAAGACTCGCGCGTCTCCGTCGCCGAGTTCGTGGGCGCCGAGCCCGAGCAACTCGTCTGGACGAGCGGCGCCACCGCGGGCCTCAACCTCGTGGCCGGCTCTCTGGGGTACGCCGGTCGTCTGCGCGAGGGCGACGAGATCGTCGTCACCGAGGCCGAGCACCACGCCAACCTCATCCCATGGCAAGAGCTGGCCGCCCGCACGGGGGCGCGTCTGCGCCACATCCCCGTGCTCGACGACGGCATGCTCGACCTGCACGCCGCTGCCGACCTCATCGGTGCGCGCACGAAGGTCGTCGCCTTCCCGCACGTGTCGAACGTGCTCGGCATCGTGAACCCCGTCGCGAAGCTCGTCACCCTGGCCCGCGGCGTCGGCGCACTGACGGTGCTCGACGCGTGCCAGTCGGCTCCTCACCTGCGCCTCGACCTGCCGGCATCCGGAGTCGATCTCGCCGTGTTCTCGGGGCACAAGATCTACGGGCCGTATGGCATCGGCGCGCTCTGGGGTCGCGACGAGGTGCTCGACAGCCTGCCACCCTTCACCACCGGCGGATCGATGATCACGACCGTCACCCTCGACAAGGCCGAGTACCTGCCCGCGCCGCAGCGCTTCGAGGCGGGAACGCAGCCGGTGTCGCAGGCGGTCGCCCTCGCCGCCGCGGTCCGATGGCTTGGCGAGCACGACCTCCACGCCGCCCACGCCCACGAAGCGAGACTCGAGACACGCCTGCGCGAGGGCCTGCGCTCGATCGACGGCATCCGTCTTCTCGGAGACACGGATGCCGCGGAGCGGGTCGCCCTGCAGGCCTTCGAGGTCGAGGGGGTGCACGCACACGACGTGGGTCAGTTCCTCGACTCGCGCGGCGTCGCCGTCCGCGTCGGCCATCACTGCGCGCAGCCGCTGCACCGCCGCTTCGGCATGACGGCGTCGGTCCGCGCGAGTGCCGCGATCCACACCACGGAGGACGAGATCGACACCCTCCTCGACGCCGTCTCGGGCGTGCGCGGCTTCTTCGGGGTGGGCGCATGAGCGGCCTCGAGTCCCTGTACCAGGAGCTCATCCTCGACCACGCGAAGAACCGGCGCGGGTTCGGCCTCGCCGAGCCCGGCGCTCACAGCGCGACCGTGCACCAGCGCAACCCGATCTGCGGCGACGAGATCACTCTGCGCGTGTCGGTCGACGACGACCACATCACCTCAGTCACGTGGGAGGGCGCCGGCTGCTCGATCTCGCAAGCCTCGGCCTCGATGCTCGTCGCCCTGCTGCAGGAAGACGGCGGAGACGAAGGGATGCCGCGCGCCGACGCCGAAGCGCTGATCGCGTCGTTCCGGGAGTCGCTGCGCTCCCGCGGCAAGATCCCCCTCGACGAGGAGACCTTCGCCGACGCCGCCGCCCTCTCGGGTGTTTCGAAGTTCACGGCGCGCGTGAAGTGCGCGATGCTCGCGTGGGTCGCGCTGGAAGAGGGGCTGCGGCAGGCCTGAGGCGGGCCGGCACAACGCTCCGCGATCCGCGCAAGGCCAGTCGGCATCCAGCGATCCGGACTGAGGTTGCGGGATACGCGCGGCCTGGGGCGCGCTACTCTTCCGTCAGACCTCGAGAGGACGGATGCCATGGCCACCGGATTCAGCGACGAAGAACGCGCAGCGATGAAGCAGCGCGCCGAAGAACTCCGGGCCATGAAGGGGCTCAAGGGCCTGGCGAAGCTGCAGAAGGAGAACGAGGCCTGTCTCGAGGCGATCGAGAAGCTCGAGGGAGCTGACCGGTCCATCGCCGAGCGGGTGCACGTGATCGTGCTCGAAGAGGCGCCGCATCTGAACCCCAAGACGTACTACGGCTTCCCGGCCTACGCGAAAGACGGCAAGGTCGTCGTCTTCTATCAGCCGGCATCGAAGTTCAAGACGCGTTACGGCACCGTCAGCTTCGACGAGACCGCGCAGCTCGACGACGGCCCGATGTGGCCGGTGTCGTTCGCGGTGCTCGAGGTGACCCCGGAGGTCGAGGAGCACATCCGCGCGCAGGTGCGGCGGGCGGCGCCGGCGGCCTGAGGCCCACAGCCGGGGACTCGCGCAGCAGAATCGGACGAACGCAGCGGAATCGGACCGAGCGAGACCCGGCATCCGATTCCGGTGCGGTTCTCCGATTCCGCGACGACCGGGTAGCGCGGGCCGGATGCCGCGCCTCGGGGCCGCGGCATCCGACGCGCGTCACCCCAGAACTACGCGCTGCATCCGCCGGGAGCTCTACTCATCCCGTCGGCCATGCCGGTAGCGAGCATGGCGTGGCGCGGGACTCGGATCGCCCACCGGCACCCTCGCTGCGTCCCCTTCGTACGCCAAGACATCAATGACCCATGGGCCGTAGGTGCGGGTTCGACGGCGCTCGATGCGTCCTTCGCTCCCATACAGGGTGTGGATGCCAGAGGCCATGGCGCCGGTTGTCGAACCATTTCGCGGAGAGAACCTCGCGCCCAGCCGTCCGTGCGCCGAAGCGCCGCGGGTAGATTCTGTTATGAAACGGTATCAAACGGTTCATAACTGACCTATACGGTAGATTCAACACCGGCCGGCTGGCGTGCCGGACATGGCCTCTGCCCCTTCACCTAAGGATGCTCCGCATGCGCTCTCCCTCGTCCCTATCGGTTCGTCGTCTGGTCGCGGGAGGCGTCGGCGTCGCCATGACCGCCGCCCTGACCTTCGCCGGAGCAGTCTCCGCGCAGGCAGCCGACACGTCGTGCACGTCTGGCGTCTGCACAGTGACGTTCGCGTACTCAGGGGCCGCCGAGCAGTGGGTCGTCCCTGCTGGCGTGACGAGTGTCACGGCGACCGTGTCGGCTGGGTCCGGAGGCGCGGTCGGTGCTAACACCACCCCGTCCCATGAAGTCGTACCAGGCGCCGGTGGACTCGGTGGTTCCTTGCGAGCGACGCTGTCCGTGAAGCCGGGCGAGAAGCTCACCGCTGTCGTCGGCGGCGCGGGGCAGGACGGTGTCGCCGACTCGACGACCCCCGCGGCCGGAGGTTTCGGCGGAGGCGCCTCAGCTGGCACGAAGGACAACGCAGCGTCACACGCCAGTGGTGGCGGCGGAGGCGGCGGGAGTTTCCTGTTCGACTCCTCACTCCTCCTTGCAACCGGCGGAGGCGGCGGCGGATCGAGTGCAGCCGCCGAGCCGGTAACCGGAGGCGCGGGCGGATCTACCGGCGCCGGCGAAGCGGGAACTGCACCTGAAGGCTTCACCTCGTGGGTGTATTCCGGCGGGGGTGCAACGAGGTCGCGCGCGGGCGACGGCGGGTCCGGGGTCTATCCGGGAGCAGCCGGTAGCAACAGCCCTGCATCCAGTTCGACGACATTCGGACAGGGTGGCGCCGGCGCGGCCAACCTGAACGGTCAGGACTATGGCACCGCCGGTGGTGGCGGTGGTGGGTTGTACGGTGGCGGCGGAGGCGGCTCCGACGAGTTCGGAGGGGCGGCCGGCTCAGGTGGCGGTGGGTCGGGGTTCGTCGCGTCGACGGCGACAAAAGTCGTCGCCCTGGATGGCAATTCGGGTAACGGCAGCATCGTCCTCACCTACAACGAACCGAAAGCCTCCACCACGACCGACCTGAAGACCAGCGACAACCCCAACAACGCCACCGCGACCACACTGACCGCGACCGTCACCCCCGCAACCGCGACCGGGAACGTGTCCTTCCTCGACGGCACCACCGACCTCGGCGCCGCCACCCTCACCAACGGAACCGCGACCCTCGCCAAGAGCCTCTCCGCCGGCACCCACACCATCACCGCGACCTACTCCGGCGACGCGTCTCACACCTCTTCCAGCGCAACCACCACGGTCACGGTCACCGCCTACACCGCCCCCACCTTCGACGTCACCTCCACCAGCGACGCCCCGATCACCAAACGCGTCACCGCCGGACAGTCGTTCTCCTTCGACGGCCTCACAGCCACCGGCACCCCCACCCCCACCTACACCGTCGAAAACGACGACACCGACAGCACGATCCTCCCCGACGGCGTCACCTTCACGAACGGCATCCTCGCCGGATCCTCCACCCGCGCCGGCACCTGGAAGATCAAGATCACCGCCACCAACAGCGTGGGCACCGCCACCGAGTACGTCAAGCTCACCATCGCCCCCGGCACCGCCACCGCCCTGGAAGCCGCCGTCTCCCCCGGCGACAGCAGCAGCACCACCCTCTGGGCCGTCGCCCCCGACGGCACCGTCACCGAACCCTCCCACAGCACCACCAC
>NZ_QRDK01000002.1:0-778189 GCF_003385695.1 Microbacterium sp. AG157
CCAACAAAAGTCAGACCGACGAGGAATAAATTGGCATTTGACAAGTGCACGCTGTTGAGTTCTCAAGGAACGGACGCACCCACAGAAACGATCTCTCGACCTACCCGTGAGGCAGTTCACTTCAATTGACAGCCGCCAGCAATCGGAACCTCATTGGGATCTCAGAAAGATCAACCTCGGGAACCGGCCGAACGACCGAACCAAAACCTTACACCATTCGGAGGAGGTTTTGGGTGGTCCGCCACTTGAGACGATGCGGGGCCTTCCGGCCTCTCCGCTCTCCCCTGTGGGGCGAACAGGTAAAACACTACGACTGGACACCGGATCGGTCGAATCGTCGCTTCACCCCGGGCGTGTCGCCACACCGTGAAGCCCGGAATCACGCGGATCTACCACGAAGGCCCGACCGACGAGTCGTCGGTCGGGCCTGATCGTCCGCGCTCCGGGAGGGAGCGGTCGTCACGCGTTCGCGGTCTCGGTGTTCTCTGAGACGGGCAACGGCCACAGCGCGTCGAGGAGCTGGCGAACCCACGCGATGAGATTCGCATCGTCCGCATCCTGAGGGAGCGGGACAACCATGGCATCCCCGTTGGCGACGAGCTTCGCCTTCGGGTACAGCCGCTGCAGGCGCACCCGCATAGAGTCCGGGAGGTTCGCCGGGGCGACGCGCAGGTTGGAACCCATCGCGACGACATCGGCCAGACCGGCCTGAGCGGCCCGGCGGCGCAGGCGCGCCACGGCGATGAGTCCCTCGACCTCGGCAGGTGGCTCCCCGTATCGATCACGAAGCTCCTCGACCACGAGGTCGATCGCATCGCTCTTCGCTGTCGCGGATGCCGCGGCCGACAGCTTCTGGTACGCCTCGAGACGCAGACGCTCGCTGTCGATGTAGAACTCCGACAAACGGGCATCGACGGGCAGTTCGAGGCGGAGTTCGGTGGGACCGTCGACGTCTTCGCCTCGGAAGGTGGAAACCGCTTCGCCGATCATGCGCAGATACAGGTCGAACCCGACACCCGCGATGTGTCCGGCCTGCTCGGCGCCGAGGAGGTTTCCGGCGCCGCGGAGTTCGAGGTCTTTCAGCGCCACCTGCATGCCCGAGCCGAGGTCGTTGTTCACGGCGATCGTCTCGAGCCGGTCGGCCGCGGTCTCGGACAGCGGCTTCATCTCGTCGTAGAGGAAGTACGCGTACGCACGGTCACGACCACGACCCACCCGTCCGCGGAGCTGATGCAGCTGCGACAGACCGTACTTGTCGGCACGGTCGATGATGATCGTGTTGGCGTTCGAGATGTCGAGGCCCGTCTCGATGATCGTGGTCGACACCAGCACGTCGGCACGACGTTCCCAGAAGTCGTCGACGACCTGCTCGAGCGCGTGCTCCCCCATCTGTCCGTGAGCGACGACGATGCGCGCCTCGGGCACCAGTTCGGCGAGGTGCGCCGCGACTCGCTGGATCGAGGACACGCGGTTGTGCACGTAGAAAATCTGGCCCTCTCGCAGCAGTTCGCGTCGAATCGCCGCCGCGATCTGCTTGTCGTTGCGGGGCCCGACATACGACAGGATCGGATGCCGGTCCTCCGGCGGGGTCGCGAGAGTCGACATCTCGCGGATCCCGGTGACCGCCATCTCGAGCGTGCGCGGAATGGGCGTGGCGCTCATCGCCAGGATGTCGACGTTGGTTTTGAGCTTCTTCAACTGGTCTTTGTGCTCGACGCCGAACCGCTGCTCCTCATCGATGATCATCAGCCCGAGGTCCTTGAAAAGGACCTTCTCGGTCAGGATGCGATGGGTTCCGATGACCATGTCGACCGTGCCGTCGGTGAGGCCGGCCAGGGTGGCCTTCGCCTCTTTGTCGGTCTGGAAGCGCGACAGCGGCCGGACCGTGACGGGGAAGCCCGCGAAACGTTCGGCGAAGGTCTCGAGGTGTTGCTTGACCAGCAGCGTGGTGGGAACGAGCATCGCGACCTGCTTGCCGTCCTGGATGGCCTTGAACGCCGCCCGCACCGCGACCTCGGTCTTGCCGAACCCGACGTCGCCCGAGAGCAGTCGGTCCATCGGGATCGGCTTCTCCATGTCGGCCTTGATCTCATCGATCGTCTGGAGCTGATCGAGGGTCTCGGCGAAGGGGAAGGCTTCCTCGAGTTCGCGCTGCCACGGGGTGTCGGGGCCGAAGGCGTGGCCCTTCGACGCCATGCGTGCCGAGTACAGCTTGACCAGTTCGACAGCGATGTCGCGAACGGCCTTGCGGGCGCGGCCCTTGGCCGCGGCCCAGTCGCTCCCGCCCATCTTCGACAGCGTGGGCGCCTCGCCGCCGACGTACTTCGACAGCAGGTCGAGCTGATCGGTCGGCACGAAGAGCTTGTCACCCGGATAGCCGCGCTTGGCCGGCGCGTACTCGAGAACGAGGTACTCCTTGGTCGTCTTCACCGCATTGCGGCCACCGCTCGACACCTCACGCTGGGTGAGCTCGAGAAATTTGCCGATGCCGTGGGTCGCGTGCACGACGACGTCGCCGGGCTTGAGCTGCAGCGGATCGACGACGTTGCGGCGACGCGAAGCGAGCTTCTTCACCCCGCGGTTGTCGCCACTGACCGACCGACCGTAGAACTCGGTCTCGGTGATGACGGCGAACTTCGCCTCGGTCAGCTGGAAGCCCCGCTCGAGGGGCGCGCAGACGACATGGGCGACTCCGGCCTCGGGGGCCGCCCTCACATCGTCGACGCGGCGGGCGGCGATCCCGCGCTCGGAAAGGACGTCTCGGGCACGATCCACCATGCCGGGGCCGGATGCCGTGACCACGACCGACCACCCGTCGCGCAGAAGCTCGCCGACGTGAGCAGTCGCACCCTCGACGTTCCCCTGGAACGACGGCACCGGATCGGCCTTGATGCGATGAGCGGAGTCATCGCCGACGACGAGCCCCTCGTCTTCGGCATCCGCCGCTCCGGAGTCGAAGGCGCTCAGCTGCCACCACACCCCGCCGCGACCGCTGGCCTTCTCGTGCAGGTCGTCGAGGGTGACGAAATCGCCGGAGCCGAGATCGACCGGAGTGTCCGCCCCCGCCGTGGCCGCAGACCACGCAGCCTCGAGGAACTCGCGGTTGGTATCGCCGAGCGTCGTGGCGCGCGCGAGCGAGCGCTCCGGATCGACGAGGGCGACGGCGCTTCCGCCGGGGAGGTAGTCCACGAGGGTGATCAAGTCGTCGACGAGCACGGGGATGAGCGACTCCATGCCCTCTGCGGGAATGCCCTCCGCCATCTTCTCGAGCAACTGGCGGAGTCCTGGATAGCCGTCGCGGAGCGCCGCGGCCCGGGCGCGCACCTCGGTCGTGAGGAGCAACTCGCGGCTGGGTACGAGTGTGACGGCGGAGACCTCGCCGGGAAGGGAACGCTGGTCGGCGACCGAGAAGGCTCTGATCTGATCGACCTCGTCGCCGAAGAACTCGACGCGGTATGGGTGGTCTGCCACGGGAGGGAACACATCGAGGATGCCGCCGCGCACCGCGAACTCGCCACGGCGCGACACCATGTCGACGCGGTGATAGGCGAGTTCGACGAGCCGCGAGATGACGGCCTCGAGCTCGAGTCCGCGCCGACCGACGGCGAGCTCGATCGGCACGACATCGCCGAGGCCGGGGGCGAGCGGCTGCAGAGCGCTGCGCACCGATGCGGTCACGACGAGGGGGGTGGTGCCATCCCACGCCGCGATTCGGCGGAGGACATCGAGGCGCCGGCCCACCGTCTCGGGACTCGGACTGAGTCGCTCGTGCGGCAACGTCTCCCACGCGGGGAAATGCAGGACCTGCGCTCCGGGGAGGACCGCGTCCAGCGCCGGGCCGAGAGACTCGGCTCGTCGACCAGTCGGGGCGATGACCAGCACGGCACCGGGATCCCCCGCCGAGCGGCGCCGCTCGATAAGGCCGGCGATGACGGGGGCGTCGAGACCATCGACGAGGGAGAGAGACAGGTCTGAGGAAACCGCCGAAGCGGCTTCACGGTACGACTCAGCCTGCTCGAGGGCGCGAACGATCCCGGGAACTGTCACTCTGACGAGTCTACGCGGGGGCACCGACATCGGGCCGGGGTGGACGACGCGGCGACGCACCGTGTCTCGTAGGCTGACCGCATGACGTCGCCGAGCGCTCCGAACGGTCCGGTCTTCGCCGCCCCCCACGCGGCTCCGCCGGTCGGGACGCTGCTCACTCCCCCGGAGCCGACACGGCGCGGCCGGCCTCTGGGAACGTGGGCGCTCGCGCTCTCGGTGATCGCGACGGTGCTGGCATCCGCTGTCGGAGGATTCGCGGCGTTCCGCTCGGCACGCGGAGCCGCCCCCGGTCTGGCCACCATGTCGTCGAACGGCTTCGACTGGCGCGTCCTGTCGCCCGTCCGCGATCTGGTGCTGCTGGGCGAGGTCGCGTTCTGGTCGGGGACGGTGATCGGTCTCACGGCGATCGTGCTCGGGCTCGTCGCTATCGTGCGACGGTCGGGGCGCGGTGCCGGAATCGCCGGCCTGGTGATCGCGGTGCTCGGACCGGTCATCTTCGGCGGGCTGACGCTTGTCGCCATCGTGGCGGGGCTGGCAGGCGTTTCGTCGGGCGGTTCACCGGTCTGACCCTCGAGCGCATTCCCACTCGTTGCTCCCAGATACCGCGCCGAATCGGCGCTCCGGCTCTCGACTCAGGCGCGTGGGGCGTGGAAGCGCTGTTGCGCGGCGACGAGGCCCTCGTCGATCAGGAGTTCCACGGCATCCGCGGCGTCGGAGACGAGGATCGGCAGCGTCTGCCGCTCCGTGGCGCTGAAGGGGTCGAGCACCCAGTCCGCGGGGTCCTGTCGACCGATCGGTCGGCCGATACCGACCCGCACACGGGGGAAGTCGGGCGTGCCGAGCGCCTTCGCGATGTCGCGGACACCGTTGTGGCCGCCGTGGCCGCCGCCGGTCTTGAGCTTGATGGTGTCGTAGGGGATGTCGAGCTCGTCGTGCACCACGACGATCCGGTCGGGGTCGGTGCCGTAGAACCTCGCGAGGCCGGCAGCGGGGCCGCCGGAGACGTTCATGAAGCTGTTGGGCTTGGCCAGCACGAGCTTCGCCGCTCCCGGCCGCAGCCAGGTCTCGACCACTCGCGCGTTGGCCTTGTGCGCGCGGAACGGCTCGCGGCGGCGAGAGGCGAGCTCGTCGACGACCATCTGGCCGATGTTGTGGCGCGTCGCCTCGTAGCGCGGGCCGGGGTTGCCGAGACCCACGATGAGCCAGGTGTCTGCCATGGCATCCATCCTTCCGGGTCCGGGTGCGGACCGTGCGCGACGACGCGGTACGCCGCGCCGGGAAACGAACGAGGGGACGCGAATCCGCGCCCCCTCGTTGCCATCGGACCGGTGAACGGCCCTCGGGAATTACTTGTCGTCGCCCGCGTCGGCCGTCTCGGCCTCTTCGGACTGCTCTTCGGCGACCTCGGCGTCGGCCTCGGCGATCTCTTCGTCGGCGGCGATCGTGTCGAGCGGGACGGAGACGCCCACGATGAGGGTCTCGGGCTCGGTGACGAGCGTCGCGCCCTGAGGCAGCTTCAGGTCGGCGGCGGTGATCTGGGTGCCGTCCTCGGCGCCCTCGACATCGACCTCGACGTTCTGCGGGATGTGAGTGGCCTCGACCTCGAGCGAGACCGACGTGGCGTCCAGCATGGCGATGGTGCCCGAGAAGGGCTCGCCGGTGATGACGACGGGAACGTCGACCTGGACCTTCTCGCCCTTGTTCACCACGATGAGGTCGATGTGCTCGATGATCTGGCGCACGGGGTCCTTCTGGACGTCCTTGACCAGGACGAGCTGGCTCTTGCCCGCGATGTCGAGGTCGAGCAGCGCGTTGGCGCGACGGATCAGCAGCGCGGTCTGGTGACCGGGCAGTGCGACGTGCTGGGGCTCGGTGCCGTGACCGTAGATGACCGCGGGGATCTTGCCCGCGGCGCGGAGGCGACGGGCGAAGCCCTTGCCGAAGTTCTCGCGCAGTTCTACGACGACCTTGTTGTCTTCCGACATGATGTTCTCCTCGCGGGCTCGTGTCCCGCAGCTTGTGAGCGGACAAGGTCCGCACCTGTGTGGTCTGGATTCGACTCGAACGCGAGCGCGTGAGGAAAGCCGGGAGCCTGCATCACTGCGTCGATCACGGATGCCCTGCGCGCCGTACGGCGGACGAGGCGGCATCCCTCGCCGAAGTTCCCCGGAAGTCTACCAGCGCAGACGGCCGCCGCACGACGTTGCGGTGGGGAGTGGGCAGGACCGCGCGCGCAGCGACGGTAGGATCGAAGGGCTGGACACTCACCCGGAGGATTTTCATGGATAGCGGCTTCTTCTCTCACGTCGTGCTCTGGGTCATCGGCGGCATCGCCGCGTTCGGCCTGCTCGGCACCGTCGGCGCCCTCTTCTCGCTGGGTCGGACGACGAACTACAAGAAGCACTGACGCCCGGAACCGCAGCTTGCTCAGAGCCGCTCCGCGGTCGCCGAGCTGTGCAGACCCTCATGCGGACCGGTTCGTGAGGACGGCCTCGATCGTCGTCACCCCCGCCTCCGGGGAGCGTGACGGGTCGTTCAGTTGCTTCCGCCGAACGAGAGCACGACCTTCGACGATCGCGACGCGTCCGCCGCGGTCGCGAAGGCGTCGAGGGCGTGAGCGACGGGCGCCACGTGCGTCACGATGCCTTCCACGGCGAGTGACCCGTCGGCAAGCGCCGCCAGCACCTCGCCGAACTCGCCGCCGAAGCGGAACGACCCCGTCAGCGTCAGCTCCCGTGTGATCGCCGTCGCGATCGGCGCCGCTACCGCGCCCGCCGCTTGAAGCCCGAGCAGAACGACCGTCCCGCCGCGCCGTGCGGCCGCGACCGCCGCTGCGAGTCCGGGGACGGTGCCGCTCGACTCGATCACGACGTCGGCGTGCAGGGCCTCGATCGCCGCCGCGTCGCGCGCGTCGAGGGTACGCGCCCCGCGAGCCGCTGCCAGACGGCGCGGAAGCTCGTGCAGATCAGTGGCGACGACCTCGCCGGCACCGTGGTGGCGAGCCGCTCCCACGGCGAGCAGGCCGATGGGACCCGACCCGATGACCGCGACGCGTCGGCCCGCGACCGTTCCGGCGCGTTCGACGGCGTGCCACGCGACCGCCGCGGGCTCCGCAAGCACGGCCGTGGCGAGATCGAGCCCCGCCGGCAGAGGGAAGAGCATGCGCGTGGGGAGCGCGACACGCTCGGCGAACCCGCCCTGCGTGTGCGGGAGGTGCATGGCCGAACCCAGGTAGGTCGAGGCCGGCGCGAGGTTCGGGCGCTCCCGCGGCCACGGCGTCGCGCCGTCGTCGCGCGGAGTCAGCGGGTGCACGGCCACCGGCGTGCCCTCGGCGGGCCCGCTTCCGTCGGCGGCGGCGCGCACCACCACCCCCGACAGCTCGTGGCCCAGGACGAGCGGCTCCCGCAGGATCGATGCTCCCGCAGCCCCGTGTCGCCAGTAGTGCAGGTCGGAGCCGCAGACGCCTCCGAATGAGACGGCGACGACGGCCTCATCGGCATCCGGGGTCGGCTCACCGATGTCGTCGATGCGGAGGTCATCGGCGGCGTGGGCCACCACGGCGAGATTGGTCACCGTTCTCCTCAAAAGGTTGCGGTGCGAAGGCGCACATCGGCGACGACGACGTCGACCCGCGCACCCGGGTGGATCGGTGCGGCGGAGAACGGTGCCCCCATCATGATGACGTCGCCCGGGCCGAGGACGTTCCACCCGGCGACGTAGGACAGACAGTCCCTCAGCGAGACCGGCAGACGCGCGGCGGAGGTCTGTCGGACCGGCTCGTCGTCGACGATGAGCGCCAGAGCCAGATCGGCATCGAGCGACAACCCGGTGTCGATCCACGGCCCGAGCGGTGTGTAGCCCGCGCCCGCCTTGGACTCGAAGTTGCGCGGATCGAGGACCGACCGGTCGGGGCTCGACAGGTCGTTGACGGCGGTCATGCCGAGCACGTACTCGTGGGCGTTCGCCGCCGTCAGCCCGGTGGTGTCGCGACCGATGACGACGGCGATCTCGGCTTCGGCGACCGTGGTGCCCGCGTCGCGCCGGAGCGCCACCGACGCGCCCGACCCGGTGACGGTGCGCGGACTCTTCAGCCACGCCTGCACGGGAGCGGCATGATCGGGGCCATTCTGCGCGATGCCGACGACCACGATCGGCTCGCACGGGGCCAACAGACGTCCCGCGACCGGGTCGCCCTCGTCGGCGGGGCGGCGGCCGTCCGCGAACGCCGCGTACGGATCAGTGATCGGGATCCACGACCCGTCGTCGGCGAGACGGACCGTGCGCACCCCGGCGGGGGTCTCGACGCGAGCGATGCGCATCAAACCACCGCCGTCATGCCGCCGTCGACGAAGATCGTCTGGCCGTTGACGAAGTCGCTCGCCGAGCTCGAGAGGAACACCAGCGCCCCCACCAGGTCGCCGGTGTTCCCCCACCGCCCCGCGGGCGTACGCGAGCGCACCCACGCGGAGAACTTCTCGTCGTCGACGAGTGCCCCGGTCAGCTCCGTGGCGAAGTACCCGGGTGCGATGGCGTTGGCCTGGATGCCGTGCGGCGCGAGATCGGCGCACAGGCCCTTCGTGAGCATCGCGATCGCTCCCTTCGTCGCGCCGTACGCCGCGATGGAAGGGCGAGCCAGCTGCGACTGGACGCTGCCGATCTGTACGAGCTTGCCCGATCCGCGCGAGATCATGCCGCCGGCCACACGTCTGGAGACGTAGAACGCGCTCGAGAGGTTCGTGCGCACCAGGTCGTCCCAGTCGGTGTCGGCGAACTCCGCGATCGGCGCGCGCCGCTGGATGCCGGCGTTGTTCACGACGATGTCGGGCACACCGTAGCGATGCTCGATGAGAGAGACGCCCTCGTCGACAGCGCCGGACTCCCCCACATCGAAGGTCACCGCGTGAGCGGCCACCCCGGTCGACGCGGAGATCTCCTCCGCCGCGCGTCCCGTGGTCTCGGCATCCCGTCCGTGCACGAGCGTCGTGGCCCCCGCCTCGGCGAGGCCCTGCGCGAGGGCCCGGCCGATGCCGCGGCTGGAACCGGTGACCAGGGCCAGCCGCCCGGTCAGGTCGAACGCGGCCGTCATCGGATCGTCCGCACGGTGACGGTCGTGGCGTCCACGCCCTCGCCGGCCTCTTCGCGAGACACCTTGATCGCGTCGTCGGTGCGCGTGAGGTCGCGGCGCAGCGTTTCGGGGACGAGGAAGGTGGATGCCGTGGTGATCAGAGCGAGCGTGGCCATGTAGATCGCCAGCAGCAGCCAGTTCGCGCCGCTGACGGCGATGATATAGGCGCCCAGCACACCCGCGAGGCCACCGGCGAGCACCGCCGAGATTTCTCGCGCCATCGCGACGCCGAGGTAACGGTGGCGGTTGCCGAACAGCTCGGGAAGCATCGCGCACTGGGGTCCGAGCATGGAGTTGACGGCGACGCCGATACCGATCGCGATGACGGCGATCGTGACCGGGTAGTTCCCGAGCGACATCAGCCACCAGGCGGGGAACGTGAAGACGAGCATGAACAGCGCCCCGGCGCGATAGACCGTGCGGCGGCCCATCCGGTCGGACAGGGCACCGGTCAGCGGCACCGAGAAGATGCCGATGAGCGAGCCGAGCGTGACTCCCCAGGTGAGCAGACTGCGGTCGGCGTGACCGCCCACCGTGGCGACGAAGAACGTGAGCGCGAGCGTGTTGAACATGTAGGAGCCGCCGTTCTCGGCCATCCGCAGCCCGATGCCGACGATGACGCCCGGGAGGCCGCGGGTGAAGATGTCGCGGATGGGCCGCTCGGCGATCTGCTCGCTCTTCTCGAGCTCGATGAACGTCGGGGTCTCGCGCAGGCGCATGCGGATGAACAGAGCGAGCATGATCAGCACGAACGAGGCGAGGAACGGCACGCGCCAGCCCCAGCTGAGCAGCTGGTCTTCGGGCAGCAGCGAGATGAGGCTGAACACGACGGCCGCGAGCAGCGTTCCGGCCTGGATGCCGATGAAGGGCAGGGCCGAGAAGAATCCGCGGCGCTTGACGGGGGCGTATTCGGCCATGAGGACCGTGGCCCCCGCCTGCTCGGCGCCGGCGCCGAAGCCCTGCAGAAGTCGCATGGCCACGAGCAGGATCGGAGCGAGGATGCCGACGGCCTCGTATGTGGGCAGGAGGCCGATGGCGGTGGACGCCCCGCCCATCAGCACGATCGTGATGACGAGGACCCACTTACGGCCGAGCTTGTCGCCGAGCACGCCGAAGAAGAGTCCGCCGAAGGGACGTGCCAGGAAGCCGACGCCGTAGGTCGCGAAAGCGGCGACCGTCGCCAGGGCCGGGTTGTCTTGCGAGAAGAACAGGACGTTGAAGATCAGCGCCGTCGACAGCCCGTAGAGCGCGAAATCGAAGTACTCGAGCGCGCTGCCGATGCTGGAGGCGAGCGTCGCCCTCCGCAGATTGGCGGCGTACTCGGAGTCGTCCTGCGGCACGGGCGGTGCGGTGGGTGCAGTGGTCACGGCCATCTCCTTTGATCGGCTGGGGTCTCCCGACACCGGGACTGTATCAACCCTCTGAACCGAGTTCAACATGTTGAACACAATTCGTCGAGCCCGTTCTCTCTCCCTCGATCGGGAGGCGCGACGAATACCCCTCCACAGAGGGGCGAGATGAGCGCATTCAGGGGCGCGGTGCCGCGCTGAACGGATTCGTCAGCGCCGACGCGGCCCCGCGCAACGCCTCTCCGACGCGCGTGATGCGTTCGGGTGTGGCATCCAGAACGGGGATGCCGACACCCAGGGCCAGCTGCGGATCGCCCGGCGCCCACCCCTCGAGGGGCACGGCCACCCCGACGATTCCGCGGAACGACTCCTCTTCGTCGATGGCCCATCCGCGCTCGCGAGCGACCGCCAGCTTCACGAGGATGCCCTCGACATCGACCGTGCTGTGCGCCGTCAGCGCGGGCAGCGGGCCTCGACGCGCGAGCAGGTCCCGCACGGTAGCGTCGTCGCGCGTCATGAGCAGCGCGCGCCCCGTCGCCGACAGGGCGGCGGGAAGTCGAGACCCCAAGGGCGTGCCCAGACGCACCGAGCGCGAGCCCTCGTACCGGGCGAGGTAGAGCGAGTCGGCGTCATCGAGCACCGCCACCTGCACGAGCTCGCGCGCCAGCACGGGCGACGACTCGCAGACGGCATAGAACTCGCGCACCTGGTTGAACTGCGCAGCGAAAGCTCCGCCGAGCTCGGCGGTGCGGATGCCGAGGCGATAGCCGAGCGGGACACGTTCGATCATGCGCTCCGCCTCGAGCGAGAGGCACAGGTTGGCGGTCGACGACTTCGCCAGCCCCAGCCCCGATGCCAGCTCGGTCAGGGTGAGCGCACGCTCGGCCTCGGCCAGAAGCCCGAGCAGGCGAATACTGCGCCCCACCGCCGGGGCGGGATCCCGTGCGAGCCGGCCGTCGTCATCGTCGGTCATGCCGGCTCCCCTCGATGGTCTCGATCAGTAGAACTCGACCGTATCGACAATCGCGCGCAACGGTTGTCCATCGATCAGGCGCGTGGCGTTCTCGGCGAAGCGACGGGCGATCCGCTCCTCTTCCCTGCTGCTCAACGCGGCCGTGTGCGGGCTCACGAGAACGCGCGGGTGCCCCCACAGCGGCGAGTCGACGGGCAGCGGCTCGACCTCGAACACGTCGAGCGCCGCGAAACCGACCCGGCCATCGTCGAGGGCCGCGAGCAGAGCGTTCTCGTCGATGACGCTGCCGCGCCCGACGCTGGCGAGGACGACCCCCGGACGGACGGCGGCGAACATGTCCGCGCCGATGAGGTGGTGCGTCTGATCGGTCCCGGGGAGCGTCACGACGATGGCATCCACCTGCCCGACGGCCTCGGCGAGATCTTCGAGCGGCACGAGGCGGTCGACTCCCTCGACGGGCGCGCCCGAGCGGGTCGTGCCCCACACCTCGGCGCCCAGAGCCTGGAAGCGGCGAGCGCATTCGGCACCGATGCCGCCGAGCCCCACGACGAGCACGGTCATCTCGTCGATCTGGCGCATCTCCCAGCGATCGGACCAGACGCGCGCATCCTGGTCTGCCCGCAGGCGCGCGAGGCCCTTGGCCCCCGCGAGCACTCCGAACACCGCGAACTCCGCGAGCGGTCCGCCGTGCACGCCCGCACTCGTGGTGAACACGATGCGCTCGAGGGCCGTGTCGTCGAGCGCCGCGGCCTTCACCTGCCCGCCGCCACCGGCGGCCGTCGTCATGACCCACCGCAGCCCCGGGTTGGCCGTGACCGTGCGCGAGAGCGCGGCCGGCTCGACGTCGGGAATGCCGAAGAGCGCCTCGGCCGAGTCGATCATCGCCTCGAAGGCGCGCTGCTCGGCGTCGGTGCGCACGTGGGCCGGGTCACCCGACCAGTCGGCGGGGCCGCGCATGGGGCGCGTGAGAGCAGCATCGCGCACCAGCTCGAGCCGCGGCTCCAGGCGCTCGATGAGTCGACAGTGCTCCTCCGCCAAAGGAACGGCGACCACCGCGCGTAGGCTCTTGTGCGCCGACATCTTCGTCCATCCCTTCGCCGCGGTCGCGGGCACCGCGAGCCGCTCGATACCTCGGTATACGTTCACCATAGTGAACCCTGTTCAACCTGTTGTCCAGTCGTTAGGATGCCGTCCATGACACCTCTCGACGACGAGACCGCACCCGCCCCCGCTCGACTCGGGGTATGGGGCCTCGGGGCCATGGGAGCACCGATGGCGCACCGTCTGCTCGCCGCCCGCGGTTCCCTGACCGTCCACGCGCGTCGGCGACGCCCGGCGCTCGTCGAGGCCGGCGCGCACTGGGCCGAGAGGGCCCGCGACCTCGCCGCGCACACCGACGCCGTGCTCGTCATGCTTCCCGACCTGCCTCAGCTCGAGGAGCACCTCGACGGGCCCGACGGACTGCTGGCGGGCATCGGCGACCGCGAATTTCTCCTCCTGATCGGCTCGACATCGTCGCCCGTCGGCGTGCGGGAGCTCGCCGAGCGCCTCCCCGACGGCATCCGGGTCGTCGACTGCCCCGTCTCTGGCGGCGAGGACGGCGCGAAAGCCGGGCGACTGTCCATCATGCTCGGCGGCTCCCCCGCCGACACCGACCGGGCAGCCGCGCTGCTCGCCCCGTGCGGAACACCCGTACGACTCGGCCCCCTCGGTGCCGGTCAGGTGGCGAAGGCCTGCAATCAGCTCGTCGTCGCCTCGACGATCCTCGCGCTCGGGGAGGCGACCGAGCTCGCGGCCCGTTCCGGCGTCGACCCCGCGACCCTGTGGGACCTCCTGGGCGGCGGGTACGCCGGTTCGCGCCTGCTCGAGAGCCGCCGCGAGCGCCTCGTCACCGGCGACGACTCCCCCAGCGGCATCGCGGAGTACATGGTGAAAGACCTGCGCTTCGCGGCCGACATCGCGGCATTCACCGACACGCGCCCCGCGCTGCTGCCGGCCTTGCGGGCCGCCTTCGACGAGATCGTCGAGCGGGGCCTGGGAGGCCGCGACATCGCCGTCACCCGGCGCTTCACGGCCGAGCGCAGCGACACTCCCGTCCAAACGGACTGACCCCGGCGAGTGCACGCCCGCCGCGGGTAACGAATCGCCCGCGAGCGACGGGCCCCGGTGGGCTACCGACCCACCGCGACCTCACTCCGCCATGAACGTGGAGGCCATCGCATCCCCCGCCTCGCGGACGATGAGGTGCATCGCCTGCCCGGCTTCGTCGGCACGGCCGGCCGTGACGGCGAACGCCACGTCCTGGTGCCAGCGCACGGCGTGCGGGTTGGCGTCGTGCGGCATGAGCTCGTGCAGGGTGCGCCCCACCAGCACCGACTCGACGACGGCGCCCAGGGCCGCGAACATCGTGTTGCCGGATGCCGCGAGCACGGTGCGGTGGAACCGAACGTCGGCCGCGAGGTACTCGGCGCCGTCGGCGTCGCGTTCGGTGCGCGCCATCTCCATCACCGACGCCACCAACGCCTGACGCTGCGCATCGGTCGCGTGAGTCGCCGCAGCGCGCGCGGCAAGGGGTTCGATCGCACCGCGGAGCTCGCTGAGCTCGCGCAACTGCGCGCGACGGCCGGGACCGGCGAGGCGCCACGCGATGATCTCGGGGGCGTAGACGTTCCACTCCGTCGAGGGGAGCACCTCGACACCCGTCTTGCGACGCACCCGCACGAGCCCGAGCGACTGCAGTACCCGCACGGCCTCGCGGCTCGCTCCGCGCGACGACCCGGGCGAGAGCTCCGCCGTGATCAGGCGTGAGCCGGCGGCCAGCTCGCCGTCGACGATTGCCGACCCCAGGCGGTCGACGAGGGCGTCGTGCAGCGTCGCCACGGTGGGACGGTCCAACGTCATTTCTCGATGATGACAGACGCAATGCGGCCAGACGAACGCTTTCGTCGTGCAGAAATCGGCATCCTGTGGTTTTATGTACGACAAATAACCCACGGCATCGCTGCCGCTCGCCGGATCAAGGACGCTCATGGCCCTCTCCCCCCACCCCTCCACGCTGGCGCTCGCCGCCGCGGAGTCCGCGACCACCGCCCCCGCCGGGCAGTTGATCACCGCCGCCCTCATCGGCATCGCCCTCATCGTGGTGCTCATCACGTGGGGCAAGCTGCACCCCTTCCTCGCCCTGACCATCGGCGGGTTCACGACGGGCGTCATCGCCGGCATGCCCATCGCCACCTCGGTGACGAGCTTCACCGGCGGCTTCGGCTCGACCATGGGCGGCGTCGGCATCCTCATCGCCCTCGGTGCGATCTTCGGCAAGCTGCTCGCCGACTCGGGCGGCGCCGACCGCATCGTCGACACCCTCGTCGCCCGCGCGACCCCGCGCTCACTCCCCTGGGTCATGGGGTTGATCGGAGCGATCATCGGCCTGCCGATGTTCTTCGAGGTCGGTCTCGTACTGCTGGTCCCCGTCATCATCCTCGTGGCCCGCCGCTCGGGCGTCTCGCTGATGAAGATCGCCATCCCGACCCTCGCGGGCCTCTCCGCGATGCACGGCCTCGTACCCCCGCACCCGGGGCCGCTCGCCGCCATCGACGCACTGGATGCCAACCTCGGCCTGACCCTCGCGTTCGGCGTGATCGTCGCGATCCCCGCGGTCATCGTCGCCGGCCCGTTGTTCGCCCCGATCGCCGCCCGCTGGGCCCCTGTCCCCGTGCCCGAGCTGTTCGTCTCGGCCGAGGAGAAGGGCGAGGAGCCCGCTCGCCGCCCGTCGTTCGCGGCGACGCTCGCGAGCATCCTCCTGCCCGTGTTCCTCATGCTGCTGAAGGCCGTTGCCGACATCGTCGCGCCCGGCTCGACCGCCGCGTGGAAGGTGGTCATCGACTTCCTCGGCCTGCCGATCATCGCGCTGCTGCTGGCCGTGCTCGTCGGCTTCGTCGTGCTCGGCCGGGGCGCCGGCTTCGACCGCGCCAAGCTGACGAGCGTCGTCGGCTCCTCGCTCGGTCCCATCGCCGGCATCCTCCTCATCGTCGGCGCGGGCGGCGGGTTCAAGCAGGTGCTGGTCGACACCGGCATCGGCAAAGTGATCGCCGATCTCGTCGCGGGCTCCAGTGTCTCCGTGCTGCTGCTGGCCTGGCTGGTCGCCGTGGTCATCCGCGTCGCGACCGGATCGGCCACCGTCGCCACGATCACCGCCGCCGGCATCCTGCAGCCGCTCACCGAGACCCTCGACGCCCCTATGACAGCGTTGCTGGTGCTCGCGATCGGCGCGGGCTCGGTGTTCCTGAGCCACGTGAACGATGCCGGCTTCTGGCTCATCAAGGAGTACTTCGGCTTGAACATCCCACAGACACTGAAAACATGGAGCGTGCTGGAGTGCGTGATCTCGATCATGGGCCTGGCCGGCGTTCTCGCGATCAGCGTGTTCGTCTGATGGGAGAGGAAGAGAGAATCATGACGCCCCACCCCGTTCTCGTCTTCATGGGCCCCGCGGGCACCGGCAAGTCCACCGTCGCCGGCATGCTCGCCGGTCGCCTCGGCTGGGACTTCCAGGAGGGCGACGACCTGCACCCCGCTGAGAACGTCGCCAAGATGGCATCCGGACATGCCCTGAACGACGACGACCGGTGGCCCTGGCTCGATCGGGTCGCCGGCTGGATCGACGGGCAGATCGCCGCCGGTCGCCCCGGCGTCATCACGTGCTCGGCACTGAAACGCAGCTACCGCGACGTGCTGCGTCGCGACGACGTGACCTTCGTGCTGCTCATGGGCGACCCGAAGCTCGTGCTCGAACGCCTGCTGCGTCGACAGGGCCACTACATGCCGCCGTCGCTGCTGACCTCGCAGTTCGAGACCCTGGAGATCCCGGATGCCGACGAACGCGCGATCCGCGTCGACCTCGACCTCACGCCTCAAGAGCAGGTGCGCGAGGTCATCGACCGCCTCCAGCTCACGCAGATCTCGTCCTGAAACACGTCCGGGCCGAGCCGATACAGTGGCAACGGCGGCCCGCGCGAGTCCGCCCACCCCTTCCTCGCACCTGAACACGGAGCAACGAATGACGTCGACCCCCTCCCCGACCGGACCCTCGAGCGACCAGGATCAGGCCCCGCATCGGGCTGCACAGGTGCACGAGGGTGCGCCCGGCATCGAAGAGGTGGACCGCCCCACCGCCGACGCCGACTCACGCCCCGAGGGCGACGGCGACGGCCGAGCGAACATCGGCGTCGTGGGCCTGGCCGTGATGGGCTCGAACCTCGCCCGCAACCTCGCCAGCCGCGAGGGCAACACGGTCGCGATCTTCAACCGCAGCAAGGACAAGACGGAGCACGTTCTCGAGCAGCACCCCGAGGCGAACTTCGTCGCCTCGTTCTCGTACGAGGACTTCGCCGCGTCGCTGTCGAAGCCGCGCACCGCGATCATCATGGTCAAGGCCGGCCGCCCCACCGACTTCGTCATCGACGAGCTCGTGAAGGTCTTCGAACCGGGCGACATCATCGTCGACGGCGGCAACGCGCTGTTCACCGACACCATCCGCCGCGAGAAGGCCGTGCGCGACACGGGTATCAACTTCGTCGGCATGGGCGTCTCGGGAGGGGAGGAGGGCGCCCTGCGCGGGCCCTCGATCATGCCCGGCGGCTCCGACGAGGCCTGGGCCACGCTCGGCCCGATCCTGAAGTCCATCGCCGCGGTCGCCGAGGGCGAGCCCTGCGTGACGCACGTCGGGCACGACGGTGCCGGTCACTTCGTGAAGATGGTGCACAACGGCATCGAGTACGCCGACATGCAGCTGATCGCCGAGGCCTACGACCTCATCCGCCGCGCCACGGGCAAGAGCCCGGCCGAGATCGCCGACGTGTTCGCCGAGTGGAACCGCGGCGAACTCGAGTCGTACCTCATCGAGATCACCGCCGAAGTGCTGCGCCAGACCGACGCCGACACGGGCAAGCC
The DNA here is from genome assembly GCF_003385695.1 of Microbacterium sp. AG157. NCBI lineage: Bacteria > Bacillati > Actinomycetota > Actinomycetes > Micrococcales > Microbacteriaceae > Microbacterium > Microbacterium sp. AG157. The sequence goes on from NZ_QRDK01000002.1 coordinate 17,444, forward strand.
CCTCGTCGACGTCATTCTCGACCAGGCCGGCGCCAAGGGTACCGGCGCGTGGACCGTGCAGACGGCCCTCGACCTGGGCGTCCCCGTCTCGGGCATCGCCGAGGCCACCTTCGCGCGGTCGCTGTCCAGCCACCCCGAGCAGCGCGAGGTCTCGCGCGAGCTCCCCGGCCCCTCCGGCACCGACGTGCTGTCGGGCGAGGACGCCGACGCGTTCATCGAGCAGGTGCGCCTGGCCCTCTACGCCTCGAAGATCGTCGCGTATTCGCAGGGCTTCGACGAGATCCGCGCCGGCGCCGCCCAGTACGACTGGAGCATCGACCTGGGCGCGGTGTCGAAGATCTGGCGCGGCGGGTGCATCATCCGCGCGCAGTTCCTCAACCGCATCGCCGAGGCCTACGACGCCGAAGCCACCCTCCCCGTGCTGCTGACCGCCCCGTACTTCGTCGAGGCGCTCGGCCGGGCGCAGGACGCATGGCGCCACATCGTCTCGCTGTCGGCGGCGAGCGGCATCCCCGCTCCCGCGTTCAGCTCGTCGCTGGCCTACTACGACGGCCTTCGTGCCGAGCATCTGCCCGCGGCCCTCATCCAGGGCCAGCGCGACTTCTTCGGTGCGCACACCTACCGACGCATCGACAAGGAGGGCACGTTCCACACCCTCTGGTCGGGCGACCGCACCGAGATCGAAGCAGAAGACACCCACTGAGAGTCATCGTGACGAAGCGGCGACGGGCCTGGCTCGTCGCCGCTTCGTGCGTCTACGCATTCGGGGTGTGGTGGATGACGCTGCGTCCCTCGATCTACGACGCCGAGGTCGGCGGCATCCTGAGCCGCCTGCTCGACGTCTTGCATTCCTCGCCCGCGACGGCGTGGATCACCTTCGACGTGATCGAATCGGTCTCCAACGTCGCGATGTTCGTGCCGCTCGGCCTGCTCGTGATCCTCTGGCGCGGGCGGTGGTGGCACGGCATCCTGCTCGGAATCGTCGCGAGCTCGGCGATCGAGCTGACCCAGCTGTTCTTCCTGCCCACGCGCGTCGCGGACGTCCGCGACGTCGTCGCGAACACCGTGGGAGCCGCGATCGGAGTCGGTATAGGGCTCGTTCTCAGCCGTCGGATCTCCGGTTCCCAGGATTCCCATAAGGCTCGCCATAGAAAGCTCATAGATACGAGAGCACAATGAGTTCCATGACCGCGACCGCCGCCGCCCCCACCTTCACCCGCCCCGACGGGAGCGCCCTCCGCGTCCTCGTCGTCGACGACGAGCAGATGCTCACCGATCTGCTGTCCATGGCCCTGCGCATGGAGGGCTGGGACGTCAAGACCGCCGGATCGGGCTTCGACGCCCTGCAGTCCGCGCGCGACTTCGAGCCGGATGCCATGGTGCTCGACATCATGATGCCCGACCTCGACGGCATGGCGGTGCTGCAGCGCCTGCGCCACTCGGGCAACGAGGTGCCGGTGCTCTTCCTCACGGCGAAGGACGCCGTGGCCGATCGCGTCGCAGGCCTCACCGCGGGCGGCGACGACTACGTCACGAAGCCCTTCAGCCTCGAGGAGGTCGTGGCGCGCCTGCGCGGACTGATGCGTCGCGCCGGCACCGCCCTGACGCGCGACTCGGAACCCATCCTGCGCGTCGGCGACCTCTCGCTGAACGAGGACAGCCACGAGGTCATCCGCGGCGGCAAGGAGATCGAGCTGACCGCGACCGAGTTCGAGCTGCTGCGTTTCCTCATGCGCAACCAGCGTCGTGTGGTGTCGAAGGCGCAGATCCTCGACCGCGTCTGGAACTACGACTTCGGGGGCCGCTCGAGCGTCGTCGAGCTGTACATCTCGTACCTGCGCAAGAAGATCGACGCTGGAAACGACCCGCTCATCCACACCGTGCGCGGTGTGGGATACATGATCAAAGCCCCTCAGTGAGTATCCCGCCGAGACCTGCACCCCCCGTTCCTCCCCCATCCGAGGTAGGGCAAACCGACGCCTCCGCCGACGACGACCCCGGCACACCGGAGCCGAAACCGAAGCGGGAGCCCCTGTCGAAGAGGCTCCGTCGACCTTGGACACTGCAAGCACGCCTGATGACGGCCGTCATCGGCATGGTGGCGTTCATCCTGGTGATGATCGGCATCTCGACCAGCGCGATCCTCAGCCAGGTGCTCTACGTGAACCTCGGCGCTCAGGTCGACGAAGCGGCCGCCTCGATCCAGCCGCGGGCGGCGTTCCAGAATTCGGCGGAGCAGGTCTTGGAGTCGGGGTTCTTCGATTCCGGCACGCTCCTCGTCATGAACTCGCGGGGTACCGGGATCACCGGGGCCGTCGTCGGCGACAACGGGGCGCGCGCTCTCACCACCGACGACCTCGGCCGGATCGCCGACAGCCTGCAGGCCGCAGCCGACTCGAACGCTCAGACGGTCGACCTGCCGAACCTCGGCGAGTACCTCGTCCGGACGTTCCAGACGCCCGGGAGCGACAGCATCTTCCTGGTCGGGCTCCCCCTGTCGAGCGTCACCAGCACGATCGGTGCCATCCTCACCACCGTTGCGCTGGTGACCACGGGCGGGCTTCTACTGCTCGCGGTGATCATCGCGATCGTCATCCGTCTCGGGCTCCGTCCCCTGCGAGCCGTCGCCGAGACCGCGACCCGCGTGGCCTCCCTGCGCATGGACCAGGGTGACGTCTCGATCACCGAGCGCGTCCCCTCCGACCAGGTCGACGATCACACCGAGATCGGACAGGTGGGCACCGCGCTCAACACCCTGCTCGACCGCGTCGACGCCTCGCTCAGCGCGCGCCAGCGCAACGAAGAGCTCATGCGCCGGTTCGTGGCCGACGCCAGCCATGAACTGCGAACCCCCTTGGCATCCATTCGCGGGTTCTCGGAACTGTCGCTGCGCGCCATGCGCCAGGCACAGGACGACGAGAGCCGTCAGCGCATCGCCTTGGCCGTCGAGACCACCGAACAGTCGCTCGAACGCATTCAGGCGCAGTCGCTGCGCATGACCACGCTCGTCGAGGACCTGCTGCTCCTCGCTCGCCTCGACGAGGGACAGGAGCTCGTCTACGGCTCGGTCGACCTCACGCGCCTCGCCGTCGAAGCGGTGGGCGATGCACGCCCCGCCGGCCCCGACCATTCGTGGACGATCGACGTCCCCGACACCCCCGTCGAACTCGCCGGAGACGCCTCGCGCCTGCACCAAGTGGTGGCGAACCTGCTCGCCAACGCCCGCACGCACACGCCAGCGGGCAGCGAAGTGAACGTGTCGGTGGCGCACGAGGGCGCCGAGGCCGTGTTGCGCGTGCACGACAACGGCCCCGGCATCGACCCGTCGGTCGCCTCCCAGCTGTTCGAGCGATTCGCCCGCGCCGACCGTTCCCGCGACCGCAAGACCGGCGGCACGGGCCTCGGCCTCTCGATCGCGCGCGCCATCGTCGACGCCCACCGCGGCACGATCACCGTGAAGAGCACCCCCGGCGATACGACGTTCGAGGTGCGGCTCCCCGCGAAGCCCGCCGATCCGGTGTGACGTCCCAAATGCCGGAGGTCAGGAGCAGCGTTCCCTGACCGCCGCGCGCGCAGCCTCGGTGTCGGGGCCGGGGGCGACCTCGACGTCGGGAACGAGGGGGCCGTCGTAGACCCGGCCGGTGCGGTCGACGTCGTAGGTCGTGGTGAGGATGAGGCGCGCGCCGTCACGGAGTTCCCTCGCCTCGTTGCCGGTCGTCAACCCCGCCGTCGGTTTTCCGACTCGGACGGCGTCGGCCTGTCCGGCGAACGCGATCGCCACGATCTCGGCGGCGCTCGCGGTCACCCCCGACGTCAGCAGCGCCACCGGAGCGTCGATGGCGAACCCTCCGGCAGAAGCAGTGTCGTCTCCCCCGGGCGTCGAGACGACGCCACCGTCGTCGACGTGCGCCCACTGCACGACCTCGCCGCGCTTCAGCCCGACGACATCTCCGTCATCGAGCAGCGGCGCCGCCACGGCGAGCATGGGCCAGGCGTTTCCTCCGCCGTTCGCGCGAAGGTCGACGATCCACCCGCAGTCCGTCGAAGCCGCGGCAGCGCGCATTGCCTCACGACCCGAGGATGCGTACCGTTCCACCGCCTCGGGCTCCTCACCCTGGAACCCGGGCAGCGTGAGGACGCTGATTCCGTCGCGCGTCGACACGGTCGGCACGGGGAAGGATGCTCCCGGCGCGTTCTGTTCGGCGATGGAGGAGACGTCCGCGGGCGTCATCAGCCACGAGTGCACCCCGCCCGCCACCGCGGCCAGTTCACTCAGCCCGTGGTAAGTCGCTGCGATCGTCGCCTTCGCCTTCAGCTCGGGCTCGGCCCGAGCCACGGCATCCCGGAATTCGTCCGTGTCGGCGTGGATCCCATCTCTCATCTCGGCGATGGCCGCATCGACATAGGTCGCGACCCCGTCTCCGCCGCCGTCGGCGGAGCATCCGCTGAGGGCGAGCGTCGCGGCGAGGAGGAGGACGCGAGCGGCCCGCCCCCGGTTCAAGGCCACAGGGGACGGACGGATGCCGCGAGGGCGCGAATCCGCCCCGCGTCGAGAACGACCCGGGATTCGGCGACCCCGAACGCCGGCCACTGCACCACGATCTCGAGCGGTCCCTCGGGCGGCAGGCGATGAAGCCAGAGCCCGTCGTGCATCACGTACTCGTCAGCGCCGCCGTTGCCTCCGCCACCGGTCGGACGGACGGTATGGGGCGCCGGTCCTTCGTCTGACGGGTCCTGATCCATCCGCATTCCGAAGGCCTCGTCGACAAGCAGATGCTGACCATCGCCGAGAGCGAGTCCCCACCGCAATCGATCGGGTGACCGCTCCCCCATGTGGAAATGCCCGTTGAAGTCCATCTGGGCGAGCTGCCACTCTCGAGCATCCCGCCCGCCCCGGCGCAGATGCCGGTCGAGGAGGATCTCGATCCCGTCGGAGTACACCCGGGCGCCCATGAGGGCGATCACCACGTCGTCTCCTCGCCCCACGACCTCGGAGGCAGGAAAGAGTACCGGCACCTCGTCGCGAGGAGGCTCGAACGAGGGCTGCCGCTCATGACGCTGATCGAACGGGTTCTCGTGATCGCCGGACGGCTCGACGGGAAAGAAGGAGAACGACATCCCCCCACCCTTCCGGGTCGAACTCCGTCCCGCCACCCTTGATTCAGTACCCGGCGAATGCGTCCGTGGTCAGTGACTTCGCCTTCGCGAGCGCGGGAGCGAGCGCCGCGATGAGCCGCGGCGGACCGGAGACGTACGCGGAGCGCTGGGCGATGTCGGGGACCGTGCGGAAGAGGCCCTCGGCATCCACGCGATCGGGTCCGGCCCATACCCAGCCCGTCGGGAGATCGAGCGGCTCATCGCGCGAGAAGACCACGACGGGGATGCCGCTGGCGGCGATCTCGTCACGGAAGGCCAGCTCCGCGGCCTCTGACACCACGTAGACGAGAACCACGTCGCGGTCCTGCCCTGTCGCGACCAGGTGGCGCAGCTGCGACACGAAGGGCGTCACCCCGATGCCGGCCGCGACCAGGAGCACGGGCGAGGTCGGCCGCGACGGGAGGACGAAGTCGCCCCAGACGCCCGTGACCGCAAGCGTCGAGCCGGGTTCGACCGCGGCCAGCGCCCGCTTATAGGAGGACTGAGAGCCGTCCTTGAAGGCGATACGCACCTCGGGCAGGTCCTCAGGAGCCGAGACGATCGAGAACTCGCGGCGCGTGCCGCGAGCATCGGGGCGGCGGTGCGGCACGTCGAGCTCGAGGTACTGCCCGGGATGGAACGAGAAAGGGCGGGCGGCGTGGAACGAGAGCTCGCGCACCGTGGGCGTCACATCGCGGCGTCGCGCGACCCGCAGACGGACGGCCGCGCGCAGGCAGAACAGGAACGCGAGCAGGTTGCCCACGAGCAGAGCCCGCTCCTGGCCGAGGGTGATCTCGCCCAGCGGCAGCGGCCATCCCGCGAGGACGCCGACGAGGATCGCGACGACGTACTGCTGCACACGGCGCGGAGGCAGGGTCAGCGGCTCCGACAGCATGAAGGCGCCGAGGAAAAGGAACGGCGACGAGAACGCCACCTGCAGCAGCACGCTCGGCACGTCGACCGGAAAGCCCGCGGCCTGGAACTGCACGCTCGTGCGGAAGAACGCGACGGCCATCGCGACCACCCAGAAAACCAGGACGATCGGCAGCTTGTCGGTGCGCAACAACAGCAGAATGCCGAGCACCAGCACCGGACCCGCGAGCCACGGCGAGCCGACCCACCAGGCCGAGGAGCCGAGATCCGGCGCCCAGATGCTCACGATCGTCAGCACCGCCGCCCCCGTGGCCGCGGGGTTGAAGATGTGCCGACCCCGCCACGCGAGCAGATACTTCGACGCGGATGCCACGACCCCGGCGAGAGCGAGACCGGCCAGGCCCACCGGTTCCACCGTGGGACGCAGGACGAACAGCAGGATCCCGGCGGTGATCAGCGAGGACTCCAGGCGGCGCGGCGTCCGGAGCAGGCTCTGCGCCACCAGATCGGTGAGCGCGCACGCGGCGGCGAGCACCACCGCGCTCGAGACGATCGCGAGGGGCTGCGGCACCACCAGTCCCGCGAACGACAGGACGAGCGAGATGACGGCGAGGAGACCGAGCGACGCCATGACGAGCCGGTACATCGAGACGCGTCCGATGAGGCCGAGGACCCGGGTCGAACCGGCGGTGAGCGTGGTGCTCATGAGGGGAACCCTTCAGAGGAGTCGAGGCGGGGGGATGAATCAGGGTGAAGAGAAGATCTCGCCCGAGAAGCCGGGCGACCACTCGACGCGGCCGTCGGTGCGCATGCGCACCCAGTGAGCGTTCCAGGATGCCGCAAGCTCCGGGCCGCCGTCGAAGAACAGCGCCGTAGCGAGAGCGTCGGCGCGCATCGCGGTCTCGGCGAGAGCCCAGGTCGCCGCGTAGGCCCGCACGGGGGCGCCCGTGCGCGCATCGAGCACGTGGTGGAGGCCGTCTCCCCACGCGCGGCGGTTGATCGCCGAGGCGCAGAGCGCTCCGTCGGTCACGGTGACGACGCCGATGGCGAGCGTCGGATCGAAGGGGTGCTCGAGGCCGACGCGAACCGGGGTTCCGCGCGCGGCGAGATCGCCCGACGCGTCGACGACCACGTCGCCGTCGACGAACCGGCGCACGACGTCGAGCACGAGGTCGACCAGTCGCCCCTTGCCGAGGGCCCCGACGTCGATGGTCACGCGCGTCGCGACGCTCACGCGTTCGGCGTCCCAGGTGAGGACGTCGTGCCACGACGGGGCCGGTTGCGGGTCTCCCCCGGGCGCGAGGGTCAACCGCGCGTCGTAGCCGAGACGCGCGAGCGCGTCACCGACCAGAGGGTTCACCGCGCCGGAGGTCGCCGCGTCGAGTTCGCGATACAGCGAAAACATGGCATCCGCGTCGACCGGGACCGGGACGGATGCCGCGCGCCCCTCGGAGAGCGCCGACACGAGCGAATCGTCGCGAAATCGCGACCACTCCCGGTCGAAGCGTTCGACGACGGACGAGACCGCGTCGCGGGCGACCGAGGACAGCGGGTGCGCCGTCTCGATCGCCCACGACGTGCCGATCGCATCGAAGGCCCAGGTCGAGCCCGTCGCGATCGGAGTGCTCATGGCCGTCAGGCCTTGGCCTCGGACTTGATGGTGTCGACAGCCTTGTTGAAGCCGCCGCTCGTGAGCGAGGAGCCTGCGACCTTGCTGACCGAGATCTCGTCGAGCTTCTTGCCCACGACCTCGCTCTGGATGCCGCCGATGAACTCGCCCTGATAGCGCTTGGACTCCGCGGCCTGCGGATCGCCGGTCACCTGGACCGCGGTGACGGTGTCGCCGGCGATCGTGAGGGTGACGTCGATGGTCTCGACGCTCTCGGGGGTGGCGTACTGGCCCGTGGCCTCGTACTCGCCGTCCTTGTAGGAACCCGAGCCGGCGGCGGCACCCGAGGTACTGGTGGGCGCCGAGCTCGCGGCCGGGGCGGCGGTGTCGGCGGGGGCGGCGTCGCTGCTCGTCGCGCCGCCCGCGCACCCGGCGAGGGTGGCGATGCCGGCAACGCCCAGCAGGGCGGTGCCGATGCGGACGGGACGGGGTACGGCTGTGGTGCGGATCATGAGGGTCCTCCTTCGGTCGTGCCTCGCGGCGCGTACGTGCTCACGGTAGGGACACGACCTTGGCCGTCCCCCGGTTCATTCTTTTGTGCCGGCTATGTGTGGCCGGCGATCCGAGGGGGACGACGGTCGGCATCGCCCCGGACCGCCAGGCGGCCTTCGCGGACGATGCGCCCTGCCCGCGGCATCCGGAACCGGCGTGTCCACCCCCGCTGCACGACGGTGCGGACCGAGAACGACTCAGCCACCTCCCGAGAGGAGATGGCTGGGTGTCGAGGAAGGGACCGGTTACGCGTCGCCGCCGAACATGCTCGTGACCGAGCCGTCCTCGAAGACCTCACGGATCGCGCGGGCCAGGAGCGGCGCGATCGGCAGCACGGTGAGACGCTCAAACCGGCGGTCGGCCCCGATCGGGATGGTGTCGGTGACCACGACCTCGTCGATCGCGGGGTCCTGCAGGCGCTCGGTCGCGGGGTCGCTGAAGATCGGGTGCGTCGCGGCGACGATGACCTTGCGGGCACCGCTGGCCTTGAGGGCCTGCGCGGCCTTCTGGATCGTGCCGCCCGTGTCGATCATGTCGTCGACGAGGAGGCAGGTGCGCCCCTGCACGTCACCGACGATCTCGTGCACCGAGACCTGGTTGGCGACCTTGGGGTCACGACGCTTGTGGATGATCGCCAGCGGGGCACCGAGGCTGTCGGACCAGGTGTCGGCGACGCGCACGCGCCCCATGTCGGGAGAGACCACGGTGAGAGTCTCGCGGTCTTCGCCGGTCAGCCCCTGCTCGAAGTGCTCGAGAAGGACGGGCTTGGCGAAGAGGTGGTCGACGGGGCCGTCGAAGAAGCCCTGGATCTGCGCGGCGTGGAGGTCGACGCTCATGATGCGGTCGGCGCCGGCGGTCTTGAGCAGATCGGCGACGAGGCGGGCGCTGATGGGCTCGCGCCCGCGGCCCTTCTTGTCTTGACGCGAGTACGGGAAGTACGGCGCGACGACCGTGATGCGCTTGGCCGAGGCCCTCTTGAGGGCGTCGAGCATGATGAGCAGCTCCATCAGCCACTCGTTGACCGGGGGGCCGAACGACTGCACCACGAACACGTCGCAGCCGCGGATCGAGACCTCGAAGCGGGTGTAGATCTCGCCCGAGGCGAAGGTGCGGTGCTCAGTGGGGGCGAGCTCGGTGCCGAGGTGCTCGGCGACCTGCTTCGCGAGTTCGGGGTGCGAGCGACCGGAGGCGACGACGAGCCGCTTCTTGGTCTTGGCGACGAGCCCGGGGGCGATGCCGTTGTCGCGGTCGAGGTCTACACGATTCTTCTTACGAGCCATCGGCCGCTTCCTGTTCAGCCCGAGCCCGCGCGGCCACGTCGGCCGCCCTGGTGCCCGGTCGGTTCTTCTCGACCCACCCCTCGACGTTGCGCTGGGGTGCCACGCTGAGCGCCAGTGCACCGGCCGGGACGTCCTTGCGGATCACCGCTCCGGCGCCCGTCTTGGCGCCCGCTCCAATCGTAACCGGCGCGACGAAGACGTTGTGCGATCCGCTGTGCACCTCGTCGCCGATCACCGTGCGGTGCTTGGCGATGTCGTCGTAGTTGGCGGTGATCGCGCCGGCGCCGAGGTTGACGCCGCGGCCGATCTCGGTGTCGCCGATGTACGAGAGATGCGGCACCTTGCTGCCCTCTCCGATCGAGGAGTTCTTCACCTCGACGAAGGTGCCGACCTTGCCGTTCACGCCCACCCGCGCATTGGCGCGGAGGTAGGCGAACGGACCGACCGTGGCGCCCGCCTCGACGACGGCCAGGGTGCCGTCGGTGCGGGTGACCGTGGCGTTCTCGCCCACCTCGCAGTCGACGAGGCTCGTGTCGGGGCCGATCGTGGCACCCGAGGCGATGACGGTCGCTCCGCGCACGTGCGTGTTGGGGAGGATTGTGACATCGGGGGCGAGGGTCGCGGTGACGTCGATCCAGGTCGTGGCGGGATCGACGACGGTGACGCCCTCGAGCTGCCAGCGACGCACCGTGCGGGCGTTGAGCGTGCGCCCGGCCTCGGACAGCTGGACGCGATCGTTGACGCCGAGAGCGGCCGAGGCGTCGGAGGTGACGGATGCCGCAACCCCCAGCCGCGCGTCACGGAGCAGACCGACCACGTCGGTGAGGTACTTCTCGCCCTGGGCGTTCGAGGTGCCCACCTGTGCGAGCTGGGCGCGCAGGGGCGCCGCCTGGAACACGTAGACCCCGACGTTGATCTCGGTCACCGCGGCCTCGTCGGCCGTGGCGTCTTTCTGTTCGACGATGCGGCGTACGCCGTCGGTCTCGTCGCGGAGGATGCGGCCGTACCCGAAAGGTTGATCGACGCGGGCGCTCAGCAGGGTGACCGCGGTACCGCCCGTGCGGTGCGTCGCGAGGAGCTCGGTGAGCGTGCCGGTCTCGAGGAGCGGCACGTCGGCACTGAGCACGAGCACATCGCCCTCGAAGCCGTCGAGGGCGTCGAGGGCGACCTCGACCGCGCGGCCGGTGCCCGGCACCTCGTCCTGATCGACGATCACGACGCCGGGCGCGAGTTCCGACACGGTCTCGGCGACGAGCTCGCGCTCGTGGCGCACGACGACGACGATGCGAGCCGGGTCGAGGGATGCCGCGGTGTCGAGCACATGACCGACCAGCGGACGACCGCCGACAGGGTGCAGCACCTTGGGGGTGCGGGAGCGCATGCGCGTTCCCTGACCCGCAGCGAGGACGACGACGGCCAACTCGGTCGGTGATGTCATGCTCCGCCGCCAGGATTCGAACCTAGACCTAACAGCTCCAAAGGCTGTCGTGCTGCCGTTACACCACGGCGGACCGTGCCCGCGGGCACCGGTCAAGTCTGCCAGACCCGAGCGCCGCGCGTTCCGCCCGCGGCGCGCGCCGACGGTGGGCCGGGTACTCGACATAATGAGTTCGTGGCCCGGGACAGCGACGAAGTCGACCGCATCGTCGATGCGTGGATGCGACAGCGCCCCGATCTGGACTTCTCGCCCCTCGAGGTGCTCTCGCGTGTCGCTCGCCTCTCGCGACACCTCGACATCGCCCGCAAAGAGGCGTTCCGCCGCAGCGACATCGAGTCGTGGGAGTGGGACGTGCTCTCGGCCCTTCGGCGCGCGGGCGAGCCCTACCAGCTGAGCCCGAAGCAGCTTCTGCAGCAGACGCTGGTGTCCAGCGGCACCATGACGAACCGCATCGACCGGCTGGTCGCGCGCCGTTTCGTGCGCCGTGAGGCCGACCCCGGCGACGGACGGAGCATCCTGGTGACCCTGACCGACGACGGACGAGTACGGGTGGATGCCGCGATCACCCGTCTCGTCGACGCTGAGGCCCTCCTGCTCGAGGGCCTCTCGCGCGGCGACCGCGACCGCCTCGCGACGTTGCTGCGCAAGTTGAGTCTGGGATTCGACGCGTGAGCGCGCCGGTGGAATCTCGCTCTCGCTGGGCCCGCGTGCGGGCGTGGTTCGGCGTGCGCTTCCGCTCCCCCGCGGCGATCTACGGCCTGATCGTCTTCGCGGCCTTCGTCTCGATCGCCGACGATCACGCCGAGGATGTGTGGGAGGTGCTCTGGAGCGCCTCGGTGTCTCTCGTGGTGTTCTTCATCGCGCACGTGTTCGCCCACACCCTCACCGAGCACGCCGACCACGGCCTGCGTCGCGCGACCCGCGAGGGAATGCGCCATGGCGCCGGCATGCTCTACGCCTCGGTGCCGTCGATCCTGGTCCTCGTGTGGGCCGGCCTCACCGGCGTGTCGGTGGACGATGCTTTCGAGGCCTGCATGTGGGCGACCTTCGCGGTGCTCGCGCTGCTGGGCTACGGCGCGTACGCCCGGCGGAAGGCGGCGATCGCCGTTCGCCTGCTCGGCGCGTTCGCCACCGCCTGCCTCGGCATCTTCATCGTCGCGCTCGAATACGGCATCCACTGACGGCATCCCTCGACGACGTCCCATGACCGGGCGCGAGCGCCCCGGCACCCTCGGCACGACGCGGCAGGAACGGCGATCAGTCCCGAGCGACCGCCCGGCGACGGGCGCGGCTGCGCAGGACGAAGCCGGCGACGACAGCCAGGAGGGCCCCGAGTCCCGCAACGCCCGCGACCTGCGCCCCCGTGACGGCGAGGTCCGACCCGCCCGCGGCGACGGGGACCGGGGTCGTCGAGGCCGAGGCGCGCGGAGTGGCCGTGACGGTGGCCGCCGGGTCGGGGCCGACCGACGCCGAGGCGCTCGGCGACGGCGCGGCGATGGTCGGGGCCGTCGTCGGAGTCGGACGGGGCTGACCCGGAACAGACCAGCCCGCTGCGGTGAGGGTCACGGGAACACTGACCACCGAGACGACCGACGAGGGGATCCCGGACGAGAGCGCGAGGCACTCGAGGCTGAGGGTCGCCGCGGTCGTTCCCGAGGGGACCGCGGCACTGAACGACGACCCCATGGGGACGCTGACGGCCGCTCCCCCGTTCACGGGCACGGTCGCCGACACCACGACGGTGCTGCCCCCGGCCGCCACCGTCAGGCGCGCGCCGTCGCGCGTACCGGCGGGGCAGCCGTCGGCGAAGTCCGCGGTGGCGAACGACGGGTAGGCGGCGGCGTCACCCGAAAAGACGGCCGCGCCGCCGGCATCCCGCAGCACGAGGGGGCTCGCCGCGGAGGCGGCCAGGGTACCGAGCGGAACGAGACCCGCGACGAGCACCGCGGCGGCGACGGGAAGGAGACGGGTGGGCACGGGCGTGGACGACATGGCTGCTCTCGATCGGGTGGTGAGGACGAACGGACTGTGCCCCACGGTTCGGTCTACCGGGTGAACGGGTGACGACGTGAACATCACCCGGCGGCCACCCGCCATTCACCCGCAATCCCTACGTTCCCGGCGACCCCTCTCACGAAAGTGCCCGATGCCCACTCACATCCCTTCCGGCTTCTCCCGCCGTACCTTCCTCGCCGCGGCGGCCGCCGCCGTCACCACGGCATCCGCGGCGTCGTCGTTCGGCCCCGCCGCCTCTTCGATCGCGACCGCCGCGACCCCCGCCGCCGTCACTGACCCGAAGGCCCTGCGCTGGCTGGTCTTCGACCACCACGTGCACTCGGTCTACTCGCACGACGCGAAGTATGCGATGACGACGATCCTCGACCAGGCCCAGCGTTTCGGAGTGGATGCCATCGCTTTCACGGAACACAGCAACGTCGGTCACGCGAACGTCGGCGGTGTCTTCAACGCGGCCCGAGAGATCGAGGCGGCGCGGACGGCGCGCCCCGACCTGCTCGTGTTCCAGGGACTGGAGTGGTACATCCCCGCCGCCGAGCACGGGACGGTCCTCGTCGCACCCGGCCCCCGGGTCACCGAGGTGCTGCGCCGGTTCGAACTCGACTACGACGGCAAGCTGAACAAGTGGGAGAAGCCCCGGCCCAACACCAGCGACGCCGCGGACTGGCTGAAACACGCCGTCGACGGCATCTCATGGCTCGGCCAGCAGCGGAGGGCGGGAACGGTCGCCGACGTGCTGGTGCTCGCCAATCACCCCAGCCGCCTCGGCATCGACTCCCCCGGCGAACTCCGCGCGTGGCAGGACGCCGACCCCGACGTCTTCGTCGGCTTCGAGGGCGCACCGGGCGCGCAGGCCTCGGGTCTCGCCGCGAACACCACCGACCGCTCTCAGCGCGGCGAGTACGAGAACGCGCGCAGCGACTACTCCTACCCCGGGTTCCCCAGCGAGGCCTACCGGGCGCACGGCGGGTTCGACTGGATGACGGCCGTCGTCGGCGGCATGTGGGACGCCCTGCTCAGTGAGGGCCGGCGCTGGTGGATCACCACGAACAGCGACCTGCACCTGAAGAACTTCGACACCACCCGCGTGGGCGACTTCCCCACCGGCTCCGGATGGGACAGCGGAGCGACGCTCGCGAACTTCAACCGCGCGGGCCGCCGCCCCGACCCCGTGTCGACCGCGGCGCCGCAGGGCGGCAGCGACCTCTGGCCGGGCGAGTTCAGCCGGACGCACGTCGGCGCCGTCGACAAGACGCACACGGCGGTCCTCGACGCCGTGCGCGCGGGGCGCATGTGGGTCGACCACGGCCACCTCGTCGCCGGCCTGTCGGTGACCCTGCGGGCGGTCGACGACACCGCCAACAGCGCCACCCTCGGCGGAACGCTTCGCGTGCCGGTGGGGACGAAGATCGAGATCGTCATCGACGTCGAACCGACCGCGCAGCGCAACTCCGCCGGCATCCTGCCCCGTCTGGCCCACCTCGATGTGATCCGCGGCGAGATCACCGGCGCAGTGAGCGACCGCGACGCAATGGTCGCCCCGCGCACCCGCGTCATCGAGTTGCGTGACGTGAGCGATCGCAGTGGCTCGCCCTTCCAAATCGTGATCCCGGTGGGAACGGCCGACCTCGACGGCTACGTGCGCGTGCGCGGCTCCGACGGCAAGGTGCACGGCACCGGCCCCCGCGGCGCCGAGGTCGACCCGCGGGCACCTCAGCCCCACGCGGCCGGGCAGGGGAACCCCTGGCTCGACACGTGGCTCTACACGAACCCGATCTTCGTGGCGGTGCGCTGATCTCACGTCGAACGGCCCGTCCTCAGCCGGGGGCGGGCCGTTCGGCGTGAGAGGAGGAGATCCGGGCAGCGGAGGACGCTCGAGGTGCGAAACGTCCTCCGCTCCGTGATCCTCCTCCGCTCCTCGGCGCTCGCCCGGGGAGAGCTCAGCCGATGCTCTCGATGAGCTCGAACCAGGTCATCTCGAGCTCGTCGCGCTCGGCCTCGAGCGCGGAGATGCGCTGCATCTCTGTTCCGAGCCCCGCGTAGTCGGCCTGATCGTGATCGGCGAGCGCCGCCTTGGCCTTGTCGATCTGCTGCTGCAGCTTCTCGATGCGCCGCTCGGTGGCCGAGGCCTCCTTCTGCGCGGCGCGCAGCTCGGCCCCCTGCAGGCCCGGCGTCGCAGCGGCGCCGCTCGTCGCCGCGGGCCGCGAGGGCTCGGCATCGTGAATCGCCCGTAGACGCAGGTACTCGTCGACGCCCCCGGGGAGGTGCCGGAGCTTCGCGTCGAGGATCGCGTACTGCTGGTCGGTGACGCGCTCGAGGAAGTACCGGTCGTGCGAGACCACGATGAGGGTGCCCGACCACGAGTCGAGCAGGTCTTCCATGGCCGCGAGCATGTCGGTGTCGAGATCGTTGGTGGGCTCGTCGAGGATCAACACGTTGGGCTGGTCCAGCAGCACCAGCAGCAGCTGCAGGCGTCGCTTCTGACCGCCGGAAAGGTCTTTCACCGGGGTCGAGAGCTGCGCGCTCGAGAACCCGAGGCGCTCGAGGAGCTCGCCGGGAGTGAGCTCTTTCGCCTTCGACCCCGTGCCGAACGAGTACGTCGTGCGCAGTCCCGAGATCACCACGCGCACGGGGTCGTTCAGGTGCTGCTCGAGCTCGTCGAGACGCTGGGTGAGGGTGGCGACCTTCACCGTCTTGCCGCGCTTGACGCGGCCGCTGGTGGGCTCGAGCGAGCCGGTCACCAGGTTCAGCAGGGTCGACTTGCCCGCGCCGTTCACGCCCAGGATGCCGGTGCGCTCCCCCGGCGCGATGCGCCACTCGACGTCCTTCAGCACCGTCTTGTCGCCGTAGGCCACACCCGCGTCGAGCAGATCGACGACGTCCTTACCGAGACGTGCCACTGCCAGGGATTGCAGGGCGACCTTGTCGCGGATCTCGGGAACGTCGGCGATGAGTTCGTTGGCCGCATCGATGCGGAACTTCGGCTTCGACGTGCGCGCCGGGGCCCCGCGGCGCAGCCACGCGAGCTCTTTGCGGGCCAGGTTCTGACGACGTTGTTCGATGGATGCCGCCTGACGGTCACGCTCCACGCGCTGCAGGATGTACGCCGCATAGCCGCCCTCGAAGGGCTCGACGAGACGGTCGTGCACCTCCCACGTGGCGGTGCAGATCTCGTCGAGGAACCACCGGTCGTGCGTGACGACGAGAAGGCCGCCCGCGGAAGGCGCCCACCGCTTCTTGAGGTGCCCCGCGAGCCAGGTGATGGCCTCGACGTCGAGGTGGTTGGTGGGCTCGTCGAGGAACAGCACGTCCCAATCGCCCGAGAGCAGCTTCGCCAGCGCCACACGACGGCGCTGACCGCCCGACAGGTCGCCGAGACGCGCGTCCCACGACAGGTCGCCCAGGAGCCCCGCGATCACATCGCGCGTACGTGCGTCACCGGCCCACTCGTGCTCGGGGCGGTCGCCGACGACCGCGTGGCCGATCGTGTCGTCATCGTCGAGGGTGTCCTGCTGGTCGAGCACTCCCACGGTGACACCGCCGCGGACCGTCACGCGCCCCCCGTCGGGTTCGCGGATGCCGGCGAGCATGCCGAGCAGACTCGATTTGCCGTCGCCGTTGCGGCCGACGATGCCGATCCGGTCGCCTTCGTTCACCCCGAGAGAGACGGAGTCAAAGACGACCTTGGTCGGGTATTCCAGGTGCAGGGCTTCGCCCCCGAGCAGGTGTGCCATATCCGTCCCAGGCTACGCGCTGCCCGGGGTGTGCCCGCGCGCCGGGGTGCCGGCATCCGGGATCTCCTGCTTCCCGTCGCCCATCTGGCGCGCTACGGACGAGACGATCGCAGACGCACCCCGGATGCCGGCACCCGGGGCCGCGGTCGGAACGACGACGGGGCCGCCCGGCGAACCGGACGACCCCGCGTGACGTGACGGCTCAGAAGCCGTTGGCCGAGAGCCACTCCTTGGCGATGTCGGCGGACGACTTCTGGTCGACGGTCGACTCGACGTTCATCGCGACGAGAGCGTCCTCCGTGAGGGCGGCGCTGACCTTGTTCAGCACGTCCGAGACCTCGGAAGCGACCTTCGAGTTGACCACCGGCACGACGTTCGACGCCAGGAACAGGCCCTTGGGATCGGTCAGCGTGACCAGGTTGTCGGTCTTGATGCGGGGGTCGGCCGTGTAGACGTTGGCGACCTGGACGGTGCCGGCGACGAGGTCGTCGACCGTGGTCTCACCGGTGGGCGAGAACTGGACGGTGACGCCGTAGGTCGACTGCAGACCGGTGGGTCCGTAGGGACGCTCGGCGAGTTCGGCGTTGCCGCCGAGGGTCACACCCGACGTCACCTTCGCGAGGTCGGCGATCGAGGTGAGGCCGTTCGCGTCGGCGAAGGCCTTCGTCACGGTGTACGAGTCCTGGTCGGTGGCCTGCGACTGGTCGAGGACCTCGAGGCCCTCGGGCAGGGCGGCCGGCAGAGCCGCGTACACGTCGTCGGAGGTGCGCGCGGTGGTGTCCTTCTCGAAGAACTGCAGCAGATTACCGGTGTACTCGGGGAAGACCGAGACGGTGCCGTCCTCGAGCAGCGGGATGTACGCGTCGCGCTGACCGATCTGGAACTGGCGCTTCACGGTCTTGCCGGCACCCTCGAGCGCCTGCGCGTAGATCTCGGCGATGATCTCGTTCGAGTAGTAGGCCTGCGAGCCGACCACGATGGTGTCGCTCGAGGCGCTGGCGTCGCCACCGCCGTTGCTGAGGGGATCGCTGGAGCCGCCGCCGCAACCGGCGAGGGCGAGCGAGGCGACCGCGAGGCCGGCGAACAGGCCGAGGCCCTTCTTGGTTCGTGCTGTGAACATGGGTGCTCTCTTTTCTGGTGATTCGGGAATCGAGTGTGGGTCAGGGGGTCGCCGGAGGCGCGGTCGGTGCTCCCACGGCGAGGGCTTCGGCGCGACGCTGACGGGAGGAGCGCCGCTGCGGCTGCGCTGAGCCGGCGGCACGGATGCCACGGGGCACGACGAGATGCTGGAGCAGGGCGAAGAGCCCGTCGATGACGAGCGCGAGAACGGCGACGAGGATCGCCCCGCCGATCAGGATGTCGAACCGGCGGAGCGGGATCGCGGCGATGATGTACTGTCCGAGCCCGCCGAGGCCGATGTACGCGGCGATCGTGACGGTGGCGAGCACCTGCAGGGTGGCGGCGCGGATGCCGCCGACCAGCAGCGGCAGGCCGAGCGGCACTTCGATGCGCCACAGGATCTGCGACTCGGTCATGCCCATCGACCGGCCCGCGTCGATCACGCGGCGGTCGATGGCCTCGAAGCCGGTGTACGCACCGGCGAGCAGGGAGGGAATCGCCAGGACCACGAACGAGATGATCGCAGCCTCGGGCTTGTGCAGGACACCGAGAAGCAGCGTCAGAAGGATCAAGAGGCCGAAGGACGGGATCGCGCGAGCGGCGCCCGAGATCGCGACAGCCGTCTCGCGCCCCTTGCCGGTGTGGCCGATGTACCAGCCCAGCGGGATGGCGATCGCCCCCGCGATGACCACGGCGATCAGCGTGTACAGCATCTGCACGCCGATGGCCACGGGGATGGAATCGAACTGGCCCGGGTCGCCCGAGAAGATCCAGGCGATCGCGTCGCCAACGAGGTTCATGCCTTCACCAGCGTTCGGTTGGCCTGACGCGAGACGGTCTTCGTGCCGCGCGTCCAGGGCATGAGTAGACGGCCCGCGATCACGAGCAGCAGGTCGATGACCAGCGCGAGCACCACGACGGCGACCACGCCCGCGAAGACCTCGGGGATGATGCGCCGCTGGAGCCCGTTGGTGAACAGGTAGCCGATGTTCTGGATGCCGACGAGGATGCCGACCGTGGCCAGCGCGATCGTGCTGGCCGAGGCGACGCGCAGGCCCGCGAGCACGACGGGGCCGGCCAGCGGGAACTCCACCGCCCAGAAGCGACGGAAGGAGCCGTAGCCGATGGCCGTGGAGGCCTGGCGCACGCCGGCATCCACCGAATCGAGACCGTCGGCCACCGCGCGCACGAGGATTGCGACCGCGTAGATCGCGAGGGCGACGAT
Source organism: Microbacterium sp. AG157 (assembly GCF_003385695.1). NCBI lineage: Bacteria > Bacillati > Actinomycetota > Actinomycetes > Micrococcales > Microbacteriaceae > Microbacterium > Microbacterium sp. AG157. The sequence continues at coordinate 36,426 of NZ_QRDK01000002.1, forward strand.
CAGATTCGTCTCGCTGACGATGCTGTACCAGCCGGTGACGACGGGCACGAGGATCAGCAGGGCGAGGGAGGGGATCGTGTAGAGCAGCCCGGTGATGGTGATGACACCGCTGCGCACGAGTCGGTATCGCCACGCGACCCAGCCCAGCGGGACGCTCAAGACGAAGCCCGCGATCAGCGCGATGATGCTCTGGCGCAGGTGCACCAGGGTGAGTTCCCCGATCAGGTCGAGGTTGTTGCCGACCCAGTTCACGGGTGGGAATCCTCCACGAGCGCACCCTGTGTGCGGCCCTCGGCATCCACGACGACCGTTCCGGTCGCCGTCTGCTTCAGGTGCAGGGCACGCTTGCCCTTGACCGCGCCGATGAAGCTCGCGACGAAGTCGCTCGCGGGGTTCTCGACGATCTCGCTGGGGGTTCCGACCTGCGCGATCTTCGCGCCCTTCTCGAGGATGACGACCTGGTCTCCGAGCAGGAACGCCTCGTCGATGTCGTGCGTGACGAAGACGATGGTCTTGCCGATCTCGCTCTGCAGACGAAGGAGCTCCTGCTGCAGTTCATCGCGGACGATCGGGTCGACGGCACCGAAGGGCTCGTCCATGAGAAGGATGTTGGGGTCGGCGGCGAGACCGCGCGCGACGCCCACGCGCTGCTGCTGCCCGCCGGAGAGCTGGCTGGGGTATCTGTCGGCCATCGCCGCGTCGAGACCCACCGTCTTCATCAGCTCGAGCGCCCGGGCGCGGGCCGTCTTGCGGTTCTGCCCCTGCAGCACCGGCACGGTGGCGATGTTGTCGGCCACCGTGAAATGCGGCAGCAGCCCCGAATTCTGCATCACGTAGCCGATGCTCCGGCGAAGCTGCACCGCGGGCTTGCCGCCGATGTCGGCACCGTCGATGCTGATGGTGCCGGACGACGGCTCGACCATGCGGTTGATCATGCGCAGCAGCGTCGTCTTGCCGCAGCCGGACGAGCCCACGAAGACGGTCGTCTTGCGCGAGGGGATGACGAGATGGAAGTCGTCGACAGCACGTGTGCCGTCGGGGAAGACCTTGGAGACGGCCGAGAACTCGATCATGCGCTCACCCGACCTCAGTCGGAGACCACGACCTTCCGGTCGAAGGCGACGTAGCCCGCGAAATCCTTGCCCACGCGCTCGACGGCTCCGGGGTACAGGTCGGGGTACGACCACGCGCCGTCGGTCAGTTCGGCGCCGTCCAGGGCGACGTTCCAGTACTGAGCTGCGCCCTTCCAGGGGCAGGTGTACGGGGTGGGGCTCTTGTGCAGGGCACCCTCGCGAACGGACTGCGGCGGGAAGTACCAGTTCCCCTCGATCGAGGCAAGGTCGTCGCGGTCGGCTTCGGCGATCACGACGCCGTCGAGCACTGCCTTCATGGGAACCCCCTTCGTGGCGTCCCGCGGGCACGGCGCCGAGCGGTGACGGATCACTTTCCCCGAGGCTAACGAGGCCGTCGGCGCCGAAAGCGCAGATTGCCCCGTGTGTCGACCTGGGCTATGGTGCGGCGCGGTCAGACCACGCGGGCGCCGGGGACGGGCCCGTGCACGTGCAGAGCGACGAGACCGGCGGCGCTGAGGGTGACCTGCAGGTCGATCGCCGAGGCTTCGTCCGCCGCGAGGAACGCCAGCGTCGGACCCGATCCCGAGACGATCCCCGCCAGGGCACCCGAGCTCTCGCCGCGCTCGAGAACGCGCGCGAGGTCGGGGCGCAGGTGCAGGGCCGGAGCCTGGAGATCGTTGCGAAGAGTGGCCGCCAGCATTTCCGCGTCGCCCTGGCGGAGAGCATGCAGCACGTCGCGATCGACCGCGGGAACGCGAGGCGCCGGGCCGATGTCGATCGCATGGCGCCGGCGATGCGCGTCGAGCTCGCCGTACACGACGGGGGTCGACATGCCGATGTCGTTGGGGACGAGCACCCAGTCGAATCGTCCGCGCGCGAGCGCCGGGCTCAGCTGGTCGCCGCGACCGGTACCGACGGCGGTCCCCCCGAGCAGCGCGAAAGGCACATCGGCACCGAGCCGAGCCGCGAGACGCACGAGCTCGCTCGTCGGCATGCCGAGGCCCCAGAGGGCATCGCATGCCACGAGCGCCGCAGCCGCATCGGCGGATCCGCCGCCCATGCCACCGGCGACGGGGACGGCCTTGCGTACAGCGAGGTGAGCGCCGCGGTCGACACCGGCGGTCTGCGCGAGCAGACGAGCGGCACGGACGGCGAGATTGCGGTCGTCGGTGGGCACGCCCTCGACGTCGACCGGGCCGCGTGCGGCGACCTCGATCGTGATGTCGTCAGCGGGGGTTGCGACCATCTCCTCGTACAGCGAGACCGCCTGGAACGCGGTCGCGAGCTCGTGATAGCCGTCGTCCTGCACATCGCCGACCTCGAGGAAGACGTTGATCTTGCCGGGTGCACGAACGCGGACGGATGCCGGTATGTGCATGCTCATCGCGTCTCCCGTCGTCCCGCGCGCCGGTCGCGCTCACCGTGTGCGAGACTGGAACGTCGGCCCGCTTCCCGCCGTCGCTCGCAAGGCGGTACGGGGAGGTCCGGGCCGGAGCGAGCGATCTGAGTCACTCTTCGACAGTAGTGCTCCGCTCCCCGTCGATCGGCGCCGTCGCCGAAACGTCCGCGAAACCCCGGAACCTTACGGTGTCCGGAACCCGTCCCCGACCCCCTGAGGAGGCAGCATGCGCCCGATGGTCCCCCTGTCGATCGACACCGACCCCTGGCGCGCCCTGCTGTCCCGGTCCGATATCCGCATGCACGACGGCATCCTGCACGTCGTGGACGACTCCTCGACGCCCGCGATGGCCGAGCGCGACGACCTGCTCACGGCGGCGTCCGCGATCGAAGCTGCGGGTGTGCGGGTTCTGCTGGTGCGCGATGCGAATCGCCGCCCCAAGCTGGTGGTCGACACCGCCGATGCCGCGACCGCCCTCGCGGCGCTGCGCGATCCCGACCTCGGCCCGATGTACCTCAAGGCCCGTGGCGAAGACCCCGTGCCCGCGCACAGCGTCGAGCCCGCCCCCGGGTCGGTGCAGGCCTACGCGGTCTTCCGCCCGCGCACCTCGACCGAAGGCTCGTACCGGTACGGCTCCGCGTTGGCTCCGCGGATGGAGCTCTGGCGCTTCGGCGACAAGACCATCGAGGCACCCCGCCCGAGCGCCCTCACCCGCCGCAAGTTCGCCGCCGCCGACCTCGATCTGGTCGAGGTCGAGCGCTACGGCCGCCGCTGGATGACGGTCTCGGGCATGTTCGACCCCCACCCGAACGAGTTCACCGCCGACGTCGACATGGTCTTCTCGTGGGTCGACGGGTCGTCGAGTGAGTTCCAGCGCCAGCGGGCCGCGCGCATGAAGGGCTACGTCGTGGGTGACGGCGACGACAACGCCGCCCGATACCGCCAGGTCGACGAGCTGCGCTACGCGCTGCGGAGCGTGCACATGTACGCGCCGTGGGTGCGCCGCATCTTCATCGCGACCGACTCCCCCACCCCCGAGTGGCTCGCCGACCACCCCAAGGTGACGATCGTACGCAGCGAGGAGTTCTTCGCCGATCCCTCGGTGCTGCCCACCCACAACTCCCACGCCGTCGAGGCGCAGCTGCACCGCATCCCGGGTCTGGCCGAGCACTTTCTCTATAGCAACGACGACATGTTCTTCGGTCGCCCCGTCACTCCGGAGCTGTTCTTCAGCGGCGGCGGGGTGAGCCGCTTCGTCGAGAGCGGCGTGCGCATCGGCAGCGGACCGGCGCATGTCGATCGCTCGGGGCACGACAACGGCCTGCGCATGAACCGCGCCCTGCTGAAGGAGCGATTCGGTCGCGTCATCACACTCGATCTCGAGCACTGTGCGACCCCGCTGCGACGCTCGGTGGCCTTCGAGCTCGAGCAGGAGTTCGCCGACGACTACGCCCGCACCGCCGCGAGCCGGTTCCGTTCGGCCACCGACATCTCGGTGACGAACAGCCTGTACCACTACTACGCACTGGCGACCGGGCGCGCAATCATCACGACCGAGCCCCGCACCCGCTACGTGCAGACCACGCAGCTCGACTCGCTGCGCACCATGGAGCGCCTCGTCTCGCGCCGCGATACCGACATGTTCTGCCTCAACGACGGCAGCGTGCCCGAGATCCCCGAAGAGGTGCGCGTCCCCGCGCTCCGGGCGTGCCTCGAGCGCTACTTCCCCGTCGCCGCCCCGTGGGAGAAGAGCTCGGTCAGCGAAGGATCGGCAACGGCGTCGTCGGCGGCGACACCGGTCCGCTGAACGCCCGCGACGTCGGGACGACGATCCCGGCGTCGCGGAGGCGCCGCTGGGATTCGTCAGCGTCGACGTATTGCAACGCCGCACTGGTGGCGAGCGGTACGACCGAGTGGACCACCGTCTCGTCGTAGACGTGCACGATGTTGAAGCCCTGCGCGGCGTCCTGCGGGCGCGTCCCGCCCACCGGGACCATGAGGTCCTGGGTGTAGCAGGTGGCCGAAGCGACCGAGACCGGGATGCCGGCGAAGGTCGCGAACGTGGAGTAGTGCAGGTGTCCGGCGAGGATCGCTCGGACATCGCTGCCGCGCAGCACCGCGGCCAGGCTCCGTTGGTCGCGCAGCTCGACGGAGGCGGCGAGGTCGAGCACGCTGGGCACGGGCGGGTGGTGCATCGCGAGAATCGTGCCGAGCGGGGCCGGCGTCGCTAGGACCTCGGTGAGCCACTGCAGCTGGGCGGCGGTGACCTCGCCGTGGTGCGCGCCGGGGACCGAGGTGTCGAGGGTCACGATGCGCAGCCCGTCGAACTCGTCGACGCGATCGACCGGGGCGGTCGCCTCGGCGTCGTCGCCGGGGAGGAGTTGCGAGCGGAAGGCGGCGCGGTCGTCGTGGTTGCCCATGACCCAGACCACGCGCGTCTGCAGACGCTCGGCGAGCGGTTCGACCAATGCGCGGACGCGATCGTAGGCGTCGGTCTCACCGAAATCAGCGAGGTCGCCCGTGAAGACCAGGGCGTTCGGACGGATACCCGAGGCGTCGATGGCCTCGACCGCGCGAGCGAGGTACGCCTCGGAGTCGACGTCGTCATAGAGCGGTGCACCGCCAGCGCGAAGGTGAGTGTCGCTCAGGTGGAGCAGCACACGTTCGGCTCGGGGGTACTCGGCGTAGCGCATCTCGATCCTCTCGGGTCGTCGGGTACGACCTCGTCACCGGCGTGATGCTCCCGGTTGGCTCGAAATGTTACAGACATGTTTCCGGAACGCGTGATGAACACGTCGAGAATTCACCCGACGGATGACGCCCGGTCGGGCAGGGTCGCCGGTCCGACCCGGCGCGCCGGTCAGAGCGCGGCGATGCGAGCGTAATCCTCGACCGTGAGCTGTTCCCCGCGCAGCGTGGGGTCGACGCCCGCCGCTTCGAGCGCCTCCGCCGCCTGGGCGGCCGTGCCGCCCAGCACTCCCGACAGCGCCTGCCGGAGCATCTTGCGGCGCTGCTGGAACGCGGCATCCACGATCTGGAAGGTACGGCGGCGGTGCTCTTCGGTACCGCGGGGTTCGGCATCCCGATCGAAGCCGACCAGCACGCTGTCGACATTGGGCACGGGCCAGAACACCTGACGCGACACGGTGCCCGCCAATCGCCACGACCCGTACCAGGCGGCCTTAACGCTCGGGGCGCCGTAGACCTTCGACCCGGGAGGCGCGGCGAGGCGCTCCCCCACCTCGGCCTGCACCATGACGACGCCGCGCTGCAAGTAGGGAAATGTCTCGAGGAAGTGCAGGAGGACCGGCACCGACACGTTGTAGGGCAGGTTCGCGACCAGCACGCTCGGTTCGCCCGGCAGCGCGTCGACGCGAAGCGCGTCCGCATCGATCACCGTGAGCCGGTCGGCGGGGACATCGTGAGCGGCAGCGGTGGCGGGAAGCTGCTCGGCGAGACGGTGGTCGATCTCGACGGCGACGACCGAGGCGCCCGTCTCGAGGATGGCCAGAGTGAGGGATCCCAGACCGGGGCCGATCTCGACGACACGATCGGATGCCGTGACCCGCGCCGCCTGCACGATTTTGCGCACCGTGTTGGCATCGACGACGAAGTTCTGCCCGAGCTTCTTGGTGGGAGTGACGTCGAGGTCGGCGGCGAGCCGACGGATCTCGGCGGCACCGAGCAGGGAAACGGGCATTGTTCCACTGTAGTCAGCGATCCCGCCAGTGCCCGACGCGCCGAACGGGCAGGAGTAGCGTGATCAGGTGAGTCAAACGCAGTCCATCCCCTCGAACGCCTTCACCCTCAGAAGCCCGTACGGGCGACGAGCCATCGGTCTCTCGCTCGCGGCCGCGGTGGGCGGTTTCCTCTTCGGTTTCGACTCCTCGGTCATCAACGGCGCGGTCGACGCCGTCCAGGGCAACTTCGAGCTCTCGCAGGTGCTGACCGGCTTCGTCGTCGCCGTCGCCCTTCTCGGGTGCGCCGTCGGCGCTGTCGTCGCCGGCGCCCTGTCGGACCGCTGGGGACGACTGAAGGTCATGCTGCTCGGCGCCGTGCTGTTCTTCGTCTCGTCCATCGGCGCGGCCCTCACGTTCAGCGTTCCGGATCTCATCCTGTGGCGCGTGATGAGCGGCCTGGGCATCGGCATCGCCTCGGTCGTCGCGCCCGCCTACATCGCAGAGGTCGCCCCGCGCCAGATCCGCGGTTCGCTCGCCTCGCTGCAGCAGCTCGCGATCACGCTCGGCATCTTCGGCGCCCTGCTCTCCGACGCTCTGCTCGCCAACACCGCCGGTGGCGCGGCCAACCAGCTGTGGCTGGGCATGGAGGCCTGGCGCTGGATGTTCCTCGTCGGTGTGGTCCCGGCCGCCGTCTACGGCATCCTGTCGTTCACGGTCCCCGAATCGCCCCGCTACCTGCTCTCGAAGGGCAAGCGCGACGAAGCAAAGGCGATCTTCTCGCGCCTCGTGCCGCCCGCCGACCTCGACAAGACGATGAACGAGCTGTCGAGCGCGATCGAGGCCGACCGCAAGAACAAGAACGTCTCTCTGCGCGGTCCCGTACTGGGGCTTCAGGGAATCGTTTGGACCGGCATCCTCCTGTCGATGTTCCAGCAGTTCGTCGGCATCAACGTGATCTTCTACTACTCCACGACCCTGTGGAAGGCGGTCGGTTTCGACGAGAGCAACTCGCTGCTGATCTCTGTCATCACCTCGGTCACCAACGTCGTCGTCACGTTCGTCGCGATCTTCCTGGTCGACAGGGTGGGGCGCAAGCCCATCCTCCTGACCGGCTCTGTGCTGATGACCGTCTCGCTCGGCGCGATGGCTCTCTCGTTCGCCTTCGCCACCGGCTCGGGCGAGAACGTCTCGCTCCCCGCCCCGTGGGGCGGAGTGGCCCTCGTCGCCGCGAACGTCTTCGTCGTGGGCTTCGGCGCCTCCTGGGGCCCGCTGGTCTGGGTGCTGCTCGGCGAGATCTTCCCGAGCCGCATCCGCGGCAAGGCTCTCGGCGTCGCCGCCGGAGCGCAGTGGATCGCCAACTTCGCGATCACCGTCTCGTTCCCGGCGATGTCGGGGTGGTCGCTCCCCCTCACCTACGGCATGTACGCCCTGTTCGCGGCCCTGTCGTTCGTCTACGTCGCCCTGCGCATCCCCGAGACGAAGGGGATGGAGCTCGAGCAGACCGAGACGCTCTTCGTTCGCAAACCGAAGGCGAACTCCCGGGCCTGATCCCGGATGCCAGAAGGCCGGCGCCCCGCGGGGTGCCGGCCTTCGTCGTTCCGGCGTCGTCTGCGTCCGCCTGGTCTCCGTGATCCGTACAAGCTCCGCCGAGTCCGCGCGAGACGCACCCAGACGGCGCGAATCGCGGACGATCCGCGTGTGTTCACTCCTCGAATGCGCCGTAGACCCGCAGGGTGTTGTCCGCGACCTGGGCGGCGAGCTCGTCGGCATCCATCGCCCTCTCCGCCGCGAGGAAGCGCAGCGTCACCGGGATCAGGTACGGCGCGTTCGGGCGACCGCGGTAGGGCACCGGGGTGAGGAACGGGGCGTCGGTCTCGACGAGGATGCGCTCGAGCGGCGTCACCGCCAGGGCGTCGCGCAGATTCTGCGCATTCTTGAACGTGACGTTGCCCGCGAACGAGAGGTAATACCCGCGGTCGGCGGCCAGGCGTGCCATGTCGGCGTCGCCCGAGAAGCAGTGGAACACCGTCTTGTCGGGGGCGCCGACACGTTCGAGCGTCTCGAGCACGGCCTCGTGCGCATCGCGATCGTGGATCTGCATCGCGAGATCGTGCTTCTTGGCCAGCGCGATGTGCGCCTCGAAGGAGCGCATCTGAGCCGGGATGCCGTCGGCCTCGGTGCGGAAGAAGTCGAGCCCCGTCTCGCCGATGGCCCGCACCCGCGGTTCGGCGGCGAGCTCGTCGATGACGGCGATCGCCGCATCCAACTCCCCCGCCTGCTCGTACGCGGGCGCCTCGTTGGGGTGGATCGCCACCGCCGCGAGGACGCGCGGGTGCGACCGCGCCGCCCACGCCGACCACCGCGAGGAGTCGATGTCGCCGCCCGCCTGCACGACCCCGTGCACACCGACCGCGAGCGCGCGCTCGAGCTGGTCGTCCAAGGAGAGGCCGGTCTCGCCGTCTTCGATCTCGAGGTGGGTGTGGTTGTCGTAGACCGGGATGCCGAGGGGCTCGGGCGCCGGCGGATAGCTGACGTCGCGACGCCCGTCGATCGAGCGCTCGCGGACGTATTGGCTCGGGTCGCCGTCGCCGATGGTGTCGCGGGGGCGCTCGACCGGGGTCGAGCCGGGGGCGGAGGCTCGAGCCGCGGACCCTTCGACAGGCTCGGGGACCGCCGCCGACTCGGAAGGCACCTGCGTCACGCCTGCTCGACGCGCGGGAACAGCGGCGTGAGCGGCGTGACCGTGGCCCCCGCGGGCAGCTGCCCCCAGGTGCCCGCCGCGCGGATCGGCTGCTCGACGAGAGCGCCGAGGCCCTCGGCCGCGCCGAGCGCGACCCACAGCTTCGACGTCGACTCCGGCATGACCGGCGACAGCAGCACCGCGAGCGCGCGCAACCCCTCAGCCGCGGTGTACAGCACCGTGCCCAGGCGTTCGCGCGTCGACTCGTCTTTGGCGAGTGCCCACGGCTCGTTCTCGGTGATGTAGCCGTTGAGCGCATCGACGATCGTCCAGATCGCAGCGATCGCCTCGTCGATGCGGAAGCGCTCGATGGCGGCGTCGGCGGTGGTCGCGGCATCCGCCACGATCTTCTGAATCGTCAGATCGCCCTCGGTGTACGCGGCCGGGGCCGGCACGATGCCCTCGAAGTACTTCGAGATCATCGCGACGGTGCGCGACGCCAGGTTGCCGAAGCCGTTGGCGAGTTCGGCCTGGTAGCGCGCCGACAGGTCTTCCCACGAGAACGAGCCGTCCTGGCCGAACGCGATCGCCGAGAGGAAGTAGAACCGGTACGCGTCGGAGCCGAAGACGTCGGTGATCTCGGTGGGCGCGATGCCGGTGAGCTTGGACTTCGACATCTTCTCGCCGCCGACGAGCAGCCACCCGTGCGCGAAGACGCCGCGCGGCACGTCGAGGCCCGCGGCCATCAGCATGGCCGGCCAGATCACGGCGTGGAAGCGCAGGATGTCTTTACCGACCACGTGGAATGCCGGCCAGCGACGCTCGAACTCGGCGGGGTCGGTGCCGTAGCCCACGGCGGTGGCGTAGTTGAGCAGCGCGTCGACCCACACGTAGATGACGTGCGAGGGGTCCCACGGAACCGTGATGCCCCAGTCGAAGGCCGAACGCGAGATCGAGAGGTCTTTCAGACCGCTGCGCACGAACGAGACGACTTCGTTGCGCGCCGACTCGGGGCGCACGAAGTCGGGCTCGGTCTTGTAGAGCTCGAGCAGGCGGTCCTGGAACTCGCTGAGCTTGAAGAAGTAGTTCTTCTCCTGCAGCAGCTCGAGGGGCTTGGAGTGGATCGCGCAGACCTTGAGCCCCTCGAAGGGCCCTGTGCCGTCGACGATCTCGGCCTCGGGCTTGAACTCCTCGCAGCCCACGCAGTACAGCGCCTCGTACTCGCCCGCGTAGATGTACCCGCGGTCGAACAGGGCCTTCACGAACTGCTGCACACGCTCCTCGTGGCGCGCCTGCGTCGTGCGGATGAAGTCGTCGTTGGCGACGTCGAGCGTTTCGAGCAGCGGGAACCACGACTCGGTGACGAGCTTGTCGACCCACTCCTGCGGGGTGACGCCGTTGGCGGCGGCGGCGCGGAGCATCTTCTGGCCGTGCTCGTCGGTACCCGTGAGCATCCAGGTGTCATCCCCCGCCTGGCGATGCCAGCGGGCGAGCGTGTCGACGGCGACGGTCGTGTACCCGTGCCCGATGTGGGGCAGATCGCTGGGGTAGTAGATCGGCGTCGTGATGTAGAAGGATCGGCCGGAAGTCACCTGGAGATTCTACGGGGAGGCACCGACACGGCCGACCGTGTGACAGGTGTCAGCGTTTGACGGCCAACGCCGCCTGGTACAGCTCGCGCGAGGAGTGGCCGGTCTGCGACGCCACCTCGGCGGCGGCCTCTTTGAGCCGGGTGCCGCCCCGGACGATCTCGAGCACCTGGGTCACGGCATCCGGGAACGCCACCTCCCGGGCGGTGGCCCCGCCGACGACGATCGCGATCTCGCCGCGGACGCCCTCGGCCGCCCACGCGGCGAGCTCGGCGAGGGTTCCGCGCGTGACCTCTTCGTAGAGCTTGGTGAGCTCGCGGCAGACGGCGGCAGGACGATCGGCGCCGAACGCGGTCGCGAGATCGTCGAGGGTGGATGCCACGCGCGACGGCGACTCGAAGAAGACGAGGGTCCGCTCCTCCGACGCGAGCTGCGCGAAGGCCTTGCGGCGCTCCCCCGGCTTGCGGCGCGGGAAGCCCTCGAAGGCGAAGCGGTCGGTGGGAAGGCCCGCGACGGCCAGGGCCGTGACGACCGCGCTCGGACCGGGAATCGCGGTGACCGTGACCCCCGCGGCAGCAGCGGCGGCGACCAGGCCGAAACCGGGGTCGCTGACGGTGGGCATTCCCGCGTCGCTCAGAACCAGCAGATCGTCTTCGCGGGCGAGCTCGACCAGTTCGGCGGCCCGCTCCTTCTCGTTGTGATCGTGCAGGGCGATCAGGCGCGGACGGTTCTCGACCCCGAGGCCCGCGAGCAGACGCTGCGTGGTGCGGGTGTCTTCTGCCGCGACGACGCTGGCGTTCTCGAGCGCCTCGATCAGACGCTTCGAGGCGTCGCCCAGATTGCCGATGGGGGTCGCCGCGAGGATGATCACCGTTCCACCTTAGGCTGGGGGCCGTGACCACCGCCGTCCCTCCGCTGCTCCCCGTCGTCGAGCAGACGCGCATCGATCGGTGGCGCGACGCCCTGCTCGCCAGCCCCCGCGGATTCCGCCTGTGGCGCTGGCTCGCGCCCACCCTCGTCACCCTTCTCGCGGCCGTGCTGCGCCTGATCGACATCGGCAACCCGCACCAGCTCGTGTTCGACGAGACCTATTACGTGAAGGACTCGTGGAGCCAGTGGGTGCTCGGTTACCCCTCGGCCTGGCCCGACGGCGCCGACGCCAGCTTCGTGGCGGGTGATACCGACGTCTTCACCGGCATCGGCAGCTACGTGGTGCATCCGCCGCTGGGTCGCATCCTGATCGGTGCGGGCATGGCCCTGCTCGGACCCGACTCCGCCACCGGCTGGCGCATCTCCGCCGCCGTCTTCGGCACCGCCACCGTGCTGCTCGTCTACCTGCTCGCGCGCACGCTCACCCGGTCGATCCCCTTCGCGACGGTGGCATCCGGTCTTATCGCGATCGACGGACTCGGCATCGTGCTGAGCCGCATCTCACTGCTCGACATCTTCTTGACCTTCTTCATCGTGCTGACGTTCTGGTTCGTCGCTCTCGACGCGCGGCGGAGCACCGATCGCTTGCGCGCCGCCCTCACGGCCCTCCCGGAGGGAAGACACACGTGGGGCCCGGTGCTGTGGGCGCGGCCGTGGCTCGTCGCCGCAGGAGCGGCCGCGGGCGCGGCCACCGCCGTGAAGTGGTCGGGACTGTACGTGCTCGCGGCGGTCGGCCTGTACGCGGTCGTCACCGACGCCGTCGCCCGTCGTCGCGCCGGGATCGAGCAGTGGCCGATGGATGCCGCGCGCCAGGGGCTCGTGTCGTTCGTGCTGCTCGTGCCGGTCGCGGTCGTCGTGTACCTGGCGAGCTGGTCGGGCTGGCTGTTCACGAACGGCGGGTGGATGCGCGGCACCCCGGTCGCCGCGACGGGGATCTGGGGGTGGGTCCCCGAGCCGCTCCGGCAGCTGTGGGCGTACCACCAGGAGATGTACAACTTCCACGTCGGGCTCGTCACCCCGCACAGCTACGCCAGCCCCGCCTGGCAGTGGCCGCTGCTCATCCGTCCCACCTCGATGTACTGGCACCAGGACCAGGCCGGGGTCAACGGCTGCGCCCTGCCGACGGGGTGCACCGAGGCGATCTCGAGCATCGCGAACCCGATCATCTGGTGGGCCGGGGTCGCGGCATCCCTGTATCTGCTCGTGCGCTTCGTCATGGTGCGCGACTGGCGGCGCCACGCCCTCGTGCTGACCGGACTCGCCGCCACCTACGTGCCGTGGCTGCTCTACCCCGAGCGCACGATCTTCCAGTTCTACACGGTGGCGATGCTGCCCTTCCTGGTGCTCGCGCTCACCTTCGCCCTGCGCGACGTCGCCCGCGGGGTGAAGGGCGCGTCGAGAGCGAGCGGGCAGGCGGTCGTGCTGGCCTTCCTCGGGCTCTGCCTCGTGATCTCGGCGTTCTGGTACCCCGTGTGGGTCGGACTCCCCGTGCCGTACGAGTTCTGGCGCCTGCACAATTGGCTGCCGACCTGGATCTGATCGGGGCGCGCGCCGTGGGCGTGCGGAGCGGGGCGTGGGGTCGACGCGAGGTGGCGTGCGGGTGGACGCGCATCAGAATCGGATGGATGCAACAGAATCGGTCCCGTGAGGGGCTCGGCATCCGAATCCACTGCACGGATCCGAATCTGTGGAAGGTCGAAGACGCGAGGGGACGGCGCATGGAATCGGATACGCGCAGGGGAATCGGATCCTGCGCCGGTCGGCATCCGAATCTGTTCCACCGATCCGCATCTGCGAAAGACCGGGATTGACGATGGCCGGCGGAGACGAGTGGCTGCACGACCCGCGGCCCGTGCAGCGAGTGAAGCTCTTCCGCGATGCGCCGGTCGATCGGTCGGCGTGGCCGGCGAACGTCCCCGCCGTCGCGCAGTTTCTCGAGGTGGCCGGGCGCGATGGCTGGGAGTTCGGCCCGGGCGTCACTTTTCTGGTGGGTGAGAACGGCTCGGGCAAGTCCACCCTCATCGAGGGAATCGCCGAGGCCGCGGGGCTCCCTGCCGAGGGAGGCTCGACCAACGGCGGCGGTGAAACGAGACGAACCGAGAGTTCCCTCGGCGAGTGGCTGCGCATCGAGCGGAGCCCGCGCGCACCGCGATGGGGGTTCTTCCTGCGGGCCGAGACGATGCACAGCTACTACAGCTGGAGGGAGGACCTCGGCGGCCCTGCCCCGAGCCTGCACACCATGAGCCACGGCGAGTCGTTCAACGCCCTGCTCGACGAGACGCTCGATCATCCCCGCTACGTCGCAGGACTCGCCTGCCTCGACGAGCCCGAAGCCGCGCTGTCGTTCTCATCGACGCTGCGCTGGTTGGCCTCGCTCGACCGCATGCGCTCCCGCGGCACGCAGGTGATCTGCGCGACGCACTCCCCCGTGCTCGCGGCGCTGCCGGGGGCGACGATCCTCGAGCTCGGCGACTGGGGCATCCGCGAGAGTTCGTGGGAAGACCTGGAGCTGGTGCGGTTGCAGCGCGGGTTCCTGGAGTCGCCGGGGAGGTACCTGCGGCATCTGTTGGAGTGACCGGTCTCAGCCCAGCCGCGCCGCATCCGTCGTCGGCAACGCGCAGGTGAACGCCCGACAGTCGTACGCCGTCGCCTCGCCGTCCATCGCGACCTTGCCCTCGAACAGCTCGAACCCCGCCTCGGCGAAAGCGGCGGCCTGCGCGGGCGACACCACGGCCACCACGTCGGCGGCGACCCGACGCGCCGCGTCGGCGATCTCGGCATCCGTCTCGCCCACCACGACCACCTGGCGCGGAGCGGAGACCAGACCGAGCGCGACCTCGAGGATCGCGCCGTGCGCCAGGGGCGACGACAGCGCGACGTCGGCCGCGGCCTGCACGAGGGACTCCGCCGTGCTGCGGTAGCGCTCCCCCGCGCCGAGGCGCCACAGATCGAGGGCGGCGGCGGCCAAGACGGACGGGCCCGAGGGCGAGGCGCCGTCGGTGGGGACGGCGTGCGAGTGCATCCCCTGGCTGACGAGCACGGGGTCGCCTCCCCCGGGCGGATGGATGCCGTCGTCGCCGAGGCACAGGTCGACGAGCGCCCGTGCGCGGGCGGCGTAGGCGACCTCGCCGGTCGCGCGCGCGAGGGCGAGCAGGCCCCGCGCGAGTCCCCCGTAGTCCTCGAGCGTCGCGGGGGCTGCGGAGCGGACCTCGTCGAGCGAGGCGCGGCGGAGCGTCCCGTCGTCGGCGACGTTGCTCTCGAGCACGGCGCCGGCGGCCCAGCGCGACGCTTCGAGGAAGCGCGGGTCGGTGCGGGTTCCGGCGGCAGCGAGGGCGGCGATCGCGTGACCGTTCCAGCCGGTGACGACCTTGGCGTCGAGAGCGGGGGGCTGCAGTGCCGAACGGTCCGCGACACGGTAGTACCCGCCCTCGTTGCGGACCCCGTCGATGATCGACTCCGAGTCCTGGGCGGCCGCAATTCCACCGGTGGGCAGCTGCAACACGTCGACGAGGAAGCGGGCGGCGTCGGTCGCCGTGGCGTCGTCACCCGCGGCGAGCGCCACCTCGACGAGACCGGCGTTGTCGGTGAGCATGCGCTCGTAGTGCGGCACGCTCCAGTCGCGACGCGTGGCGTAGCGGAAGAAGCCGCCCTCGACCGTGTCGTGCAGGTCGGAGCGGGCCATGGCGGAGAGTGCTCGGGATGCCACGTCCGCGGCATCCGGAGCATCCGCGGTCAGAGCGGGGTGCTGCAGGAAGCGCAGCACCGGGGTGTTCGGGAACTTCGGGGTCTCGAACGCGGGGCCCGCGGCGAAGCCGAAGTACTCGCGGTCCTCGCGTGCAACGACCGTGCGCGCAGCGGCGGCGAGCTGGTCGAGGGACGGCGGAGCGTCGGCCGGGGCGGTGGCCGCGGCGGCCAGGGCGTCGCGGAGCGAGGAGCCCGTGGCATCCACTTCGCTCCGACGCTCGGTCCAGGCCTCGCGCACCGCGGAGAGCACCTGACGGAACGAGGGCTGCGGAGGGCGGGGCGAGGGCGGAAAGTACGTGCCGGCGTAGAAGACGCGCCCCTCGGGGGACGCGAAGACGGTGAGGGGCCACCCCAGGTGAGGGGTGAAGGCACTGGCCGCGTCGAGGTAGGCGGCATCCACGTCGGGATGCTCTTCGCGGTCGACCTTGATCGAGACGAAACCCTCGTTCAGGATGCCGGCGGTCTCGGCATCCTGGAACGACTCGCGCGCCATGACGTGACACCAGTGGCAGGTGCTGTAGCCGATCGAGATCATCACGGGGACGTCTCTCTCGGCCGCGAGCGCGAACGCCTCGGCCCCCCAGGGGAACCAGGCGACGGGGTTGTCGGCGTGGGCCCGCAGGTAGGGGCTCGAGGCGTTCGCGAGGCGGTTCATGCGCGCGGTTGCGCGGGACTCAGTTGAGGTCGTCGGGGTGGGTGCCGACGCGGCCCGACCCGTCGCCCGGGTCGACCGCGTCGATCGCGGCCATCTCGTCGGCGGTGAGCTCGAAGTCGAACAGATCGAAGTTCTCCTCGAGGCGCTCGCGCCGCACCGACTTGGGGAACACGATGAAGCCGTGCTGGATGTGCCAGCGCAGCACCGCCTGGGCGGGCGACTTGCCGTGGGCCTCGGCGGCATCCTTCACCGCGGGGAGCTCGAACAGGTCGTACTTGCCCTGGCCGAGCGGACCCCACGACTCGATGTGCATGTCGTGCTCCTGGCCCCAGGCGGCGATCTCGCGCTGGCTGAGGGCGGGGTGCAGCTCGATCTGGTTCACCACGGGGGTGACGCCGGTCTCGGCGACGATGCGGTCGAGGTGCGGCACCAGGAAGTTCGAGACGCCGATCGAACGGGCCTTGCCGCTCTCGCGGATCTCGATCATCTTCTGCCACGCGTGCACGTAGTTGTCGTTCTTCGGCGTCGGCCAGTGGATCAGGTAGAGGTCGACGGCGTCGAGCTGGAGCTTCTGAAGACTCTCATCGATCGCGGCGAGCGGTTCGTCGCCCTCGTGGCGGTCGTTCCAGAGCTTGGTGGTGACGAAGAGCTCGTCACGTGGGATGCCGCTGGCGGCGATCGCACGCCCGACACCCTCTTCGTTCTTGTAGATGGCCGCGGTGTCGATGTGGCGGTAGCCGACCTCGAGGGCCTCGGACACGGCACGCTCGGCGTCGTCGGCGGGCACGAGGAAGACGCCGTAGCCGAGCTGGGGGATGGAGTTTCCGTCGTTGAGCTGAACTGAAGGAACGGTCATGTGTCGAGCCTAAGGAGCCGAGGTTCGAAGCGTTCTTGGGGTTGACGCGCGGGTCACGATGACTCAGCCCCGCGGTCTCGCGCCCGGGCGTGGTTGACTACCGTGATGACGCCGCAGCCCCCCACCCGGCACGCTCGACGTGATCCCTCCTCGACCTGGCGCCGCGGAGCGAAGCTCGTCGCGATCGCGGTCACCGTCGTGCTCGTCGCGGCGGTCGCTGTGGGCGGCTTCTACGCCTTCTCGCTGTCGCAGCGGCTTCAGGAGGCCGCCGTCCCCCTCAAGGACGCCCCGGCCGAGCCGCCCGCACTGAGTGCCTACAACGAGCCGTTCTCGGTGCTCGTCGTCGGCACCGATGAGTGCGACGAGCAGGTCAAGGCCGCATTCGGCGCCCGCTGCTCGGACCCCGGCAACGAGGGGACGCGCAACGACGTCAACATGCTCGTGCACGTGTCTGCCAATCCCCGACGCGTCACGGTCGTGTCCTTCCCGCGCGACCTGCAGATCGGCATCCCGGAATGCACGAACCCCGACGGGACGGTCTCGGAGGCCTCGTACAAGGCGCCGATCAACTCCGCGTACGAGGCGGGCGGGCTCACGTGCGTGGCCGACACCGTCTCGGAACTGAGCGGACAGAGCATCCCGTTCGCCGCGAAGGTCAGCTTCGGCAACGTCGTCAACATCACGGACGCCATCGGCGGCGTGGAGGTCTGCATCGGTGGCGACGGCATCGACGATCCCGACGCCGGCATCGACTGGGAGCCCGGCCCCCGCGTGGTCAAGGGCTATGACGCCCTGGCGTTCCTGCGCACGCGCAAGGGCATCGGTGACGGCAGCGACCTCGCCCGCATCGGCAACCAGCAGCAGTACCTGTCTCGCCTCATCAACAAGCTCCGCAGCGACGAGGTGCTCTCCAACCCGGGCACGCTCATCGGCCTGGCCAACACCGCGGTAAACAACATCGAACCGAGCGAGAGCCTCGCCGACCCGATCCGCATCGCCCAGCTCGCGTACACGCTGAAAGACGTGCCGTTCAGCGACATCACGTTCGTTCAGTTCCCCGTGGTCGACGACCCCGCCGACAACAACCGTGTCATCCCTGACCAGGCGTCGGCGGCAACGCTGTGGGAGGCGCTGAACACCAACGCTCCCCTGCAGCTGACCGGACAGGAGGGGGCCAACGGCGGCGTCATCGCCGATCCCTCCGCACCCACCGCAGCGCCGGGCGAGCCCGCCCCCGAGGCGAGCACCCCCGCCCCGGATGCCACGGACGCCAGTGCCGCGCCCGGCGTGGTGGAACTGCCCAGCAACGTCAGCGGGACGAAGGCGAACCAGGCCACCTGCTCCGCCGGCAACGGCTGATCGCCCCGGGTTCCGTCAAGACCCGGGAACCGTCCAGCGTCGTCGGGGAGCATGGACGAGTGAGAACCGCCACGCGCTCGACGACCGTTCTTCTGCTCGCGGCCCTGACCCTCACCGCCTGCGCCCCGGCCGCGGCCCCGGCGCCCTCGGCATCCGCTTCGCCCACCGCGACGCCCACGCCCACGCCGACGGCCACTCCCGATCCGCTCGCGGGGATGAGCCTGGCCGACAGGGTGGGGCAGATGTTCATGGTCGGCACCTCGGTCGAGGGTGCCAACCCCACGACCCTCGCGGCGGTGCGCGACGACCACGTCGGCGGGATCTTCCTGCACGGAAGATCGGATGCCGGAGCCGAGGCCACCGCGGGACTCATCGGGCAGTTCACCTCGACCGTCGCCGCGGGCGCCCCGGAACTCTGGGTGGCCACCGACCAAGAGGGCGGGACCGTCCAGGTGCTGAAGGGCCCCGGATTCGACCGCATTCCCTCGGCGGTCGAGCAGGCGACCCAGACCGACGCGGCTCTGCGGTCGGCGGCCGCGGCCTGGGGCGCGCAGCTCGCGCAGGCCGGGGTGAACATGAACCTCGCGCCCGTCGCCGACATCGTCACGAGCCCGGAGTTCGCGGCATCCAATCCTCCGATCGGCGCGCTCGCGCGCGAGTACGGCTACGACGAGGGCACGGTCGCGGCGAAGGTCGGGGCGTTCGCCGCGGGCATGCGCGACGGAGGCGTGATGCCCACCCTCAAGCACTTCCCGGGCCTCGGTCACGTCGACGAGAACACCGACACGCGCACGGGCGTGACAGACGACACGGTCACCGCGGACGGCGCCGATGTGGGCGTCTACGACAACGTCCTGCCGCAGGGCGACGCCATCGTCATGATGTCGACCGCCATTTACGCGCAGATCGACCCGGGCGCACCCGCCGCGTTCTCGCCCGCGGTGGTGAACGTGCTGCGCGACCGCGTCGGCTTCGACGGGGTGATCACGGTCGACGACCTCTCGGCCGCCCGGCAGGTGCAGCCGTGGTCGCCCGCAGACCGCGCGACGCTCGCGGTGGACGCCGGTGTCGACCTGCTTCTCGTATCGGCTGACCCCTCGGTGTACCCCGAGATGCGTCAGGCGGTGCTGGCGCGCGCGCAGAGCGACCCCGCCTTCGCCGCGAAGGTGGATGCCGCAGCCCGGCGGATCGTGGAGCAGAAAGCCGCGATGCCGTAAGCCGTTGCGCGGCCCCGCCGACGAGCGCCGAGCCGAAACCAGGCTCGAGGAGTCTCGCGCGAGGCGGCGTGCGACGCGGGCGGGCGGACCGAGCAGCATGAGGCGACCGAGGGGGCGGGGCCGCGATAAGCTGAAAGGCTGTGTCTGTCGAACCCGTCATCGTCTACCCGCCCGAGCTGCCCGTCAGCGCCGCGCGGGACGAGATCGCGCGCGCCATCCGCGACCACCAGGTCGTGATCGTCGCCGGCGCGACCGGGTCGGGAAAGACGACGCAGCTGCCGAAGATCTGCCTCGAGCTGGGCCGCACCTCGATCGCTCACACGCAGCCCCGCCGCATCGCGGCCCGCACGATCGCGGAGCGCATCGCCGAAGAGATGCAGGTGCCGCTCGGCTCGACCGTCGGCTACAAGGTGCGCTTCACCGACAAAGTGTCCGCCGACACGCGCGTCGCCCTGGTGACCGACGGCATCCTGCTCAACGAGATCCACCGCGACCGGCTGCTCCGCCGATACGACACGATCATCGTCGACGAGGCGCACGAGCGCTCGCTCAACATCGATTTCCTGCTCGGGTACCTCCGCCGCATCCTGCCGAAGCGCCCCGACCTCAAGGTCATCGTCACCTCGGCGACCATCGACCCCGAGAGTTTCGCGCGCCACTTCGCCGCTCCCCCGGCTCAGCCCGGTGGCGAGCCGGTGCCGGCGCCGGTGATCGAGGTGTCGGGACGGACGTACCCGGTCGAGATCCGGTATCGGCCGGTCGACGGCGACGGCGACGCGGGCGAAACTCCGGAGATTGCGGATGCCGACGACTCCGACGCCCCGTCATCGCGCGGGCGAGGGGCAACCGGCTCGCAGAAAGTCAGGAGTTCTGCACGCCCGGCCGCCAAGCCGGGGCGCTCCGACGACGACGCCGATGAGGTGGGAGCCGTCGTCGACGCTCTGCGCGAGCTCGACCGCGAGGCCCCGGGCGACGTGCTCGTCTTCTTCCCCGGCGAGGCGGAGATCCGCGACGCGGCGGATGCCATCCGAGGGGCGTATCAGAAGGACACCTCTCCCACCGAGGTGCTCCCCCTCTACGGGCGGCTCTCGGCCGCCGAGCAGCACCGCGTGTTCGAGCGTTCGAGCGTCGCGGGCGTGCGCCGCCGAGTGATCCTCGCCACGAACGTCGCCGAGACGAGTCTCACCGTCCCCGGCATCCGGTACGTCGTCGACACGGGGACGGCGCGCATCTCGCGCTACAGCAACCGCTCGAAGATCCAGCGCCTGCCGATCGAAGCGGTGTCGCAGGCGTCGGCGCAGCAGCGCTCGGGCCGCGCCGGCCGTACCTCGCCGGGCGTGGCGATCCGGCTCTACTCTGAGGACGATTTCACGCGTCGCCCGGAGTACACCGAACCCGAGATCCTGCGGACGTCGCTGGCATCCGTCATCCTGCAGATGCTCTCGCTCGGCTTCGGCGACATCCAGGCGTTCCCGTTCCTGACGCCGCCGGACTCGCGGGGCGTGAAGGCGGCATTCGACCTGCTCGTCGAGCTGGGCGCGGTGAAGCTGCCGGCACCGGCACCGGGGGCGCGCGGGGCCGACACCTCACCGAACCGCGACGTGCGCGGCGACGGCGACCCGTCCCGGCGTGACCGCGGTCGCCGCGCAGACGACGGCCCCCGCCTCACCGAGATCGGTCGTGAAATCGCGCGGCTGCCGATCGACCCACGGTTCGCACGCATGCTCATCGAGGCCCGGCGTAACGACGTGCAATCCGAGGTGCTCGCGATCGTGTCGGGCATGTCGATCCAGGACGTGCGCGAACGGCCCGAGGAGCGACGCGAGGAAGCCGACCGCTTCCACGCGCGGTTCACCGACCCCACCAGCGACTTCCTGTCGCTGCTCAACCTCTGGGACTACCTGCAGCTGAAGCAGGCGGAACTCGGCTCGAGCGCATTCCGGCGTCTGTGCCGCAGCGAGCACCTCAACTACGTGCGCGTGCGCGAGTGGATGGATGTGCATCGGCAGCTGCGGTCGCTCGGCGGCGAGCGCGGGGCGGGCGAGGCGCGCGGTGACGGCGGGCGCGGGCGCGGTTCGAGGAACCATGTCCCACTTATGGCTGGTTCAGACCCCTCCAGGCCACACAAATCGGGACATGGCTCGCACGTATCGGGACACGGTTCGGTCAGCACCGACCAGGGCGACGGCCCCGAGGGCCACGCCGCGGGCGATGCCATTCATCGCGCGATCCTGTCCGGGTTGCTGTCGCACCTCGGCATCCTGGATCCGCGCACGATGGCGCAGGCCAAAGACCGCAAGGCTCCGGGTGACACCCGCCCCACCAAGGGCGAATACATCGGCGCGCGCGGGGCGCGGTTCGCAATCTTCCCCGGGTCGGGGTTGAAGAAGAAGCGCCCCTCGGCGGTCATGGCCGCCGAGCTCGTCGAGACCTCTCGCCTGTTCGCCCGGACGGTCGCCGCCGTCGACCCGGCGTGGGCGGAAGAACTTGCCCCCGACCTGGTGAAGCGATCGCTGAGCGAGCCGCACTGGTCGAAGGATGCCGGCTCCGCCGCCGCCTATGAGAAGGTCACCCTCTTCGGGGTCGAACTCGTCGGCCGCCGCCGCGTGCAGCTGGCCCGCTTCGACCGGCCGCTCGCGCGCGAGATGTTCGTGCGCCACGCGCTGGTCGAGGGCGAGTGGGACCCCTCGGTGCTCGACAAGCGGCTCACGGCATTCCTCCGCCGCAACCAGGAGCAGCGCCGCCTGCTCGAGAAGATCGAGGAGCGCGAGCGCCGCCGCGACATCCTGATCGGCGACGAAGCGGTCTTCGCGTTCTACAACTCACGGATCCCCGCCGACGTCACCGATGTGCGCTCGTTCGAGACGTGGTGGAAGGATGCCTCGAACCGCACGCCCCACCTGCTCGACCTGCGCGAGTCCGACCTCACCGGCGACCGCGCCCAGGGCGATGACCGGGCCTTCCCCGCGCGCTGGCGCCAGGGCGATCAGACGCTCAACCTCGCGTACCGCTTCGAGCCGGGCGCGCCCGACGACGGCGTGACGGTGGTCGTGCCGCTGCCGCTGCTCGCGCAGCTACGTCCCGACGGCTTCGACTGGCAGGTCCCGGGCATGCGCGACGAACTGGTCACCGCGCTGCTGCGCGCCCTTCCGAAAACCATCCGCCGCAACGTCGTACCCGCCGCCGACTGGGCGGAGAAATTCTCGGCCGAGCTCGCCGAGAAGGGCCCCGAGCACGCGAACGGCTTGCCGAAGACGACGCTCGTCGACGCCCTCGCCGCTCTCGTGCAGCGCGTGGCGAACCAGCGGGTGAGCGCCGCCGATTTCGAACTCGAGCGGGTTCCCGGTCACCTGATGCCGTCGTTCCGCGCGGTGGATGCCCGTGGACGCGCGATCGGGAGCGACCGCGACCTCGCGACCCTGCAACGCCGCCTCGCCGACCGCGCGCGCTCGAGCGTCGAGTCGGCCGTGACGCGCGAGCGTCCCGCCACCCGGTCTGCCGCGAAGGTCGCCGAGGCATCGCCCGCGTTCGCGTCGCGCGCGAAGCTCACGAGCTGGGACATCGACGAGCTCACCGAGGTCGTCGACACCCCCGTCGCCGGCGGCGTCGTGCGCGGGTACCCGGCGCTCATCGACGAGGGCGACAGCGTCGCCCTGCGCGTGGAGGCCACACCCGAAGACGCCGCGCGACACACCCGCGCCGGCATCCGGCGTCTCATGCTGCTGGCCGTCCCCTCCCCCGCCACGTACGTGCTCGACCACCTCACCGCGAACGAGAAGCTGGCGCTCGCGGCATCCCCGTACCAGAACGCCAAGGCGCTCATCGAGGATGCGCGTGTCGCCCTGGCCGACGATGTGCTGCTGCGCGAGGCGCCGAGCGGCGTCGTGAGGACGAAGGCGGACTTCGAGCGGGTGCGCGATGCGTTCTCCTCCCTCTCGGTCGACCGCACCTTCCAGACCGTGTCTCTCGCGGCGAAGATCCTGCTCGCGCAGCGCGAGGTGGACCGCGCGATGAAGGATGCCTCGTCGATCACCCTGCTCGGTGCGCTGAACGACGTGCGCGGCCAGGTGAAGGGGCTGATCTTCCCCGGCTTCCTCTCCCGCACCGGCCTCTCGCGACTGCAGCACCTGCCGCGCTACCTCACGGGAGCGCTCGATCGGGTGAAGACCCTGTCGGACAACCCCGGCCGCGACCGCCAACGCATGACCGAATACGAACGCGCCGCCGCGGGCTTCGTGGATGCCGGAGGGTCGATGCCCCTCCCCGCGGACGCCCCCGCGAACCTCGTGCACACGCGCTGGCTGCTCGAGGAACTGCGCGTGAGCCTGTTCGCTCAGCGCCTCGGCACGGCCGAGCCCGTGTCGCCGCAGCGCATCGCGAAGGCGCTGAAGGGCGCGTGAGTCGAATCTAGACTCGCCCGATGGCGATGTCCTCCTACGTGACCTCGATCCGCTCACGGATCGGGTCCGATCTCCTCCTGCTCCCCGGGGTCACCGCGGTGATCCGCGACGGCGAACGGTTCCTCCTCGCCCGGCACCGGCACAGCGGCACCTGGAGCCTCATCGGGGGCGGGGTGGAACCCGGGGAGGAGCCCTCTGAGGCGCTCCTGCGCGAAGTGCGCGAAGAGACGGGCGCATCGGTCCGGGTGCGCGGCATCGTCGGCGTCTACGGCGGAGAGCCGATGATGGTCACCTATCCGAACGGCGACCGCGTCGGATACGTCACGACCGCGTACGATTGCGAACTGCTCGGCGACGCCGTCGCCGACGGCGAGGAGCTTCTCGAACTCCGGTGGTTCGAGCGGCAGGAGATCACCGCTCTCGATCGCCGTGATTGGATCGACCGCGTGATCGCCGACGCCGCGAAGCTATGAATGAGTCCGCGGTGGTTCGGCGCGCCAGACCGGACGACGCAGATGCGATTGCCGCGCTTCACGCACGGTCTCGGGCGGCCTACTATGGCGACTCGCTCTCCGCGGAGGATGCGGGGCACGACCGCCGCCCGATGTGGCGACGCCTCGTCACAGAGCACGACGCTCTCGTTCTGTGCGCGATCGTTGACGAGGTCATCATCGGCTTCTGCTGCCTGCGACGGGCCGCCGCGGCGAACGAGGTGGAGTTGCAGGGCCTGTACATAGAGCCTGGGCGGTTCGGGACCGGTGTCGCTGAGACGCTGTACGTGTCCTTCGTCGCGGAATGCCGGGGGCGCGCCGCCCGCCTCGAGGTCTGGGACCGCAACGAACGCGCCAAGGCGTTCTACCGCCGGCGCGGTTGGGTCCCCAGCGATCAGACCCGACCCGGCCCCGCCGACACTCCTTTCGTGACGTGGCGACTGCCACCTGAGTCAGACGCCGAGTGACGGCCCCAGGCACGAAGCAGCGTCCTGGGCGCGTCACGCTGGTCGGCGGGAGCCGCGCCGGCGCGCCCTTCGTGACGTGGCGTCGCCCGCCTGACTCACACTCCGAGCGACGCACCCCAGGCACGCAGCAGCGCCTCGAGCGCGCGACGCTGCTCGGCGTCGAGGCCCGCGAGCAGACGCTGCTCGTTGGCCATGTGGGCGGTGAACGCCTCGTCGATCACGCGGCGTCCGGCCGGCGTCAGCCGGATGACCCGCGCGCGCCCGTCGTCGGCGTCGTCATCGCGCACCACGAGACCGGATGCCAAAAGTCGATCGACGCGCTTGGTCACCGCCCCGCTGGTGACCATCGTGTGGCGCGCGAGCTCGCCCGGCGCCGCGGCGAACGGCTCCCCCGCGCGGCGAAGAGCGGCGAGGATGTCGAACTCCCCCTCGCCGAGACCGTAGCGGCGGTAGACGGCGAGCAGCTCGTCGCGCAGGTGATCGGCGAGACGGTGCAGGCGTCCGATCACCTGCATCGGTGAGACGTCGATGTCGGGGCGTTCGGCCTGCCACTGCGCCGTGAGGGCGTCGACGCGATCGGTCGTCGGGGTCATGGCATCCACTCTATCTTCCACGGAAAGTACACTGTCTTCCATGGAAGCTAAATGGCGCATCGTCGCCGTCACCGCCGTCGCGCCGATCGCGTGGGGTGCGACCTACGTCGTCACGCGACACCTCCTGCCGGCCGACGCACCCCTGTGGGGTGCCGCTCTGCGCGCCCTGCCGGCGGGCCTGCTGCTGTGGGCGCTCGCGCGACGCCGACCCCGAGGGGCGTGGTGGTGGAAGGCGCCCGTGCTCGGGATGCTGAACTTCGGCGCCTTCTTCGTGCTCGTCTACGTCGCGGCGCAGCTGTTGCCGTCGTCGATCGCCGCCTCGATCATGGCCCTCGCCCCGCTGGCCCTCGCCGGACTCGCGTGGCCCCTGCTCGCTCAGCGCCCCACGGCGCGCTGGGCCGTCGGCGCAGCCCTCGGCCTCGCGGGGGTCGCTCTCGTGGTCGGCCTCGGCACCGGAGCCGTTCCGCTCGCGGGGGTCGTGGCATCCGCCGTCGCTCTTCTGGCGTCATCGCTGGGTGCGATCCTCACGACCCGCTGGAAAGACGACACGCCCCTCCTGGCGACCACGTCGTGGCAGCTGACCGCGGGCGGTCTCGCCCTGGTCGCCGTCGCCGTGATGGTCGAAGGTGCTCCTCCGACCGTGGATGCCACGGGCCTCGCCGCGTACGTCGGGATCGCGGTGATCGCGACGGCGGTCGCGTTCGTGTGCTGGTTCACCGGACTCCGGCACCTGCCCGCGGGCACCGTGGGACTCATCGGTCTGCTGAACCCGGTGACCGGGGTGCTGCTCGGGGTGGCCGTGGGCGGCGAATCGCTCGCGACGCCGCAGGCGCTGGGCATCGTGCTCGTCCTCGTCGCGATCGCCGTGTCGAGCCGGGCGCGGAGCCGCAATCTGCCGCCCCGGGGAGCCCCGGGCGAGAGGCCCGACCCTGCGCAACGGCGCTACGACCGCAGCGATACCTGACCCAGCGCTGCTTCGACGTCGACGACCGCGGTCGCCGAGCTCGAGGTGCGCAAGCGGTTGTCGACTCGGCCGAGGCCGCTGTCGGTCGTGACGTTGTACTCATCGTCGGGCAGGGTGATGTCGGCGGATCCGGCCGTCACCGTGACCTTCGTGCGCGCGGGGGCATCGCCCTGCACCGTCGTGGCCAGACTGCCTCCCGCGACCTCGAACGTCGCGTCCCCGACCCCGGTGAGCGTGCCCGAAGCCGCGCCGCCCGAAACGGAGACGGAGACCGTGCGCACGTCACCGGCGAGATCCACGTCGCCCCCGGCGAGCTGCACGGAGAGTGAGTCGAAGTCGGCGTCGAGCGCGAGGGCGCCACCGGCGACCTCGATGCGCGCGTCGAGGTTCGTCGTGGTCGACAGCCGCGGGAGCAGCAGGGTCGCCGACCCCGCGCTGGTCGACCACCCGATGACGTTCGGCTGCGGGGAGCTCACCCGCAGCGTGGCGCCGTCGCGTTCGAAGGTCCAATCACCCGTCCCACCCCCGTCGACGTCGAGCTGCGCCTCCGACACGTCGCCGTAGGCGATCGTGAGCGAGCCGCCGGCCACGTCGACATCGAGCGCGGTGATCCCGGTCGTCGAGGTCTCGCTCGCCGCGTACGCGCGCCCACTGTCGCGCAGGGTGGCCGCCGCGCTCACTCCCGCCGAAACGACGGTGCCGGCGAGGACGCACGTTCCGACGACGATCGTGGCGAGCGAGACGAAGAAGGGCGTTCCGTGCCGCGAGCCCGGGTTCGACGCGGTCGAGGGTGCGTGCGAGGTCATGAGGTCGCTCCGGTGTGATCGTGGCCCAGGTGCACGAGGGCGGCGATGACGCGGCGGTTGCCGGTCTCGTCCTGCTCGAGGCCGAGCTTGGTGAAGATGGCGGTGATGTACTTCTCGACGCTGGCCTCCGAGACGAAGAGCGCCTGCGCGATGGCCTGATTCGAGCGGCCTTCGGCGATGAGGGCGAGCACCGATCGTTCGCGCTCGGTGAGGCTCTGCAGCCGTTCGTCGCGACGGCGCCGCGCCAGCAGCTGACCGACGACCTCGGGGTCGAGCACGGTCGCTCCCCCGGCGATGCGCGCGACCGTGTCGAGGAAGTCGCGCACGTCGGCGACCCGGTCCTTCAGCAGATACCCGAGCGAGCCCTGCCCGTCGGCGATGAGATCGCTCGCGTACTGCTCCTCGACGTATTGCGACAGGACCAGGACGCACAGCCCCGGATGCCGGGACCTCAGCGCGATCGCCGCGCGAATGCCCTCGTCGGTCCAGGTCGGCGGGAGCCGCACGTCGAGGATGCAGAGGTCGGGCGCGGTCTCCGCGACCGCGGCCTCGAGGCCCCCGGCATCCGGGAGAGCCGCGACGACCTCGTGACCGTCGTCGGCGAGCAGGCGGACGAGCCCCTCGCGCAGCAGGACCGAGTCTTCGCAGATCAGGATGCGCACGGAACGTTCACCTCCACCGTGGTCGGACCGCCCTGGGGGCTGTCGATGCGGGCGGTCCCGCCGGCCGCCGTGACGCGGTTGACGATGCCGTCCAGACCGCCGCCGGGAACGATCCGGGCCCCGCCCAGGCCGTCGTCTTCGACCCGGGCCCACAGGGTCGCGTCATCTCGCAGTCGCACGAGGACACGGCATCCGGTCGCCCGGGAGTGCTTCGCGGCGTTGGTCAGGGCCTCGGCGATCACGAAGTACACCGCGGCCTCGGCCGGGCGGGAGCACCGGCGCGGAAGGCGCACGTCGAGGGTCACCGGAATGTGGGACCGCGACGCGAGCGCCGAAAGAGCAGCGTCGAGACCTCGATCGTCGAGGACGGAGGCGTGGATGCCGCGGGCGAGCTGCCGCAGTTCGGTGATCGCCGACTTGGTCGAGGCGTGGGCCTCGGCAACGAGGGCTTTCGCGGCCTCGGGGTCGTCGTCGATCTTCGTCTGGGCGAGGCCCAGCGTCATGCCGATCGAGACGAGTCTCGGCTGCACGCCGTCGTGGAGGTCGCGCTCGATGCGGGTGCGCTCGACCTCGGCCGCTCGGACGGCGCCCGCGCGGCGGGTGTCGGAGGCACGCGCCTGCTCCTCGAGCTGCACCTCTCGAGAGGGCACGAGGATGGCGCGGGAGATGAGGCCGTGCAGCACCGCCAGACCCACGACGGCGGCGAGCGAGGCGACGAAGACAAGCAGACCCACGAGGGGTGCGGCGATGCCGTAGAGCGGGAGCAGTCCGAGCAGATTGATGTTCGACCAGCCGAAAAGGGGACTCACCATCACCGCGAGACCCCATGCCGTGAAGCTCGCGACCCCGAGGGTGCTCACCCCGAGGATGGTCGCGATCGCGAACGAAGCGACGGCACGCCACTGCCCCGGGTCGATCGCCTGCAGCCAGATCGTGTCCACCACGCCGAGGAAGCCCGTGCGCGCGCTCCGACGCGGGCGGAGCGCCGGGAGACCGAGACCGTACAGGCCGTCGAGGCGGACGCGCTCGAACCACGCGATCGCGAAGAGGACGTAGACCAGAGCCACGAGGGCGATCACGCCGATCAGCAGGGCGGCGAGGAGCCCCACGCCCGCGCCGAACAAGCCGAACACCCCGCCCAGGACGCCCGGCCCGACGACGCCGAGCGCGGCGAGATGGGCGACCGCACCGGCGATGCGGCCCGGCGAGGCGATCCGCACCCGCGCGGCGAGGGGCTGGTCGGCTCCCGCCGCGGGGGCGGGCTCTGTGCTCGCGGGCGTCGGCGGAGGAGGCGGGAGAACGGATGCCGTGGTCATGTGTTCCACGCTAGAGGCGCGCTCGCGCCGGCACCGCCCGGTCAGCCCCCGCCCGTTTTCGGGTTATCCCGAAAAGCGTTCCGGACACGCGAAGACGCCCCGCCGCAGAAGCGACGGGGCGTCTCACGCACGAGCGTGGATCAACCGCGGGTGCGGTTCTTGTTCCACACGTCGAAGGCCACGGCCAGCAGCAGCACGAGACCCTTGATGAACTGCTGCACGTCGGTCGAGATGCCCATGAGCGACATGCCGTTGTTGAGCACACCCATGACCAGACCACCGGCGATCGCGCCGACCACGCGGCCGACACCACCCTGGACGGCGGCTCCACCGATGAAGGAGGCGGCGATGGCATCCAGCTCGAAGAGGTTTCCCGCGCCGGGACCGGCGGAGTTCAGTCGGCCCGTGAACACGATGCCGGCGAGGGCCGCGAGGACACCCATGTTGACGAACAGCATGAAGTCGACGCGACGGGTGTTGATGCCGGACAGCTTCGCGGCGGTGCGGTTGCCACCCAGCGCGTAGATGTGGCGGCCGAAGACGCTGCGGCTCATGACCGTCGAGTAGCCGATGATCAGCAGAGCCAGCACCACGAGCACGATGGGCGTGCCGCGCGAGCCGGGGGCGACGCCCAGCAGGTAGGTGAGGTAGGCGATGAGCGCGCCGCCACCGATGAGCTTGACCAGGAAGGCGACCTGCGGCTCGTTCTGCAGCTCGAGCGCGGCGCGCTTGGCACGCTGACGCACCTGCGAGACGACGAAGAGCACGAGGGTCAGCACGCCCAGGGCGACCGTGATCCACTCGGCCGGCGACGTCGCCGCCGGGAACAGGTCGGGGAACAGGTAGCCGCCGCCGAGGGCACGGTACTCGGTGGGGAACGGGGTGATCTGGGTGTTGCCCAGGGTCATCTGCGTCAGACCGCGGAAGAGCAGCATGCCCGCGAGGGTCACGATGAACGCCGGGATGCCGATGTAGGCGACCCAGAATCCCTGCCACATGCCGACCACGGCGCCGAGGAGCAGCGAGAGGACGATCCCCAGCCACCAGGGCAGGCCCCACTGGACGATGAGCACACCCGAGACGGCACCGACGAAGGCGGCCACCGAACCGACCGAGAGATCGATGTGACCGGCGATGATGATCATCACCATGCCGATTGCGAGGATCAGGATGTAGCTGTTCTGGACGATGATGTTCGACACGTTGCCCGCGGTGAGCAGACGACCGCCGGTCAGCGCCTGAAAGAGCAGCACGATGACGATCAGCGCGATGAAGATGCCGATCTCGCGCAGGCGCGACGTGAAGAACTGCACGATGCCGCCGGCGCCGTTGCCGGCACCGCCGCCGACGGGCCCCTTCGGCGTGGCGGGACCCTGGGGGGTCACGGTGTTGTCAAGCGCTGACATGGTCGGCTTCCTTTTCCTTCGTCATGAGCACCATGAGTGCCTCGGGCGTGGCCTCTTCGATGGGCAGCTGGCCGGTGATGTGGCCTTCGCTGAGGGTGTAGATGCGGTCGCAGATGCCGAGGAGCTCAGGCAGCTCCGAAGAGATGACGAGCACCCCCTTCCCCTGCGCCGCGAGGGAGTTGATGATCGTGTAGATCTCGTATTTGGCGCCCACGTCGATGCCGCGGGTCGGCTCGTCGAGGATGAGCACCTCGGGGTCGGAGTAGAGCCACTGCGAGAGGACGACCTTCTGCTGGTTGCCGCCCGAGAGCTTGCCCACGACCACGTCGACGCTGGGCGCCTTGATGTTCATCGACTTGCGGTAGCGGTTGGCGACGAGGTACTCCTCGTCGCCGTCGACGAACCCGCCCTTGACGAGCTTGCGCATCCCGGCGATCGAGATGTTCCGCTTGATGGTGTCGATGAGGTTGAGCCCTGCGCCCTTGCGGTCTTCGGTGACGTAGGCCAGTCCGCTGCGGATGGCCGCGGGAACCGTCGAGGTGTCGGCCTTCTCGCCGCGGATGTAGACGTTGCCCGAGATGCGCGAGCCGAAGCTCTTGCCGAACACGCTCATCGCGAGCTCGGTGCGCCCCGCGCCCATGAGGCCGGCGATGCCGACGACCTCGCCGGCGCGCACGTTCAGGTTCGCCTGGTGGATGACGACGCGGCTCGCGTCGGTCGGGTGACTGACGTTCCAGTCCTCGATGCGCAGGACCTCGTCGCCGATCTCGACGTCGCGGTCGGGGTAGCGGTTCTCGAGCTCTCGGCCCACCATCCCGCGGATGATGCGGTCTTCGCTCGTACCGCCGGTGGCCACGTCGAGCGTCTCGATCGTGCGACCGTCACGGATGATCGTGACCTCGTCGGCGATCGCGCGGATCTCGTTGAGCTTGTGGCTGATGATGATGCAGGTGATGTTCTGACCGCGCAGGTGCCGGATCAGATCGAGCAGGTGCTCGGAGTCGTCGTCGTTGAGCGCCGCGGTCGGCTCATCGAGGATGAGGAGCTTGACGTCCTTCGACAGTGCCTTGGCGATCTCGACGAGCTGCTGCTTGCCGACGCCGATCTCGTTGACGGGAACGTCGGGGCTGTCGCCCAGACCCACGCGGGCGAGGAGCTTGGCCGCCTCGCGGTTGGTGGCATCCCAGTCGATGAGACCGCGGTTCGTGATCTCGTTGCCGAGGAAGATGTTCTCGGCGATCGAGAGGTAGGGGCTCAGCGCGAGCTCCTGGTGGATGATGACGATGCCGGCCGCTTCGCTGTCGCGGATGTCTTTGAACTCGACGGTGTTGCCGTCGAAGACGATCTCGCCGCGGTAATCGCCCGCGGGGTACACGCCGCTGAGCACCTTCATGAGGGTGGACTTGCCGGCGCCGTTCTCGCCGCAGATGGCGTGAACCGTCCCGCGCTCGACGGTCAGCGACACGTCGGCGAGCGCGATGACGCCGGGGAACTCCTTGGTGATCGAGCGCATCTCGAGGATGGTGCTCACGAGGTCCTCCTTGCAGAACCGGCTCGTGGCCGGTCGGAATATGGGGCGGGTGCGGGATGCCGCGGACCCGCGGGAGCCTCCGCCGCGACCCGGCGGGTCGCGGCGGAGGCGGGGCGGAGGGGCGGAGAGCCCCTCCGGGGGATTACTTCAGGTCGGCCTCGGTGTAGTAACCGCTGTCGATGAGGACTTCCTTGTAGTTGTCCTTGGTGACGATCGTCGAGTTGAGCAGGTACGAGGGAACGACCTTCTTGCCGTTGTCGTAGGTCTTCTCGTCGTTGACCTCGGGCTTCTCGCCCTTGCGGATGTCGTCGACCATGGTCACGGCCTGCTTGGCGAGCTCTCGCGTGTCCTTGAAGATCGTCGAGTACTGCTCACCGGCGATGATCGACTTGATCGAGCCGGCCTCGGCGTCCTGTCCCGTGATGACGGGGAGGGCGTTGGCGGCGTAGCCACCCGAGGTGAGGGCCGAGATGATGCCGATCGACAGCCCGTCGTAGGGCGAAAGGACACCGTCGAGCTTGGTGCCGCCGATGACGGTGAGGATGTTCTCCATGCGCTTCTGCGCCGTCTCGGGCAGCCAGCGCAGAATGGCCGCCTGGCCGAACTCGGTCTGGCCGGAGGGAACCTTCAGCACGCCCTTGTCCATGTAGGGCTTGAGGGTGTCCATGGCGCCGTTCCAGAAGAACGTGGCGTTGTTGTCGTCGGGGCTCCCCGCGAACAGCTCGACGTTGAAAGGACCTGCGGCGCCGGTGTCCTTGCCCGAGGCGTCGAGGACGCCGAGTCCGGTCAGGAGCGAGGTGGCCTGCTGGACGCCGACCTTGTAGTTGTCGAACGTCGTGTAGTAGTCGACGTTCTCGGTGCCGTTGATGAGGCGGTCGTACGCGATGACGGGGATGTTCGCGTCCTTGGCCTGCTGCAGCACGTCGGTCAGCGTGGTGCCGTCGATCGAGGCGACGATCAGGGCCTTGGCGCCCGTGGTGATCATGTTCTCGATCTGCGAGACCTGCGTGGGGATGTCGTCGTTCGCGTACTGAAGGTCGACCTGGTAGCCGAGCCCCTCGAGCTGCGACTTGACGTTGTTGCCGTCGGCGATCCACCGCTCCGACTGCTGCGTCGGCATGGCGACGCCGATGGTGCCGCCGGCTTCCTGCGAGTCTCCGCTGCCCGCGCCGGTGCGGTCTCCCGCGCAACCGGCGAGGCCGATGCCGAGCGCGAGGACGCCCGCTCCCGCGATCGCCTTGAGCATGCTGTGCTTCTTCACTCTGGTTCCCTCCGTTGGGTGTATGTCGCGGCGTCTCCCCTGGAGTCCACCGCGGGCAGTGCGGACGGCGCACATCGGGACGCACGGCCTCGGGGGCGAAACGAAGGGCCCTCGGCGAGGCGGTGCGATCCGCATCGTTCGAAACGTCTTCGTCTCGACGGATCCGCTCCGCAGCGAGTCCCGTCGGCCGTGTGACCCGGTCATGTGACCGTTCACATTGTGTGAGTGATGCTACCTCCCCGCTGGGCGGCACTGTCAAGTCTCGACGCGCCGGGAGTTCAGCCGTTGCCGAAACGTGACGTGCGCGTGGAGCGGTTCAGGCCCGCGGAGAGGCCGTCGACGACCGCACGATGAGGCGCAGGTGATCGGGTTCCACCACCGGTGCATCGTCGTTCGTCTCGCCGAGAGAGGCCAGGAGGTCGCTCACCGCGCGCGTGCCGATGCCCACGAAATCCTGGCGCACCGTCGTCAGCGGGGGCCAGAGGTGAGCGGATTCGGGGACGTCGTCGAACCCGACGACGGAGATGTCCTCGGGGACCGAGCGACCTATGGCCCGAACGGCATGCATGAACCCGAGGGCCATGTGGTCGTTGCCCGCGAACACCGCGGTGGCATCCTCGGTGCGCAGCAACTCCAACCCCGCCTCGAAGCCGAACTGCGCCGTCCAGTCGCCGAGGACGGGTGGCCTCGGCGAGAGGTCGTGGGCATCCATCTCCGCGAGATACCCGCGCATGCGGTGATCGGCCTCGACCCAGTCGCGTGGACCGGCGATATGCAGGATGCGCGAGTGCCCGAGTTCGATGAGGTGGCGGACGGCGGCGCGAGCCCCCGCGCTCTGGTCGTTGTGAGTGGTCGACGTGCCCGTCGAGGTGACGATCTGCACCGGCACCGGGAGCTTCAGTTCGTCGAGGATCGGCACCACCCGCGTCTGCGGAGCCACCGCGATGAGTCCCTCGATGGACTGCTGCATGAGGTGGTCGATCGACGAACGCACGTCGTCGGGGGCGCTCGTCGCGAGATTCGTGACGGTGAGGCGGTAGCCGGCGGCACGGGCGGCGGACTCGATGGCCTGCACCATCGACGCGGTGCCGTGGGTCGTGGCGCGCGGGCCCAGCACGCCGATGAGGCGCGAGCGGCTGGTGGCGAGAGCCCGGGCGGCCTGATTCGGCACGAACTTGAGCTCCGCGATCGCGGAGCGCACCTTCGCCGCGGTCTCGGGGCGCAACTGCGTGCTGTTGTTGATCACGCGCGAGACGGTTTGATACGACACTCCCGCGAGCCGCGCGACATCGCGGATGCTCGGGGCGCGCCCTGTCGCCTCCGGGATATCGGTGTCGCTCATCGTCCGCCTCATTGCGGGTCGCGCCCTGTTGCGTGACCGGTCACACGAGGATAGCCGACGCGACTCGGTCCGCCCGAACGCGCTCACGTCAGCGCGATAGGCCGGCTGTGCGCAGGGCGGGAGAGCCGTTTCACCCGCGCCGACACCGTCTGCCGGGGCGCCACAGACCCGGCTCCACGCCAGACGATCCGAACCGATGCGCCCGCGCGTCCGCATCCGATTCTGATGGGGTGCGCCACCCGGGAGCAGTCGGACGACGGCGCGAAGACCCCGGTCAGGAGGCGATCAGAGCCCGGTAGAACTGGATGCCGCGGAGCCAGGCATCGACGCGGATGCGCTCGTCGGGGGCGTGCAGCGCGTCGCGTTCGGCGCGCGAGAGGTGGAACGGGGCGAAGCGGTACACCGCGTCGGTGAGCCCGGCGTAGAACCGGCTGTCGCTCGCCCCCAGTTGCAGGTACGGCAGAGGAACGGTGTCAGGACCGAGGGTGTCGGTGACCGCCCGCGACAATCGCCGCCACGCTGCGCCCTGCCAGGGCGAGACCGGCGAGGGGTCGTTGCCGTGACGCATCTCGATGTCGACGAGCGGGTCGGCCACCGCCCGACGCAGGTGGACCGCGACATCGGCGAGGGTGTCGCCGGTGAGCAGCCGCACGTTCACGCTCGCCCGCGCCGAGGTGGCGAGCACGTTCTCACCCGTCGAGCCCTCGAGGCGGGTGACGACGGCGGTGGTGCGCACGAGGGCATTCGTCTCGGGACCGAGCAGCGACAACGCCAAGGTCACCGCGGGCGCCGACACGGAGGTGCGGTGGAACAGCGTCGAGAGGGGGTCCCTCGTGTGCGGCGCGGCGGTGGCCAACATCGCCCGGACCGGCGGAACGAGCCGCCGCGGGAACGGACGACGACGAAGGCGATCGATCGCACGAGCGAGTCGTGCTGTCGCGGGCAGGCGGGGCGGGGTCGAAGCGTGCCCCCCGGCCTCACGCGTCACGAGGTCGAAGGTCGCGACTCCGCGCTCGGCGACGCCGATCATCGCGGTGGGCGCGCTGACACCCGGCACGGCGCCCTCGACGACCGCTCCCCCCTCGTCGAGCACGAGGGCCGGACGGATGCCGCGCTCCGCGAGAAGGGACGCCATCGCCTGCGCCCCGGTGCCGCGTGTCTCTTCGTCGTGGCCGAAGGCGAGCCACACGTCGGTTCGCGGGGTGATGTCGTCGGCGAGCAATGCTTCGACCGCCTCGAGAATGGCGACGAGAGCGCCCTTGTCGTCGATCGCGCCGCGCGCGTAGAGGGTGGCGTCGGCGCCCTCGCCCTCGAGGTCGGCGGCGAACGGCGGGTGCTGCCACTCCTGCCCGTCGACGGGGACGACGTCCTGGTGGGCGAGAAGGACCAGCGGAGCGCCGGGGCGCTCCCCCGCCCAGCGATAGAGCAGCGACCGCCCCGCGACGACCTCTCGCTCGAGCCGCGCGTGGATCAGCGGATACAGCCGCTCGAGTGCGGCGTGGAAGGCCTCGAAGGCCGAGTCGTCGACCTCGGCCGGGTCGACACGCGACACCGTCGGGATGGACAGCAGCTCGCGGAATCGCTCGACGGGCGTCATGCGACGAGCCTAGAACGTGTGATCTCTCGGGTGGGCGCGGCGGACGATGTCGGCGGACGCGGCTACGGTGGAGCGCATGACCGGACTGCACTGGGGCATCCTCGCAACGGGCGGCATCGCGCACGCCTTCACCTCCGACCTGCGCACCGCGGGCCTCGACGTCACCGCCGTCGGCTCGCGACGCATCGAGAGCGCTCGCGCTTTCGCCGCGCAGTACGACATCGCGCACGCGTACGGCTCGTACGAAGAGCTCGTCGCCGACCCCGAGGTCGACATCGTCTACATCGCCACCCCGCATCCCGGCCACATCGCCAACGCCCTGCTCGCCCTCGAGCACGGCAAGCATGTGCTGGTCGAGAAGCCCTTCACCCTGAACGCCTCCGAGGCGGCGCAGATCCGTGACAAGGCGAGCGAGAAGGGTCTTCTCGCGATGGAGGCGATGTGGACGCGGTACCTGCCGCACATGGTGCGCATCCGCGAGATCCTCGCCGCCGGAACACTCGGCGAGATCCGCGTGGTCTCGGCCGATCACACTCAGAAGATCTCGACCGACCCGGCGCACCGCCTCAACGATCTCGCGCTCGGCGGCGGCGCCCTGCTCGACCTCGGCATCTACCCGATCTCGTTCGCGGTCGACGTCCTGGGCCTGCCCGAGCGCATCACCGCTCTCGCCCGCCTGTCCGATGCGGGCAGCGACGCCGAGGTGGCGACCGCATTCGTGCACGCCGGCGGAGCGCTGTCGACCACGGTGTCGTCGTCGCGCGGAGCCGGTCTGAACACCGCGCAGATCGTCGGCACCGACGCTCGCATCGAAATCGACCGCGTCTGGTACACCCCCACGTCGTTCCGCGTGGTCGCCCCCGACGGAGACGTGCTCGAGGAGTTCACGGCCGAGGTCGAGGGGCGCGGAATGCAGTTCCAGGCGCAGGCGGCAGAGCGTTTCGTCGCTGCCGGCGCCGGGTCGAATCACGTCCTGGGGATCGATGAGACCGTGGCCATCATGGGGGTCCTCGACGAGGTGCGCCGCCAGATCGGCGTGGTCTATCCCGGCGAGCGGTGAGCGGCGAGGGCTACCCGCTCTCGGCCGGGACGGGTCAGACTGGAACCATGCCCGATACCCAGACCGCCCGCGTCGCCGTCTACCTCGACTTCGACAACATCGTGATGTCCTGGTACGACCGCGTGCACGGGCGGAACGCGTACTCGCGGGATCGGCAGAAGATCGCAGAGAATCCGATCGACCCCGAGATCGCCGAGCGCCTCACCAAAGCGACCATCGACGTCGGCGCGATCATCGACTATGCCGCATCGTTCGGCACGCTCGTGCTCACCCGGGCCTACGCCGACTGGTCGTCGCCGGTCAATGCCGAGTACCGCTCGCAGCTCGTGGCGCGCGCGGTCGACCTTGTACAGCTCTTCCCCGCCGCCGCCTACGCCAAGAACGGTGCCGACATCCGTCTGGCGGTGGATGCCGTGGAAGACATGTTCCGCCTCCCCGACCTGTCGCACGTGGTCATCGTCGCCGGAGACAGCGACTACGTCCCCCTCGCGCAGCGGTGCAAGCGACTCGGCCGGTTCGTCGTCGGGGTCGGTGTGGCCGGGTCGACGGCGAAGTCGCTCGCCGCGGCGTGCGACCGGTTCGACGCCTACGACTCGCTCCCCGGCATCCCGAATCTGGCCGAGACGAAGAAGGACGCCGCGCCCTCTCGGCCCCGCGCGCGCAAGCGCTCGAAAGACCCCGCGGTCGACCTGCTCGAGCGCGCGATGCAGCTCGAAGCGGAGCGCGCCGACGGCGAGTGGCTGCACGCCTCGGCGGTGAAAGACCTGATGAAGCGGCTGGATCCGTCGTTCAGTGAGAAAGCGCTCGGGTTCCGCAGCTTCTCGGACTTCCTCAAAGCGCAGACCGACCATGTCGAGGTCGACGAGGAGTCGAACGTCGTTCAGGTGAAGGCCGTCTCGCGGGGCTGAGGCGGCGCGGGCGCGGACCCGACGCGCTGGCGGGCGTGGCCCCGCGCGCGGATGAGTGGCCCTGCGCGGTTGATCAGACGTGGGCGCCCGCGTCGAGTGTCCAAAACACCCGGACGATTTCGACGGGCGTCCGGGTGTTTTGGACACTCAAGGGACACGAACGGGCGAGGCTGAGGCGCGGTCGCGCGGCCCCAGCCGGGGCACGGTCGGCCCGCGGCGTCACGGCCGCGAGCACACTCACCCTCACGAGCACACTCGCCCTCACGAGCACCTCGCCCTCGCGAGCACACTCACCCTCACGGGCACCTCGCCCTCGCGAGCACACTCGCCCTCACGTCGAGTGTCCAAAACACCCGGACGATTTCGACGGGCGTCCGGGTGTTCTGGACACTCAACGGGTCGAAGAGGTTGGGCGGGCCGTTCGGCGTCCCGCGCCGGTGACGACCCGCGCCGTCAGCGGCGCTCGGCCCCGGGGGCGACGTGGGTCAGCACGCGCGACCACACCGAGGTGAGCGTGACCTCGCCGTTGACCGAAGCGATCTCGTCGGGGTGGACGACCTCGGCGGTGCCCGACCGCAATCGATCGACGTACCATGCGGCATCGCCCTGTCCCGCCGGGCCGTCCTGGCCCACGAGCACCAAGACGTCGGCGGCGAGATCGTCGAGAAGCGGCGTGCGCAGGTCGCGACTCAGCGCATCGGTCGGGCTCTGGACGCCGACGATCGCGACGCGGTCCACGACCCCGCCCATCGCGGCCGCGAGATAGAGCGCGATCGGACCCGCTGACCGCTCCCCCACGACGCCGACTGCCGCACCCAGGGCCTCGCGCTCGAGCAGCGCCTTCAACGCCTCGACGGTCAGCCCGGCCGGTGTCTGCCCGCCGAATACCGGCGGATCCTCCAGTTCGGGCGCGTCGAGACCGATGGCGACGATCCGCACGTCGAAGCCCGAGGTGACGCGGGCATCCGGATCGGTGGTGGCGACGTCGCCGGTGCGGAGCACGAACACGGCGCGCGGGGCGCCCGGGGTTCCGAAGCTGCGGTAACCGAGCTCGCCGTCGAGCCAGGGGGCAAGACTCATCGCGTCATCCTTCCGTCGCCGCTCCGCCGCCGGGCAGCAGCGCGCGCAGGGTGTCGATCGTGTCGGCCTCGGCCGCCGTCTTGTCCGAACGGTAGGTCTTCACGCGGGCGAAGCGCAGCGCCACGCCGCCGGGATACCGCACAGACCGCTGCACCCCGTCGATCGCGATCTCGACGACGGTGTCGGGCGCCACGCGGATGCCGCCCGCCAGCTCTCCGGTCTGCCGTTCGGCGAAGTGCGCCGACTGCCACCGCAGCAGCTCGTCGGTCAGGCCCTTGAAGGTCTTGCCGACCATCACGAACCCGCCCGGCTCGCCGAAGCGCCCCTCGGGATCGCGTGCGCCGAGATGCAGGTTGGACAGCCACCCCGAGCGTCGTCCCGAACCGTACTCGACGCCGAGAACGACGAGGTCGAAGGTGTGCACCGGCTTCACCTTGAGCCAGCTCTTGCCGCGACGTCCCGCGGTGTAGGCGTCGTCGAGCCCTTTCACCATCACGCCCTCGTGACCGGCGGCGAGGGCATCGCGGGCGAAAGCGTCGGCGACCTCGACGTCGTCGGTGAGCACGGCGGGGATGCGGTGCTCCCCCGCGACCCGCTGCAGCTCATCGAGACGGGTGGCGAGGGGTTCGTCGACGAGGTCACGACCATCGACGTGGAGGATGTCGAAGAACCAGGGCCGGAGGGCGATCTCCCGCGCGGTCTCGGCGCCGAAACGCGCCATCGTGTCTTGGAACGGCCGCGGGCCGCCGTCTTCGTCGAGTGACAGCGTCTCGCCGTCGAGGATGACGTCGTCGACGGGGAGGGAGAGAGCCACCTCGACGATCTCGGGCACGCGGTGGGTGATGTCGGCAAGCGTGCGGGTGAGAACGCGGACCTCGCCGCCGTGCCGATGCACCTGGACTCTCGCCCCGTCGAGCTTGTACTCCACCGACGCTCGACCGGTGACGGCCAGCGCCTCGGCGACGCTCGTCGCCGTCGACGCCAGCATCGGCTGCACGCCGCGGCCGACCACGAGGCCGACCGCCGCGAGGTCGTCGGCGGTGCCCGTCAGCGCGATGCGCGTCGTCTCGCCCAGGTCGCCCGACAACATGGCGGCCCGGCGCACCAGGGCACCGTCGCGATCGGAGGCCCGGGCCACGGCATCCAGCAGCACGCCCTCGAGGGCACCGGTTCGCATCTCTCCCGTCATGATGCGGATGAGCAGATGCCACTCCGGCGCCGTCGCCCGAGAAGCGAGTTCGTCGAGGAGGCGCGTGCGAACGGCCGCCGAACCGGCGCCGCCGACCTGCGTCAGCTCCGTGAAGGCGTCGTCGACGTCGCCGACGGTCAGGCCCGGTTCGTCTGCGTGATCACCGTCGCGGGCCGAGAGCGTGCGCCAGCCCACGCCGAGGCGGCCCTGGCGCGGTGAGGCGGTGAGAAGCCCGACCGCCGGCTCGATCTCGTCCGGGTCCAGCCCGCGGAGGAGCGTCGCGAGGGCGTCGACCTTGGCCAGACGCGAGCGCGTGTTCGTCACCACTGTGAGCGCGGTCTCGATGTCGCCGAAGAGCATGTCGGCATCCTGACATCCCCTTCCGACATCGGGCCGACGCTTGTGCGGGTCGCGCGGCGGTGTCATGCATCTGCGAGCGACACGGCGTCTTCCGAAGCGGTGGCGTTTTCCGGCCGCGGCGTCAGGAGAACAGATCCGGCTCGACCTCGCAACCCCCGGGGCGATGTCGGAGGTCTGGAGTGTGCTGGGGTCCTCCACCCAGGAATGAGGTCTCGTGAACGCTCCCGCCACCCTCGAACAGTCCGCTCGTACCGCCCGCGAGGTGTTCGGATGGGACGATCTGCTGCCGGGTCAGGCCGAGGCCATCGATGCGGTCGTGAGCGGACGCGACACCCTCGTCGTCTTCCCCACGGGAGCCGGCAAGTCGGCCGTCTACCAGATCGCGGGCTGCGAACTGGGCGGGACGACCGTGGTCATCTCACCTCTCCTCGCCCTGCAGCGCGATCAGATCGACTCCATCGACGCGGCCCCCGACGCCCCGGCGGCCGTCGCCCTCAACTCCCGCACGAGCGCCGCCGCCAAGAAGGCGGCATGGGCGGCCATCGAGGGACCCGACGCCGTGTACGCCTTCCTGGCGCCCGAGCAGCTCGCCAACGCAGAGGTCTTCGACCGGCTCGCGAAGGCCGACGTGCGTCTCGTCGTCATCGACGAGGCGCACTGCGTCTCGGCCTGGGGCCACGACTTCCGCCCCGATTACGCGCGCATCGGCGACGCCATCGACGCACTCGGCCATCCGCCGGTGCTGGCATTGACCGCCACGGCATCCGCTCCTGTCCGCGACGACATCGTGTCGAGCCTGGGCATGCGCGAGCCCCACCTCGAGGTGCGCGGAATGGACCGCCCCGAGATCCACATGGCAGTCCGCCGGCACGAGCACGACGCCGACAAGCGTCGCGCCGTCATCGCGGACGTCCGGGATGCCGGCGGCCCGGCCCTGCTCTACGTGGCGACGCGCAAGGGCACCGACTCCTACGCCGAGGAGTTGAGGGAGCTGGGCCTTCGGGCCGCGGCGTACCACGGCGCGATGGCGCAGAAGAAGCGCGACGAGGTGCACTCCGCCTGGAGCGCGGGAGACCTCGACGTGGTGGTGGCGACCTCGGCGTTCGGCATGGGCGTCGACAAGAGCGACGTGCGCCTGGTCGTGCACGCCGACGTGACCGAGTCGCTGGACTCGTACGCGCAGGAGATCGGTCGTGCAGCGCGTGACGGGCAGCCCGCGCGGGCGATCCTGCACTACCGCGCCGAGGACTTCTCGCTGCGCTCGTTCTTCGCCGGCGGCCGCACCAAGCGCGCCGACATCGCGGGCGTGTGGGACGTGCTGCAGCGGACCGGGAAGCCGTTGCGCGCGAAGGACATCGCCGATGAGAGCGGGCGCTCGGTGCGGGCGATCGGCCGGGTTCTGAACCAGCTCGTGGCGTGCGAGCTCGCCGTGTCGGGCCCCGACGGCGTCTCGGCACGGTCGAAGGTATCGGCGGGCGACGCGGTCGGCGCGGTCCGCGAACGCGATGAGGCCGAGGAGCGCATCCGCGCCTCGCGCATCGAGATCATGCGCGGGTACGCCGAGACGACGCACTGCCGTCGGCGGGCCCTGCTCGAGTACTTCGGTGTCGAGACCCCGGCGCAGTGCGGGTCGTGCGACCGGTGCGACACGGACACCGTCGCCCCGGCCGACGACTCGGCGGCGACAGCGGACGACGACGGGATCCGTATCGACTCCACCGTCGAGCACGGCGAGTTCGGCTCCGGTACGGCCATGGCGATCGAAGACGACCGGCTCACGGTGTTCTTCGCCGACCACGGGTACAAGGTGCTCGCCCGGTCGGCGTTCGAGAACGGCATCCTGGAGCTCGGCGAAGCGGCGTAGCACGCGGAGTTCGCCGCGGTTCCGCCGTTCCGAAGCCGCCCGACGCGGAGACGCCCCGCCCGGGAGGAGCGGGAACGTCAACGCACCCGCCCCGAGTCACTCCGGGGGCGTCAGCGCGCCCGCGTCGACCACCACGCCCACGCGACGAGCGGGATCTGCAAGAACAGCCGGATGAACCGTGAACGGTCGGTATTCAGCCCCGGCGCCGAGCGCCCGGTGCGCCACTGGTGCACGTTGCCCGGGAACACGGCGACGAAGAAGGCCGCGATCGCCGCCCCCACGCGTCCGCGCTCGCGCGGCAGGGCGACGAGGGCGACGCCCAGGACGACCTCGACGGCTCCGGATGCCACGACGATGGCGTCCTTGTCCGTCCGAAGCAGTCGCGTGGCCCATCCCGGAACGACGATCCGGTAGCCGCGGCGACCCCACGTGAGGTGACCGACCCCCGCCCCGACGAGCAGGAGGGCCAGCGCCCCGCGGGCGACGGAGCGGACGGTGAGACCTGTACGGCGCGGCATTCGGTCAGTCTGTCATCCGTGTACGGGGGCGGGGCCGTCAGCGCTCGACATCGTCGCGGAGGTCGGCGACCAGGCGGGAAGGGGCACAGCGCACACTACGCGCGCCCGTGCGCGCCGAGGTCGGCCGCCGCGCGCCACAACCACTCCACCGGTCCGGCCGCGAATCGACGCAGCCACAGGTGAGCCGCTGTCGCGACGACGGCGGTGATGAGCAAGAACGCCGCGACCGTCACCGGCACACGCCACGCGGAGAGCGACGACGCGAGCCCGAAACCCCAGCCGTAGAAGAGCGCTCCACCCAGGAGGTTCTGCAGGAGGTACGCGCTCAGGGCCACACGCCCCATCTCGGTGGCGCGGCGTCCGAACCATCCGCTCGTTCCGCGGCGAAGACAGAGTTCGACCACCATCCCCAGGAGGCCGAGGGCCACCACGGGGGCCACGACGTAGCGCTCCAGCAGCAATCCCACGGACGACGCCGACATCGCGAGGAGGAGGTCGACGGGCACCGCGCACGCGCCGATGATCATGAGACGGGCACGGAGCCGCGCGCCGTCCGCGGAGAACACCCCCGCGCGGAACAGCGCGGCGCCGGCGAGGAACATCGCCAGCGACAGGAATCCGATCAGCACGGGCTCGGCGCGAAAGACGATGACGTTATCGAGGCGGAAAGCCGCGAGCCCGAAGAAGGACTCCGTCGCGTAGGGGCTCCGTGCCTCGGGCAGCGAGACCTCGGCATCCACCCCCGGAAGAGTCGTCAGTGCGATCACGAGAAGCGTGATCATCGCGATGTGGATGGCTCCGAAGGCGACGATCAGGGCTCGCTGCGCTCGAGGCCGAGTAAGGAGGAGGAAAGACACCACGCCCGCGGTCACGGCGTACCCCATGAGCACATCGAACTCCGCGATGAGGACGTAGTTGACCAGACCGTCGATGAAGAGCAGTGCGGCGCGCCACAGGTATCGCCCGGGCC
This sequence comes from Microbacterium sp. AG157, assembly GCF_003385695.1. Lineage (NCBI taxonomy): Bacteria > Bacillati > Actinomycetota > Actinomycetes > Micrococcales > Microbacteriaceae > Microbacterium > Microbacterium sp. AG157. The sequence goes on from NZ_QRDK01000002.1 coordinate 80,393, forward strand.
ATCGACGGTGATGCCGAGCCGCGGAACGGTGCTGGATCGCGAGTCCGACGCCGAATGTCAGCGAGAGCAGCGCCAGGAACTTGCCCTGGGCCACAGCCATCAACGCGAGCTGTGCGGCGGCCTCGCCGCGGGACTCGTCGGGGAGAACAGGGGCACTGAGCATGCCCAGCAGGCCCCAGGGATGCGAGAACACCCAGACGTTCGTCGCGAGAGTGCCGACGATGGCGATGCCGCGCACCACGTCCAGGGCTTCGAGTCGACCCGTTCGGGCCAATACGTTCGTATTGTTCACGTGTTCACCGTAGCCTACGACGGTGACTACCTCCGCTTCTCCCTCCGCTCGCGGCAGCAAAGACGCGATCGCCGAGGCGGTCCTGAGCGTGCTCTCGACAGGTGGCGCCGACGATCTCAGCGTGCGGAAAGTCGCCGCAGAGGCAGGCGTCTCGGTCGGAGCGGTGCAGCACCACTTCCCGACCCGCGCAGCGCTCATCATCGGAGCAATGGATGCCGTGAACGCGCTGTTTCGCGACCGCATCCGCGCCGCGCTGTCCGGCGCGCGCTCGGCCGAGGAACGCCTCCTGCTGTTCTGCGAGGAGCTCGCCTGTCTCGGCGATGCCGGCCCGCGCGACGCGGTCGTATGGACGTCCTTCGCCTCGCGCGCCGGAACCGACCCTCGGGTGCGCGAGATCCATGCGAAGGATTGGCGCGTGACAGAAGGGTTTCTGCAGACCTTGATGACCGACGCCTACCCCCACGCGGACATCGCTTCCGACGATGCCGCGCTGCTGCTCGCCGCCCTCGATGGGATCGCCGTCGCTCGCGGCGCCGAGGGCGACGATCGGATGCCGCCTGCCCGCGGGCGACGCCTCGTCTCCGCGATTCTCGAGACCTTCGAGGCACGACCCGCGCCGCCCGCTTCTTAGACGTTCGTCGTGCCCCGAAAGCGCCCGACCGCCGAGATCCGTTCCGCGACCGCGGACGACGCCGTGGCCATCGCGCACGAGCGGCGTCGCGCCCGCTGGCCTCAGCCCGGAGCGGGCGCCGCCCTCCGCACGAACTCGATATAGGCCTCGACGGTGTCTTCGGGCACGATTGCGCGCAAGACGACCTCGTCGGCAGCCGCCGTGTAGGCCTCGAGCGCGTCGGCGAGTTTGCCGACGTCACGGATCGTCGTGTCCGCGGCATCCACCCCCATCCGCTCGAAATTCGCGGCGTAGTTCGGAAACGACGCGTACCGTGCGGTCTCGGCATCGAGGCGCTCGCGCGCGGCGGAGACGATCGCCGTGCGGACGTACACCGCGATGTGCGTCGCCGGCGCGATCTCGTGCAAAGCCTCGGCTTGAGCGCGGGCTTCGACCGGCGGGACCCAGTTCAGCAGCACGCCCTCGGCGAGCTCCGCTCCCGTGCGGCGCATCTTCGGCCCGAGTGCACCCACGAGGACGCGAGGGACGCCCGCGTCATGAAGAACCGAGACGGCATCTCTCACCCGGGCCAGGGCACCCTGCTTGGCCATGCCCGAGCCGATGCCGAGCGTCAATCGGTCCAGCGGAAGATCGAGGGATGCCACCTCGGCCGCGATCGCGTCGGCGGGACGACGGTCGACGGGGACGACGCCCGTGGCGAGTCGAAGGCGGTCCGTGACGCGCGCGGCGGCGGCGAGCGCGGCGAGGGCGTCGCCGTCAGGAGTGTCGTTGATCCAGAGGGTGTCGAAGCCCGCGCTCTCGACGGCCGGAGCGATCTGCGTGACGGCGTCAGGACCGAGGGATCCAGCGAGTCCGAGCGAAACGATTCCTCGCGTCACGATGCACCTCCCCCATTCGGCAGGGACACCGCGACCTGGCCCACCGCGGAGAAGAAGGCGGCGAGGTCGACGTCGTCGGTGGGCAGGAGCACGACATCGTCGACGCCCGCAGCCTGGAAACGCGCGACCCCCTCGGCGACCTCTGACACCGAACCCGCGAGAACGCGATCCGCCGCGTCCGCGCGGTCGGCGAGCACCGCTGTGGCGCGCTCGTGAGCATCGGGGCCGAAGGCCGTCAGCACATAGGCGACGACATCGGTACGGCCCTCACGACCCGCCTCGGCGCGGCCCGCCCGCACGGCCCGCACGGCGGCGGCGATCTCGTCGACGGTATGTCTGCTGTCGAGCACCACCCCGTCGGCGACGGCGCCCGCCAGAGCGAGGGTCTTCGGCCCTTCGGCGGCGGCGTACACGAGCGGGGCGGCGGCGGGCGGCCAATCGAGTGTGACATCGCGCAGCTTCACGTAACGCCCCTCTGCGCTGACCGTCTCGCCCGCGAGAAGGGACCTCAAGGCCGGCAGCTGCTCCCGCATGAGCGTCAACGGGGAGGCGACCTTGGCCCCGACCTGACGCATCCAGTCCTGCACCCCGTGACCGAAGCCCGGCAGGAGGCGCCCCGGGAACATGCGCTCGATCGTGGCGATCTCCATCGCCGAAACGGCGACGTTGCGGAGCGGAAGGGGCGCGATGCCGACCCCGATGCGCAGGTGATCGGTGACGGCGAGAGCTGCCGCGGCCGCAGCCCACGCCGAGGACCGGAAACAGTCCTCCCAGAGCCAGAGTTCTTCGACCCCGGCGTCTTCGGCCGCTCGCGCGGCGTCGCGGAGCTGCTCGGGCGGATGCGGGTACGGGCTGAAGATCGTGCCGATACGACTCATGCCTCTACTCTGCCGCGAACCTCCGACATCGGGGCGGGGCGGCGCGCGGATCGCATCCGCCGCGGCGCGGACGGCGGTGCGCACACGCGTTGACACCGCATTCGTTCGTCGAGCACGTACCGGATCGATGACCACCGCGTGCGTCCTGGACGAACGCAGGCGTCCTCGGGAAGCGTGCCCCGGGGCGCGCGCGGCCGGATCGCCCTCGCCGCACGAACCACGATGCCCCCGGCACCGAAGCACCGGGGGCGTCGAGAAGGGCTCGTCACGCGGCGAGAGCCGGTACGACGGGTGCGACCGTGAAGCCGGACGAGGTGGCATCCACGGTCACCGCTCCCCCGTCGCTCAGCTCACCCGACACGAACAGGTCGGCGATGCGGTCGTCGACCTCGCGCTGGATGACCCGGCGCAGCGGCCGAGCACCGTACTCGGGCTCGTACCCGACCGCGGCCAGCCGGTCGACGGCGGCATCGGTGACCTCGAGCGACACGTCGCGCGACGCCAGGCGCCGCGAGGTCGCGCCCAACAGCAGCCCAACGATCTCGCGCAGCTGCGCCTTCTCGAGCTTGCGGAAGAGCACGATGTCGTCGATGCGATTGAGGAACTCCGGGCGCATCGCCTCGCGCAGCTTCCCCATCACGCGATCACGCAGATCGGCATCGGCGAACTCGCGGTCGGTCGTGGTGAAGCCGATGGCCCCCGACCGGGATGCCAGGAACTCCGCGCCCAGGTTCGAGGTCATCACGATCACCGTGTTGCGGAAGTCGACCGTACGGCCCTGTCCGTCGGTGAGCCGACCGTCATCGAGCACCTGCAGCAGCAGCGTGAAAACGTCGGGGTGCGCTTTCTCGATCTCGTCGAACAGCACGACCGCATAGGGGTTGCGTCGCACGCGCTCGGTGAGCTGGCCCGCCTCGTCGTAGCCGACGTATCCGGGAGGGGCACCGATCAGGCGCGACACCGTGTGCCGCTCGCCGAACTCGCTCATGTCGAAGCGGATCACGGCGCCGTCGTCGTCGAAGAGCGAGCCGGCCAGGGCCTTGGCGAGCTCGGTCTTGCCGACGCCGGTGGGACCGAGGAACAGGAACGAGCCGACCGGGCGGTTCTCGTCTCCCATGCCCGTGCGGTTGCGACGCACGGCTTTGGCGACGGCGGCGACCGCGTCGTCCTGCCCGATCACGCGGGCGTGCAGTTCGGTCTCGAGCTCGGAGAGGCGACCGCGCTCGGTCACCGTGAGTCGCGCAACGGGAATGCCGGTGGCGCGGCTGATCACCGCGGCGATCTCGGGTTCGTCGACGACGGCGGCGACGCGGGGGCCGGCCGTCGCCTCGTCGAGCCGCTGCTGCACGGCGGCCATCTCGTCGCGCAGACGCGACGCCTCCTCGTAGTGCTCGGCGGAGACCGCGGCATTCTTGTCGGCCTCCAGCGTCGCGAGGCGCTCCAGCAGAGCGGAGGTGTCGACGGTGACGCCCAGGCGCAGCCGCAGGCGGGCACCGGCCTGGTCGATCAGATCGATCGCCTTGTCGGGCAGCACGCGGTCGGGAAGGTATCGATCGCTCAGCTCGACCGCGGCCCGCAGAGCCTCGTCCGTGTACGTGACGGCGTGGTGCTCCTCGTAGGCCGAGCGGAGGCCGCGCAGGATCTCCACGGCATCCGGGATCGAGGGCTCGCCCACGCGAACGGGCTGAAGGCGCCGCTCGAGGGCGGGATCCTTCTCGATCGTGCGGTACTCGCGCAGCGTGGTCGCTCCGATCAGGTGCACGTCACCGCGGGCGAGGCGGGGCTTGAGGATGTTGCCGGCGTCCATGGACCCGTCGCCGCTCCCGCCCGCCCCGACGAGAGTGTGCACCTCGTCGATGAAGACGACGAGCTTGTCGGATGCCGCGATCTCGTCCATCGTCTGGGTGAGGCGCTCCTCGAAGTCGCCCCGGTACCGCGCGCCCGCGAGCATCGCGGCCAGGTCGAGCGAGACGACACGGGTCTCGCGCAGCTGCTCGGGCACCTCTTCGGCGACGATCGCGCGCGCGAGACCTTCGACGACGGCCGTCTTGCCGACGCCGGCCTCGCCGATCAGCACGGGGTTGTTCTTCGTGCGACGGCTGAGGATCTCGATCGTCTGCTCGATCTCGTCGGAGCGACCGATGACCGGGTCGAGCTCTCCCGCGGCGGCTCGCGCCGTGAGGTCGGTGCCGAATCGGTCGAGGTTCGGAGTGACGGATGCCGACTCAGCGGGCACCTCGGTCTCGTCACCGCCCATGACGGTCTCACGCACGCCCTGGGTGAGGGCCTCGGCCGTCACTCCGGCCTGGGCGAGGATCTGCCCCGCGGGCGCGTCCTGGGCGAGCACGAGCGCGAAGAAGAGGTGGTCGGGGTCGACGTACGTGGACCCGGCGGCACGTGCCACCTGGAACGCGTGGAACAGGGCGCGCTGCACGGAGCCGGCGACCACGGCACCGTCGACGTTCGCGGGGGTCGCGGCGGCGGGCAGACGGCTCTCGGCCGCGCGGGCGATCGCGGCGGGATCGGCGCCGAGGCGCGCGACGGCCTCCTTGGCCGGCGAGCGCCGGACGAGGACGTGGAGGACGTGCAGGGCGTCGAGCTCACGCTGGCCGCGCCCGAGCGCGTAGCGTCCGGCTTCTTGGAGGGCGTCCTGCGTGCGGGCACTGAGGAACCGGCTGAGGTCGATCGAGCGTTCGGCTCGCGCCTGCTCGCCCGCGAGGTAGCGGGCCAGGAACTCGTCGAACGACTGGGCGCCGTCGCCGGGGGTGAAGTCTTCGGGCAATTCCGTCTCCTGAGATACGTGAGTGCGGTTCACTCAAGTTTGCTACTTGAGCGCCGTCGCATCAACTTCAACGTGGGCGCGCGGCGTCTATTCCCGAAGCGGGGGATCGACGTCGTTCCAGAGCTCGACCGTCTGTACGAGCCAGAACACCGCGAACAGCGCGAGGGCCACCGACTCGCCCACGAGCACCACCGGAAAACCCGTGCGCTCCAGGCCCGACACCACTCCGAGGACGAGCAGCACCAGGGTCAGCACGATCCCGACGGCCACCGCCGCATAGGCGAGTCGCACTCCCCGCCGCCGTCGACCGCTGCGCCGTGGCCACCACGCCGCGATCGACGCCACCGCCGCGATCAGCACGAAGAACGCGACGGCGGCGACCTCGTGTGCCCACCGGAGAAAGGCCTCGGGCGCGAGCACCGCCCACGCCGCCCCGCCCGCGACGAGCGCGACGATGATCCCGATCGTGAGCGCGACCCCGCGGCTCGCGGTGCCCTGCACGCGCGCCAGGATCCCCGCGACGATCACCCCGAGAAGAATCACGGATGCCACGGCCACGGCGTTGTTCGCCACGGTCGGCCTGACCTCGGGCGGCACGCACTGCGTCCCGTCGAGGCAGGCGCTCGATGAGACCGCGGTCGGGACGAAGGCAATCGCGAGGGCGAGCACCGCCGCGATGTCGAGCAGGCCCTGCTCGAGGCTGCGCCCCGACAGAGCCAGCAGAGCGAGGGCGACCGCGCTCAGCGCCCCCGTGAGGACCGGACCCGCGGGCGTGTAGTAAGCCGCGCTGACCGACAGCAGTCCCTCGCCACTCGCGAGCTCGAGACCGACACCGACGGCGAGGAAGACCGTCGCTCCGATCAGCGCCATGCGCACGTACCGGTACGTGCGTTGCGTCGACGTGGTGCGGATGCGCATAGCGGCATCCTGGCATCCCCCTGCGACATCGCCGCGGGATGCAGCCCGCGGGCGGGAAACGCCGGACGGAGCGGGCGCAACCTCTCGGGTCGGTGTCGGGGGTGTCTGTCAGAATCCGGGGATGCGCGAATTCCTCGCCGGGGCGGCCCTGCTGGCCCGCGGTCTCGGCCAGTGGCGCCGCACGCCCGGGGCGATGGCCCTCGGACTCATCCCGGGGACGGTGGTCGGACTGATCTTCGGATCGGCACTCGTGATCTGGGGTCTCGTGCTGCCCGGTCTCGTCGACGACTGGACGCCGTTCGCCGACACGTGGGCGCCGTTCTGGGCGGGCGCTCTGCGCACCGCGATCGGCCTGGCGTCGTTCGGCGCGGCGCTGCTCATCGTCGTCGTCTCGTTCACCGCCGTCACGCTCGCCGTGGGCGAGCCGTTCTACGACCGCATCTGGCGCGCGACCGAGCGCAGCGCCACCGGCGTGGTCCCCGACGTCGAGTACGGCTTCTGGCGGGCCGTCGGCGACAGCGTGCGCCTCATCGTCCGCGGCATCCTGGCCGCCGCGCTGGCGTGGCTCATCGGCCTGATCCCCTTCGTCGGCGGCGTCCTGGGCTTCGTCGCCGGGGTACTCCTGACCGGGTGGCTGCTGGCCGACGAACTCACCTCGCGCGCGCTGTCGGCCCGAGGCCTCGATCGGCGGGCGCGGACACAGCTCCTCCGCTCCCACCGCGCACGCGCCCTCGGCTTCGGCGTCGCGACCCAGCTGTGCTTCCTCGTCCCGCTCGGGGCGGTGGCGGTCATGCCCGCAGCCGTCGCCGGCAGCACGCTCTGGGCGCATGCGGCGCTGGGCATCCCCCCGCGCGACGGCAGCACCCCGGGTCCCCTCCCCCTGCATCCCGACCGCAGCACGAACGCACGTCCGGATTCGGCACGATAGCCTGGATCGACCGAAGGGATCCTCATGTTCATCGTCTCTCTCATCTTGTTCGTCGGCGGCATGCTGCTGACCGGCATCTCGTTCTCCCTCGCCGCTCCCGCGCTGTTCTTCGCGCTCGGCATCATCCTCGTCTCGGCCTCGCTGGCCCTGCCGTTCCACTTCGGCACCCGCTGAGCCCGCACCTCGGTCAGGCACCGCGTCACGTCGCCCCCGGGTAGCGTGGTCCGGTGCCTTTCTCGTTCGCCGCTCTGCGTCGCCGCCCCGATCTCGAGGGTCCCGATCTCGTGGCCGTCGACGCCGCCGACCGGCTGATCCTCGACGAGTCCGCCGACGCGCGCGCCGCACTCGGTGTGGGCCAACTCGTCGTGATCGGCGACGCCTACGGAGCGCTCACCCTGGCGGCGGCGGATGCCGGGGCCCGTGGCATCCGGGTGCATCAGGACGAGCTGCTGGGCGAGGAAGCCCTCGCACTGAACGCCCGCGACACCGGGCTCGAGAAAGTCTTCGACTCGCACGCCCTCGACGCGGACCTGCTCACCGGCGCCCGCGTCGTCCTTCTGCGCCTCCCCCGGTCGCTTCGGGCGCTGTCCGACATCGCCGGGCTCATCGCCCTGCACGCACACCCCGACGTCGTCGTCTTCGCGGGCGGGCGCCTCAAGCACATGACGGTGGCGATGAACGACGTGCTGCGGCGCGTCTTCGACCGCGTCGACGTCTCGCACGCGCGGCAGAAATCCCGCGTCCTCACCGCCCACGGCCCGCACGACGGCGCCGCCCCCGCACCGGAGGAAGCCGAGGTCGACGGCATCCGTGTCCGTGCGTTCGGCGGCGCCTTCGCGGGCGCATCGATCGATATCGGGACGCGGCTGCTGCTCGCGCACCTCCCCGCCCCGCGCGGAGACCGGGCGGTCGACCTCGCGTGCGGGACGGGCGTGGTCGCCGCGACCCTCGCTGTGCGGCATCCCTCCCTGCGCGTGATCGCGTGCGACCAGTCGGCGATCGCCGTCGCGTCCGCGCGGGCCACCGCCGAGGCCAACGGCGTGGCCGATCGCGTGAGGGTCGTGCGCGACGACGTCCTGCGCTCGCAACCGGAGGCCACGGCCTCGTTCATCGCGCTGAACCCGCCGTTCCACGCCGGCGCCGCGATCCACGAGGGTCTCGCTCCCCGCATGTTCGCCGACGCGGCGCGGGTGCTCGAGCCGGGCGGCGAGCTGTGGACCGTCTGGAACTCCGCTCTGCAGTACCGTCCGGCGCTCGAGCGCACCGTCGGTCCGACGCGTCAGGTGGCGCGCGACAGGAAGTTCACCGTCACGGTGTCGACGAAGCGCTGACGCGTCTCCCGGCGAGCCGTGGCGCGGGCCCCGTTCCGGGCGTAGATTTCGACCGACGTCGACGAGGAGGTGCGCCGTGCGGGTTCGAAGCACTGCCGCCGCTCTCGTCGCTGTGATGGTCGCGCTGCCCCTTCCCGGCGCCGCCGCGATCGCAGCTCCCCCATCCGGCGGTGTCCGCGCCGATCCGCTCTCCGACGCCCTCACGGCTCCGCTCCTCGCGGACTGCTCCAGCATCACCGACAACGGCCGCGGTTACGCCCGCCTCCACGGCGTCGACCTCTGCGGTGCCGACACGACGCCCCCGTCGGAGCCCTTGCGCACCGAAGCGGTGGGCGGGGAGGAGTGCGGGTCGGCGACGCTGTCGATGACGAGTCGCGGCGGCGGACTCGCCGCGATCGACTGGCGCGTGAGTTCGGAGACGGGCCCGATCGTCGCCGTCGAGCTCGATCTCGCCTTCGCTAGCCACTCGGGTGGCGAGATGCGCCACTTCTCCGACCGCTCCCCCAGCGTCCACGCGCACGACGGCACGGTCGCGTTCCTGGGAGCGGGGCGTGCGACGGCCACACTGTCGGGCTCGGTCGAGACGTTCACCGCGACCTGCCGGATCGTGCCGGCGAGCGTGCGCATCCTCGTGCGCTGACGCGGAGCGCGACCTCAGCCCTTGCCTCCCGGAGGGCCGACGGTCAGCAGCACGACGAAGACGACGGCGACCACCGCGACGAGCACGAGCGCGAGCACCCATGGTCGACGCAGGAAGGACCGCAGCAACCGGTCGATCGGTCGGCGGTCCCGCGGGTCGCCACTGTCGTCGAGGCGCCACGCGCCGCGCAGACGCCCGGTGCGGTGGAGCCAGATCTCGGTGGGGATCGTGGCGTAGGGGATCACGGCGCTGACGACCGCGAGGGCGGCAGGACCGACGCCCCAGCGCTGGTTCAGCGCGACGAGGATGGCCGTCGCCCCGTAGGCGAGGAACACGAAGCCGTGGATGCCGCCGCCGATCGACACCGCAGCCGGAAGGTCGGCCGCGGCGCGCAGGATCAGCCCGCCGATGAGAAGCGTCCACGAGACGGCCTCGGCGATCGCGAGCGTGCGAAACAGGGTCGGGGGCGTGCGGAACACGTCTCTCCTCGTTCGGGTCGGGGCTTCCCACCCTACGCAGAACGCTTCTCCGCGCTCCCGCGCACCGTTCGACATCGAAGCGTTACACGATGGGTTGATCGTCCTCGTCCAGCGACGGATCCGACCTCGCCCCCTCCGCCGCCGTCGACGTGTCGGGCTCGGGGCCCGGCTCGATCGGGGTTTTCTCGCGTTCGGCATCCATCGCACCACCCCATCAGATCGCGGGAGGGATGCCACACCCTTGACGCCGCGGCATGCGCGCCTGTCCCGGCTCCCCCGCGGGACGCCCGGCGCCCGTGATCTCGACGCGTAGGCTGGAGGGATGGCGGAATCCCGGGGGCGCGTGTGGACCGGGGTCATCCGCGTGGGACCGCACCGCGGAGATCACCGTGTGGCACTTCGCGCCGTCCTGAGCGTCGGCGTCCCGCTTCTCGTCCTCTTGGCACTCGGCCGGCTCGACCTCAGCGTCTACGCGAGCTTCGGAGCTTTCGCCGCGCTGTACGGTCGCACCGACCTCCCCCGCGCGCGCGTGCGAATGCAGGCCGTGGCGGGCACGGTCCTGGTCTCGTGCATGCTCATCGGCACCGCCCTCTCGACCCTCGCCACCCCCGCCATCGCGAGCGTCGCCGTCGTCGCGATCCTCGCCGCGGTCGTCACCCTCTTCGCCTACCGCACCCAGTGGCATCCGCCCGGCGCGCTCTTCGCCGTCTTCGCCGCGGGAGCCACCGCGAGCTTCCCCGCGACCGGTGCGACGTTCCTCACCGTGCTCGTCGTTGGCGGCGCGAGCGTGCTGTGGAGCCTGCTCGTGACCTGCGTCTTCGTCGTCGCGCGGCGCGGCTCCTGGCGGCGCCCGACTCGCACGCGGCCGCCGATCGGCTCGGTCGCGTGGGAGATGACGGCGACCGTCGGCGTCGCCGCTCTTCTCGCCGGCGTCGCCGGGGCCCTGCTCATCGGGACCCACTGGTACTGGGCGATGGTCGGTGCCGTCGCCGCGGTCGGCGGAGCGCACGTCACCGCGCGCCTCATCCGCGGCGTGCAGCGACTCGTCGGGACCCTCCTGGGCGTGCTGATCGCCGCGGGGCTGCTCGCCCTCGACCTGCCGCCCTGGATCGTCCTGCTCGTCGCCGTGGCCCTGCAGGCGGGAGCGGAGCTGTTCGTCGGCCGCAACTACGGCATCGCGATGCTCTTCATCACACCGCTCGCCCTGCTCATGGTGTCGTTGGCATCTCCCGTGGCGCCTGAGATGCTGCTGCGCGACCGCGTGATCGAGACGGTCATCGGCGTCGCGGTCGGAACCCTCGTCGCGATCGTGTCGGCGGGCCTGCGGCGCCGACCCGCGAGAAGCTGAGCGAACCATGGACACCGAACGACAGCGCCGCCTCTCCACCGACACCGCCGAACGCATCAGCGCCGGGTGCTACGGCGCCCTGGTCTCGGCATCCACGCTCATCGGTCTCGGCGAGGCCGACCTGAGCGACGTGATCCTCGTGGTCGCGCTCACGAACCTCGTCTACTTCGCCACGCACGTCTTCGCCTACACGCTCGGCGATACCTCGCCCGGCCGCCCGTCGAAGATCCTCCGACACCACCTGGCGGTGGGCGCGCCGATGGTGTCGGTCACCTTCCTCCCCCTGCTCGTGGTCGTGCTGCTCGTCGCTTTCGGCGTGGGCCTCGGCACCGCTCTGCTGTGGGGCGTCGGCGTCGCGGTGGCGTACCTCGTGGTCGTCGCCACGGCGGGAGCGCGTCTTCGCGGCTCGTCCGCGCCCGTCGTCGCGCTCACAGCGGTGGGTGCCGCCCTGGTGTCGGCGCTGCTCATCGTCGCCAAGCTCCTCCTCCACTGATCGGAAGGCCCCGCCATCTCCCCCCAGCTCACCGTCGTCGGCGCCATCAACGTCGACCTCACCGCCCGTGTCCACCGCTCCCCCGGGCCCGGCGAGACCGTCGCCGACGGCGTGCTCGACCGCGGCCCCGGCGGCAAGGGCGCCAACCAGGCGGTGGCCGCTGCCCGCCTCGGCGCCGACGTCCGACTCATCGGCGCCGTGGGCGACGACGCGGAGGGTCACGGCATCCGGGAGCGCTTCGCCGCGATCGGAGTCGACGCCTCGGGCGTGCAGACCGCTGACGCCGCGACGGGAACCGCCCTCATCGTCGTCGACGCGTCCGGCGAGAACTCGATCGTCGTGTGCCCGGGGGCGAACGCCGCGATCGACGCGGACGCGCTCGGCATCGCGCCCGGATCCCCGGTCCTGCTGCAGTTGGAGGTCTCGGATGCCGTCGTCTCGGCCGCCGCGCGCGCGGCGGGCTTCCTGGCAGTCAACGCCGCCCCGGCTCGGCCGCTGCCCGCCGAGGTGCTCGACCGGTGCGACCTCGTGATCGTCAACGAGACCGAGTACGCGCAGCTGCCCGAGGTGCACGACGCTCCCCTGCTTTGCGTGACGCTCGGTGCCGAGGGTGCGCGACTCTACCGGCGCGGCGCGCTCGTGGCCTCGGCCACGGGAGTGCCCACCACCGTCCGCAACACCGTCGGCGCGGGCGACGCGTTCTGCGCGGCGCTCGTCGTCGGGCTGCTCCGCGGAGAGACCGAGACCGACGCCCTCGCTCGCGCCTGCGCCGTGGGGTCCGCCGCCGTCGCCGACGACGCCTCGCAACCGGCGCTCGACGCCCTCGACACCTACGGAGTCCGCGCATGAACCGCCGCCCGATCCTCGTCGACTGCGACACCGGCATCGACGACGCCCTCGCCCTCGCCTACCTGCTGGCCGAGCCGTCCGTCGAGATCGTCGGCGTCACGACCGTCTCCGGCAACACGGATGCCGCCCGCGCCGCCGCCAACACCCTGTCGCTGTTCGAGCTCGCCGGCGAAGACGACATCCCCGTCGCGATCGGCGCGCACGATTTCCGCGCTCGCGCCTACGCGGGCGGAGCTCCGCACGTGCACGGTGACGACGGGCTCGGCGGTATCGCCCTGTCCGCCGCGGCCCGCGCGCACGACGCCCGCGCGGCGGTCGAGCTGATCGACCACGTGGCGTCACGGCATCCGGACCTCACCGTGCTCGCCCTCGGCCCCCTGACAAATCTCGCGGCCTACGCCGAGGCGCCCAGGGTCGCGCGGTTCGACCACCTCGTCGTGATGGGCGGTGCGTTCGCCCACTCGGGCAACGTCACCGCGTGGGCCGAGGCCAACATCCACAACGACCCCGAAGCCGCTGCCGTCGTGTTCGCGCAGGACTGGGACACCACGCTCGTGCCCCTCGACGTCACGATGACGCAGACCCTGGATGCCACCGACCTCGTGCGCCTCGAAGCGATCCCGGGAGCCGTGCCGCAGGCGTTGGCGCGCATGCTGCCGCACTACCTCGACTTCTACGCCGGAGTCTTTCCCGACCGCCGCTGCGCGCTACACGATCCGCTGGCCGCGATGGTGGCCGCGGGGGCTCTGCGCGGAGTGAGCGTTGCGGCGGGCCGGGTCGACGTGCGACTCGAACGCGGCGAACGCGGGCGGACGGTGTCGTCGAGCGGGTCGGAGACGCAGAGATGGGTCCGCGCGATGGAGGGCTCGGCGGCAGAAGTGCTGCTGGAACGGCTCGAAGCGCGGGAGTGGCCGGTCTGAGGCTCCTCGTCAGCGGCGGCGGCGGCGCTTCACCCATGCGCCGAGCCGGGACGTGTGGCGGTCGGTGAACTCGTTCGCGAGCCGGAACGCCTCGTCGCCGATGTCCGCACCGGCGGTGATGGCCTCGATGGCGCGGAGAGCGCGCTGCTCCTGGTCGTCGTGCGCGTCGCGGGCCATGAATCCAGAGTAGGAGCATCGGGAACCGGCCCGGCGATGCGGCGACCCGGATCGCTCGATTCCCCGTCGACAGCGCTGGGGCGACGACGAGGACCCCGGCATCTGCGCAGCGCTGCCGCGCGGCCGTCCCCGCCGGGTCGGCACCGCTCTCGCCGACGGACAGGCTGATAGCGTCGCAGCGTGCGCGCCGAAGAAGTGATCGGCGATGCGCTCACCACGGCGCTCACCGCATCGGACACCCCTCCTCCGCCGTCGACCCTGCTCGCGACCGTCGCGGAGGCGATCGGCGCGCATCGGTGCGAACTGCGGCTCGGTACGAAGGCGTTGAGCTGGAGCGCCCGCGAGACCGCCCCGGGCGACGACGTCGCGACCCTCCGACTCGGAACGGATCCCGACATCATCGCCACGGTCGCACCCGCCGCGGCGATGCCCGGTGCCGGCGCATGGCAGCCACTCCTTCTGCTTCTGACCCCCTACGCCGCCGAGGACGGGGTGTGGCACGCCCGACGTCGACGCCAGGAAGCGGTGCGCCGACGGGACGATGTCCGCTGGCGCGCGTCCGCCGACATGGAACACGAGCGGCGGCGCCTCGAGCGCGACCTCCACGACGGCGCTCAGCATCATCTCGTCGCCCTTCGCATGACGATGGCGATCGCCGAGCATCAGCAGCACGAGCAGGGCGGCGAGGAGCGGCTCGCCAGCCTGCGCGAACAGCTCGACACGGCCGAACGGCTCTTGCTCACCACCGCGCGAGGCGTCTTGCCGCCGATCCTGGCGCGGGAGGGGCTCAGCGGCGCTCTCGTCGAACTCGAGGACGCGAACGTGCAGGTCCGCACCGACATCTCGAGACTGCTCCCCGTCGTCGAGTCGGCGCTGTATTTCTTCGCCCTCGAGGCCGTCGGCAACGCCCGCCGCCACGCGCCCGGGGCGCGCATCCTCGTCGAGGCGCGACTGGAGGGCGGCCGTGCGTTCGTCCGGGTGAGCGACGACGGACCGGGGTTCACCGCGAGCGGCGAAGCGGGCGGTCTCGCCTCCCTCGCCCATCGCATCGAGGCGATCGGGGGCGTCCTCGACGTCGACTCGTCCCGCGGCACCGGGACACGCATCTCAGCCAGCGTGCCGTACTGACGAAGAGCTCTCGCGATCGAGCACGCCGGCCGCGCTCCGCTGCAGCGCCTCGACAGCCCGCTGTCCGGAACCACCCAGACCCGGTCGAGCCGCCGCGCGCTGCCACCGTTCGACGGCGGCGGCAGCCGCCGCGTGCACCTGCTCGTCGTCGGCGTCGGGGAGAAGACCGAGGCGTACCCGCGGATCACCGCCCGCCGCGCCGAGGAGGAGCGCGGCGTCGGCATCGACGATCGAGTGCGCCGTACCCCGCGCGTACTCGTCGAGCAGCGCGTCCTCGACGAGCTCGAAGGAGTGAGACCGCAGTCTGTCGATCTCCCAGAGCAGTGGCGTGACCCCTGCCCGCGACGCCGACGCAGAGAGCATGTCGAGCGCTCGGCGCGCCAGGAGCACCGGGGCCCTCGCCGAGAGCGTCGTGACGGCTTCGGCGGGTGCGACGCCGTCACGGAACACGAGTTGCTCGCTCGATAGAGCGTCGACGAATCCGGAACGCGGCGCGAGGGCGCACACCACCGCGTCGATCGAACCCCAGCGGCCCTGACGATCCCGCACCTCGGTGCCGAGCGCCGCATCGGCGGCCTCGTCGCAGAGCACCGTCTGCACGCCCGGCATGGGCGCCGGCGAGGGCCCCTGGACCACGAGCAGGGTCACGGGGGCGGCCAGCGCGTCACGGCAGGCCTCGAGCTCCCGGTCCGGCAGGCCCGCGGCATCCACGAGCGCGGACACGCGGGCGAAGAGGGGACGCGTGGCGATCTGCCGACTCGAGAGGGGCAGCGAGCTCACGTCGCCGCGGTCGGGCATCTCGACGACGACCTCGACCTCCCCGCCGGCTCGCTCCCGCACCCTGAGCTCGCCGCCGAGCGAGCCGATGCGCTCGATCTCCATCCGCAGCGCCCGTTCGACCGCGTCGCCGTCCAGTCCGCCGCCGCGCACCGCCGCGACCAGCCCGGACGCACGGTGAAGGGCCAATGTCAGGGGCACTCCTGTACGCGCCATCGCCCGAAGCACGCCGGCCACGGCGTGGTAGAAGCCCGACTCCACGTCCCAGCTCGTCCGCCGCCCCAGATCGCCGACGACGGTGACGGGAGAGACCGACGCCGCGGCGAGTTCGCGGAGCGTCTCTTCTGCGCCGCACGTGGGCAGCATCGCGGGGAAGACCCCGCGCACCGTGTCGCGGAGCTCGTCGATGAGGCGTTCCGTCAGCGCGTGCACGGCCGGCCACTCCACGGCTTCCGCGGGCGTCGAGAGCCGGCGGCGGAGTTCGGCGACGTCGGCGACGGTCGTCGTCGTGATGCTGTCCACCAGCCGGATGCGCTCCCCCTCACGGACGCGGGCGGCGCGGACCTCGGCCTGCTCGGCGTCCTGCTCACTCGACAGCGCGTCCTGTCGAGCGCGCTCGAGCTCTCTGAGGGCACGGTCGGCCCGCACGGTCGCCCCGAGCCACGCACACGACTCCACGAGCAGCCGTCGGCGTCTCGCGACGGCGAGGTCGGGAGGGGGCACGATCTCCAGGACCCCGACGCCGGGCACGACGTGAGGATCGGCACGCGCGGATTCGGAGCCCTCCTCGTTCTCAGGCCACGAGGCCAGCCGTTGAAGATGCCCGTCCTCGAGGCGTCGGAGCAGCCGCAGCCGCGGCGTGGGCGCTTCACGATCGGCCAGGCCGAGGGCGAGGTTCTGCAGGAGTGCGAGCAGCAGCGCGTCGCGAGGAGTCGTGGCGATGACGTCCACGACGCGACGAGGCACGTTCCGCGCCGTCATCTGCCGGCCCCACCGACTTTCTGCGCCTGCAGATAGCTCAGCACGGCGAGCACCCGACGATGATGCATCGTGGCGTCACCGGGGATCTCGAGCTTCACGAACAGCGACGCGACGTGCTTCTCGACCGCTTTCACCGAGACGAACAGCTGCTCCGCAATGGACCGGTTCGCTCGCCCCTCCGCCATCAGTCGGAGCACGTCCAGTTCGCGCTCCCCCAGGCCCGCCATCGCGCCGTCACGATGTTCCCCGATCTCGATGAGTCGGCTCGCGAGGACGGGCTCGATGACGATCTCGCGCGCGTGGATGCGCTGCAACGTGTCGTTGAGCATCTGCACACCGGCGATGCGCTCCTTGAGACGGTATCCGATGGCCTCCGTGCCGATCTCGAGCATCGCGCGCAGGAAGTGCGACTCGGCGTAGTGCGACAGCATCAGCAGACCGATGTCGGGAAACTGCGCCCGGATCCTTCGGGCGGTCACCAACCCGCCCTCTTCGCCGGGCGGCATCCGGATGTCGAGGATGGCGATGTCCACCTGCTCCGCATCGAGCGTGACGAGAAGCTCATCGCCGCCGTCGTGCGCGGCGACGACGTCGTGACCCGCCGCGGCGAGCAGCATGACCAGCCCCTCACGGAACAACGTGCCGTCGTCGGCGATCGCCACCCGCATCGAAGCCCCGTTTCCTGCGTCGCGCGGCGTTCGACCCGCGCGCCCTTATGCTATCGCGGCCCCCGGCGACAGACCCCGCGGAGCCAGGGAGGACCCGTTCACACTATTCATCTAGTGTCTGCTTCGTATCCGGGTTCGAGAGGGAGCTCGGACACCGGAAGGAGCCCCATGCCATATTCGATCGGCGTAGACCTCGGAGCGACCTCGATCGCGGTCGCCGTGGGCGACGACGCCGGAGTGCGGGCCGCCCACCTGACGCCGCACCTCGTCGAGCCCTCCGTCGCCTTCGTCGCCGCCGATGGCACCATCCTGACCGGCCAGGCTGCGATGGATGCCGCGCCCGAGGACCGGACGCGACTCGTGCGGGGGTTCAAGAGGCGGCTCGGCGACCCCACGCCGATCTTCGTCGGCGGCGTCGGCACCGCGCCCGAGGCGCTGATGGCCGCGCAACTCCGCGACGTCGTCGCCGCCGTCACCGAGCAGTACGACGAGGCGCCGCAGCGTGTCGTCGTCACGTGTCCCGCCGCGTGGGGTCCCTACCGCCGGGAGCAGTTCGCACGCATCTCCGAGCTCTCCGGCGTGCGCGTCGACGAGATCGTGGCCGATGCGGTCGCGGCCGCGACGTTCTTCGCGCGCGATCGCCGACTGGCCGAGGGCGACATCCTCGCCGTCTTCGACCTCGGGGGCCGCAACACGGAGGCCGCCGTCCTCCGTGTCGCACGCGGTGGGCCCGAGGTGCTCGGCACCCCGGAAGGAATCGAGCATCTCGGCGGCGACGATTTCGACGACGCGGTCCGGGGCCTGATCGATCAACGTCTGGGTGGACGTCTGTCCGCCCTGGATCCGGCCGACCCCGACGACGTCGCGATCCTGTCCTCCGTCGACGAGGCGTGCACGAGCGCCAAAGAAGCGCTGTCCGTCCACGAAGAGACCGTGGTGCGCCTGAACCTGGACAGAGCCGAGACGGCGATCACCCTGACACGGCCCGATCTGGAGAGCAGCATCCGCCCCATGGTGAAGACAGCGGTCGCCGCTCTGCTGCGCTCGATCGCCTCGGCGGGCCTCGATCCCGACGACGTGGACGTCGTCGTCCTCGCGGGCGGGTCGTCGCGCATCCCCCTCGTGGCCGAAGAGGTGTCGTCGATCGGCAAGCCGATCGCCGCCACCCACCTTCCCAAGTTCACCGTCGCCCTCGGGGCAGCCGAACGGGCGCGGGTGTGGGCAGCGGGATCCGATCACACCGTGCCGGCACGGCCCGACGCCCCCCTCGAGACGGCCGCCGCGAATCCCCTCCCGACGACCATCCTCACGAGTTCCGCCCCGGGGGCGACGGGACGCCCCCGGGTCCGTCGCCGGTCGATGCTCCTCGCCGGTCTCGCCGTCGCCGCGGTCGCCGGCGCCGCCATCGTCACCGCCGCCTCGTGGTCGGGACGCGGTGAAACCCCGATGGCGGCGAGCACCGCGGCAAGCCCGGTGGCGAGCGCCCCGCCCACCGTCGTCGCGGCGCCCGCACCGGCCGCCGCCGCGGCCGAGACCACGACCGCCACCCTCGCCTTCCCCATCCTCACCGACGGCAGTTCGACGACCGGACTCGACTGGTTCGTGCAGTCGAGCGACACGGCGGGCGTGTGGGGCGTGACCCCCTTGGACGAGAAAGAGGCCTCGCGCCCGAATCTCCGGCTGACGCAGACGGATGCCGGCTTCCACGCGGTGTGGACGGGGGACTCCCCCGCGCAGTTGTACGCGCAGAGCTCCGGCGCGACGATCGACCTCGAAGACATCGCCGACGGCGGCGGAGCGCTCGTCTTCGACGTCACACGCAACAGCGGAGCGGCCACGTTCTTCGAGGTCGCCGCGCACTGCGGATATCCCTGCGGGGGCGCGGTCGACATCACGAGCACGATCAACACCCTCGCGGAGGGAGCCACGCAACGCGTCATCGTCCCCGCCGCCTGCTTCACGGTCTCGGGCTTCGACCCCCGCGCCGTCGACACCCCCTTCGTGGCGTTCGGCACCGGCGCCCTGGACCTGACGTTCTCCGATGTGCGATGGGAGGACCTCGTCGGCGACGACCCGGCAGCTGTGCGCTGCAGCACGTGACGGCGGGTAGGGACAGCCCTACCCGCCGCGTCGGGACGACGACCCGACACGGGGGATGAGCCCAGAGACAGCCTTTCCGCGCGGTCGGACGATCGAAGAGAACCGTCCACCGAAGGAAGGACTCGTCCATGGGCATCCCCCCGGCCCCGACCGCACACAACACCCCGACCTCTTTCGACCAGCTCGTCACCACGCACCGGCGTGGTCTCGTGCGCTACGCCACGCGTCTGCTCGACGGCGACACCGCCAGCGCGGAGGACGTCGTGCAAGAGACCATGCTGCGCGCGTGGAACCACCTCGACCGCCTCACCGAGCAGCGCGGGTCGGTGCGCGGGTGGCTGACGCGCGTGACCCACAACATCGCGATGGATCATCACCGCGCCCGTCGGGCCCGTCCGGCGGAGATCGCCTGGTCGGAATTCGACGCCGAACGAACGGCATCCGTCGACGACCCCGCGCACGAGGTCGAGGACCGTGTCGTCGTGACGGAACTTCTCGCCGTCGTGTCGCCGGTGCACCGGGCCACGCTCGCGGAGGTCTATTTCGCCGATCAGACCGCCGCGGCGGCGGCCGAGCGGCTCGGCGTCCCGATCGGCACGGTCAAGAGCCGCGTGTTCCATGCGCTGCGTGCCATCCGCTCCCAGAGCGCGGCTCTCGTCGCCTGAAGCGCACGAGACATCACCCGCCGGGTCCGCACCCGGCGGGTGATGTCGTGTCCGGCATCAGGCGCCGATGACGCCGGCCGCGGGGATGTCCTCCGGCAGAAGCAGGACGAGATCGTCCATCGACGGATCCTCAATCGTGCGGGTGCGGCGGGCGTGGTTGGCGATCGCGGCGTCCATGACCTGTCGCGCGTATCGGCCGTTGCCGAATGACGCGGTGCGGTCGACGGCCGTGAAGTGCCCGCGCAGAGCGGCGACGGTCGAGCCCGTGCACTCGTAGCCCGAGCTGGTCGCGTGCTGGTTCACGATCGTCACCAGCTCGTCGGGCGTGTAGTTCGCGAACCTCACACGGTGCGAGAAGCGCGAGTCCAGGCCCGGGTTGGTCGCGAGGAACTGGTCCATCTCGCGCTCGTAGCCCGCCGCGATGACGACGACCTCGTCGCGGTGGTCCTCCATGAGCTTGACGAGCGTGTCCACCGACTCCTTTCCGAAGTCCGCACCGTTGCCCCCGCCCGACGCCAGCGTGTAGGCCTCGTCGATGAACAGCACGCCGCCGCGTGCGCGGTCGAACGCCTCGGTCGTCCTCCGGGCCGTGTGCCCCACGTACTCGCCGACGAGGTCGGCGCGCGACACCTCGGTGACCTGGCCCTGCGCCAGCACCCCGAGCGCCGTGAGAAGAGAGCCGTAGAGACGCGCGACCGTCGTCTTGCCTGTGCCGGGAGGACCCGCGAAGATCAGGTGCCTGCTGAGAGAGGGCGCGGGCAGCCCCGCCGCCTGCCTGCGGCGCGCCGACGTCAGGAGGTCGACCATCCCCTGCACCTCGGTCTTGACGTCGTCGAGCCCGACCAGCTCGCGCAGCGTTCCGAGCAGCTGCTCGACGCGTTCCTCGTCGACGCGGCCGACGCCGGCGCCGATCGCGGATCCGGGCAGCGGGCCCAGGTCGTTCGGCACGAGGCGCGTGAGGGTGAGCGCGTCCACCTCCGTGAGGCTGCCGAGCCGATAGGCCTGACGCCCGAGCATCTCCTCGAACACCTTCCGCGCCGTGCGGCCGTTGCCGAAGGTCTCATCGCGGGGCAGCTTGGTGAAGTAGTCGTGCAGCGCCGCGCGTGTTTCGAACTCGAGGCTGTAGTGGTTCACCCGGCACAGCCCCTCGACGATGGTCACCATCTCGGCGGAGGAGTAGTCGGCGAACTCGACCGTCCGGGAGAAGCGCGACGACAGACCGGGGTTGGCGGCCATGAACGTGCGCATGTCGTTGGTGTACCCCGCGACGATGACCACGACGTCGTCGCGATGGTCCTCCATGAGCTTGACGAGCGTGTCGATCGCCTCGCCTCCGAAGTCGTTGCTCGAGCCGCTGTCCTTGGACAGGGCGTACGCCTCGTCGATGAAGAGGACGCCTCCGAGCGCTTTACCGAACATCTCCGCCGTCTTGATCGCGGTGCCGCCGATGACGGCCGCGACGAGGTCGGGGCGCGCGACCTCGATGAGCTGGCCGGTCCGCAGGATGCCGAGCGCGGCGAGGATCCGCCCGTACAGTCGCGCGACGGTCGTCTTACCCGTCCCCGGCGAACCGGCGAACACCAGATGCCGCGAGATGGGAGGTGAAGGCAGGCCCGCCTCGGCGCGGCGTTCGGCCATCTGATGCATGCGCACGAGCGTCTCGACCTGGCGCTTCACGCTGTCGAGCCCGACGAGCTCGTCCAACTCCGCGAGCAGGCGATCGAGCTCGCTCGCCCCGTCCGGGCGGTCGTCGGCATCGGCAGCTGCCGCCGGCTCCGCCGGGGAACGCCGCTCCACCGCCGTCACCTCGGACTCGTGCCCGTCGTCACCGACCGGCGGTTCCTCGAGCTCGACATCGGCGTCGGGATCGACGTGGACCGCGTCGCCGGCGATGTCTCGCAAGCGAGTCCGTCGAAGTGCACCCGTCGACGAGCCGTGCCACACCGCGCCCTGCCGCCCGCCGCGCAGGGAGCCGCCTTCGAGCACGAGCCGAGCCGTGTCCCGCGCGATCGCTCCGGCGACCTCGGGCTCGACGATGCGCACTTCCGTCAGCGCTGCGGTCGCTTCGTCCGACGCGATCACGCCCGTCCCGGCCGGACGGGAGATCGTGGAGTCGACGAGGGTGACCGACGCGGAGTCCGCCACGACGACGGCATCGTGCCCGGCACCGCGCAGCTCGCACGCCCTCGCGGTCACCTGCGCACGTTCGACGAGGTGCAGGGCGTGGGTCGCGCCGTCGTGGATGCCGACCCCGGACAGGTCGATGACCGCGTCGGCCATGCCGACGACGCCCTGGCCGCGGGGATTGCGGATCGTGACGTCCGCCAGGGTCGCGGAGCCCCCGGATGTGACCAGCACCCCGATGCCGCCGCCGTCCACGATGACCGTGCCGGTGGCATCCAGGCTCGCTCCGCCTTCGACCGTCATCGCGGCGCCGGTGACATCGGCGATCCGGCCGCGTGCGACCGTCAGCTGCCCGCCGTCGGCGACCAGCAGACCGCCGGACGCCGACGCGATGACGACGTCGACGATGTGCGCGGAGCTCGGGCCTCGCACGACCAGGGCCGTCGTCGCGATGTCGTGGAGCCTGCCGCCGGTGATCTCCGACCGGCCGCCCTCGAAGACGAGCACACCGGCACCGGCGTCATTCGCGACGCGGGTGTCGTGCAGTGACAGCCGAGCGTCGGCCCGTACCACGAACGCGACCTCCGTCGACGCCTCGACGGTGCAATCGTCCAACGACAGCGTCCCGGAGGCCACGTCGACGGCCACGTCGCCGTCGGTCCGGGCGAGGGTGAGGCCGGACATCCGCGCCTCCGCCGTGCTGCAGACCGCGGGACCGTCGACGCCCTCGATGCGGACCTCGCCGGCATCCCCGACGCCCGACAGCGATACGGAACGGTCGACGAGCAGCGACTCGCGGTACAGACCCGGGCGGATCGAGATGACGTCGCCGTCCTCGGCGGAGGCGAGGGCCGACGCGATGGACGGATGACAATCGGGGAGGTCGGCGGCAACGGTGAGCACGGTGCGTTCCCGTGCGGTCAGTCGAGAGGCCATGTCGTGCCCTTCCAGGCGTCGGGGCGGATCGCCGCCGAGAGGCGCCGCCAGGTCTTCGCGTTCACGGGGAGAGGCGGGCCCGCGGTGCGCAGATGCCGCACCAGCTCCGCATCGGGCGCGATCCAGTACCTCTCCAAGAAGTACGCGCAGGCGTCGCTCCAGACCCAGACGCCGTCCGAGCGGAGCGAGGCGGGCACGGCCGCGTCCAGGTCGCCCACGTGGTCGCGCAGCTTCTGGGCGGCGTGCAGGATGACGGCGCCGGAGCGCAGCAGTCCCAGCACGTCTTCGCGCTCGACCGGGTCGACGATCACGGGGTGCTCGGGCGCGAACCACGGGTCGCCGTCGTGCTGACCGTCGAAGACCCGCGCGATCACCGTCAGCGGCGACGGCCGCAGACGACGCGCGACCCGGCCGACGAGGCCGCCCGGGGTGCCGCGGCCCGACGGACGTCTCTCGTCCGAGGTGTGCTCGTCCATCGTCCCCGCTCCTCACGCTGCCGACGGCAGATCGCCGAGCCAACGGTCGTCGGTGTGCGCACGCAGGTCGCCGCGCGCCTCCGCCGCCGAACGGAGCCTCGCGAGCGCCGGTTCGGTCCCGGTCCCCTCCTCGGCGAGGAGCACCCGGTCAGCGGGACCGCCGACGCCCTCCAGCACGCGCAGGCGGATGCCGGCGGGCAGCGCGATGTCCTCCGCCCCTGTCGCACCGTGCAGCACGCGGTCGAGCCGACGACCGCTCGTGGTCCAGATCAGCGCCTCGGCCGGACCGGTCGCCGGGCCGTCGGCGGCCGCGGCGACAAGCGGCATCCGCAGCCGGAGGACGTCACCCGGTGCGGCACCGGCGGCGGACGGGATGCCACGGACGACGACCGTCCGAGCGGTGGGCAGCATCGCGAGTCCCTCCGCGAGGCAGATGTGGAAGTCGAGGTCGTACTCGGCGTGCGGCTCCGCGGCGAAGATCCGCACGAGTGAGAGGCCCGTCAGCATGGCGGAGCGGTCGCCGGTGGCGGCTCGCATGCCGGGCTGCTGTGCGAGCAGGTGCGACACCGTGCGGCTGGCGATGTCGTACCGCGGACCGAGCGCCGTCCGCACGCCGTGCCGCTGCTCGGCGGTCGAGCGGACGTCGACGGGGACCTCGAGCAGACGGCGCGGGAGGACGACGGCGGACGGTTCGCCGGACGGGGCCGGCCCGCGCTCCGACACCGATGAGGCAGGAAAGGACGTCGCGTCGACCGGGTCGACGCCCGTCTCCTCGGGCACGAGGGCGCTCTGCGAAGCGGGGGCGGTCGTCTGCGCGGGCGGAGTCGCCCGTTCAGGCGCTGTCGACCGTGCGGGCGCGGTCGTCTGCGCGGGCGCCGTCGTCGTCGGTTGCGGTGTACCGGGCGCGGTGGGCGCCACAGCGGACGGGGACACCCCGGCCACGGGGTCGTGCGCGGCGGTCCGCCGTTGCTCGGTGGAGACGCGCCCCGTCCGAGAGGCGGGGCCGGGCGCGGGGGTGAGCGTCGATCCCTGCAGGGCACGGGTCAGGCCCGCACGCGGGGGGTCTCCGACCGGCGGGGTCGCCGGGGCGGGGGCGGGCTGGACGGGGGCGGCAGCGGGAGTGGCGGCGGCCGAGGCGGGCGTGGCCGGGGCGGGGGCAGCGGGAGTGGCGGCGGCCGAGACGGACGCGGCCGGCGTGGGGGCCGGGGCGGCCGACGGCGTGGCGGCGTCGGAGGACGCCCGCGGGTGCTCCGCGGCGGGCGCGGACGACGCGGCCGCCGCCGGCGCGGCACTCGACCGGGGCATGGGCGATTCGTGAGCGCCGGACCCCACGTCGGAGACGGAGAGAGCACCGGGCTCGGGCGGAGTAGGCGACGACCGGTTCGCGTCAGCGTGCTCGCCCTCGAGGGCAGCCGCGGCCGACGCGCCACGGGCTCGACGGCCGACCGCCCGCTCTCTCGAGGGTCGGGTCTCGCCTTCGCCGCCCACGACGGCGACGACCGTGACCGGGCTCCCCGGCGATCGCGGCTCCTCGCCCCCCGAGGGGAGGGCGCCGTCCGTGGCGCCGGGGCGGGCCCACCCGCCGACCAGGTGTCCCGAAGGATCGGACGACGACGTCACCGCGTCCATGTGCCCGGTGGGTCCGACGGCCGTCTCGTCGACGGAGACCGCTCCGTCTGCCTCGGGGGTGTCGCCGCTGGCATCCCTCGTCGCGGCGACGAGCCTGCCGTCCGGGGTCAACGCGAGCGCCTCGATGGGCGCCCACCGGCCGGGATACGCGTCGCGGACGACGCGCCGGGCGGTGGCGTCGAGCGGGTGGATCGCGACATTTCCGAGGCGCTCGAGGCGAGCGAGGAGGGGGGCGAGCAGCCGCGGGAGACCCCTCGGTCGCCGCGCGCCGTCGCACTGCAGGGAGATGCTCAGCGCATCGCCGACCACGGTTGCGGTGCCGGGCTCGACGAGCCGCTCCCCCGCCGGAGCCACCAGCAGCCCCGTCGGGACGATGTGCACCTGCCAATCCGCGCTCGCTCGGCGCCGCGCGCGCGCTCTTTCGTCGAAGCGGTAACCGCCGGCGGACGCGGGCACGAGACCGGGCGGCGTCTCCCAGCGTTCGAGGCACACGGATCCGTCGGGGGCGCACACGCTCTCGATCGCGAACGTCGGCGGCGTGGTCGTCTCGTCGCCGTCGAGTCGGACAGACGTCCCGTCGATCTCGACGCCGTGGGCGATGCGGAGCGGTTGCCCCAGCGTCGCCGCGAGGTTGCGCACGGTGGTGACGTCGAGGCTGCCGGGACCGTAGCCGACGAGCACCACCGCCGACCGCACCTCATCGGGCAGCGTCCGCAGCACCGCCTCCAGCCGCTCCTGGCGCGGCGCCGGCTCCGCCGGGCTGCCCACGACGACGAGCAACCGCCCGTCCTTGACCGCAATGCCCGCGAGTCGGACGGCGTGGCGCGGCTCAGCCCCCGCGGTCACCCAGAGTCCGGCGGGGATGTGCGCGGTCCCGGGGAGGTTCGCAGGGAGGTGCTGCTGCCACCTCGGGGCCGGGTAGCGCCGTCCGGTGGGAACGCGCGCGCCCTGGGGACTCCGGGTGATCCAGCCGTCCCCCCTCCCGACGGAGAACAGCGTGCCCGGGCACGGAAGGAAACGTCCCTCCGGCGCGACGACAGGAACACCGAGCACACGGGCCAGCCGAGCGCTGCCGGCCTCCGCGCCGTCCGCGCCGTCTCCACCGAATCCGTCGGACGGGACGACGACGGTGCCGTCGAGGTGGGGCCGCACCGCATCGACGATCTCGGGCGCGGCCTCCCGCAGCGACTGCTGCAGAGCGGGTGTCGCCAACAGGTAGCGCGCGGCTCGCAGCGGGGGCAGGCCATCGAGGAGGGACGCTGTCCCGGCGTCGCCCGGGGCGGCGACGACGATTCCAAAACCCGTCCGTTCCACGGTGATCGACGACACGGCATCCCCTTCCCTCATCTCGACCACGGGCGAGGAGGCGCGCAGGGTTCATCTGGTCGGGGCACTCCCGGCTGGTGCGCTCATTCCCGCGAGCGCGTCGTCGAAGAAGGCCTGGGCGTCGAAGACCGAACCGTCGCGGGTGGTCGTGCCATCGGGAAGCAGGACGCCGTCGTCCTCGTGCTCGTCCTCTTCCTCGGGCACGTACCCCGACATCGGCGCGTCGGGGATCCACATCGCGCGCGGCTGAGGTGCATCGCGGAGGTCGCCCGGCGACGGGAGGAAAGCCTGGGCGGCGGGTGACGGAAGATCCGGGATGCCATCGACTGGAGCCGACGAGGGCGGTGGAGGCGCTGCGGGGAACGGTGTCGTGGCGCGTGGCCGCGGCGGTGCGGGGCGGGAGGGCGGCTCGTCGACCTCGGGCTCTGCCGCTGTGACGTACTCCGCGTCGGACGGCTGCTCGCTCGGGGCTGTCAGGTATTCGGAGTCGGTGTCGTCGACCGGGGCAGTCCGCGGCGCACCGCCGGGTCCGGGCGGCGTCGGCGCACCCGAGATGGCCGGGGCCGGGACAGCTGGGGCCGGGACGCCCGGGACGCCCAGGATCGGCGGAACCGACGGGACCGACGGGACCGACGCATCGTCGGGGACGGAGGTCGACTCGCGGTCGTCGCCGCCGTCTTCCGAGCCCCAGCCGACGTCGGACTCGTCGTCGGCCTCGTAGCCGTCGTCATCGCGCGCGGAGCTGTCGTCCTCGGCATCCGTCTGAGCGTCCTCGGCGGCCTTCTCGTCGTCGTGCCGGCGCTGGTCCTCGTCGTGCCGGCGCTGTCTCTCCTCGAGTTCGTTCCGCTCGGCCTCGGCCTTCCGCTTCGCCTCCGCGTCCGCCTCGGACGTGCGCTCCGCCTCCGCCTTGCGCTTCTCCTCGGCTTCGCGACGCTCACGCTCCTCCGCGGCCTTGGGCTCCGCCTCCTGACGCTCACGCTTCTGCTCGGCTTCGCGACGCTCACGCTGCTCCTCGGCCTTGCGCTCCGCCTCCCGACGCTCACGCTCCGCCTCCGCCTTGCGCTTGTCCTCGGCTTCGCGACGCTCACGCTCCTCCGCGGCCTTGCGCTCCGCCTCCTGACGCTCGCGCTTCTGCTCGGCCTCCCGACGCTCGCGCTCCTGCTCGGCCTTCCGCTCCGCCTCGGCCTTGCGCTCCTCGTCGGCCCTGCGCTTCGCCTCCGCCTCGCGACGCTCGCGCTCCTCGTCGGCCCTGCGCTTCGTCTCCGCCTCTCGACGCTGACGCTCCTCGTCGGCTTTCCGCTTCTCCTCCGCCTTCGCCGTGGCCCTGCGATCCTCCTCGGCCCGACGTTCCCGCTCGACCCGATCCTCCGCGTCTCGCGCCCGCCCCCGGGCCGCCTCACGCGCATCGCGAGCCTCGTCTTCACGCGCCGCCGCCGTGGCGGCCTCACGCGCAGCGTCGGCGTCACGGGCCGCGTCGCCCGTGAGGTCAGCGGGCACCGCGAGATCGAGGGCGCCCAGCTGCTGCTCCCATACCTGCAGCACGACGGGCACGTCGATCTCGTCCGGTTGCCGCTCGCCGTCGCTGCTCACGATGGTCGAGGTCCCCGCATCCACCTTCAACCGCAGGTGCGCGTCGACGATGAACGACCGGCCCTTGTGCGTGATCTTCTCGGAGGTCTTGACGTCCTCCCCCTGTTCGCCCGTCCGACTCGAAGACACCTTCCACGACGGCGTGAACCCCCCGAAAGCGAAGCCGCCGTCGGTCTCGCCGAACATGCCGAACTGCAGGGTCGCGCCCGTCTCGTCCGCCTGCTTGCGCCCGGCTGCCGTACCGGTGCCGAGGTCGATCGAGTGCTTCAGCGTCGTCTCCGGCGCGGTCGTGTCCAACCGGATCGACGGCGCCACGAGCGCGCCGGAGACCGAGACGTGGGACCGGACGTCGCGGAAGGCGCCGCGGCGGGCGATGAGGTCGTCGGAGCGGAACGTCTCGCCCGAGACGATCCGCGGGAGCGCGGCGAAGAGCGAGCCGTCCGAGATCGACACGCGCAGCGCCTCGTCGTAGACGTCGCCCGGCCGCTCGGCACCGAGCGACCCGAGTCGCGCGTGCACGGCAGCCCGGATGGCGTCGCCTCCCGTGTGGTCCCACCGCACGGGTCGCCAGGCTCCCGCCGCCGGCAGACGGAACTGCTTCGCGCTCGGCGCGGGCGGCGCGGACGCAATCGCCTCCGGTGAGTTCTGCGGCTCGAGGATGTCGAGAGAACCGGTGAACGAGAGCGGGGGAAGGTTCTGTTGCGTTCCCTCGGTGATGCTGCGCGGCAGCATCGCGTCGATGGCACCGCTGACGTGCTCGTGGATCCTGACGTTCACATCGAAGGTGACGGGGATGTGATGCTGCTCCAGTGCTTCGTGCTCGGCGGTGACGGTCACCGTCGGCGACACCGGCTCGGACGCGCTCTTGTCCCATCGACGGTTGAACACGGTCACGTCGTGCTGCGGGGCGATCTCCGCGCCCGGGTGGTCGATGTCGGCATCCGCGCGCGTGTTGAAACCGAGTCGGCCGTCGGCACCGACGTCGACGGCGTGGAAGCTGCTGCGCTTGCCGGCGACGCCGTGCGACCGGTCCGTCGACAGCTTCTCCCCCGTCAGGGTCGTCCGATTCTCGGCATCCGTCGGATCCGGTCGGTGAGCGACGGTGACCTCGATCGTCGCGGTGCGCTGGCTGAACGAGCCTCCCGGGAGCGGGATCGTGACCCGGTTGGGTCCGACGATCGCATCGCGGAGGAACCCGGAGCCCGGCGCCTCGGTGAGCAGACGGCGAACCTCGGCGGCGATGAGTCCGCGATCCGCGTCGCCGACGCCACGCGGCCGCCAGGTGGCATCCATGGAGTCGAGGTCCTGCGCCGAGACCGTGCTGTGCCCGACGACGGCGTCGGAGTCGTCGCGGTACGGAGCGAGGGGGTCGCGGGTCGTCGGTGCGCTCGGGGCGTTCGTCGATACGGCCCCATCACCGGGCGACGGCTGCGCGCGAGGCAGGGGGGTCATCTCGTAGCCGTCCGGACTCCCCACGGGAGGAATCGATGCCGCCGTGCTCGGGCCGGCCGACGCTGTCGTGCTCGGCCCCGCCGACGCCCCGGTGTCCACCGGTGCGGGCGACGGGGCGGTCGGTCCCGACGTCGTGGCCGCGGGCGTGTGCGCGCTCAGTGCGGGCGGCAGGGCGACGCCGTGCGCGAGCAGCAGCTTCGCGGCCTCAGCAGCGGGCAGCTCGACGTCCACGGACGCCGGCTCGTAGCGGGTGTACGACGGGTTGGCGAACCCCCGACGCCACCGCCACCGGCGCAGCTCCAGGGTGGGTGCGTAGGTGCGTTCGGCGTCGAAGCGGACGACGACGGTCTCCCCCGTCCGGCTGCGCTCCGTCGATCTGCCGGTCGACAGGCTGTGGTCGGCGGACCGCCCGTAGGTGTACCCCGCCTTGAGCCCCGCCTGCATGACGAACCGGTTCTTCGAGCCCGGCACCACCGCACGCAGCATCGCGTCGCCGCCGAAGCCGACGTTCCACTCCCGCGATGTCCCGACGCTCCGGTCCTCCCCCGAGCCGCGCGTCAGCGTACGGTCCTGCCGGGAGGTGACGAACGTCGGGTTGCCCAGGCGCTGCGTCACCTCGACCGACCCGCGCAGGTCGCCGAGCTTGCCGGTGAGCGTCATGTCGCCGGTCGACACGCTGCGACCGCCGAGCCCGGCGTTCGCGATCGTGCGGAGTCCGGCGTCGGAGGCGAGCGCCGCGACGGCCGACGCCGTGACCTCGCCCGGCTTGGTGAAGGGCGATCGCGTGAGGGCGTGGGTGCGGGTCGTGGTGCCGAAGGTCAGCGGGCCCCAGCTCGAGAAGTTGCCGCTGCCCCAGATGCGGCGGTGTCGCGCGCCGGGCCCGTGGGTGAGGTCGCCGCGCTTGGAGAGGGCGGCCTCGAGCACGTCGGCGTGCACCTCGTGCCCGTGGATGCGCTCGACCTTGGCGAAGGGGCCGAGAGCCGCGACGTCGACCGCGCGGAAGGCGCTGTCGTGAACCGCCCCTACGAGGGTGCGTCCGCCCGCGGAGGTCGGCGCGCCGCCGTCCAGCTGGGGACGACGCACGACGACCCCGCTCACCGGGATCGACCGGCCGGCATTCGGCGTCTCCGCACGGTGCCGGCTGCTCGCCGGACCGCTTCCGAGGAGCCTTCCGCCCGCGAGGGCGCGCTGGAAGACGTTCGCATCCGCGGTCGACTCGTGCACCACTCGCAGGG
Source organism: Microbacterium sp. AG157 (assembly GCF_003385695.1). Taxonomy (NCBI): domain Bacteria; kingdom Bacillati; phylum Actinomycetota; class Actinomycetes; order Micrococcales; family Microbacteriaceae; genus Microbacterium; species Microbacterium sp. AG157. The sequence continues at coordinate 111,024 of NZ_QRDK01000002.1, forward strand.
TCGTGCGGGTGGGATGGTACGCCGCGGGCGTGTCACCGGACGCCGCGCGCGTCTCCTTCAGGGCCTGGGATGCCGAGCTCTTGACCGAACGCTGGTGCCCGGCGGACACCTGGGCGGAGGCCCGACCCCAATCCGGGCCGAGTGCGCTCGTCGCCGGAGCCCCGGACGCGGCGAGCAGAAGCCCCCCGAAGGTGAAGCGCTGACCGCGCTTGGAGTCCACCGTCATCTCGCGCTTGCTCGCGAGGGACTCCTCGCGCTTGGACGGGACGCTGGCGGTGGTGTCGTCCGCATCGGTGAGCGCGATGTCGGCCCGCACCGTGACACGGTGCGTCCGGCCGCCCTCCTGCCAGCTGATGGTCGCCCCGCCGGTGGCGGCGTCGTGCAGTGAGGCCTTGCCGGCGTCTCCGTCGAACCGCCCCGCAACGGCACCGGCGCCTTTCTCCGACAGCCCGAGTCCCGTCGAGATCTGGTCCGCCAGATCCGGGGGCGCCGAGACGAAGGAGTCCTTCGATGGATCGAAGGCGGTGTCGGTGCCCGGAGTCACGGACGGTGCGTTGCCGTTGGCGGGGGTAACGGCATCCGGCATCCACAGCCCGCGCGCCGCGGCGTCGGCGATCGGCACCGAGAACGTCGTGCGCACCTCGACCGGCTGCGGAGCGCCGCGACCCGACGCCACCCGGACCGTGCGGGAGAGGGTGTAGACGGCCAGCTTGTCGTCGTCGCTGCGGGAGCTGGAGTGCTTCAGCTCCTTCGAACCGCCGTGCTGGCCGCTCAGCGTCACGGTCAGGCCGCCGCCGGTGCGGAAGAAGCTGCGCACGCGCCCGCGAGCACCGATCGTGGCGTTCAGTTCGTTGTTCTTCGACCAGCCCGAGGAGAAGGCGGTGCTGCTCGCGGTCTTGCTCGACCCCGCGGACACTCCGCGGAAGGTGACCTGCGGCGCTCCGGCATCCACCGAGAACGTCAGGGAGTCGCCCTTCGCCGTCGCCTCGCCCGAGGCCGTGAGCAGGCTCGTGAGCGCATCGACGTCTCTCTGCGACGTCGGACGGACCGCGGCGGTGTCGAGATGGGTGACGCGCTGGGGACGGATGCCGCGGAGGTCGGCGCTTCGCGCGTCGGCGGGCGCGCCGGGCGCGCGTCCGCGCTGCGGGGTCGCATGGGGCACGGTGTGCTCCAGCTCGGGCATCGACAGGCTCATGTCGACGCGGAGGGGTGTCGTCCTGGCGTCCGTCGTGAGCGTCAGCGACACCGTGGCGTGCGCGGGTGTCGGTGCGGTCGCCGGGGTCGCCGTGTCGCTGAGCGTCGTCTTGATGCCGAGGTCGGAGCCCGTACCGGCGCCCAGGCCGAAGGTCACGGCGGGGTACCCGGGCCCGAAGCCCGCGGCCACCGTCACCTGCCCTGCCACCTGATGGGAGGTGCTCAGGGACTCCTTCGCCCCGAGTTCCACGTTCTGCGTGCGCGAGAAGACGTCCTCGGCCTGCGCCTCGGGCTTGGCGGCCGCGGGAGCGTCGTCGGTCGCCACCGGTTTCGCCGACGGAGCCGTCGGTGTCACGGCCGGCATGCGCACGTCGGTGCGGTGCACCACGGCTGTGCGCCCGTCGACCGTGATGACCCCGGAAGCGAGCACGTCGCGCCATGCGGCAGCGACCTCCGCCGCCGTCGACTCGTCTCGCAGTCCCAGGGAACGGGAGACGCGTTCGGGGCGCACGCGCAGGTGACGGGCGACCTGCCTCCGTAGGTCGCGCGGATCACCGATGGCAGAGACGGGCAGCGGTTGCCCCTGGAGGATCTCATTCGCCGGGTACTGCCTATCGGGCAGCTGATGCTCGCCGTCGGCGATGCGCTCGATCGCCCAGAGGTGCCGCGGATACACCGTTGCGCCGCCGCGATGGACCGCATCGCCCATGATCCCGGTGTCGCTGTTCACGCCGCTGCGCGTGGGGTCCTGCAGCAGAACGCGCCGCGTGTCGACCGACTCGTCGGCGAGGCCGAGGAAATGCAGCAGCTCGTGCGTCAACACCGCACCGGATTCGTCCGTCCGCCACGTCCGCTGGTCCGTGGCGGTGACCGGCTGCCCGTCCGGCCCCCGGCCGGTCGTCCCCACCTCGTCGACACCGGCGACGACCCGCACGGTGGCGTGCGCGGTGGCGGCGGTGGGGGTGAACTCGACGTCGAGATGCATCTGATCGCCGCTGGGAAGCCGATATCCGCGATTGACGATGGTCGTCACGCTCGCCCGGGCGCGGTCCTGCGCGGCGGTGACTTCGGCGTCGGTGACGCCCGTCCCTCGCACCAGGTGCACGCGCACGGTGTAGACCTGGATCGCCCGACCGTCGGGGACGATGACGCGCGCCCGGTCGTAGGCGATGCGTCCCTCGAAGCGGTCAAGCCGCCCTGTCCGGCCATCGGCGCGCACGTCGAAAGCGGTCTGGTCGACGCGGTGCGGCGTCGCGGACGCGAGCCGGGGGCGCCAGTCCGACTCGCGGAGGGGGTTCGACGGGTCCGACCACATCGCCGTCGCAGCGGGCGCGTGCCGCCAGCCCTCGTCGCTCGCGGCGGACCGTCGCGGATCCGGTGCCGGCGGCTGCGGAGTCGGGCGGCGGCGGGTCCGCGAGGGGCCCGCGGTCGCCGCGGCGGGCGTCCGCGGCGCGCGATTCGGCAGCGGAGGCGGCGGGGGCGGAGAGGAGGGTATCCGCGCCGCCGGGCCCGCGGACGACGCAGGCGTCGCCGCCGGGGGGCGTGCCGACGAGGAAGACGCGACCACGGGCACCGCCGGGCGCGTGCTCGCCGGCCCGGGTCCCGGCTGCGGGGTGCCGCCCGCGTCCTGCCGCGCCGCTTTCGGCTGCCCCGAAGTCGTACCGGCGGCCGCGCGCGCCGGCGTGACGCGCGCCGGCGTCGGGGCCGGCGCCGGCGAAGACGCCGGGAGGGCAGACGGCAGCGCGGTCGGCGCCGGGGGCCGTGCGGACGGCGACGACGTCGTCGGCTGCGCGGACGACGGGACGGTCGCCGGCGCCTTCGGCTGCGGGGCTCCCGATGCCGCGTTCGTCGGGGCGGTGTGCCGTGCCGGTGAGACCGTTCCCGAGGTGGGCGCCGGTGCGTCCACGCGCGGCGTGGCCGTCGGCGCAAGGGCCGGCCCTCCCGAGGCGATGCCTGCCGAACCGTCGGCCGCCTCTGCGCGACCCGGACGGGGATCGGATGCCGTCGCCTCACGCGGCGAGCCGTTCGGGGTCACCGCCGGATCCGCCGCGGAAACGGGCGCGGGGTCTCCTGCGGGCCGTGCGCGGCCGGGAGCTACCGCGGACGAAGCCGCCGGCGACGCATCGGCCGTCTCCCGCCCATCTGCTGGGGAATCCCCCGCGCGGCGGTCGGGCCCGACCTCATCGACCGTCGGACGCGACGTGTCCGACCCGCCGTCGGACGACAGGGGTGCGGCGGTGAGGTCGTCGGTGTGCGGGCGATCACCGTCGTGCGGTGTCCCCCGCTGCGCACCGTCCGCTGCCGGGCCGGGGGCCGGATCGGACCGGGTGGACGGGTCGGGCGTCGCCGTGGCGGAGGGCGTGGCGGTGTCAGCCCCCGGGTCCGGCGTCGTCGACGGGCCGGCCGTTCCTGGGCCCGTCGCCGCGGGCCCCGGCGTCGCCGTCGAGCTGGGCGTCGCCGTCTCCGTCGGCGCCGGGCCGGGCGTCCCCACGGGTCCGGGGCTCGAGTTGACCGGTGCCGGATCGGGCGTCACGACGGGTCGAGGCGTCGACCCGTCGGACGTCGCCTGCCCGGGCGTCGTCGTGTCCGCCGGCGCCGCGTTCGAAGGCGCCGGGTCCGAGGGCGCCGTGTTCGAAGGCGCCGTGTTCGAAGGCGCCGCGTCGGGAGTGGCCCCCGGCTCGGGCATTGCGGCTTCGGCCTGTCCCGGTGTCGGCGTCCGCACGGGTCCCGGTGTCGATGCATCGGCCGGCGTCGGGTCGGAGGTCGCCGTGTCAGACGTCTCCGGTGCGGGCGTCGACGCGTCCGCCGGCGCCGGCGCCGGCGTCACCTCGGGTCGAGGCGCCGCCGCATCGGGCGTCGCCGGCCCGGGCGTCGCTGCCGGCTCAGAGGTGGGCTGGTCCGGCTCCGGCGTCGAGACGGGTGCCGCCGCAGGGCCCGGCGTGGGCGCGCCGGACGGCGACGGCCCGGGAGTCGCCGTGTCCGCGGGCGCCGTGTCCGAAGGCTCCGCACCGGGGGTAGCCCCCGGGTTGACCGTCGCCGGATCCGCCTGTCCCGGCGCCGGGGTCACCGCGGGTCCCGGCGTCGACCCGTCGACCGGCGCCGTGTCGGGAGTCGCTGCGTGCGCAGGCGGCGGGCCTGGCGTCACGACAGGGGCGGGCGTCTCGGCAGGATCGGGCTCGGTCACCTCGGCGATCGTCTCGCCGGGCGCGGCCGCGTCGGCCGGTGCCGGGACGGGCGTCTCGGCGACCGCCTCGCCGCGCCCCGGAGCGCCCGACGTCGCGGGGCCGGCTGCCGCGTCCGCCGGACCGGTCGTGTCCGTCGCCGCTGGGTTCGGCGTCGCCGCAGGACCCGGCGTCCCCGCGGGATCCGGCGTCGCCGCAGAGCCCGGCGTCGCCGCAGAGCCGGGCGTCACCGCGTCCGAGGGGCGAGCGGGAGCCGGCCGTGCATCGACACCGGAGGCCGTCGCCGAGTCGGGCGGCGCCGTCGGACCGGTCGCCGTCTCGCCGTCATCGCCCGACGGACCTCCACCGGGCGTCGCGCGCGGATCGGTCGGCGCTCCGGGCCGGTCGGAGCTCCCGGGGTCCGCCGTCGCCTTCTGACCGGCACCCGGCGTCGCGGGCGGACCGACCGGATCCGGTGCCGACGAGGGCTGTCCGAAGGGTGCGGATGCCACGGGGCGCGAAGCGGCCGAATCGGTCGGTGCCGCCGCCCCCATCGAGGACTCGGCGTGCGGCCGTTCCCCCCGCGGCGCGGGCGGCATCGTCGCCCCGGAGGGGGGCTGAGTCCCGGGAGAGCTCTGCCCGCGTTCCGGTGCCGCCGCGGCACGGTCGGGGTCGGCTGCCGGGCCACCGACCGCGTCGCTCGCCGGGCGTCTGCCCGGCCCCGTGCCCACGCCCGCGACGGGCGTCGCCGCCGGACCCGGGGCTCGTCCCACACCCGTGCCCGAGCCCGAGGCGGGGTTCGTCATCGGCCCCGCGGAGGAACGCGCTGCGCCGCCTTCGGACATCGCGCCGGATCGATCATCCGCGCTCGTCCCCTCGCCCGTGGCATCCCCGCCGTCCTGGGCGGACCCGCCGCCGAGGTGGAATCCGGCTGCCTCGCCGAGACCGGTGCCGATGCTCGACGACGCCGCCGACATCACTCCGCCGGCGCTGACATCGAACCCCTGTCCCTGAATGGCGTTGTACGTGCCCTCCGTCATCACCTCGACGAACGCCTCGCCGGCGAAGTCCGTGACGATGCCCTGACCGGTCTCTCGCCAGCCGTGCGGCCGTGGCCCCGCTCCCGTCGGCGAGGGCACCGGTGACGGCCCCGAGCCGCCCGGCGTCGGGGTGGGCGCCGGCCCCGGCTTGGGCGTCGGGGTGGGCGGCGCCGGACTCGGGCTCGGCGTCGGACGCGGGGTCGGCGTCGGACCCCCGCTCGGGCTCGGCACGGCGTCGAGAGCATCGCCGCCCGCCCCCTTACCCGGTCCGGGCACGGCGATGTCGCCGGCGCCCTTGCCGAGGCCCTTGCCGATCGCCGCGCCACCGACGATGACGGCGCCGCCGAACATGCCCGCGAGAGCGCCTCCCGCCGCTGCACCGGAGGTCTTGTCACCGTCCCAGTCGGTGCGATTGCCCTCCGCCATCTGCGCGAGCTGCGCGACCGCGTCGATGGCGACCTCGCTCAGGACGTTGAACGCCGCCCCTTTCGCGATCTCGGCGAGGAGCTTGCGCAGCACCGTACGGAACAGGATGGAGTACATCGCCTTGCGCGCGGCGAGCCAGGCCATCGACGACCCGAACGACGGCACCGCCATGGCGATCGCCCAGGCGATCTCGGCGATGAGCGCGATCAGGGCGCCGATCAGGGTGTACTTCGTGTACTCGACGTCGAGCGCGAGCTTGCTGAGGAACTGCGAGCTCGAGAGCATCGATTCGGCGACCTCCCGCAGCGCGTCGCCCTCGGTGAGCGAGACGATGTACTGGTCGTACGCGTCGCGGCTTCTGCCGGTGAAGTCACGCTGCGTCGCCATCAGATCGCGGCGCAGGTCGCCGTCGAGATCGCTGAGCTCGCGAGCGGCCAGCTGCCAGCCCCGCGCGAGGTCGCGCAGCTGGTCCTCGTTCGCCATCGGGAAGCGCTCTCCCGCGAGCACGAGGAAGAGATTCGCGGCCTCGTTGCTGACCATGAGCGCCATCGCGTCCCCCTTCCTCGATGGCCCGGCGGACGTCCCGCCGAGCCGGTCTCCGGCCGATTACTTCTGGTGTCGGCTCTCGCGCACGGCGACGTTCTCCGTCTCGGCGAACTCGCCGGCCACCGTCGCCGTGTCCTGGGCGAGTTCCTCGACGGAGGTCGCGAGCTGCGCGGTGAACGCGCGGGCGGCCTCGGCTGCCGGCACGTAGTTCGCGTCGTACGACTCTTTGAAGTCGCCGTCGCCCGCCGCGCTCGGATAACGGGATGCCAGCTGCTCGACGGTCGCGGACAGACCCCGCACCCGGCTGTGGAGGGCGCTGATCCGTCGCGCGCTCTGACGCATCCGGTCGGGGTCGGCGGCGAAGCGGTCATCGCTCATGGCGACCGCCCTGCAGCTGGTCGACCATGGTCTGCATCATGGCCGTCATCTCATCCGCGGTCGGCAGTCCCGCCGCGGGATCGAGGCCGTCCGGTCCGCCCTCGGCGAGAAGAAGCCGACCGCGCTCCTGAACCTCGCGCTGCGCCTGCGCGACGACGGCGACGATCTTGGCGCACAGTTCTTTCGGTGCGAGCTCGCGCCACGACTGGCCGGTCATCCGCAGATCGGTGAGCACACCTCGCGCATCCACCGTGGCGCTCAGCACACGGTCCTTCGACGTCGCGGTCGCCGTCAGCGCGTCGATGTCGGCGGCGCGGGCGGCGAGATCGGCGTGCGTCTGGCGCACTTCCGTCATCATCTGCTCGATGTCGTCTCCGGTGAACTGCATCATGATCCCTTCTGCTGCGCCACCGCAGCCTCTTCGGACGCGCCGGACTCGGCGCGCCTGCCCGCGACGGGCGCGCGTCCGGCAGCCACACCGGCCGGGACGTGCGCCGGTTGCACCGGCTCGCGCTCCTCGCCGAGGCCGACGACCCCGTTGCCGTCCACGTTGGTCGTGCCCCAGACGGACTCGTCTTCGGCGAGCCAGGTGTTGCGTTCCCGGTCGCGGTCCCGCGACGCCTGCGCCTGCGGCGACATGGGCATCATCGGCATCCCTCCGCCGCCCATCCCTCCGCCGCCGGCCGCGCCGCCGTTGACGGCTCCGTTACCGCCCGCACCGCCGCCCGCGGCGAAGTCGTCCTGACCGCGGACGCCGTCGGTCGCGCCCCAGGTGTCTCCGCCGGCGCCGCCGCCGGGGGCGCCGAAGGACGCGGCGTCGCCCGCTCCGCCGCCTGAGCCGGCGATGCCCGAGCCGGCGTCCCCGAGCATGCCGGCCCCGCCGACGCCTCCGCCGGGCGAGTATCCGCCACCGCCGACGTTCGGGAGGTCGCTCGCGCCACCGCTGCCCCCGAAGCCCGCACCGCCGCCCGCGGCGAAATCGCCCGCGTCCGCGCCGACACCGGGGGTGAGATCCACTCCTCGTCCGGGCGACCAGTCGAAGCCGGCGCCGCCGTCCTGCCCGATACCGGCACCGCCACCGGCCGCCCAGTCGTCCCCGGCGCCACCGCCACCGGGAAGCCAGTCGGAGCCCGCACCGGCACCAGCGCCCGAGCCCGCACCGCCCGTCGACCAGTCAGAACCCACGCCGGCACCGACACCGACGCCATCACCGAAACCGGCACCGCCACCGCCCGTCGACCAGTCCGAGCCGGAACCACCCGCACCCGCACCGCCCGTCGACCAGTCTGAGCCGGAACCACCCGCACCCGCACCGCCCGACGACCAATCAGAACCCGCACCGACACCACCGCCGAAGCCGGCACCGCCACCGCCGGTCGACCAGTCCGCCCCGGAGCCGGCCGCACCGCCCGAACCCGCGCCGACGTCGTCCCCGAACCCGGCTCCCCCGGTCGACCAGTCCGCGCCGACACCGCCCGACGCCCCGTCGGAGCCGACACCGGCACCGGCAGAACCCGCACCGGCAGCGCCGCCCACGCCCGAGCCGCTGCCGCCCGACGCCCAGTCGGAGCCGAGACCGTCCGCGCCGCCGGAACCCGCACCGACGTCGTTGCCGAACCCGGCGCCGCCCGTCGACCAATCGGAGTCCGTGCTGCCGGCGCCCGTGCCGACGCCACTTCCGAGACCCGCACCGCCGGCGGTCGCTCCGGGGGCCGTCCAGCCGGCACCGCCGCCGGCGCCCGCGCCCGAAGACCCGAGATCGGGAAGGGCGGCTCCCGGCGCCGACGTCGATCCGTTCACACCGGCGCCGCCTCCGGACTCGGTGGGGGCCGTGAGCCCGGCGAAGTCCGCCGCCGGTTCGTCGAGGTCGGGCATGGCCACGTCGTCCGGAATCAGCGAAGCCCCGTCGTCGTAGGCACCGTCGCTCGTCCCGGGTCGTCGGCCGGCTGATCCGCTGTTGGTCCCGCGCGCGCCGCCGAAGCCACCCCCGCCGCCCCCGGGTGTGCCCACGACACCCACGCCACCGATGCCCTGACCACTCCCGACATCGCCGGTGGACCACGAGCCGGTCCCCGCGCCGCCGCCTGCGCCTTCTGCGCCGAACCCGCCCACGCCGCCGGATCCGGACCCGCCGAAGGCACCGGCGCCGCCCGGACCCGTACCGTCGCCGACTGCGCCGAAGCCGCCATCGCCATCGACACCGGCTCCGCCCGCCGAGCCCGCGCCCCCACCGCCGACTCCCGCTGCCGCACCGCCGCCGGCACCACCGGGACCGGAACCGAAGACCCCGTCGCCGTTGCCCGAGGCACCCGCGCCGCCACCCGGACCGGAACCGAAGACCCCGTCGCCATTACCCGAGGCACCCGCGCCGCCACCCGGACCGTCGCCGAACACACCGTCGCCATTACCCGAGGCACCCGCGCCGCCACCCGGACCGTCGCCGAACACACCGTCGCCGTTACCCGAGGCACCCGCGCCGCCACCCGGACCATCGCCGAACACACCGTCGCCGTTACCCGAGGCACCGCCACCGCCCCCGCCCGAGCCGTCCCCGCCTACTCCGTTCCCTCCCGGGTAGAGAAGAGACGGGTCCTCCGGCATCGCGGTCGGATCCTGCATCTGCTTGAGAGCCCGCAACGACGATCGCATGGCCGTCTCGAGGGTCTGCTGTGCCGCGTAGACCTCGGCCGCGGCCGTCGCGAGGACGTCGCGCACGGACTGCGAGATCGCGCGGTTGATGGGGCCGTACGTCGACGGGCTCCGTAGATCTCCACCGACGCCGGTGAACCCCGGCGGGGCGAGCTGTGCGCGGTCGCCCCAGGTGTAGGCGGCGAAGACGCCCTTGGCATGTTCGACCGACATGCCGTTGCGTCCCTTCGCCCCGGCGCGCCAGGCGCGGTCGGCTTCCTCGATGTACCGGACGATGTCCTCCATCACCGCCGACTTGGCCTGCGCCGCACGATTGGCGATGGCCTCCTGGTGTTGGTTCCACGTGTTCTGCACGGATGTCTCGAAGGTGCGTACCGCCTCGGCCACGGTCCGCAGGTTGGCCCCGACGCCGCCGTCATCGGTGAGCTGGCGGTGCAGGGAGGCGAGTGATTTCTGCTGTGCGGTGAGCTGCGCCAGCAGGGCCGTCGCCGCCGAGCCGCGGATGGACGAGTCCTCTGCACCGAGCGCCGTCGCGCGCGCGGAGATCTCCTCGGCGTTCTGCCCGATCACCGACGTGAACGTCTCGAACAGGGCGGCCGCCGTATCGGATCGCCGGGCGCTGAGCCCCGGGCCGTTGTCACTGGCCACTTTGGCGACGTTGTTCCTCAGCGCCTGGAAGGCGTCGGCGAAACGGACGCCGGAGTCCGGGTTGTTGATGAGCTCGTACGTGCGGACGTTGTCCTCGTAATGGAAGTATCCGTACCGCATGTCCGCCGACCAGTCGTCACGGCCCGCTCCGCCGGGCGTCCCGCCGATCCATCCGTTCTCGGCGGCCTGCAGCTCGTCGAGCACCGTCGCCAGTCCACTGTCCTCCACACCCGCGACAAGCGCGAGGAGCGCCTCCAACCCCATGTCCCCCGTCGCGGTGGACCCGCTCGTCGAACCCCCTGCGCCCGTCGCTCCGTGGTCGCCTGAGCCCGTGGTGGTCTCGTCCTCGGCCATGTCGTCTCCTCGTTCGCAGGGGGTTCTCGGGGTGGGTTCTCGGTCAGGCCTGGGCCTGCACCGCGCTCAGATCGTCGGTCTCCTCGAAGAGCTGCTCCGCCTTGTCCAGCTGGTCGCGGAACTCGGGCAACGTCTTCTCGGTGAAGGTGTCCGTGAACGAACGCACCTGACCGGCGAGCGCCGAGACGGTGTTGCCGACCTGCGCGGCAGCCTCCCATCGCGCCTCGACGGGTTGGGCACGCAGATCCGAGCTGATGGCGTAACCGTCCGTGCCGTACAGCGCGTCGTCCGTGGTGGTCTCGACGTCCTGGACCAGCGCCTTGACCTGCTTGTACTGTTCGCGATCGAAGGCGACGCGGGTGCCGTCATCTGCCACGATTTCTCCTCTCGTCGGGGTCACGGGGTACCCGCCGACGGCGGGTACCCCGTCGTGCTCAGTTGAAGACGGCCGCGCCGCGCACGTCGCCGTCGAAGAACTCCTCGCGAACGCGGATGGCGGCGTTCTTGATGTTGAGGCCCGCCTGCTGGACCTCCTCGTACTCGACGTTCCAGCGCTGCTGCAGCTCGCCCCACACGGGCAGCGAGCGGCCCCACTGGGCCTCGCCCATCGGGCGGATGGTGTCGTAGATGTTCTGCAGGATCTGCTCGACCTCCTGGCAGGAGCTGTTGAGCGACTGGTTGGCCACCTCGAACTGGACGAGGTCGACGTTGAAGGACATAGCGTTTTCCTTTCGGGGGGAAGGGGTGATCAGGCCGCGGCGCTGGACGTGGTGGAGTCGTCGGTGTTGGTGCGCTGCGTCAGCAGCGCCTGCACCTGGGTGTTCAGGACGTCGAGCTTGTTCTTGATGTCGCTGTACTCGCTCTGCCACTCGGTGAGCCGGCGCTGCAGCACGATGCCGGCCTCCGCCCGCGCCGCTGCGGCCATCGTCTGGGTGGCGTCCTCGACGCGACCGCGGGCGGCCTCCATCGCGGAGACCTGCTCCATCGTGCGGCTGATGATCTGCTGGAGGGTTCCTGCTTCGAAACCGGTGAGCTGTGCCATGACTTTCTCCTTATTCGGGGGTGATGAGGGGATGAGTTCGAACGAATGGGGACGTGGATACGAAACCTGCGGGCGCCTCCTCTCCTACGTCGCGATCGTGGGGCCTGTCGGCAGGAGCGCGAGCAGCGCTTCCGGCACGGCAGGAGATCGAGAGGCGTCGAGCCCGAGGGCGGATGCCGTGGCGGTGTCGGCGACGGGGTACTTGGTGCCGTCGTCCGAGACGAGGTACAGGCCGATTCCGCTGACGCCCGGCGCAGCCGCCGTGGCGGCGAGGAGCCCGGCGCCCGGGGCGACCTCGACGGCCCCGCCTGCCTCGACGAGCGCGGTGGTCTCGACGGACGCGATGGTCGTCCGTCCGTCCGCCCACACCGAGCACGGCGCCGCATCCGGCGCCATCGGCGTCGGGGGCGTGCGGGGCAGCTCGTCCTGCCACGACGCAGCATCCGCGATCCGCGCCGCGACGAGATCGCGCCGATCCAGAGCGCGCGGCGACGGCAGCCCAGAGGCCGGGGCCGCGGTGAGCAGCGCCGCGACCGTCTCGGTGATGGGCATCAGGCCGCTGGAGGTCACGACGTAGCGTGACCCGTCGCCCTCGGTATCCATCACCTGCCCGAGCGTGGTCCCTTGCCCGGCGATCTCCGGTCCGACCCCGCCGAGCGTCAGAGGCGACAGGTCGAGGTCGCGACCATCGGGGATGGTGTCCAACCACGCGGGCTCGACCGGGGTGGCCTGCGTCGGCTCGAAGCCGATCGCGCGCGCGGCCCAGGCCTCCTCGACGCGAGAGCGCACCCCGTCCCAGAGGAGCCACAGCTGGCCACCCGATGTCACGAGCGCTCCCTCACCGTCGCCCAGGGGCGTGGTCCGCGGCGCTCCGCCGATCGTCAGAGACGTCGTTCCGTCGGCAGCGCACGCGGTCCAGGTCGGCGCGGGCGACGAGGCGGACGGGAGTTCGTCGGGCAGACCCTCGACGCCCACCGCGCGGCCCCGGGGCACGGACGCGAGGTCCGCACTCGAGACGCGGACGACGGACGGCGGTCCCCCGACGAGAAGGGCGGCGGATGCCAGATTCATGACGGGGTGGAGCACGTCGTCGATGAGCACGTAGCGGCTACCGGTGGTCTCATCGACGAGGAGCGCGCCGCGCTGCTCGCGCCAGCTGTCGTTCGTCGTGAACAGGAACAGGTTGAGGACGACCACGACCACGATTGCGGCCGCCGCGACGGCGGCGCCGATCCCCATGCCGGTCGACGTGCGCCGCAGCGGACGATCGGGCGAGTCGGGGTCGGACCGCAGGACCGCCGCCGAGAGACGCCCGCGCAGGAACAGGTGCGCGTCGACGAGATCCCGTCTGCCGTACATGTCGTCTCTCCTTTCCTGCCGTCATCTCGACCACGGCCGAACGGCCGAGGATGGTTCACACGATGTCCGCGATCCAATCGAAGAGACCCGCCACGGCGAGCATCAGACCGGGCACGGCGATGGCGCAGCACCAGTGCAGGACGTCGCCGGCTCGCCCCCAGGTCGGTGCGAGACGCGTGCGCGGAAGCACCAGGGCCAGCACGCACGCGTGGCCGGCGACGACGATCAGCAGGAGGACCGAGAGGACCTGCCAGACCGGGTCGAGGACCGCGGCCTGCGCGACACCGAGCACCGCCGCCGGCAGAGCGGCGGCGACGAGCACCGCACCGCGTTGCAGCGTCGCGTGCAGCTCTCTCGCCTGCAGCGCGACCGCCACGCTTGCGGCGACCGTCAGGGCCACGCAGGTCCACTCGCGCACCAGCGCGAGGTCGATCAGCGCCGCACACAGCAGGGCGGCCCAAGCGGCCCACAGAGCGGTGGCCGTCTGGTGCGCGACCGTCGCGCGCCGCTGCACGTCGTCGGCTGGGACGGCGTCCAGGCCGGTCTGGAACTCTGCCGTCGACAGCGGCACGGAATCGACGGCCAGTCCGCCGATCCACGCGGCGAGCCCCGGGATGCCGCGCGCCAGACCGAGCGCGAGGACCACGAGGATCGCCGCCGCGGCGGCCAGGTCGAGACCGAGCACGAGCGGCAGAGACAGGGCGGAGACCGCCAACATGGCCGCGCCCGTCGAGGCCAACAGCACGGGACGGACGCCGCCGCGGGCGTAGGCCGCCGCACCCGCCGCGACCCCCCACAGGGCGGCTCCCGCCGCGAGGATCGCCGGCGCAGACGCCTCGGCGCCGGGGAACAGGGCGGCGGGCACCGTCGCGCCCGCAACGCCGGCTGCGGTCACGCCCACACCGGTCAGGACCGCCCCCATCGGGTCGTCCCACAGCCGCCCGACGAGGACTCCCGCGGCGAGCAGCACCAGGGCGAGCGCCCCCGCCATGATGGGGGCGATCGTGCCGGCGCCGCCGGCGATGACGACGGCCGCCGAAGAGGCGACCGCGGTCGCGGCCAGAGCCGATCGGCGCGTCGACCTGGACGACCAGTCGTCATCGCGCGCATCGAGCACCGACTGCACGCCGTCGACGACGTCGTCATACTGCGCCGGGGCGAGTGCGGCCGCGCGCGGGCGCAAGAACAGCACGTCGCCGTCGAGGAGCCCCGCGGATGCCGTACCCAGGTCTTCGTCGAGCGGCGCGTGGCCGAGGCGTTGCAGGACCCACCCCCCGTGGTCGAGGCCCCGTGTCGCGAGCGACGGGTCGAGATGGCCCACGATCGTCGGCAGCAACTCCGCGATCGGGATGTGCGACGGGACGGCGAGCTCGACGCGGGAGGTCGGTCCGACCACGCTGAGGCGGCACATGTCGCCGGTGCTCGCGGCGACGAAGGGCTCCTCGGCCCGCCGGTGATCCTCTGCCGTGCCGGGTGCTGTGCGCTGATCGAGCGTGGTCATGCACTGCACACGCACCGAGACGAAGCGAGGGTTCATCGTGGAGGCACGACGTCGGCGGCGTCGCGATGAACCCCGCGCGGGGGGACAGCCGTGGAAGGGGTGACGCACATGCAGCGAGGAGAGCCGACATGAGCACCATCCCCTTCCGCAGGCAGCAGAGAGAGAAGCCGCCCGAGCTGCCCTCGGGCGACATCGAACTGCAGGAGCCGCCGTCGCTGCCGGAGCTGCAGCCGAAGGACCCGCTGACGATGCTCATGATGGTGCCGATGATGCTCATCAGCGGGGTGATGATGCTCGTCTTCCTCGGCGAGCGCAATCCCGCCCTCGCCGTCGGACTCTTCCTGGGCATGCTGGCCCTGGCGGTACTCATGGTGCTGGTGCAGCTCACCCGGGCCGCGGCCGAACGCCGGACCACCGTGCGCGGCGATCGCCGGGACTTCCTCCGCTACCTCGGGCAGATGCGCGGAAAGGTCCGAGGTGCGGCCGCGCAGCAGCGCGCTTCCCTGATGTGGCGGCATCCCGACCCGGCGTCGTTGTCGAACATGGCGATGACCGCGCGGCTGTGGGAGCGCCGCGGCACTCACGGCGACTTCGGCGAGCTGCGCATCGGCACCGGGTCGCACAGCCTCAGCCAGCGCATCACGCCCCTCTCGACCAAGCCCATCGCCGATCTGGAGCCCCTTTCGGCGCGAGCGCTGCGGCGCTTCATCGCCGTGCACGGCTCGGTGCCCGACCTTCCCGTCTCCCTGTTCGTCCGTCGTCTCGCGAACATCCGGCTCACGGGCGACGCAGATGCCGCGCGGAGCATGGCCCGGGCGCTGGTTGCTCAAGCGGTGACGACGCACGCGCCGGATGAGCTGCGCGTCGCCGTCTGTGCGTCACCCGATCGCGCCGCCGATTGGGACTGGACGAAGTGGCTGCCGCACGCGCAGCACCCGAGCGGCCAGGACGGAGCGGGATCTGCGCGACTCTTCGCGACGGACGTCGCCGAGTTCATCGAGCTCATCGACGCCGACATGAACGGGCGTTCGCGTTTCGAGCCCGGCGCCTCTCCCACCGCCGAAGAGCCCTACCATCTCGTCGTCTTCGACGGCATCGCCCCCGCGCCCGGGTCGCGCATCACGTCGGGCGGATACCGCTGCACCACCGCGATCACCCTCGGCGTCGAGGTGGACGAGAACGACACGTCGGGTCTTCTGCTGGACGTGCGGACGGATGCCGTGCACATGCTGCGCCGCGATCGCACCGAGGGCGTGCAGCGCTCGCTGCTGTGCGTTCCGGATGCCATGAGTCTCGCCGCCGCGACGGCGCTCGCTCGTGTGATCGCTCCCTACCGTGCGGGCGGTCGCTCGGCGGATGCGAGCGAGCCGATGGTGTCGGACTTCGAGCTGCCGACGCTGCTCGGCATCGACGACGTCGACAAGTGGTCCCCCGCGAGCTCTCTGCGCGAGGGCCTCGATCGCACGCGCCTGCGCATCCCGCTGGGCGTCGACGAGCGCGGACACCCCGTGCATCTGGACATCAAAGAGGCCGCCCAGGGTGGCATGGGGCCGCACGGCCTTCTCATCGGGGCCACCGGCTCCGGCAAGAGCGAGCTGCTGCGCACGCTCGTGCTCGGCATGGCGATGACGCACTCGTCCGAGACCCTCAATTTCGTGCTCGTCGATTTCAAGGGGGGCGCGACGTTTCTGGGCCTCGACGAGCTGCCCCACGTCTCGGCGCTCATCACGAACCTCGCCGACGAGGCGACGCTCGTCACCCGCATGCAGGACGCCCTGGCGGGTGAGCTGAACCGGCGGCAGGAATATCTACGCGCGGCCGGCAACTACTCGTCGCTGCTCGAGCACGAGAAGGCGCGGCTCGCGGGAGCACCGCTCGAGGCCATGCCGACGCTGTTCGTCATCGTGGACGAGTTCAGTGAGCTGCTGGCATCCAATCCGGACTTCGCCGAGCTGTTCGTCATGATCGGACGGCTGGGGCGTTCCCTCGGTGTGCATCTCCTGCTGGCCAGCCAGCGCCTCGAGGACGGCCGCATGACGAAACTCGAGAGCCATCTGTCGTACCGCATCGGCCTGCGGACGTTCTCGGCGATGGAGAGCCGGAGCGTCATCGGCGTCCCCGACGCGCACCAACTGCCGAACGCACCCGGCAACGGGTACCTCCGCAGCGACGTCGCGACGCTCACGCGGTTCAAAGCCGCGTACGTCTCGGGCACCTACCGGCGGCGCACGCGCGAGGAGCGACAGGAAGAAGTGCGTCAGCAGGTCGTCGTCTTCCAGGCGTCGCGCGTCGCGCCCCCCGTGGTCGAGGACACGTCACTGCCCGTGCCGGAAGAAACGGCCGCCGGACCCGCCCCTACGGGTATCTCGCCCGGGGTCGACGACACGGTCATGTCGATGATCGTCGACCGCCTGGTCGGTTTCGGCCCCCCGGCTCACCAGGTCTGGTTGCCGCCGCTCGCCGCGCCGCCGACGCTCGATCAGCTCCTGCCGCCGCTGCTGGTCGACCCGGACCGCGGACTGCACGCCATCGGGTGGACCGGCTCCGGGCACCTCGGCGTGCCGATCGGCGTGGTCGACAAGCCCTACGAGCAGACGCGGGAGCTCTACGAGATCGACCTCGCCGGCGCGGGCGGCAACGTCGGCATCGCCGGAGGCCCCCAATCCGGCAAGACGACGTTGTTGCGCACCATGGTCAGCGCCCTCGCGCTCACGCACACCCCGGCCGAGGTGCAGTTCTACTGCATCGACTTCGGCGGCGGCGGCCTCTCGACGCTCGAAGGACTCCCCCACGTCGGCGGTGTCGCCACCCGCCGGCAGGCCGAGCAGGTCGCGCGCACGATCGCCGAGGTGCGCACCCTGCTCCGCGACCGCGAACAACTCTTCACCGACGCAGCTCTCGAGGGCATGGCCGAGTACCGCGCCAAGCGCGCCGCCGGAGAGCTCGCCGAGCAGCAGTTCGGCGACGTCTTCCTGGTCGTCGACGGCTGGGCGGCTCTGCGCGCCGAGTTCGAAGAGCACGACATGACGCTGCGGGAGATCGCGCGGCAGGGCCTGGCCTACGGCGTGCACGTCATGATCTCGACGAGCCGCTGGACCGACGTGCACAGCTCGTTGCGCGACCAGCTCGGAACGCGCGTGGAGCTGAAGCTGGGCGACCCGATCGACTCCGTCCATGGCATGCGCAAGGCGGCGACCGTGCCGCAGCTGCCGGGACGCGGCATCACCGTCGACGGCATGCACTTCCTCGCCGGTGTGCCGCGCATCGATGGCGACACCTCGGTGGAGGGGCTCGCCGCGGCATCCCGAGGTCTCGGCGAGGCCCTCGACGAGGCGTGGGACGGTCCCCTCGCCCCGCCGGTGCGCATGCTGCCCGCGGTGCTCGACGCCGCCGTGCTGCCCGCTCCGACGCTGCCCGGCCCGATCATCGCGCTCGGGCACGGCGAGCAAGACCTTCAGCCGGTGTGGCACGACTTCGCGCTGAAGCCGCACCTGAGCATCGTCGGCGACTCGGCGAGCGGCAAGACCGGGGCTCTTCGGCTCATCGCGCGCGGCGTCGTCGACGCGTATGCGCCCGACGACGTGCGGATGGTCGTCATCGACCCGCGCCGCGGCGTCGTCGAATCGGTCCCGGAGACGTACCAGTTCGCCACCGCCTTCTCGACCTCGGCCACCGAGCAGGTGGTCGCCAAGCTCGTCGCCGAACTGCGCGGCCGCGTACCGAGCGCCGACATCACACCGGCGCAGTTGCGTCGGCGGGACTGGTGGAGCGGCCCGGAGTTCTTCGTGCTCGTCGACGACTACGACCTGCTGCTGGGCGGGGGGATGTCGGGCCCACTCATGCCGCTGGTCGAGCTCATCCCGCAGGCGGGCGACATCGGACTGCACCTCGTCCTCGCCCGCGCGGGCGCGGGCTCGAGCAGAACGGCGATGGATGCCGTCATCCGACGCCTGCACGAGTCGAACACACCCGAGCTGACGCTCTCGATGCCCGCATCCGAGCCGATGACGTTCTCGCCGGGCCGGGGCAGGCCGCTGCCGGCCGGACGCGCGTCTCTTCTCACGCGACGCGGGGGAACCGGTCTGCAGATCGGCTGGACGGAGCCGCCGCAGTGAGCCTCGACCGCACGAAGCGCACGCGCCGACGCCTCACGGTCGTCGCCCTGGTGTCCCTCGCGGCGGGGCTGCCGGCTGTCGCGCTGCCGAGCCTTCCCGCGGCAGCCGCGGCGTCGTGCGCGGCTTCGGCCGGTTCGCCGGTCATCGAGGGCGCTTCGTGGGGGCAGAAGCGGATGGGCGCCGAGCACGCGTGGGCTCGCACGACGGGCGATGTCGTCGTGGCCGTGCTCGACACGGGGGTCAGCGCGGCGACGACATCGCTGCAGGGTCATGTGCTGCCGGGTGTCGACCTGGCGGGCGGTCCCGCCGACAGCGATTGCTACGGCCGCGGCACCTTCGTCGGCTCCCTCATCGCTGGGCAGGCCGTCGAGGGCACACAGTTCGTGGGACTCGCACCGGGGGCGACGATCCTTCCCGTCCGCATCACGGACGATCCCGACGACATCGCCCTGATCGACGCGCTGCCGACTCTCCTGGCACGGGGCATCACGGCAGCGGTCGACGGGGGCGCCCGAGTGATCGCCGTCCCGCTCACGGCGACGGCCAGCTCTCCCGAGCTGGAGCAGGCCGTGCGGGCGGCGGTCGCGGCCGATGTCCTCGTCGTCGCCGCGGCAGGCTCTCCGACGACGGACGCGGCGGCCTACCCGGCCCGCCTCGACGGTGTGCTGTCGGTCGCGCCGCTCGGCGAGGACGGTGGCGTCGAGGTGTCTCGGCTCGGTGCCGCGCCGGATATCGCGGCTCCCTCCGCCGGTCTCGTGGGCGCCGTGCCGGACGGCGCGGGGCACGTGGTCGGCGACGAGCCCGGCTTAGCCGTGGCCTACGCCGCCGGTGCAGCGGCCCTCGTCCGAGCCGACGACCCCACGCTCACCGTCGAAGCCGTCATCCAGCGCCTGATGGTCACGGCCGATGCGCCGACTCGACCGCTGCCGGAGGGAGCGAGCACCGATCCGTCGCTCGGTGCCGGCGTGGTCGACCCCGTCGCCGCGATCTCGCGTCTCGCCCCCGCGCAGATCGTTGCCGCGCGCGACGAACCGCTGACGCTGGAGGTTCCCCCGCCGGCCGACGAGCGGCCCGACGCTCTCGCGTTGGTGCTGGGCCTCGGCCTGCTGGGTGCGGCTGGCGCCGCCCTCGGGCCCCTCGTCGGGGTGGCGACCGTCCGTCGAGCTTCGCGAGGATCTTGACGCCTCCCTTCGAACGGCCTGTGTCCGGCCCCTCCCGTGCAGAAGGGCCCCCGCGTGTTCGCGGGGGCCCTTCTCAGGGATGGTGTCCAGGGGCACCGAAGGAACTCAGAAGTCCCAGTCGTCGTCCTCGGTCGCCTCGGCCTTGCCGATGACGTACGACGAGCCCGAGCCACTGAAGAAGTCGTGGTTCTCGTCGGCGTTCGGCGAGAGGGCCGAGAGGATCGCGGGGTTCACGTTCGTCACCGACGCGGGGAACATCGCCTCGTAGCCGAGGTTCATCAGGGCCTTGTTCGCGTTGTAGTGAAGGAACTTCTTCACGTCTTCGCTCAGTCCGACCGAGTCGTACAGGCTCTGCGTGTAGCCCACCTCGTTGTCGTAGAGCTCATACATCAACGAGAACGTGTAGTCCTTGATGTCGTCACGACGGGCCTGGTCGACCGTCTCGAGACCGCGCTGGAACTTGTAGCCGATGTAGTACCCGTGCACGGCCTCGTCACGGATGATGAGGCGGATGAGGTCGGCGGTGTTGGTGAGCTTGGCGCGGCTCGACCAGTGCATCGGCAGGTAGAACCCCGAGTAGAACAGGAACGACTCGAGCAGGGTCGAGGCGACCTTGCGCTTCAGCGGGTCATCGCCACGGTAGTAATCCATGACGATGCGCGCCTTCTTCTGAAGGAACTCGTTCTCGGTCGACCAGCGGAAGGCCTCGTCGATCTCCTTCGTCGAGCACAGTGTCGAGAAGATCGACGAGTAGCTCTTGGCATGCACCGACTCCATGAACGCGATGTTCGTGTACACGGCTTCCTCGTGCGGGGTGATCGCGTCGGGGATGAGCGAGACCGCGCCGACCGTGCCCTGGATCGTGTCGAGGAGCGTGAGCCCCGTGAACACGCGCATCGTGAGCGTCTGCTCCTCGGGGGTGAGCGTGTTCCACGACTGGATGTCGTTCGACAGCGGCACCTTCTCAGGCAGCCAGAAGTTGTTCACCAGACGGTTCCAGACCTCGAGGTCCTTGTCGTCCTGGATGCGGTTCCAGTTGATGGCCTGCACGTGGTTCAGCAACTGCAGCTTCTCAGCCATGTCGTTCCTGTGTCCTTGATCGATGAGAGGTCAGTGGCTCAGAGCATGCACGAGACGCACTCGGTCATGTCGGTGCCCTCGAGCGCCAGCTGACGCAGACGGATGTAGTAGATGGTCTTGATGCCCTTGCGCCACGCGTAGATCTGCGCCTTGTTGATATCGCGGGTGGTGACGGTGTCCTTGAAGAACAGCGTCAGCGACAGGCCCTGGTCGACGTGCTGCGTCGCGGCGGCGTACGTGTCGATGACCTTCTCGTAGCCGATCTCGTACGCGTCCTGGTAGTACTCCAGGTTCTCGTTCGTCATGAACGGAGCCGGGTAGTAGACGCGACCGAGCTTGCCTTCCTTGCGGATCTCGATCTTCGAGGCGATCGGGTGGATCGAGCTCGTGGAGTTGTTGATGTACGAGATCGAACCGGTCGGGGGCACGGCCTGCAGGTTCTGGTTGTAGATGCCGTGCGCCTGCACCGACGCCTTGAGCTCGCGCCAGTCGTCCTGCGTGGGGATCTGGACGTTCGCGAACAGCTCCTTGGCCTTCGCCGTCTCGGGCTCCCACACCTGCTCGGTGTACTTGTCGAAGAACTCACCCGACGCGTAGGTGGAGTTCTCGAAGCCGTCGAAGGCGGTGCCGCGCTCGATCGCGAGGCGGTTCGAGGCACGCAGCGCGTGGAACAGCACCGTGTAGAAGTAGATGTTCGTGAAGTCGATGCCCTCTTCGGAGCCGTAGTAGACGTGCTCGCGAGCGAGGTAGCCGTGCAGGTTCATCTGGCCGAGGCCGATGGCGTGCGAACGGTCGTTGCCGTCTTCGATGGAACGCACCGAGGCGATGTGGCTCTGCACGCTCACGGCAGTGAGGGCACGGATTGCGGTCTCGACCGTGAGGCCGAGGTCGCCGCCGTCCATCGCGAGAGCGATGTTCATCGAGCCGAGGTTGCAGGAGATGTCCTTGCCGATGGTGTCGTACGAGAGGTCCTCGTTGTACGTGGTCGGCGTGTTGACCTGCAGGATCTCCGAGCACAGGTTCGACATGTTGATGCGTCCGGCGATCGGATTGGCCTTGTTCACCGTGTCCTCGAACATGATGTACGGGTAGCCCGACTCGAACTGGATCTCGGCGAGGGTCTGGAAGAACTCGCGCGCGTTGATCTTCGTCTTCTTGATGCGGGGGTCGTCGACCATCTCGCGGTACTTCTCGGTGACCGAGATGTCGCCGAACGGCTTGCCGTAGACCTTCTCGACGTCGTACGGCGAGAAGAGGTACATGTCCTCGCCGTTCTTGGCGAGCTCGAACGTGATGTCGGGGATGACGACACCCAGCGACAGCGTCTTGATGCGGATCTTCTCGTCGGCGTTCTCGCGCTTGGTGTCGAGGAAGCGCAGGATGTCGGGGTGGTGGGCGTTGAGGTACACCGCGCCGGCGCCCTGACGCGCGCCGAGCTGGTTGGCGTAGCTGAAGCTGTCTTCGAGAAGCTTCATCACGGGGATGATGCCCGACGACTGGTTCTCGATCTGCTTGATCGGAGCCCCCGCCTCGCGGATGTTCGACAGCAGCAGGGCGACGCCGCCGCCGCGCTTGGACAGCTGCAGAGCGGAGTTGATGCCGCGGGCGATCGACTCCATGTTGTCTTCGATGCGGAGCAGGAAGCACGACACGAGCTCGCCGCGCTGCGCCTTGCCCGCGTTAAGGAAGGTGGGGGTGGCGGGCTGGAAGCGGCCCGAGATGATCTCGTCGACCAGCTGCACGGCCAGGCGGGGGTCGCCGTCGGCGAGCGCGAGGGCGGTCATGACGACGCGGTCCTCGAAGCGCTCCAGATAGCGCTTTCCGTCGAAGGTCTTGAGCGTGTAGCTCGTGTAGTACTTGAAGGCGCCGAGGAAGGTCTCGAAGCGGAACTTCGCCCCGTACGCGCGGTCGTTCAGCTCCTGGATGAAGTCCATCGAGTACTTCTCGAGCACGGTCGGCTCGTAGTACTCCTTCTCGACGAGGTAGTCGAGACGCTCCTTGAGCGAGTGGAAGAACACCGTGTTCTGGTTCACGTGCTGCAGGAAGTACTCCCGCGCGGCACGCTTGTCGGCGTCGAACTGGATCTTGCCGTCGGCGTCGTACAGATTCAGCATCGCGTTGAGGGCGTGGTAATCCAATCCCTCGAATCGCGCCTCGGTCTTGAAGTCCACGTCGGTCAGCTCAACTTCCACCATCGTTCCAATCCCTCGTTGACCCGCTCGACATCGTCGGGGGTGCCGAAAACTTCCAGCCGGTACAGGTGCGGCACCCCGCATTTGCGCGCGATGATGTCGCCGGCGAGGCAGAAGGCGTCGCCGAAGTTCGTGTTTCCCGCGGCGATGACACCACGGATGTTGCGTCGGTTCCGCTCCTCGTTGAGGAATCGGATGACCTGCTTGGGGACCGCGCCCTTCTCGACGCCCCGGCCGGCACCCCCACCGTAAGTGGGGGTGACCAGCACGAAGGGTTCGTCGACCTGGAGGGGCGGATCGGTCGGCCGGAGCGGAATACGCACGGCCCGCCTGCCGAGCTTCTCGATGAAACGCGCGGTGTTGCCCGACACGCTCGAGAAGTAGACCAGCAGCGGAGCCTCGGTCGCCGACAAGACAGTGCTCATGACGAAGGTCTGAGAGCCTGTCGCCGGATCAGGCGAGGCGCGAAGCGAGCTCGTCGATCTTGTCGGGACGGAATCCCGACCAGTGGTCCTCGTCGGTGATGACGACGGGTGCCTGCAGGTACCCGAGCGACTTGACCTGCTCGAGCGCCGACGGGTCTTCGGACAGGTCGAGCACGTTGTACTCGATGCCCTTCGAGTCGAGTGCGCGGTAGGTCGCCGTGCACTGGACGCAGGACGGCTTGGTGTAGACCGTGATCGCCATGTCGTTCTCTCTCTCCCCTGGAAAATCCGTGTCCGGCCGGGCAGGGCCAGCCGGGACCTCAATACTACATATGGGGACGGACATCGGAAGGCACCACAAGGGGTAGTAGTTACAGCGATGTGATTTTCCACCGTCTCTCCCCATGTACAACACAGGTTGTCCACGATTTCATCCACAGATCGCACCCCTCCCGGAACCTTGTCGACGGGCGCGATTCCGCGGATTTGGCGGGACCGGTCGATGTCTGTCCACAGGTCGGACGGTAGACGGGGGGTCCGACATTGCACAGACGAGCGAATTCGCCCGAGGGCGTGTCGCGGCGTGTCGCGTCGGTCCCGCACGAGGACGCCTCGGCGCGTGTCGGAGGTCGGCTGTAGCGTTATCCGGTGGCCGGCTACCGCGAACTCCTCCGAACCCCAGGCGTGGGGCGCATCATCGCCGCGCAGTTGACGGCGCGCTTCCCGAACGGCATGACCAGCCTCGCGGTCCTCCTGCACATCGAGCACGTCACCGGTTCCTACGGAGCCGCGGGGCTGGTGCTGGCCGCCACGAGCATCGGCCAGGCCGTCGCGGGCCCGGTCACGAGCCGCTGGATGGGCATCTGGGGCATGCGCCGGGTCCTTACCGTCACGCTCCTCGTGTGCGCGGCCGCGATCACGACCCTCGCGCTCATCGAGATGCCGCTCCCCCTCTACATGGCGCTCGGTCTCATCGCGGGTCTCTCCACTCCCCCGGTGCAGTCGGCCGTGCGCACCATCTACCCCAAGATGGTCAACGCGAAGCGGCTCACCCCGCTCTACTCGCTCGACGCATCCCTTCAAGAGATCATCTGGGTGCTCGCGCCCGTGCTCATCACCCTGGTGGCGACGCAGGTCGGCACCGTCCCGGGTCTGCTCCTCGTCGTGATCATCCTGCTCGGCGGCGGGGCGTGGTTCATCCTCAGCCCCGAGGTCGGCCGCGTGCGTATCCCGCGCAGCCGCCGCGGTCTCGGCCGGGTGCTCGCCAAGCCGCCGGTCATCCTCGCCACCGCGACCGGGTTCCTCCTCATCGGCGCCTGCTCCGCCGTCGAAGCGGGCGTCGTGGCCACCTTCGATCACGGCGGGCTCGAGGCCGGCCTCATCCTCGCCGTCTTCGCCGTCGGCAGCCTCGCCGGCGGGCTGTCGTTCGGCCACATCCCCATCGGCCCCTGGGCCATGGCGCGCCGCTTCGCGATCGTGGCCCTGGGTCTCTCGCTGACCGTCCTCTCGCTCAATGCGTGGTGGATCGGAGCGACCCTCCTCGTCGCCGGAGCCGGCATCGCTCCGGCCCTGGCGGTGATGTTCGCGATGACCTCGGCGAGCGTCCGCTTCAGCGAGACGGCCGAGGCCTACGGCTGGATCGGCACCGGTCAGCTCATCGGCGCCGCCGCGGGCTCGGCGGTCGCGGGGTTCCTGGTCGACGGCGTCGGCCCGACCGGTGCGTACGTCGCCGCCGCGGGCTTCGCGGTGGCCGGCTTCGTCGTCGCCGCGGTGTTCGTGCGCGGCTTCCCCGATCTCCGGCACCGTGATGCGAGCCCCATCCCCGACACCGAGCCGGTCCACACCATCACCTGAGCGGATGCCGGGGTGCTCGGCATCCCGGATCCGAACCGCTCGACCCGCGGGTCAGTGAGTGCGCCGCAGCAGCTCGAGCACCGCGAGCGCGTACGCATCAGCCGGAGCCGGGTGGTCGAACACCAGCGTCGAGCCGCCGATCGAGATCTCGACCTCGTAGGTGTCGGAGAGACGACGCAGAGAGCGGAAGGTCGAGCGCAGCATCTCGCGCAGCTGGGATTCCGAGGGCAGCCAGAGAGCGTCTTCGGTGGCGACGGAGTCGAGCGCCCACTCCGTCGTGCCGTTGAACGCGAGGATCCTACCGGTGGGGTAATCGCGCGGCTCCACCGTCATGTCGCTCACGGTGAAGACATCGGCCTCGAACTCCGGTTCGTCGAGCTGGAAGCGGTCACCGGAGCGCGGATGCCACACCAATCCCGCCTCGCGCAGGGCCTGGGCCAACTCGGTCGAGATCATGGCATCCATTCTGGGGGCGTTCTGTGACGGCCGGTCGCCGGTCGGGCACGTCGACGGAGCAAGATGGATGCCATGTCGACACCCGTGACCCTCCCCCGACTGTCGTGGGGCGACCCGCACGGACCACAGGCGCTCCTCGCCCACGGACTCGGATCCGACGGTGCGCTCATGTGGCGTTACGGCGTGGCGCTGGCCGATGCCGGGTGGCACGCGGTCGCGGTGGACCTCCGCGGCCACGGTGACGCCCCGCGCACCCTCGACTACCGCCTGTCGTCCTACGCGGCCGATCTGGCGGGCACGGTGCCCGCGCGAGGCGGTGCGTGGGACGCTGTCGTCGGGCACTCGCTCGGCGGTGCGTCGTCGACCCTCGCCTCGGCTCAACGTCCCGACTGGACCCGCCGGCTCGTGCTCATCGACCCGGCCATCGCCCTGTCGGAGCACGATCGCGAGGTCGTGCGCGTGAGCCAGGAGCAGTCGTTCGCCGACCCGAGCATCGACGCCGTGCGCGCGGCGCACCCCGACTGGCATCCGATCGACGTCGAGTTGAAGGCACGGGCGACGCAGCGGGCGAGCCGCTGGGCGGTCGAGCAGACGAGTCTGCAGAACGCCGTGTGGGACGTGCGCTCCGCCGCGGCTGCTCTCACCGTGCCCACGCACGTGGTGGGCGCCGACCCGGCCGTGCACTCGATCTTCACGGGCGCGCTCGCGGCCGAGGTCCTGCGCAATCCGGTCGTCACGATGAGCGTCATCGAGGGCGCCGGGCACTCCCCTCATCGGGACCGCCCCGAGGCGGCGGTCGCGGCGGTGCTCCACGCCCTCCGCTGAGCTCGCATACGCCATTTCCGGGGCGGTGCCACCCCGGCGCGCAATGTCGGCGGTGCCCAGCAGAATGGATGCCATGACCTCGTTCGACCCGGCTCGGTACCTTCCCGACGACCTGCTCGCACGCATCCGCGAGCGCGCCGTCGTGCACGACCGCGAGAACACCTTCCCGCGCGACGACCTCGACGAGCTCCGGGCGACCGGGTATCTCGGCATCCTGGTGCCGGCCGAGCTCGGTGGGGCGGGCCTGAGCCTCGCCGACGCGTCGCTCCTGCAGCAGCGTCTCGCGGGTGCGGCCCCGGCCACGGCCCTGGCCGTCAACATGCACCTGGTGTGGACGGGAGTCGCCAAAGTGCTGCTCGATCGCGGCATCGACGATCTCGCGTTCGTTCAGCGCGGCGCCGCGGCGGGCGAGGTGTTCGCCTTCGGCATCAGCGAGGCCGGCAACGATCTCGTGCTGTTCGGCAGCGACACCGAGGCGCGCCCCGATGGCGAGGGCGGCTACACGTTCACGGGGACGAAGATCTTCACCTCCCTCTCCCCCGTGTGGAACCACCTCGGTGTGCACGGGCTCGACGAGACCTCGCCCGACGGTCCGAAGATGGTGTTCGCGTTCCTCGACCGCAGCGACGAGATCGTGACCCGTGACGACTGGGACACCCTGGGCATGCGCGGCACGCAGAGTCACACGACCGAACTCCGAGGGGCCCACGCGCCCGCGGACCGAGTCGTGCGTCGCCTCGACCCGGGCCCGCAGCCCGACCCCCTCGTGTTCGGGATCTTCGCGGTCTTCGAGATCCTGCTCGCGTCGGTCTACACCGGCATCGCGAGGCGTGCACTGGACCTGGCCGTCGAGGCCGCGACCTCGCGACGGTCGAAGAAGACGGGCACGACGTACGCCAACGACCCCGATATCCGGTGGCGCATCGCCGAGATGGCACTCGCGTACGACGCGCTCCCGCCGCAGCTGGCGGAGCTCGCCTCCGACGTGGACACCCTGACCGATCACGGTGGTCGGTGGTTCACGCTGCTCTCCGGCGTGAAGTACCGTGCCGTCGCGATGGCGAAGGCGGTCGTCGACGACGCGATCCTCGTCGGCGGCGGTTCGGCGTACTTCTCGCGCAACGAACTCAGCCGCCTGTACCGCGACGTGCTCGCCGGCATGTTCCACCCCTCCGATTCCGAGTCCGCACACGCGACCGCCGCGGCGGCGTGGCTCGGCCCGGTGACCGACTGATGCCGCGCACACCCACCCGGGCGCTGAGCCCGGCCGATCAGGAGCGTCGCCGCGCCCTGCGCGTGATGAAGGGTGTGGCGCTCGGCGCGCTCATCGCGATGGCCATCGTCTTCGCCGTCTCGTTCTCGCTCCAGCGCGAGGTCGAGTGGTTGCAGTACGTCCGCGCCGCGGCCGAGGGCGGAATGGTCGGCGCCCTCGCCGACTGGTTCGCGGTCACCGCGCTCTTCCGGCACCCGCTCGGGCTGCCGATCCCGCACACGGCGATCATCCCGCGCCGGAAAGACGAGATCGGGCGGCAGTTGGGCGAGTTCGTCGAGACGAACTTCCTCGAGGGCGATGTCGTGCGGACCAAGCTCGAGTCGACCCCCCTGTCGGCTCGTGCCGGGGCCTGGCTCGCCGATCCCACACACGCCGATCGCGTCGCGGCCGAGGGGGCGACGCTCGCTACGAGCATCCTCACCGCGCTCAGCGACGACGACGTGCAGGGCCTGATCGAAGACCTGGCCCGCGAGCACCTGCTCTCCCCCGACTGGGGTCCTTCCATCGGCGGCTGGCTCGAACGCGTCGTCGGCTCGGGCGCCCATCACGGCGCCGTCGATCTGGCCCTCGACAACATCGCGGTCTGGCTCGGGAACAACCGCGACACGTTCCAGGGACTCGTCTCACGACGGCTTCCGTCGTGGGTTCCCGGCATGGCGGCCCGTCTCGTCGACGACACCGTCTACCGCGAGGCCGTGCAATTCGTCGACGCCGTTCGGACCGATCCGAACCACCAGGCGCGGGGGGCGATCGACGGGTACCTCGGTCGCCTCGCCGACAGCCTGCAGCACGACCCCGCGACGATGGTCCGCCTCGAAGAAGCCAAGGCCGCGGTGTTCGACAGTCCGCGCGTGCGCCAGTTGGCGGCCGACGCCTGGAACACTGCCAAGGCCGGACTGCTGCGGTCGCTCGCAGACCCCGAGAGCGCTCTGCGTCGCCGCGCCGCCGCGGCCCTCGCCGAGGTCGGCGGCCGTCTGCAACGCGATGAAGCCCTGCAGAAGCGCGTCGACGGATGGGTCACCGACGCGGCGGTCTTCGTCGTCGGACGCTACCGCCATGACATCGCCTCGATCATCACCGACACCGTCGAGCGCTGGGACGCCGAAGAGACCACCGAGAAGATCGAACTCATGGTCGGCCGCGACCTGCAGTACATCCGCCTGAACGGAACGATCGTCGGTGCCCTGGCGGGCCTGGTCATCTTCACCGTCGCGCACCTCGTGTGGGGATCATGACGGTTCGCGCAAGACCTGGCCGAAACGTCGCACATCTCGCCGCCCCGCGCGGCCGGCACGTGAGTAGCGTTGTGCGCGTGAGCGACGGTTCGGGCACGGAGTCCCTCTTCACGTACGGGACGCTTCAGCTGCCCGACGTGCAGCTCGACACCTTCGGCCACCGCGTCGACGGCGACGACGACGCCCTCGCGGGGTACCGGCTTGACTGGACCGATATCTCCGACGCACACGTCGCCGCGCTCTCGGGTCTCGACCGGCACCCGATCCTCCGCCGCACGGACGACACTCGCGACCGCGTGTTCGGTCGCGTGCTGCGCCTGACGCCCGATGAACTCGACGCCGCCGACGAGTACGAGGTGTCGCTTTACCGCCGCGCCTCGGTCGTTCTCGTCAGCGGCATCCGCGCCTGGGTGTACGTGGCCACATGAGCGCCCTCTCCCTCGCCGTCGAGGCGTCCGACCGCTCGATCACCCCCGGATACCGCGCGACGGGCATCGACGGACTGGTCGCCCGGGACTCGAGCGCGCCCGTGCGCCGGTGTGCTCCGGTCCCGAGCGTCGCGAACGCCGACCTCATCGAGGCACATACCGCCGCGGGCGCCCCCGCAGCTCGCACAGCGCGACCGGCCGCGCAGTGCGTTCCCCAGCCCCCGGCAGGATTGGCGAAAAGACGATGATTCAACTCATCCTCGCGCGGCACGCGAAATCGGACTGGACCGAAGACGGCCTCGACGATCACGACCGCCCGCTCAACACCCGCGGCGTCCGCGACGCCCCGGCGATGGCCCGGACCGTCGTGAGAAAAGGCGTTCGACCCGAGGTGATCCTCTCCAGCACGGCGCGTCGCGCCCGCCAGACGGCTGATGCTTTCGCCCGCGCGTTCGAGGCCCCGATTACCGAGCAGGCGGAGCTCTACCTGGCCGAGCCCGCACGCATCCTCGCCGCCGCGCGTGGCGCCGGCGTGGACGAGGTGATGGTCGTGGCCCACGATCCCGGAATGAGCGCGCTCGTGTCGCGGCTCGCCGATCGCGACGAACGGATGGTGACGTGCGCCGTGGCCATCTTCACGTGGCACGACGGCACGTGGGACGACGTCGACGCCACCCCTCCCGACGAGTTCGAGCTGCTCACCCCGTAGGTCCGTCCGAGGGCACCCGACGACTCTGCCCGCGAGAGGCGGCGGCCCGCGCGGCATCGGCGACCGCTCCCGAGGCGACCAGATCGGTCACGGCCTCGATCTCGGGCGAGACGAAGCGGTCGGGGCCAGGGCCCCGCACGTGCTCCCGGACGAGAGCACGGACGGCTCCGGTGGCCGCCGCCGGCTGAAGCGGAGCGCGAAGATCGAGGGCCCGGCATCCGGTCAGCACTTCGATCGCCAGCACCCGAGCGAGCCCGTCGATGGCGCGGCGCAGCTTGCGGGCCCCGGCCCAGCCCATCGAGACGTGGTCCTCCTGCATGGCGCTCGACGGGATCGAGTCGACGGAGGCGGGGGCGGCGAGGCGCTTGAGCTCCGACACGATGCCGGCCGCGGCGTACTGGGCGATCATCAGCCCCGAGTCCACTCCGACCTCGTCGGCGAGGAAAGGCGGCAGACCGTTGCTGCGCGAGACGTCGAGAGCGCGGTCGGTGCGCCGCTCCGACATCGAGGCGACGTCGGCCACCGCGATCGCCAGGAAGTCGAGCACGTAGGCGACGGGGGCGCCGTGGAAGTTGCCGTTGGACTCGACGCGTCCGTCGACCGTGACGACGGGATTGTCGACGGCGGAGGCCAGCTCGCGTTCGGCGATCAGGACGGCGTGCGTCATCGTGTCGCGCGCGGCGCCGTGCACCTGCGGGGCGCACCGCAGGGAGTAGGCGTCTTGCACGCGCGTGCACTCGGGGCCGCGGTGACTCGCGACGATCGGCGAATCGGCGAGGAACGCGCGCAGGTTCGCCGCCGAGTCGGCCTGGCCGAGCTGCGGACGCAACGCCATGAGGTCGGCGGCGAACACGGCATCCGTCCCCAGCTGCGATTCGATCGAGATCGCGGCCGAGACGTCGGCCGTCGTCAACAGCATCTCGAGGTCGTGAAGCGCGAGCAGCAGCATGCCGAGCATGCCGTCGGTGCCGTTGATGAGGGCGAGGCCCTCTTTCTCGCGCAGGGCGACGGGGGCGATGTGCGCCGCAGCGAGCGCGTCGGCGGCTGCCCGAAGCTCCCCGGACGCATCGCGCACCTCGCCCTCACCCATGACGGCCAGGGCGACGTGCGACAGCGGAGCCAGATCGCCCGAGCAGCCGAGCGAGCCGTACTCGCGCACGACGGGGGTGATCCCCGCATTCAGCAGGGCGGCGTAGGTCTCGACGACGACGGGGCGGACGCCGGTGCGCCCGGTGGCGAGGGTCTGCAAGCGCAGCAGCATGAGGGCGCGGATCACCTCGCGCTCGACCTCGGCGCCGGTTCCGGCGGCGTGCGAGCGGATGAGGCTCGCCTGCAGCTGCGCCCGGCGGTCCTCGGCGATGAAGGTCGTCGCGAGGGCGCCGAAGCCCGTCGAGATGCCGTAGTGCGGCTGCGGGTCGTCGGCGAGCCCCTCGATGAGCGCCCGTGTGTCGGCCACCCGCTGCAGAGCGTCGGCGTCCACGCCGACCCGGGCATCGTGGCGGGCGACGTCGACGACCTCGCGCGGGGTGAGGGGGCTGGCTCCGACGGTGACGCGTGCGTTCATACGCCGATTCCATCGCCTCGGGCGATACGGAATGCGGGGGATCTGGCATCCTGTGTCTGTCATGCCAGACAAACCCCGCCCTCAAGTCCCCGCCGCCGACCAGACGTTGCGGATCCTCTCGCTGCTCGCGCGGCAACCGGGGCCGATGGCCGCGCAGTCGATGGCGACCGCGCTCGGGATCCCCCGTTCCAGCACCTACCACCTGCTCGCGACTCTCGAGCAGCACGGCTACGTCGTGCACCTTCCGGGCGACCGGCGCTGGGGCCTGGGGACGGCGGCTTTCGAGCTCGGCGGCGGTTACGCCCGGCAACAGCCGCTCGCCCGCCTCGGTCGGCCGCTGCTCGCGGGGCTGTCGGACCGCGTCGGCGAATCGGCACACCTCGCCGTGCTGGCCGGGCGAGACGTGCTCTACATCGTCGAGGAACGCGCCCCGCGCCGCCCCGCGCTCGTGACCGATGTGGGCGTCCGCCTCCCCGCGCATCTCACCGCGACGGGCCGGGCCATGCTCGCCGCGCTCCCCCGCGAGCAGGTTCGGGCACTGTTCCCGGATGCCACCGCCCTCACGCTGCGCCACGACGCGGGCCCCGCCACGCCGCGTGACCTGCGCGAGCTGCTCCGCGAGGTTCGGGCAGCGGGTCACGCGAGCGAGGACGGCGAGATCACCCCCGGATTCCGCTCCGTCGCCGCCGCGGTGCTCGATCACGCCGGGTGGCCCGCCGCGGCCGTGGCGATCACGTGGCCCGCCGACGGGGCCGAGCGTGATGCGAAAGCACTGGCGTCCGCGGCATCCGCGACTGCCGCCGAGCTCGCCCGACGCATCGGCCACCCCGCCTAGTCGCGCGCCGCTCAGTACCGGGCAGGACCGTGGCGCCTCAGCGCACCACCAGCCGCGGCTCCACGAGCACGTGGGCGGCCCCGGCCGTCGCGGCGCGCGGCGCGACGACCGTGCCGTTCTCGCCCATGAGCAGATCGAGGGCGCCGGATGCCACCCTCTCGGGCAACTGCTCCACGCTCGAGAGCCCGAGCGCTTCGACGGCGGGGGTGTTGTCGAAACCGATCACGGCGACATCGGGGCGACCAGCCAAGGTCACGGCGAGATGCGCGCCGATCGCGAGCGAATCACTCGCGCAGACGATGCCGCGCACGCCGGGGTCGGCCGCCAGGCCCGCTGTGACCACGTCGCGCGCGGCGGCGACGTTCTCTTCAACGACCCATCGCGGCCCCGAAGCTGAGCTCTCGCGCCAGCCGCGCTCACGATCGTCACCCGTGCCCGAGCCGGAGGGCCACCCGAGGAACGCGATGCGCGGTACGCCCCGCTCCTGCAGGTGTATCGTCGCCGCGCGAGTTCCCGCGGCCCCGTCGACATCGACCCACAGATGCGCGGGCGCCTCGACGTCGTTCTCGCCCCACGGGCGACCGAACGAGACGAACGGCAGCCCGCGGTCCACGAGCCAGCCGGTGCGGGGGTCGCCGTGGAAGGTTCCGGTCACCACCACGGCATCCACCTCTCCCCCCTCGAGAAGGTCGCCGAGGCGGGCGATCTCTTCTTCGGGCGTGCGCGCGGCGTAGAGCAAGACGCGCATGTCACGTTCTCCCGCACGTTCGGTGAGGGCGTGCACGAAGCGGTCCAGGACGACGCCTGAGATACCACCGGCGTAGGGATCGAGATGGATGCCGATGGTCGAGCTGCGTCGCGTGCGAAGCCGACGGGCGGCGGCGTGCGGCCGATAGCCGAGCTCGGTGATCGCCGCCTCGACCCTCAGGCGCGTCGCTTCGCGGACGATATCCGGCGTGTTGACGACGTTCGAGACGGTCTGCCGGGAGACCCCCGCGACACGCGCGACGTCGTCGACGGTGGGCGCCTTCGCCATGTCTGCCCTCCCCCTCAGTCCGCTCCGGAGAGATCCGACCGGGCCGCCACGAGTCCGGCCAGATCGTCAGCCTAGGACGCCGGGCACCCTCTTGACAGCCAGGCCCGCCGTTCTTTACCGTTGTCAAACCGTCATTTGAACGTTCAAAAGATGGCCCTCCGAGCACCTGCGGAGGGGTCGCATGCCTCATCGAAGGAGAGAGACAATGACACGGCACACCCCCAACCGCCGGGCGCGAACCTGGCTCGGAGCCGGCGCACTGCTGACCACCGGCGCCCTGGCCCTGACGGCCTGCGGGTCGGGCTTCAACGACACCCCCGGCGAAGGTCAGGCCTCCGGCGGCGGCACGCTCAGGCTCCTCATCGGCTCGTCGGGCGACGCCGAGACAAAGGCCGTCACCGACGCCGTCGCCGCCTGGAGCGAGCAGTCGGGCGTGCAGGCCGAGGTCCAGACCGCCAACGACCTCCCCCAGCAACTCTCTCAGGGCTTCGCGGCCGGGTCTCCGCCCGACCTCTTCTACCTCGCCCCCGAGGCCCTCGCCGGCTACGCCGCAAACGGCTCGATCGCCGCCTACGGCGACGACCTGGCGAACAAGGACGATTTCTATCCATCGCTCGTCGACAACTTCACCGTCGACGGGAAGTTCTACTGCGCACCCAAGGATTTCTCGACCCTGGCCCTCATCATCAACACCGACCTCTGGTCGGCGGCAGGGCTGACGGATGCCGATGTCCCCACGACCTGGGACCAGTTGGCATCCGTCGCCCAGAAGCTCACCACCGACGGCCGCGTGGGCCTGGCGTTCGGCGCCGAGTACCAGCGCATCGGAGCCTTCATGGCCGAGGCCGGCGGCGGACTCGTCACCGACGGCAAGGCCACGGCGGACAGCTCCGCGAACGTCGAGGCGCTGAATTACGTCAAGACGCACCTGAATGACGGCACGTTCGCGTTCGCGTCCGACGTGGGCGCCGGGTGGGGCGGCGAGGCGTTCGGCACCCAGAAGGCCGCGATGGTCATCGAAGGCAACTGGATCACCGGCGCCATGTCGGCCGATTACCCGGGCGTGAAGTACCAGGTCGCCGAACTGCCCGCGGGTCCCGGTGGCAAGGGCACGCTGCAGTTCACCAACTGCTGGGGCATGGCCGCCGACAGCGGCAACCAGGATCAGGCGCGCTCGCTCGTCGAGTACTTGACCTCCACCGACCAGCAGCTGGCGTTCTCGAAAGCCTTCGGCCCGATGCCCTCGATCCAGTCGGCCGCCGACGCGTGGAGCGCGGCGAACCCCGATCTCACGGCGTTCCTCTCCGGTGCCGAGAACGCGCAGTTCCCGCCGAACATGGCCGGCGCCGCCGACGTCATCACCGACTTCAACGCCCAGCTGGAGTCGCTGAAGACGGGTGACCCGCAGGCGCTGCTGCAGACGGCGCAATCCAACCTCGAGGCCATCACGAAGTAGCCATGAGTGCTCTCACCTCAGCGCCGCGTCGCGCCGGATCCTCCTCCCCGGGAATCCGGCGCGGCGAGGCCGCCGCCGGCTGGCTGTTCACCGCCCCCGTGCTGATCATCCTGGGCGTGTTCCTGCTCGTCCCCGTGCTCATGGCGCTGTGGGTGAGCTTCTCTGACTGGACCGGGCGCGGCAGCCCCTTCTCGCCCAACGTCGGCTTCGTCGGTCTCGACAACTACGCCGCCGTCACCACAGGCGGCGGTCTCGCCGAGCGCGACTTCGGCACGGCGCTGCGCAACAACGCCTGGTACGTGCTGCTGGTCGTCCCCCTTCAGACGGCGCTGTCACTGTTTCTCGCGGTGCTGGTCAACCGCGCGATCCTCCGCGGCCGGGGGCTCTTCCGCACGGCCTTCTACTTCCCCTCGGTCACGAGCTCGGTGGCCATCACCGTGCTGTGGCTCTTCCTCTTCTCGGCATCCGGAGCCGTCAACGAAGTACTGTCGTGGCTCGGCATCAATGGACCGAACTGGTTCAGCGATCCCTCGGGCGTCGTGCACAACCTGCTCGGCGCCGTGGGGGTGACCAGCGGCCCCGCGTTTCTGACCGGCAATACGCTGCTCGGCGTCTCGTGGTGGGACTGGCTCGCCGGTCCGTCTGTCGCGATGTCGGCGTTCATCCTCATGGCGGTCTTCACCACCTCGGGCACGTTCATGCTGTTGTTCATCGCGGGCCTGCAGAACATCGGTGCCGATGTGCAGGAGGCCGCCATGATGGACGGCGCGAACGGCTGGCAGCGGTTCTGGCGCGTCACCCTTCCGCAGCTCAAGCCCGTGCTGTTCACGGTGCTGACCCTCGGCCTCATCGGCACCTGGCAGGTGTTCGACCAGATCTACACGGGCACCCAGGGCGGCCCGGGCAAGACGACACTCACCCCCGCCTACCTCAGCTACTCCTCGGCGTTCCTGTCGCAGCAGTGGGGCCAGGGCGCGGCGATCGCTTTCGTGCTGTTCGTGATCATCGTGGCGCTGACGATCCTGCAGCGGTTCGTGCTGCGCGATCGTCCCGTGTCGAAGCGGCGCCTCCGCCAATACGACGTGCACACGAAAGCAGCCCGACGATGACCGCGACCGCATCCCCGCAGACCACGGTCCTCGCCGAACAGCGCCTCGGCGGACCCGAGAAGCCGACGAAGCACCGCATGTCGCGCAAAGCCCTCGGCTGGCAGATCGGCCTCTACGCCCTTCTGGTCGTGCTCGCCGTCATCTACATCTACCCCTTCCTCGTACAGGTGGCGACGTCGTTCAAGACGGATGCCTCGGCGGCGGCCGACCCGATCTCGCTCGCGCCGCAGCCTTTCACGTGGGCGGCGTACGAACGGTTGTTCCTCAACTCCGACTTCCCTGTATGGTTCGGCAATTCCGTCGTGGTCACCGTCTTCGTCACCGCGGGGCGCGTGTTCTTCAATTCGCTCGCCGGATACGCGCTCGCGCGGCTGCAGTTTCGGGGGCGCGGTCTCGTCTTCGCCGGACTCATCGCGGTCATGGCTGTCCCTACCGTCGTGCTGCTCATCCCGAAGTTCCTCGTGATCAACCAGCTCGGCATCTACGACTCCTACGCCGGCATGATCCTCCCGCTGCTCGTTGATGCCGCGGGCGTCTTCATCATGAAGAACTTCTTCGAGTCGATCCCACCGTCCGTCGAGGAGCAAGCGCGCATCGACGGGGCGGGGACCTTTCGCATCTTCTGGTCGGTCGTCCTTCCGATGGCTCGACCCGCGCTCATCACGATCGTCATCCTGTCGTTCCAGGGATCGTGGAACGAGCTGAGCCACTTCGTCATCTCCACCCAGTCCCCCGAGCTGACCACCCTGACCAAGGGCGTGGCCTCTCTGGCCAGCGGGCAGCTCAGCCAGGGCAGCCAATTCCCCCTCAAACTCGCGGCCGCGGCCATCATGACGATTCCCGTCGCCGTGGTGTTCTTCATCTTCCAGCGCCGCATCATGAACGCCAGCGAAGGAGCCGTCAAAGAATGACCACCGCCCCCACGACCACCCCGCCCGCCGCAACCGCCGTCGCCCCGGCTGCTCTGCAACCGCTGCTGAACGACGCCCTGATCGTGCTGCGCGCCCCGACCCAGGTCTGGTCCGACACCACGGGCGACATCGGCTCCGCTGCCGTGCACGGGGTCTACCACGGCGACGTGCGGCACGTCCGGGCACTGACCGTGTCGTGCGACGATTCCACGATCGAGTGGATCTCGACCGCTCCCGACGGAGCGTCGCGCGTGGTCTTCGGCGGGCTCCTGCGCGGGATCGACGACACGACCCCCGACCCCAAGGTGCGGCTTCTGCGTGATCGGCGGGTTGCCGACGGCGTCGTCAGCGAGTCGTGGACCCTGCGCTCGCGTCTCGACCGGCCCGTTCGCGCCGCATTGCGTCTGCGGGTCGAGCCCGAGTTCGCGCAGTTGCACGAGGTGAAGTCCGGTCACGCGCTCGCTCGCAGCACCGACGTGACGGTCGACGGTGGTGGCGCGCGCGTCAACGCCGGCGCTCTGGGGCTCGAACTGATCGCTCCCGGGGCCCGGGTGGCATCCGGCGTCGACGGCGTGGTCGCCGTCTGGAGCGTCGAGGTGCCCGCGTTCGGCGAGGTCGAGATCGGCTGGTCGCTCAGGCTGCGCGATGACACCCTCGTCGTGGACTCCGCCACCGCGCCCGCCCGGTGGGATGCCGCGGGCGTCGCCGCCGGAGCTCCCGACGCGCGCCTGTCCCGGTGGCTGCGGACGGCCCTCGACGATCTGGACGCCCTGCGTCTGGCGCTTCCCGACCACCCGCTCGATGAATTCTTCGCCGCCGGGGCACCGTGGTTCTTCACCCTGTTCGGACGCGACTCCATCTGGGCCGCGCGCCTCACCCTGCCGGTGGACCGTGAGATCGCGGCATCCACCCTCCGCGTGCTCGCGCGCCTGCAGGGGACTGATGACGACGCACAGACGGCGCAGGAGCCCGGCAAGATCCTGCACGAACTGCGTGCTTCCGCGCTCGAGATGCCGGGTGAGGGCATCGTGCTGCCCCCGAAGTACTACGGCAGCGTCGACTCCACTCCGCTGTGGATCTGTCTGCTGGCCGATGCCCACCGTGCCGGCATGCCCGACGGCGAGGTGCGCGAGCTGCTGCCCGCGCTCCGCCGGGCGCTCGGCTGGATCCGCGACTACGGCGACAGCGACGGCGACGGCTTCCTCGACTACATCGACCGGCTCGGCACGGGCCTGTCGAATCAGGGGTGGAAAGACTCCGGCGACTCGGTCCAATGGCGCGACGGCAGCCTCGCCGAAGGACCGATCGCCCTGTGCGAGGTGCAGGCCTACGCCTATGAGGCCGCTCTTGCCGGCGCCGACCTGCTCGAGCGTTTCGGAGACACCACCGATGCCGACGACATCTCGTTCTGGCGCGTCTGGGCTGCCGATCTCAAGACGCGTTTCGCCTCGACGTACTGGGTCGAGACGCCCGAGGGGCGGTACCCGGCGATCGCGCTCGACCGCGACAAGCGCCCCGTCGACTCCCTCACCAGCAACATCGGGCATCTTCTCGGCACCGGCATCCTCTCCTCCGACGAAGAGGTGCACGTCGCCTCGCTGCTGCTCGGTGAGACCATGTCGAGCGGTTTCGGCATCCGCACATTGTCGACGGACGCCGCGGGGTATTGGCCCCTGTCCTACCACGGGGGCAGTGTCTGGGTGCACGACACCGCGATCGCGGCGCACGGCATGCTGCGCGCGGGACTCGTCGAGTCGGCGCGGGCGGTGGTGGAGGGGCTGCTGGATGCCGCCGAGGGCTTCGGGTACCGCGTTCCCGAGCTGCACGCCGGCGATCCGCGGTCACACTCGTCCGTGCCGACGCCCTACCCGGCCGCGTGCCGGCCCCAGGCGTGGTCGGCAGCCGCCGCGGTGGTGTGCCTGACCGCGCTCGCGCCCGCCCCCGGGGAGTGAGCCCGCCGGGCGGTGGTGGCCCGAGCGCCACCGCCCGGCGCCCCCTCCGCGGTGGGGCGCCAGAAGTGGCCCCGGGCCACCCCCGTGGCTTTGGGTCCACAGCCGACCGCCGCGCGACCTCACGCCACCCGCGTGACCGTACCGCCGGTCAGCCGCACGAGCTCGGCGAACGTCAACGGGAACACGGTGTGCGGGGTGCCGCCCGCGGCCCAGATCTCGGGAAAAGCGGCGAGATCCTCGTCGACGACCGTGGTCAGTGGTTGCGGGTGCCCGGTGGGGGCCACTCCCCCGATGGGCTGCCCGGTGGCGGTCAACACCTGATCGGGGGTGGCACGATGGATGCCGCTGCGTCCGAGCCGCTCGGCCAGAGCCGTCGTGTCGACGCGGTGTGCGCCGCTGGTCATGACGAGCAGGGGTTCGTCGTCACTCCAGAACACAAGGCTGTTCGCGATGGCCCCGACGTCCACCCCCAGGGCGGCGGCCGCGAGAGCCGCGGTGGATGCGGCATCGGGGAGTACGACGATCTGACCGTCGATTTCCGCGGCCTGCAGGGACGCGGCGACAAGACGACTGCGGGTGGGGAGGGCGTCGGACATGCCGCCCAGCCTAGGTCCGTCTGCGTGTCCCCCGCCCCCGCCCGCCGTCACACGATCCGCTCGAGGTCGTATGGTGTGGCGCCGTCCGGGCTCCCCGTCGCTGCACTCGCATCCGACCGCCTCACCCGTCAGAATGGATGCCGGATGTCGCAACGCCGCGGCCTCCGAGAAGCGCTGCCCACAAGGCGGCCGACGACAAGGAACGCGATGACCAACGCTCTGCCCCTGCCCGAATTCACGCACGAACGCGTGGAGGTGATCACGGGGCGACGCAGCGGTCTGCTCGTCGCCGTGGCTCTGCACTCCTCCGTGCTCGGTCCCGCACTCGGCGGTGCGCGCCTGTGGACGTACCCCTCGTGGACCGACGCGCTCGGCGACGCGCTGCGCCTCTCGGCGGCGATGACGCTCAAGAACGCCGCCGCCGGCCTCGACGCGGGAGGCGGCAAGTCCGTGATCGGTCTTCCCGAGGGCACGGTGCTCGACCCCGACCGGCGGCGAGCCGCCTTCCTCGACCTCGGCGATGCCGTCGACAGCCTCGGGGGCCTCTACCGCACGGCCGAAGACGTGGGCTCGACGACCGACGACATGCTCGTCGTCAGCGAGCGCACTCCGCACGTCGTCGGTCTGCCCGACGCCGTCGGCGGCTCGGGCGAGCCCGCGGGCCCCACGAGCCTCGGCGTCTACGCCTCTCTCGTCGCGACCCTCGAGCGCGCCGTCGGCACGGGCGACGTCGCCGGTCGTCGCATCACGATCGCCGGCCTCGGGCAGGTCGGTGGGCGTCTCGCCGAGCGCCTGGCCGCCGAGCACGCCGTTCTCACCGTGACCGACGTGAACCCCGCCAAGCGCGCCCTCGCCGTCGAACTCGGCGCGGCCTGGGTCGAGCCGAGCGAGGCGCATCTCATCCCCGCCGACGTCTTCGTCCCCGCGGGCATCGGCGGCGTCCTCACCGACGAGGTCATCGACGCACTCGACGCGCGTGCCGTATGCGGTCCCGCCAACAACCCGCTCGCCGATCGCTCCGGTGCCGACCGACTCGCGGCGCGCGGGATCCTCTACGCCCCCGACTTCGTCGTCAACGCCGGAGGTGTCATCTATCTCGACCTGGTGGCCAAGGAGCGCGGCAGCATCGACGAGATCATGGCGCGGGTCGCCGAGATCGGCGACACCGTCCGCCGCGTCTTCGACGAAGCCGCGACCCGCGGGGTGACCCCCCTCGCCGCAGCCGAGGGGCTCGCCGCCGAGCGACTCGCCGCGGGAACGGGCCGCGCCGCGCTCGTCTAGATCACCGGCCGAACGAAAAGAACCGGATGCCACCCGAGCGGGGGGCATCCGGTTCTTTCTCGTCAAAGGGTCAGTGAGCGGCGTCGTAGGCCGCGAGAACGGAGGCGGAAATGCGTCCTCGATCATTGATCGGAAACCCATTCTTCTGAGCCCACGCTCGCACGTCGACCAGGTCGCGGGTCGGAATGGCGCGCCCTCGCGGAGTGCGTCGAGGGAGGGTCGAAGAAGACCCGATCGATCGGGCGGCGGAAATGAACGGCCGAAAAGCGTTGCGGAACTTCTCGGCGTTTTCGGCAGACAGATCGATTTCGTAGGAACGGCCTTCCACGGAGAAGGTCAGAGTCGTTCCGTCTTCGATGACCGATCCATCGAGATCGTCGATCGTCTGGGTGATGTGCTTTTTCGCCATGCCGCGACCATATGCCGCCGACGAGGCGCATTCCGGGCCGCGCTTCCAAAATTCACCCGTCAGCTCGCCCGCTTTCACCGGCCCCGGTCGCCGAGGGAGCCTTCCGCATTCCTCCGCGGTTTCCGCGCGTCTACGGACGACGGGGGCGGGCGAACCGACATCCTCTCGGCCGGTGCTTTCGCGAGCGGCCGAGAGGATAAGAGGGAGAGGTCAGGAATTGGCCTCGGTGTACGCGTCGAGAATCGTGGCGGGAACCCGACCACGGTCGCTGACGGTGTGTCCGTTCGCGCGCGCCCATTCCCGAACGGCGCCGAGATCGACGTCGTTCGAACGACGGGCCGCCCGCGGCCGACGCGCGGCCGAATTGCCGCGGGACACCGAACGAGCGGCATCCACGAACGGGGCGATCGCCGAGTAGAACTTGTCGGCATTGCGGTCGGAGAGGTCGATCTCGTAAGCGCGACCTTCGACGGAGAAGGTGATCTGCTTTCCTTGTCCGTCTTCGAGAACGGAGCCGTCGAGGTCGTCGACGAGGTGCGTGATGTGCTTCATAGCCATAATACGAAAAACCTTACACCCGCATTCGATGAATTTCCCGCATAAGTCGATTCTGGTAAAGGCGCGCTCGTCCAGCCCCCCGAACGGATAGGCACGGCGCCCGTCGGGGGACTATCCTCCACGGGTGGTGTTCGCTCCCAGGACATCACTCGAGACAGAGGAAGCGTCGCGTGAGCCTTTTCCGTACCAAGTCGGTGGAGCAATCCATCGCCGACACCGATGAGCCGGAGTTCCGCCTCAAGAAGTCCCTCAGCGCTGTCGATCTGACCGTCTTCGGCGTCGGCGTCGTGATCGGCGCGGGCATCTTCACCCTGACCGGTCGAGCCGCCCATGACGTCGCCGGCCCCGCCGTGGTGATCAGCTTCATCGTCGCCGCGATCGCGTGCGGTCTGGCAGCCATGTGTTACGCCGAATTCGCTTCGACCGTCCCCGTTTCGGGGTCGGCGTACACCTTCTCCTATGCCTCTCTGGGTGAGCTCTTCGCCTGGATCATCGGCTGGGATCTCATTCTCGAGATGTTCCTCGGCGCGAGTGTCGTCGCCCAGGGATGGAGTGCTTATCTCGGCACCTTCCTCCAGCAACTGGGGATCGTCCTTCCGCCGGAGATCTCCTACGGCGGTGTCGTCGATCTCCCGGCGATTCTGCTCGTCCTGGTGCTCGGTGGTCTGATGACCCTCGGCATCAAGGAGTCCCTGCGGGTGAACCTCGTTCT
Source organism: Microbacterium sp. AG157 (assembly GCF_003385695.1). Lineage (NCBI taxonomy): Bacteria > Bacillati > Actinomycetota > Actinomycetes > Micrococcales > Microbacteriaceae > Microbacterium > Microbacterium sp. AG157. The sequence goes on from NZ_QRDK01000002.1 coordinate 153,514, forward strand.
CGTGGCCGTGAAGCTCTTCATCGTGCTCTTCGTCATCATCGCGGGCATCATGTTCATCAACCCGGCCAACTACAGCCCCTTCGTGCCGGACTCCGTGCCGACCGAGTCGGCGTCGGGTCTCACCCAGCCGCTCCTGCAGTTCCTGTCGGGCCTGCAGCCCGCCACCTTCGGTGTCGGCGGCATCCTGGCCGGTGCAGCCCTGGTGTTCTTCGCCTACATCGGCTTCGACGTCGTGGCGACCACGGCAGAAGAGACCAAGCGCCCCCAGCGCGACCTGCCGATCGGCATCATCGCCTCGCTCATCATCTGCACGATCCTGTACTGCGCCGTGGCGATCGTCGTCACGGGCATGGTGCCCTACTCCGAACTGAACCCCTCGGCAGCCCTCGCCAACGCTTTCGCGTTCCACGGTCAGACGTGGATGGCCACCGTCATCGCCGCGGGCGCCGTCGCCGGTCTGACGACCGTGGTGCTGACCCTGATGATCGGCGCGACCCGCATCATCTTCGCCATGTCGCGGGACCGCCTGCTCCCCGGGGCGCTCGCGAAGGTGCACCCGCGCTTCCGCACCCCGTGGGTCATCTCGATCCTCGTCACCGTGATCGTCGCGATCGTGGCCGGCGTCACGCCCATCGGCGTGCTGGAAGAGATGGTCAACATCGGAACGCTCTCCGCGTTCGTGCTCGTGTCGATCGGCGTGATCGTGCTGCGCCGCAAACGCCCCGACCTCAAACGCGGTTTCCGCGTGCCGTGGAGCCCCGTGCTGCCGATCCTGTCGGCGCTGATCTGCACGTACCTCATGCTCAACCTCTCGGTCGAGACCTGGCTGCGGTTCCTCATCTGGCTGGCCCTGGGCTTCGCGATCTATTTCGCGTACTCGCGCAGCCACGCCCGCGTGGGCACGGGCGCCTCGCTCGACCCGACGAAGCCGAACGTGGTCTCTCCACCGAAGGAATGACCCGAGCAGGCACCGGATGCCACGCCCCGTCGTTCTCAGGACGCTCGGGGCGTGGCATCCGTCGTTTCACCGCGAGGCGAAGCGCTGTGAGCCGAGGACGCCGAGCAGACGGATCTTCTCCTCCGCCGCGCTGCGCGGCTGCGGGGTGAGCACGAGCAGGGCCTGGGCGCGATCCTCGGTGAAGAGCACCTGGCAGTCGACCTCGATCTCCCCCAGCTCGGGGTGCACGAGCACCTTGTGGTCGGCGAAACGCTGCGCGACCTCCTGCCGCTCCCACAGCGACCGGAATTCCTCGCTGCGGCGTTGCAGTTCGGCGACGAGCTCGCCGGCAGTGGACGCGGGCCCCAGCACGCCGTACGCCGCGCGCACCCCGGCGACGATGGCGCGACTCTGCCTCTCGCGGTCGTGAGCGGGGTACTTCCGGCGCTCGTCGCCGGGGCGCGTGAACCACCGCCACGCTTCGAAGCGGTCCCAGCCGCGGGCGCCGGCGTGGTCTCCGAGCAGTGCCGCCGCCAGAGGGTTCTGCAGCAACGTCTCACCCAGGTGCGAGATGACCAGGGCGGGGGTGTCGTCGAGGCGCGCGAACACGCGCTGCAACGCCGGCACCACGTGGTCGGCGCGGCCGAGACGATCGGGCACCGCGTGGCCGGCGAGACGGAAGAGGTAGTCGCGCTCGTCGATGCCGAGGCGCAGGGCGCGGGCGAGGGCCGCGAGCATCTGGGTGCTCGGTTGCGGTCCCCGCGCCTGCTCGAGGCGCGTGTAGTAGTCGGTCGACATCGTGGCCGCCTGCGCGACCTCCTCACGACGCAATCCGGCGGTGCGGCGACGGGCGCCGGACACGAGACCGATGTCCTCCGGCCGCAGCGCCTCACGCCGCGCCCGCAGGAACTCCGCCACCCCCGTGCGATTCATGACCTCATCCTCGCGCGTCGAGCCGTCGGCATCCAGGGATCGACGATCCCCCGATCGACGGGGCCTGGATGCCGTGCGCGCGGCAACGAAGACTGGGCTCATGAACATCACCGGAAACACCGTCTTCCTCCCCGGCGCCACCAGCGGGATCGGCCTCGCCCTCGCCGAGCGACTGCGTGACGCGGGCAACACCGTCGTCGTGGGCGGCCGACGTCGCGAGCGTCTCGACGAGCTCGCGGCCTCGGAGGGTTTCGACACGGTGCTCATCGACACCGCCGACGCTGATTCGATCCGCGCTGCGACCGCCGGGGTCGTGAGCCGTCACCCCGACCTGAACGTCGTCATCGCGATGGCCGGGATCATGCGCGTCGAGGACTGGACCGCGGGCCCCGAGGTCCTGGCATCCGCTGAGGAGACCGTCATGACGAACGTGCTCGGTCCCCTGCGGCTCATCGCGCACCTGCTCCCTCACCTGCAGAGCCGACCGGATGCCACGATCATGACCGTCTCGTCGGGTCTGGCGTTCGTGCCGCTGCGCGCAACCCCCACCTATAATGCGACGAAGGCCGCCATCCACCTCTTCAGCGAGTCGCTCCGCCTGCAGCTCGAGGGGACGAGCGTCTCGGTACTCGAACTGGAGCCGCCGTCGGTCGCCACCGACCTGCTGCCCGGGCAGCGCGAGAGCTCTTTCGCCATGAATCTGGAGGAATTCGCCGATGAGGTCATGGCGATCCTCCGCGATCAGCCCGACGTGGCCGAGGTGCAGGTCGAGCGTCTGGCGTTCCTGCGCCGCGCCGAGGCCGAGGGGCGCTATGCCGAAACGGTGCGACAGCTCAACGCCGCCGACCCGCACTGAACCGCCCCGGGCGATACCCACCCGGGTGGTCGGGGCGGCCTTCGCGACTCCCACGGGCGGCACGAGGCCGTCGCCGTGCGAGCGGAGGTCGTCGACGCCATCCGGTACGGAGAACGAAAAGTTCCGCGGCGGGGCTGGGATCGCCCCGCCGCCCGCCGATAGGTTCGGGACGTGACCGACATTCCTCGTGACGCCCCCCAGCCGTCCGCTTTGCCCGAGGCGGTGGCACCGCCCGCCTCCCGCGATTCGCTTCCGGCGATGCAGCTGGCGGGTCTGGCGAAGCACTTCGGGCAGAAGGTCGCGGTGGCCGGTCTCGACCTCACCGTCCCGACCGGGTCGTTCTACGGTCTGGTCGGTCCCAACGGCGCGGGCAAGACCACCACGCTGTCGATGGCGACCGGACTTCTGAGGCCGGATGCCGGCACGGTCGGCATCCACGGAGTCGATGTCTGGACCCACCCGGTCGAGGCGAAGAAGCTCATCGGCAACCTCGCCGACGGCGTGCGTCTGTTCGACCGGCTCACCGGCGAACAGCTCGTCACCTACACCGGCATGATGTTCGGCCTCACGCGTGAGGAGGTCGGCGCCCGCACGGCCGACCTGCTGCAGATCATGGACCTCACCGAGGCCGCAGGCACCCCCGTCGTCGACTACTCCGCGGGCATGACCAAGAAGGTCGCCCTCGCCTGCGCTCTCGTGCACGCCCCACGTCTGCTCGTCCTCGACGAGCCCTTCGAGTCCGTCGACCCGGTGTCGGCCGCCAACATCGAAGACATCCTGCGCGGCTACACCGCCTCGGGTGGAACGGTCATCGTCTCGAGCCACTCGATGGACCTCGTGCAGCGCATGTGCGACCACGTCGCCATCATCGCGCAGGGCCGATTGCTGGCATCCGGAACCGTCGACGAGGTCCGAGGTGGACAGACCCTGCAGGACCGCTTCGTCGAGCTGGTCGGCGGACGCCACCACGCGGAGGGGCCGCAGTGGTTGCGACAGTCCTGAAGATCCGGTTCCGCGTCCTGGGCAACACCCTGATGCGGAGCCCGATGCAGATGGTCGGCTTCATCTTCGGAGTGATCGGCGCGCTGTGGATGCTGCTGCTCGTCGGCGTCGGGCTCTTCTTCGTCGGCACGCTCGACCTCGACATCGCGCGGTCCGTGATCACTGCCGCGGGGGCGCTGCTCACCCTCGGGTGGGTCGTGGGCCCGATCTTCGCCGCGGGGCTCGACACGACGCTCGACCCCGCCAAGCTCGCGCCCTTCCCGATGACGACGCGGCAGATGATGGTCGCGATCATCGCGGGAGGGCTCACGGGGGTGCCGGGCATCACGACCGCGGTCGGTTCGCTCGCCGTGTTCCTCGTGTGGGCGCGGTACCCGGTCGCGGCCGTCGCCGCGCTCGTGTGCGTTCCGCTTGGCGTCGTGATCTGCGTCGTCGCCTCGCGCGCGGTGGCCGCCCTCGCCGCCGGCATCGGCGGAGGCCGCCGCACCCGCGAGATCATCGGCCTCGTCGGTTTCGCCCTCGTCATCTTCGCGAGTCCGATCTTCATCGGCATCACCGGCGCTCTGGTCTCGGCGAGCGAGCAGGGGGTTCAGCTGCAGGCCCTCGTCACGGGTCTGTCGTGGACGCCGATCGCCGCCGCGTGGGCGGTGCCCGGAGACCTCGCAGGGGGCGCCTGGACCACGGGGGTGCTGAAGCTCGTGATCGCCGTCGTCACCCTCGCGGTGCTGTGGTGGCTCTGGCAGCGGAGCCTGTCGGCATCCCTCGTCGGTCCTCCGGCACGCGCGGCCACGCGTCGCCGGTCCGGATCGCTGGGGTGGTTCGGCGTCATGCCCTCGAACCCCGTCGGGGCGACCTGGGCGCGCTCCCTCACGTCGTGGACGCGCGATTTCCGGTATCTACGGCAGTTGCTTCTGATCCCGTTCGCCCCCGTCCTCGTGCTCATCTATTCGCGCGGCGACCTCGACGGACCGTTCTTCGCGGCCTCGGGCCTGCTGGTCGGATTCTTCGCCGGCATCCTGGCGTACACCGACGTGTCGTACGACGGCACCGCCTTCGCCACGGTGCTGCAGACCGGTATCCGCGGGCGCGCCGACCGCCTCGGACGCATGCTCGGGTCGGCGACCGTGAGCATCCCGCTGGTGCTGCTCGCCGACGTCGTGACACTGGCGATCGTCGGCAAGTGGGAGTTGCTCCCCGCGGTGATCGGCGGCTCGATCGGCCTCACGCTGGTGGGGCTCGGTGTGAGCGCCGTGAGCTCGGCCCTCCTCGTGGTGCCCACGCCCGCCCCCGGCGATTCGCCCTTCAAGCGGGTGCCCGGCTCGACGTTCACGATGTTCCTCGCGTTCTTCCTCTGCTGGGCCCTGGTCGCCGTGCTGGCGCTGCCCGCTGTCGTACCTGCCGTGATGGCGATCTTCTTTGGGGTGACGGACGCCGGCTGGGTCTCCCTCGCGATCGGACTCGTCTGGGGCGTCATCGTCTTCGCGGGCGGCGTACTCATGGGCGGCGCGCGCTTCGACGCGAGCGCGCCGAGGCTGCTCGCGCAGCTGCGGACCTTCACGGGCGCCTGAGACCGGATGCCGCGCGCCGACACCGAGCTTCCTCGCCGTTCTGCCTGTCAGACAAGTCCGAGCAGCCGGCACAAACCCGCGACGACGAAGACACCCGGTACGAAGATGGCGGCGATAAACCCCGCAGACAGCCGAACACGCAATCTCCGTCCGTGCGGGGCGACCTCGCCTGACCGAAGCGAACGATCGTCGCGGTAACGCTGCGTCTGCGAACGCACCCTTGTGCCGAGAACGCTCACCATCGTTAGGAGCGCCACGAATTCCTGTTCCCGCCAGAGGCGCCAGGGCCTGCGGGCGGTGAGCACGAACCAGCCGTCGACCAGCTCGGCTTGGCAGTCGGCGGCCACATCCAGCATCCGCTGCATGACGTCGGGAGTGAAGACGTAGAGGGCGTCGCGCTCGTAACCGGCTGGCACGTAAAGCGAAAAGGTGCGGTCGAAGTCACCCTCGAGGCGCAACCGCTGACCGCCCCGCACTTTCGACGCAAACCCGTCTCGAGCGCGAGCACGACGATTGTGGACCACGATGTGCGGCGTCTGCACCTCAAGCGTGATCGCCACAATACCGCGGTGGCGCACCGCCCGTGCGAATTCGGGCCCGACGCTGGCGGCGGTGAACACCGGCCACCGCCCGGCCGAGCGGGGGCGCAGGGCATGCGTGGCGACCGCGCCCGGAAGAGACACGACGGCCGTCCCCGGCAGGTCGACGACGCGAGGGTGGACGTCGAAATCGAGCCCGTTCGATGCGGCAGCGCGGGCGACGCGCACGGCGCGCACGGCGTCTCTCCACGCGACAGCGCACCACCATGCCGCAAGCAAGCCCGACAGGACGAACACCGCGCCCGTGATCGTGTCGGCGGTCGCCGACGGCAACTTCGCTACCGGCACGTAGAGCGATAAGAACACCGCCTGCGCGGCGAGATAAAGGGTGCAAACGACGATTTTCGCTTTCCACCGTCTTCCCAGTGGCGTGCCCTGGGCTCGGTCGAAGCGGCGGACGTCGTGCACAGCCACCGGACTTCGGAGTGCGCCGAGATCAAAAGTGTCGGCGAGGCTGTCGGTCATACGTCGACAGTAGTGACGCAGGAGGGCCGCGCTGCTTCTCGGGAGGTTGTGCATCCCGTCTTCATCCCCGCCATCCTCGCGGTCTTCGCGGGAGCGACGGGCGCGGGGTGGGTGTCACTCGGCATCGGACTCGTCTGGGGCGCGGTCGTCTTCGCGGGCGGGGTGCTCATCGGCGGCGCGCGCTTCGACGCGAGCGCGCCGAGGCTGCTCGCGCAGCTGCGAACGTTCACGGGCGCCTGAGACCGGATGCCGCGCGCCGGTCTCGGCGTGGGCTCAGTCGTCGTAGGGGTAGTCGAAGACGAAGCCCGGGACGGCCGCGGGATCCAGCACGAGCACTTGGCCGGGGTGGATCGTGCTGCCGGGGATGCCGTTCAGCGTGGTGAGCGAGAGAGGGTTCCAGATGCAGAACCGGTCGCCGATCGCGGCGGGGGTGTCACCGGGGGCCACGGTGTACGTAGCGATGCGTCCATCTTCCATGGACGTGGGGGTTCCCGCCGCGAACTCGCGGACGCCCGTGTCGACGAGCTTTCCGAACAGACTCGCGGTGGGGGCCTGCCCGTCCTGACTGCCCATGTGGATGTAGGCGGGTTCCGTGCAGTCGCCGAACCCTCCCCCGGGGATGTACGTACCGTTGCCGACGTCGACGTACCCCTCGGGCGGTCCGTAGGGATCGGCGGGGGCGGATGCCGTGGGCGTCGTCGCGTCGTTCGGAATCACTTCCAGCGACGACGTGAGGCCCGCGGCCACCGTGGCGACCGTCCCCAGCGACGCGAAGGCCGGCACCGTCAACGCCGCCAATCCCACGACCACCGCGCCGCACACGAGGCCGACGATGACCTTGGCAGACGGCTTCATGGTGTCGAGCATGCCAGGCGGCGTCGTCGAGCGCCATTGCCTCGGGGCGTGGTTCGTTCGGTGCTCGCGGCGGGCGGGCCATCGCGGTCACCACGCACGGGTCTAAGGTGAGGGCCACCGCCCGCCGCCGGAAGGATGCCTCATGGCCACCTCGCTCGTCGTCTACATCTCGTTCGCCGGAGCCGCCCGAGAGGCGATGACTTTCTACGAGTCGGTCTTCGGCGGCGAGCTGAAGATCAGCACCTTCGGAGACTTCGGCATGACAGACGCCCCCGCCGACGGTGTGATGCACTCCGAATTGCGTGCCGACGGCTTCACCGTGATGGGAGCCGACGCCTTCGGCGAGCCCGAGGGCGGCTGGGGCGCGAATCGCGTACACGCCGCGTTCATGAGCGACCAACTCGATCGCGTGCGCGGCTTCTACGACCGCTTCGTCGAGCGGGGCTCCGAGGTCGTGCAGCCGCTCGAGAAGCAGATGTGGGGCGACCTCTACGGCGAGGTGACCGATCCGTGGGGCGTGGCCTGGATGTTCAACATCGCTGCCCCCGGCGGCTGGGCCGAGAGCGGAAGCGTGAGCTCGTGAGCATGCGCCTCGAGCTAGTCCCCCTGCCCGTGTCCGACGTCGACCGAGCCATCTCGTTCTACCGCGACGTCGTAGGCTTCGTCCTCGACCACGACGTCTCCCCCGGAAACGGCATACGTGTCGTCCAGCTCACCCCGCCCGGCTCCGCCTGTTCGATCTCCTTCGGCGTCGGAATGGGGGCTGGGACGCCGGTGTCGAACCTGCACCTGGTCGTCGACGACCTGGACGCCGTTCGCGCCGACCTCGCCGCGAAGGGCCTCGAGGTGTCACCGGTGCAGGACATGGGCGGCGGGGTGCGCTATGCATTCTTCGCAGATCCCGACGGCAACTCCTGGGCCCTGCAGGAGATCCGCGCGGGAGCGCGGCTTCCCGATCCCGTGTCGTAGGCACCGGACGCGCCTTCAGGCGCGAGTTCGAGGGAATTCCGGATGCCGGCGCCGCCCGCCGTTCACCCGCGCTCCGGCCTCTCATCCGTGAATTCTCGGCGACCCCTTGGAGCGGCGACTTCGACGCTCTCCGGGCGCCCCGTGGGCGGCCGGTTCCTGAACGATTCCGTTCGAAAAACGAAGAAGGCCCCCGCTGGACGGAGGCCTTCTCGTGGTGTTCTGGTGGCCCCAATGGAAGCGTTCGCGAACAATTCACGACCCCTGTTGGCGCTCAGCGAGGCGCTGCGAAACGGGGAGATTTGTCGTGCTCTGCGAGGACGGATCCGTGAGCATGGGCCCGGAACACGTTCCCTCCGTCAGATGACTCCCGCGCTGCTCGAACAAATCATCGCTGACTACCGCGCAGGCGCCAGTGTCTACGCCATAGCTGATAAGCACGGCATCCATCGCCAGACGGTCACCAACCATCTCGTCGAGGCCGGCGTCACACTCCGACGAACCATCACGGATATGGAGCGGCAGCGGGCGAGGGAGCTCTACGACTCAGGCGCGTACATCAAGGACATTGCCAATGTTCTCCACCGCAACCCGGCAACTATCGCGAAGATGGTGCGCAGCGATCAAACGGTGGCACAATAGCTGCCGTCGTAAGGCCCGTGAGCTCATCGCGTTCAAGGACCCACCGAACACGACAATCAACTGAAGGTCAGGTTCCCCAAGGGCTCAGTCGCGGTCGCGTAGCGGATCAAGAGGATTAGGGAACAGCGCGTCGATCGCCTCACCCACGACGAGATTCGGTTTGCCGCGTGCACTTCAGCGAAAGGGCGTCTCGCTCTTCACAACTGGAAGATCGGGGTAACCGTGAAACTCGAGGAATTCACGTAGAGCGTCTACCGATTCGTCACCGAGAGGACTCGGTCCAATATGTACCGCGCGTATTGGCAGCCTGCGCGCGGGGCGTGTGACAAACCGATCGTTTGCCGCACGTTGGTTCTCGCCGTCCGCTGGCGAAACTTCGATATAGGGAGTGAGCCCGAACCGCGTCGAGCGGTATTTCACGAACTTCCACCTTGGATTCACCTCGAACACAACGCGAGCTTCACGCTCGTCAACGAATGCCGGATTCTTGAGTTGCAACAGATCAATGCCTCCAAGATTTACCCAAGGGAGCAACGCATCGGAAAGAGGATGCGGCCCTCGACGGGCTAGATCGGCTATACGCTCGACACGCTCTATAGCGGTCGTTGAGTCGTACTGGACTGGCCACCAGCCGTCAGACTCAATCCGCACATCATCAGGATCTGGGCCATAGATGGGTTTACCATTATCGTCCTCATCGATCTCATCACGCTTCCAAGATGCGGGCGGGAAGGGATGACGGTCAGTCGGAGCTTGCGCTACTGGCAAAAAATCCACGCCGGCGTCTAACTCAATCGCATATGAGACAGACGATCCGTAACCTCTCCAGACCGTCAACAGATCGGGTTTAAGCGCAGCGCAGAGGAGGAACGCCTCAAGCCCGTTGCGCTCGGCGTATTGCATTAGTTGGTCGAAACGAAGCGCCTGGTCATGGTTGAGCTTCTTACGCGCGACGAGGCCCGCCTGCTTTAACGTCGCGGTTGCGTGCTTTGGCTCGAGGGAGTCATTCATGAACCGGTGAGAAGTTGCCCAAAAGACGCGGTTCGTGACGATACTTCGGAGGCCCTCCGCGTCCGTATAATGCCAGACAAACTTCGGCTTCTTCATCGCATCCCCCTCTGTCGTACTTGATCGCTAGCCACGGAAGCCCAAACTACCTTCTTGCACAGATGACAGGCAGGTCAAACTAGCTTCGCCCATCCCGGTTAATCTCCAGCTCGAACCATCAGCGCGAATCGAACAGACTCATCAGGGTGCGCCTGAGCCCAACATGCAGCGAGAACAGTCAGAACGTGGGGCCTGCCATACACGTCACCGAGACGGTTGACCCAGTCGTGGGCGTCCTCGCCCTCCAGTTCGTCAAGCTTTCGCTGAAGCTCCGCAGAGTCAACATGCAGCGCCTCGGCCAGTGCGACGGGATCGTCCTTGAGCGTCCTGAAGAGTTCGTCGGGATCGCCTGTATCAGGTAGGAAATGAAGCGGCCACTGACCGTCAATCGGGCGGTCAGACATCTTCCCCCGTTGATCACCGTCGGGCACGACAGCGAACGCCAGCTCGGCCTTGGGCGGCCGGGGAAGACTAGTGCGGAGAGGCGTCATGAAACCATTGCCGCCGCCCCACACAAGCGAGGTGCTTTTGGATAGCGATCGGTCACCCTGATCGAGCAGGGCACGGCACAGATACCAGGCTGACTCGTCCTCCACAAACAGAACACGCTCGATGGGCGGTCGTGCGAGCAGAGTATCGGCAATCGTAGGGTCGTCTTCGGAATGATAAGCGTCAGTCGAGCCACTCTCACCCATGCGCAGGAGGAGGAACCCGTCGTGGTCGACAGCCGAAGCGATCATCTCTTCCGAGTGCGTTGAGATCAACATCCGCCAACCGCGTTTCTGACAGATCGCGAGAAGTCGCGAAAGAAGGCCTTCGACACCGACCGGCGGGAGATATGCATCGGGCTCGTCGAGGAGCAGAGTGAGATCCTTGTGGTCCTTGAACTGCTCGAGAATCCAAAGGAGGAAGTGAACCGAGAACTCGCCAAGCCCCATCTCCAACGCGTCATATGTGATTCCGGCATAGCTCACCGTGAAGTAGGGCGTCAGCGGATCGTCATCGGGGTCGCGACCCCAACGAAACTTCGCCGCGATTTCCTGCCCCTCGGGCCCGACGTCAAGCGCGTACCATTCAACCGACTCATAATCGCGGCCGACTACCCGTCGCACGTCATCTAACCGCTTGTCGTCTGGGCCGATCAAGCCCAGCTCATCTTTCATCTCGGCGAGATTGTTGAGAGACCTGAGCACCATGAGCGCCTGCTCACACAAGTGATGAAGGTCCAGATAAAGCGCCGCCTCCCCGAGGCTTGCAGCGATAGAACGAAGCAAACGTGACTTGCCGGAACCGTTTCGTCCGCCCAGGACAGTGCAAGGGCGAGATAGATCAATGACGCTGGCGGGCCCGATCGAGAACAAGTTCGGAGTCGCGTTGGCGTGCGCAGCTTGCAGATCGCGCCAGACGCGGAGCTCGTCGGCTCGCCTCATGCTGTCGCATCCCCATCAATGATCGGGTTCCCCCAGTCCTCCTGCTCAATAAAAGCCGATACAGATCCTTGCACAAAGTTGGATGGGCTCTCCTCAAGCTGCCGGATCAAGCTGTCCGACATTCGCTTCGGCTGCGTGTCAAACTCGTGCACAGAAACGAGATGGATCACGAGGTCTCGAATCAGAACAGAGGATACGTCGGTCACTCGATACGACGCACGATCGTCGTAAAGGGCAACGAGTGGGCCCAGGAAGTCGGTACTGTGGTCGGCACGCGCCTCGAGACGGAGCTCCTCGAACCGAGCAAGCAGGTGGTCAGGAATCAATCCCGTGTCAATGGGAGCCCACGCACAATAGACCAGCCAGGTCTGCAACGTGCCCTTGTTGAATCGGACGCGATTCTTCGTCGCGTCGATCAACCTAAGTAGTTGCGCCGCCGCAGATCGGACACCAGAAATAGTCGTTTCCGCGAATGCGCCGGTCCTGTACTGGGTCTCGACCACGTTGTTATTGATGTGGCGGCGCATGTCGTCGATCTCGAGAGCCACGCATGCACGCGCGATCACGTCATCGTAGGCGAGTCGACTGTTGCTGAAACCAATTCGCTCCCTCGTCAGAAGCCCGCTCGCTTTGAGTTCCTCGACCAATTCCTTGACTTGGTCGCGAGCTTCTCCATGCAGAGCGTTGCGCTTCTCCGGGGGCGTGAGGTTGTAAGACTGGTTGAGCCGAAAGAAGAGCTCATTCGGCTCTTGTGGCTTGTAATCGTCCAGCTTGATTACAGAAATCGAGAAGCCGTTCACGGCGCGGCGAACTTCGGCCGGGAGCTTCTCGTACGTCAAGCCGTCGAGCCGCCTTATCCGCTCGTCAGGAGGCTCCGTCGACCCATTCACCCTGATCTCGTTCGCGAAGAAGTCGCGGATCGCAGCTAGCCGCTGCTGTCCGTCCAATACAACATCCTCGCCTTCCGAATCCACGACCACGTGAATCGCAGGTACATACCACGCGCGCAGGATGGTGTCGATCAGACGTTGCCGGCGCGGAGTATCCCAAATCTCATCGCGCTGAAAATCAGGCTGGAGATCAAGCTCGCCCTCACGGATCCGGCGCACGAGCGACTCAAGGTCAGGGTCGGTCTTTGTTAGCCTCACGACTTTCCTTAAAAGAGTTTGGACGCATTGATGTCGTCGACCTTGGAAGCTTCCGCCGCGAACGAACTGGGGATCACTGGCTCAGGCACTCGGTTGTTATGCGACTCCATGACGTCGGAGATCTCAGCAGCGATCAGGTCGAGCACGTTGTCCATGCTCGTCACCCGCTCCGACACACCCCGCGATATTGAGGCGGCGACGTAGCCATCACCCGCCGAGTTCTTCATAAAGCCGTAGATGCCAACGCCGTCGAGGTATGTGGCCGTCAGCGCCTGAGCATCTTGAATCATCTTCGCAAATTCTTCGGGCGTCGATAGCCGCGCAGCCCAGAGCGTATAGACAAGAGGCGGAGCCTTACGACGCCACTGATCCCAATGCTGGATGCGGGTATTCTCCTGCTGCCTGTAGAGCTTCAGGTCGGTGGCCTGAAACTTCAGTTCCTTGCGACGGTTGCTCCAATCAGCACGCCCCTTGCGATCCGGCGTGGAACCAAAGCCTGGCGCACCGGTCAACTTGGCTTCACAGCATATGAGAGGGTCTTGCAGCGCCTTGCCCGGGCGCGCCGGCCAAGCAATGTCGATCTGATGCAGCTGAGAGAAACCCTGAACGTTGCTTCGAGATGCGAGTGGGCTCGAGGTCTTGTTGCTCAGGATGAGCGTGATGATCTCCGAGAAGAAGTTGCCCTTACTCCGATAGATACCCTCGCCACCCTCAGAGCCTTTCTTGAGCCTGCTGCCTGACGCCGCGCGCGGCGTGACCTGCTCGACGCGGTACGTGTCGATCGTCCAGAGCAGATCTAGAAAGTCAGACTCAACCTCCCGGAAGCTCTTGACGAGCTGATCCTGGATGCGGTCCCGGAGCGCCTCGACCTTGTCCCAGGGATTGCCTACGAGCGCTTCTACGCGCGCTTGATCATTGGGATCAGCAGATGAGGCCATGGCCTCATTCTGCCCGACGGAGTCGCCGTTCTCTCCGTTGACGTGCCGCGCCGAGTAGAAGTGCAATCTCGTCTGCCGAGAGACCAGCCCCTACACCGAGCACCGCTTCATCGACTCGCTTGGCTACTTCAGTCCACTGACCGTTGCGAAGCCGAGTATCGAGCGACCGTCGCTGCGGCTCGAGCGCTTGCCACGCTTTCGCCATCACCTCCGGTGACGGCAACGGGAGCAGGGCTGCTTCTCTGGGCTCCATCTTCAAGATTCCGCCACCGTACGAACGCCCGTTTATCTCAGCACCCAGCATGGTGACCGAATTGAGACACATGTAAGGGAGTGCGGCGGCGGCGATCTTCGGCGCACCCTCGTGCAGGCGGACGCCGTGCATCGAGTTGAGGAAACCAACCTTCGCGGAGTTCGTGATCAGCCGTGGATAGTTGTGGCTCATATAGGTGAAGAAGAGATCGGGCGTCGATGGCGCAGGCGGCCTCCACCATGGCGTGCGAATCTGGCACTTGTAGCCCTGGTCGATAGAGAGCGATTCACCGTAAGCGGTGTACGCAATCCGACCCTCAGAGGTGTCAGACACTTCAGGCCTGAAGAGCCACACAGGCTCATCGGCATCACGAAGTTGTTTCCATTGCGCACGAGTGAATGCCGGGCTCCTGAGATGCCGCGTACCTGGCGGGCTGACCGCAACAAGCTGCGATTCAGACAGCTTGTACTGCAGACGCGTCGACTCTGAGATGACGAAGAACTTGTTAGCGCCCGTCACCGCACCGAGTTCGGATGTTCCGTACTCACTCAGCGGGCTGAATGAACGCGCCAGCACCTCGCGGTAGAGACCGCGCGCAGCTTTCGGCACGAGAATGTCAGTCCACTTACCCGACTCGGGCGGTGTGACGTTGAGTTGCATGTAGGGCCGCACCTTGGCAAGGTCATCTGCAGTCTCGACGTGCCACAGGGAGAAGGAGTCGCAGCCTCCGCGCCCCTCTGCGAGCAAAAGCACCACGTCTGCGAGGGCGTCCTGAAACTGCAGTCTCTCAAACAGAACAAGGTTCACGCGCTCGAAGCGCGATCGCAGCCAGGCGCGAATTGGCTCAGCGTACCCAACAGTGAGAAGCTCCGCGGGCAACACCATCGCTAAGCGACCCTCGGGCTTCAGGAAACCCGCCGCATGGGCGAGGCTCGCCGCCCACGACGACGCGAGTCCACTCAGGCGGACACCCTGCTTGAGCGCGGCCTCGGCGCTGAGGCGCCGGGACGTTCCAGTGTGCTCTTGGTACCGGATGAATGGCGGGTTGCCAATCACCGCGTCGAGGTAGGGCACTGGCGCATCCAGCACATCGGGCGTCTGCAACTCAAAGAAGTCCGAGGCAATGAGATGTGCTTCGAGGGACTCTTCCGCAAGGAGACGCTCCGCCTCACCGAGGGATGCCGCGTGGAGATCGACGCCGAATAGCTGGCTATCCAGATCATCTGCTCGGCCGAGTGCGCGAAGCCTCCGACCCGCGGCGAGCAGGAAGACTCCGTCACCACACGTGGGGTCCATGACCGCAGCGTTGGGATCGTCCTGGATCGCCCATGCAGCAAGATGCTCGGCGATCGGTTCTGGTGTGAAGAACGCCCCACGAGCCTTGCGCAAAGTCGCGCTATCGCCGGGTAGGAGGTCCACGCTGGCCACTCTACGGCGGGCCTCCCACGTTGATCGAGTCGGCACGCCGAATCGAACATAGTTACGGTAAAAATTCCCAGAGATCGGGGCGCCGACTTACTCTGGACACATGATCCATGAGTTCTACGACGAGCATGGCCTGTTGGAGCCGGGGGTGCGGCGGACAATCCAACACGGCTCCGCCGCACCGAAGTTCGAAATCATCGCCACCCTCAAGTCGTTGACCCCCGAACGCTGGCGCGCCGAGGTGACGTTGTTCGGCGCGACTGTGGTCAAGCTTGATCGGACCTTCCCTTCCAAGCAAGCTGCAGGCGCCGCGGCGGAGGCCGCTCTGCAAGAGCGCATGGTTGCAATCTTCGCTAGCTGAAGGGTCGGCGTTACGACTCAGGTCGATGCGGCCCGCCCCAAGCAGCACTCTCGGCGTGAGCAGTCGTCACGGGGGTGGCAAAGTGTGGCTGACACGTGCTGCGGCCCCGTGGGGTCGCCGTGTGTCCGAGGGTTTGGCAGAGTGCTCGCATGAGTACATCGACACCGGCATGTGGCGCTCGTAACGGCGACTTCGCTTGCTCGTTGCCTGCAGATCACGCGCGCCTACCCATTCCCGGCGCTGCCGAGCATGGGGTGCGGTGGCGAGACCAAAACGGCATCAAGTACACAGCGTGGTGGTCAGACGAGTTCGCGGACGTTCGGATTGAAGAGCGATAGGCATCTCGCCCGTCTAAGTAGATTCGACGTCGGACTGGTATGTTTTGCGCCATGTTGGATCCCCGTGTGGTCGCAGCCTTCAAGGAGTCGTTGGTCGACCGACTGCCGTCGATGGCCTCGACTGAGGGTGTAGGCGAGGCTGCGGGCCGCGCCGTACACGAGCAGATGTTCGAACATGCAGCCAGAGGCTTTGCGAGTACGGGGACCGCTATTTCTACCCTCCACGGTGCTCCGCGCGAGAACGCGATTCTTTCGAACCTTGGCGGCGGGCCCAAACTTCACGGCGGTCTCGGTATGGCTGGCGGCCAGACCGCCTTGGGTCGCACGAGTGGTCGCGCTTCTCTTGCCGCGGAGCTGACTGTGCCGTTTATCGCGATCGGGTGCAACATCGCGGCTGACACCGTGTGGCGTTACGGCAGGGCCGTGTGGCAGGACCGGAGCCGGTCGAAGCTCCCCATTCGTCCGCGAGACCCTGATACTGCTGGCAGTTCATAAGGGCAACCCAGTTTCTCGCCGCCTATCTCACATCGCCCGGGCAAAGCGCATCGCATCCGCTAATTCTGCACCTTCGTCCCGCACGATGCTCGCCGTAACGCCGCACAGGTAAAGCGAGGTGATGTGTAGAACGCTGGTCCAGTCAGAGGAAGGCTTGGACTCGAAGAATCCGTCGTTCTCGATCGGCGCCCAGTCGATGGCCAGTCGGGCCGTGGCATGGGTGGACTGAGATGCCTCCTACCACATCTCATAGAGCTCAGGGTTGTTCGTCCTCTTCAAAGCGGCGACGAACGCCCGGGCTTCGTTGTCGATCGAGGAATCGATGACGCCAAGCATCGATATATCCAAGGCTGCGAGTAGTGGGGCGAGCTCAGCTTCGACTCCCATCGCGGCCAGATGCGATACGCGGCGCGTATCGAGTCACTGCGCTTCCGCGACGGGGTCGGGCGTCGCGGCGGAGCGATTCTCTAGCGTGTACAGCCACATCAGGCTCCCGAAAAGCTCGGCGAAGGTTCACGCGTTTGGTGGTGCAGATCCGTCGAGAAAGGCACGAGCGAGGCAAAGAAGAGCGAAAATCTGGTGGTGCAGGGCACGCAGCCAGGCCGACCGCCAATTGCGTTACAGGGGTTGCCGGGAAATCTTCGATCCGACACCCCAGGACTGCTTTTGTCCTCACTTCTAGTCGACGCGCTGATAGTGGCCTTGGTTGAACGGCTACAGGCGACTCAGGAACGGCATTCACCTCCCTTGTCAACCTATCTCCCCCAGGTGGATAACGGGCGACCTGGCTCCGTGACCACCGTAGGCCGTAGACGCCGATGAGGAATAGGGCGGTGGCTTAGGCGACCACCGCCCCTCGTCAAGGTCGATTATTCTCGTCAGTACTGCCGTCAACGCGCTCAATCTGCACCTCGAGGATTGACGACATTTCCTCCAATATCGCTGCCCAAATGACCGTCTCGACGTAGTCGTCTCGATCGATTGGCTCCTCGCGCCAGGGGCTGCCAACGCGTTCGCGGGTCAGGACTCGGTAGATTCCCGGCTCGAGTAGACCCTGCCGAAGATCCTTCGGTAGCTCGGTGCTCTCGCCCTCGTCATCGGTCAGTCCGACCACTACGACGTCGCCGACAAGTCGGGCGTCGCGGGCCGGTGGAACGTGGAAACGACACAGGAACGTTGCGCGCCGGTTGTACGGCAGGTCCCGGATGAGTCCCTCTTCGTTGACATACATCGTGACGCCGAGATCGGGGATGTCGACGGCTTCGATCCACCCGCCGACAGCCTTGTGATTGTCACCGACCTCTTCGAGTTCGATGGTATGCATGTCCCTGGCGTCGGACGCCGGGATGATGATGCCCTGCACCATGGTGGTGTGCCGCCTTTGTGCTTGCGACCGGGAACCGGGATGGTTCTCGTGAAATCGCAGAGCACAAACGAGCAGCGCTTATCACGAGGAGCGAGAGTGGGGCAGGGCGGCCGGCGAGCGAGCATCCAGATGGACGTCGCTCAAGCCGACCGCCCGTGAGGGTGAAGCCGTCAGGTGGTCGACGTCTTCGCTCGCGGGGTCTTCGGTGCCGGTGTGGCATTGAAGATGGCGGCGATGGCGTCGCGTTTACCTGCTGCTTCGCGTTCGATTTCGTCGCGGACGTCTTGTGCGCGGCGTTGGATGGCTGGGTCGGCTTTGGTCTTGTCGATCCAGGCTTCGATGGCGAGACGTACCTCGTCAGTGACGTTGCGGTCGCGCAGCTGGGCAATGATGTCCAGCTGGGTGCGGGTGGACTCGTTGAGTCTGACCGCGAGGGGTTTGATCGGGCCGCAGCCGAGTCCGTTGGCGGACGCAGCCGAGGCGGGCGGGGTGTTGACGTTGGACTCGCTCATGTGGGCGGGTCACCTCCTTGACGGATGCGGCCGAGAACTCAGGACAAGTTCTCTACAAGACCGCAGACCAGCAACGAGGTCTGAGGCGGACGCCTGGACCGAACTGCAGCACCCGTTGTGCTTAGTGAACGACGGAACGTCGTCCGCGCCAACCGTCCGATCGACACCTCAACGAGGCCTTCGTTTTCTGACTCACTTGAAGCCGGATTGACGATTTACCGGGCCGAGCAATGAGCATGCCAGCAAATGGCAAGTGCAAGATCCCGGGGTCACAACAATGTCAAGCGGAGAATGTCGACCATTCATCCGAAGAGGCGAGGTCGAACGCTCCTCCGCGGTGGAAGAGGATCCGCTGTGATGAGTCACCATCCTCAGCACCCCAGCCGAGAGCAACTTCAACCTCCCGGCGCGAGGGCGAATCACCGAAAGTGGACACGAGGACCGTCGGCTTATCGCTTCGAGACCTAAATTGTTCGCGCATCACGTCGTTCACGCAAGCATCGCGGAACGAATACCCGACGATAAGCCATCGATTGGTCTCAGCAATCGAAGCAGCGAACATCTCGTAGGCGAGAGAGAACGGAAAATCTTCGACATGTGCTTGCTTGTCTCGTTGGTTCGCGAGAACTACAACCGGGCGCACGTTCGTCTGCCCCTCTCGGACGGCGACCCACTGTGAGTGAGTCTGCAGAAAACTACGATCAAGTTTCACGAAACCGGTCCGTTCCCGGTTTGTCCAATAAGTCAACGAACCGTGCAAATGAAGAAGTCGTAGCCGTCGCTCATCCGGTAAGTCGCCTCGGCGGCGGAGCGGAGGCACATTGTACCGAACCCCGTCAGTTGTGACCGACCCGGACCGGTTGCCTTGCGCCATGTCCGCCAGGCTGTCGCGGTACAAATGAATAAGTGCAGCAAGCAGGAGTGTGTCGTAGTTGAGGTTGGCGAAAGTCACCCGACCGTCGAACTTGCCCACGATTGCGCGCAACAGCCTGAACAACCCACTAGCATCGCTGTGTCGCATTTTTGATCGCTCGAAGATTATCTCGAGAACCCGACTGATGCCCGCGTCGCGCACCTGCTCGGCAAAGGTGGTTACCCGGTCTAGCGCTGCCTTGAGGTCTTCGTCTGCCGGCGACGTCAGGGTAGCGAGCTCCCCCAGATAACCCAGGGTGCGGGTTTCGGAGCCAAATGCGCCGACGATGATTTCAAAGTCGTCGTCGGTCGTCGCGCCCTCGGGAAGCGCTCGTCGGGCGATCTCCTTCATCGCGCGGAGAACATCAGATCCGGCGTCGCCTTCACGTTCTACACGTTCAAGCATCTCCTGGGTGATGGAAGCGAGATTCAACTCTGGGTTGTACGCGACGCTCAAACCATTACCTACAAGTACAGACAGGTCACTCACTAGTACAGAGTGTCACACTCCACTTGCACAGCCCAGTAATCTCGACGTGGGGCCGGGTCCCGCAATGACGACGCGGCTGCCGGGAAGTCGCGGGGCGTCGCACCTATCAGCGCTTCACATCGTGTGGGCCGCTTGCTCACCGCTATCTTCGGGGGATGCGCACACAACCTGTTCAACCTGGCAAGAGCGCCAAGCCTGTTGAGGAACCCGCCGAGCTCAGAGGATGGAGGCGGCTGCTCGTGTGGGCGACAATCATCGCGAACCCGAACGAGCCGGAGGCCCCAGACCTACGGACTGAACTAACACCGCTCGAGCTGGCGAATTCGGTACGGAGAAGCTTCTACAAAGACAGGAACTACCTTCGACGCAGACGGAGTCGATGGGCCGCGGGCGCGATCACAATCCGGATGCTGGCTCTCGCATTCTCGTGGGTGGCAACTGTCCTCCTCGGCCTTTCCAACCTGTCCGGACTGGCGGCATGGGGCTTCGCGTTCTCCGCTCTCGTGACTCTGATCACCGCCCTCGAGCCCTTCCTGAATTTTCGGTCGCGTTGGGTTTCCGCGGACGAAGCGCTAGCACGCTGGCATCGGGCCGAGGAAGAACTCACGTCCTACGTTGCGACTACATCTGAAGATAAAATCGCCGCTAGCGAAGTGCTTCGATTCGACGAGATGCGTCGCGACGAATGGATGCGATTCAGTCAAGACTGGTTGGCCAACCGTCGAAGCGCGGCTTCAGAGCCGCGGTTCTAATTTGTGGAACGGCACCGCTAGTTCGGGCACAATGAGCGCGTGGACAGCACCTCGCTAGAAGGCGTGTCGGTCGTCGTGTCGATCATCGCCGCGGCCATCTCCGCGGTTGGCGCCGCCGTGGTCGCATGGCAAGCGGTGCAAACAAGACAGAGCACCCGGGCCGCTATCGAAGCCGTCGACGTTGCCCGTGCCGAGTTGAGTCAGGGGGAAGCGCTGCGCGACGATGCGCTGAAAGCGCACATCGATGCCGAGATGCCGCGCGTTACGGTCACGGCATATCTCCACGCCGAAGTGCTCGATCCTGCCGAACCGCCCGCGTCCATCTTCCTCGACGACCGCAAGAAAGACCGTCTGACTCAGAAGGAGTACGTGCTCCCGCGGGACTCCTCGAAGCTGCTTCAGGCGAAGGGAACGGTCACCGTGATCAACGACGGCCCGAGATTCATGGAAGCGCGGTATCGGTCCGATTCAGATCCATCAACACGCCCACTCGACCTTGCCGTTCCCCCAGGGGAATCGCGAACGGTTGAAGTCTCTCGCACTGAAACGGTGGAGCGATGGGTAGATCTTGCAAGGTGGGCGCAGGGAGACACCTCAATCGAAGGTCCTCATGAGGACGTCATCTTCAGCATGAGCTACCGGTTCCCGGGGTGGGTCGGCGCCGTCGAAGAACACCGGGTTGTGATGGGTGGAACCGCGGTCGAACCGGTGGAGGGCAATGCAAGCGCGTGGCGCCCTGCGCAGCTCAACAGCTCGAGGCAGGATCACGTGTCGCCTGCTTCTCTCGTACTCCAACCGTTCGAGCGTCACTACTTTCGTAATCGGCCTGGTGACGACGTGATGGGCTGGTTCTAGGACTCAGCCTTGCGCCAGCAAACGCGCCTCACACGCTCCGAGCCAGCCGCAGAAGCTGACGAATCGCTCGACTCCCCCGCCGCCCGATCATGTACCCAGCGAGGTCGAGGACGTCGAGCTCGCCCATGTCACGAAGTTTGCGCATGTCCCTGATGGCATCTCGTTTGCCCCAATCGTCGCGCCACCCGTTGTTGCCGTTCCACGCGATGCGTTCGTAGAGTTCCATCGCCTCAGCCGACCGGGTGGGGACGAGGTCCTCGCCCGTATCGAAGTTGAGCGCACGGTTGTGTCTCGCCCATCCGGCGAACTCCCCCGTCTCCCACTCGAGAACGATCACGAAGCCGGCACTTGCCGGGCGGGCCGACGCGAGATCATCAACCGACGGCCAGAAGTAGATCCGCACCGCGGGTCCGTCGATCGCAGCGACCGAGGACTTTCGCGTTCGGTACGGGAGCTTCCCCCATCCGTCTGGCAATTGATCCCTGGTTGCCGCGATACCCATTACGGCAGACGCTCTTTGGAACCAAGGTCCTGTGCAACGGCGAAGACGTGCGATGCTCGGTCGTCTATCGACACTTCTTCGTTCCACGGAACGTAGACGAAGCGCGGGCTCTCTCGCGAGCCAGAGGTAGGCATGCCGCTCAAGGTAGCTCGAACCCCAGACACTGCGCTTCCCGGGACTTCCTCGCGGCAGAGTCGTCGCGCCATCCGCCTGTGGATAACTGCGAACGTCCAGAGACAGTTCTCGCTACTGTGCCGATGAGCGCCAGGCACCAACGAGCAGGAGAGAAGGAATTTAGCGTGGATGATAGAAAGCACGTGGAATTAGATGATTGCCCGGGGTGGTGTGTGGCGGATCACACGAATCAGGTCCACCCGCACGACGCACGCCACTGGGGTGACCTCGGCACCGTCGCCGCGGTGGAGCTTTCTCCGAGAACCAGTAACTCTGACCCGGGAGGGCGCAACCTCCAAATTGACATCGGGATTGAGCGCGCTGTGGGGTCTGGTTCGACGTGTATCTCCCTCACCATTGATGAGCTCGACGAACGGTCGATGCTCATCACCGCAGACAGCGCGCTGCGCCTCTCCCACGCGCTCGCCCGAGCAGTAGCAGCGACGAGCGCGTAGGCGTCCGACTGAAGATGGGAGAAGTCTCATCCAAATCCGGGGCACATCGTCGTATCGTCGAGTGTCCGAAATGCGAAGGGGGCTCGTATGGTCTGGGGTGCTGACGACGCGGTGCAGCGGGTACAAGATGACGTCCATCGGGCGCAGCAGCGCGCGGAGCGGTATCCCGCGCTGCAGTCCGCCATCGACGGCGTGCGAGGCAAGGCTGTCTCCATCCGCCGTGACCTTTCCGTCGAGGTCGACGCTGCCGGCGTGCTGCGCGACCTCCGCATCGGCGACAGTGCCCTCGACCGTGGCGGAGACCGTCTCGCGGCCGAGATCTTCGAGCTGATGGGCAAGGCGACTCGACAAGCTCGTGCCCACACCCTCGTCGCAACGACAGAGATCATGGGTGACGACGATCCGATCGTGAAGACGATCGCGGCGGACCTTGAGGCCCGTAATGCGGGTGATGAGCTCGGTCGGTCCGGGGGTGTCCGGTGAGTGGCGGCGACATCCGGGTCGATGTCGAGCTTCTGCACCAGCACGCGGGCCTCGTTGATCAGCTCGCCTCCGATGCTGCGCAGGCGCTCTCGGCGGTGCAGTCCGTCAATCTCTCCGGTGGTGCGTTCGGGCTGCTGTGCTCGTGGATGGTTCCGCCGGTCAGCAGCGTGTCGCAGGCCGTGGGGTCCGCGATCCAGCAGGGCGGCGACGCCATTGAGCGTTCCGCATCGCAGCTTCGTGACGCAGCTGGGGACTTCCAGCGCTACGAAGAGTCCGTCGTCGATGTCGTTCGCAGCCTTGAGCGAGGGCTCGGCTGATGAGTGACAATCCGCTCGTCGCTGCCCCCGTCGCATCTGAGCCCTCAGCGTTCGGCGGCGCCTATCTTCTGCAAGACGGCGCCGACCTCGCCAACGCCATCCAATCGGGCAACTGGGTCGAAGGCGGCATGGCAGCCTTCTCGACGGCAGTGAACACGATCGCCGCGGTGATCGACCCGATCGGCACCCTCCTTGCGAACGGCCTGGGCTGGGTACTCGACCACATCGAGCCCCTCCGCGGCTGGCTGCAGGATCTCACCGGCAACGCCGCCGAGGTCCAGGCATTCGCGCAGACCTGGGCAAACGTGTCGAACCAGCTCAACCAGGTCGGTGGCGATCTGCAGCACCGGCTTGCGGATCTCGACGACATGAGCGGTGAGACCATCACCGCCTACCGTGCTCACGTGCAGGCCCTCGCGGACACCGTTGCGTCAACCGGCACCTGGTCGGGGGCCGTTGGATCGGGCCTCGAGATCGCATCCACGCTCGTGCAGGCGGTCTACGAGCTAGTGCGTGACGGTATCGCGCAGGTCGTGGGTACGGCTATCAGCGCGCTGATCACTGCTGGCGCGACCCTCGGACTCGGCACGCCAGTGGCAGTCGGGCAAATTGTGGCGCGGGTTTCTTCCGTCGCGACGCGCGTCGGCCGCTTTATCGAGAACCTGCTGTCGTCGGCTCGGAAGCTGATGCCGCTGTTCGACAAGCTCTGCTCTGTACTGGCGAAACTGTTCCGCCGGGGCCATGGTGGCGCTGCCGAGGACGTCCACCTCTCAAGCAGTGGTACAGCGGCGCCCACTCCGGATGGCTCCGTCAACGGCACCGCGCACATGCCTACCAGCGCGCCAGACCCGTCGGGCGCGAGCGCCCCTTCCCCCTCGCAGAGCGGCGCGCCAAACCCAGTACCCCAGCCAGCAACACCTCCGATCGTGCCCACACAGCCCGTTCCGGCAACGCCTTCGAGACCCGTGAGTTACAAGCGGCCCAGCGGGTACCGCAAGGGAGTGCGAGATACTGTGTATGAGCAGAACCGTGGGCCGGACGGCCACGTGCGAAACCCGCGCGATCAATCGATCATCGGGCCGGACGACAAATGGGACATGGGGCACAAGCCCGGCTTTGAATTCCGGCATCACGCCGCGTCTGCGGAAGAGCGCGGAATCCCGAGGTCGCAATTTCTTGACGAACATAACGATCCGAGCCACTATCGTCCGGAACTCGGAAAGCACAACCGCGACCATCAAGACGAACTTGGGCGCGAGCAGTATCAGGGCCCCTAAGCGAGGATTAGCAACACATGATCGATTCGTACATCGCCCGCGACCGCTCGCTCGTCGGTTTCGGGCGTCCGGGGTTGGAACCGTTCATTGGAAAGTACGAAACGGCGGAGTCGGGCCATTCCGTGGGAGGCTTTGCCGTTGCTGACTGCCCGGACGGGGGCCTGACGTCATGGAGCACGGTGGGCGCCAGCTTCATCGACACCGGATACCGCACCGCTGCGGGAAAGCCGGTGACATCAGAGTTCGTCGGCTGCGCGGGTAGCGACTGGGAACGTTTCGGCGGTGGGCTCGCATTCTGCGCGTTCTACGTCGCAGACGGCGGCCCATCCCGGTACGGGACGGTCATTCGCGGCGCGTTCCAACACGCTGGAGCTGACGTGACAACCCAGCATGGTTTCATCGTCCCCCCGTTCTGCTGGGAGAACGAGTTCCCCGCGTACGAAGACGAGAACGTCTACACGACGTGGCTGCAGGTGGTGCCGATTACCGACGAGGAGGCCGCGTTCGCGGAAGCTCGTGATGGAGATGCCCTCGAGGACCTGTTCGAACAGCGTCAACCTGACCTCTTCGATCTCGGCCGCGCCAGCTTGGTCTGACCGGAGAGCCACAAGGCCACGCGGGTGGGTTGCCGGGGACTATCACGAGCGCATTCCAAATCGCGTTAATGCGTGCAAAGTAGGACACCCCCGGTCTCTACGGAGCCGGGGGTGTCCTACTGTCCGAACCAGTTACGCCGTAGCCGCCTTGTAAGCCTCGATGACGCTACCCGGGACGCGCCCACGATCGCTGACCGTGTGGCCGTTAGCCCGAGCCCACTCACGGATCGCGCCGAGGTCAAGGTCGCTCTTGGAGCGAGCCGCACCGCGGCTGGCTCGACCGGCGCCGGCGGACCCAACCGGGCGTGCTGCGTCAACGAACGGCGTCAGCGCCTTGTAGAACTTGTCGGCGTTGCTGTCAGAGAGGTCAATCTCGTACGCGCGTCCTTCAACGGAGAAGGTGATCTGCTTTCCTTCGCCCTGCTCGAGAACGGTGCCGTCAAGGTCGTCGGTGATCTGCGCAATGTGTTTGGTAGCCATGGTGAGCAAAACCTTACACCCGAAGGTAACAATTCACGATCGATTTGGATCGAGCCATTCGAAGCTGCAATATCAAAGACAGCTAACTCGACCATCCGTGCATCTCTTGTCCTTCAGCTGGCGGAGCGGCAGTAACCGGCGTATGGCCGTTCGCTTGCAGACTTCTACTACCACGCGCAACGATCGAGGGGGCTGACCAGAGCGCTCAAACCTCTCGCGTGCAGAACGCCCACCTCGTTCTCGTTTGCCACCTCGCTCACGGGTGGCTACTTGCGAAATGACCTCGTGGCGAGGGACTTGAGCCCCCAGCATCGGACTGACTGGACGAGCTTGAGTAGTCAGGATTCCGAGTCGAATCGAACCAGCACGGATTCCAGGGTGGTGCCTAGGCGTTGGCAGACCGCCCGGGTCTCAACCACATCGAGACGCCGTTCACCGTTCTCATACTTGCTGACGAAGGACTACGGGACGCCGAGGTCGCTTGCAAGGTCAACCTGACGGATGCCCGCTTCCTCGCGAACCGTGCGGAGGAGCCGCTGCAGCCGCCGCATTTCTTGGCGGTTAGTAGTTGGCTCCACATGCCCAATTGCAGGCCGCGACTGGAGAGAAGCGACCCTGTCGGGTCGCCCGTCCGGTCACGTTGCCCACCAAGCCCCTCGTTCCCCGTGTTTCCGCCGCTGTTAGTCGGTTGCGGCTGCGGACTATCCCGCCCCTGGCGGGATCCCCTGTGCCGGGGAGGGCCCAGTCATGAGCAGCATCGGACGACGCACCCTGCAACACATCGCAGACAGCCTCAGCCCCAGGGACTGGGCCATCCTGCGCTTTCTTTCCACCCAGAAGTTCGCAAGCACCACCCAGCTCTGCCGCATGCACTTCACCACCCACGCGACCAGCGGCGCTGCCACCAGGGCGTGCCTCCGCGTCCTCGACCGGCTCCTCGAGCGTCGTCTCGTCTCCCGCCTCGATCGACGCATTGGCGGCATCCGCCACGGCTCCGCCGGATTCATCTGGCACCTCGACGTCGCCGGCGAACGCCTCACCAGACCCCGCGGCGCACCCCGCCGCCACGTCGGCGACCCCACGACAGCGTTCCTCGACCACCACCTCCAAGTCACCGACACCGTCGTCACCCTCAACGAACTCAGCCGACACACCGCCCTCGACCTCGCCGCCGTCCACGTCGAAACGGACGCCTGGCGAACCTTCCTCACCAGCCACGGCACCACCGCCGTCCTCAAACCCGACCTCTACGCCCACCTGTCCACACCCGAGTTCGACGATCACTGGTACCTCGAGATCGACCGCGGCACCGAAAGCACGCCCGTACTCATCGCCAAATGCCGCCTGTACGCGGCTTACAAGGCCACCGGCCGCGCCCAAGCCGAACACGGCGTGTTCCCCCGAGTCCTCTGGATCGTGCCCACACAGCGCCGCGTCCAGCGGCTCGAACAGGCGATTTACGGCGACCCCACGCTGCCAAACCGGCTGTTCACCGTCATCACGCCGGACCAGCTCGCGGCCACCGTCGACCCCGGCACCGACATCGAGACACCCGAATCACGAAAGGAGGAGTCATGAGCCCCGAAACACCACCACCCGCAGACCACGGCCCTGAGAAGAAGGAGTGGGGCGACGACCGATTCGGCCCGGAGGCCCAAGCCTCCGTCGACCGCTCGCTCAGCACGCTTCGTGACCCAGACGATGCCCTCCGTCTCCTCTCGCTCGTGAGAGAGGGCGGGGCAGGCGCCGCCGCTTACCTCCTGCTGCCGGACACGAACATCGCCGCCGCCAACCTTGAGGAGGCATTTCACGACGCGTACGTCGATGCGTGGGAGCACTTCGCCGAGTTCCGCCGCGACGTCCTCGACGGCCTCGGCTGGCTCGACGCCGTCAAGAACGTCATGGACGAGCAGGGCATCCCCGATGACCACCTGCGCTGGAACCACGCCGTCGTCGACGAACGCATCGCCGCCACCTACGACGCCGTCCGCCTCGACGGCTGGTGGCACATCTTCTACAAGTAGCCCAGGTCACCCCACAGACTTCGCCCCGCCACGCAGCACTATCCCGGGGCGGCACCGGCTTCACCTCCCGCAGGTGGGGAAATCCAACTAAACAGACCGGGGACCGGTAGGGAACGGCTTCGGTGCTTCAACCGAAAGGCGGCGCACCAATGCACATCACGTCAATCTACAAAGAGCACTACCTCGGAGAGACCTACAGGGTAGGGGTCGCCTACCTGAGGGCCCGCAAAGAGGGAGACGACCGGGCACCCCGCCGCGTCGGCGACTACTCCATCGCTCGGCAACGAGAGTTCATCGCCAAAACCGCTAGAGCCGAGGGCGTGATCATCGTGGCCGAGTACATCGAGTACGGCGACGAACCGGGGTACCGGCCCGCCTTCACCAGCGCAGTTGCCTTCATATCGGAAACCCACGTCAGGGACCTCTACGCAGCCCGCGACGAGTACCTGACCTGGCGGCGTAAGGACTTCCATCTGTTCATGCACCACCTGAGCGAGAACATGATCACGTTCGTACCCGCCATCGATCGGTGGAGGCAACACTAACCGTCACCCGTGGGGCCAGACGCGCAGCCAGCCGCCTGACCCCATGCCCACCAACAGACCACACTCACGACCCGGCGGACTGACTTTTCCCCAGGTCAGCGTTGACAAAACCACATCGCCATACATCTCGACTTAAGAGGTGAGATGAGCGTAAATCAAGGAGCTAAGTCCGCCAAGAAGCGTCCAGAAAGGAGCGATCATGTATGAAGCCGCAGCCCCGCCCGGGGCTCTCACTGTCGCCAAACTCACCGCCGTCTCGTACCTACGGGTTTCGACGAGTCAACAAACCGAGCGTGATGGAGATCCTGAGGGGTACAGCCTGCCCGCCCAGCGAGAGGCCAACCGCCGCAAGGCCGAGGCGCTTGGAGCCGAGATCATCGAAGAGTTCGTCGACCGCGGCGAATCTGCCCGCTCCGCTGACCGACCGGACCTGCAGCGCATGCTGACGTTCATCGCCAAGAATCCGGTGAACTTTGTCATCGTCCATAAGGTCGATCGGTTGGCGCGCAGCCGAGCCGACGACGTGACCATCAATCTCGCCATCCAGCAGGCGAACGCCCGACTCGTGTCTGTCAGC
The DNA here is from genome assembly GCF_003385695.1 of Microbacterium sp. AG157. Classification (NCBI taxonomy): domain Bacteria; kingdom Bacillati; phylum Actinomycetota; class Actinomycetes; order Micrococcales; family Microbacteriaceae; genus Microbacterium; species Microbacterium sp. AG157. The sequence goes on from NZ_QRDK01000002.1 coordinate 182,149, forward strand.
GAGAACATCGATGAGACGCCGTCGGGGATGCTACTCCACGGCATCATGAGCTCAATCGCTGAGTTTTACTCGCGCAATCTCGCCAACGAGGTCGTGAAAGGAATGAGCCAGAAAGCAAAGACTGGCGGCACGCCGGGGCGCGCGCCCATCGGCTACCGCAATAGCGCTGCAGTCAACGACGAAGGCCGTGAGGTCCGCACCGTCGTGCTTGACGACGTGCGTGCACCTCAGATCTGCTGGGCATTCGAGGCCTACGGATCCGGCGAGTACACGCTCACCCAGCTACTGAAAGAACTTACTGCGCGGGGACTGACTACTCCCCCGACGCCGAAGAGAGCGTCCCGACCACTCACGGTTAGCCAGCTTTATAGCGTGCTGAACAACCCGTACTACCTCGGCATCGTCACTTTCCAGGGAACAAGCTACCCGGGACGACACATACCCCTGGTCGATCAGGCCACCTGGCAGAAATGCCAGCAGGCTTTCGCGTCACGGTCGACCGGTGAGAAGGCTCGCATCCATAACCACTATCTGAAGAGCTCCGTTTTCTGCGGCCAGTGCAAGAGCAAATTCATCATCCACTACTCCAAGAACTCCGCAGGAGTGATCTACCCGTACTTCGTTTGAATCGGTCGCCACCAGAAGCGCACGGACTGCACGATGTCAGCCATCAACATCCACGATGTCGAGCGGCAGATCGAGAACCTCTACAAGCTCGTCGCCCTCACTCCCGAAGGTGCGGCAGTGATCAAATCCCGACTCAAAGCAACCATGGAAGCCGGTGCCGCAGAAGCCAAGCGCGCACAGCAGATGCTCCTCACTCAGCAGACACGCCTGATGGAACGCAGCAAGAAGCTGCTCGACGGCCACCTCGACGGCACTATCCCTGCTCAGCTCTACCGCGAGGAACAGCAGCGCGTGAACGAGGAGATGACCGTCGTCGGCGAACGCCTCAACGCCCTCAAAACGGAGTTCGAAGTACTGGAGCAGAACCTCGACGATGCGATCACCCTCGCAGAGAACTGCTACGAGGCATACCGCCGCGCCCCTGATGCGCTCCGCCGCACTTACAACCAGGCGTTCTTCACGCGCATTCTGGTCACCCGCGACGAGAGCGTCGAAGGGGTACTCGCCGAGCCGTTCGCCTGCATCGTCACGACGACGGAAACCACATACGGCGCCTCTCCCGAAGGAGAAGCGCCGTATGAAGGCGGCTCTTACAAGGTCATTTGTTCTAAAGAGACCGATTTGGTGGACCTGAGGGGATTCGAACCCCTGACCTCCTCGATGCGAACGAGGCGCGCTACCAACTGCGCCACAGGCCCGGAAACCTCGTAAACACTATCACGTCATCCGCGCTCACCTCGACGCGCGTCGGCATCGTCGGGCACGCGAGGAGCGGCGTATGCCGCTGGCAGCATCGGTCGAGAAGGCGGTCGACGGAGCACGCCCGCCACCCGCGGAAGAGACCGGCGTCACTCCCCCGACGCGCGACGCGCCAGGAGCCGCTGAACGTGATCCTGGATCTCGGAATCATCCACGTACCCCATCGCGGCATACGGCGACGGAGCGGGGGCGACAGCGGCCGGACGGGCCGTCTCGATCGGGGTGGGGGCCTGCTGGGCGGCGAGCTCGCGCGCGGCCTCCTCGCGAGCGGCGGCACGCAGCGCCTCGCGAGCGAGCTGCTCGTCGACGACGGCTGCTGCGCGAGAGCCGGCCGATGCCACCAGGGGGCGCGGCAGCTCGCGCGGAGTCCAGGTGGGACGCGGCTCGGGCACGAGAGCCACATCCTGCACCTCGACGGCGACGGTGCGCTTCACCGCGGTCGCAACCACCGCCGGCGAAGCCGTGCGCGCCGCGACGACCGAGATACGGCGCAGAACGATGAGGGATGCCAGAACGACAGCAACCCCGGCGATGAGCAGCGCGGGTGCTCCCCCGGCGATGACCGGCCCGAGACCGACCAGGGCAGCAGCGAGACCGGCCAGAGCCACCGTGGTCACGCCGAGACGGAAACGACGACGGGCACGCGCGCGACGCGCCTCGGGCCGCGCAACGGCCGCGGCGCGCTCGGCGTGCGCCCGCTCGACGGCGGCGGCACGCTCGGCGCGGGTCTTCTCGAGGGCCGCGGCGCGTTCGGCTCGAGCGACCTCGACGGCCGCGGCACGCTCGGCACGAGCCAGGTCCACGGCCGCGGCGCGCTGCTCCTTGACGACATCGCGGTCACGGGCACTCTCGAGGCGAGCGACCTCGAGCCGCGCCTTGGCCGCAGCGAGCTCGGTCTGAGCCTTCTCGGCCTGGATCTGGCGCGCGAGCTTCTGCTGTTGGTGGGCCGTGCGGGCCGTCAGTTCGAGCCGGACCTCACGCGGCGTCTCGGCCGTCTCGGCGAGCACACGAAGGGCCTGGTTGAGGCGCACGGCATTGCGTTCGGCGGAGGTGAAGCGATGACGGCTCTGCCACGACGGAAGCAGGTACACGAGCCAGAGCGCGACCGCGACGAAGAAGATCACGCCGCCGCTGAGAACCTGCCCACCCATGCCATAAAGGTAGGTCACCGAGAGATCACACCTCGGCATCCCCCGGCGTGTCGTGACGAGACTTTCGTCGATGGAGCGAGAAAGGCCGGAGCCGGGTCGCTCAGTTGCGGTCGGCCGGCGGAACGCGCGCCGCGTCGGGCGGCACCTGCCCCCGCACGAACCGGTCGAGCACCCCGTAAGGAACCTCTTCGCGCACCAGGGCGAAGGCGTAATGGTCACGCCAATCGCCGTCGATGTGGATGTACTTGCGCCGCAGGCCCTCGTACCGGAAGCCGAGCTTCTCGACGACGCGCAGGCTCGCGTGATTCTCGGGGCGGATGCAGATCTCGACGCGATGCAGGTTCAGCTCGGTGAAGCACACGTCGGTCGCCATCGCCACGCCGATCGTCGTGATGTTGCGGCCGGCGAACTCCTCCGCGACCCAGTAGCCGATGGTCGCCGAGGCCAGCGACCCACGCGAGACACCCCACACGTTCAGCTGCCCGGCGACGTCGTCGTCCCACGCCATCACGAAGGGGACGCCGACGCCGTCACGGTACTGCTGCAGAAGACGACGGATGCCGAGGCGCATGTCGAACGACACGGGGCCGTCGGGACTGGTTGCCTCCCACCGCTTCAGCCACGAGCGGTTGTCGATCAGCTGCTGCTGGAGGACGCGCGCATCGCGGTTGCGGATGAGACGGATCGACACGTCGCCGTGCCGCCGAGGGACGGACAGATCCATGGCATCCTGCCGGGTCAGAGACCCTGCGCGAACTCCTTGAACCACGGACGGAGGGCGGGGCCGAGGTCGTCTCGGTCGGCCGCGAGCTGCACGATCGCCTTGATGTAGTCGACGCGGTCGCCCGTGTCGTAACGGCGGCCGCGGAACACGACACCGTAGACGCCACCGCCGTCGCCACCACCGGTCGCGAGCTCTTCGAGGGCATCGGTCAGCTGGATCTCGCCGCCCTTGCCGGGCTGGGTGCGCTCGAGGATGTCGAACACGTCGGGGCCGAGCACGTAGCGACCGATGATCGCGAGATTCGAGGGGGCGTCTTCGGCCTTGGGCTTCTCGACGAGCTGCGTGACCTTGACCACGTCTTCTTCGTCGGTCGCTTCGACAGCGGCTACACCGTAGAGGTGGATGTGCGCGGGGTCGACCTCCATGAGCGCGATGACGGTGGCACCGCCGCGCTTGTCGTACTCCTCCATCATCTTGGTGAGCAGCGGGTCGCGCTCGTCGATGAGGTCGTCGCCCAGCAGCACGGCGAACGGGTGATCGCCCACGTGACTGCGGGCACGCAGCACTGCGTGGCCCAGGCCCTTGGGCTCACCCTGACGGACCATGTGGATGTCGGCGAGGTCGGACGAGTGCTCGACCTTGGCGAGCTTGTCGTCGTCGCCCTTCTCGCGCAGCTTCGCCTCGAGCTCGGGCATCGAGTCGAAGTGGTTGGCGATGTTGTTCTTGTTGCGGCCGATGATGATGAGCACGTCCTGGATACCGGCGCCGGTGGCCTCTTCGACGACGTACTGGATGGCCGGCTTGTCGACGACCGGCAACATCTCTTTGGGCATCGCCTTCGTGGCGGGCAGGAAGCGCGTACCGAGTCCGGCGGCCGGGATGACGGCCTTGAAGGGCTTGTGAGGCATGGGCATACCCTAGCGGGGTCCTGCGCCACCGGCGGCAACGCGCCCGCCCCTAGACTTATCGCATGCCGGATCGTATCGAGCAGGCCAAGCGCGCACTGCGCGCCGATCTGCGCGAACGCCGCCAGACCATCTCCGCGCACGCCCGCGAGGTGGCCGAGGCCGGCGTCGCAGAGCAACTCGACGCCCTCGTCGCGCGTCTCGGAGCCCGCAGCATCTCCTGCTTTCTGTCGACGCCCACCGAGCCCGGCACCCACGCCTTCGTGCGCGCGGCCGTGGATCGCGGCATCCGGGTCCTGCTCCCGATCACCCGCGAAGACGGGCTCCTCGACTGGAGCGTGGCCACCGCCGACACCGAGATCACCGAGGGACTGTTCGGTCTTCCCGAGCCGGTGGGAGACGTGCTGGGGCCGATCGCGGTCAACGACGTCGACCTGCTGATCATCCCCGCGGCCGCCGTCGATCGACAGGGCATGCGCCTCGGGTGGGGACGCGGCTACTTCGACAAGACCCTCGGCTCGATGGAGAAGTGCCCGCCCGTCTACGCGGTCATCTTCGACACCGAGCTCATCGACGACGTGCCGCGCGACGTGCACGACCAGCCGGTGACGGGCGTAGTCACCCCCACGCGCACGCTGCCGCTCGCCGCCCACACCTCCTGAACACCCGAAGGACGCTCATGCCCACCTACTCCTACGCCTGCAAGCAGTGCGGTCACCGTTTCGACGCCGTGCAGTCGTTCTCGGATGCCGCCCTGACCGAGTGCCCCGAATGCGGCGGCGAGGTGCGCAAGCAGTACGGGTCGATCGGCGTGACCTTCAACGGCTCGGGCTTCTACCGCACCGACTCACGCGGTTCGTCCTCGGGCGCAAGCGGTGGCGGCTCGTCCACTTCTTCGACATCATCGAAGTCGGAATCGACGTCGTCCGCCTCGCCCTCGGCTTCTTGAGCCCGAGTCGGCGCGGCCTGAGAGGAACCAGCGCATGATCAAGGGATTCAAGGAGTTCATTCTCCGAGGAAATGTCATCGACCTCGCCGTCGCGGTGGTCATCGGAGCCGCGTTCACCGCGGTCGTGAACGCCATCGTCAGTTCGGTGATCACCCCGCTGATCTCGGTGTTCTACAAGCCCGCAGAGAACGGCGAGGTCGGCCCGTCGATCACCGGCATCTACGGCCAGGAAGTGGTCTTCCCCCTGCCCGCCCTGCTGTCGGCGATCATCAGTTTCTTCGCCGTCGCGCTCGTGGTGTACCTCGTGTTCGTCTACCCCATGAACCGGTGGAAGGCCATCGCCGCCGCGCGCGCGGGAGTCAACGAGCCCGCCGCGGACGAGCCCAAGCTGCCGACCGAGCAGGAACTGCTGGTGCAGATCCGCGACCTGCTGGAGCGACAGAACAAGCTCTGAGCCGACCGACGGATCATCGACACGGCGCCCGCGCCGGGACCACGTCCCGGATCGGGCGCCGTGTCGCGTACGCCCTGCGGGTCAGTAGTGCGGGGGGACGTCGCGCATCATCCGCTCGTCGTTGGGCCCGGATACCGTGGGCCGAGCACCTACGCCGCGCCCGGGGTCGTCGGCGGGCGCGGGCTCCGCGGTCGTGCCCGGGGCGGCGAGCAAGCGCGCACGCCGCGCACCGCGCACCCGGACGACGGGCTGACGCTCGGCGCCGGACTCCATCGCGCCCGCGTCGGGAGCGGCGGCCCGGCCGGCGGCATCCGGTGACTCGCTCATCGCTCGCTCAGTCGGGAAGATCGAGCGATTCGGTGGTCGCGTCGGGTGCGGCCGCGCCGGCGGGCGCGATGCCGAGGAGCTCCCCGATGCGGGAGGCCACTCCCGCGGGGTCGCTGTACAGGTCGAAGGCGTGCACACGCACGTAGTGCCAGCCGAGCCGGCGGAGGATCTGCGGTCGCAGGCGGAGCGTCTCGCGCAGCGACTCGCCGATCGTCTCGGGGTCGCTCTCGGCGACGACGGCCTTGCCCTGATAGCGAGCGACGATGGGGAGCAGACCGCGGTAATCGACGTCGACCTCGATGCCCAGTCGGCGCAGTTCGCGTGCCAGGGCGCGCGTCAACGGGTCGGCGAGGTCTTCGAGACGGGCCTCGCGGTTGCGCGAGGCGAGGTTGCCGAGGATGCCCATGAGGGTGGCAGCGCCGTGCTCGAGACGGCCGTCGTCGAACGCCGAGGGGCGGATGGACGACACGATCACCATCGAACGACGCGCACGCGTCATTCCGACGGTGAGGAGCCGTTCGCCGTCGGGCGTCGACAGGTCGCCGAAATCACTCAGCACGCGGCCGTGGCGCGTGAGACCGAAGCCGAGCGAGAACACCACGCGGTCGCGACTCTCGGCCACCGACTCCTCGAGGGTGAGCACGGCGAAGGGCTCCGCGGCATCCCGCGAGATGAACTCCGCCACGTCGGACCGGCCGGCCAGCGCCGCGACCACCGAGGCGCGCACGCGCTCGGCGTGCGTGCGGCTCGCGGTGACGACCATGAGCGACTCGGAGGCACGGTTGACCGCGTGCTCGACGACGAGGGTCACCACACGAGCGACCTCGGCGTCGGGGCTCTCGACGGCACCGCTGACGGGATCGGGGGCGCCGACACCGCCCTCGACGTAGTCCACGCTGAGGCTGCCGCGACCGAGGTACGAACCCGCCCACGGGAGCGAGACGATCTCTCCCCCGTAGAAGGCGTCGTTCACCAGCTGGGAGAGGTCTTCGCCGCCCGCGCGATAGCTCCGCGTGAGCGTTTCGACAGGCAGGAGCTCGGCGACGCGCTCGAACACCGAGGTGCCGTCGAACGGCACCTCGTCGGCCTCGTCGGGAGTGCCGAGGATCGACGCGCTGACCCGGAAGGGCGTCGGCTTCTGCACTACCGGGTCACCGAACAGCACCACCTGACGGGCGCGCCGCAGAGCCGGAGCCGCTTCGGCGAGGCAGAGAGCGGCGGCATCCGCGATGATCACGACGTCGAAGGCGAGATCGGTCGGGACGTCGGGCACCTCGTAGGGCGACGCGAGCCATACCGGGGCGAGCGTGCGCAGCAGGGTGGGGGCGGCATCCGACATCTCCTGCGCGGTGTGCAGGCCGTCTTTCAGCACGCGCTTGAGAGCGGCCGCCTCGTCGGAGTGGTCGACGATGCCGATGCGCCACTGCGTCGCGAGCTGCGCGGCCAGCAGGGGACCCGCGGCGGCGGCATGCGCCTCGTCGACGAGACGGAAGTCGCGCTCGAGGCGGTCGACGACGCTCGTGTTGGCACCGAGCAGGGCACGGTCGGTGCGGAGCAGATGCTCGAGGGCCGACTGCCACCACGCGAACTCCAGCTCGGCGCCGACCCGCTCCTCGGGAACGTGGCGAACCGAGAGTTCGACGAGCAACTGCTCGAGGCCCAGGCGCGCGAGCTCGGAGCGCAGCTGGGCCCGCTCGACGAGGTTGTCGAAGAAGGTGGACTCGGCGGCCAGACCCGCGAGCGTGCGGACGAGTCTTTGAACGGGCAGAGTCGCCAGACGCTCCGAGCCCTGGCGTCCGAGGATCTGGTCGAGCTCGCCGAGCAGGGCGTCGGTGCGCTGCCACGCGACGTTCACGTCGGCGAGACCGAGAGGCACCTCCGGCGTCACGCCGGCCTCGACCACGCGCTGCCACTCCGTGCGCTGCTGCTGGATGCGCACGAGCGCCTCGTACATGTCGGGCACGTGCACGCCCGGACGCACGTACTCCTTCGACAGACGCTTGAGACGGCGACGGTTCGGACCGCTCATCGCGGAAGCGTCACGGCGCGGCGAATGGGCGTCGATGAGCTCGCCCAGCGGGCGCTCGAACACCGTCGGGCTGAAGCGGTCGAGCGACTCGCGGATCCCCTGCAGGAGCTTGAGGTACGAGCCGAGTTCCGACACCGTCTGGAACGGGCGCATGCGCGTCTGGGCGATGAGCTCGTAGCCGCGCTCGAGCAGGCGAGGCACGTCGCTGGTGTGGAGCTTGCCGGCCAGGTCATGCGCCGCCCGCGCGTCTTCGGTGCGGGAGAAGCTCACGCCGTACCAGGGCGAGTCGTCGGGGCCGAAGCGGAATTCGCCGAGGCGCGCCGCCATCGCGAGGGCCCGGGCGGCGGCATCCCGTCGTCCGGCCAGACGCTCGAGGGTCGCCAGATCGAAGCGGGCCTCGGTCGAGGGGGCGGGAGAGGTGGATGCCAGCGATGTCAGCGCGCGGAGGATGTCGAGCGCCGAGACGCCCAGGGCCAGATGCGGCTCGGTCACGGCGGAGCGGTAGTCGCGCAGGACCGTCCGCAGGCGCACGAGGGCATCGTCGATCTCGGCGACCTTGGGCTGCTCGGCCTTCTCGTTGCGGCCGATCGCGCGGATGAGATCGCGCCGGACGTGGTGGGGCGAGACCGCCAGGCCGGTGAGACCCACTCCGGCGAGACGGTGACGGATGCCGTCGAGAGTCGACCGACGAGCGCTGACGACGAGCACCCGCTTGTTGTCGTGGACGAGCTGCCCGATCGCGTTGATGACCGTCTGCGTGCCGCCGGTTCCGGGAAGCGTGTGCACGACGAGCGACTGACCGGCCGCGATGCGCGCGAGCACGCGCTCCTGCTCGGCATCGGCATCGAGCAGGAGGGTGTCTGCGGCGGGCGTGCGCTCGTCGGGGCCGATCACCTGCGGGTCGTCGCGGCGGACCGTGATGCGCGCGCGGTCATCGGGGTGGCCGGCGAGCGCGTTCAGGAGCGTGTGGTCGAGGTCGTGCGTGTCGCGGGCCATGCCCGAACCGACGTCGGCGAAGGAGGAGATCACCAGACGCGGGTGCACGACGAAAGTCGGCACGTGAGAGGTGAGGCGACGGATGTGATCGATGACGGGCTGCGGCTTGAACACGCCCTGGTCGTACGCGAGGCCCGCGAGGGCGGCGGGATCGATCTGGATGCCGAGGTGCGTGCGGAAGGCGCGGGCGAGTTCGGGGTTCATCACGAACGCGCCGTGCAGCTTGAGCTCGAAATCACCGTGGTGGCGGCGGATGGCGAGCGGGCGGAGGAGGACCGGAGCGGACCACTCCACGCCACCGATCTTCCAGGCCGACAGGCCCACGGCGAGGTGCACCGGCTCCAGGCCGCGGGCGGTGCGGAGCTCGACGTTCTTGGCCGTGATGCGCTCGGCAGCCATGCGCGCGGTGCGCAGGGCGACCTCGTCACGGAAGAGGTTGGACAGCATGGTCGCGCGGCCGGTGATGAACTGCGGAAGCGAACCGGGGTGGGCCTTGGTGATGTCGATGCCCGCGTCGCGCGCATCGTCGAAGCGCAGGAGGGTCGAGCGGCCGCCGAGGGCCGCCGCCTCGGCGCGGATGCGATCGCGTTCGGGGTCGGCCACGTGGCGAACCACGATGCCGGGTTCCGACAATCGCAGCTCGCCGGGATCGACGGACGACACCGTCTCGTCTCCGTCAGTGCCCATCACGGCACCGTCCTCAGCTCGCCACACACCTGTCAGACTAAGCCGGGCAGTGCGGGATCGTGCGCAGCGGGCCCGAGTTTCGCGGTAATCGGCGACACGCCGCGTCATCGGCTCTTCCTCCACAGGCGGAGAGTTCGCGGCATCCTCCCCCTGCGCCCTCGATCCGTCCGCAGGGCCGTGGCACGGTCACGAGGATGGACGTATGAACAGAGTCACCAGCACCGCACATGACAGCCCCGTCGGGCCGATCCTGCTGACCTTCATCGACGACGCCCTCGTGCGGTTGCACGTCGCCCACGACGGCCTCGATGTCGCGCGCGCCGAGATCGCACAGCGTCTCGGGGTCGTCCCCGACCCCGATGCGTCGATCGGACGAGGAGTCGTCGCGCAACTCGACGAGTACTTCGCGGGCGCGCGGCGGTCGTTCGACGTCTCCCTCGATTGGCGTTTCGTGCGCGGCTTCACGCGCGCCGCGCTCGAAGCGACCCTGCAGATCCCCTACGGCGAAGTGGCGTCGTACGGTGAGGTCTCCATGATGGCCGGAGCCCCGCGGGCCGCGCGGGCGGTGGGAACGGCGTGCGCCTCGTCTCCGTTCTCGATCGTCGTCCCGGTGCACCGGGTCGTTCGCGCCGACGGCTCGATCGGCGAGTACGGCGGGCATCCCGACGTGAAGGCGTATCTGCTCACGCTCGAGAGCGACGCGGTGCTCGGAGAAACCCTGCACGCCTCGGCCTGAACACGACGGGGCGTCCGCGCCCGGGCACGACGACGCCCGGCCCGCCGCAGCGAGACCGGGCGTCGGTCGGTCAGTGGTTCGACGCCTTCTCGGCGCCGTATCCCGTGAGAGATCGGACGTCCATCTCCGCCGCCTTAAGCGGGTCTTCGGGCGTCCGCGAGGTGACGGAACCGAGCCAGCCGAGGAAGAATCCGAGCGGGATCGACACGATCCCGGGGTTGTTCAGAGGCCAGATCGCGACGCCCGTGTTGGCGAACACGCTCGTCGCGGTCCCCCAGAACACCGGTGAGAGGAAGATCAGGACGAGCGCCGAGCCGAGACCGCCGTACATGCTCCAGACCGCGCCGCGGGTCGTGAAGCGTCTCCAGAACAGCGAGAACAGGATCGTCGGCAGGTTGGCCGACGCGGCCACCGCGAAGGCCAGCGCCACGAGGAAGGCGACGTTCTGCCCCTGCACGCCGATGCCGCCGAGGATCGCGAGCACACCGATCACGATGACCGTGCGTCGCGCGACCTTGACCTCGCCGTCCGGCGGCACATCGCCCTTCTTCACCACGTTCGCGTAGATGTCGTGCGCGAAGGAGGCGGCCGCCGTGATGGTGAGACCGGCCACCACCGCGAGGATCGTCGCGAACGCCACCGCCGAGATGAACCCGAGCAGGAGCGGTCCGCCGAGAGCCAGCGCGAGCAGCGGCGCCGCCGCGTTCACTCCGCCGGGTGCCGCGAGGATCGTCTCGGATCCGACCATCGCACCGGCGCCGTAGCCCAGGACGAGGGTGAGGATGTAGAAGAGCCCGATCAGCCAGATGGCCCACACGACCGAGCGACGCGCTTCCTTCGCGGTCGGAACGGTGTAGAAGCGCATCAGCACGTGCGGCAGACCCGCGGTACCGAGCACCAGCGCCAGCGCGAGCGAGATGAAGTCCCACGGATTCTTTCCGTACTGCAGGCCCGGCGCCAGGACGGCATCACCCTTGGGAGACGCCGCGACGGCGCTCTCGAGCAGCGTGTTGAGATTGAAGCCGTTGATCGCGAGCACCCAGACGGTCATCACGATCGCGCCGCCGATGAGCAGGAACGCCTTGACGATCTGCACCCACGTGGTGCCCTTCATGCCACCGATGAGGACGTACACGATCATCAGGATGCCGACCACGGCAACGACGATCGACTGGCCGACGCGCTCCGTGATGCCCAGCAACAGCGACACGAGGCCGCCGGCTCCGGCCATCTGGGCGAGGAGGTAGAAGAAGCAGACGGCGAGCGTGGTGATGGCCGCGGCCATGCGGACCGGCCGTTCCTTGAGGCGGAACGACAGCACGTCGGCCATCGTGAACTTGCCCGTATTGCGCATGAGCTCGGCGACCAACAGCAGGGCGACCAGCCACGCGACGAGGAAGCCGATCGAGTAGAGGAACCCGTCGTAGCCGTTGATGGCGATAGCGCCGACGATTCCGAGGAACGACGCCGCCGACAGATAGTCGCCGGCGATCGCGAAGCCGTTCTGCGGGCCCGTGAACGAGCGGCCCGCCGCGTAGTAGTCGGCCGCCGTCTTGCTGTTGCGACTGGCACGGATGACGATGAACAGCGTCACGGCGACGAATGCGCCGAAGATCGAGATGTTCAGCACGGGGTTGTTCTCGACGGTCTGCACGGCCGCCTCGACGCTGGCGAAGATCTCGTTCACGAGCGGGTCCCGTCCGCTCGCTCGAGTTCGGCGCGCAGCGCCTCGGCGCCCGGGTCGAGTCGCCGGTTGGCGTAGGACACGTAGCCCATGGTGATGGCGAATGTCGTGACGAACTGTCCGAGTCCGAGCACGAGCCCCACGGTGATGGCGCCCGAGACCGGCTGCGCCATGAATTCCGGCGCGAACGACGACAGCAGAACGTAGACGAAGTACCAGACGAGGAACGCCACCGCGAGGGGGAAGACGAAGCGGCGCTGGCGCTTCTTCAACTCCCGGAACGGGGCGGACTCCTCGACCGCGATGTAGTCGACGCCGCCCTTGTGGGCTTCGTCGATGCGACGGTCCGTCATGTGGCCTCCTTGCCTCATGAGTACGGCGCAACGCTGCGCCGAACGGGGGAAAAGTCCGGGTCGGCCGCTGCTTCCCCGGTGATAGGGTCGACGCTACGAAACGCGGCGACGAAGCCGTCACCCCCGGAAGTAGGTAGTGCGTGACTGCACCCTCCACCCTTCGCGACGATGCGGCTCTCGTGTCGCACGCGGTGGTCGAGCTCGCCCGTCGCACGCATTTCCCCGTCGCTTTCGGCGGCCTGGAACACGACGGGGCGGTCCATGTCACCACGATCGTCGGTGCGCGCACGCGCAGCATCGAGGGGCTCGTCGTCCACGCCTCGCGGGGTCTCGGCGGCCGCGCGCTCGTCGAGCGGCGGCCGCGCATGACGCTCGACTACCGCACGTCGCGCTCCATCACGCACGATTACGACCGCGCCATCCTCGGCGAGGGCATCGCGACCCTGTTCGCCGTCCCCGTGCTCGTCAGCGGAGCGGCGCGCGGGGTCCTCTACTGCGGGTCGTGGGCGCAATCCCCGGTCGGTGACGTCGAGGCACGGCCCGCGTTCGACGTGGCCGGCGAGCTGGGAACCGAGTTGCGCGTGCGCGCCGAGGTCGACCGACGCCTCGCTTCGGCTCCCCACCCCGAGGGCGGTCTCGGAGCCGGCGTGCGCGAGGAGATCCGCGAGAGCTACGCCCAACTCCGCGGCATCGCGGCGATCGTCGGAGACGACGAGGTGCGGCGCCGCCTCGAGGCCGTCGAGGCCCGCCTCGCCGCTCTGACCGGGGACGCCGGCGACACGGCATCCGATCCCGACATCCACCTCTCGCGGCGGGAGATCGACGTGCTCGCGTGCGCCGCCGTGGGGTCGACGAACGGCGAGATCGCGGCATCCCTCCACCTGCGCGAGACCACCGTGAAGTCGTACCTCGCCTCGGCGATGTCGAAGCTCGACGCGTCCACCCGGCATGCCGCGGTGACCCGGGCACGTCGGGCCGGGCTCCTCCCCTGAGAGCCGTTGCGAGGCCGGTGGGAAAACCCTGGCAATGGCCGCGTGAGCTTGAGAGCGACGCGGATTCTCGGCATCGTTGCTGGCTCCTGTCGTCGATCAGAGAAGGAGAGTCACATGCTGACGCTCACCGAAGAGGCCACGACCGCCGTGAAGACCATCACCGCCCAGTTCCCGGATGCCGCTCAGGGCGGCGTCCGCATCGAGGGAGCGGGCTCCCCCGAGTCGCAGTTCGCGCTGTCGGTCGTCGACGGCCCGCAGCCGGATGACGCCGTCGTCGAGAACGCCGGAGCGCGGGTCTTCCTCGACAGCGACGCCGCAGCCGTCCTCGACGACCGCGTGCTCGACGCGCAGATCGACCCGCAGGGGTCGGTGCAGTTCGCCGTCACCAGCGTCGCGTGACGCGCTGCGTCGCGTGATCGATGCCCCGGCTTCGTGCCGGGGCATCGTCGTGTGCGCGGGTCTCTGCGCGGCACCGGCGCCCGAGACCGCATCTCGCTGGCGTTCCGGCGTCAGCGCGCAGCCGACTCGTCAGCGAAATGCCGTCTCGCGAGGCGGGGCGGGGCGGATGCCGCGACCTCAGCCCTCGAAAACAACGACCTCGTCGTTCGCCGCGTCGTAGACGAACTGCAGCGCGGTGCCGGCGGGCAGATCGGTGTTGCGGAGTTCGGGCGTGCCATCGCTGAGCAGCATGGTGGCGCTCGGCGGGAACACACCCGCGCCGCACGAGGGGATCATGTACCGGCCGTTGTAGGACGTGCCGTTCCCCAGCTCCTGGAGCAGCGCGGGCTGCCAGACGGTCATGCACTTCGACGCGCCCTCGCCGGTGTCGAACGAGGCGTAGACGGCGACGCGGAACCCCTGGAACTGCGCGTACGACGTCACACCGCTCGAGAGCCCCTGTGTGAACGAGCTCGGCGGACTGAAGTCTGGATCGGGCGCGAGTCGGGCGATCTGCGTCGCCCCCACCTGCAGCGGGTCGGTCTGCACACGCTGCACGACGACGAGCGCCGTCGCGGCGCACGCGATGACGAGGACCGCCGCGGTCAGCAGGATCGTGGTGGAACGGCGCAGGCGCGGCATCCGGAACCTCCGCCGCGGTGGGTCGACCGGCTCGTCGACGTCGCCGGGGTCGACCGGCTCCTCTTCGACCTCCGACGGCGCGGGAGCGACATCGTCGGAGCTGCGGCTCTCGAGTTCGATGAGCCGCCGCAGAGCGGCCGGGTCCGAGGAGATGTCGGCCCCGGGCGCGTACGCCCTTCGGCGCAGGGCCGCGAGTTCGTCATCGTCGCTGATGCTCGGCATGGGTCGATTCAATCAGTGCGCCCCCGACCGCGACGCTCTGGCGTGGTCCGTTCGTGCGTTTCGCGTCTGGCCGCCGTCGTGGGCTCGCCGCGGAGAACGACGCACGGCGCTGCCGGTGCCATACTGCGGGAGTGTCCGGTCGTCACGCCTCCCGCGGTGAGATCATTCGAGGTCTCGCCCTCGCGATGGTGCTCTCGCTCGCGCTGATGTGCAGTGCCTGTTCCCGCGTGATCCACCGCGACGACGTGATCGGCACCTGGGAAGCGCGGGACGGCGATCATGTGGCTCAGCTGGTGCTACACGGCGACGGGACCCTCGACGCCCGAGGCGTGCCGCGGGCTGCGGTGTCGGACTTTCCGGATGTCGACCGTGAGGTCGAGTTGAGCTGGACGGACACGGTCGCCTTCTCCGGACGGTGGTACTTCTCGGAGGCGACCTCCGAGAGTTTCGACACCGGCGACGTCTACGCCACGGACATCGTGGGCGCCGACAACGTCTCCCTCCACGCGGCGCCGGGTGGCCTCGCCCTGCAGTATGGCTACGTCGAGCGGGGGCAGACCCTCGAGTTCCGCCTCAGCGACGAAGCGCCTACCCCGGTCCCCGCCACCCTCTCGCGAATGGACCTCCTGGGCACCTGGCGCTCCGACGATGCGGGCACCCTGACGCTGTCGGACGACGGCACCTTCACGTTGACGGATGCGCCTCCCCCGCTCACGACGCAACTCGACCTCCCCGGGTTTTCCCCGCTGTTCGGGCAGTGGTCGGTGCCGCAAACGGTCCTCCCTCTCGACGAGGACGCGTACGTCGTTCTGTCCTTCGACGTCGCGTTCCTGACGGCCGATGGCTCGTTCGTCACCGCCCTGGCGAAGATCACCCCGACGGGGGACGGTTACCGGCTCGGCTTCCGTGACGATCGCTTCCCGTGGGTGCGGGAGGCAGACTGACGATACCGCCACGAGACCACGTCGTGCGGATGCCGAGGCCTCATCGCCCCGTGAACTCCGGCGAACGCTTCGCCTGGAATGCGGCGAAGCCCTCGCGGTAGTCTTCGGTCGCCGCCAGGGCTGCCTGGGCGCGGTTCTCGAGCGCCATCGCCTCCCACAACCCCAGACGCTCGTCGCGGATCGCGCCGACGATGCGCTTGCTCGCCCGGAACGCCCGCGTCGGACCGGCAGCGGCCGTGCGGGCCGCCGAGGTCGCGGCATTGTGGACCTCCTCCGCCGGAAATGCGCGCGAGAAGAGTCCGGCGCGGACGGCTTCGGCCCCCGACATCAGTCGACCCGTGTAGATCAGGTCGAGCGTGGCGTGGGCGCCGAGGCGCTCGACGAACAGCGCGTGACCGCCGGAATCGAGCGTCGCGCCGAGGGCGGCGAAGGGCGAGCCGATCTTGGCGTCCCCGGCGACGTAGACCACGTCTGTGGCGATGAGCAGGCCCAGGCCGACACCCAGGCAGGCCCCGTGGGCGGCCGCGAACGTCGGCGCGGGAAAGGTCGCCATGCGACGCAGCAGAGGCGCCAGCGTGTCGTCCAGGTAATCCGCGACGTCGTCGGTGCGGGGGTCGACCCCCGAGATGTCGCGCCCGGCGCAGAACGACGGCCCCTCACCGCGCAGCAGCAGCGCGCGAGCACCGTCGGCCTCGGCCCGGTCGTAGGCATCGGCGAGCGCGTGCAGACCCTCGAGGGCCAGGGCGTTGCGACGGGCGGGGGCGTTCAGGACGATCTCGGCCACGCCGGCGTCGAGGCGGTAGTCGATCATCGCGCTCAGCCGTCGTAGTCGACGCTGACGACGTCGGAGGTCGGATGCGACTGGCAGGTGAGGACGTACCCGCGTTCGATCTCGTCGGGCTCGAGCGCGTAGTTCTCGGTCATGGTGACCGCGCCCTCGATCACCCGCGCGCGGCAGGTGCCGCACACCCCGCCCGCGCACGCGAAAGGGACGTCGGGGCGCACGCGGAGAGCGGCGGCGAGGATCGTCTCGTTCGCGGCGACCGGGCTGTCGACGTGCGCCGACTGCCCGTCGAGGGTGATCTCGATCGAGCGCACCGGTTCATCGGCGCGGACTCTCACGGGGCGCGCTCCCCCCGTTTGGGCGGGAGCGTCGCCGTCTCCCGCGGTGAACAGTTCGAAGCGCACACGATCGCGGGCGACACCGACCTCGGCGAGGGTGTCGCGACAGAGCTCGACGAGCGCGAAGGGCCCGCAGAGGAACCACTCGTCGACGGATGCCGGATCGATCAGCCGCGACAGGATCAGGCGCAGACGCTCCTCGTCGATGCGGCCCGAGAACACCGGCGCCGCGCGCTGCTCGCGCGAGAGCACGTGGTGCAGCGTGAGACGAGAGGGATAGCGGTCTTTGAGATCGGCGAGCTCGTCGACGAACATGACATCGGTCGAGGACCGGTTCGCGTACACGATCGTCATGCGGGCGTTCTCGGAACGCTCGAGCACTCCGGCGGCGAGCGCCATGATCGGGGTGATCCCGGAACCGGCGGCGATCGCCACGACGTGCCCCGTCGCCGTCGACGCCCGCGACACGAAGGTGCCCGCCGGGCTCATGACGTCGATCTCGTCGCCGGGCCGCAGCCCCTCGTGCGCCCAGGTCGAGAAACGTCCGTCGGGGTCGCGCTTGATGCCGACGCTGATCGCTCCGCGCACCGGCGGCCGGCAGAGCGAGTACGACCGGCGCAGGTCCTGTCCGTCGACGCGGGCGCGCAAGGCCACGTACTGCCCGGGTGCGTAGTCGAACGCCTCGGCGAGCTCCTCGGGAACGGCGAAGGTCACCTCGATCGCGGTGGGGGTCAGGGGGCGCACGTCCGCGACGCGAAGGGTGTGGAAACGGGCGCGGGTGCGCGGGGTGGCCGGGGTCTCGGCATCCATCATCGTCATCAGAGGGCCTTGAAGTGGTCGAAGGGTTCGAGGCAGGCGCGGCACTCCCACAGCGCCTTGCACGAGGTCGAGCCGAAGCGCGAGACCTCCCGCGTGTCGAGGGAGCCGCAGCGGGGGCAGGCGACGCTGAGCCTCAGCCGGATGGGGCCGGCCGGCGCGCGGCCCGAGGGCGGGGCGATGCCGTACTCGGTGAGCTTGCGTCTTCCGGCGTCGCTCATCCAGTCGGTCGTCCACGCGGGGGTGAGCGTCGTTCGGACGACCGCCCGATCGAAACCCGCCGAGGTGAGGGCCAGCACGATGTCGTCGCGGATCGCGTCGACCGCCGGGCACCCCGAGTAGGTCGGTGTGATCGTGACGGTGACGGTGTCGCCGTCGAAGCGCACGTCGCGCAGGACGCCGAGGTCATCGATCGTCAGCACCGGCACCTCGGGATCGACGACGGCGGCGACCACCTCGCGGGCGTGCTCCAGCGTCGCGGTCACCAGGTCGCTCCCGGGTGCCGGCGCGCCAGCACCTGCATCTCGGCGAGAAGCGGACCGAGCGCGGGGTGGTGGACACCGCGGCGCCCCCCGGCGGACGAACCGGGGGTCGTCGGCACGGGCACGTCCTCCTGCGCCAGGACAGCGTGGAGGACCTCATCGACGCGAGCCCGGAGCATCGACGGCCGTACGGCGACACCGCCGAGACGGTCGTGCAGGGGCTCGTCGCGGAACAGCTCGTCGAGATACGGCCACGTGTCGTCGAGGCCGACCAGCAACCGCCGCCGTGACTCCTCGGTGCCCCCGGCGAGCCGCAGCGTCCACTGCACGGCGTGATCGCGGTGGTAGTCCACCTCTTTCTCGGCCTTCGCCGCGACGGCGGCGAGGACGGGATCGGCGGATGCCGCGAGCTCCCGGTACAGCTCGAGGAGATAGGTGGATGCCAACAGCTGGCGGGCGATCGTGTGCGCGAAGTCGCCGTTGGGAAGCTCGAACAGCCAGGCGCTGCGGAACTCCGGCTCGTCGCGCCAGTAGGCGAGATCGTCTTCACTGCGACCGTCGTACGAGCCCGCGTAGCGCAGGAGCGAGCGCGCGTGACCGAGCAGGTCGAGGGCGATGTTCCCGAGAGCCACGTCCTCCTCGAGCTCGGGGGCACGGGCCACCCATCCGCAGAGGTTCTGCGCGAGGATCACCGCGTCGTCACCGAGGCGCATCGCGTACGCGGCGACATCGGGGTCGGTGGCGCGGTCCTCTCCCCCGGCCAGCTCCGCGGAGAGGTCGAGGGCGTCGAGCGAGACGTCGCCGTGCACGTCGCGGTCGGTCGAGGTGCTCACAGGTGCGGCACCCCCTCCGACGCGGTGTAATACACCGCGTGCCGGTAGTTCTTGCCCGCCGGCGACTCGAAGAAGGCGCCCTTGGCTCCGGGGTCGCTCGTGGTCACGGCATCCGAGGGGACGACCCACACCGACACGCCCTCACCGCGACGGGTATACAGGTCACGGGCGTTGCGGACGGCGAGCTCGGCGTCGGGGGCGTGGAGCGAACCGACGTGCACGTGGCTGAGGCCGCGGTTCGCGCGCACGAAGACCTCCCACAGGGGCCAGGTCTCGGCGGGGCTGCCGCCGGGGGTGGCCATCAGGCGGCCGCCTTCGCGCTCTTCTTCGCCGCGTACGCCGCCGCCGCCTCGCGCACCCAGGCACCTTCCTCGTGCGCGTCGCGGCGGTGTTGCCGGCGCATCGTGTTGAGGGGGCCACGGCCGGCGAGCACCTCGTGGAACTCGGTCCAATCGATCTCGCCCATGTCGTACTCCCCCGTCTCGTCGTTGAAACGCAGGTCGGGATCGGGCAGGGTCACGCCCAGCACCGCGGCTTGCGGCACGAGCATCGAGACGAACCGCTGACGCAGGACGTCGTTGCTGAAGCGCTTGATGTTCCACGCCATCGACTGCGCCGAGTTGGGCGAGTCGTCGTCGGGGGGTCCGAACATCATCAGGCTCGGCCAATACCAGCGGTTCACGGCATCCTGAGCCATCTGACGCTGCTCGTCGGTGCCCTGCATGAGGGTGAGCAGGATCTCGAACCCCTGACGCTGGTGGAACGACTCCTCTTTGCAGATGCGCACCATCGCCCGACCGTAGGGACCGTACGAGGCGCGGCAGAGAGGCACCTGGTTGCAGATCGCGGCGCCGTCGACGAGCCAGCCGATCGCGCCCATGTCGGCCCAGGTCGGCGTGGGGTAATTGAAGATCGAAGAGTAGCGGGCTGTGCCGTCGACGAGCTGCTGTGTCATCTCGTCGCGCGTGATGCCGAGGGTCTGCGCGGCGGAGTAGAGGTAGAGGCCGTGCCCCGCCTCGTCCTGCACCTTCGCCAGAAGGATCGACTTGCGCTTGAGGCTCGGGGCGCGAGTGATCCAGGCCCCCTCGGGCTGCATGCCGATGATCTCGGAGTGCGCGTGCTGCGAGATCTGGCGGATCAGCGTGCGGCGGTACCCCTCCGGCATCCAGTCGCGCGGTTCGATCCGTCCGTCGGCCTCGATGAGGGCGTCGAACATCGCTTCGCCGTCGCTCTCACCGCTCGCGGCATCCGTGGGGGGTGCGGTCATCGTCATCGTCGACTCCTTTTACAGACCGATCGTTCAGTAAAACTGTAGCGGAGGGTGCGCGAGGCCGCAACGGGCCTGCCCCCTCGCCCCCGGCGGTGTGGGGTGGAGCCATGGCAGACACCGCGATCTTCGACGTGGACGGCACCCTCGTCGACACCAACTACCAGCACGCCCTCGCCTGGTACCGCGCCTTCCGGCGGTTCGACGTCGTGCTGCCGATCTGGCGCATCCACCGGGCGATCGGCATGGGCGGCGATCAGCTCGTCGCCTCCCTCACCGGCGACGACGTCGAGAAAGACCACGGCGAGGCCCTGCGCGACGCGTGGACCGAAGAGTTCGAGCCGTTCCTCGGCGAGGTGAAGCCCTTCGACGGAGCACACGACCTGCTCGTCGAGGTGAAGAAGCGCGGATTCCAGGTCGTACTCGCCAGCTCCGGCAAGAGCGACCATGTCGAGCATTTCCTCGACCTCGTCGACGCCCGCGACCTGGCCGATGCCTGGACCACCTCCGACGACGTCCAGGCGAGCAAGCCCGCCCCCGACCTCGTGGAGACGGCGCTGGATCGCGTGCCCGGCTCCAGCGGCATCATGATCGGCGATTCGCCGTGGGACGCCATCGCTGCGGCGAAGGCGGACATCGCCACGATCGCGGTACGCACGGGCGGGTTCTCTGCGGAGGAGCTTCGGGATGCCGGGGCCTCCCGCGTCTTCGACAGCCTCCGCGACCTGATCGCCGGTCTGGACGACACGCCGCTCGCGCGACCGCGTTCCTGACGACCCGGCATCGCGCCCGCGCGCCCAGACCGCCCCCGTTCGTCGAGATCGACGCCGAACGACTGCGGCCTCGGCAGATCGATACGTCCTCGACAGCAGGCCGAGCTCAGCGCAGGTCGTACACGCGCTGGTACTTGCCCTCGCTGCGCGGAAGCGAGCCGGGCTCCTCGACGCGCACATCGACCGTCGTGCCGATCACGACCTTGATCCGCTGTTGCAGCACGACGCCCGCCGCCTCGCACACCTCGCGCTCCAGGGCCGGGTGCCTCTCGATACGGACGGTCATGGCATCCATCCTCCCCTCGCGGCGCAGCTCGAGCACGAAGTGCGGGGTGAGCTTCTCGATGCCCAGCACGATCTCCTCGATCTGCGTCGGGAAGAGATTCACCCCGCGGAGGATGATCATGTCGTCGTTGCGGCCGGTGATCTTCTCGATGCGGCGCATGGCGGGGAACGTCGTCCCGGGCAGCAGCCGGGTGAGATCGCGGGTGCGGTAGCGGATGACGGGGAACGCCTCTTTGGTGAGCGAGGTGAAGACCAGCTCGCCGAGCTCTCCATCGGCGACGGGGGCGCCCGTGTCGCCGTCGATCGTCTCGGGGAGGAAGTGGTCCTCCCAGATGTGCGGGCCGTCCTTGGTGAGCGCACTCTCGGAGGCCACGCCCGGGCCCATCACCTCGCTGAGGCCGTAGATGTCGACGGCGGTGAGGTCGAGGCGCCGTTCGATCTCTCGGCGCATCTCGTTCGTCCACGGCTCCGCCCCGAGGACCGCGACCCGCAGTGACGTCGAGCGCGGGTCGACGCCCGCCGCCTCGAGCGCGTCGGCGATCGTGAGGAGGTAGCTGGGCGTGCAGAGAATGGCATCCGGCTGGAAGTCCTGGATGAGCTGCGCCTGACGAGACGTCTGTCCGCCCGACATCGGGATGACCGTCGCCCCGAGGCGCTCGATACCCGCGTGTGCGCCGAGGCCGCCGGTGAACAACCCGTAGCCGTAGGCGTTGTGCACGCGATCGCCGGGACGGATGCCGGCTGCCGAAAGCGACCGCGCGACGAGATCGGCCCACCGGTCGAGGTCGCCCGCGCTGTACCCGACGACCGTGGGACGCCCGGTCGTGCCGGACGACGCGTGAACGCGCCGAACGTCGGCCATCGGCACCGCGAACATGCCGAAGGGGTAGGTCTCGCGCAGGTCGGCCTTCGTGGTGAAAGGCAGCAGGCGGATGTCGTCGAGCGCGTGGATGTCGTCGGGATGGACGCCCGCCGCATCGAACTTCCGGCGGTACAGCGCGACGTTGTCGTACGCGTGGCGGACCGTCCACTGCAGGCGTTCGAGTTGCAGAGCGCGCAGGCTCTCGAGCGGAACGCCGGTCGGATCGACGGATGCCAGGACGTCGGGGCGTGAGGGAACGGTCATGGTCATCGGGACACCTCCGTGGTGGAGAGCGCGGCGCGGCGCTCGGGCTCGGGGTCGTAGGCGGATGGGGGGCCGGAGGCCTCTGCGGAGTCGGCCTCCGGCGTCGGCGGACGCCGATCCGTCGTGATGCTGCGGCCGCGCACCTCGGCGACCAGGTCGCCCGTCTCGTCTGTCACGCGGATGTCGTAGAGGCCCGTGCGCCCACTGCGCGCGCGGCGGACGGCGGTCGCGGTGAGCGTCTGCCCGGCCGTCGTCGACTTCAGGAACGAGATGTCGGCGCCGCCCGCGACGGTGACCCGCTCGTCTTCGTTGCACGCGATCGCGAAAGCGGTGTCGGCGAGGGTGAAGACGAGCCCGCCGTGGGTGATGGCGAAGCCGTTGAGCATGTCGTCGCGCACGGTCATCGACACCCGCGACTCCCCCGGCGCGTCGTGCTCGACGACCATGCCGAGCATGGCCGACGCCCGATCGCGCTGCATCATCGGCCGGGGGCTCATGCGGGAACCGCCACGGGGGCCCACGTCTTCGCCACGAGCGTGAGCACGTCGTACTGCGCGACGATCTCGTCGTGCTGGTTGCGGATCACGGCATCCCACCGCACCTCGCCGTACGCGTCGGTCTCGCGCGGGGTGATCTGCTTCGCCGTCAGGGCGACGCGGATGCGGTCGCCGGGTGAGACCGGGGTCACGAAGCGCAGGTTCTCGAGGCCCGAGTTCGCGAGGACCGGGCCCGGCGCGGGGTCGACGAACAGTCCCGCCGCCCACGACACGAGCAGGTAGCCGTGCGCGACACGACCCGGGAAGAACGGATTCGCCGCGGCGGACTCCTCGTCCATGTGCGCGTAGAACGTGTCGCCGGTGAAGTTCGCGAAGACCTCGATGTCGTCGAGGGTGACTTCGCGCTCGACCGACTCCACGGCATCCCCGATCCGAAGGTCGGCGAGGGGCTTGCGGAAGGGGTGCGCCCCCGCGGTGTCGGTGTCGGCTCCCGGATGCCACACCCCGGTCAACGCGGTGAGCATGCGGGGCGAGCCCTGGATCGCGGTGCGCTGCATGGAGTGCAGGACCGAGCGGATGCCGCCGAGCTCTTCGCCGCCGCCGGCGCGACCCGGTCCGCCGTGGACGAGGTGCGGGACGGGTGCCCCATGCCCGGTGGAGGTGCGGGCGTCGTCCCGGTCGAGGAAGAGCACGCGGCCGTTCATCGCGCCCATGCGCGTGAGCAGTTCGGTCGCGACGTCGGGGTCGTGGGTGGCGACGCTGGTGACCAGCGATCCCCCGCCCCGGCTCACGATGGTCGCCGCTTCGGCCACGTCGGCGTACTCGACGATGCTCGCGACGGGACCGAAGGCCTCGATGTCGTTGACGGCCGGGGTCGCGGCATCCGCGAACGCGAGAAGCATCGGCCGGAGGAACGCGCCCTCGGCGGGCACGCCCCGCGGCACGTCCGCCGAACCGACGACGAAGCGTCCCCCGGCGTCGGTGAGCGCCCGGACCTGGCGCAGCACCTCGTCACGCTGCTCGACCGAGACGACCGGTCCCATCGTCACGCCTTCGACGCGCGGGTCGCCGATGACCACGCGCTCGGCGATCCTGTCGCGCAGCGCGCGGGCCACGGCATCCGTGGTCCCCGTCGGCACGATCGCGCGGCGGATCGCGGTGCACTTCTGTCCCGCCTTGGTGGTCAGTTCGACGAGCAGCTGCTTCACGTACGCGTCGAACTCGGGCGTGCCGGGGACGGCGTCGGGGCCCAGGATCGAGGCGTTGATCGAGTCGGTCTCGCTCGTGAAGCGCACACCGGGCTTCGCCCGGGCGCGCAGCCGCTCGGCGGTCGAGGCGCTGCCGGTGAAGCCGACGGTGTCGCCGAGGTCGAGCAGATCGAACAGTCCCGGCACGCTGCCGCTCACCAGCTGCAGCGAGCCCTCGGGGAGCAGGCCCGTCTCGACCACCATCCGCACCCACGCCTCGGCGATGTAGGCCGTGGGGGTCGCGGGCTTGACGATCGTGGGAAGGCCGGCCAGGAACGCGGGCGCGAACTTCTCGAGCGCGCCCCACATGGGGAAGTTGAAGGCGTTGATCTGCACCGCGACCCCCGAAAGACGCGTGTAGACATGCCTCCCGAGGAAGGAGCCGTCCTTCGACAGCGGCTCGATCGGTCCGTCGAGCACGACCGTCCCCGCGGGCAACTCCCGGCGGGCTTTCGACGAGAAGGTGAAGAGCACCCCGATGCCGCCGTCGATGTCGCTGAGCGAGTCGCGGCGGGTCGAGCCGGAGCGCTCCGACAGGGCGTAGAGCTCGTCACGACGCTCGTTCAGCGCGATCGCGAGGTTCTTCAACACCATCGCGCGCTCGGGGAAGGTGAGGGCGCCCAGGCTCGCCCGCCCCTCGCGACGGGCGTACGCGACGGCGGCCGCGAGGTCGAGGCCCTTCGTGCTGACGCGGACGATCTCGTCGCCGGTCGACGCGTCGCGGACGATCGCGGCATCCGGATCGTCGGCGGGCGTCCACCACGAACCGTTCACGTAGCTGGGGAGAAACGTCATCATTCGCTCCATTCGTAGAATCCGCGGCCGGTCTTGCGACCCAGGTGGCCCTGGGCGACGAGGTCGCGCAGCAAGGCGGGCGGGGTGAAGCGCGCACCGAACGCGCGCTCGAGTTCTTCGGCGATGCCCAGCCGTACGTCGAGACCGACGATGTCGGTGGTGCGGAGGGGGCCCATCGGATGCCGATACCCCCGCTCCATCGCCGTGTCGATGTCCTGCGCGGAGGCGACGCCCTCTTCGAGCATGCGGATGGCCTCGAGACCGAGAGCGACCCCGAGGCGGCTCGACGCGAAGCCCGGCGCATCGCGCACGACGACAGCGGCCTTGCCGATCGCCTCCACCCACCGAGTCGCTCGCGTCACGACCTCGGGCGCGGTGTCGGCACCCGTCACGACCTCGACCAGCGCCGAGGCCGGCACCGGGTTGAAGAAGTGCAGGCCGAGGAACCGTTGCGGACGCCGCATCGCTCCGGCGAGCGCGTCGATCGAGATGGAGGAGGTGTTGGATGCCACGACGGCGTCGTCGCGCACGGCGCCCTCGATCCGTGCGAGGGCGCCGAGCTTCAGGGCCCGGTCCTCCGGCACGGCCTCGATGACGAGGCCCGCCTCGGCGAACGCGCCGGTGTCGACGCTGGTCGTGAGGGCGTCGGCATCCGGAAGCCGCGTGCCCCGCGCTGCCGAGCGGGTGAGAGCGGCCTCGACGCGGCCCCGCGCCTGGGCGGCGGCCTCCGCATCGCGCTCGACGACGTGCACGCGGGCTCCCGCGATCAGGAACGCGTGGGCGATGCCGGCCCCCATGCGGCCTCCGCCGAGCACACCGACGACGACGGGAACGGATGCCGTGTCTCGGACCGTTGCGGTAACGGGGGAGGTCATCTCTTCTTCCTCTCGAGGAACGCGGTCATGCGGGCGTGCTTGTCTGCGCTGTCGAACAGCTCGGCCTGCAGCTCGCCGTCGATGGCGGGGTGCGCGTTGCGCGGGGCGAGCAGGGCACGCTTGGTGAGGATCGTCGCGCGGGCGGAGTTCGCGGCGATCCGGTCGGCGACCGCGTGAGCGGAGTCGAGCAGATCCTGGGGCTCGTGGATGCTCGAGAGCAGCCCCCACGCGAGCGCTTCGTCGGCGTCGATCACGCGGGCGGTGAGCAGCAGCTCGCTCGCGCGGGCGTGTCCGACGATCTCGGGCAGGCGCCACGAGGCTCCCGCCGCGGCGATGATGCCGAGACCCGGTTCGGGGTTGCCGAAGCGCACGCGAGGTGTCCCCAGGCGGATGTCGGCGGCGTAGGCGAGCTCGGCTCCCCCGCCCAGCGCGAATCCGTCGACGGCGGCGACCACGGGCATGGGCAGGTGGCGGATGCGATCGAACACCGTAGCGTTGATCCCGCGGAGGGCGTCGTCGCCGGTGCGGTCGCGGAGCTGGGCGATGTCCGCCCCCGCGGCGAAGATGCCTCCCGCCCCGGTGAGGATGAGGGTGCGCGGGCGCTCCTCGAGGTCGGCACAGAGGGCGTGCAACTCGTCGACCATCGCCTGATCGATCGCGTTGCGGCGGTCGGGTCTGTCGAGGGTGGCGACGACACGGTCGTCGCGGGCGTCGATGCGGAGCCGGGCGGGCGAGCCTGACGCATCGGCGTCGGAACCCGGCGAAGCCTCCCGCCCCCTGGCCAGGGGCGACTCAGCCATGGGCCCGCTCCAGGATCATCGCCGTGCCCTGCCCCACCCCGACGCACATCGTCGCGAGGCCGTACCGCGCGTCCTCGCGTTCCAGGCGGCCGAGCAGCGTCACGATCAACCGCGAGCCGCTCGACCCCAGGGGGTGACCCAGCGCGATCGCCCCGCCGTCGGCGTTGACGATCTCGGGGTCGAGCCCGAGTCGCCGCACGCACGCGATCGACTGCGACGCGAAGGCCTCGTTGAGTTCGACGGCTCCCAGAGCGGATGCCGACAGCCCCGCCTTCGCGAGGGCCTTCTCGGTCGCGGGCACGGGACCGAGCCCCATGACCTCGGGCGCCAGCGCGGCGGAGGCATGCGCGACGATCCGCGCGCGCGGACGCAGTCCGAACCGTTCGACGGCGGCGGCGCTGGCCACGACGATCGCGGACGCCCCGTCGTTGAGCGAGCTGGAGTTGCCCGCCGTCACGACCTCGCCGCCCTTGACGACGGGTCGGAGTCGCGCGAGCGCGTCGAGCGAGGTGTCGCGACGCGGACCCTCGTCGGTGTCGACCATGCCCCGGGCGGTCTCGACGGCCACGATCTCGGCGCGGAAGCGACCGGCATCCTGAGCCTGGATCGCCCGCTGGTGGCTGCGCAGCGCGAAGGCGTCCGCGTCGGAGCGCGAGACGCCGTCGACGCGGGCGACCTCTTCGGCCGTTTCGGGCATGGCGAAGGTGGCCTTGTCGCGCGCGGCGAGGCGCGGATTGGTGAAGCGCCAGCCGATCGACGTGTCGTACGCCGCCCCGGGTTTCGCCCACGCCTTCTCGGGCTTCGCCTGCACCCAGGGAGCACGAGTCATGGATTCGACGCCGCCCGCGACGATCACGTCGGCATCGCCCGCGCGGATCGCCTGCGCGGCGAGCGCGATCGCGCTCATGCCCGAGGCGCAGAGGCGGTTGACGGTGAGCCCCGGGATGCTGTCGGGAAGCCCCGCGAGCAGAACGGCCATGCGGGCGACGTTGCGATTGTCTTCGCCGGCCTGGTTCGCCGCACCGAGGATGACCTCGTCGACGGCCTCGACGGGAACGCCCGCGCGAGCCACCGCTTCGCCGACCACCAGCGCCGCCAGATCGTCGGGACGAACGGATGCCAGAGCCCCGCCGTACCGTCCGACCGGGGTGCGCACACCTCCGATGAGAAACGCGTCCGCCATCGCCACCCTCTCCCCCGCCGACTCTGGCGGGGCCCGTCCACCTCACCCGCGAGGTTTTCCGACCGATCGTTCAGTAATCATGGCAGAAGGCGTCTCCCGAGGCAACGGCGCCCACCTCACATTGCCGCTATGGGCGAGCGTTCACACCCCGTCGGCTCATGTGGTCATTCGCATGGTGCACGTGTGGTTGCCCGTGTCACCGCTGCAGCGCTCCCTCGAGCCGGGGGCCTCATCTTCGACAAGAACAAGCGAATCGCGATCGTCCGCACGGTCGAGGTGCACGGCCGCAAGGTGCTGCGCTCGGTGACGTTCGATGCTGACCCGGCGCGGCGTTAGCTCATCGGCTACTTCCCCAAGGATGCGACGAGCCTGGCAGTGGGGTGCACCTCGTCCGAGTACGTGAAGAAAGCCACGAGCCCGTGGTCTCCCCCTTCGGCCTCACTCCCATCAAGCGCGCGTGCGTCCTCGCGCACGAGCTCGGTCATGCGTTCCACGGTCACCAAGGGCGCGACGGATCCCGCCGCCGAGGCCGCGGCCGATGCGTACGCGGCCGCCCTGCTCGTCGCCCCCGCTCACTACGCGCGGCTCGAATCGATCGGGCTGAGCACCGGCGAGGTCGCCGAAGAGTTGGGGGTTACGGTCGAGATGCTCCGTGCCTTCGTCGAGCACCACCTCGTGCGCGTCCGCGGCGCCGCGTACACGCGGCCGCGGCTCGGAGCCCACCAGCACGGTCATCTCGCACGCTGGGCGTCATGAGCCCATGACGCCGCTCGCTTGAGTGCGATCGCGACGAGAACACGACCCTGTCGAACGTGTCCCCTCGGTGTGCCCCCGACAGGATTCGAACCTGCGACGCCCGCGTTAGGAGTGCGGCGCTCTATCCCCTGAGCTACGGAGGCGGGATCACCCCAGCCTACTGCGACGCTTCCGCGCGCGCGGCGCCGGACGGACGCGCGAGCGAAACGCTCTCACGCAGGGCGTCGACGAGGCCGGCATCCCACCGCCCCGGCTCCGCGAGCGTCGCCTCGCGCAGATCCACCCCGTCGGGGCCGATGCTCGCGACGCAGACCAGGAGCGACTCGAGCACGAGCCCGTCATACGCGTCCCGGCGCAGGACAGACGCCTCGGGTTCGTGCGTGGCCCTCTCGATCACGCCGAGCCATGGCATCCACCAGTCGTCTCCGGCAGCAAGGCCCGCCCCGCGGAAGGCGTCGAGCCAGCGCGCGATCCGCGGGGTGCCCGGGTCGTCGACGGCGTGGTGGGCGACCATGTGCGTGCCGGGGGTCAGCGGCGTGCGACGCGAGACGAGGCCGTCCCACTCCACCAGGTGCGCACCCGTGGCATCCACCTCCACGAGATTGAAGCCGCGGGTGGCGGGACGGTTCGGGATGCCAACCCCCACCGCGTCGAGGGGAACGCTGCCACGGCTGACGACCTCATCGTCGCGGCGGTCGGAGAGGTCCTCGCGATTGAGCAGCACCGCCAGCCGCCGAGCGGTCGGATCGACTGCGAGCCAGGCACCGCCGGCGCGGTCGTCTCGCACGCCCACGATGTCGTCGCGCTCGGGCCACCAGGGTCCGATGCCGCGCCAGGGGCGGTCGCGGTCCTCGTCGCGGACGGCGAGCACCCGCACGGGTTCGCCGGGAGCGGTGGGGACGTCGATCACGACGGTGCACATTGCCCCCACGCTACCCTCGCGAGGCAGGCGTCGGGCAGGTCCGAGGGCGCCGGCGTCCGTCAGGAGAACAGACGCGGCGCGGGAACGGGCCCTTCGACTCCGAACCCCCCTGTTCTGGTCATTGTCCCTGTTCTCGTCGCACCGCCTGCACCCGTCGCGGACGCCGACCTGGAAGACTGTGACGATGTTCGTCGTCGTCGGAGTGACCGGGGGCATCGCCGCCTACAAGACCGTGAGCCTCGTGCGCCTCCTCGTGAAGGCGGGACACGACGTGCACGTCATCCCCACCGAAGACGCTCTGCGCTTCGTCGGCCTGCCCACCTGGGAGGCGCTCAGTCGCAACCCGGTGACGACCTCCGTGCATGACGACGTCGCGCGCGTCCGACATGTCGCCCTGGGCCAGTCCGCCGATCTCGTGATCGTGGCACCCGCGACCGCGAACACCCTCGCCGCGATGACGGCGGGATTGGCGTCCGACCTGCTCGGCACGACCCTGCTCGCGACGACCGCCCCGGTGGTCGTCGCCCCCGCGATGCACACGGAGATGTGGCGGCATCCGGCCACCGAGCACAACATGAACGTGCTGCGCGCTCGCGGCGTGCACGTGGTCGGACCCGCCGACGGCGTCCTCACCGGCGGCGACTCAGGCCCGGGGCGCATGTCGGAGCCCGAGGAGATCGTCGCCGTCGCCCTCGCTCTGGTCGAACGCCCCCGTGACCTCGACGGACTCTCGATCGTCGTGAGTGCCGGGGGCACGCGCGAGCCCATCGACCCCGTGCGCTTCCTCGGCAATCGCTCGAGCGGACGGCAGGGGGTGGCGATCTCGCGAGCCGCTGCCGATCGCGGCGCATGTGTGACACTCGTCGCCGCCCATCTCGACGCCGACGTCCGTCCCGACCCTCGCGTCGAGGTGATCGCCGCGGGCACCGCTGACGAACTCGGACAGGCGATGGATGCCGTGGCACCCGACGCCGATGTCATCGTCATGGCTGCGGCGGTGGCGGATTACTCCGTCGCCGCGGTGTCGGAGCACAAGCTCCGCAAGCAGGACTCCCCCGGCGGCCTCGTCCTCGAACTGCGCGAAAACCGTGACATCGTCGCGGGGCTCGTGTCCGCTCGGCGGGTGGGGCAGACGATCGTCGCTTTCGCGGCCGAGACGGTCGCCGACGACGCGGAACTCCTCGAGCGGGCTCGCGTGAAGGCGGCCCGCAAGGGAGTCGATCTTCTGGCCGCGAATGCCGTGGGCTGGACGCGCGGTTTCGAGACGACGGGCAATGCGCTGACGATCGTGGATGCCGCGGGCGAGATCGTCGCGATCACGTCGGGCTCGAAGGACGACACGGCGCACGCTGTGCTCGACGCTGTTCTGGCGGTGCGCCGCCGCTGAGGGAGCGGTCGAAAGCCGCCCGCCGAGGCCCGACGCCCCGGCGGACGGCGACGGTCAGTTGTCGCCGAGGCGGTCGACGGCTCCGACGATGTCGGTGACTTCGGTACGCGAGGTGTAATCGACGTGGACATCCGCGAAACGGATGCGTCCGGACCGATCGATCACGTACACCGAGGGGAAGGGCACGCGCGCCGTCGCGTCTGCGTTGCTGTCCGAGACGGCGAATCCGAGCTCCGTGTGCGCTTCTTGGGCGTGCGCACTCGGTTCCGTGACGATTCCGAACCGGTCGGCCAGGACGTTGCCCGGATCGGACAGAACCGTGAAATCGAGGCTGCCGTTGCCCTGGCTCTGCGCGGTGCCGTCGGCGGTCTGGGGTGAGATCGCCACGAGCTGCGCCCCTCGTTCTTCGAGCGCCGGCAGGAGGTCCTGCTGGTAGGTACGCAGGGTGATGTTGCAGTACGGGCACCACGCGCCGCGGTAGAAGACGACGACGGTCGCGGCGCCGTCGAGGACGGACGAGAACGAGACCGCCGCGCCGTCGGCGGTCAGCAGATCGGCGTCCGGAGCCGTGTCGCCCTCTCCGAGCGCGCCGTCCGGCACACCGGCGGCGCGAAGCTCGCTCTGCTCCCCGGAGAAGACCGCGGCGAGGCGATCGCCGATCTGTGATTCGAAGCCGACGTTGAAGTCGTCGACCTGCTGAGCGATGGATGGTGTGGACATGCGTGGCCTCCCCGGCGGTACCGACATCGGGCATCGGTTCGAGGAGCGTATGTCAGTCGAAAGAGGCCTCGGGCGACGATGTCGCGGAGCGGAACATAACGTCACGCAACGTCATCGACGAAGAGAAGGGGGCACCACCGAATCGATCGGCAGCACCCCCTTCGCGTCAGTAGCCGTAGCTGCTGGAGAACTCGCTGATGAGCGCCGTCATCTGTGACACCAGCACGACGATCCAGACGATGAACGCGATGACCACGGCGACGTTGACCGCAATGGACGCCCAGATCGGGGCGAGCCCCGAACCGGTGCGGCGGCGCAGGATGACGCCGCGGCCGATGATGTACACCAGCCCCGAGCCGATGGCCAGCACGAAGAAGCTGAAAGCCCAGTGGAAAGGGCGATCGACGCCGCGTGCGCGCAGCTGACGCCAGTCGAGGAAGGCGAACAGCACCGTGAGCGCCGAAACCACGATGCTCACGACCGACGTCACCACGGTGATGAGTGCGGTCGCCGCGTTGGTGCCGGCCATCGACGCGGGACCCGAATCGTACGAGTACACGCCGGCGTAGAAGGCGTCACGGAAGTACGACGACCAGTCGAAGATGACCACGCCGAGCAGGCTGAGCAGCGGCAGGAAGACCATCAGCCACACCCACACGGTGTTGGTCTTGATGTCGCGGCGGGGGGCGGCGGTGTCGTAGGTCACCGGAGGTGCGCTCGGGTAGCCGGGAGTCGCGCCGTAACCCGCACCTGCGGCGGCCGCACCCGCACCGTACGCCGGAGCGGCGGGGTACGACGGGGCGCTCGGGAACGCCGGAGCCGACGTGTACGCCGGGGCCTCGGGAGGAGCGACGGGAGCGGCGGGCGGCGTCACGGGCGGGACGCTCGTGCCGGTTGCGGTAGATGAGGCCCCTGCCGGGGTCACGGCTGCGGGACCGTCGTGCGGGTCGAGGCTCGCCGAGATGTCGTGCGACGACCCGGTGGCGTGCGCACCACCGGACGGGGAGTCGCTATCGAGTCCCTCCGCGGGGCTGTGGCCCGCCGCGGACTGGTCTGCAGACGTGGAACCGTCAGCCGACGAGGATGCCTCGGCGAACGCGGACCCGGGGGACGCGGCGGACTCTTCACCGGTGCGCGATCCCGCCCCGGAGTCAGCGGCAGCGTGCTGTTCGGTCTCGCTCGGCGCGGCCGGCTCGCCGCCCGCGGAACGTACCTCATCGGTCCAGCTCGTGCCGTTCCAGCGGCGTAGACCACCGCCCCCCGCGGGGTCGGGATACCAGCCGTCGGGCGGAGTGGGAGTGTCAGTCATGTCGTTTCCCCTGTCAGGTGCGGAACCGGGCGAGATGGCCCGAGTCTAGTGATGGCATCCGACGTCATCGGAAGTCTCGCGACGCGTGCGCCACGCCCACCCGGAGATCGGTGAACCCGTCGGCGATCACATTTGTCACTCCCTCGACCGAGCGTTCGAGCATCCCCCGCACGATGAGAGCGGGTGATTCGCGTGCGATCCGGCGGTATCTGTTCCACACGCCGACCGAGCAGATGATGTTCATCAACCCGTGCTCGTCTTCGAGGTTGAGGAACGTGATCCCGGATGCCGTCGCCGGCCGTTGCCGGTGGGTGACGAGCCCGGCCACCTCGATACGCCGATCGGTTTCGCAGGTGCGCAACTCGCGCGAGGTCAGCACCCCGCGGGCATCGAGAGCGGCGCGGAAGTGGGTGAGCGGGTGGTCGTCGGCCGACAGCCCCGTCGCCCAGAGGTCGGACGCGAGGATCTCATAGCTCGACGGATCGGTGAACAAGGGCGGCTGCACGGCCACCAGCGAGTCGGGAAGAAACTCCGGGCGGTCCAGAGCGGCCGAGCCCGACAGCCAGATCGCCTCGCGCCGCGTGTGCCCGAGGCACTCGAATGCGCCGGCCGTGGCGAGGGCCTCGAGCTGCGCGGTCACCATCCCCGTACGGCGAACGAGGTCGCGCAGATCGCGGTAGTCCCCGTTGGCCTCTCTCTCGGTGACGATGCGCTCGGCGACCGTGGCACCGATTCCGGTGACCCCGGCCAGCCCGAGACGCACGGCGAATCCCCCGTCGCGGCGATGAGCGCGCGTCTCGTCGGCTTCGGAAGGGTCGAACTCCCCCGTCGGCGATTGAACCGCGTGCGCGCACGCGTCGAGCCCGGTCGGTACACCTCTTGCCGGATGGGGCTCCGATCCCGTCTCCGCCGCCGGGCCCACGGCATCCGCCCGCTCTGTTCCGGTCCTTCCCGGCGTGTCATCGACTCTCTCGAGGGTGGCCTCGACTCCCGAACGCAGGAGGTCGGGTCGACGCACCTGCACCCCGTGGCGGCGGGCGTCGGCGGTGAGCGTGGCGGGTGAGTAGAACCCCATGGGCTGCGCGCGCAAGAGACCGGCGAGGAACGCCGCCGGGTAGTGCAGCTTGATCCAGGAACTGGCGTAGACCAGCAGAGCGAACGACAGCGAGTGCGACTCGGCGAAACCGAAGTTGGCGAACGCCTGGATCTTGGCATAGAGCTCGTCGGCGACCTGCCCCTCCAGACCGTTCTCGGCCATGCCCGCGTACAGCGTCTCGCGGAGGGAGTCGATGCGCTCGAGCCCATGCTTGGAGCCCATGGCCCGGCGAAGCAGGTCGGCGTCTTCGGCGGAGCAGTTGCCGATGGCGACGGCCATCTGCATGAGCTGTTCTTGGAACACCGGCACCCCCATCGTGCGCTCGAGCACCGGCTCGAGCTTGGGGTGCACGTAGGTGATCGCCTCCTGTCCGAGCTTGCGACGCACGAACGGATGCACGGCCCCGCCCTGGATGGGCCCGGGACGGATGAGGGCGATCTGCACCACGAGGTCGTAGAACTTCCGCGGCTGCAGTCGAGGCAAGAGGCCCATCTGGGCGCGCGACTCCACCTGGAACACCCCGATCGAGTCGGCTCGGCACAGCATGTCGTACACCGCCTTCTCTTCCTTGGGCAGTGTCGACAGCTCCCAGTTCTCGCCCGTCGCCCCGCGGATGAGGTCGAAGCAGTACTGCAGCGCCGCGAGCATGCCGAGGCCCAGCAGGTCGAACTTGACCAGCCCCATCCAGGCAGCGTCGTCTTTGTCCCACTGGATCACCGTGCGGTTCTCCATGCGCGCGTGCTCGATGGGAACGACCTCGCCCACCGGGCGGTCGGTGAGCACCATTCCGCCCGAGTGGATGCCGAGGTGCCGCGGTGCCTTCAGCAGCTCCGACGCGAACTCGATGACCTGGTCGGGGATGTCGTGGTCGGCTCCGGTCTCGAGCGTCGCCCCCCACCGCTCGACCTGCTTCGACCAGGCGTCCTGCTGCCCCGGGGAGTGCCCGAGTGCCCGGGCCATGTCGCGCACGGCGTTCTTCGGTCGGTACTGGATGACGTTCGCCACCTGGGCCGCTCGCTCCCGCCCGTACTCGCCATAGACCCACTGGATGATCTCTTCCCGGCGGTCGGAATCGAAGTCGACGTCGATATCGGGCTCTTCGTCGCGCAGGCTCGACAGGAACCGCTCGAACGGCAGCTTGTAGAAGATCGAGTCGACCGCGGTGATGTCGAGCAGATAGCAGACCGCGCTGTTGGCCGCCGAGCCGCGCCCCTGGCACAGGATGCCGCGCCGACGCGCTTCGGCGACGATGCCGTAGACGATGAGGAAGTAGCCCGGGAAGTCCTTCATCTCGATGACACCCAGTTCGCGCTCGATGCGGCGCCGGTCGTCGTCGGACAGGTTGGGGTACTTCCGCGGGACGGCCTCCCACACCAGGTGCCGGAGCCACGACATGGGGGTGTGCCCCTCGGGCACCTTCTGCTTCGGCAGGGCGGGCTTGGCCCGACGCAGCGGGAAGGCGATCTCATCGGCGAGCTCGACCGTGCGGGCCACCGCTCCCGGATACCGCCGGAACCGCGCCGCCATCTCCACCCCCGAGCGCAGGTGCGCCCCGGCGTGGGCCGGGAGCCAGCCGTCGAGCTCGTCGAGGCCGCGGTTCGCCCGCACCGCGGCGACGGCGGCCGCGAGCAGCTCTTTCTGCGGAGCGGCGTAGTGCACGTTGTTGGTGGCGAGGATCGGCAGGCCCCGCTCGGCGGCGAGACCGGCGAGCACGTCATTGCGTCGGGAATCGAGCGGATCGCCCTGGTCCATCAGCTCGACGTAGACGGCCTCCACACCGAACAGGGTGATGAGGGTGTCGAGTTCGCGCGCGGCTCCGACCGGGCCCTCGAAGGCGAGAGCCTGCCGCACCGCCCCCTTGCGGCATCCGGTGAGCACCGCCCACTGCGGGTCGCTGGGTCCTCCGGCGCGCTCGGCGAGGTCTTCGAGGTCGTAGACCGGTTTCCCTTTCTCCGCACCGGTGAGGTGGGCGTGGGTGATGGCCGCGGCAAGGCGGTGATACCCCTCTTCTTGACGGGCGAGGACGAGGAGGTGCGAACCCATCGGGTCGGCTTCCCCGTTCTGGGGGCCGGAGAGCCCGAGCGAGAGCTCCGCACCGAAGACCGTGTTCACCGCGCGCTGTTCGGCCGCTTCGGCGAACCGCACGATGCCGTAGAAGCCGTCGTGGTCGGTGAGGGCGAGTGCGTGCAGGCCCAGACGTTCGGCCTCTTCGACGAGTTCTTCGGGAGAAGAGGCGCCGTCGAGGAACGAGTACGACGAGTGCGCGTGGAGTTCGGCGTAGGGAACGGTGTCGGCCGGGCGTTCGATCGAGGGCGGCACGTAGGCCCCGCGCTTGTGCGACCAGGCCGGGCTGTCGCCGCCGTCACCGTTCGGTGGAGCGCCGGTGGGGCGGCGGGCGTCGCTGAGCAGGCGCTCGAGCTCCGACCACTTCACGGGAGGGTTGGTCCAACCCATCAGCGCCCCTCCGCCCGGGGACCGGGTCGATGATCAGTCATACCGCCCCTCCGCTCGCCACTCGCCCTCTTCGACCACCAGGAGCCACGCGCCCCCCTCGGCATCCACCACCTGGAACCGATGCGCTTTGCGAGCGCGCAATGCGTCCCACCCCCGCTCACTGATCGGCCATGGGCCCGCCCACTCGCGGATGCGGCGTCGCTGCCCCGCGGTCTCGAGGACGGCGGGTGGAGCACTCACGACATCGCGCTCCCCGACAGTGACCGGAGCCCCCGCGATGTCGGTGACTTCCACCAGGCGTGGTTCGGGGTACACGGTGGCGGGCAGGGGGTCGGGGAGACTGCCGGGCCACGGCCGTGTCCGCACCTTCTCGGCGACCACACGATCACCCCACGGTACGAGCACCTGGCGCTCGGCGAGCCAGCGACCACCGCCGATCGTCGGGGTCACGACCCCGCGGTGACCGAGTATGGCCTGCACCCGAGAAAGGGCATGGTGTACGCGTTCGTCGGGTCCGGCCCCGAACAGTCCCTTGGCGTGGTGCGCCGCGACATCGACGGCCTCGGGCTCGATGTGGACACCCGCGACACCGCTGCAGAAGATTCCCTGTGCGTCTTCGGCGAGCTGCCAGCGCACACGGTCGACCACCCCCGCAGCGTCGAACGAACCGGGATGCAGCCATACGCGCTCACTGCGCTCGCCCCGTTCTCCCGTGAGCACGACCCGTAGCTCCGTACAGACGAGGTCGTGCGCGCCGAGCTGGGCGATGAACTCTTCGGCGGCCACGCGCATGCCGAACGCGATCTGGTCGGCGAGCTCGAGCGGTGGTTCGAACGCGACGTCGCGGTGCAGCTCGGGCGGGGGCGTACGCGGCTGGACCGGTTGGGAATCGAGTCCCCCGGCGAGCGCGTGCAGACGCACTCCCCTCTCGCCGAATCGCTCTCGTACTCGCTCGACCTGGAGCGCGGCCAACTGGCCCAGGGTATGCACGCCCAACCGCGCCAACAGGCTCCCGAACTCGTCGTCTTCGAGGGTCGCGATCGAGAGGGGCGCGAGGAAGGCTCCGGCCGCACCGGGCTCGACGATACGGACGGGATCATCCACAGCCGCCGAACGTGCCGCCTGCTCAGCGGTGAACACCCCGTCGGCGACGCTCGCGCGCACGCCCCCGAACCCGTCGTCATCGAGCAGCCGGACCAGCACGCGAGCTGCCTCGAGTTCCCCGCCGTAGTACCGCGCCGGACCCCGCGCCCGGAGAGCACAGAGTCCGGGGCGCACGACCTGCACCCCGGGAGCGCGCTCCTCGACCCGGGCGACGACCGGGGCGAATGCGCGTACGTCCCGTACCGGGTCGGCCGGCACCACCTGCAGCCCCGGGCACAACGCCTGCGCGTCTCGGCGTTTCTGCCCGCGTCGCACGCCCTGCGCCCGAGCCGCCCACGAGCACGCGACGACGACGTTATGGGCGAACACCGCCACCGCGGCATCCGGTCGAGGAGGACTCACGGCCTCGCGCACGAACGCCGTGATGGGCCAGTCGGGGAACCACAGCACGAGGCTGCGCGTAGGAGCGTGCATCAGCCCACTGCCCGTACGGGAACAGCATCGCGGTCACGCGAAACCAGACGCTCGGCCGGGGAGCCCAGCAACTCGATCGACCCGTCGGCCGCGGGCAGCAGCATGCGGGCGCGGCGGGGATTCGGCGAACGGCGGCTGGTCACCGATACGGTCAGCTCACGACCGGCCAAATACCCATGCCCCTGGCCGATCCCCGACCATCGGGGATCGGCGACGTCGATCACGGCCTCGACCTGGGGCCAGGCCCCCTGCACGAGCAGCACCGAACCGCGATCGCGCAGGCGCGCGGCCAACCGCGTGGCCTCGGCGCCCCCGCGCGCGGCCGCCGCTCCCGAGGGTGGGCGTACGGCCACCACGGGAAGCACCTCGGTAATCGTCGCCGTCACGGCCAACCACCGGGGGCCCGGATCGGGGATGAAAACGAGACGATCGAGATCGAGACCGTACTTCTCAGCGGCCTCGGCACCGAGCTCGGGCATGCCGATCACCCCGCACCACGCCCCGTCTTGGGAGGGACGGGCCATGAGCGCCAGCAGAAGAGAGGCCGAACGTGCCAGGGCGTATGCGGACCCCGACCGCAGCCCCCCACCGGGCAGCAGTGCGGAGAACGCCGGGTGCGTCGGCAGGACGGGGGCGTCCATGCGCCGCCCCTGCATGCGCTCGAGGCGATCACGAAGCGCAGGGATGTCGGGTACGGCCTGTACCTGGTCTCTCACGATCGCCCTCACTCCCACAGGTTAGAACATCTGTTCGATGACCTCAATCCCTGTGTGTCGAAGATACGATCGACCTCCGACATTGCGCAGAAGCTCCGATCGAATGATCGAACGAGCACGCCGATCCCCCGGCATCCGGCCGAGAACGGCCCCCGCACGCATGTCTGCTTCAGACCAGATCGACCGTCGCGGCGATCCGCGCAAACCCTCCCTGCTGCAGCACGAGGGCGGTGTTCGCCATGAGCTCGGCGGCAGGACGGGTGACGGTTCCGAGCCCCGCGATCTCTGCACTCAGGTCGAAGGTGCGCGTGGCATCCAGCACCACCGTCACGTCGTAGCCGAGGTTTCCGGCCATGCGCGCGGTCGTCTCGACGCACATATTCGTCTGGATGCCGCAGATCACCAGTTCTCGGATGCCGTGCTCACGCAGCCACGCGTGCAGATCGGGATCGCCGTAGAACGCCGAATTGACGTTCTTCGACACGAGGAGATCCGCCGGAACGTCGGCGACCGCCTCGACGAGGGCGTTGCCCTCACCGTCCGGGTGAAGAGGAGAGCCAGGGGACGCAGACTCGTGCCGCACGACGACGATCGGCTCCTCCGCACGCTGCCACGCATCGATCAGGGCGACGACGTTGCGTTCGCAATCGGGGTTGGCCGTCGGCCCCCAGAAGGCGAGGTCGTCGAATCCCCTCTGCATATCGATCACGAGAAGAGCACGAGTCATACCCCTCATCCCACCACACGCCCCCCACAAGAGCGGTGGATGCCGAACTCAGGCCGCCAGTGCCAGATACGGCTCCCAGAGCGGGTCGCTCTTGTCCACGCCGCGCACGGTCCACGACGAGCCCCGCGGAGGTGCGGGCACGAGCCGCAACTCCCAGCGCATCTCCTGCGGGGTACGATCGCCCTTCACGTTGTTGCAGAGCAGGCAGCAGGCCACGAGGTTCTCCCACGTGTCTTTACCACCGCGGGAGCGGGGAAGCACGTGATCGATCGTCGACGCGGCCTTGCCGCAATATCCGCACCGGTGCGCGTCGCGGCGCAGAACTCCACGGCGGGTGACCGGAACCTGGCGGGCGCCCGGAACCCGCACGTAACGCGTCAGGATGATCACCGCCGGGCGATCGTAGGTTCCGCGGGCAGCCCAGACCGGGTCTTCGTCGACGCTCTCGACGACGGTGGCCTTGTCGTTCATGACGAGCACGAGGGCTCGTTTGAATGACACGACCGCGAGGGGCTCGTAGCCCGCATTCAGCACCAGTGTGCGCATTTCTCGTCCTCTCGAATGGCCGAGACGGCTTCTCGGATGTTCGACTCGCGACGACGGCAGGCGCGAAAGGGTATGAAAAAGGCGCTGTCTAGACAGACAGCGCCTGAGAGGTCGCGGCGAAGCCACGGCATCCGATCACACGATGCCGAAGAACGAGCAGCCCGAGCGCATCCATGGTGCGGATGCGCTGACTGGTGTTCATCGGCATGTCCCTTCGGTTCTTCCGACGTCGGTGACAGGCTAACCCACTGCGACACGCCCGGGGTCGGCCGAGGGGGGAAACAGAAAGCGGCGTGTCGGAGAACGATGTCCCCGGCACGCCGCCTCGAGAGAAGAATCAGCCGGCGTTCTGCTGCAGCCAGGCGTAGGGATCGACCACCGAGCCGTTGATGTGCACCTCGAAGTGGAGGTGGTTGGCGGTCGAGCTGCCCGTCGATCCGACCAGGCCGATGAGCTGGCCGGGGGCGACGGTCTGGCCGGCCTGCACCTGACGGCTGCCGTAGGTCATGTGGCCGTACGTGGTCGACACCTTCTGGCCGTTGATCACGTGCTCGATCACGATCGCGACGCCGTATCCGCCGTAGCTCTCCTGCGAGACGCTGACGACTCCACCGGCGGCGGCGAAGATCGGTTGACCGCCGGGAGCGAGCAGGTCGACGCCCTGGTGATAGCCGGAGTCCCACAGACCGCGACCGAGTGTGTAGCTCGTGAGCGGCCAGCGCACCTCACCCGATCCGGGTGCGGTCATGTTCAGATCGATGGAGCTCACCGAGGTCGACGCCTTCGAGGCGTTGGCGGCGAGCTGGCGCGCGCGCTCGGCGGCGGCGGCAGCAGCGGCCTCTTGATCCTTCTTCTTCTGGATCTCATCGGCCGTGGTGGCCGAGTAGCTGCTGCGGTCGAGGGTTTCGGCGGCCGCGTCGGAGGCCACGACGAGCGACTGGTTGTCGGCGGCCGACATCTCTTGCAACGTCATGGTGTCGGCGGCAGGCATGGTCGCGGCGTAGGCGGGGATCGCGACGGTGGCGACGAGGCCCGCGACCATCGAGAGGATCACGGCGCTGCGCAGCGGTTTGCCGACGCGGCGCGACGACGAGGCGCCACGAGCGGGAGCGGTACGAGCGACCGGGGCGGTCGCGGGAGCCGCGGCCTGCAGGACGCGGCTCGTCGGTCGGGCGACCGCGGCGCGCGTGCTCTTGCGAGTGGGTCCCGTCGCGGCCCCTTCGGGTAGGTCCGCTGCGGGCTCGTTGTGTTCAGCCAAAGTTCCTCCGGCGCCTCTGCGTCTTCGGGGACGCTGGCTCGTCAGCACTCGAATGTGGGGCACGATGTGCGGGCTGGTCCCTGCGCGGACGACGAGCCGATGAGGCAAACCGCGAGGGGTCCGACGGCGGGCTTCTCGCCTGTGGACTTTCTGAGGCTACCCGAAGATAACGAACAAGTCACGCCTCGGTAACCGCTCCCAGGCGATGCCCGGCCGGACCTCTGCGGAAAACGGCCGGGCTCAGTCCTCGGCGACGAGGAAGATGTGAGAGGCCACCTCGACGGGCAGCTCGAGTCCCTCGTCGACGCCGTCCATCTGGACGAGGACGTACCCCTCGTTGAAGCGGTAGTCGCCACGAGCACCCGGGAGCACGCCCGCGGCCTTCAGCTGCTGCAGGAGTTCGGGATCGACCTGAGCGGGCTCGGCGAGCCGGCGCACCGTACCGGCGATGGGCCCACCCGCGTCGGTCAGCTTGCGCACCAGGCCGATCACACCGACGTCGAAGGTGGCACTCGCGGCGTCGCCCAGCTGATCGAGACCCGGGATCGGGTTTCCGTACGGCGATTCCGTGGGGTGGCCGAGCAGTTCGACGAGCCGGCGCTCCACCTGCTCGCTCATCACGTGCTCCCATCGGCAGGCCTCGTCGTGCACATAGGCCCAGTCGAGGCCGATGACGTCGCTCAGTAGGCGCTCGGCGAGCCGGTGCTTGCGCATGACATCGACGGCTTTCTGGCGGCCGGAGTCCGTCAGCTCGAGGCGGCGGTCTTCCGATACCACCACGAGACCATCGCGCTCCATGCGACCGACCGTCTGGGAGACGGTGGGTCCCGAGTGCCCCAGGCGCTCGGAGATGCGCGCGCGCAGCGGCACGATCCTCTCTTCTTCGAGCTCCAGAATCGTGCGCAGGTACATCTCGGTGGTGTCGATCAGATCGGTCATGCGGGTGTCCTCGATGTCGCGCGGCAAGTCCTCTCAGCCTACCGACCCTGTCCGACATGAGCGCGGGCGGCGTCCGGGGGTGACCCTAGAATCGGTGCCATGCCGCACGTGGAACTGCCCGCCGAACTCCTGCCCACCGACGGTCGCTTCGGGTGCGGCCCCTCCAAGGTGCGCGGTGCGCAGCTCGAGGCCCTCGTCACCCGCGGCGCGTCGATCCTCGGAACCTCGCACCGCCAGGCGCCGGTGAAGAACCTCGTCGCCAGCACGCGGGAGCGCCTGTCGCAGCTGTTCCGTCTGCCCGAGGGATACGAGATCCTCCTCGGCAACGGCGGATCGACCGCTTTCTGGGACGCCGCCGCGTTCGGACTCATCGAGAACCGCAGCCAGAACCTGGTCTTCGGCGAGTTCGGTGGCAAGTTCGCCGCGGCCGCCACCGCCCCGTGGCTTCAGGCACCGGATGTGCGCAAGGCCGAGCCCGGGACGCGCTCGTCCGCCGAGGCCGTCGCCGGCGTCGACGTCTACGCCTGGCCGCACAACGAGACCTCGACGGGCGTCGCCGCCCCGATCCGACGTATGGACGCGGATGCCGGCGCTCTCACGGTCATCGACGCGACCAGCGCTGCGGGAGGCATCGACGTCGATGTGTCGCAGGCGGACGTCTACTACTTCGCGCCCCAGAAGAACCTCGGCTCGGACGGCGGGCTCTGGTACGCCGCCGTCTCGCCGGCCGCGATCGAGCGGATCGAGCGGATCGCGGCATCCGACCGCTACATCCCGGAGTTCCTCAGCCTGAAGAACGCGCTCGACAACTCGCGTCTGCAGCAGACGCTGAACACCCCCGCTCTCGCGACGCTCCTGCTCCTCGACGATCAGCTCGGATGGATCCTCGACAACGGCGGCCTCTCCTGGGCCGGCGCCCGCACCGCCGAATCGTCCAGGGCCCTCTACGAGTGGGCCGACGCGAGCGCGGTGGCGAAGCCGTTCGTGAGCGATCCCGCCGACCGCTCTCCCGTCGTCGTCACCATCGACTTCGACGACCGCATCGATGCGGCGGCGATCGCCAAGAGCCTGCGCGCGAACGGCATCGTCGACACCGAGCCGTACCGCAAGCTCGGCCGCAACCAGCTTCGTGTGGCCACCTTCGTCTCGATCGAGCCCGAAGACGTGCGCCGTCTCATCGGGGCGATCGACTACACGATCGAGCGCCTGCCGCAAGCCTGATCCGCTCATGACGAAGGCCGTCCCGCCGAGGCGGGACGGCCTTCGTCATGAGCGGCAGTCAGTAGCTACGATCGCCCTCGTCGTCGTCAAAGTCGTCGTCATCCGAGTCGTCGTCATCCGAGTCGTCCTGGTCGTCGCTGCTCGCGGAGCCGCCGTCGAGCTCGTCGATGTCGACCCCGTCCAGATCGCCCGCGTGGAAGCGCGCCTTCGGCTCGTGCTCGTCGTCTTCGTCGTCCGACTCGTCGTCGACGTCCTCATCGAGGTCGTCGTCCTCGTCGTCCTCGTCGTCGTCGTCGACAGCCAGCGCGACCTGCGCCGCCTGATATTCCGCCAGACGGGTCGCCCACGGCACCCAGTCGGGAGCCAACAGCGCCCCGTCGCCGGGCAGGAGCTCGACCTCGAGCACGGTCGGCTCGGAGTCGTCCACCACGGCCACGCTGACCGTCCAGAACCAGCCCGGGTAGCCCGCGAGTCGGGTATGGAAGCGCAAAGAGACCGCGCCGTCCTCCTCGGCCGTGTATCCGGCCGCGGGGCCGACGGTGTCGGCCGGAGTGATCTCGTGCAGAGCCGCGAGCGCCAGGTCGTGAGCGCCGGTCAGGCGCTCATCGACGGGCTGCTCAGGCTTCGAAGTCATCGGCGACCTTGCGCAGGACCGCGGCGATCTTCTGCGCGTGAGGACCGTTCGGGTAGCGACCGCGTCGCAGATCCCCGCCGATGCCGTCGAGCAGCTTCACGAGGTCTTCGACGATGATCGCCATGTCGTCGGCGGGCTTGCGCGAGCGCTTCGACAGGCTCACGGGAGCATCGAGAACGCGAACCGAGAGCGCCTGCAGGCCGCGCTTTCCGTCGGCCACACCGAATTCGAGGCGCGTCCCGGCCTTCGGTCCGGGGGCTCCGGCGGGCAGGGCGGTGGCGTGCAGGAACACGTCCTGGCCGTCATCGGTGACGATGAAGCCGAAGCCCTTCTCGTCGTCGTAGAACCTGACCTTGCCGGTGGGCATGGACACCTCGCTGGATGAATGCGCGGAGAGCGCGGCGGAACACGGGACCCGAACGGATCCCGGTCTTCCAGCCTACGGCACCGCCGCCAGGCAGTAGGCTGAGCCCGATGAGCACCCGCACCTCCGGTGGCAGCACACCGGGCGACGACGTCCCCGTCCGCCGCATCGATCGCATTCTCGCGTTCATGTCGTTGGGCCTTCTCGCGCTGTCGATCGTGTGCTTCTTCGCCATCATCATCGGCTCGAGTTCCGGCGCCGACATGGGGACGGGCGTCTGGCCGGTCATCGGTCTGCTCGTCTACATCGCTCCTCCGGTGGCCTTCGCGTGCCTGCTCGCCGTGCTCATCATGAGCTTCATCCGTAGGGCCAAGGCCAACAAGGCCTGATGACGTGCCCGAGGCCTCCGCACAACGCGCACTGGCGGTCTCGCTGAGCGCGCGCAGCGACACCGATCTCGCCCGCCTCTTCGCCGAACGCCACATCTCGCCCTCGAGCACCTGGCGCGACATGTTCGACGCGGCCGAAGCGCTCCTCGATCCGACGTCCGTGGCGCGCGGACTCCCCGCTCTGGGTCGCGACGAAGCCGTCGCCCTGCTCGACGCCGCCGACGGC
This sequence comes from Microbacterium sp. AG157, assembly GCF_003385695.1. Lineage (NCBI taxonomy): Bacteria > Bacillati > Actinomycetota > Actinomycetes > Micrococcales > Microbacteriaceae > Microbacterium > Microbacterium sp. AG157. The sequence goes on from NZ_QRDK01000002.1 coordinate 227,111, forward strand.
CGTGCGACGACCGGCGATATCCGCGAGCGTCTGGCTTCCCGTGCTCTCGTCGGAGACGACGGATTCCCCTTCCCCACCGTGATCGACGCGGCGCGCGACATCCTGCCCTCGGGCATCCCGGATGCCGCGGCTCCGCATCGTACCCGGGCGACGCCCGAGAGCACCGGCGCCGCCTCCGAAGCGGTGTTCACCAACGCCGCCTCCCTCGCCGACATCCTCATGCAAACGCTCGATGCTCCGCTCGGACGCATCGGATCGGGGTCGCTGGGTGCCGCCGAGAGACGACGTCTCGTCGAGGCCGGAGCCGTGACCACCGCCGCCGAAGCCGACCTTCTCGTCGGGCTCGCGGCCGAGGTGGGCCTGCTCGGGACGAATGAGCGCGCATGGCTCGTGTCTCCCGCCGGGCGCGAGTGGCTCCGCCTGCCGACACTCGAGCGCTGGCAGCGCACCGCCGAGGCCCTCCGCGACGCTCTCCCCGCCGCCTACCGCTCCCCCGACGGCGGGTGGATCCCCACCGAGCAGTGGCGTTCTGCGACGCCGTTCGACCCCGAGGGTCCCGAGCGTGCCGACCTGTGGATCAAGCGTCTGGTCCGCTGGGGGCTGCTCGACGCCGCCGGTCACTCGACGCCGTGGGCGACCCCGCTGGCCGAGGGCGGAGACGTCGACACCTCGTCGCTGCGCGAGCTCCTGCCGCCGGAAGTCGACCGCGTGTACCTGCAGAACGACCTCACGGCGATCGCCCCGGGCCCGCTCGCCCCGCACCTCGACGTACGCCTGCGTTCGATGGCCGCGCGCGAGTCCCGCGCCCAGGCGTCGAGCTATCGCTTCAGCGCCGCGACGATCGGCGCCGCGATCACCGCGGGAGAGACGGCCGACAGCCTTCGCGAGTTCCTCACCGGGATCTCGCTCACCGGACTCCCGCAGCCGCTCGCATACGTGATCGAGCGCACCGCCGCCGAACACGGTCGCGTGCGCGTCATCACCGACGCCGATTCTCACCTCACCCGGGTCCTGACCGACGATGAGACGCTCCTGCGCTCGATGGAGGTCGACCAGTCGCTGCGCTCGATCGCCCTCACCCGCACCGACGACGAGCTCGTCTCGCACGTCGCAGCAGACGTCGTCTTCTGGGCGCTCACCGACGCCCATTACCCCGCGGTGGCGGTTGACGCCGCGGGACGCCCCCGCGCTCTTGAGCGTGCCAAGCTGGCTGCCCCCGAGGCTCGGACCACGGCCCCCTTGGACGCCTACGACGGCCTCATCGAGCGGCTGCGCACAGGTGCGGGAGACTCGGATGCCGCATGGCTCGAGCGCGAACTCGATCAGGCGGTCCGCGCGCGCTCGATCATCGACGTCACGGTCCGCCTCCCCGACGGCTCGGCCCGGGTCTTCCGCCTCGAGGCCACCGGCCTCGGCGGCGGACGCCTGCGCGGTCGAGACCGCGCAGCGGACGTCGAGCGCACTCTCCCCCTGTCTCACATCGACGGCGTCGCACCCGTCGACTGACGGCCGCGCACGCCCCGCCCTTCCCGACCCCGGTAGACTCGAACGTTATGGCTGACGGCCCCCTTATCGTGCAAAGCGACCGCACCGTGCTCCTCGAGGTCGCGCACCCTCACGCAGAGACGGCGCGCCACGAACTGGCGGTCTTCGCCGAGCTCGAGCGCGCACCGGAGCACATCCACACCTACCGCATCACCCGTTTGGGGCTGTGGAACGCGCGCGCGGCCGGCCACGACGCCGAGTCCATGCTCGACACCCTCGACCGGTGGTCGCGCTTCCCGGTGCCGGCGTCGGTCAGCACCGACATCCGCGAGTCGGTCAACCGCTACGGGCGCCTTGTCATCGAGCGCAACGACGAGGGTGAGCTCGTGCTGCGCTCGACCGATGCCGCGGTACTCAGCGAGGTGTCGCGCAACAAGCGCATCTCCCCGCTTCTCATCGGTCGCCCGAGCCCCGACAGCTTTCTCATCGACGCCTGGGCGCGCGGGCACATCAAGCAGGAGCTGTTGAAGATCGGCTGGCCCGCGGAGGATCTCGCCGGCTACACGCCGGGGACGCCGCACCCGATCGACCTCGCCGAGGACGGCTGGAGCCTCCGCCCCTACCAACGCCAGGCGGTCGAGTCGTTCTCCGAGGGCGGCTCCGGCGTCGTGGTCCTGCCCTGTGGAGCGGGTAAGACGCTGGTCGGCGCCGGCGCCATGGCCGACACGCGCACCACGACGCTCATCCTCGTCACCAACACCGTCAGCGCGCGCCAGTGGCGCGACGAGCTGCTGCGCCGCACGAGCCTCACGCCCGAGGAGATCGGCGAGTACTCCGGCCAGGTCAAAGAGATCAAGCCGGTCACCATCGCGACGTACCAGATCCTCACCGCGAAGCGGAAAGGCCAGTACGCCCATCTCGCCCTGCTCGACGCTCTCGACTGGGGCCTCGTGCTGTACGACGAGGTCCACCTGCTCCCCGCTCCGGTGTTCAAGCTCACGGCCGACCTGCAAGCGCGCCGCCGCCTCGGTCTCACCGCGACGCTCGTGCGCGAAGACGGTCGAGAGGGCGATGTCTTCAGCCTGATCGGTCCGAAGCGCTTCGACGCGCCGTGGAAAGAGATCGAGGCCCAGGGTTTCATCTCGCCCGCTGCCTGCTACGAGGTGCGTATCGACCTTCCGGCCGATGAGCGACTCGAATACGCCGCGGCCGCCGACGAGGATCGCTACCGTCTCGCCGCCACCGCCCCCGCGAAGATCGAGGTCGCCCGGCGCTTGGTCGAACGGCATCCGGGCGAGAGGGTGCTGATCATCGGGCAGTATCTCGATCAGATCGACGAGCTCGCCGAAGCGCTGAACGCGCCGCAGATCACGGGCGCCACGCCGATCCCCGAGCGCGAGGAGCTCTTCCAGGGCTTCCGCGACGGGAGCATTCCGCTACTGGTCGTCTCCAAGGTCGCGAATTTCTCGGTGGACCTGCCCGAAGCCTCGGTCGCGATCCAGGTGTCGGGTTCGTTCGGCTCGCGCCAGGAGGAGGCGCAGCGTCTCGGCCGCCTCCTTCGACCGAAGCAGTCGAACCACACCGCGAGCTTCTACACGCTCATCGCGCGTGACACCGTCGACCAGGATTTCGCCCAGAATCGTCAGCGATTCCTGGCCGAGCAGGGGTACGCCTACACCATCCTGGATGCCGACGGAATCGACGCACAGGCCGCCTGACGCATACCAGCACACGGCTTTCCGTTCCATATCCAGCACATTGCTGGGTCAGATCACGATAATGAGGGCATGACAGCTCCTCGCATCCTCGTCGTGGACGACGAACCCAACATCCGCGACCTGCTCATCACGAGCCTGCGTTTCGCCGGGTTCCAGGTGCGAGCCGTGGCCAACGGCGCGCAGACGATCTCGGCCGTGCTCGAAGAGGAACCCGACCTCATCGTGCTCGACGTGATGCTTCCCGACATGAACGGGTTCAGCGTCACCAAACGTTTGCGCGGCGCGGGCTACACCGCTCCGATCCTCTTCCTCACCGCCAAAGACGAGACCGAAGACAAGATCATGGGGCTCAACGCCGGTGGCGACGACTACGTCACCAAGCCGTTCAGCCTCGATGAGATCGTCGCCCGCATCCAAGCCATCCTGCGCCGTACGATGCAGGCGGATGAAGAGTCGATCATCCGCACCGGCGAATTGACGATGGATCAGGACACGCACGACGTCAGCGTCGGTGACGTGTCGATCGACCTGAGCCCGACCGAATTCAAGCTCCTGCGCTATCTCATGCTGAATCCCAACCGCGTGCTCTCGAAGGCGCAGATCCTCGATCACGTATGGGAGTACGACTTCAACGGCGACGCCGGGATCGTCGAAAGCTACATCTCGTACCTGCGCCGCAAGATCGATCCGCACTCCTCGGAGCCGCTCATCCAGACCAAGCGCGGCTTCGGCTACATGCTGAAGTCGGGCAAGACCGCCTGAGCGGGGGTCCGCTCCTGTCGCACTCCGACGACTTGCTCACGCGCTGGTGGCGCGGGCTGAGCCTGCGCACCAAAGTCACCGGCGTGACTGTCGCGCTCCTCGCCATCGGGTTGTTCACCGCGGGTATCGGAACCATGGTGTTCTTGCGCACCACCCTGGTGAACAACCTCGACGAGCAACTCGCGCAGCAGGCCGCCGGAAGCATCGCGAACAGCATTTTCACCACCGCCCCCGGCGACGGCCGCGTCGTGTTCTCGCAGGTCGACAATGCCCCGCAGATCGGGTCGATGGTCGTCGTGTACGGTCCCGACGGTCAGCGCGAGGCGTTCTACAACGGAACATCGACGACGGCTCTGCCCGAGATCCCGCCCACCTTCACGGTGGAGCAGACGTACAGCCAGATCGACCGCCGTATCGAGCTCGAATCACCCCAATCCGGCCAACACTTCCTCGCTCGCGTGGGCGTTCTGCAGGTGCCCGGGAACCCCGGCGTCTACACCCAGATGGTGATCCAGCCGCTGGCCCCCACCGACCGGATCGTCGCCGCCTACATCGGTATCTACGCCTTCGTGGCGCTGCTGATCCTCATCGCGACGGCGTTGCTGACCCGGTGGCTCGTCACCCTGGCGTTCCGCAACCTGCGACAGGTCGAGACGACGGCCATGGACATCGCAGCCGGCGATTTCAGTCAGCGGCTGACCGATATCGTCCCCGACACCGAGGTGGGCCGGCTCAAGACCGCCATCAACGCGATGCTCGCGCGCATCGACGGAGCCCTCGGACAACGGGATGCCACCGTACGGCAGATGCGGCGCTTCATCGGCGACGCCAGCCACGAGTTGCGCACGCCCCTCGTCACCATGCGCGGCTATGCGGAGCTGTACCGCATGGGTGCCATCCGCTCCGACGAGGACGTCGCGCAGTCCATGGAGCGCATCGAGAAGGAAGCGATCCGGATGGGCGCGCTCGTCGAGGACCTTCTCGCCCTCGCCCGCCTCGACGAGCGCCGCGACGTCACGATCATCGCCCTCGATCTGCGTCCGATCGCTCGTGACGCCGCGCTCGACCTGCGCGTGACGTCGCCACAGCGCGAAGTCACGGTCGACGACACCACCTCCCGCGACGAGCTGATCCTGCCCACGATCACTCTCGACCCCCTCCTGGACGCGGGGGGAAAGCCCGCGAGCGGGAACGGCCGCCGGCGTACCGCCCCCACGACGTCGGCGATGGCGATCGCGGGCGCCACCCTTTCACGGCTCCGCCGCCGATCGAGAGACGGGGCGGAGCTCGCGGCATCCACTCCTCCGGACGGAACACCGACTGCACCCATCGGGGTGGTCCGCACCGTACCGCGCCTCACCCCCGTCGTCATGGGCGACGAGAACAAGGTGCGTCAGGTCGTTGCGAACCTGCTCGGCAACGCGCGTCGGTTCACCGCCGAGGACTCCCCCATCGGCCTGCGCGTCGGTGTCGACGCCGAGACCGACATGGGATGGATCGAGATCATCGACCATGGCGAGGGCGTGCCGGAACAGATCCGCGAGCAGATCTTCCAGCGCTTCTGGCGCGCTGACACCTCGCGCACCCGAGAGACCGGCGGCTCGGGCCTCGGCCTGTCGATCGTGGCATCCATCGTCGACCTGCTGCACGGCACGGTGGATGTACGCGACACCCCCGGGGGTGGAGCGACCTTCCGGGTCTCCCTCCCCCTCGCTGATCGCCGCGACGCGCAGGAACACGCTCTCATCGAGACCCAGCCCCTCGAGCGGCTCCCCGAGAACTACCGGCCCGAGAACGGCGCCTGACGCGTTCCGCCGTCGTCGATGGTGTGCACCGGCCGCACGCTCCCCGCTCGAACGCGCGCCCCGAGTATGTCCCGATGAAATCGGACCGCGTCCCAAAAACGGCTGGCTGACACCACCCCAGGCAGCCAGAAATGGGACACGGCGCACCCTCCCCCTACCAACGAAGAACGCCCCCTCCCGAGGGAGGGGGCGTTCTCAGTCGTCAGCGTGGATCAGAAGTCCATGCCACCGGTCGGGTCGCCCGCGGGAGCGGGGTTCTTCTCCGGCTTGTCGGCGACGACGACCTCGGTCGTGAGGAACAGGCCGGCGATCGACGCAGCGTTCTGCAGAGCCGAGCGGGTCACCTTGGCCGGGTCGATGATGCCCTGTGCGAACAGGTCACCGTACTCGCCGGTCGCAGCGTTCAGCCCGTGGCCCACGGGGAGCTCGGCGACCTTGTTCGCGACGACACCGGGCTCGAGACCGGCGTTGAGCGCGATCTGCTTGAGCGGAGCCTCGATAGCGACGCGGACGATGTTCGCACCGGTCGCCTCGTCGCCCGTGAGCTCGAGGTTGACGAGGGCGTTCTTGCCGGCCTGGATGAGCGCGACGCCACCACCGGCGACGACACCCTCTTCCACGGCGGCCTTGGCGTTGCGCACGGCGTCTTCGATGCGGTGCTTGCGCTCCTTGAGCTCGACCTCGGTCGCGGCTCCGGCCTTGATGACGGCGACGCCACCAGCGAGCTTCGCGAGCCGCTCCTGGAGCTTCTCGCGGTCGTAGTCGCTGTCGGTGTTCTCGATCTCGCGGCGGATCTGGGTCACGCGACCCTCGATCAGCTCGGACTCACCGGCACCCTCGACGATGGTGGTCTCGTCCTTGGTGATGATGACCTTGCGTGCACGGCCGAGGAGGTCGACGGTCGCGTTCTCGAGCTTGAGGCCCACCTCTTCGGTGATGACCTGGCCGCCGGTGAGGATCGCGATGTCCTGCAGCTGCGCCTTGCGACGGTCGCCGAACCCGGGAGCCTTGACGGCGACCGACTTGAAGATGCCGCGGATCTTGTTCAGCACCAGGGTCGCGAGAGCTTCGCCCTCGACGTCTTCGGCGATGATGAGGAGTTCCTTGCCCTCCTGGATCACCTTGTCGACGATCGGCAGAAGGTCCTTGATGTTGGAGATCTTCTGGTTGGCGATCAGGATGTACGGGTCTTCGAAGACCGCTTCCTGACGCTCGGGGTCGGTGACGAAGTAGGGGTTGATGTACCCCTTGTCGAAGCGCATGCCCTCGGTGAGCTCGAGCTCGGTGCCGAAGGTGTTCGACTCCTCGACGGTGACGACGCCCTCCTTGCCCACCTTGTCGATGGCCTCGGCGATGAGCTCGCCGATCGCGGGGTCGGCGGCGGAGATCGACGCGGTCGCGGCGATCTGCTCCTTCGACTCGACCTCCTTGGCGGAGGCGAGAAGCTCGTCGGTGACGGCCTTGACGGCCTTCTCGATGCCCTTCTTGAGCGAGATGGGGTCGGCGCCGGCGGCGACGTTGCGCAGGCCCTCGCGCACGAGCGCCTGGGCGAGGACGGTGGCGGTGGTGGTGCCGTCACCCGCGACGTCGTCGGTCTTCTTCGCGACCTCCTTGACCAGCTCAGCGCCGATCTTCTCGTACGGGTCGTCGAGCTCGATCTCCTTGGCGATCGAGACACCGTCGTTCGTGATCGTGGGTGCGCCCCACTTCTTCTCGAGCACGACGTTGCGACCGCGGGGGCCCAGGGTCACCTTGACGGCGTCGGCGAGAGTGTTGAGGCCGCGCTCGAGACCGCGCCGGGCCTCTTCGTCGAAAGCGATGATCTTTGCCATAAGTGTGTCGTCCCTCCCGGACGGGTGACTTGCAGATTTTGGCACTCGACGAAAGCGAGTGCTAATTCATTCTGGCACTCGCCCCTAGGGAGTGCAAGCCACGCGCCGTCCCGGAAACAGCGAACGCCGTGGCATCCGGAACTCGGATGCCACGGCGTTCGGATCAGCGCTCAGGCCAGTCGCACGGACTCCGCCTGAGGGCCCTTCTGACCGGTGCCGACGGTGAATTCGACGGCCTGCCCCTCCTCGAGGACACGGAAACCCGACATCTCGATGCTCGAGTAGTGGACGAAGACGTCCTGCCCGTCATCGACGGTGATGAAGCCGAAACCCTTCTCGGCGTTGAACCATTTGACAGTGCCCTGCGTCATGCGAATCTCCTGTTGCTGAACGACGAGGTCATCGTAAGCACGAGCGATGCCGCGGAATCGGGGTTCCGGAGCATTGTTGACGCGCGTGCATCCAAGTTGTTACGACGCGGAAACACGCGCCCCTCGCGGTGTCAGGACGAGGGGGAGGAGGAAGGCTGGCCGGCAGCGCGGTCGAGCCCGATCACGACGATCAGGCGCTTGACGTCGCTCTCATCAGCCGGGGTGTTCGGGTCGTCGGTCGGCTGCAGGAAATCGCTCTGCGCGATCTGCGCCCCGCCGATGGTCTGCGCCAGCCCCTCGGCCGCGGCCTCGTCGCTCTCGAGGCGGTAGTAGATCGTGGTGTCGGCGAAGTCGGTGCTGTCGGAGGTGCCCGTCTCGACGTTGTCTCCGCTCCAGCCCGCGGCCACGATCTGGTCACGGACCGAGGCCGCGAGCCCGCTGTCGGAGGTGCCGTTGAGCACGACGACCGAGTACGAGGTGTCGACGACGGCCGGGATGGTCGGTTCGGCCGAGACGGTCGGGCTGGGCGCGGTGTCGGCGCCGAGCGAGATGCGACCCGAGACGACGAGTGTCGCGAAGATGCCGGCGATGATCAACAGCAGAGTGGCGATGGCCGCCCAGAGGAACACGATCCATCCGCGCAGCCGCGGTTTCTCGGCACGGTGAGCGCCGACGCGACCGGATTCGGCCGGGAGGTCGTCGAAGCGATCCCGAGGGAAGGTCGATCTGGCCATTGGACGATGCTATCGGTCGCGTCGAGGCGAGCCTGTCAGCGGACCGCCGCCCGACCGAGGCGAGCGCGGTGCTGGGCCGTCGCGTCGTCGCGGCGACGTCGCAAGCGGCGGACGAGCATGGGGTCGTGGGCGAGAGCCTCGGGGGTGTCGATGAGACGGCCGAGCAATTGGTAGTACCGGGCGGGCGTCAGAGAGAACTCGGCGCGGATCGCCTCTTCCTTCGCTCCCGCGTGACGGCGCCATTCCCCCTCGAAGGCGAGGAAGGCGAGGTCACGGTCCGACAGAGGCACGCCGCCACGCTACTGCGCCGTCGGTCCCGATCCCGGATGCCACGCCACCCACGCCCCGAGCGGGTCGACCTCCGCCCGCACCTCGCCGTCGAGGGCGAGGGCGAAGCCGCCCCGCGCGGGCTCGGGTCGACGCGTCCATCCGTCGTGCAGGCCGGGCGCGTCGAGGGTGATCCACCTGCCCGCCGCCTGGGCTGCCGCGATCACCGCGGTCCGGTGCACGCGCGGCACGTGAGCGAGGACGCCGGGAGTGGTCACGACCAGCGTCGCTCCTGCCGGAGCCCGTGCGGCGAGCGCGGGAAGGGCCTGCGCGCCGTCGCCCGCGACGAGGATCGGCGGATCGGCCGCCACGATGTCGAGTGCCGCCTCGATGCGTTCGAGGCGGCCCTCCTCCCCCGGCCAGACGAGGCCGGTGAGCCACTTACGATCTTCGGAACGCCGGGCGTCGAGGGGACTGAGATCGATCCCCGCACGCCAGACGATCTCCGGCATCCGCAGGTCGGGGTGCCCCTCGAGATCGCTGTCGAGGACGACGGAACTGCGACCGTCGACGGGATCGACCGCGATGACCTCGCCGCCGCGGTGATAGCGGTACGAGTACCGGTCGGGGTACAGGCAGAGCCCCGCGCTCGCCCCTACCTCCAGCAGGGCGATCGGCCCCTCGATCGCCGCCAACGCCGGGAGCAGGGCTGCGCACCGGAGCGGCTCGTTGGTCTGCACGCTGCGTCGGCCGCACTCCTCGACGATCGCGTCGGCGTGAGCCACGACCCATGACGCCCACTCGTCGACGTCGTCGAGCGGCGCCCCCAGAAGACGCATCACCGCGAAGACCAGCGGTGGCTGACGGCGTGTGTCGGGGATGCCCGCGAGGGCGGCCGCGACGGCGGCATCGTCGGCGACGCGCCCCGCCCAGGCTCCGTACACCACCGAACGTCCCGGTGCCTCGTCGCGGGCGAAACGTCGATAGCGGTCGGCGACGGTGGTCGCGGCATCCGGAGTCACCCGGGAGATTATGCCGTCACGACCTGACCGCCGCTGGGCGCGAGAGAATAGAGACGAAGAAGGAGAGTGAATATGACCTACGCCGTCGACAAGTCCGACGACCAGTGGCGCGCTGAGCTCAGCCCCGAGCAGTACGCGGTGCTCCGCCAGGCGGGTACCGAGCGCGCCTGGACCGGTGAGCTGCTCGACGAGAGCCGTGCCGGCCTCTACACGTGTGCGGCGTGCAATGCCGAACTGTTCCAGAGCGGCACCAAGTTCGACTCGCACTGCGGGTGGCCGAGCTTCTACGAGTCGGTCCGCCCCGAGGCGGTCGAGCTCATCGAAGACAACAGCCACGGCATGCAGCGCACCGAGGTCCGCTGCGCCAACTGCGGTTCGCACCTGGGACACGTCTTCCCCGACGGTTTCGGCACGCCCACCGGCGACCGGTACTGCATGAACTCGCTCTCGCTCAACTTCACCCCCGAAGACAAAGCGTGAGCGCACTCGAGGCGATGCGCGACCGCCGGTCGTGGTCGAAGGTCACCGACCTCGCCCCCACCGGTCCCGAGCTCGAGGCGTTCGTCGCCGCGGCCGGTCGCGTCGCCGACCACAAGAGTCTCAAGCCCTGGCGGCTCATCGAGATCCGTGGCGCCGACCGAGACGTCCTCGCCCGCGCGCTGAACAAGGCGGACGGCAAGAAGGGGCTGTCGTCCAAGCCCCGTCGCGCACCGCTCATCATCGCGGTGGTGGCGAACCTCCGCTCGAAGAAGATCCCCGCATGGGAGCAGGAGGCCGTGGCATCCGGAGTCGCCCACATGCTGAGCCTCGTGCTCGACGAAGCGGGCTTCGGCGTGTTCTGGCGCACCGACGACAACACCCGCAGCAAGGTGCTCGCGAAGGCGCACGGGCTCGAGAAAGGCGAAGTCCTGCTCGGGTGGCTCTATGTCGGCGGCAAGCCCGCGCGCACCCGAGCCACGCGGCGCAAGACCGTGGATGCCGCGAAGCACCTCTCACGCATGCCCGGAGGCAAGAAGAGGCGCACGGTCGACGAGACGCGTCTCTGACCTCTTTCGATCGACGCCGCCGCGGGACCCCGGTCCCCGGCGGCGTCGTCGTTTCCGCCCCGCGTAGCGGGCACGCTCCCGACCGGCGGCGGGCTTCGTCGTTCTGTGGTCAGCGCGGGCGGCGACGGACGGGCACGGCGGCGACGACCACGCCGGCGATCGCCACGACCGCAGCGAGCAGAGCCACCAGGGTCGAGGGAGCCGCCGGCGCGGGCCACAGCGCGTCGAGCAGAACCGAGGTCGTGAGAAGACCCACGACAGAGCCGAGACCGAGCAGCAGCACACCCGTGCGGCGCACGACGACCGACGACAAGAAGATGTAGATAACGCCGACCGCCCCGCCGATGTACAGCCAGGGCTCGGTCGGCACGGTGCGCGGTGTTCCGACGATGGCGACATGCACACCCGCGGCGATCAGCAGCACGACCGTTCCGCCGATGAAGTTCACGAGGGTCGCGGTCAGCGGGCTCTCCACGCGCACGCGCAGGCGCCCGTTCGTCCCCTGCTGCCACGCCACGCCCGCACCCGCGATCACCGGGACGACGAGCATCCAGAGCGGAACCCCGCCGAGCGCATCTCCCGACAGGCAGACGACGACACCCGCGATGGCCAGCAGCGCACCGATCAGCCGCCGCACCGTCACCGGGACGACGCCGGCCGGTCCGTACCCGATGCGGTCGAGCACGAGCCCGCCGGTGGTCTGCCCCGCGACGAATCCGACGGTGAACAGCGCGACGCCGATGGTCGCCACCGTCAGGCCCTGGCTCGCGACGGTGAACGCCCCGACCAGTCCGCCCAAGAGCATCCACGGCGGAATCGAATGAGACCGGATGCCGGCCATCAGGCGCCCGAACCCGCGTCGGCCCCCGGGAATCAGGGCCGACAACGCGATCAGGATGATGAGCCCGGAGCCGAACGAGATCGCGGCGGCGACGAACCCGTCCCCGATCTCGCCGCCGAGACTGCCGTTGATGCGCGCCTGCAGCGCGGTGAGGGCACCGATGAGGACCGCTCCCCCGACGGCCAGACCGACCGACCCCCGCTCCGCCACGGCTCTCCTCTCGCGCCCCCGCACGGGAGCCACCGTCGATCGTACGACGCGGGGTGGTCGGCCACCCCCTTCGCCTCCCCGCGGCACGCCGATGTCGGCGGGGCCCGCCTGGATGCGTCAGGCTGTGACCCGTGACCCAGCTCCGCCCCGGCCCCGACGACGTCTCATACCTGATCGACGACCTCCGCGCCGCCGACGCCGACCACGAGTTCCTCGCGCACGCCGAACAACACCTTCCGCGCCTGCACGACCTGTTCACCCGGCTGTACGGCGAACGACCCGACGGCCTCGAGCGCTTGGCATCCGTCCTCGATCTGGCCCGCACCTCGTGGACGGCGCGCCCGCGAACCCTGAAGGCTCTTGACAGGGAGCGCGAGAGCGCGCCGGATTGGTTCGAGAACGAGCGCATGCTCGGTGGGGTCTGCTACGTCGATCGGTACGCGGGCGGGCTCGACGGCATCCGGGAATCCATTCCGTACTTCCGCGAACTCGGCCTGACCTACCTGCACCTCATGCCGCTGTTCGAAAGCCCCGAAGGCAACAGCGACGGCGGCTACGCGGTGTCGAGCTATCGCCGGGTGAATCCGGCGCTCGGCACGATGGAAGAGCTCGCCGCCCTCGCGACCGATCTGCGCCGGGCGGGGATCTCGCTCGTGGTCGACTTCATCTTCAACCACACGAGCAACGAGCACGAGTGGGCTCGCAAGGCCGTCGCGGGCGAGGCGGGGTACGAGGACTTCTACCTGATCTTCCCCGATCGCGAGCTGCCCGACGCCTACGAGCAGAGCACGCGCGAGATCTTCCCCGACGATCATCCGGGTTCGTTCGTCCAGCTCGACGATGGCCGCTGGATCTGGGCGACGTTCTACCACTTCCAGTGGGACCTGAACTACGCCAACCCCGCGGTCTTCGAGGCGATGGCCGGCGAGATGCTCTTCCTCGCGAATCAGGGCGTCGAGATCCTCCGCATGGATGCCGTGGCCTTCATCTGGAAGAAACTCGGCACGACCTGCGAGTCGCTGCCAGAGGCGCACCTGCTGCTGCAGGCCTTCAACGCGGTGCTGCGCATGGGTGCTCCCGGGCTGCTGTTCAAGTCGGAGGCCATCGTGCACCCCGATGAGGTGGTCTCATACATCTCACCGGACGAGTGTCAGATCTCGTACAACCCCCTGCAGATGGCCCTCACCTGGGAGGCGCTCGCCACTCGCGACGGTCGCCTGCTGCAACAAGCGCTCGAGCGCCGGCACGCGCTCCCGGCCGGGACCGCCTGGGTGAACTACGTGCGCAGCCACGACGACATCGGCTGGACCTTCGCCGACGAGGACGCCGCCGAGCTCGGGATCGACGGCTACCCGCACCGCCGCTTCCTCAACGACTTCTACGTCGGTCGGGCCGAGGGCTCGTTCGCGCGCGGCGTGCCATTCCAGGAGAACCCGCGCACGGGCGATGCCCGCGTCACGGGCACCACCGCGTCGCTCGCCGGCATCGAGGCGGGCGACGCCGGCGGAGAGGACCGCGTCGTGCTCGCCCACGCCCTCGCCCTCTCGACCGGCGGTATCCCGCTCCTCTACCTCGGCGACGAGGTCGCCCAGCTCAACGACTACTCCTACCGCGAACGGCCGGAAGAAGCGGGCGACAGCCGGTGGGTCAATCGCCCCTTCCGTTCCGAGCAAGAGCATGAGGATCGAACGGATGCCGACACCCCGGCCGCGCGCGTCTTCTCGCGGCTGTCGCGACTGATCGACGTGCGCCGGTCGACGCCGGAGTTCGCGGGCAACGACCTGATTGCATTCGGGGCGAACGTGGCATCCGTCGTCTCATTCCTGCGCCCGGGTGAGGGATTCTCGGTGCTCGTCCTGGCGAACGTCGGCGACTCGGCCGTCGAAATCGACGCATTGACCCTCTCGGGCATGGCACCGGAGGCCCTCGACCTCGTGTCGTCTCAGCCCGTATGGCTGGGCGCCGGACTCACCCTCGCCGCGCACGGCGTGCGATGGCTGCGCGTGCGGATGCGCTGAGTCTGGCTTCCGCGCCGCCCTGGGGCCGTTCTTCCCCAGTTGCCGCGTGAGACGTACGGGTATTACGTTCTCGTGTACGGATTGCGAAGGCGCGTTGCCGTGCGCCCGCACTTCGACGGACCACTGGCATAAGCGCCCCTCGCACCGAGACACCGGCACAGACCGTTGCGAGGAGGGGCGTCATGACCGAGCGTGTCGACGCGGCGATCCGCCGGATACTCCTCGATGATCCGACCATCCACGTCTGCTACACCTTCGCAATCAGGCCAGACAGCTTTCATCGCGGCAACGACGTACTCTTCCTCCACCCATGCCACGAAGCCGTGATCGCGGCAGCACGCAATCGTGCCCAGCTGCGAGTCGCTCCCGCAACGCCGCGACCGACGATGTGCGAGTTGTGCGGGCACGCACCCGTGGGACTCCGCCCCGGAGGGTTCGCTCGACTGCTGAGCCGTCTCGTTCGCCGTCGGTTTCGCCTCCTTCCAGCGTGCGCCACCTTCGAATACGACACGACGTCATCCATGCACCGCTACTTCTGCCGCTGCTCAGGGCCCGCCCATCGCAGGCGCCTCGTCGGCCGAGGCGATGCGATAGAAGCCGGCGGCTCCGGCTGGTAGGTGCCGGAAGAACGCCCCGGCGCCGCCTCCTCGCGGCGGAGCGGGGCTTTTCGCACTACTGATCTGGTGTCTGTGGTGCCGGCTACAGGACTTGAACCTGCAACCCCCGTTTGTGCGGTGCGCTGTATATAGGTGTACTTACTTGTACCGCCCGCGTAATTACGCGGGACCGGTACAACTAAGTACACGTATGGACATGTGCAAAACCGTGAGTAAATCGTGAATGAGGCCTGCCACGCTCACGCAGTACGACGCCGCTGCTCGGCCATCCGCGCCGCCTGCATCCGACGCAGCCGGCGCACCAGCATGGGCCGCGCTGCCACCGCCTCCGGGGTGTCGATCACGCGGTGCAGCACCTGAAAGTACCGAGCCGGCGTCACTCCGAAGCGCGACCGAATCGCCTCATCCTTCCGCCCCGACCAGCGCGGCCACTCCTCCTCGAAGTCGAGCAGGTTCATCATCTCGATAGCTGCCATGCGCACAGTCTCCCCCGCACCTCCGACATGGGCGCTAGCCTGACAATCGACCTAGGGGGAACACATGGAACCGATCACCGCGAACGGCGTCAACGGCCAGATCTCGTTCGATGGCAACGTGGTGCGAATCACTCGCGCTGGATTCTTCGGACGCGTCGGCCACGGCCGCGGCGAGAAGACTCTCAATGTTCGATCGATCGGGGCCGTGCAGATCAAGCCGGCTTCCGCTCTCGTGAACGGCTTCATCCAGTTCTCCGTTTCGGGTGAGTCCTCGAAACAGTCGATCGGCTTCGGACGGTCACAGGACGCCGCCCAGGACGAGAACGCCGTGATCTTCGCGAAGAAATCGACGGCGGATTTCGAGGCCTTGCGCGACGCCGTGCTCGCCGCACTCGCAGGCGGGTCGACCCCTGCACCAGCCGTCGACCACGCCGAGCAGCTGACCAAACTCGCCGCCCTGCGGGATGCCGGCGTGATCACGCCCGAGGAGTTCGACGCGAAGAAGGCCGAGATCCTCGAGCGCATGTGACGCGTCGCTCGCGGCCAACAACGACGAATTGCCCCGGCACCCGCCCCCTCGAGAGGGGCGGGCGCCGGGGCTTTTGTCATGCGGGGCGCGTGTAACGAATGTTCAGCACGAACGATCCGGGGGTGGAGGTACCACCGAACCCCCCATACTGCGAGCCGACGGCGACGAGACCGCGCGCGGCGCCCGTTCGGAACGCTTCACGCAGACCAGCGGATAGCGCGATCTGCCCGGTGCCTCCCGATCCGATCGAGCCTGACGACACCGACTCGAACGGACCCGCGCCAGGCTCTCCCCCGGGGCGACTGCCGGCGGCGGTGCCCTGCACGGTGAGCACCGCACTGTTTCCGTCGGCGGTCTTCCGCGCGGTCAGTATCGCCTCGTCGATCGACACCGCCCCGAGGTTGGCGATCTGATCGCCGTAGCCTGCGAACCCGCGCAGCTGCCCCGAGCCGTAGGCCGACCCCTGGTAGATATCGCTCGCGCCGCCGTACCGGTCGGTGTTCCACTGATCCCAGCGGCCGGCCGACACTCGGTAAGTGCCCGACGACTGCGGGCCAATGGATGCCGTCGCCGTCACGGTCGAGCCCCCCGCGCTCGGGGGCGCCTCGACGGGCGGCGGTGCCGGCACGGTGGCCGGTCCGAGCGCGATCACCGGCACGCCCCAGTCGTCGAGCAAGATCCATGCCGTCTGACCCACCGTGTAGGTGCCCGCGACCGAGGGGATGGTCGAGGTCTTCCCGTCGACCGTGACCGTTACGCGGGTGCCGTTGACGGCCGCGACCGTGCCGAGGGCTGCGGGCGCACCGGGCTCGATCGAGCCGAGCACCAGCACCGGCCGCGCCGACGTCGCGTCGAACAGGACGCGCACGGGCGCCGCTCGCACGTAACGGCCGGCGACGGCCGGCAGCCACACGTCGCCGCCGCGCAGCGCGACGCGCACACGTCGCCCGTCCACGTCCCGATCGAGTACCGAGCCCGTGGAGACGAGCGCTGCATCGTCGTCGCGGCCTGGCCCCTGCGGCACCATCCGCTCGAGCGAGCCGAGCAGGTTCAGCGGACTGACGTCGATCACCCGGACACCCCCACGTCGATGCGCATGTCTCCCCCGTCAGCCGTCAGTGGGAGATCCCATGCGGTGACCCAGCCCCATAGAGGCGTATCGCCCTCGCGGATCACGGCCACCGGATCATCGATCTCGAGACGCGGGTCGGGTGCGATGCGCACCGGCACCGCCTGCGCGGGGCGCGCTGCGTTGTCGAGCATGGTACGCGCTGCAGCTTGTGCCTGCGACGCGTTCTCGAGCAGGCTCGACGACCATTCCTTGACGACCACGCCATAGTCACCGTTGATGCTCATCGGCCCCGAGGTAATCGCCGCGACCCCCTGCACGTCGGCGGTCGTCGAGCTTCCCGTCGTCGCGACGACGACGTTCGGGACGCCGCCACGCGAGTCCGAGCGCGGGGCGGCGATCAGCGTTCCGCCCTTACCGTCGCGCAGGGTGACGACCGGTTTCGGTACGTCCGGGAGCGGCGCGCGGAACGCGATCTGCCCCCACGCGTCCACCCGCAGCAGCGCCGGCCATGCGTCGGCGATCTCCTGCAGGTTCTCGATCCGGCTGCGAGACCATGACATTGCGGGCGAGCACGGCCGGTCGATGAGCTTCGGATCGAAGGACACCCCCATGCCGGCCGGGGCGAGGCGGCGCGCCTCGCTCTTCAGGGTGCCGGTCGGCGAGGTGAGCGACAGCAGCTTGTCGTCGCGGGGCCGCGCCAGCAGCGATTCCGCTTTCACCGTGACGGTGCCGGCGTCGTCGTCATCCCAGTCTTTGATCTGATACGGCCCGATCCGGGTTTCCCACACCTCGCCCGTTACGACCGACTCGATGATGGTCGTCACGTTCAGTGTCTGCCCGTACCGGGCGAGGGGGTGCTGCGCGTCCTTCCCGGGGCGCCAGTCCTTCACGTCTCCCCCGGGTGCCCCGGCTGCGAACCGGGGCACCGTCAGGGAGAGCTCTTCGATCACCTCTTGCGTTGCCTTGCCGGTGACGCGTCCGGCGAGGATCGGCACCGTCGCGGCGAGCATCCGCCCGCCGAGCCACGACGTGATCCGAGCACTATACAGAGGGGCTCCTGCGAGCACCTCGTCGGGCGGTCCGTTACGCATCCCGACCCCCTCTCAGAGCAGTGACCAATCGGCCGCGTCGAACTGATCCCACGTGGTGAAGAGCTCATCGAACGACCCGACCGGGACGACCGAACCGGCCGAGATGGTCGGCGCGGACACGTCGAGCTGATCGTTTGCTGCGACGCCGGACGCGGCCATGCGGGCACCCGAGGCGAGGCCGTTCACGCCTGCAGGCGCGACGCCTGTCACAGATACCTGCTGCCACTGCCCGGTCAGGGTGACCGGCGCACCGGTCACGACCGCACCCGACGACCACTTCAGCAGCGCGGACGCTGAGCGCCCCGCCGTGCCCTTCACACGCACCGTCACCGTGTAGGTAGATCCCGGGGTGACGGCGTCGCCGAGCGTCTTCGCGGCGGCCGTGTAGACCGACTCGACGACGTCGACCGCCGCCCCCGCGGCGGATGCCGTGGCGCGCGCGAAGTTGGGCGTGAGGTATCCGCCCGCGGTGACGAGCGAGAGCGCGCCGTTCGCCGCCGCCCAGTTCGCGAGGGAGGGGAACAGCGAATGGTACGACCACACTCGGTCAGCCATCGCGTCATCGAAGTCACGCCACGTGAACGCGATCAGAGCGGACGACGGCTGCGGGTCGCCGATCTCCCGCACGGTGAGCGAGAACCGCCGCCATGTGTCGAACCCGTCGGATATGAGCTCATCGCCCCAGTCGGTGACGATCCCGAGAACTACGGGCTTCAGGTCTCGCATGCCAGGCGGCAGCCGGCGCACGATCGGCCGGCCGGTGCGCAGGATCTCTTCCATTGCGACCGAGTCGGCGCCCTGCGTGTCGAACTGCCACGAGTACGAGAACGATCCGGGCACGTCGAGACGCGCCGCCGGGTCACTGCGGCCCGCGATCTCGAACGTCGACGAGCGCGTGTTCGACTTGCGGGCCTCCGTCAGCGACGCGATCTCCACACCCGCTTTTCGCAGGCCGTCGATCGTCTGCACAACGCCGACGCCCGGACCGGCGTAGGACACCGTCAGGGGCACCGCGGCGTAGGTCACACCGTCGACCACCGCCTGATAGGTGATCAGCGCATTCAGCGCCGTGCGGCTGTCGATCAGCACCAGCTGCCCGCCGAGCGACACACCCGCGCCGCCGGGTATCGTCCAGCGCGACCCGTCAGCAGTCGTGCCGACCACCTCGAAGATCGCGCCCGCCGCGACCCCGCTCAGGGTGACCTGAGCGGGGCGCGGATCGGCCGACGACAATAGCGCCGCGGTGAGAGTTACCGGCATCCGCTCACACCCCCAGTGCTGTCTTGATCTGCGACTGCGCGCCCTTCACGATCAGCGGATACACCGTCTGACCGATCAGCTGCGCGACCAGTTCGAGATCCTCACGTGCGAGACGGGTCAGCCCGCCAGGCGCTGCGGCGCGGCCGGATGCCGCGGCCTCGAGCGCCACCCGCTCCATGCGTGTAGCGACCTTGTCGACCGGCTCGATGTACTCACGCCCGCCGGGGTTGTCGCCGACGACGGCGAGCATTGGCCCCATCGTCACGCCACCCGTTGCCAGGTAGGGCACCTGCGGCAGCGACACCCCGAAGGTCTGACCACCGACGATCGGCACCCACGCCGGGATCGTTACCGAGATCCCGTTGATAGCCCGGATGGCCCCATTCACGAGGCCGATGATCGCGTTTATCGGACCGCGGACGGCATTCACCGCTCCACTGAAGGCGTTCGAGATGAACCCCCCGATTGCCCCGAACACGGTTCGGAACGCGTTCCCGACCATGTCGACCGCCCCCGATATCGCGTTGAAGACGGGTGAGATGACCGAGTTGTACACCCACTGCACGGCCTGCCCGATCCCGTTCACGGCCGGCATGATGGCGTTGTTCCACAGCCAGGAGAACACGGACCCAACAGCATTCACCGCCGCGCCTATCGCAGCACCCACGGGCGAGACGACGTTCGCGTGCAGCCATGAGAAAACGTTCCCGACGTTGCGGATCACGTCAGCGACGAACTGACCGAACGGGGCGAACACGTTCTGCCCGATCCAATTCAGCACGTCGCCGATCCCGCGAATGACAGCGTCGATGCCCTGCCCGACCGGAACGAAAACGTTCTGATAGAGCCACTGCAGCCCCTGTCCGATGAGATCGAACACCGGCATCGCGACGTTCTCCCACAGCCACACGATCACCGCGGCCCATAGGCCGATGTAAAGCATGATCCCGGTCACGACCGGCAGGATGATGTTCTGATACAGCCAGTTGAAAACGTCGCCGATCCCCTGCACGACGGTGGCGATGAAGCTGCCGATAGGGGCGAAGACGTTCGCTCCGAGCCACTCGAACGCGGCCCCGATAGCCGAAAAAACGGGCGACAGAACATTGTCCCAGAGCCACGACCAGGCCGACCCGAGCCACGAAATGACGCTGTCCCAGTTCGACGCGAGCCAGATGATCCCGGCGACCAGCAGCACGACGGCCGCGATGATCCCGAGGATGATCCACGTGATTGGGGACGCGAGCCACGCCGCGTTACTCGCCCACTGCGCAGCCGTCTGAATCGCCTGTGCGGCGGCGAATACCTTCATCGCGCCACTCGCGAGCACGACGGCACCCGCGAGCACGCCGACCACGGATGCGATCGCCGTCACGACGCCCTGATTCTCGCCCGCCCAGTCAGCGAATCCCCGCAGCACCTCGAGACCGTCGCTCACCGCGGGCGCGAAGGACTCTCCAATCTCTGCCGCGGTCATCTGCAGGTCGCGGCGAATCGACTCCCACGATCCCTTCGTGTTGCCAGAGACGGTGTCGGCCATCGCTGCGGCAGCACCCGCGACATCTCCGAACCCGCCATCCAGGTTCGCCAGCTGATCGAGGAACTTCGGGATCTCTCCCGTCCCTAGATCCTCGAGCGGTGTCCCGAACAGGGCCAGCGCGGCCTGCGACTGCGCGGCCGGATCGGTCATCCCGTTGAGGCCCATGATGATCTGCGCGAATGCCTGCTCCGCGCTGTCGCCGCCCGCGAGGATCTTGTTCGTCATCTCGGTCTGCGACAGGCCGAGCGCCTCGTACGCCGCCCCACTGGACGTGGACATGTCCGTCGACCGGATCGTGAATTCCTTCAGCGCATCGCCGGTCTTGTCGATCCCGTACATGCCCTTCGCGCTTGCATCAGCGAGCATCGTGAAGGCTGTCTCGCCCGAGATCCCCAGCTGCTGGAAAAACGGGCCGTACTCGTCGATTGCGTCGAGCAGATCGTCGCGAACCGCGGGCGGCACCCGCTGCAGCGCGACGGTGAGAAGGTCAATACCTTCCTGCGCCGAGCTCGCCATGCCCGTGGACAGCATCTGACCGACGATCTGAGAGACGCGGTCGGCCTCGAGCTCGAACCCGCCGGACAGCGTCAAAACGCCTTCGGTGATCCCCTGCAGTTCCGCGACACTCGCGTCACGCATGCCCTTGATCGAGCCGATGACACCGGCCGTCGCCGACTGCACCTCATCGAGCGACCCGCCGAAGGCGCGACCGTACGCGTTCGCGGCGGCCTCTCCCGCTCGGGAGGCCTCGGGCTCGGTGAGCTTCAGCGCCCCGGCCATACTGTCGACCCCGGCCTCCGCGTCAGCGAACGCGATCGTCGTCCCGACGGCGAGCCCACCCACTGCGAGCAGCGTGCCCGCGGCGACCTTCGACCCCTGCTCGAGCGCATCGTTCCACGCGTCGAACTTCGCCTTCGACCGGTCGACCTTGTCGAGCGACTCGTCTTCGACCAGCAGGCGGATGATCAGATCTGTTGCGGACTTACCTGCCACTCGGTCACCTCCGTTTTCTCAGACGCTCCAACTCGGCGGCGTCTTCCTCTTTTTGCTTGGCGATCGCGTCGCACGACAGCGCCAGCTGCGCCCACAGGTCGTAGGGCAATTCCCACAGGCGGTCGGGGGTGAGCGCCGGCCAGTAGTCATGCCGGCAGATGAGCAGCGCTCGGCGCATCACCTGCTCTTCGAGCCACGGTTCGCGCTCGTTCAGCGCCTCGAGCTCGGGCGACGCCTTCTCGGGCTGTCGACGCCGCCCGCGCCCGTTGCGGACTACTGAGGGTCCGGGGTCTCCTCACCCTCCGCCCCGGCCTCGCGGTGATCGCCGGGCTCGGCGAGCAGGTTGTCGATGCCGTCGAGATTGGCGCACGAGTCGAAGGTCACATCGTGACCGGCGCGACGCAGGCTCGCGAAGATCGCGAACGCGGTCTGCATGCTCCCTGACTTCATCCGCTCGGCGTACTCCTTGCGGTTCCAGCCGGTTTCTTTCTCGACGGCCGCGCCGTCCCAGAGATTGGGCTTCACGATCGGGATCGTCGAACCGTCGGCGAGCTTGATTTTTGCCATGCGCTTTTCTCCTAGGTGTCTTGGGCTGCGCGCGTGATGATCTCTTCGGTTGCGCGCAGCAGGTGTTCGCGCCCCTCGATGACGGGCGCGCGGAAGAACGGTTGTCCGGCCTGGTCGACGTACCGCTCGCGGTTGCCGAACGCGGGATGGCGGAACCGGCGCTTCTGCCAGAACTTCGCCTTGTTGAATCCGTCCGGCCCCTTCGGGCCGGTGGTCTTGAACTCGATCCCCTGCCGGGTCTTGCCGGCGACGATGCGGAACTTCAGGCCGGCCTTGATGGCGGCGCGCATACCCTTCGATTTGCCGCGCCGCGTGACGTCGCGATCCGAGTAGATGTTGACCTTCACGGCGTAGAACTTGCCCTTGCGCTTCGAGTGCACGAGCTTGTGCCGGAATCCGGTCTTCACCATGCCGCGCGGTAGCGGGCCGTCCAGGATCGATTTCTGCGCGCTTATGACGGGCGCGCCGAGGCCGCGAAGTTCCCGCCGGACCGGCGTACGCACGGCCGGCGGGAACTCCCGCAGCTTCGAGATGAGGCGACGCAGCGACTCCGGGTCAGGGACGGCGCCCGTCGCCTGCTCGGTCACACCGTCGCGTCGAGCGTCCGGTACACGATGTACACCGGCTGCGGCGAGACACCGTCATCGAAGGCCTCGAAGTCAATCGAGAGCTTGATCGCACTGCCGCCGTCGGATGCCGGCACCTCGCCCTTCAGCCGGATGGCCGGCAGGGCGATCTGCAGCATGGCCTTGTTGGCCCCCGAGATGGCGACGTTGTGCTCGAAGGTGAGCAGCAGCGACAGCGGCGTCTGAGCGAGGTACGCGTCGCGCAGCGTGTTGTCGGTGTACTCCGCGGTCATCTTGCCCGAGAGCTCGGGGAGACCGAGCAGCGGGGCGCGCGAGCGCAGACCCTTGCCGCCGAGGTTCCATCCGTCCGAGTCCAGCGAGCGCTTCACAGCGAAGCTGAAATCGGCGATGTTCGCCGCGGGTGTACCGGTCATCGACGCGGGCGCCGTGGCCGTGGGGGCCGTCAGCGTGCCGCCGACGACGATCCCGCCGTGCACGAACGTGAACAGCGAATCGTCGGCGGGGTAGCTCGCCGCTGCAGCGCCGAACGCGGTCAGTAGTTCGCGCGCCGTCACCGACAGCTTGGCCTCGACGAACCCGCCTTCCTTCGCGCTGAGCTCGATCGAGTCGAACGCGCAGCCGGTGAAGGTGTGCGGGTACGAGTTGACACCGCCGAGGGTCGGCAGCACCTCCTGCAGCGTGAACGTCTGCACCGGA
Organism: Microbacterium sp. AG157; assembly: GCF_003385695.1. Classification (NCBI taxonomy): domain Bacteria; kingdom Bacillati; phylum Actinomycetota; class Actinomycetes; order Micrococcales; family Microbacteriaceae; genus Microbacterium; species Microbacterium sp. AG157. The sequence continues at coordinate 250,650 of NZ_QRDK01000002.1, forward strand.
TCGGTCGTGCTGATCGTGTGCACCTGCTGATACACGGCCGGCGTGGTCGACGGGACGACCGTGCTCACGACCGCGCCGAGCACGGCGTTCAGCCAGATACCGAACCCGCGAGTCGGCACATCGAAGGCCACATCTCCCGAGCCCTCGAACCGGCCGATCGCGTTCCGGTTCAGACGGTTGACGTTCTTCCCGGGGCGCAGCCCCTTCGACTGGATCGTCTTCACGTCGTACTTCATCTTCGCGTCGGACTCGGCGAAGCGGGTCGGCGCGACGGCCGTCCCGTAGGTCGTCTCGCGGCCGATACCGACCGTGAAATCAAGCTGCGTCGTCACCGTCGGTCACCTCCTCGGGCTCGGGCTCTTCGGCGGGGGCGAGAGCCTCCGCCGTAGCGGCCTTCGCCGAAGCGTTGACCGGTTCGTAGTTCTCCACCTGACCGGCGAAGAGCGGCACGAGATCCTCGCGCACGTCGAATTCCTCACCCTCGGTGATCACGCGCCCCAGCGCGGGCACGTCGAGCGCACCGAGCGGGGACACGTTCTTGAATCGGGGCACAGCCTTTCCGGCCATAGCTCCCCCTTCCGTTGTTTGGTCGATCAGGTGGGGCGCACGCGGTGCGCGCACACGAACTCGGTTTGAATCTCGACGACGTATCCGCCGCCTTCGGGGTCTTGCACACCGGCCGTCGACATTGAGCCAGGCAGGCACCACTGCACCTTGCCCCCGAGCGTGATGTCGGTCTGTGTGATGTGGGTTTGGATCTCGGCGAGGATGCTGTACGCGGCCTCGAACGCTGCGCGTCCGTCGGCCTCACGGTTGCCGGATGCCGCGACCCACGCCCCGACAGAGATGCCGATGCGTATCGATTCGTCGAACTGTCGACGCGGGCCGATGTTGACGAGATCGGGGTCGACTGAGACGTCTTCCATCGCGACCCAGCGGGTGGCGAGGATCTCGGCGGGCGGCGCGTAGTAGCGGTCGATCTCCACGCCGCGGTGCGCGGTCGCTGTCTCGACGGCCTCCCATACGCCGTCGCGCGCGGCGAGGATGCCGGTTGCTTGGCTGATCCCGCTCACGTGCCGCTCCCGTAGAAGATGCGGGGCGGGAAGGGGGCGAGCCAGACGGCGACTTTCGCGGGCATCCCGACTCCCGCGGGTGCGGTCGGCTCGGCAGACTGACCGCGGGCGTTCGTGCCACCCTTGGTCTGATTCCACATGAGCTTGCCCCACTCGCGGGCGCTCATCTCGAACTCGGGCGGCAGACCGGCACCGGGGATCTCATGGCGGTGCGGCTCGACCTTTCGCCCGGTGTCCCGGTCGATCAGGCTGCAGACGGTCGCCGCGAAGAAAGCGAGCTCCTCCTGCTCGGCCGCGATCTGCTCGTCTGAGAGCCCGATCGCCTTCCCGAGCACGTCGGCCGCGATGGGCCATTTTGCTGCCACGGTGTGGTCTCCTCTCACGAGTGAGGGGCCGCACACTCGGCGCGGCCCCTCACTCAGCGATTACTCGGCGGGCGCGGCGTACCCGTTGGCGACGAGCGACTCGGCCTCGGCGGCCGGAAGGGTCACCGTGCGCCCGGCTCGCGGCCAGGGCTCGCCGTTGCGGAGACCCGAGATCGTGATGAGCATCACGAGCTCGACGTCGCCCTCGGTCGGGATCTCCTCGTCCGTGTACGGCTCGCTCGTCGGCGTGGCCGCCTTCGATGCCGAGTCGGCGAGGACGGATGCCGCGGCAGCGACGTCGGCGACCGCCGACCCCTGCCCCTGAGACGGGTCAACGTCGGCCTGCGCCTTGACGTCGACCGTCGCCTCGGGCACGGTCTGCCCGGCCGGGGCCGTCGCGGTGTCACCCGCGGCGACCGCGACGAGCGGGGCCGGCTGGTCTGCCGACGTCTCGACCGCCGCGTCTTCGCGCACCTCGCCCGTCTCGGCGGGGACCGACTGCGTGTCAGCCTTCGCGGGGCGGCCCATCAGGACGCACCACCCGCGAAGTGCTTGATGGCCGAGGCGTCCATGAGACGACCGTCGGCGCGCAGCTTGCCGCGGAACGCGACCTGATCGGTGCCGAATAGGGCGTGGTCCGAGCGCTCGATGCGCAGGTTTCCGACGGTGCGCACCCAGTAACGGGAGAAGTCACCGTAGAACAGCGACTTCGCACCGACGCCGACGCCCGCGATGAACGGGTCACGGAAGACGGGCGCGCCGAGCAGGGTCGACGGGGCGCCGTTCAGGCCGTTGGGCTCCCAGAGGTAGCGGCCCGATCCGTCCTTCTGCTTGCGGATGGATGCCACGGCCGAGTTGGACGCGACCCATGCGGCGTTCGCCTGGTAGGGGGCCAGCACCGATTCCTGCAGGTCGATCAGGTTGTCCCACGTCGGGGCGCCGCCGACACCGGTCGCGCCGGTCACGCCGACGGTTGTCGCGCTCGCGATGCCCTGCGGCGCGTTGACGCCCGAGCCGGTCGCGAGATCCTGGCCCAGCAGGACCGAGATGTTCTCGCCGATGAGCTTGTTCGTCAGCGACTCGATGTCGATCAGCGAGTCCTGCACGAGCTCGGTCGAGATGCCGACGAACTCGCCGTATCCCTTGGCCCCGAACGAGATCTGACCGAAGGTCGGATCGGTGCCGCCGATCTGGGTCGCCTCGGGGGCGGGGGCCGCCGCACCGAAGGACGTCAGTCGGGGCAGGGTGACGGTGTCGCCCTTCTCGGTGACGAACACGTATGCGCCCGCGGCGAAGATGCCCGAGAACTGACGCAGCGGCTGGATCAGCTGCGCGAGGTAGGTCTGTCCCACCGTGTTGCCGCCGGCCAGGGCGGTACCCACGGACAGCGCGCGCGCCTCGGCGTGCATGATGGCGCGAACTTCGTTCGCGTCGGGGATGTACTCGAGGAACTTCGTGTCCCCGTTGAGCACGCCGCGGATCTCGCTCGCGAACTGCGCGACGTCGGCCGCCGATCCGAAGGCGGAACGGTTGCCGAGGAGGTTGCCGGCGAAGTTCGCGGCGCGCTCCTCGATCGTGCGCTGCTGCACGAGCAGGGTCATGCGGTCGTCGTAGTCGTTGTAGGCGCGCTCGAGCGCCTCGAACTTCGTCCGCTCGTCGGCGGTGAGAGCGCGCTCGGCCGCGATGTCGGCGAGGGGCTTGCCCTCGTTCTCCCACGCCCGCTTCTGCTCTTCGGCGAGGGACTTGATTCGTTCCTGAATGCTGGTCATTCGGGTGTGTCCTTTCTCAGATCCCGCGCTTGCGGGGTCGGTTGGCGAGCGCGGGGTGCGTCTCGCGGGTCATGGCCGCGGCGCGCTTGGTCGCCTCGGCCTCCCACTCGCCGGGGGCGGCGGGGGAAGGGTGCAGGGATGCGCGCACGGCGTCGATGTCGACGGCGCTGCGCATCTGCGTGGTGGCCGCCCAGTAGGCGGGGTCGGCGACGGGTGCGATGTCGCTCAGCGTGGAGCGAGTCACCCGGCGCACGAGGCTGCCGGCGGCGTTCTCGCGCCACTCGACGTCGAGCGGGTGGAACGCGAACGACGAATGTCGGTAGTCGCCGCGCTTCGCGAGTGCGGCGACGTCGCGGCCGGCGCCCGTGTCGGGCAGATCCACCTCGTACCGCACGCCGACGTCGTCGATGTACAGCCGCAGCGTGCCGGCGTCGGTCGTGCCGAGCAGCAGTCGACTGTCGTGCTCCGCGCGCGCGATTACTCGCGTGTGCAGGGCCATGTCGACGCGGCCCTCGGCATCCGGTGCGCCGAACGCTTCCGGTGCGATCTCCTCGAACCAGCCGCCGAGATCGCGAGAGGGCGAGTCGAACACGACCGCGTAACCGGTCAGCACGCCCACACCTCCCGACCCCTCGGCCGCGGCTCGGAACTCGGTCGGCTTGTCGACGACGCGGCGCTCGAGCTCGGTCATTGCGTCCCCCCTTCGGGCATCTCGACACGGGACGTCGAGTCAGATTCGGATTCGGATTTCGTGGTGGCGTACCAGGTCTGCCACTGCTCGATCTCGGTGTCATTGATGCCGCGGCGGCCGAGATCTCGACGCGCCTCGGCGAGCGTGAGCGTGCCGTTTTTCAGCTGCTCCGTGATCGATCGCATGAACTCGAGCAGGCCGGGCCGTTCGAGCCGTGACAGGTCGTAGGTCAGTTCCTGACCGAACGGGAGCACGTCACTGAACGCGGCCTCCGCGCGCCCGGACACCCCGCCCAGCGTCTTGATGCGGAACAGGGTCGCGTCCATCTCGCGATTCGAGTACGTGCGCGACGAGCCGGCTTTGCCGCCGACCTCTTCCGGCGGGACGCCGAAGATAATCGCGATCTCGGTAGCGGATGCCTCGATGGTCTGCAGAAACTGCGCCTCTTCGGGGCTCACCGAGATCTTGCGGTAGTCCCACTCCCCCGGCAGCGCGACCGGCTTCCCCTCGGCGGCGGCGGCCACGAAATCGTCACGCGCCTCGGTCAGCACTTTGCCGTCGATCCGCGTCCCCTTGGCCTGCAGGATCGCGGGCGGCATCGACGACTGCTTGAACCAGCGGCGCCCGTACTGCCGAGCCAGATCCGCCCACTCGAACGATGCCGCGAACGCTGAGATTGGCGACAGGCCGCGGACGGTTCCGGCGCGCAGCTGCTCGCGCAGGTGCAGTAGGTTGCCACCCTGCGACACGAGCTTCACCGGCACGCCGGCCACCCGGTATTTCGGATCGAAGGGATTCGATTCGTCGATGGTCACGTGCTCGTCGGCGACCCACTGACAGAACCGGCGATCACTGTCGACGAGCCCATATGCGTTGCCGCGAGTCTTCAGTTCGGCGACCATCTGCACCCGGGAATCCCAGACGGAGATTGTCGGCGACGGCTTCGACAGGATCAGCGGCGTCTCGACGATCTCTCGCTGACCGCCCCGCACCTCTGTGACGGTCACCGTCGCCTGCGCCCACTGATCGGTGATGTAACGAATGGCCGCGTAGGTCGCGGCCTGCCGCATCGCACCACCGCGGCCGAGCGACTGCCAGGCCGGCCCGAACACGTCAGACGCGGAGATGTCTCGCGTCTCAGCCTCTCGGGTGAACAGGCTCACGATCGCCGCCGGATCGGCAGCGGGTGCACGATCAGCAGCACCGCGATACCCGCGATGATCAGCGCGACGGGCAGCGACCACATCGCCACCCCGACGACGATCAGCAGCACGCCGAGCGCCTCGAGCAGATCGTCACGGAACGTCGCGAGGAACGATCGCAGCACCGCCCATGCGGCAGCGAGCGCCGCGCGCGGCTTCATTCGGTCGGTCATCCGGCCTCCTTTGTCGTGCCGTTCGCGGCGCGGAACGCTGCGATCGGGTCGTATGCGAGATCCGGCAGGAGCTCGGCGAGCATCTGCCGTGCGTAGGTGATGGCGACGAGCGCGGAAACGGGGCGCATCGACTTGCCCCTGATCCACTTCCAGCCGGCGTCCGTGGCCTTCGTGCTCGCGGATTTCAGCGCCTCGGTGAGCTCGTCTTGCCCGAGGTGCACGACGTCGTGGTTCAGCACGGCGTCGAGCAGGCCGGGGCCGGCGACGGCGATGTTCGCGGCCGTCATCACGCGGGCGTCGATACCCGCCTCGAGCAGCTTCGGCAGCAGGAACCCGGCCGCGCGGTGCTCGAGGTAGACCGGCCCGGGCGCCTCGCGCACCAGGTCGACGATGCCGGGCACCTCGAGCCCGTCGTCGCCGTCGAGAATCCAGTCGGTACCGGGCGCGTCGGCCAGCACTTCCAGGTGAATCTTCGTGTCAGTGCGGATGCCGGCGACGGCGATCGACGCCCACGCCGACTCGGGCGCCACGTCGATGACGTACACGACTTCGTCGCGCGCCACCTCCGACCCGGGGTCGACGACGGCCTCATGCTCCCACCGTTCCTTCGGGATCTTCCACGTCTTCTCGACGTCGTCGCTCCACCAATTCAGGAACGGCCGCAGGAACCCGCCCTGCATGGCCTCTCGGAACGCCGCGATCTTCGTCTGATTCGTGGTGTAACCGAGCGCCGGCATGCACCCCCACCAGGTCAGCGGGTCGTCGGGATCGGCCCCGTCGGGCGCCGAGTATTCGACGTACATCGTGCGCATTCGCTGCGCGTTCAGCAGCGACGGGTCCGCGCGGAGGAGCTCGACACGGGCTCGGCCCGCCTCGGCTTTCTTCCACATGAACGGTGACTTCGTCTTGGACTCGCCGGCCGTCGAGATCCACAGCGACTGAGCGTCGTCGACCGCAGTCGTCGCCGGCATCAGCGCCGCCTCGAGACGGTCGTCCTTCTGCGCGAAAATCTCATCACCGACGGTCAGTCCGAGCGTTCCACCGTGGCCGGCGTTCTCCGTCGGCGCGTCGATCGACCACTTCGACCCGTTCAGGAACTTCATGTGCTCGCCACCGTTGGTGAGATTGAGCGTGTTCCCGGTGCGGTTGCGCTGCAGCAGCTGCCCGAACGGCGACGCCGCGATGCGGTGATGCTGCTCCTCCTGCAGCTTCTCGAGCGCCTTCTCGCGCGTCTGCGCGATGTACAGCAGGTACTGCCGATCGGGCCACATGATCATGCGGTGCACGCCCCACGGCAGGACGATCGACGTCTTCCCCGACTGACGGGGAACGATGATCACGATCTCCGAGTACCAAAGCAGCCCCGTCGCCGGGTCGATCTCGAACGCGGTCTCGAGGATCTCCCGCTGCCACGGCATCGCCGCCCAGCCGAGCAGCGCCATGATGTTGACGACCTCGTGCGCGATCGTCGCCCGAGCAGGGTTACGCGGGGTCGCCCACCGGGGCCGGGTTTCCACTCCCGCCGGTACCCCGGATCGCACCCACGAGGGCGGCGAAGGCATCAGCACCGCCACCACCCCCGGATTCCTTCACGTCGGCGAGCACCTTGCGCATCGCCTCAACGGTCGACGCGAAGTAGCGCGCGTTCGTCGGGTCATCGAGAGAGCGGGCAGCGCGGAAGATCAATTCGTGGCGCATCCGCGTCGCAGCATCCGCCGCGTCGGGCATCGCCTCACGCGCCGCACGCTCGATCGGCGCGGGAGCTTCGAGCAGGTTCAGCAGTTCCTCGGGCGACAGGCTGTCGCGGTGCACCCACCCGGCATCTCGGATCGCAGCCGCCGCGACGATCGACGCCGTCGCCGAATCGCCGCTCGCATCCCACAGCGCATCGTCGATCAGCTGCGCGAGCTCGTCGCCGAGCGCCGGCCGACGAACCGACAGAGCGGATCGCACTTGGTCGTCGAAGTCAGGCGCCCCGACTGTCACGACGACCGGACGTGTAGGGCGCTTTTCGCGTGTAGGGCGCGCCCTCACTTCGGGTGCGGGCGCCGCCTCGGCGACCGGTTCGCCACCCGCGGCGGCGCGCTTGCGCTCCCGGTACTCGGCCTGGTCTTTCGTCTTCCACGCGCGGCACGCATCGCACCGACAACCCGCGCGATATCGCGGCCGGGTGCCGTGCTCGGGGGTCTTCGCCACCACGGCGCCCACCTCCGCTCTGCGCCCCTCTGACGCGTCGAGCCGAGGGCACGCATTGCAGTGCGACCCGAGGCCCGTTCGGCCGCGCACGGCCCCCTCCGCGCCCTACACGCCCTACACCCTCACGCCGAATGAACCGGGGAGAGGGATTTGGGAGCGGGGCGAGGGTCGGGAACGGTGCCGGGGGGTGAAAAAAATCGATCGAAACCCGGCGGGTGCCGACGGGCCACGGGCGCATGGCCGACGGGCCGCCGACACTCGTCAGGCGTCGATCAGTTGTTGCTCTCATCAGCGGTGCGGCCACGACGACCAGCGTTCGCCCAGCGCGACGAGCGGATGCCACGAGCAGTACGCGGGGCACGGTCACGCCTCCCCGCATTGCACCCATAGTGAGCAGGCCGCAGGTTCCACAGATCCCACGTGCCGCCATCCTTCGCCGCCTTCACGTGATCGAGCGAAGGACCGAGCGAATGCCAGGGACGCAGCCCGTACCGGATAGGCCCCCGTGCCCCACGGCACAGCCAGCACTGCGGCGTATCCACCTCGGGCACCACGAGCGCCAGCAGGCGCGCGTACTCTGAAGCGCTGAGCTTCTCCGCGTAATGAGGCACAGCGCACCTCCCGAGCTATTTGACCTCAGGCCACCCTGCCGGGGGCAACTTCATTTCGCGATCCCATTCGGCGTCTCCCGACACCCCGAATGCAGACGCGGAGATTTCGCCGGTCGCCCATTTCCTCAGCCTCTTACTGACGCTCGCAGCTACCGCCCATCGGTAGCTGGACTCGTCGGGAGTGAAGTCCTTACGTCCTTTCGGCGGCGGTGTAGCCACACGTCGCATCTGCCGGACCCACCATTGCCCTACCTCGAAGCCCTCGTCAGCCGACTGAAGGGCAGCGATGTGTCTGGCCAGATCGTCGGGGAGCTTGTCGACCCGGTCACCGAGCATGTCTGCTGGCAGGCTCGCCGTCTGCATGGCCCACGCCGTGGCGTCTCGAGCCGCAACCTTCTTTGCGGCGGTGACCTCATCGCTCAGCCGCTGCCGGCGACGCCAGGTCTCCGCCGCCTGCGATAGCAGGAAACCCAGCAGAGCGGAGGCAAGCGCAATGCCGGCCGCCACCCACGGTTCGAACGGGTTGCCCGCGAGAGCGTCGACAATCTTCTGCACCTGCTCATCAGTCACCCGCTCACCATAGCGAGCAAGGTGTCGGACCCCCGGCGTACCGTCCGACAAATGGACCCAAGACGCGGCGCACGCCTCGGCACCGTAAACACTCACCACGAGCTCGCCTATCTACGAGCAGGCAGCGACCCACCGTGGGAGCGCCCACACCGCGACGGCGTCGATATCACCGACACCCCCGAGATGTGGACGCCCTACCAGCGTGAGCGGCGGCTAGATTTCGAGGCCCGCGTCGCGGACTACCGCCAGCGCGGACGTCTGTAAATCAGCCTTTCAACCCGAACGCGTTTGTCAGCACGGCCAATGCAAAGCCGATTGGCAGCGCGAGCGCTGCCGTCGTCACTCCAACCTTTAGGTTTGCCTTCGCGTCGATCCGCCGAGCGTGGGTCTCCGCGCGGGTCTCCATCCGAATGCGATGCCGCGACTGCCGGATTCTCTCCCTCTGAGCGAGCCTGTAGCTCCACCGCCCCAACATGGTCACGACGACACCACTCGCTATCCACCCCAGCAACATCCCAGGGAGAGGAAGAGGGGTGACCAGCAGCAGCCACCCCCATATGGCCACGAACAGTACGGCCCCCACGACGGGCAGCAAGGGCGCGAAACGAAGCGGACGCCATACCGGTTGACCGTTAGTCAGGATGATGTCCTCGAGTTCTCTCCTGAGCTCGTACCAGTCACCGATCCCCTCTTTACTGGCGGATATTGCGTGGCCGAGACCGTTACTGAAGGACATAACGGCGGTCACAGCGGCACGCTCGACGGTGATGTGCAACGTGTTGCGATCATATGCGGACAGCGCGTCGAGGTCCTCCGCCTGCACCGTCTCCCCGCGCCCGATGATGTTCATGGAGCGCTTAATGTAGGACACGGTCGCCGGGCCGTGATCCGGCAAGTGCTCGGCGTCGATCAGCGTCTTCGCGCGCGCCACCAACTCCCGCACCGTATCCATGTCGACGATCGTCGGCCGGATGCTGAACTGGTCCCTCGGGGGGCCATAGAGGAGGTCAACGAAGAACATGGGGCACAGACTACGGCTTCTCCTGGACGACTCCTCGGCAATGTTCTAGTGGCCCGCGTCGCCGACTAACAGCAGCTCGGGATGATTTGAGTCCCTACGACACGTGCACGAGCACCCCCGCCACGAACCAGCCGTTTCCGCTCCAATTGATTGACGTTCGCGGGTCTGCCCCAATCGGGAGCATGAACGACGTCAGCCGACGGAACGGCGCCCACTGGCGATAGTCGTCAGCTGCGAGCGAGACGGCGGGGCTCGACCCCGTGAATCCGTTTGGCGCAGTGTTGTTGTACACGCCCCCGTATCGAAACCCCGAGATGTTCAGCGCCCCAGACGTGGAGGGCGAAGCGACCGCCCACCCCTCGATCTCGACCGTGAGTCGTATCCCTACCGGGACCGGGCGATTCGTCTCCCGGGTTACACCCTCGCCGAAGTCAAACGGCGTCAACGCCGCACACCACACGAACGGGCACCCCGCCGGAACCGAGGCATCCGTCGACCGCACGGCGCGGCCCGTCTGCGACATGCCTACCGGATCACGCATCAGCTGTGATCGCGCGGCTACCGCGGCCCTCACGCCACGTTCCATCCCGACGGGACCGCAATCGACGCAGCACCCGGGATTGCCACCCACTGATCACCGGTCCACAGGAGGTGCACCAGATCGAGCGCATTCGCCGCGGCTGACAGCGTCACGGGCATGCCATACGGCGCGCCTGCGCCCTGAACGATCAGCGTGCGCCCACCCGTGGCGTCCTGCCTGAGCACGAGCGTCACGGTGAATGCGATACCGAAAGACGGGGTTGCCAGCTTCAGCGTGACATTCCCGGCGAGGGTGCGAACGTGCGTGATGGGAGCAACGTCGGCGAGCGTGACCGTCCCCGACCACGACCCCCGCGCAACCGCCGTAACGTCACCGTTCGAGCCCTGCGGCCCGGTAGCGCCCTGAGCGCCAGGTACCCCCTGCGGTCCGACTGGACCCTGAGGGCCGGCGACACCGACGCCCTGCGGACCCTGCGTCCCCGTGGCACCCTGCACGCCACGAGGCCCGTCCGCGCCTTTGTCGCCGCGCGGAGCCGCGTACACCGAGATATCGACGTCCGACTGCACCACACGGGTTTTCTGAGACGGGCCGACGGGGATCGACGAGCCGACGGCCGCGCCGACTGACCCGTGCAGGAACGTGCGGCGACCGCCCGCGAGCGTGCCCGACAGCGTCACCTCATCGCCCCACGCAGCGTCGGCGGTCTGCTCGGGCGCGAACGTCATCGTCAGACGACCCTCGGCCGCGCGCGACGCATCCACCACGCCCACGTGCTCGCCCAGACGCGCCTCGAACACCCACGCCGACAGGTCGACCGGTGCCTGCGTCGTCATCGAGCGAACGTGCACCTCACGGAACCACGTATCCCCCGGGTACAGGTGCACCCCGACGACGAGCGGCTCGACAGGCGACGACTCGAACAGTTGCGCGGACACGGCGCCCCCTCTCAGTAGTGCGCGGGACCGCGCAACACGGTGGACGCGCGCTGAGCACGCTCCACCGACGACACCGCCACCTCGGGCGGGTCCGCCTGCTGCACGACGAGCGCCTCGACGGGCGGCATCATGCGAGGCGGGTCAGGGACGATCGCGAACGACACGACGTCGTCGAACGAGCTGGTCATGACGACGTGCCTGACGTCAGGTAGGTCTCGAAGACGCCCGCCGTCGTCACGATCGACTCGGGAGTGTCGCCGAGGTTGCGGACCTCGAGCGCCTTCGACAGCGCGAACTCGCGGACCGGGTCGAGCTCAGCCATCAGGCAACCTCGAGATGCTGCACGCGCTGCCCGTCGAACGACGACGCCGCGACGTTCGGCTCGAACACCTCGACGAGCGCCCGCGTCAGCGGCACCGTCACGAGCACCACGTCGAGCGGCAGCCCCCGGAACTCGACGGCCGACGTCAGCACGTAGACCGTCTCGGCGGCCGGGAATGCGGCATACGCACCCGTCAGCACCTTGTGTCGGTCGACGTTTGGCAAGGAGGGCCAGAACACGGCAACTCGCAGCCCGGGCCGCTCATTGGCGATCGCTGTCGGGCTCGCCTCCACCGGGCTTGCGGCATCCGCTGACTCGGCCGAGAGGTCGCCGACGGGCGGCGCGCTCAGCGTGGCGGCGTTCACCATCTGCAGCGCACCGACCAGGATCGACGCGAGCACCGTCGCCACCTGCAGGATCAGAGACGACGTCGACTCGGACCACAGCGAGAACGTGAACCCGACGACACCGATCGCACCGCCGAGCGAATAGATCACGCCGCGGCCGGTCGTGTTCAGCCACGTGAACCGGTCGCCCGGTCGCAGCAGGAACAGGCCCAGCGCGCCCTGCAGCGCGAGCAGGCCCGACGCCGACAGGTCGAGCAACGCCGACGACTGCACGTCGGTCACCGCACCGAGGATCACGAGCAGCGACGTCGCCGACGCGACCAGCGCCTGCAGCGCCTGCCGCCGAGCGTCCGTGAACCAGCCCGCAACGCGGGTCAGGAAAGCCTTCATCGTTTCGTCTCCTCTTCGTCGTCGTCGTCACAGTCGGGCTCGAGCGTTGACCACAGACGGTCATCGACCGCCGCGAGCTCCTCGTACTTCACGTGCAGACCGGCGACGCCCTCCTCGAGCCGCTGCGACGTCGCCGCCAGCGTCTCGACGGCCGCCTCGGTCCGTCTCAGCGCGTCATTCATCGACGTGCCGTGATTCGGGTGCAACTCGTGATGCACCTGCGCCATCGCCTTGTCCGTGCGTTCGATGAACGCCGGCAGCCCCTTGACGCTGTCCAGCACCTGCGCGGCCGTGATCACCCCGCGGGCGAACGCGACCACACCGGCCGGGATCGTCTTCACGACCGGCCACACGCGTTTCGCGAACAGCCACACCGCGACGATCGCGCCGACGATGATCGACACCCCGGCCGCGATCTCCTCGAGCCCGAGGGCGGCCAGAATGTCGACCATCAGCGGTTACTCGCCCTGCTGCTTGCGGAGACTGTCGATCTCGTGCTGCGGCCACGTCACCGACATGGCACCGCGCGCGATGAGATCGTTCAGCACGTCGGGATCGGTGAGGTAACGAACCTCGCCGTCATCGAAGATGTAGACCGTGCCGTCGCCGCCCTTCGCATAGACCACGATGGGGAGCACCTCGGCGGGGTCGGCGGCGCGGCGGCGCGCGTCGGCATCCAGGATGCGCGTGTGCACCGCAGCGGGCACCTCGACGATCGACACCGGCAGGCCGGCGGTCGACTTCGTGCCGCGCACCTCGTCGGGGTGGCCGTAGGGCACGACCAGGCCCGCGATGGCGAGGGACTGACCGATGGAAGAACTGATGATGGTTGCCATGTCTTCGTCCTCCAAAGGATCGGGTTTGGCTGTGGTCTCGGGGTTGATGACGATCGACGCGAACGCGGGAACGCTGAACGGGTCGAAGTCGCCGATGTGCCACTCCTCGCGGGGGCTCACGAAATCGACGGTGAACCCGACCGCGCGACACAGGGCGACGAACCGAGCCCATGCGAGCGACTCGTTCGACGGGGCGAGCGATCGCCAGTTGTAGACGTCGACCGCAGCGCAGTCGCGGCCCTGGTAGGTCAGCCCGTGCGAGGAATAGCCGGGCACCGCGGCCCAGATACCGAGCTCCTCGCGGTACTTATACTGGATGCTCAGCGGGCGGTAGCCGTTCCACCCGGGCGTCACGACGAGCAGTACGCCGTACTTCTCGACGCCGAGGCGTCGGAGCTCAGCCCACCGGGCCGCGGTCCCCGCCGGCAAATAGAAGTCAGGGCCGAGGTAGACGAGATCGCTCAACGCCGCCTTGCCGTTTGCGTAGCGTGGCATCCGTGGCCTCCCCTCAGTAGCCGACCGCGAACCAGTTCGCGCGGCGCAGGCCGGCGGCCCCGCCCCACAGAACTGAGAACCCGGCCTTCGACGGGTTGACGACACCGCGGACCGTGCCGCCGCCGCTCGCGTCACCATCGGTGACGACGGTCGCCAGGTGCGCGTTCGGGAACGGCCGATAGAACGAGATGTTCATTCCGTTGCCGCTGCCGTCCACGCTCGCCACGCTCGTGCCGGCCTGCGTGAACACGAACGACGTCGGGCTCACACCCGGCTCGACCTCGACGGGGCGCCGCCATCCGGTGCCGTCCCACTGGTACTGACCCGCACCGATCACGCACTGATCGCCCGGGCTCAGCAGCGAGCCATTCGCCGACGCCCAGTTGTCGGCCGCGGTCTTCGTCGCGAACGACAGGACACCCGACGTCGGCACGAACACGCCACCGCGGGACACCTCGATCTGATGCAGCGGACGAGCGTCGCCGCGGGTCGTCGCCAGCGGGCGCGCCGCGCTCACCGGGAAGTCACCACCCGACAGGGCATCGACGATCTGCGCCTGCTCGGTCGCGTTCGCCGTCGGCACCACGTCACTGATCGACAGCAGCGCCTTCGCGAGCGCATCACGCTTCGGCGCCTCGCCCGCCGCAATGGTCGAATGCTTCTTGACGTCTGTAGCCACAGCCGTACCCCCTTCGGACGTGCGGGAACGGCCGCCCGCGGGGTTTCCCCACACGCAGGCGACCGCCCCCTCTCACCACTCCCACCTCACAGGGAGACCAGCACCCGGCACCCACCGGGAAGAACTACGCCCCGGGCCGCACACCCGCGAAAGGATGGGCCTTGCATCACGAGCACGCGGCATCCGCTCCTAGCGCGATGCTCGACGACGTGCCCGCGGCCGGCTACTTGTAGTGGCAGCAGCGGCGACTCGAGGCGAGCCCCCGACCCGGTCTATACACACGGCGTCGGGAAGACTCAGGCGCAGGAACACCAAAGGCCCGAACCGCCAACCGGTCCGGGCCTTCGTGTCAATTCTTGCGCAAGCTCAGCTTAACAGGCCGCCGCGCCACACGGAGGGCGTTTCAGCCCTCCTCGATCAATTCGTCTCGCAACTTCAGCGCCACGACGAATAGTTGCATCGCACTGTTTCGGAAATCGAGCGCCTCGTCAGGGCCAGGCGACGCTTCCCCTACAAGAACGTCGTTCCTCACCTTCCACAGCTTCATCACACCTCGCACAAACGATCCACGCACCCGCCCCGCACGAAATAGCTCCCCGAGAATCGTCGGCATGTCGGGCGGCCCAACCCGCCCTTTCCGCTGCAGGGCTGAGACCTCGCCGATGAGCCCACCCAGCGTCTCAAACGATTCGCGTATGCCAACCTCCGGCGCTGCCACAGTGCGCGCAACGGATGGAAATTTGCCGGACTTCGGCGGCGCGAAGTGCCCATTCCACTTGTCTGCGTCAGCCGGTGAGGCTCCGTCTATGTCGTAGAGCTCTCTGAGAGATTGAGGCCATACACCTTCAGTGCGCGCCCGCTGCTCCGTGCCCTCCACGGTGTTCTCTTGCGCGCTCGGCTCACCTTGCCCCTCGGCTGCCGGCGGGGCTTCGTCGCCATCCCCGCGTGCCGAGTCGGTAAGCGCCTCGCCCACCGCTTCTCTCGCCTGCCGGCGCGCCACCTGCAGATCCTCGGCAAGCTCGGCCTCTACTCCGAACCCCTTCCAGGTCCGAATGCGGCCGATTAGTCGCCGGATAGGACCGAGTAGCAGGAGCACGACGATGAATAGAACGACGGGCCACGCCAGACTGCCGATCACGGATGCGGCGAACTCTTTCCATCCCACCTCGGCAGTATGTCAGCCGGGGAGTGCATCGCGATCTGTTGATGTTCGAGCAGCCGCCAGAGTCCGGCGGGCTGCCCGTGGACGGTGCCGGGCGCGGCGAAGGTCTCGCCGCACCCGCACTCGTACTCGGTGACGCTCACGCTGCGTCCGCCTCGGCGTACCGGCCGCCCTCGTCGCGGACGTTCTTCGCCGCCGCCATGCGTTCCTTCGTGGCGAGCAGCGCCGACTCTCGGTAGAGCGGCGTCTTCCGCCCGGCGACATACGGTGACGTCTCGGGCTCGATCTCCCCCGCCTTCGCCCACCGCTGCAGCGTGCGCAGCGACCCGGCGACGGCGGCGGCCTGCGCGCCGCCGAGCAGCCGGTCGCCGTGCTCCGCGATAGGCGACGCCGTCGACTCGTCGAACACCCGCTCAGGGCGAAGCGCCCGCGACGGGGCGACCGCCTCCTCGGCCGGCTGCTCCCGACGCTCCGCACCCCACTTGTCCAACGCATCCTGCACCGACCACGCGACGCGAACGCCGTCCTCGTCGGCCGGATGCCGCTCGAGCAGCAAGCGGTGCAGCGAGATCACGTCGTCTTCGTCGGACAGCCACTCGTCGAGATGAGCGAGGATGCCAGCCGCCGCGGCCTCGGCGTCGTCAAACGCCTCGGCGGCATCCGAGCGCGGCCACCCGCCCGACGGCGACCACCGCCACAGCCCCTTCTGCAGAGCCTCCGACGCGTCGATCAGATCCGCCGACGCGGGCGCGGGCGCCTCGGGCGACGCCGACCCCGTGCGACGCGCTCGATCCTCATACACGATCGCCGACGTCGGATCGATGAGCGACCGCATCCGGCCGATCAGATCCGCCGCCTGCCCCAGCACGAACCGGAACCGGCCCCGACACTTCGAGCACACTAGCGTGCCCCCGACCGTCGGCTCAGCCGCGCACCCGTCGCACGGGAACGTGTACTCCCGGCCGTCGTAGACCATGCAGTCAGCGAAGTGCACGCCCTGCTGAGCACACCCCAGAACGCACCCCGTCACCGCTGCACCCCATCGATTGTCTTCTGCAGCGCGGCGAGCATGCGGACCTGCCAGTCCGTGAGCTCGTAGCCGTCCGCCCTCGCGAGTGCCCGGTACTGCTCGACGACGCGACGCTGCCGGCGGATGGCCCGCCCGGCTCGACGCTCTGCACGTGTGCGGCCCATCAGAACGGCACCTCCCCGCCCGAGGCATCCCAGGCACCCGAGTCGTCGACCGGGGCGTCATACGGTGCCGACGACGGCCGTGCGCTCGACGACCCACGGGATGCCGAGCGCGTCACCCGCGCCGTCGCATACCGCAGGGACGGGCCGATCTCGTCGACCTCGAGCTCGAGCGACGAACGATTGTTGCCCTCGCGATCCTGGTAGCTGCGCTGCACGAGACGACCCGTTGCGACGACTCGGACGCCCTTCGTCAGCGATCCGGCGATGTGCTCGGCGAACTCCCGCCAGGCCGAGCAGCGGAGGAACAGGGGCGTCCCGTCCTTCCACTCGTTCGCCTGCCGGTCGAATGCGCGCGGCGTGCTCGCGACGGTGAAGTTCACCACCGGCAGCCCGTTCTGCGTGTGCCGCAGTTCCGGGTCCGCGGTCAGGTTGCCGACGATCGTCAGCGTGGTCTCTCCGGTCATGTGTTCGTGCTCCTCATATCGTTCTTCGGTCTTGTGCTCGCTGCGGCCCGCGCGGCCCGGGTGCGCCCAGACGACGCCTCCCGGCATCCGCTGCACCCGCAGCGGTGCGCGTTGTAGCAGTGGCTTGTCTTCCCGTGTCTGTGCCACGGCGGGCATATGACCCGTGGGGATCTCGGCACATACCCGGGCGCCTCAGCCAGCAGCCGCCGCCGGTACACGACCGACTCGGCGAACGCTGCCGCCACTCGATCTATGAAGACGGCGAAGGCGAGATCACTCACCACGGCTCATCCCCCGGCCCATCCGCCTGCGTCTCCCAGTTCACGAGTTGATCCGTATACCGCTGCTGAGCGAGCCACCTGTCGTGCTGACGGCGGGCGGTACCGCAGGGTCCGCAGTTCTCCCGGCGGCCGTTGGGATGGTCGACGCACCCGATCGGCGGGGCATCCAGCAACAGCGGTCGCCGCGGCGGCGCGGCCCTCTCGGCCCGCTCCCGCCACGCGGCCCACTCGCCGTCCCGCTCGACCTGCTCGGCACGCACTCGCGCTTCCGCCCGCTCCCTCGCGCTCTCCCCCTCCAAAGCCACGACATGTCGCGATGAGTCGTGACCGGGCGGCGGCGGGCAATCCGACGGCGGCGCGGTGCGGGTATCCGCCTTCAGGGTGCGACGAAGACTGATCCACTCGGACCCCCGCGCCTGATAGATCGTGAGAAACCCGCTCTCCTCGAGCATCAGCAGGTGATCGATCACCATCGGCACCGCCGCCTGCCCCGGGTAGATATCCGCCGCGATCAACTCGGGCACCAACTCCCGACGCCCCGTCAGATCCGTGTGCAGCCAGAGCCCCTGAGCCGTCGGCTTCGCCTCGTGCGGCGCCCTCATGTACCCCGGGAACCTCAGATCGTCTGTCGCGATCGTCCGCTGCCTCATTGACGCCTTGCTCATTACCCCTCGCGAATCCCTTGAAACACAGATCGACGGCCAACTGCACGTAGTGCTCGGGCACGCTGAAACATTCGGTCCAGCCGCGGCCGTACGGCATCAGCGACCACGCATCGAGCTCAGAGTCGAACGCGTCGGGGAACCAGCGGCGAAGCTCACGCAACGCCTCCCGCTCCCACGTGGCATCCGTCCCCCGAGCGAGCACGAGCACATGACCACCGGTCGACGTCATCGCGTCGATGCGGTCCCACTGCGATGTGCGACCGACCTTCAGCACGGCGCGCTCGGGCCAGTAGATGACGTACGTCATCGCGAACCGAGGCATCATGCCCGCTCCCCCAGATACTTCGCGAGCATGGCAGCAAGCCCTGCGGGCTGATCCCCCGTTCGGTACACTCCGAGCCGCCACCCTCCGAGACCCCGCCTGTAACGCGCCTCAACCTCGCAGGTGGCAGTCGATCCGACTGTCAGACGCAGCAGATAGGGCGCTCCTGCCTTCCCGACGTACGCCGGATGAAAGCCCCACAGCGTGAATGTGCTCACCTCCGACCCCCTCGGCCGCGCGCCGCGGGAGCAGGCGCGGGCACCGCGGGGATCCCGAGGCGCACCCGGTAGGCCTTATGCGCGTCCGTCACCTTCGAGCACAGCCCGGCCGCGTCGAGACGCAGCGTCGACTGCCCGCACAGCTTGCACTTCGGATAATCGGCCTGCATCCGGTCGATGCGTGCCGACGTCGCCGCCCACTCGCGGCGCAGGTGCTCCCGGCGACGGCCGTCGAGGTGCAGCCCATCCTCGGACCATCCACCATTCGGCAGGCCCGCAACCTCGGGCGAGCAGCATCCCAACTTGCAGCCCTTCGTCACGACACCCACCGCTCCTCCTCCTGCCCTGCTACCCACTGCCGCTCGAACTCCGCATACGTCACCCGCGGGTGCTCCTCCCAGTGCTCGACGAGCTCGGGCGACGCGTACGCGTACGCCCGCACCGCCGGCCCCATGAACAGCGACACCGCGTCGACCTGCGCCCGGCGTCCGCGTTCGTTCAGCAGGGCGCCGTTCGTAGCGACCTCCGCCCGGGTGTACGCCGAATGCAGCACCTCGTCGAACGCCTCCCGACACTCGCGCCACACGGCGAAAGCCTCCGAAATCACGCTCACGCACGCCGCCCCCTCCGCACCCGGCCGAGACCCTCGGCGAGCAGCACCTCGAACGCCCACAGCGCCGCGATGAACATCGCCAGCCGGTTGCCCTCGATCGCCGAAAGCACGGATGCCGTCGACATGCCGAGGTAGAACAGCGCCGCATTCATGCCGCCATCTCCTCTTCGTCGGGCTCGTCGGCGGGCGCGTAGCCGCCTTCGTTGTCGAGCAGCACCCACCCGTGCAGGGCGTGCAGGAGGGGCACGTCGACCGGGCGGCGGATGCCAATCCGGGACACGCTGAAACCGAGGCGCTCGGGCAGCTCTTCGCGGGTGACCTTGCCGTGGCATCCGGTCGTGCCCGTGCCGCACAGCAGGACACCGTTCGCCGCGAGGGCGAGGTACGCGCGGGGCTGCTCCCGGCCCTTGCGGGCGCGCTTCACGCCGCCCATGCCGCGGTCCTCGCGGTGATGCACCGACCACCCGCGCTCGAAAGGCTTACCCCTGAGATCCCAGTGCAGGCCGAGCCCGCACAGGGCACACCGGCCGCCGTCGCGCTCCCATATGTCTTGCACCATCTCGGGCTTGAACTCCGCGGGGCCGGTCACGGGAGCACCGCCGCACCGTAGAGCATGGCGATGACGACGAGACCGAGCGCCAGCACGCATCCGAAGAACACGGCCGCGGCGACGTCGCGATACACGGCCGCCGCGCCGACGAGCCCGGCCGCGCCGACGATCGACACCAGGCACAGGATGAACGCGCCGATCATCGGGCACCGCCCATCGCGAGCGTGTAGGTGCCAAATCGCACCTCGAACAGCGCGACCTCGGCCGGCGTCGAGGCGTCCCATGTCAGCAGCACGCACCCGAACGGCGGACGGTCCCCCTTCGGGCCGATCACGGCGTCCGGTCGACTGAAGCGCATCCGCCCGGGCAGGAACTCCGTGTGCAGCGGCGAGCCCTCGCGGTCGCGGTAGGGCTCGACGAGCTCCTGCCACCACTTCTGCTCGGGCCGATTCGCGGGCAGCAGCATCGCGATCCCGTCAGTGAACCGCCACGACTGCCACGCCTTCGACACCCACGCGTGCAGGTCCGAGTACGGCGGGTTACACCACACCCGCTCCCCCTCCCACGACTGCGCGAGGCCGTCGTCGGCGCGGGTGAAGTAGCGGGGCGCCTTCGCGTTGTGCGCGGCGGCGGCGACGTCGAGCGTGAACGGGGCGCCGAAGCGCTCCTCGAGCGAGGCGACGTAGGCCGGGTCGGTGCCGCGGTCGTCGACCTCGTCGAGCGCACCGCGCACGCCCGTCTGCTGCGGGTGATTCTGAGCCTTGAACCCGGTGAGCGTCATCGGGCACCCCCTCGGGTCTCGGGCGCGATCAGACGCGGGACGTTCGGCGCGGGCGGGCGGGGTACGGGTGCCGGCATCGCGGCGGTCTCGATGCCACGGTCTCGGCGATGCACCTCGGCCGCTTCCCACGGGAGCGCGGCGACCGCCGCCTCGAGCTCGGCCGCCGCGGCGTGCGAGATGCGCGGGGCAGGCTCCCCCTCGGCGGGCTCAGCCGCCACGGGCGCCGCGATACGGGCGCGGGGCTTGCCCGGCTCGGGGCGGTCGCCGATGACGTCGGCGAAGGCGCGGGCGAGCGCGGCGCGCAGCACGTACGACTCGAACCGCTCGGTCGGATTCTCATCCCAGATGTCGATCCAGCGGCGGCCCGTGTCGGTCAGCGCCTCCTCGCCGGGTCGAGCTTCCCGCCACGGCCGTTCGACGATCGTCGGGATGCCGTCGCGGCGAACCGTGGCGCGCGCGCCCGCGGGGTGCTCCTCGTGCAGCCACAGCGTTACCCACACCTCGCCGTCGGCAGTGAACTCCACCGGGTCGATCTCTAGGCGCGAGCCCGTCGACAGCGCGAGGCGCGTGTACTCGGCGAGGGTCTGCGAGACGTCGTCGACCGGGGCGTTAGCCGGGGGCCGCTCGGCACCGCGCAGGCGGGACGCCCTGATCTCGGTCGGGATCTGAATGTCATCGATAGTCGTCATGCCGTCAGCCCTCCCAGGCCTTCGTTGTGGTCATAGACCGCCCAGTTCGGCGGGATCGCGATCTGCAGTTCCTGCGGGTAGCCGGGCCACACGCCCGACTCGATGCCGGCGGCGAAGCGGCGGCGCGCCTCAGCCGCCCCGGCGTAGCCCATCTCGAGGTACTCGCGGCCGAGCACGTACGTCGCCGTCAGGTAGGGCGGTTCCTTCTCGACGACCACGAACACGAACTGATCGACGCCACCGCCCGCCGCCGCGAGCGTGTCGAGGTAATGGCCGACCTGGACGTGATAGCCGAGCTCGGCGACGGTCTTCGAGAACTTCACGGGCGTTGCCAGACCGTGCTTCGTCTTCAGGTCGACGGCGAACCGTCGGCCCGACCCGCTGCCGAGGTAGTCGAACCGGCACCGCTGCTCGATACCCGTCTCGTCGTCTCGGGAGAACACCGACAGTTCGGCGTCGCCCTGCTGCTCGAACATGACGCGGGCCATCGCGTGCGCCAGCACCGATTCCGCCATCGCGTCCACCTCGGCGATCTCGGGCGCTTTGAGCGGGATCGCGTTCGACTCGCGGGCCGCGGCGACCCAGTCTTTTGCGGCGACGCTCGAGATCGCGCGGTTCGGCCCCGACAGCAACTCATCCGGGATCTCGACGACGTCCCACCCCGTGCCGAGTACCTTCGCGTGCACCGCCGAACCGACGTCATACGCCTTCTTGTGCGGGGGCTTGTTCTCCATCCAGTGCGCGAAGCGAGCGGGCGCCTGCAGCAGCTGCCGGGCACCGGTCGACGACAGCGCCGGGTGCGCGTGATACGTCACCTCGTCGAGATCGGGCACAAACCCCTCGAGCGCGCTCACGCCTGCCCCCCTCGGCTATGACGGTCGCGCCACCAGGCGACGGCGAGACAGGCGCAGAGCACGCCCGCGATCGGCAGACCCAGCTGCGGCGGGAAGTAGTCGGGATTCACATCGACCTCCTGCGGTTGGTTTCGGGCAGCACGGAACATCGGCCGTGTCGCCGAGAGATGGTGAGAGGTGGGTTAGCGGGCGAGCGCCCAAACCTCGGCGCGGCGGGTGCCGGTCGGGCCAGGCTTGAAAGTCGGCGTGCGGGTCAGCCACCGTTTCCGCTCGAGCTCGGGGCAGCAGGACCGCAGTCGCTGATCCGAGTAGGTCGATCCGAGGCGACGACCCCAGGCGACGACCTCGTGCTCAGCGAGGGCCGTCACGCCCTCCTCGCGGGCGATCTCGAAAATGGCGAGCACTTCCATCTGCGAGCGGGCTAGATCCGTGTCGGCGACCGCCTCGGCCGAGGTGACCGGGTCGGCGTCACGGGTGCGCAGCGTCTGCCCCATCAGGCCACCGCCTCGCGGTCGTGACGATCGGCGTACCGGTCGACGCGGTCGAAGCGCTTCGCCGCCACACGGTTGCGAGCGATCCGCTCCTCACGTTCGGTGCGCACCCGGCGGGACTCGAGCGCCTTCACGACCGGCATCCCCGGAATGGCGAGCGTGCGCCGCGTGCCGCTCATGCCTCGAGCTTCTGAGTGAAGCCGTGCGTCCGATTCGCGGCCTGCTTGGCGATCACACCGGCCAACTGCCACGCGGCACTCTTCGACGCGTTCGCGTAGGCACGCTCCCACCCGTCGCCAGCGATGACACTGTGCACGGTCGCGAGCGCCATACGGTCACGCTCGACGCGCAGCGCCTCATCGTTCAGCGCCCGTGCGGCGGAATCCGCGAGTCGCTGCGATCGGGCGAGCACCTCGCGATGCGTCGGCGCAACGGGGGCCGGGCGGTCGACGATCAGCGTCTCCACCTTCGGGGCGCTCACTCGCTCACCGCCCCTTCGGGAAACCCAACGTAGGCGAGGCGGGAGAGCAGCGCCCGCGAGAGTGCGAGGGTCTCGGCCGGGGTGAGGTAGCGGACGCCGTCACGCTGCTGCATGACGACGACGCGCTGCCCGTCGATCGTGGTCGTGTCGATCGTGAACGTGTCACTGTCGAATGACGCCTCGACGATGAGGGCGACGGGGCGCTCGACGGTGGGAACGGTTTCGGTGTTGCGGTCAGGCATGTGCTGCCCCTTCGGGTGAGGTGGGTTGTGACGCCGCGGCCTGCGTCGGATCGGTGATTCGCTCTCGAATCCACGCGTCGAGATCGACGGGATAGAAGACGTTCAAGCGGCCCTGCTTGAATTTGCGCGGGCCTTGCTCCGCGGCGAGTAGGTTTCGGAAGGTCTGGTAGGCGAGGCCGCTGTACGTCGCGGCCCCTCGGGTCGTCAGAACCGGGCCGCCGCGGTCGGGCAGGCTGCTCACGATGCCGCCGCGTGCGCGGGCTCCTCCGCCCGGCGCAGGAGCTCTTTCGGGTCCATCCCGAGCCACATCGCGACGGACATCAAGTCGCTGATGCTGAATGCCACGGCCCCGCTCAGGCGACGTCCGGCGGTGTGCGCGGTGATATCGAGCACCCGCGCCATCTCCCCCGCGGTGCGTTTCTGTCGAGCCATCTCGGCCCGCACCTCGCCCGCGAGGCGCTGCGCGGCGGCCGTTCCGACTGCTGCGTGATTTGTCATGTGATGAGAATGAATGACTTGTCATGCGGTGTCAAGCTCGTCATGCGCATTGACTAAAAATCATGCAGCGGACATACTCAGATCCCGTGGACAACTACTCTCAGCGCCTCGCCGACGCTCTCGTTTCCGAGATCAAAGCCGAGATGGGCCGACAGGATCTCTCCTCCCGCGCTCTCGGCCGGTTGATCGGCGAGAACTCGCAGTACATGTCAATGCGTCTCGACGGCGGGAACCCCCGCACGGGCGAGCGAGTGACGCTGAACGTGCGCGACCTCTACTCGATCGCCAGCGCGCTCCACATCGACCCTCTAGACCTGATGAGCCGCGCACAGCGGGCCGCGAGTGAAGCCGCCAACGTGACGCCGTTCCCCGCCCGCAATGTCGGAACCCCCGCCGAAGATGACTTGTACCTCGCCGCCCGCGCCGCCGACCCCGAACCCACGGACGAACAGCCCTCATATGACGACCCCAGTTGACCTCCGCCTGCTCGACTTCGCCGACGCGATCGGCGTCGCGATCGAGTACGGGCGCATGCCCGCCGATCGCGACGGGATCTACGACCACGACGCCCGCCGCATCCGCCTGCGCCGAGGAATGTCGGCCCGCCATCACCGATCGGTGCTCGCGCACGAGCTCGGGCACGCGGCGTTCGGAGACTGCCATACGCGCTTCGGCCCCGTACACGCGAAACAGGAACGCCGCGCCGAGGAGTGGGCCGCGCTCCGCCTGATCGACCTCGACGATTACCGCCACCTCGAAGCCGTACACGCCGGCCACCCCGGCGCGATTGCCGTCGACCTCGACGTGATGCGCAGCACGGTTATCGCGTTTCAGGGTCTGCTCGAGCGTCTCGGCGACAGCGTCTACATGCGACCACGCATGGGCGCCGGAATGTGGGAGCGACGCGAGGGCGTCAGCTGATGGCCCGCCCACCCCTCGAACTCGAGACGTGGGGGCGCATCCGTCGCATGACCGTGAAGGGCAAGCCGACCGCACGCGCCTACTACCGGGATTCCGACGGCGTCACACGGTCAATGGACCGCCAGGGGAAGACCCCCGCCGAAGCCGAGCGCAATCTCGTGCGGGCGCTGAAACAGCGCCTGGCCCCTGCGAGCGACGATCTCACCGCAGACACGACCGTCTCTGACCTCGCGACGCGTTGGCTCGAGTCCCGCACCCGCCTCGCCGAAGGCTCGGTACGCATCTATCAGAACGCCATCACGAAGCACATCAGCCCGGGCCTCGGCAGCGTGCGCCTGCAGGAGTGCAGCGTGCCACGGCTTGACCGCTTCCTCGTCGCGCTCGCGCGGTCGTCCGGGCCGGGCACCGCGAAGACGACGCACGTCGTGTTGAGCGGAATGTTCACCCTCGCCGCCCGGCACGGGGCCGTGCGCGCCAACCCGATGAGCGACGTCCCCGCACCCGAGCGCGCGAAACGGACGGCGCGAGCAGCCGCCCCCGACCGTTCGGCGGTACAGGGCATCCTCGACCGCTTCGAGCAATGGGACGCCGGGTCCGAGCCTCGCAACGAGAGCGATCGTCGACCACGCCGGGCGCGCGCGAGCGACCTCGCCGACACGGCGAACATGTTCGTCGGCTCGGGCATGCGCACGGGCGAAGTCTTCGCACTCCGATGGGATGCGCTCGACCTCGTCACACAGCGGGTCATCGTCCGCGGGACGATCGCGCAGGATCGCGACGGGAAGATGTTCGTGCAGGAGGTGACGAAGAGCGACGCCGGTTATCGCGAACTCGAGCTACCCGCCGAGACGGTCGACATGCTCGTGCGGCGACGGGTCTCGTCGTTCTCGCAGTTCGTGTTCCCCTCGAGCGTCGGAACGTTCCGGCATCCCAACAACTACCGCACGACCTGGCGCACTGCCCTCGCCGGCACCCCGTGGGCCGGCGTCACCCCGCGCAGCTTCCGCAAGACCGTGGCGACCGTCGTACGCGACGAACTCGGGATTGAAGCGGCTCGCGATCAGCTAGGTCACGAGGAAACTAAGACGACGGAGCGTAGCTACGCCGACGAGATTCACCGCGGGCCAGCCGTCTCTCTCGTCCTCTCGAAGCTGCTCGCGCGGACGCCGGCAGGCTAGTGCGCGTGATTGGCTGAGATCTCGCGCTTACCTCGGCCGCCACGAGAGAGCTTCACGGTATACGTGCTATACCCGTCTGCCGCCTTCCCCTTGACGTAGTAGGGATGGTTGCCGACGCCACCCTTACGCGACACCTCGGTCAGAGTGAGCTGCACTTCAGTCTTGTCGGTTATGCCCTGCTCCTCCGCAACCCAATCGAGCAAGGCCTGCTGGATGTCAATCGGGAGGGCGTTGTACAAGTCAAGCGACCGGCGTTCGGCGGCTGCGAGACCCTTCTCGCCATCTTCGCCAGGGGAAACTTCGACTTTCACCGGCTCCGCATCGGCCGGCGCTGCACGAACGGTCTCGGCCTTGGCGGGTGCCGGCACGGGGCTTAGCCCAGCACCGTTGCCAAGCATCACGGAGAAGGGCAGGCCCGTGACTCCGATTACCCCGAATAGAGCCACGAGCGCAAGCAGAGCGATACTTACGAACGGGTCCGCCTGAGCGGTCACTAGAACCGAGCAGCTGTCGCCGCCCTCGCATTGCGGGGCGACGGTCGACACCTCCCGCGGTACCAGTACATAAACGCAGACCAGCACCACCATTGCGAGCGCTGCACCAGCACTGGCCCATCGGACCTTCGCCGGGAGGAGATCGTGGGTCACGTCGCTCACGCTTACGCCCTTCGGGGTTGTCATGCGCTGCCGCGCGATAGGTTTCGCCATACGGTCGCCCAAAACCGTGAGTAAATCGTGAGCCAGCCTATCCTGCGTATCTGCGATTTGCGTCAAAAAGCCTCTGATCAGCCCTTTATGGTGCCGGCTACAGGACTTGAACCTGCAACCCCCGTATTACAAGTACGGTGCGCTACCAATTGCGCCAAGCCGGCAGGAGACGCGTGGCGTCTCGATGAACGAGTCTAGAGCGGCGGGCGGGCCACACGAGACCGGTCAGATGCGGTGCCTCCCACTGTCGCGGTCCCACTCCAGGGACTTCCATTGAAGGAACGAGCAGAGATTGCCGGCCACCACCAACTCGGCGGCCAGGCTCGCCATCTCGTGCGGCGTCATCGTCAGGTCGTCGGGTCGCGACGTGAGCGTCGCTTCCCAGAGCGGCTCGTCGTAGCCTTTCGGCTGCATGTAGATCGACGCTCGGGCGTTCATCAGGTTCATCACCACGAGACCCGTGTCCTGGCTGTCGGCGTCTTCCTGCTCGACGACCTTCAGCTGTCCGGCGAACAGGTGCCCCTGTTCACGGAATTCCTGCACCCAAGCCTTCAACTGCGTGAGGGACCGCCGGGGCGGAGAGTCCTCAAGCTCTTCGTTCATGCCACCAGAATCTCATAAGACGTCGCGTCCGCACCGATTCGTCAACCCGCGGGAGGAGCCGACGGGGTGACCGACGGGGTGGGGGTAGCGGTCGAGTAGTACGCGTTGCTGTCGACGGTGAGCACGAACTGAGCGAACTCTTTGGCGTCGTCCATGTTGCCGACGTATTCGGTGCCGTTCACGAGCACGGTCGGGGTCGCGGTCAGCGCCTGCCCCTTCGTGCCCGGCAGGCCCTTGATCGCGCGGTCGGTGGCGGCCTTCGCCCACGCCGTGTAAGTCTCGCCCTCGATGCAGTCGCGAACCGTGCCGACGTCGCTAACCCCGGCACCCTGCGCCATGTCGGCGAGCTGCTGGTCGCTGTAGCCGTCGGAGTCGACCGCGGGCTGGTTGGTCAGCAGCTCGTGGTTGTACGCGAAGAAGCGGTCCGACGAGTGCGTCGCCACGCAGGCCGCGGCACCGGCGGCC
The DNA here is from genome assembly GCF_003385695.1 of Microbacterium sp. AG157. Lineage (NCBI taxonomy): Bacteria > Bacillati > Actinomycetota > Actinomycetes > Micrococcales > Microbacteriaceae > Microbacterium > Microbacterium sp. AG157. The sequence goes on from NZ_QRDK01000002.1 coordinate 278,245, forward strand.
CGCAGGCTGTACTTCGTCCCGTTCGACTTCGACGTCAGCATCGCCACCGGGTAGTAGGTGAGAGTGGCGGCCTTGTCGCCGACCCACTTCGACAGCTGGCTCGCGTTCGCGGTTTGGAACTCGCGCGCCTCGGCCGACATGTAGTCGACGTAGATGCGGATATCGACGGGTGCCGCGGTGGCGGTCGGCTCGGGCGTCGGCTCTGTGGCCGGTGCGGGCTCGTCCGCCGGAGGAGTCGCCTGAGCCGACATCGTCGCGGCACTGCCGTCGACGGTCTGATCGGCGAGCGGATCGGCCACCTGCGAGGCGCTCGTGATCAGGAAGCCGTCGTCGGTCGCGGCGTCGGGGAAGGCCTGCGAGCGTGCCTCGCGCGAGTTCAACGCGAACGAGACGCCGACCGCGCCGACCGCGATCACCGCGACGGCACCGATGCCCAGCAGGGAGCGTCGCGCGATGCGCCAGCGCGCCTGCTTCGCCTTGACCTGCTGCGCCTTCTCGCGGACCGCCTCACGGCGGTCGCGTTCTGCTGGCACATTCGGTGACTGGTCGTTGGACATGAAACCTTCCGGGCACGGACGATGCCGCATGAAATCAGGGGGCCCGCGCGGGTGGGGCGGACGAGGATCGATGGTAGCCAGGCTGGCTGAGAAATGACCAGACACGTGCGATACTGACGAATGCGTCCAACGTCGGGCGCACGGGGTCGCCCCCGTTCATTCCATTCACTACGGATCGTCCGGCACGTACCTGCCGGTGAAGGAGAAGAGAAAATGGCGTCCGTCACCTTCGACAACGCAACCCGTCTGTACCCCGGCGGCACCCGCCCCGCGGTCGACAAACTCAACCTCGACGTCGCCGACGGCGAATTCCTGGTCCTCGTCGGCCCCTCCGGCTGCGGCAAGTCCACGTCGCTGCGCATGCTGGCCGGCCTCGAAGAGGTCAACTCCGGCCGCATCCTCATCGGCGATCGCGACGTCACCGACGTCCCGCCGAAGGACCGCGACATCGCGATGGTGTTCCAGAACTACGCTCTCTACCCGCACATGACCGTGGCCGAGAACATGGGCTTCGCGCTCAAGATCGCCGGCGTCGGCAAAGAAGAGCGCGCATCGCGCGTCCTCGAGGCCGCCAAGCTGCTCGACCTCGAGCAGTACCTGACCCGCAAGCCCAAGGCCCTCTCCGGTGGTCAGCGTCAGCGCGTCGCCATGGGCCGCGCGATCGTCCGCCAGCCCCAGGTCTTCCTCATGGACGAGCCGCTGTCGAACCTCGACGCCAAGCTCCGCGTCCAGACCCGTACGCAGATCGCTTCGCTCCAGCGCCGCCTCGGCGTCACCACGGTCTACGTCACGCACGACCAGACCGAGGCGCTCACCATGGGCGACCGCATCGCGGTGCTCAAGGACGGCCTCCTCCAGCAGGTCGGCACCCCGCGTGACCTGTACGAGACCCCGAAGAACGTCTTCGTGGCCGGCTTCATCGGCTCGCCCGCGATGAACCTCTTCACCGCCGACCTGGCCGAGGGCGGCGTGCGCTTCGGCGACCTCGTCGTTCCCGTCGAGGCCGACACCATCGGCAAGGCCAACGGCTCCGCGGTCACCATCGGTGTCCGTCCGGAGGACATCCAGGTCGCCCCCGCCGACGGCCGCGGCCTCTCGGTGGTCGTCGACCTCGTCGAGGAGCTCGGCGCCGACGGTTACCTGTACGGTCACACCGACATCAACGGCAAGCGCACCGACCTCGTCGCTCGCGTCGACGGTCGACGTCACCCCAACGCGGGCGAGACGGTCGTGCTGGCGCCGGTCCCCGGACACGTGCACGTCTTCGACGTCGAGACGGGCGATCGACTCACCGACCGGGCCATCGCTTCGGCCTGATCCACGCACCGACGCGGCGCGTCCCCGATCCCGATCCGTCGGGTCGGGGGCGCGCCGCACCGTTTTCCCGGAGGTTCCCGTGTCCCAATCCCTCAGTATCACGGCGAGCACCGTCGACCCGGGCCTCCTGCAGCTGCCGTGGTCGACGGGTCTCGCCGACTGGCCCAGCAATCACATCGTGGCTCTCCCCAAGGGCATCTCACGCCACCTCGTACGGTTCGCGAACCTGTCGGGCCGGGTCGTGGCCATCAAGGAGACGACCGAGGAGATGGCACGTCGCGAATACGACATGCTCGGGAACCTCGACCGGCTCGACGCTCCCTGCGTCGAGCGCGTCGCCGTGATCGCCGGCCGCACCGATGCCTCGGGTCGCCCCCTTCCCGCTGCCCTCGTCACCGCTCACCTGCGCTTCTCGCTCCCCTACCGTGCCCTGTTCACTCAGGTGCTGCGCCCGCACACCGCCACCCGTCTCGTCGACGCTCTCGCGGTCCTGCTCGTACGCTTGCACAACGTCGGCTTCTACTGGGGTGACGTGTCTCTGTCGAATACGCTGTTCCGTCGTGACGCGGGCGAGTTCGCGGCCTACCTCGTCGACGCCGAGACGGGCGAACTGCACGGCAACCGCCTGACCCCCGGTCAGCGCGCACACGACCTCGACATCGCCCGGATCAACATCGCCGGCGAGATCATGGACCTCGAGGCCGGCGGCCGCCTCGAGGGCGGGGTGGATGCCGTGGCCATCGCCGACGGACTGGTGTCGTCGTACCACTCGCTGTGGGGCGCCCTCACCGACAAGGAGTCGTTCGCGGTCGACGAGTCGTGGCGCATCACCGAGCGCGTGCACCGTCTGAACGCCCTCGGCTTCGATATCGGCGAGATGTCGATCCGCACGGCGAGCGACGGCACGAAGGTGTCGATCCAGCCGAAAGTCGTGGATGCCGGTCACCACCAGCGGCGTCTGCTGAGACTGACCGGACTCGACGTCGAAGAGAACCAGGCCCGCCGCCTTCTCAACGACCTCGACGAGTTCCGTGCGCGCGTCTCGCGCCTCGGAGCCGACGAAGAGATGGTCGCGCACGAATGGCTCACCCGCGTGTTCGAGCCCATCGTCATGGCCATCCCGTGGGACCTGCGCGCCAAGCTCGAGCCCGCCGAGGTCTTCCACCAGGTGCTCGAGCACCGCTGGTACATGTCGCAGGCGCGCGGCCGCTCGGTCCCCCTCGCCGAGGTCGTGAGCTCCTACATCGACGACGTTCTGCGCCACCGCCGCGATGAGGCAACCGTCATGGGCCCTCCCACCGACACCATGTCGCTGCCCACGGTGTCCGACGCCGATGCCCCGGCGACCGGCGAGGTTCCGACGACCGACACCGACTCGGTCGACTGGCGCGATCTGGTCTGAGCCACCGCGCCCCGCGAAACGCCGAGGCCGTGGCATCCGGAGTCGATCCAGGATGCCACGGCCTCGGTACGTCGCGGGCTCAGTACCCCACGGTGAAGCGCTCGCGCGTGTGCGCGGGGTTCTCGATCTCGTCGAGGACGGCGACCGCGAAGTCAGCGCCACCGATGAACGAGTTGCCCTCGCCGTCGACGACGAGCACGTCGCCGCCGTCGCGGTACGAACCGGTGCGCTCGCCCGGTGCCCACGAGCCGAAACCGCCGGCCGGGTGAACGTAGAACCAGTCGCGGCCGGTGTCGTCGGCCTGGAGGTCTTCGAGGATGCCGATCGCTTCGCGCGCCTCGGGCTTGTACTCCTCGGCGAAGCCCTCCGTGTCGATCAGGCGCGGCCCGCCCTCGGCCACGAGCGACCCGCCGGCGCCGCCGACGACGCCCACGCGGACGTTCTCGGGCAGAGCCGTGACGAGCTCGGCGATCGCGGGGCGGAGTTTGCCTTCCATGTCGCCGCGGGGAGCCACGGCCGAGACCACGACGTCGACCCCCTCGAGCTGGGCGACGAGACCGGGGACGTCGAGGACGGTGCCTTCGACGTAGGTCGCACCCTCGACACGCTCGGTGGGTACCGAGCGGGCGATCGAGACGACCGTGTGGCCGCGGCGGACGGCCTCGGTGACGATGTGGCTACCGGCGTAACCGGTGCCTCCGATGACGGCGATACGGGGCATGAGCGTTCCTCTCGGTGGGTCAGACGGTGCCGCGGAGCGTCGACACCTGGTACAGGGCGACGGATGCCGCGATGCCGGCGTTCAGCGACTCGGTCGCGGCGGAGATGGGAATCGAGACGACCTGGTCGCACGTCTCGGTGACCAGGCGGGACAGACCCTTGCCCTCGGAACCCACGACGATCACGACGGGGCGGTCGGCGAGCTCGAGGGCGGGCAGCGAGACATCGCCGTCGCCGTCGAGTCCGAGCACGAACACGCCCTGCTTCTTGAACTCCTTGAGCGTGGCCGTGAGGTTGGCCGCGAGAGCGACGGGGATGCGCGCAGCAGCCCCGGCGCTGGTCTTCCACGCGGCGGAGTTGACACTCGCCGAGCGGCGCTGCGGGATGATCAGCCCCTGACCGCCGAAAGCTCCGGTGGAGCGGATGATCGCCCCGAGGTTGCGGGGGTCGGTGACACCGTCGAGCGCGACGAGCAGGGGCACCTGGCCGCGATCGATGATCTGCTCGAGCAGGTCCTGCGGGTGGGCGTAGGCGTAGGGGGGAACCTTGAGCGCCACCCCCTGGTGCACGCCGTCGAAGCCGGCCATGCGGTCGAGCTCGGGGCGCGTGACCTCGAGCACCGGGATGCCGCGGTTGGTCGCCATCGACAGCATCTCTTTGACGCGGTCGTCCATCTCGATGCGCTGGGCGACGTACATCGCCGTGGCGGGGATCTTCGCCCGCAGCGCCTCGAGCACGGAGTTACGGCCCGTGACCGTCTCGGTGTCGTCGGCCGCCTTCGGGCTCTTGCGGTTCGGATTGCTGCCGACCGCGCGCACGCCGGGCTTCGCCTTGCCACCGGCGGCGGCGTAGCGCTCCTGGGCTGCCTTGCGCTTGCCGGCGGGGTGCCAGGCGCGGTCTTCGGCCTTCGGGGTGGGGCCCCGGCCCTCGAGAGCCTTGCGGACGTGGCCGCCCGTGCCCTTGAGGGGGCCCTTCTTCTTGCCGGGGTTGCGTGCTCCCGGGCGTCCAGGCTTAGCCATCGATACTCCAATGCGTTCCGGCCGGAGTGTCCTCCAGCGTGATTCCTGCGGCGGCGATCGCGTCTCGAATGCGATCCGCGGCCGCCCAATCCTTGTCCGCGCGCGCGTGCGCGCGCTGCGTGATCATCGTCTGGACGAGGGAGTCCAGAGCGGCGGTTTCCGCTCCCCCTCCGGTGCCACCCCACGGAGAAGAGTGAGGGTTGATCCCCAGGACGAGCGTCATCTGCATGACGTCCATGACATCGTGCTTCGCCTCATCGTACTTGCCGGCGTCGAGGAGCGCATTTCCCGACCGGATGCTCGTGTGGATGGCCGCCAGCGCCCGGGGCACCGAGAGGTCGTCGTCCATGGCCTCGACGAACTCCGCCGGAAGGCCTTCCTTCGCCTCGGGCCACCCCGGCTGCACGAGACGCCGGGCGCGGTCGAGGAACGTGCGGATCCGGCCGAGGGCCGTCTCGGCCTCGGCCCACGACGCCTCGCTCAGGTCGAGGTTCGACCGGTAGTGCGCCGCGGCGAGGGCGTAGCGCACCACGAGCGGATCGTGCGCGGCGAGCACGTCGGCCGCCAGGGTGAAGTTGCCGAGCGACTTCGACATCTTCTGCCCGTCGACGGTGACGAGGCCGTTGTGCACCCAGTAACGAGCGAAGGCATCCCCCGCCGCCGTCGACTGCGCGATCTCGTTCTCATGGTGCGGGAAACGCAGGTCGAGACCGCCGCCGTGGATGTCGAACTCGGGACCGAGGTAGCGACGCGACATCGCCGAGCACTCGATGTGCCAGCCGGGCCGTCCCGCACCCCAGGGCGAGCTCCAGGTGGCAGAAGCCGGCTCGCCGGGCTTCGCCCCCTTCCACAGGGCGAAGTCGCGGGGATCGCGCTTGCTCCGGGGATCGGCGTCGGCGGCCGGCTCCATGGCATCCGGGCTCTGACGGGTGAGCTCGCCGTACGCGGGCCACGATCGCACGTCGAAGTAGACGTCGCCGGCGGCCGCATAGGCGTGGCCGCGCTCGATGAGCTCGGTGATGAGCTCCTGCATCTGCGTCACCGACGCCGTCGCACGGGGTTCGTAGGTGGGGGGAAGGATGCCGATGGCCTCGTACGCCCGTGAGAACTCGAGCTCCATGCGGTAGGCGAGAGCCCACCACGGCTCGGCGTCGGTCGCGTTGGCGAGGACCTTGTCGTCGATGTCGGTGACGTTGCGCACGAAGGTGACCCGGCCGAAGCGGTGGGAGAGCCACCGGCGCAGCAGGTCGAAGACGAGCGCGGCGCGCACGTGACCGATGTGCGGGCCCGACTGCACGGTCGGGCCGCAGACGTAGACCGTGACGTTCGAGGGGTCGAGGGGGACGAAGTCGCGGAGTCCCTGCGCCTTCGTGTCGTACAGCCGAACAGTCACGTCTTCAGCCTACCGGCCGCCCCTCCGCGCGACCCGTGCACGAAACATGCGGTCGTTAGGGTTCAGGAGTGCCCCTCGTGATCCGCCCCGATGACCTGTCCGGAGACGCCACGCGTGCTCTCGTCGCCGCCCACCTCGCGGGCATGCTCGAGAACACACCCGTCGAGAGCGTGCACGCCCTCGACGTGGATCGCCTCACCGCTGACGGCGTCACGGTCTGGTCCGCGTGGGTCGACGACGAGCTCGCCGGCATCGGCGCGTGCAAAGACCTCGATCGCGACCGCGCCGAGCTGAAGTCGATGCGGGTCGCCGAGGGCTTCCTCGGCCAGGGCATCGGCCGCGCGATCCTGCGGCACATCATGGACGATGCGCGAGAGCGCGGCATCCGGAGTCTCTGGCTCGAGACGGGGAGCACCGACGACTTCGTGCCCGCTCGTCGTCTCTACGCGAGTGAAGGCTTCGTCGAATGCCCGGCGTTCCCGCCCTACGCGCCCGATCCGCTGTCGACGTTCATGACCCGCACGGTCGAGGCACCCTGATCACACGCGTCGTCCACCCGAGCGCCTGCTGTCGGCTCCACTCGGCCAACACCTAGGGAACAGGCGTCTTATTGACGTGTGCGATGTCGAGTGCGGTCCCCGTGGACAGCGCTCCTCCCTCCTCCGGCGATCCTGGCGACCCCGGATCGAGACCGTGACGGCGCCCTCACCGACGACGAGCGCATAGCTGTTCCCGCCACGCCGCCGCCACGCTGCACACCGTTCCGGACAGGGCGATCCCCGTGGCGCCCGTTCGCGCTGCACGCGGCGTCCACCGCAACGGGCCCGTGAGCGGAGGGCGGCGATGGCGACCGCCCGACTCGGACAGCGAGAGGCCAGGGCGCGGGGGCGCGCCCGGATGAAGGGAAGAGGACGAAGAAAATGGAGCAACAGCACGACGACATGTCGGTCGAGGCGGTGTTCGCACAGCACGCCGATCGTCCGGCACTGCGAGAGCGGTTCGGGGCCGACGTCGAGGACACCAGTTTTCACGAGCTGTGGGACCGAGCGAGTGCGGTTGCGGCCGCACTCGGTGAGACCGTTTCGCCCGGCGACCGGATCGCGATGCTCGGAGCCGCGACCGTCGACTTCGTGACGCTCGATCTCGCGTCGTGGATCCTCGGCGCGGTGAGCGTGCCCCTCCAGGCGAGCGCGTCGTTCGAGGCGCTGCGCGCGATCGTCGACGAGACGGAGCCGGTGTGGCTCGCGGCCTCTGCCGAGCAGTCGGCCATCGCTCAGGCCATCGCCGAGGCATCCGCCGGAGACGTGCGGACGATGCTGCTCGACACGGCGGTCGACACCGACACATCGGGTCCGACGCTCGCCGAGCTCGTCACCCGCGGCGAGCTCCTGCCGCGCCCGACCCCGTGGCATCCCGCGGCGGGCGAAGACCCCCTCGCACTCCTGATCTACACGTCCGGCAGCACCGGAACCCCGAAGGGCGCGATGTACTCGCGCTCCATGGTCGAGAGACTGTGGCACGCGCGCCGGCCCGGCGTCGACGACGGCACCACCGACGACATCGTCGGGTACGCCTACCTGCCGATGAGTCACCTCACCGGCCGCGCGGCGGTCTTCGCCACCCTCGGACGCGGCGGAACTCTCGCGCTCGCGACCTCGACGGATCTGTCGGCCCTGTTCGACGATCTGCGCACGTTCGCCCCGACCGAGTTCGTCTTCGTCCCTCGCGTGGCGGAGATGGTTCGGCAGGAGGGCGATCGCGACGAGCAGCGTCGCCTGGCCGCGGGCGATACGGATCAGGATGCCGTGCGCGCGGCGGTGCACGCCGATCTGCGCGTGCGGGCGTTCGGGGGACGGATCCGCCGGGCGATCTGCGCCAGTGCTCCGCTCACCCCCGAGCTCCGCAGCTACATCGAGGAGTGCCTCGGCACGGCGCTGCACGACGTGTACGGCTCCACCGAAGCGGGCAGCATCCTCCACGACGGAGTCGTGCAGCAACCGCCCGTCACCGCGCACAAGCTCATCGATGTGCCCGAGCTCGGCTACCGCGTCACCGACCGTCCGCACCCGCGGGGTGAGCTGCTGGTGAAGAGCACCTCCACGATCACGGGGTACTTCCGCCGGCCAGACGTCACCGCCGCGGTCTTCGACCAGGACGGCTTCTACCGGACCGGCGACATCATGGCCCAGACCGGACCGGGTTCCTACGAATACCTCGACCGCCGGAACAACGTCATCAAGCTGTCGCAGGGCGAGTTCGTCGCGGTGGCGGCTCTCGAGGCCACGTACGGCGGGACGCCCGAGGTGCGCCAGATCGCGCTGCACGGCGACAGCCGACACGCGTTCCTGGTCGCGGTCGTCGTGCCCGCTGATGCGGGATCGTCGGAGCGCGACGTGCTCGCCGCTCTTCAGCGCACCGCACGCGAGCATGGCCTCGCCCCCTACGAGGTGCCCCGCGGGGTCATCGTCGAACCGGAGCCGTTCACGGTCGAGAACGGCATGCTCTCGGACGCCCGCAAGCTCCTGCGACCGCGGATCACGGCACGGTACGGCGAACGGCTCGCGAGTCTCTATGCCGACCTCGCCGAAGAGCGTAGTGGTGCCCTGGTGGCAGCCCTCCGCGAGCGCGTCGGCCTCGAGCCGACGCTCGACACCGTGGTGCGCGCGGCCTGCGAGTTCCTCGGCGCCGAGGTGTCCTCGGCAACCGCTGCGGCAGCCCGGTACTCCGACCTGGGCGGCGACTCGCTGTCGGCGCTGACCTTCTCCGGGATGCTCGAGGACGTCTTCGGTACCGAGGTGCCCGTCGGGGTCATCACCGACCCGACGAACGATCTCACCGCCATCGCCGCGTTCATCGATCGCTCGGCCGCCGACGACCGGCCCACGGTGGCTCGCGTGCACGGTACCGACCCGTCGACGCTGCGTGCGAGCGACCTGCGCCTCGACCGGGTGCTCGGCGGCATCCCGGAGCCGGTCCTGCGTACCTCGCGCACCCCCGCCGCTTCGGAGCCCGCGGGCACTGCCCGAGGCCGCACGGTCCTGCTCACGGGCGCCAACGGGTACCTCGGACGGTTCCTGGCCCTCGACTGGCTCGAACGCCTCGCTCCGGTGGGCGGAACGCTCGTGTGCATCGTTCGCGGTTCCGACGACGCCGACGCCCGACGTCGCCTCGACACCGCGTTCGCCGCAGATCCTGCCTTCGCTGAGCGCTTCACAGACCTCGGGGCCTCGCTCGAGGTGAGGGCCGGCGATGTCAGCGAGCGCCTCTTCGGTCTCGACGAGCCGCGGTGGCGGGACCTCGCCGCCCGCGTCGACCTCATCGCGCACGCCGCCGCCCTTGTCAATCACGTGCTGCCATACACGGCATTGTTCGGTCCGAACGTCGTCGGCACCTCCGAGATCATCCGCCTCTCCATCGCCGCCGGCAGCGTGCCCGTCACCTTCGTCTCGAGCGTCGCGGTCGCCGGTGGCGCGCGGCCGACCGTCGAAGCCGCGGCCGACCCGGCCGCCCCCGCCGCCCTCGACGAGCGTGCCGACATCCGCGACACGATCCCCGCGTGGAGCATCGGAGACGAGTACGCCAACGGGTATGGGGCGAGCAAATGGGCGAGCGAGGTGCTGCTGCGCGAAGCGCACGAGCAGCACGGCGTACCGGTGGCGGTATTCCGCTCCGACATGGTTCTGGCGCACCCGCGCTGGCGCGGCCAGGTGAACCTGCCCGACGTCTTCACCCGGCTGGTCTGGAGCGTTCTCGCCACGGGGCTGGCACCGGAGTCCTTCGTTCGGCGTGGTGCCGACGGCGAGCGTCTGTCGTCGCACTACGACGGCTTGCCGGCCGACTTCACCTCCGCTGCCATGACCGCGATCGGCGCCTCCACCAACGCGGGATACCGCACCTACAACGTGGTGAACCCGAACGACGACGGCGTCTCCCTCGACACCGTCGTCGACTGGCTCCAGGACGACGGGTACGCCATCGAGCGCATCGCGGACCACGCCGAATGGGTGGACCGGTTCCGCACGGCGCTGGAGGCGCTGCCCGACGAGGATCGTGCGCGATCGGTTCTGCCGCTGATGCACGCGTTCGCGACCCCGGAAGAACCGCACGCCGGCTCGACCATCCCCGCGGACGCGTTCGTGGAAGCCATCCGGACGATCCACCCGCTCGGGTCACCGGACATCCCCTCCATCGACCACGCGCTCATCACGAAGGTGGCCGACGACCTCTCGTTCTTGAAGCTGCTCGAGCCGTCACGGCGCGCCGTGGCCTGACCTCGGACGCGACGGCACCCTGGAGGCCCGGCCCCGGGGCGCCGTCGCGACGGCCCGGCGTGCGGGCACAGCGGACGCCACCGAGGGGGCGAAGAAACGACCGACCCCGCGCCTCCCGGAAGGAAGAAGTCGCAACCAGAACGGCTAGACCGGCACGACGAGGGCGGTTGCGAACGCGGCGACCCCCTCGCCCCGGCCGGTGAACCCGAGGCCGTCGGTGGTGGTAGCGCTGACCGAGACCGGCGCTCCCCCGAGCGCGGCGGACAATGCCTGCTCCGCTTCGATGCGGCGGTCGGCAAAGCGCGGGCGACGGGCCTGCACCTGCACGGCGACGTTGCCGACGCGCCATCCCGCGTCGGACAAGAGCTGCACGGTATGCGAGAGGAAGGCGGCCGCGTGCGCGCCGGCGAACTCCGGTCGGTCGGTGCCGAAGTGCGTACCGATGTCTCCGAGCCCCGCCGCCGCCAGCAGCGCATCGACGATCGAGTGAGCCACGGCATCACCGTCGGAGTGCCCCGACAATGCCACCTCGCCCGGCCATTCCAGGCCCGCGAGCCACAGCGTTCCCTCTCCCCCGAACCCGTGCACGTCGGTGCCGATACCCACGCGAGGGGCCGAGTGCATCGGCGGGCGGGCGACGGATGCCGCGGGCTCGGTCGCGAGGAGGGCGCGGGCACGCTCGAGGTCGGGCCCCGTGGTGATCTTGAACGCCGCCGCGTCTCCCTCGACCGTGACGACCGCGTGCCCCGCTGCCGCGACGGCAGCCGCGTCGTCGGTGTGGTCGGCGTCGACCGCGGCAAGGGCCGCCTCGAGAACCGACCGAAGGAAGCCCTGGGGCGTCTGCGCGGCCGCGAGCTCGCTGCGATCGACGGGGCCGACCACTCGGCCGCTCTCGTCGACGCGTTTGATGGTGTCGACGACGGGAAGGGTGGGGATGACGGCGGCGGCTCCGGCGTCGACGGCGTGAACGACGCGGTCGAAGACAGCGGGGGGCGTCAGCGCACGCGCGGCGTCGTGGACGAGGACGATCTCGACGTCGGCCCACAACGCGGCGAGGCCCGCGGCGACCGACTCCTGCCGGGTCGCCCCGCCCACGACGACCGTGACGAGGTCGGCGCGATCGCCGGCGGCATTCCGAGCATCGGTCAGGGCCTCGCCCTCGTAACCTCGGGGTACGACGACGACGACCTGCGCGGACATCGCCGCGAAGACGCCCCGCAGAGCGTGATGCAGGATCGACCGGTCGTCGATGCCGACGAACGCCTTCGGCGCCCCACCCTGCAAACGGGTGCCGGAACCGGCGGCGACGACGATGACCGCGAGATGCGGGACGGGGGTGAGAGTCACCCGTTCACGCTAGCGCGCCGCCGCGGAAGGGCGACGCGCTGAGCAGGATCAGGAGGCGAGGACCTCGTCGAGCACGACGCTCGCGCGGTCTTCGTCGGTCTTCTCGGCCAGAGCGAGCTCCGACACCAGGATCTGGCGCGCCTTGGCCAGCATCCGCTTCTCACCGGCGGACAGGCCACGGTCCTGATCGCGGCGCCACAGGTCGCGGACGACCTCGCTGACCTTGATCACATCGCCCGAAGCGAGCTTCTCGAGGTTCGCCTTGTAGCGACGCGACCAGTTGGTCGGCTCCTCGGTGAAGGGCGCACGGAGCACCTCGAAGACACGGTCGAGACCGTCCTTGCCGATCACGTCACGAACGCCGACGAGGTCGACGTTGTCCGCCGGAACCTCGATGACGAGGTCTCCCTGGGTGACATTGAGCTTCAGGTATTTCTTCGTCTCGCCCTTGATAACGCGTTCCTTGACCTCGATGATCGTGGCCGCGCCATGGTGCGGGTAAACGACGGTCTCGCCAACCTCAAAAAGCATGGAGTTATGTCCTTTCGGCAACATCCAGGATACCACAGGCCCGCATGCGCTAAGGTTCCGCCCTCCCCACCCGCAGTCCCTCCCGCGCGCGTGCGAGCAGGCCCGGACCGCGGACCCCGTAGGATGATCTGGATGCCGTCTGTCGATCTTGGAGGATCCGTGAAAACGCGCCTGATCGCGTCCATCGCCCTGGGTGCCGCTGTCGTACTCGGTACGACGGGATGCAACATCCTCGCCCCGCAGGCGACCACCATCGATTACTCCGCCTCCGACGGGGTGAACGTCCCGGCCGATTCCGGTCCGCTGCACATCCGCAACGCGATGATCGTCGCCAACGACGACGGCACCACCGGCAACTTCGTCGCGGCCGTCGTCAACGACACCACCGAGCCGCTCACGCTGCGCCTCGAGGTCGGCGAGGGCTCGAGCGCTGTCCGCTCCTCGGTGAATGTGCTGGCCAACAGGACGCTCAGCCTCGGCGACCTGGCCGACGGTGTCCAGCCGCTGCGACTCGACGACATCGACGCCGTTCCCGGGTCGACGGTGCCCGTGTACTTCCAGTCCGGTGACGGACAGGGCGCGCTCATCCAGGTGCCCGTCCTCGACGGCGCCCTCGAGTACCTCGCGCCGCTCGCGCCGAGCCCCGAGCCGTCCTTCAGCGTCACCCCCCTTCCGGCCACGCCCTCCGCGACGCCGACGGCCAGCCCGACCCCCGCATCCTGACCTCACGACGAAGGCGCCGACGGTTCTCCGTCGGCGCCTTCGTCGTTCTCGCGAGCCGTCAGGCCTCGAAGCGGTAGCCCAGTCCCCGCACGGTGACGAGCATGCTCGGCTCGCTCGGGTTCTGCTCGATGCGCGAGCGGATGCGCTTGATGTGCACGTCGAGCGTCTTGGTGTCGCCGAAGTAGTCCGTCCCCCACACACGATCGATGAGCTGTCCCCGCGTGAGCACGCGACCGGCGTTGCGCATCAGCACCTCGAGGAGCTCGAACTCCTTGAGGGGGATGTTGATCTCCCCGCCGTCCACCGCGACGGTGTGGCGGTCGATGTCGAGCACGACGCGTCCCCCCGACAGGATGCGGTCGTCGAGGTCGGCCTCCTCCGGCGCGCGACGGCGCAGCACAGCGCGCATTCGCGCCAGCAGCTCGCGGGTCGAGTAGGGCTTGGTGACGTAATCGTCGGCGCCGAGCTCGAGGCCGACGACGATATCGACCTCGGAATCCTTGGCTGTGAGCATGATGATCGGCACCTGCGAGGCCAGTCGCACCTGACGACACACTTCTGTCCCCGGCATCCCGGGAAGCATGAGATCCAGCAGGATGATGTCGGCGCCGCGCTCTCGGAAGGCGGCCAGGGCGAGGGCACCGTCTTCGGCGATCTCGACCTCGTAGCCCTCTCGGCGCAGCAGGTAGGCCAGGGGGTCGGCCAGGTCGGGTTCGTCCTCGACGATCAGAACGCGGGTCATGCGGTGTCTCCCTTCGCGGGTACGGGGGTCGTCGCGGAGCTCTTGCGGCCCTTGCGACGGGGTTTGGGGCGGACGCCCTCGAGATCGGGAGCCTCCGAAATGGGGAGTCGGATGGTGAAGGTCGAGCCGCGGTCCGGACGCGACCAGAGCCGCACCTCTCCCCCGTGGCGTTGGACGGCGTGCTTCACGATCGACAGGCCGAGGCCGGTTCCGCCGGTCCGGCGGGAGCGAGCCTGATCGGCACGGTAGAACCGCTCGAAGACGCGGTGCTGGTCGCTTTCGGGAATGCCGATCCCGCGGTCGGTCACCGCGATCTCGACGACGGTGTCATCGAGCTTGACGCCGACGCCGACCTTCGACCCCTCCGGCGAGTACGCGATCGCATTCGCCACCAGGTTGCCCACGGCCTCGGTGAGGATCTGCGGCTCGCCGCGCACCCACAGCCCCTTGGTACCGCCGCGGACGACCGTGACCTGAGCGGCATCCGCCTGGATCGCGTAGCCCTCGACCGCGGCGGTGACGACCTCGTCGATCGAGACGTCGCGCACGTCGCGCAGTTCGTCGGAGGCCTGCAGGCGCGACAGGCTCAGGATGCGGTTCACGAGGGCCGCCAACCGCGTGACCTCCGCCTGCAGCCGCGAGGCGAAGTGGCGTACCTGAGCGGGATCGTCCGCGGCGAACTCGATCGCCTCGGAGAGCAGGCTCACGGCACCGACCGGTGTCTTCAACTCGTGGCTCGTGTTGGCGACGAAATCGCGACGCATCTCTTCCACCCGCTCGCGCTCGGTGATGTCACGCAGCACGACGAGGGTGAGACGGCCCGAGATGGGAGTCGCGCGGACAGCGACCAGACGCGGCTCGGCGGGCGCGGCACCGCGACGCAGACGGAGATTCTCGGCGATGCCCGATCCGGTGTCGCGCGCCACGCGGGCCACGCGCTTGAGCTCCTCGCTCGAGATCACCTCTCCGGCATGGGCGCCGAACACCTCGGCGGCAGGCGAGAGCGCGAGCACCGTCGATGAGGTGTCGCACACGAAGGCGGGGTCGTCCATCGCCCCCAGCATGGCCTCCACGCCCTCCGGCACCTCCGCGGAGGTCTGTGCCAGGGAGCGATCGCGGGCACGCAGTGCCGCGACCACCAGGCCGACCACCGCGGCTCCGATCAGGAGTCCTGCGAGGAGCGCGAGCAGCACGAGCTGCGGTTGTTCCATGCCCCCAGCGTAGGGGCGGCCCTCGACCGTCACCGGCCGTTCACCCCCGTGAGAGTCGCAGCAGAGGCTACTATTCACTGTCACAGCACCGCTCGTTAACCTTCGCTGGGAAGAATCCCGAGGGTTGCGGGACACTCCGTGCCGTGCCGCCGACGAGGAAGGTACCCGCCCATGCGCGAAGTATTCCACCAGTCCCTCGAGGACGTTCAGAGCCGACTGGTCGAGATCGCCGACCTCGTGACCATCGCGATCGACCGCGCCACCCGCGCGTTCGGCACGAGCGACGTCTCGCTCGCCGAAGAGGTCATCGAGGCCGACGCCGTCATCGACGAGAAGGCCTTCGAGCTCGACGAGCTCGCGATCGAGATCCTCGCCCGCCAGCAGCCCGTCGCCCGCGACCTGCGCATCGTGGTCACCGCCCTCCGAGTGAGCGCCTCGCTCGAGCGCATGGGCGACATGGCCGAGCACATCGCTCAGCTCGCGCGCTCGCGCTTCCCCGAGCGCGCGATCCCCAAGGGGCTCAAGAGCACCTTCACCCGCATGGGCGAGCTCGACGTCGAGGTCGCGCGCAAACTCGCCGAGCTCCTGCGCACGCAGGACCTTCGGCTCGCCGAGGCCATCCGCGACGCCGACGACGACATCGACGAACTGCATCTCAGTGTCTTCGAGAAGGTGCTCGGCGACTCGTGGAAGGGCGAGGCGACCGCAACGGTCGACGCCACCCTCGCGAGCCGCTACCACGAGCGCTTCGCCGACCACGCGGTGTCCGTCGCCAAGAAGGTCATCTACCTCGCGACCGGCGATTGGGCCGGCGCCGACGACGAGAGCGCGGCCGAGCCGAGCCCGGTCATCTGACCCCAGAGCGCGAGAAGAGGGGGTGGATGCCGATCGGCATCCACCCCCTCTTCTGTCGGACGTCAGTGCTTGTTGCCCTGAGCGGCGACGGCGGCAGCACCGGCGGCCGCGGCCTCGGGGTCGAGGTACTCGCCCGGACCGAGGGGCTTGAGGTCGTCGTCGAGGCGGTAGACCAGCGGAATGCCGGTCGGGATGTTCAGCTCGGCGATGTCGGCGTCGCTGATGCCCTCGAGATGCTTGACCAGTCCGCGCAGAGAGTTGCCGTGCGCCGTGACGAGCACGGTCTTGCCGGCCTGCAGATCGGGGACGATGTCGCTGTGCCAGTACGGCAGCATGCGGTCGATGACGATCTTCAGCGACTCGGTGTCGGGCACCTCGCCGTCGATGCCGACGTACCGGGGGTCACCCACCTGGCTGTACGGGTCGTCGGCCGACAGCGCCGGGGGCGGAACGTCGAAAGAGCGGCGCCAGAGCATGAACTGCTCGTTGCCGAACTCCTCGAGGGTCTGCGCCTTGTCCTTGCCCTGCAGGGCGCCGTAGTGACGCTCGTTGAGGCGCCATGAGCGCTTGACCGGGATCCACAGGCGGTCGGCGGCGTCGAGGGCGATGTTCGCCGTCTGGATCGCACGGCTGAGCACCGAGGTGTGCAGCACGTCGGGAAGGACGCCGGACTCGGCGAGCAGCTCGCCGCCGCGCTTCGCCTCGGCCTTGCCCTGGTCGGTGAGTCGCACGTCGACCCAGCCGGTGAACTGGTTGGTCTTGTTCCACTCGCTCTGCCCGTGGCGGAGGAGGATCAGCGTGTGAGGCATGACTCCATGCTACCGACGTGCGGACCGCGGGCCGGGGCGCGGAGTCCTGGCAAAATAGTGGAGTGACCCCCTCCCCCGTCGGCCGTCCCACCCGCGGCACGACCGGGGCGAACCGCCTGAGACGCATCGACCGGTGGATCGCTCGGCACCCGGTCCTCCGTCGCGCCGACGACCCCCTCGTGGTCGACCTGGGCTTCGGGGCGAGCGCCGTGACACCCCTCGAACTTCTTGCTCGGCTCCGCGGCCAGAGGCCGGATGCAGAGGTCCTCGGCCTCGAGATCGACCCCGAGCGCGTGGCACGCGCCCGTGAGCAGTCGACGGCGGTCGAGGGGGTGTCCTTCGCTCGCGGAGGCTTCGAAGTCCCGGTACCGGGCGGGCGCCGGCCCGCGGTCATCCGGGCCATGAACGTGCTGCGCCAATACGACGAGGCCGACGTCGCCGACGCGTGGGGCCGCATGTGCGCGCGGCTGCAGCCCGACGGCATCCTGGTCGAGGGCACCTGCGATGAGATCGGTCGTATCGCGACCTGGGCGGAGGTGGGGGCGGATGCCGTGCCCCGAAGCCTCACCGTCTCGCTCCGTCTCGCCGAGCTCGACTCCCCCGCGATCGCCGCCGAGCGCCTGCCGAAGGCCCTCATCCATCGCAACGTCGACGGGGAGCGCGTGCAGGAGTTCGTGGCATCCCTCGATCGCGAATGGGCGCGCGCCGCAGTGGTCGCCCCGTTCGGGCCGGTCCACCGGTGGCGCACGGCCATGCGCGCCCTGGCGGACGCCGGGTGGCCCCTGCTGCGCCGCGAGCGCTGGCGGCTCGGCGAGGTGGGCGTCGCATGGGAAGCCGTCGCTCCGCGCTGAGCGTCACACCCGCGGGAGAAGTGCCCGGGCGTCAGCCGAGGGCATTCCGGCCGCGACGAGGAGGTCGACGGCGAGCGGACGCAGGGCCGCGATGAGGTTGAGCTCGCCGACACGCCCCTCGGGCAGCAGGTTCGCGGGATCGAGCCGTCGAGCGACCGCGCCGACGGCTTCTCGGGCGACGGGTTCGAGCGAGATGTCGTCGAGACTGTCGCGGACGAGCCCCGCGCCCCGCGCCAGTTCGGCCAGCAGATCAGCGGGGACGGGGCGGCTCTCGCCGTCGGCGCAGAGATAGGCCGCGCGCCGGGCGACCACGCGGAGGTTTCGCGTGGTGAGGTCGAGTGCCCCGCGGACTCGCTCATGGCGATCGAGCTCGGTGCGCTGTCGGCGCAGGAACGGCGAGATGCGCGCGACCTCGCGTCCCGACTCGAGCGAACCGCTCCACGCGTCGACGTAGGTCTGCAGCGAACGGGCTCGCTCGAGACCGCGCTCGGCGCGAGCACGATCGCCCCTGCGCAGCGCGCGGACGATCGTGTCCATGGCGGCATCCAGCGCGTCGAAGAGCTCGTCGGCGTCGCGCAGCTCGGTGCGGCGGAGGGTGCGCGGGATCAGCGCGGTCACGATGAGCGCGGCGACGCCGCCGATCGCCCCGTCCACGAGGCGCAGGAACGGCACGCCCGACACCAGTACGAGGGCGATGAGCGACTGGACGACCGCCGCGAGCGCGAAGCCCGGCTGGGGCGACAGGAACCGGGCCACGACGAGGGTCACCGTCATCGCGAGGGCGATCTGCCACCATCCGGCCCCGGCGACGAGCAGGACGACCTCGGCGATGAGGATGCCGACGAGCATGCCCATGACCGTCTCGGCGACCCGCCACGGGCGCGCGTCGCGCACCAGCCCCAGGCTCGACACCGTGACCGTCGCCGCGAGCAGAGGGACCGAGTGCCCCAGCACGAAGTGCGCGAAAGCATACGCCGCGGTCGCGGCGACGACGATCTGCGCGATCGCCGGTAGCGACTCGCGCACGCGGTTGACCCGGCGCCCGACGGTGGAGCGCCAACGCGGACCGGCGACGACGACCCCGACGGTCGTCGAGGAGTCGTCGGGGGTCATTCCGCGGCGCGTCGCCGCCCGAGGCGCGGCAGGCGGGGAACGGCGGCGGTGGCGCCCGCGTCGGCGGGAACGACGGTCTCGGCCGCCGCGGCCAGCGGCCCGTCGGCGGTGTCGACGACGAGCGGCTCGCCCTCGGGAGCGGTGCGCTTGACGAGGGCCAGGGCGATCGGCCCCTCCTCGTGGTGGACGGCCACCGAGGTGATGGCGCCGATCACGGTGTCGCCCGCGCGCACGGCATCCCCGCGGGCGGGCAGGACGTTGTCGCTGCCATCGAGCTGGAGGGCGACGACGCGGCGCGGTGGATGCCCCAGGTTGTGGACCTTCGCCACCGTCTCCTGACCGCGGTAGCACCCCTTCGACAGGTGCACGGCGGTGCGGAGCCAGTCCATCTCGTGCGGGAGCAGTCGCTCGTCGGCGTCGATCGCCACGCGAGGACGCCACGCGGCGACGCGCAGGGCTTCGACGGCGTCGAGACCGGCCAACGCCGTCTCGCCGCTCGCGGCCGACGCGATCACTCGCTCGAACTCCGCGGCATCCACGATCGCTTCGGCCCAGTCGCGGTCGGCCCCCGGATGGGGCTCGACGCGGGCGTACGCCCACCCGCCCGGTGAGACATCGGGCCACGGATCGACCCACACCGGCGCGACGGTCGAAACAGACCCCACGGCCGCGCGCGTGCCACCGAACACGAACAGGTCGTCAGAGCGGTCGGTCACCACCACGCGGAGGCGGAAGCGCATCCGCATGAGCCACACGGCGAGGGCCGCGGCATCTGACGCGTCGACAAGAAGCCACGTGGTCTCGCCGTCATCGACCACCGAGGCGGCGTGCTCGACGCGGCCCTGGGGGTCGAGGATGAGGAACTCGGTCGAGACGCCGGGCGCGAGGTGAGTGAGGGCCTGCGACGACAGCGAGTCGAGCCAGCTGCGGCGGTCCTCGCCCGAGACCGTGATGACGCGGCGGTCACCGAGGGGCGCGAGAGCCGTTCCGGATGCCAGGCGGCGCTGCTCCGCGACGGGAGAGCCGACGTGGCGCAGCCCGCGGTCGTCGATCACCGCTCCCGGGACGGCGGAGAGAGAAGTCATGGTCACTCCGCTCGAGCCAGTCGCGCCGAGGCGTGCGAACCCAGCTCCCGACCGAGCGCGGCGATGTCCCACGCCCAGAGGAGGTGGTTGTCGACGAGACCATAGAGACGGGTCGCCGCCGTGTAGGTCTTCGCACCGGCGGTGCGGACGACCGCATCCGTCGCCAGGTCGATGCGCGGACCCTTCACCTGCCCGACATAGAGCTCCAGGATGCCGTCGGCGTGCGCCAGACTCACCTCGATATCGAAGCCGCCGTCGGCGTTTCGCAGGGCCTCGACGTCGTCGGCGGTGCGAGTGACGGGCTCGGCGGTCGCGGGGAGAAGGCCGGGGCCGGCATCGGCGTCGCCGACGGGTCGCGCGAGACGCCAGTAGCCGATCTCGGAGACCAGGGGACGTCGTTCTTCTCCCTGGAGCAGCCACGCGTCGGCGGAGTAGTTGAGGAACGCGCCGCCGTCGTGACTGAAGCTCACGCGGTGGGCGAACTCACCCGAGAAGGATCGTCCGTCGACCTCGTAGTCGATGACTCCGGTACCCTCCCAGACGCCCACCAGCCACGAGAGCGGGACGAGGTCGGCGGGGAGATCGGTCGGGATCTCGATCACGACGCGCTCAGCGCTGGCCGCGGTAGAGGTTCCAGATGACCGTTCCGGAGACGAAGGCGATCGCCAGCGAGGCGAGGCCGAGAAGTCCCACGAAGAACGCTTCGAGCGCGAAAAGGTCCATAGCGCAATCCTAGCCCGACACCAGCGCCGCGAGTCCGAACCCGGCCGTGATGATGCCGAGCACCACCATCGCCCCCAGACTGCTCGCCGCCATGCGCTGGATGAACGCCTGCGAGCGCCCAGACCAGAGCTGCACAGCGAAGGCCACGATGATGCAGCCGCCCAGAGCGACCGTGATCCACTGCGCACGCCAGTGCTCGGGTGCGAACAGGCCGATGAGCACTCCCGCCACCGCGGCCAGCACCCAGACGGCCACGATGCCGCCGAAGGTGCGACGCGGCGCGAGGTCGGGGGTCGACATGAGACCCATCTTCACTCACGACCCCGGTGATGCGCACGCGCAGCGCCGGTGTCGAGCCGCTCCCGCGCGTCACCCTAAGATGATCGGGTGCGCGACACGCCGCACGGGAGGTCCTCTTGGCTCAGCTTCTTGTCCTCAGCTCCGCCCCGGGCGGCGGGGCTGCCCTGCCTGCGCTCGAACTCCTCAGTCACCGGGTGCGACAGATCCCCGCCGAGGCTGCGCAACTGGTGAACGCCCCCAGTGCGGACGTCATCTTCGTCGATGCGCGATTCGACCTGGTCGGGGCGAAGTCGCTCAGCAAGATCCTCACGACCACGGGTGTCGAGGCGCCCCTCGTCCTCATCGTGACCGAGGGCGGCCTCACCGCCGTCTCCACGGATTGGGGGATCGACGATGTCGTGCTCGTCGGCGCCGGTCCCGCCGAGATCGACGCGCGTATCCGCCTCGCGATGGGGCGGCGCGCCGCAGACCAGGTGTCCACGCGCATCCAGACCTCCGGCATCACGATCGACGAGTCTTCCTACTCGGCGAAGGTGCACGGCAAGCCGCTCGACCTCACGTACAAGGAGTTCCAGCTCCTTCACTTCTTCGCCACGCACCCGTCGCGCGTCTTCACGCG
The DNA here is from genome assembly GCF_003385695.1 of Microbacterium sp. AG157. NCBI lineage: Bacteria > Bacillati > Actinomycetota > Actinomycetes > Micrococcales > Microbacteriaceae > Microbacterium > Microbacterium sp. AG157. The sequence continues at coordinate 299,833 of NZ_QRDK01000002.1, forward strand.
CGAGCAGCTGCTCAGCGAGGTCTGGGGCTACGACTACTTCGGCGGTACCCGAACGGTCGACGTGCACGTGCGTCGCCTTCGCGCCAAGCTCGGCGACCTCGAGCAGCTCATCGGCACCGTCCGCAACGTCGGCTACCGCTTCAACGTCTACGAAGACGACGCCCCCGCCGCGGCATCCGCCCCCGCGTAGAGCTGCGCGCACCGCGTGTTCACTCCCGTGTCACCGTCCCCTGCAATGATGTGGGAATGATGGAACACGACTCGCTGGATGCCGGTCTCGGCGATGCCGACGACGACGACTTCGACGAGGCCGTCGAGGCCGAAGACGATCAGCTGCCCGACCACCGATACCTCGACCGCGAGATCAGCTGGTTGTCGTTCAACCAGCGTGTGCTCGAGCTGGCCGAGGACCCCACGGTCCCCGTGCTGGAGCGCGCGAACTTCCTCGCGATCTTCGCCAGCAACCTCGACGAGTTCTTCATGGTGCGTGTCGCCGGCCTCAAGCGCCGCATCGTCACGGGCCTGGCCGTCCCCACGAACGTCGGCCGCGCCCCGCTCGACGTGCTCTCCGACATCTCGGCCGAGGCCCACCGCCTGCAGCTGCGTCACGCCGCCGCGTGGACCGAGAAGGTGCGCCCCGCACTCGCCGACGCCGGCATCGAGGTGGTCTCGTGGGACTCACTCGACGAGGCCACCGCCGCACGGCTGACCGAGTACTTCCAGCGGAACGTCTTCCCGGTACTCATGCCGTTGGCTGTCGACCCGGCCCACCCGTTCCCCTACATCTCGGGGCTCTCGCTGAACCTCGCGATCCGCATCCGCAACGCGCGCACGGGTCGCCAGGAGTTCGCGCGCCTCAAGGTGCCCCCGATGCTCCCCCGATTCGTCGAGATCGACGGCGACCGCCCCGGGGTGCGCTACCTCCCCCTCGAAGAACTCATCTCGAACCACCTCGGCGACCTCTTCCCGGGGATGGAGGTCCTCGACCATCACGCGTTCCGTCTGACGCGCAACGAGGACATGACGATCGAGGAGGACGAGACCGAGAACCTCATCCAGGCGCTCGAGGCCGAGCTCCTGCGTCGTCGTTTCGGTCCCCCCATCCGCCTCGAGATCACCGAGGACATGGACGACGTCACGCGTTCGCTGCTGCTGAGCGAACTCGACATCACCGAGCAGGAGGTCTACCGCCTGCCCGGAGCTCTCGACCTGCGCGGCCTGTTCGACCTGTCACGCATCGACCGCCCCGACCTGCGCTACCCGCCGCACGTGCCCAAGACGGCGCTGGCCTTCCAGCCGCCCGAGCAGAACGGCCGTGCCGACCTGTTCGGCGCGATCCGCAAGGGCGACGTGCTCGTGCACCACCCCTACGAGTCGTTCGCGACGAGCGTGCAGGCCTTCCTCGAACAGGCCGCCCGCGATCCGCACGTGCTGGCCATCAAGCAGACGCTGTACCGCACCTCGGGCGACAGCCCCATCGTGCAGGCGCTCATCGACGCGGCGGAGGCCGGCAAGCAGGTGCTCGCGCTCGTCGAGGTCAAGGCACGTTTCGACGAGGCCAACAACATCGTGTGGGCGCGCAAGCTCGAGAAGGCCGGCGTGCACGTCGTCTACGGCCTCGTGGGACTCAAGACCCACTGCAAGCTCGCCCTCGTCATCCGCGAAGAAGAGGGACGCCTGCGCCACTACAGTCACGTCGGGACGGGTAACTACAACCCCAAGACCAGTCGTATCTACGAAGACTTCGGTCTGTTCACCGTCGACGACCAGGTGGGCCGCGACCTGACGCGCCTGTTCAACGAGCTCAGCGGATACGCGATCGAGAAGAAGTTCAAGCGTCTGCTCGTCGCTCCCCTGCACCTGCGCAAGGGACTCCTCCGCCACATCGACAAGGAGCGGCGCAACGCCCTCGAGGGCAAGCCCTCCGGCGTGCGGATCAAGGTCAACTCGATGGTCGACGAAGAGATCATCGACGCGCTGTATCGCGCGAGCCAGGCGGGCGTTCCCGTCGAGGTGTGGGTGCGCGGCATCTGCTCGATCAAGCCGGGCGTTCCCGGTATGAGCGAGAACATCACGGTGCGCTCGATCCTCGGACGCTACCTGGAGCACTCTCGCATCTTCACGTTCGAGAACGACGGCGATCCGCAGGTCTTCATCGGGAGCGCCGACATGATGCATCGCAACCTCGACCGCCGTGTCGAGGCCCTCGTGCGGGTGGTCGACCCCGCTCAGGTGCAGGAGCTCATCACTCTCTTCACCCTCGCGATGGACGACGGCACGAGTTCGTGGCACCTCGGTTCCGAGGGCGAATGGACGAGGCACAGCGTCGACGAGTCCGGCGCCCCTCTCATCGATCTGCAGGAGCACACCATGGCCCTCGTGCAGCGCAAGCGTCGGGCCCGGACGGCACGGTGACGAAGACCGAGACCGAAACGGCCGTCTACGCGGCCGGCGGAGTCGTCTGGCGACACGTGGAGGGGAAGCTCCGCGTGCTGCTGATCCACCGCACCAAGTACCGGGACCTCACCCTGCCCAAGGGCAAGGTGGACCCCGGCGAAACGCTCGCCGAGACCGCCGTGCGCGAAATCCGCGAGGAGACCGGCATCCGGGTCTCGCTCGGGGTGCCCGTCGGCGTCTCGAGATATCGGATGCCGAGCTCCCGCACCAAGATCGTGCACTACTGGGCGGCCGAGGCGACGGACGCCGCCGTGCGCAGCTCCACCTTCGTGCCGAACAAGGAGGTCGCGGCGATCGAGTGGGTGAGCCTCAAGAAAGCGCGCAAGAACCTCAGCTATCCCGTCGACATCGAGATCCTCGACGAGTTCACGCGGATCGTCGACGAGGGGGCGCTGCCGACCTTTCCGATCGTCGTGCTGCGCCACGGGAAGGCGCGTCCGCGCGAGGAATGGCAGGGATCCGACAGCGCTCGACCGTTGACCCCGCGTGGTCGTCGGCAGGCCGAGGCGATCGTCGGCCCCCTTCTCGCGTTCGGCGTCCGGCGGGTCTACTCCAGCCCGGCGGAGCGATGCGTTCGCACGGCGACCCCCCTCGCGCAGGCTCTCGGCCAGCGAATCAACCTGACAGAGGCCGTCAGTCAGGACGCGTGGGAGCAGGGACGCGCCGACGCTCGCTCACTGATCGGAGAACGCGTTCGCGCCCGAAAGCCGGTGGTCGTGTCGAGCCATCGGCCGGTGCTGCCCGACATCCTGCACGAGCTCGCGCTCGCGACCGGGACCATGGGCGGGTCGTATCTCGGAAGCGCCTCGGCGCTCGAGCCCGCGGCGTTCTCGGTCGTGCACATTCCGGTCGAGCACCCCGGCGCCGGCATCGTGGCCATCGAGACGCACGAACCGAAGGTGTGACGCTCCCCACCGGCATCCGCGTCGCCTGGCGCCAGGTCCCCGCCGGTTCTGCGCGTCGCGACGTCTCACGGGCGTTGTTGGCCGAACTCGTGCCGGGCGCTCGATTCCGCTCACGCTGCCCCGCGTGCGGCGCAGACCACGGCCGCATCCACGTGGACGGGGCGGATGCCGCTGTCTCGGTGTCGTACGTGGAGGGATGGGCCGTCGCGGTGGCGGCGTGGGGCCACGAGCGGGTCGGCGTGGACGCCGTGCCCGTCGACGCGGGCGGTCTGGAGCGAGTGCTGCCCGACGATGCGGGAGAGCGAGCTGTGATGTCGGCTCCGTCGAGCACCGCGCCGGCCCGCGCGTGGGCGCGCGTGGAGGCCGTGCTGAAAGCCGACGGGCGCGGCCTCGCCGTGGATCCTCGTCGCGTGGAGGTGACACCGGTCACCTCGGGATGGTCCGCTCGGGTGAAGTCGTCTCCTTTCGGTGAGTCGCCGACGAGGGGCGGCAGCGCGGCGAACGCGCGAGAACGCCGCTGGCGCGGATGGGATGTCGACGGTCCGAACGGCGTCGTGATCGCGGTGGCCGTGGTCGCTCGCGCCGAAACCGCCCCGGTGTGACGCCGGCCGTCAGGGTCGCGCAGGCAATGCCACGTCGTCGATCCACCGTGACAGCACCGCGGCGGCATCCGCTCCCCCGGCGATTTCGACCGCGGCACGGAAGTCGTCGGTGGTGACGAGAGCATGACGATGGTCCGCCGTCCACGACCGGAGAAGCTCGAAGAACGCGTCGTCGCCGAGAGTTCGCCGTACGGCGTGCAGCGTCAACGCACCGCGCTTGTAGACGCGATCGTCGAACATGTCGTCGGGGCCCGGATCGGTGAGAACGAGATCACGGGGCTTGGCGGCGAGGCGGGCGTGATGATCCGCGACGCACGACTCGACGGAAGCCCCGCCCGACGTTTCCGACCACAGCCATTCGGCGTAGCAGGCGAAACCCTCGTTCAGCCAGATGTCGCTCCACCGCGCGATACCGACGCTGTTGCCGAACCACTGATGAGCCAGCTCGTGCGCCACCAGCCGCTGCGCGGCGGGAACCAAATGGTTCATGCCGAAGACAGCCAGGCCCTGAGCTTCGAGCGGGATCTCCAGCTCGTCGGCGGTGACCACGAGCGTGCAGGCCTCCTGCGGATAGGGTCCGAAGAGGCGATCGAAGGCCCGGAGCATGTCGGGCACCGTCGCGAACGCCCGATCGGCGGCCGCGGTGAGCCCCGGCGGGGCGGTGACCGTGACCGCAGGAACCACGGAATCACCGGTACCTGCGAGCTGGCGCGTGCGGTACCGGCCGATGTGCACCGCCGCGAGATAGGTCGCCGTGGGGACGTCCGAGACGAAGCTCGTCGTCACCCGGCCACCCCGCCGCACGCTGGCGCCTGCGACCCCCGTGGCCGCTGCGACGTATCCCTCGTCGACCGTGACCTCGAGCCGCATACGTGCGCGGTTGTCGGGCCGGTCGTTGCAGGGGAACCAGGTGGGCGCACCGATGGGCTGGCCCGCGACGAGGGCGCCGTCGGCCAGTTCTTCCCATCCGACCGTGCCCCAGCGCGAACGGCGCGGAGCCGGAGCCCCGGCGTAGGTCACTTCGACATCGAACCGGTCGCCCGCGGCGAGCGTGCGGGGCAGCGTGACGCGGACGACCCGGGGACCGGCCGAGAACCGGGCGGTCGCGCCGTCGACACGCACCCGCGAGGTGCGGAGGCCGACGAGATCGAGCGCGATCGACGACACCGTCTCGCGCGCCACGGCGACGATCGTCGCCACACCTTCGAGGCGGTTCGTGCGTACCCGGTAGGCGATCGCGAGATCGTATGACTCGACGTCGTACGACAGGTCGCCGCTCTGCGGGGCGTAGGGGTCGGCCACGCTCACGTCGTCGACTGGTAGGCGCGCACCTTCACCGCACGCCACGGGCCGATGGGATTGCCGCTCCACCTCGAGCCGACCGGCACCGTCTCCCCGCGCATCACGAGCGACGCGGGCCCCACGGTCGCGTGTGCGCCGAGGGTCGAGGCGGGGAGGACGACGCTGTGCGGACCGAGGGTCGACCCCGGCTCCAACTCGACGGTATCCATGCTCATGATTCGATCATGGAACAGATGCGTCTGAACGACGCATCCGCGGTTGACCGTTGACGCATCCCCCAATGTGACCAGGTCGGGTTCCGGCAGCCAGTAGCTGTCGCACCACACCCCGCGCCCGATCGTGGCGCCGAGGCTGCGCAGCCACACGGCGAGCGCGGGCGTTCCGGCCGCCGCGCGAGCGAACCACGGGGCAGCGACCATCTCGGTGAACGTATCCGACACCTCGGTGCGCCACACGAAGCTCGACCACAGCGGCTGCTCCCCGGCGCGGATGACCCCGACGATGGCCCACTTCGCCGCGGTGGACACGCCTGCGGCCACGGCACCCGCCGCGAGCATCACGATGCCCGAGAGCAGCAGCGTCCACACGGGGCCGAGCCCTTCCCACAGGGCCGCGAGCGCGAAGATCACGCCGAGACCGATGGCGCACGTGACGACCACCGGCACGAAGCGACACAGCTCCCAGAGCGTTCGCGCGAAACGCAGCGCCGAGGTGGGCCGGTAGGTGCGCGACTCGTCACCCGCCGCCGAAAGCCTCCGCAGACGCACCGCGGGCGAGCCGAGCCACGAGGAGCCCGCCTTGGCCTTGAGCGGTGCCGCCGACAGCACCGCGACCAGCCCGTCGCGCGGAACGCGGTGCCCGGGAGCGGCCATGCCGGAGTTTCCGAGGAAGGCGCGCTTGCCGATGCGCACCGGACCGAGCCGCATCCATCCGGCACGCAGTTCATAGGAGGCGACCATGGTGTCGTCGGCGAGGAACGCCCCGTCCTCGATCCGCGCCATCGAGGGGATGAGCAGAACGGTGGACGCCTCGACGTCCCGCCCGACGCGCGCGCCCAGCAGACGCAGCCATACGGGCGTGAACAGCGACGAGTACAACGGGAAGAGCACCGTGCGGGCGGCATCCAGCAGTCTCTCGATCGTCCACGCCTGCCACGCGACGCGACTGCGCACGGGATGGGTGCCCTCGGTGAGACCGATCGACATCACGCGCACGAGAAGGACCACGGATGCCGCGAACACCAGGCCCGTGACGGCGACGCCGGGAACGAGCCAGACGAAGGCCCCCGCGGCGGCCCGGCCGAGGTCATTCGCATCGCGCATCCCCTGCGACACGACGAGCCCGCCGACGGTGAAGGCGGCGAGGGGCAGCAGGGCAAGGACGAGCGCCGACGCGGCATACGCCCAGAGCCACCGGGTCGGTGCCGCCGGACGCTCGCTCGGCCAGTCCTTCGCCGTGCCGCCCACCCGCACGGCGGGAGACCCCGCCCACGACTGGTCGGCCTTGACGCGGCCGAACACCGCGGACCCCGGCGCGATCTCGGCGCGACGACCGATGCGCGTTCCGGGAGCGAGGGTCGAGCGGGCTCCGACGGTGGCCTCCGCCCCGATGCGCACCTCGCCGATACGGACCAGGTCGCCGTCGATCCAGTACCCGGTGAGATCGACCTCGGGCTCGATCGAGGCGCCGTCGCCGACGACGAGCATGCCCGTGACCGGCGGCAGCGCGTGCAGGTCGACGTTGCGTCCGATACGCGCGCCGAGAGCACGGGCGTAGTACGACACCCAGGGGGCACCGGCGAGGCCCACGGCATCCACCTGATCGGCGATCTGCTCGGCGAGCCAGAGGCGGATGTGCACCCACCCTCCGCGCGGGTAGTCGCCGGGGCGCACCCCCGCGAGCAGCACGCGAGCGGACGCCACGGCGATCGCCATGCGACCGAACGGCGTCGCGAACACGACGAGGCCGACGACGAGAGCGGGCCACGGCACCGTCGGCAGCACGTCGAACCCGGGGACGAGCCGAAGGATCGCCGAGGCGGTGAGCAGATAGAGCACCCATCTCACGCCCGAGAGGATGAAGAGCGGGACCCCGAGCAGCGTCTGCGCCCACTGGGTCGTGCGCGGCGTGGGCTCGGGGCGGTGGAATTCGGCGGGGGCATCGTCGGCGAGTTGCGGTCCGAGCGCCTTGGCCATCGCGCCCAGACGCGGCACGTCGTAGATGTCGGCGACCGAGAACTCGGGGACGCGCGCTCGAATGCGCGAGACGAGCTGCGCGGCCGCGAGCGAGCCGCCGCCCAGATCGAAGAAATCCGCCTTGCGGTCGGTGACCGGCAGGCCCAGCACGGCCTGCCATTGCTCGGCCAGCCAGACCTCGTTGTCCGAGAAGTCGATGGGGACGGGTGCTTCGACACCGGGTAGCGGCCAAGGAAGGGCGGCGCGGTCGACTTTGCCCGAGGTGCGCACGGGCAGAGCGTCGACCACGCCCAGGAGCGGGATGGTCGCCGCCGGGAGGCGCTCCGCGAGAGCCGCGCGCGCCTCGGGGCGATCGAGCTCCGCCCCCTCCTCCATCACCAGGTAACCGACGAGAACCGGCACGCCGGCCTCGGTGGTGCGCACGGCGACCGTGGCCGCGCTGACGTGGCGCAGGTCCTGCAGTGCCGACTCCACCTCGCCGAGCTCGATGCGCCGACCGCCGACCTTCACCTGGTCGTCGGCCCTCCCCTGGAACACCAGCCCCTCGGGCTCGAAGCGCACGAGGTCGCCGGAGCGATACGCCCGCTCCCACCCGAGGGTCGGCATCGACGCGTACTTCTCGGCGTCCTTCGCCGGGTCGAGATAACGGGCGAGACCGACGCCACCGATGATCAGCTCGCCCGTCTCCCCCTCCGCCACGGGGAGGCCCTCGGCATCCACCACCGCGAGAGCCCACCCGTCGAGGGGCAGACCGATGCGCACGGGCAGCGAGCCGTCGAGCGGGGCGGCGCACGCCACGACCGTCGCCTCGGTCGGTCCGTACGTGTTCCAGACCTCTCGCCCCTCGGCCACGAGACGCGCGGCGAGCTCGGGCGGGCACGCCTCACCGCCGAAGATCAGCAGACGCACGTTCTCGATCGAGTCCGCCGGCCACATCGCCGCGAGCGTCGGAACGGTCGACACGACCGTGATCCCCTGGCGGAGCAGCCAGGGGGCGAGGTCCTCGCCGGATCGCACGAGAGAGCGGGGAGCCGGCACGAGACACGCGCCGTGACCCCAGGCGAGCCACATCTCCTCGCACGAGGCGTCGAAGGCCACCGAAAGCCCCGCGAGCACCCGGTCCCCCGGACCGAGCGGTTCCCCCTGCAGGAAAATACGTCCCTCCGCCTCGACGAACGCCGCCGCCGAGCGGTGCGACACCGCGACCCCCTTCGGAACACCGGTGGAGCCCGAGGTGAAGATGATCCACGCGTCGTCGTCGACGGTGGGCGGGGCGACGATCGGCACGGCACTCGTGCTCGGGTGCGGAGCGTCCCCCTCGTAAAGACGCACGAGATCACCCTCCGTCGCGACGAACTCCCCCACGCCCGCCACGATGCCGCGCACGCCAGCCTCGCCGAACACCAAGCGCGCACGCTCGTCGGGGTCGTCGGCATCCACCGGGACGTAGGCGGCGCCCGCCGCCATCACCGCGAGGATCGAGACGTACAGCTCCTTGGAGCCGGACGGCATGCGTACGCCCACCCGGTCGCCTCGCCGCACCCCGGCGTCGTGCAGGGCGGCGGCCGTGCGCCACACGCGCGCCAGGAGTTCGCGATAGCTGAGGGCACCCGACCCGTCGTCGATCGCAGAAGCCTCGGGATGCCGTGCGGCGACGTCGGTGAGGATGTCGATGAGCGTGCGCGGGGGCGGCGCGGCCCCTGTCCGGTCGAGCGGGGCCTGAGCTTCGGAAGCGAAGGTCGTCACGGAGGTGAACAGTACAACCCCCGGGAAAACGCCCCGGAACGGCCACCCCGGTTCACCTTCCGTTCACCCGTGCAACGCACTCTGTTCTCTGTCGCTGTTTACCGTTCACGACGAACCCTGCACCGGGTTCCTGTTCCCGACATGCGAAGGATTCACACCGTGAAGCTCTCCCGACTCGCCCAGCTGGGCACCGTGGCCGCCGTGGCCTCCCTGACCCTCGCCGGCTGCGCCGGCTCCTCGGGCTCCGGCGACGCCGCGGGCTCGACCCCCTCGTCGACCTCGTCCGACGTCGCCTTCACGATCGACCCGAACCTCTCGGGCACGATCACCGCGGGCGGTTCGAGTGCCCAGGCCAACGCGCAGGCCGCGTGGACCAGCGCATACAACGCTCAGGCCAAGGGCGTCACGATCAACTACGACAAGTCGCAGGGCTCCGGCGGTGGCGTGACCAACTTCCTGAGCGGCGCGTACGACTTCGCCGGCTCCGACTCGCCGCTGAACGCCGACCAGACGGCCCAGTCCAAGGCGCTCTGCACCGAGGGCGGCGTGAACATCCCCGTCTACCTCGACGGTGTCGCGATCATCTTCAACATCCCCGGCGTCACCAGCCTGAAGCTCTCGGGTGAGACGATCGCGAAGATCTTCGCCCTGCAGATCACCGACTGGTCCGACCCGGCCATCACGAAGGACAACGGGACGGCTCTCGCGGCCGGCGCCATCACCACCGTCGCCCGTTCGGACGGCTCCGGCACGACGCAGAACTTCACCAACTACCTCGCCGCGACGCAGTCGTCGGTCTGGACCAAGCCCGCGGGCAAGGACTGGCCGATCGAGGGCAACGTGTCGAAGCAGAAGGGTGGCTCGGGTGTCGTCGAGGCCGTCAAGGCCGGCTCCGGCACCATCGGCTACGCCGACCACTCCGCCATCGGCAGCCTGAACGCCGCGTCGATCATCCAGGACGGCACCGCGATCGCGTACAGCCCCGAGGCCGTCACGGCGACCTTCGCCGCTGCCGCTGTCGACGCCAGCAACGGCGTCGCGGGCGACCTGTCGAAGAAGTTCGACTACTCGAAGCTCACGGCCGAGACCTACCCGATCCCGCTCGTGTCGTACGCGATCACCTGCACCACGTTCAAGGACGCGAAGCAGTCGGAGCTCGTGAAGTCGTACCTCGGCTTCGTCACCAGCACCCTCGGCCAGCAGGTCGCGGCCAAGAACGCCGGCTCCGCGCCGCTGCCCGACTCGGTGCTCTCGGCTGCTGCCGAGACGCTCGCGTCGATCAAGTAAACATCTCTTCGGACTCGGCCCGGTCCGCACCTCGCGTGCGGATCGGGCCGGGCTGATCGGAGCGGTCGACTCGTCGAACGCTCCGCTGAGCCGACATCCTCAGAGATACCCGATCGAGGAGAACCCATGACCCGTGCCGAGCGTGAGATTCCCCGTGACTGACACCGTCGCAGACACCGAGACCGCCCCGTCTTCCCCTCCCCCGCGGACGTCCATCGTCGGCAAGCGCCGCGTGGGAGACTCCGTCTTCCTGGGGCTGTCGACGACGGCCGCCGTGTCGATCATGATCATCCTCGCCGGCGTGGCGATCTTCCTGATCATCCGCGGCATCCCCGCCATCACCGGCAACTGGACCGAGGGCGATCTCGCCGGGTACCAGAACGGGAGCTGGACGAATTTCTGGGAGTACGTCGGTCCGCTGCTCTTCGGCAGCATCTGGGCCGCGCTCATCGCCATGGTGATCGGAACTCCCGTCGCCATCGGCATCGCGCTGTTCATCTCGCACTACGCGCCCCGGCGCATCGCCGGCTTCCTCGGCTACATCGTCGACCTTCTGGCCGCGGTCCCCTCGATCGTGTTCGGCCTGTGGGGCATCATCGTCATGCGCCCGCTGCTCGTGCCGGTCGGCGAGTTCCTCAACCAGTACCTCGGCTGGATCCCGCTCTTCCAGGGTCCCGTCTCGACCACCGGCTCGACCATGTTCACCGGTGGCGTCGTGCTCGCCGTGATGATCCTCCCGATCGTCACCTCGATCACGCGCGAGATCTTCCTGCAGACCCCCCGTCTGCACGAAGAGGCCGCCCTCGCCCTCGGCGCCACGCGCTGGGAGATGATCCGCCTCGCGGTGTTCCCCTACGCCCGCAGCGGAATGGTCTCGGCCACGCTGCTGGGCCTCGGCCGCGCCCTCGGCGAGACGATGGCCATCGCGCTCATCGTGTCGCCCAGCCTCATCTACTCGGTGCTCCTGCTCACCGACGGCTACAACTCGCAGACCATCGCGGCCAACATCGCGCTGAACTTCCCGATCGCCACCGACCTGCAGCGATCCGCGCTCATCGGAACCGGTCTCATGCTGTTCGTGGTGTCGCTCGCGGTGAACATGCTCGCCCGCTACATCATCGGGGCGACCGGCCCCGGTGCGAAGGGTCGCAAGAAGGGCAAGCGCTCATGACCGTCACGGCCCCCTCGTCCTCCGCTCCCCTGGCGCTGACCAGCGGCCAGCTCCCCCGCTTCATCGAACCCGCCCTGCTGCTGGGTATCGCGGTCGTCGTGGCCGGAATCCAGTTCCTCCTCGGGGGCTTCAACCTCGCGGCGTGGCTCGTGCTCTCGGCGGTGCTCTACCTGATCGCCATCGGGGTCGGCTCCTCGATCGTCGAGAACCGCCGCAAGGCCGTGGATCGTGTCGTACGCGGTCTCGTGACGGTGGCGTTCCTGCTCGCTGTCGCCCCGCTCATCTCGACCCTGTGGACCGTGGTGTCGAAGGGCCTCGCGGTGGTCAACTGGAACTTCGTCACGCAGGTGGGCGGCACCGCGTTCAACCCCGACACGCTCGAGGTGGTCGCCACCGCGGGCGCCTGGCAGGCCATCACGGGCACGCTCATCATCACGGGGATCGCGGCTCTCATCTCGGTGCCGATCGGTGTGCTCGCCGCGGTCTACCTCGTCGAGTACGCGCAGCCGAACAACCCGCTGCGCCGCGCGATCACCTTCCTCGTCGACGTGATGACCGGCATCCCCTCGATCGTCGCGGGTCTGTTCGCCTTCTCGCTGTTCAGCCTGGTCGTCGGTCCGAAGGCGTTCAGCGGCTTCTCGGCATCCATCGCCCTGTGCGTGCTGATGATCCCCATCGTCATCCGCTCGACCGAGGAGATGCTGCGTCTGGTCCCGGCCGACCTGCGCGAGGCCTCCCTCGCCCTGGGCGTGCCGCGCTCGGCCACGATCATCAAGGTCGTGCTGCGGACGGCGGCCTCGGGCATCATCACCGGCGTCGTGCTGGCCGTCGCCCGCGTCGTGGGTGAGACCGCACCGATCTTCATCGCCGCGAGCTTCACCGACAACTTCAACGCCAACCCCTTCGAGGGTCCCATGCAGACCCTCCCGGTCATGGCGTACACCGCGTACAGCTTCCCCGGGCAGGACATCGATGCGTCGCAGGCGAACGCCTGGGGTGCCGCCTTCCTTCTCGTCGTCCTCGTCGTCATCTTCAACCTGATCGCCCGTATCGTGGCGGCGGTGTTCGCGCCCAAGGCGCGCTGAGCCCAGAAAGGCACACTCGTGTCCAAGAGCATCGAGGTCCAGGACCTCAACGTCTACTACAGCGACTTCCTCGCGGTCGAGGGCGTCTCGATCGACATCGAGCCGCGCTCGGTCACGGCGTTCATCGGCCCCTCGGGCTGCGGCAAGTCCACGTTCCTGCGCACCCTCAACCGCATGCACGAGGTCATTCCCGGCGGCCGTGTCGAGGGCCGCGTCCTCATCGACGGCGACGACCTCTACGGCCCCGGCGTCGACCCCGTGCTCGTCCGTCGACACGTGGGCATGGTGTTCCAGCGTCCGAACCCGTTCCCGACGATGTCGATCCGCGAGAACGTGCTGGCCGGCGCGAAGCTGAACGACAAGCGGATGGCCAAGAGCGACGCCGACGCCCTCGTCGAGAAGTCGCTGCGCGGCGCGAACCTCTGGAACGAGGTGAAGGACCGCCTCGACAAGCCCGGCGGCGGCCTCTCGGGCGGTCAGCAGCAGCGCCTGTGCATCGCGCGCGCGATCGCGGTCTCGCCGGACGTGCTGCTGATGGACGAGCCCTGCTCGGCCCTCGACCCGATCTCGACCTTCGCGATCGAGGAGCTCATCGGCGAATTGAAGAGCGAGTACACGATCGTGATCGTGACGCACAACATGCAGCAGGCCTCGCGCGTCAGCGACAAGACGGCCTTCTTCAACATCGCGGGCACCGGCAAGCCCGGCAAGCTCATCGAGTACAACGACACCGCTTCGATCTTCACGGCCCCCAGCGTCCAGGCCACCGAGGACTACGTCTCCGGTCGCTTCGGATAAGCAGCCACCGCGCGAAGGCCCCGCTCCGGCGGGGCCTTCGTCGTCTCTCCGAGCCTCAGTCGCGAGGGCTGAGCAGGTACGCGTTCAGCTCGTCGGTGAACGCGCGGTCCACCGGCACGTCGGCGCCGTCGACGGAGCGGATCGGGGCCGCGAGCCGGACGCTCGACAGGAGCCACGCGGCATCCGCTCTCGAAAGATCCCCGGCGGGAACGGTCTCGTACGACGTGGCGAAGCCGCGACCCTCGAGAAAGGCGAACAGGCTGAGCTGCGTCGTCCCGTGCAGGATGCCGGCCTGCGGCTCCGGCGTGACGAAGCGATCACCGAAACGCAGGACGACGGATGCCGTGGGCGCCTCGAGCAGATACCCGTCGCTCGTGACGAAAACGGCGTCGTCGGCCCCGCGGCTCTTGGCCTCGCGGATGGCGGCCATGTTGACCGCGTATGAGAGCGTCTTCGCGCCGAGCAGGAGCCAGGGAGAGCGAGCCGGCACGTCGAGGGCGTAGCCGCGGTCGAGGGTCGCGACGCCGACCCCCTCGGTGCGTCCGCGGCTGTTGTCGGGAGCGTCGGCGAGCGTGATCCACGCGGTCGGTGCGGGCCCGTGCTCGACGCCGCGGCTGAGGAGCAGTTTCATGACGTTCTCGCCCTCGCCCGCGGCACGAGCTGCGCGCTCGATCGCGACGCGCCACTGCCCGAGATTCGGCGCGGGCAGGTCGCAGAGCGCGGCCGAGTGGACCAGACGCGCAAGGTGGGGTTCGATCTCCTGAACGTGCCCGTCGACGACGCCGAGACTCTCGAAGATCCCGTCACCGCGCTGCGCGCTCAGCTCGCCCACCCCCAGGGCGGGGCCGTCGGGATCGATCTCTCGCAGGGTGTCGGCGTAGTCGCTGCGTTCCTCGTCGGATGCCACGGGGTCGATCACGAGAGCGAAGCGCCAAGCCATGAGGCGAGCCTACGCCGCCGGGCCGACACGCCCGGGCCTTGTCAACGGGGCCGCGGAAGGGAATGTCCGCGGGCGGGTCTTGTTACACTTCTTCAGCCGGGCCGCAGTAACCCCGGGCTCCATCTTCTGCCGCTATGAGCGGCCATGCGCCGAGAGGCGTTCTGCGGTCCGGCACTTTTCTTTCCCGCTCAGGTCAGCGCGTCGCGGCGCCAGAGAGCAGCGGATGCCGAGAGATCTTCCGCGTAGGTCGCCAGGCGCAGGGCCCGCGTCGTCAGCGCGGACGCCCGCTCCGATTCGGTGTTCTCGTAATCGTCGGCGAGGTGCGTCGACCCCGCCGCCTGCACACGGCAGAACGCCGCCGCGCGGTCGAGGGCCACGGCGAAGTCCCCCTCGAAGAGGCCGCGCAGAATGGTGTCGATCAACCGCACGAGTTCTTCGGGGCCTGCGGGGGCGGGAGCGCCGGCGACCACGGCATCCACCGTCGCGATCTCCACGCGCCCGCGTTCGTACAGCAGAGCGGCCGTCGCCGCGTCGTCGTGGATCATCAGCTGCAGCAGGTAGAGACGCCAGAGCGCCCCGGGCAGCGATCGGGCAGGCGAGCGCGACCACAGCTCGGCGATGTCGTCGATGCCGTGGTCGTCGGTGAAGGCGACGAGACGCTCGACCACGTCGACGCTCGGGTCGGCCCGCACTCGCGACAAGAGCGCCTGCGCCGTGCTGTGCGCGACCCGCGACACCTCAGCCGGGTCCTCCGCGGCGAAGAGGCGGTCGAACAGCTCGGCGGGACGCCGGACCGGCTTGTGGAACTCGCGGGGGGAATCGCTCATTCATCCAGGCTAGAGCGTCGGTCTGCTCGCTGCGGCCGCCCGCACCGACGCGCGCGGCCGCAGGAAGCGAACGATCACGCCGTGGCGACGGCGACGACGGGGGCGGTGCTCGGAGTACCGTCAGGCGATCCGCCGGCGGGTTCGATCGTCACGGCGATGACATCGCCCGCGTGCATCTCGCCCTTCAACACGGCGGTGGCCCTGCCCGCCTCATCGGGCTCGAACGTGCCGGCCGCGATCGGGGTGTCACCGCGGACGAACCACAGCTCGTACGTCTTGTCGGCGGCGAGGGCCGGCATCCCGTCGGTGACGAGGACGCTCTGCCCCGTCGAGGGCGACCAGTGCGCGGTCGCCACCGTGCCGTCGGGCAGAGTGGTCGACGCCGACTGCGCGTCGGGGGCGTCTTCGATCTGACGGAGCGCGACGACCGACGACGGCGGCGAGACGAGCTGGCTCACCGTGACGGCGCCGAAGCCCAGGATCAACACCGCCGCGAGCGATGCGGCCAGGGTGAACCACCGACGGGGGCCCCAGCCGGACGCCGAGGACGGACCGACGGAGACGGTCTCCCGCTCGGGCTCGACGGGCGCAGCACCCGCAGCGGCGAAGTCCTCGTCGTCGCCGGGCGGGAAGGACTCAGAAGTGGACGCGACGGCTGACTCCTGCGGCAGCTCGGAGATGCGCGCGAACAGCGAGGCCCGGACGGACGGCGGGGGCTCGACAGGCTCGACAGAAGCGCTGATCGCGGCGACAGCATCAGCGGCACCGCGTACATGGTGGCCCCAGTGCGGGTTGCCCGCCAAAGCCTCCTGGTACGCGCGTTCATCTGCCTCGGAGAGCGCATTGAGCGCGTGTCCGACGGCGAGGTCGGCGAAATCCCTCTCGTTCACTTGTCCACCCCCATCTCCGTTCTCAAGCGCGACAGTCCGTCGCGCATTCGTGTCTTGATCGTGCCGAGCGGTGCCCCGACCAGGGTCGCGATCTCACTTTGGCTGTATCCGCCGAAATAGGCGAGCGTGAGTGCTTCCTTCTGGGCGTCGGGGAGCGCCGCCAGTGCATCGACGACGCGCCGCCCTTCCATCTTCAGTTCGACTTTCTCGGACACGGCGTCGTAGGCGACATCCATATCCCGGAAGCCCGCACGCACGTCTCGATCGACACTCGACTGCGATGACCGCACGCGATCCACCGCTCGACGATGAGCGATCGTGAGAACCCACGATCTTCCCTGTCCTCTGTTCGGAGTGAAGCGCCCAGCGGATTGCCAGATCTCGAGAAAGACTTCCTGGAGCACTTCCTCGCTCTGCGAGCGGTCGACGAGCACACGCAGGATCAGGCCGAAGGCGCGAGCGGACAGCGCGTCGTACAGCTCTGCGAAAGCCGTCCGGTCGCCATCGGCCACGCGCAGCAGGAGTCCGCCCACATAGTCGGCGTTCTCCACCCCGTCGTCGGGAAGGTCGAAGCCGTCGATCACCATGGCATCCATCATTGCTTACCTCTCACGCGCCCCCACGCGTGTGCGCGCGCGTGGCGGCGTAGATAGGGCAAACCGTTATCTGGCAGACCCGAGCCCCGACCCCGACAGCGGTGCAGGTCGAAAAACATTCTGGAGAATATTTACACGCCTCTCATCTGGTATTTTTCGACTCATGGATGCCGCCAGACCCCCGGATCCGCAACATTTCGCAATCCGATCCCGAGGGGGTCTCGAAGACCCTGTGTAAGCCGCTCCACGGCGAACCGCCCCTCGCACCGGGGTGTCCCAAACGGGTCGCAGACGCGATCCGGATGATTTCGGAGGAATGTCATGCTCACCAACAAGAAGCCCGTTATCGCTGGTCTCGCCCTCGTTCTGGGCTCGGCTTTCGCCCTCACCGCATGTTCGGGTGGCACCACCTCGGGCGGCTCGACCACCGACGAGAGCTCGATGCCCTCGATGTCGGCATCGCCGTCGATGTCGTCCAGCGCGATGGACCCCGCCGCCAACCTCGTGGGCCCCGGCTGCGCCGACTACGCCGCCGCCGTTCCCTCGGGCTCGGGTTCGGTCGCCGGCATGGCCGCCGACCCGGTGGCCACCGCCGCCTCGAACAACCCGCTGCTGAAGACGCTCACCGCGGCCGTCAGCGGCCAGCTGAACCCCGACGTGAACCTCGTCGACACGCTGAACGGCTCCGAGTTCACCGTCTTCGCCCCGGTCGACGACGCGTTCGCCAAGATCCCGGCCGCGACCATCGACGGACTCAAGACCGACTCCGCCACGCTGACCAAGATCCTCACGTACCACGTGATCCCCGGCCAGCTCACCCCCAGCGAGATCGATGGCACGCACGCCACGGTCGAGGGCCAGGACGTCACCGTCGCCGGCTCGGGTGACGCGATCACCGTCAACGGCTCGACCAACGTCATCTGCGGTGGCGTCCAGACGGCCAACGCCACCGTGTACCTCATCGACTCGGTGCTGATGCCCCCCACCATGTAATTCCCGGACGCGCGGTCACCCGCGTTGTAATTCCCGGACGCGCGGTCACCCGCGTTTCTGAACGGTCGATGATCGACCGATCCTGACGGCGAGCGCCGGACCCCAGGCGAGGGGGTCCGGCGCTCGCTTTCGTGTCTGCGGGGTTCCTCAGTCCCCGACGGTCCGGATGATCTCCTCCTGGACGAGACGCGCCGCGATCGGCCCGGCGTTCATGAACCACGGGTCGAAGTCGACGGTGACCGTTCGCTTGTCCGCCACCGCGCCGAGGGTCGGCCACAGCGGGGCACTCTCGATGAAGCTCCGCCCCTGCCCGGTTCCGCCGTAGTAGACGCGGTCCGCGTCGGCCAGGTCGATCTGCTCGGCACTGATCTCTTGCGACGTCTCGTCGAACTGCTGCGACGCCGGGCACCCCAGGCCGAGATCCTCGGCGATACCTCCCGCGAACGACGGCAGTCCCATGATGCGGGTGCGGTCACCGGTCGATTGCAGGAACGAGACCGTAGGCTTCCCGGCCGGGTGCGTCTGGGCGAAGGCAGCGCTCTCATCCTGCAGGCCGTCCAGCACTCCGCGCGCGGCACCCTCCTCCCCGAGAGCGTCGGCGATGAGGAGGAAGTCGCTCTTCCAATTGACGCCGTTGCCTTTGGTCACCACGGTCGGTGCGATGGCGGAGAGAGCGTCGTAGAGCTGCGCGCCCCTGGTCGAATTGATCAGGATGAGGTCGGGGGCGGCCTGCGCGATCGCCTCGAGGTCGGGCTCGGTGCGTTCGCCGATATCGGCCATGGCATCGAGCGCCGCCGCCTTGTCGGGCAGCGCGTCGCGCAGATACTGCGGCACCAGACCGCTGTTCTCGGCGCGGGTTGCGGCGACGGGTACCTGGTCGAGCGAGAGAAGAGCGTCAAGCTGCCCCGTGGAGACGACGGCGATGCGCTGGGGCTTGGCCGCGATCTTCGTCGTTCCCGCGTAGTGGGCCACCTCTCGGGGGAAGACGCCGTCGGCCTCGGGCGAGCCCATCCCCGGGTCGAGGTCGCGCGAGACGATCCACTGACCGGTCGCGCCCGCCTCGGCGTCGACGGTCGAGGGCGCGGCCGCGTTACCGGAGCATCCGGTCAGGACCAGCGCGGTGACGACGAACCCGGCGGCGAGCAGGCGTCGAGGACGGAAAGGGGCACGGGAGGACGCGAAACGAAGAACAGTCACCAAGTGAGGTTATCCTTACCTTTGTGCTCGACGTCCACCCGCCCGCCACCCCGGGCGTGGCTCACCTCGCGCGGCGCCGACGTTCTTCGCCTGCGCGGGCCCTCGTGTTCACCCTGGCCGTGGGCGGCATCCTGGCCCTTCTGATCCTCGCGAGCCTCGCCGTGGGTTCTCGCGCTCTCGCGCCCGGTGACGTGTTGGCCGCCCTCTTCACAGATCGACGGGATGCCACGGGCGTCATCGTCCACGAACTTCGTCTGCCCCGAACGCTCACGGCGATCTTCACCGGCGCCTGTCTCGGCATCGCGGGCGTGCTCATGCGGGCCGCGACGCGAAACCCCCTGGCCGACCCGGGCCTGCTCGGCGTGAATGCGGGCGCGGCGCTGGGCGTGGTCGTCGCCATCGGATTCTTCGGCGTCGCCACCGCGAGCGGTTACGTCTGGTTCGCGTTCGTCGGGGCTGCCGGAGCGTCGCTGCTCGTCCACGCGGCCGCCCGCGGGGACCGCCGCGACGACGCAATCGGCCTCGTCCTGGCGGGCGTCGCACTGAGCGCCTGTCTCGGGGCGGTCGTCCGGGTCATCACTCTGGTCGACGACGACACCTTCGAGTCGTTCCGCTTCTGGGCGGTCGGGTCGTTCGAGCGTCGTGACCCCACGGTGGCCGTTCAGCTGCTGCCGTTCGCGGCGGTGGGGATCGTACTGGCCGTCGTCGTCTCGCGCGGCCTCGATCAGCTGCAGCTCGGAAGCGACCTGGCCCGCTCGCTCGGCGTCTCCCCGCCGCTCATCATGCTCGGCTCAGGCGCTGCGATCACCCTGCTCTGCGCCGCCGCGACCTCGGCCGCGGGTCCCCTCGCCTTCATCGGGCTGCTCGTGGCGCACGCGGTGCGCGGGGCGGTCGGTACTTCGGTGCGCGTCTCGCTGCCGCTCGCGGCCGTGACGGGTTCCGCCCTCACCCTCGCGAGCGACGTGCTCGGCCGTGTCATCGCTCTTCCCGGCGAGGTTGAGGCGGGAATCGTCGCCGCCTTCCTGGGCGCCCCGCTGCTGTTGTGGCTCATCCTGCGGAAGACGGAGACGTCATGAGCCCCGAGGCCCTCCTCCGCACGCCCGCTCGATCACGGAGGCGTCGCCGGTACGCCCTGGTCCTCGTCGCGACGCTGGTCGTGGCCGCGGTCGCCGCCGTCGTCGGACTGACGACGGGGTCCTTCCACGCAACGCTGGGGCAGGTGGCATCCGCTCTCACGGGAGACGGCGACGACCGCTCCACGGTCGTGGTGGTGGGGCTGCGGGTACCGCGGGTGCTCGCGGCGCTCGCGATCGGCGCGGCGCTGGGACTTGCGGGGGCGGTGTTCCAGACCCTCGCCCGAAACCCGCTCGCGAGCCCCGACATCATCGGATTCAGCGCCGGCTCCGCCACGGGAGCCCTCGTGGGCCTCACGCTCCTCGCCCCGGCAGCCTCTCCCGCGGCGGGTGCGTGGATGGGCGGGCTGCTCACCGTCGTGGTGGTCATGGCCATCGCCCGCAGCGTCGGCATCTCGCGAGAGCGGACCGTCCTCGCGGGAATCGCCCTGTCGACCCTGCTCTCGGCGGTCAACGACTATCTGCTCACCCGCGCTCCCCTCGAAATCGCGCGCAATGCGACGCAATGGCTGCACGGGAGCCTGGCCGCGACGTCGTTCGAAGACGTCGCGCTGTTGTTCGCGTCGATCGGCATCCTGTCGCTCGTTCTCGTGGCCGTGTACCGCGATTTTCGCGCTCTCGAGTTGGGCGACGATACCGCGGTGGCCCTCGGGGTGCGCACCGGCCGCATACGCGTGCTGCTGATCGTCGTCGCCGCCCTTCTGACGGGGGCGGCGACGGCCGTCGCCGGGCCCATCGGCTTCATCGCCCTCGCGGCACCCCAGCTCGCCCGACGGACCATGGGCGCGACGGGGATTCCCCTGGTCGGCTCGGCCATCACGGGTGCGGCGGTGCTGCTAGTCGCCGATGTGATCGCCCAGCGAGCCCTGGCTCCGCTGCAGATCCCCGTGGGCCTCGTGACCGCCGTCGTGGGTGGCGCGTATCTCTTCTGGATCGTGTCGCGCCGGCGGCGGTGAGCACGAACGCCCCCGCGAGGCCGGTAGGCTTGTCGGCGAGGGCCTCTAGCTCAGTCGGTAGAGCATCGGACTTTTAATCCGCGGGTCGTGGGTTCGAGCCCCACGGGGCCCACCACGTCAGGCGCTGGGATCGCGCAGTCGCGAGGCAGCGCCGAAATCAAAAATCCTGTCGGACACGCGTCCGCCGCCTCGAAACGTCGAAGCCCTCTGCCAGAATGAGCGCATGCCGATCGAGACAATCGCTATCGATGACGACCAGGTAGCCCGCATCTTGTCTGTGCGCGAAGGCCACTTCTCCGATATGAAAGCGAAGGCAGTGTCGCCTGCGAAGCTGACCAAGGCGTTAAGCGCATTCGCGAATGCGGATGGCGGAGAACTCTATGTCGGCATCGACGAGCACGACGGCACCTTCACCTGGAACGGATTCATCGACGAAGAGGCCGCGAACGGCCATCTTCAGATTTTTGAGCAGCTCTTCCCGCTCGGGGACGGGTTTCGGTATGAGTTTCTGCTTAACGAAACTCAGCCTGGGCTGGTGATGCACGTCATAGTTCTGCGGTCAGGTGCCATACGTAAGGCAAGCGATGGAATCGTCTACCTGCGCCGCGGAGCAGCATCGCAGCCTTTGACCACGGACGCTCGGCTCCGTCAGCTAGAGAGAGACAAGGGCTTAACATCTTTCGAGACTGAGACTGTCAACACACCGGTCGAGGCGATAACGAATTCGGAGCTCACCATCTCATTCATGTTGGGCGCCTTTCCTCTCGCGGAACCCGACCGTTGGCTGCGCATGCAGCGCGTGATTGTTGCGGACAAGCCAACTGTGGCTGGGCTGCTGCTGTACTCAGACCTGCCGCAGGCCGATCTGCCGAAGCGATCGTCGGTCAAGTTGTATAGATATAAGACGTCCGATACTGAGGGTAAGCGCGAGACGCTCGACGGTCAGCCTGTGACGATCGAGGGTCCGCTCTACAACCAGATCCGCGACGCGGTGCGGCTGACAACTGAACTTGTTGAGTCGATCAGCAAACTAGGCGATGCGGGCCTTGCCGCAGTGTCTTACCCACCTGAGACACTGCATGAGATCATCACCAACGCGCTGATTCACCGAGATTACGGTGTCGCAGACGACGTACATATTCGAGTGTTCGACAACCGCGTTGAAGTCGAGAGCCCTGGCAGACTGGCCGGACATGTATCTCCGGCCAACATTCTCGACGAACGTTTCGCTCGCAACGGAAACGTCGTACGACTCATCAATAAGTTCCCCGATGCACCGAATAAGGACGTCGGCGAGGGCCTCAACACCGCCTTCGACGCAATGAAGAAGCTCCAGCTGAAGGATCCGGTCATCACAGAACTCGACCACTCGGTGCTGGTGAATATACGGCATGAGAAGTTGGCGTCCCCTGAGCAAATGATCATGGAGCACCTTCAGTCCCATCCCGAGATCACCAACAGAATCGTGCGTGAGCTTTCCGGCATCGGGTCGGAGAACAAGGTGAAGACAATCTTCCAAGGGCTGATGAAGCGCGGCCAAATTGAACGGGTGCCGAACAAGAGGGGGAATCTGGCGGCCTACCGACTTGTCGCGACTCAGCCCGAGGATCCTTCGGCCACGTAGGCCTCGAACCGCTCCACTCGGAGCGTGTAGTCCGGTGGGTCGCTGCGCGCGGACCAGCGCGGGTTTGACGTAGTTGCGCGAGACCCTCGCGACGTCTCAGACGCGGCCGTAGCCCTCACGGTGAGGCCCTGGCGTCCATCCCGGCCCGCACAGCGAGTCGCCGTCGTCGGAGCGTGGGTGCTGCATCTTCAGCGCCTTCAGATCAGCCAGCAGCTTCCTGTCAGGGATTGGCAGGTCGAAAGACGAGCGGTTGGACCTGCGCGTTCGAAGACCCACTCCCCCACCTCCTGGTCGTGGCGCTCGTCCACTGCACCGTCTCGCGCATGGACACATGTC
Source organism: Microbacterium sp. AG157 (assembly GCF_003385695.1). NCBI lineage: Bacteria > Bacillati > Actinomycetota > Actinomycetes > Micrococcales > Microbacteriaceae > Microbacterium > Microbacterium sp. AG157. The sequence goes on from NZ_QRDK01000002.1 coordinate 322,873, forward strand.
CCTCAGCCAGGTCCACGTCGCGGACGAGGAGGCCCAACACCTCTCCGGCGCGGAGACCGGTGTATCCCGTGAGCCGCACCATCACGTCACACGGCTTGAAGTTCGCGAGCTCAGCCGCAGCATATTCGACCTGCGCCACGGTCAGGATTGAGAGCCCGCCGTAGTCCAGGGCCTGCGACTTCGTCAGGTCCATCCCGTCGCACCGATCGGACGCAGTTCGTCGGTCCCACATCGTGTGCTTCATAGCCTTGCGGAGCGCGACGTAGCAGTCGTGAACGGTCGCCCGGGGCGAGAACCTCGCCCGCTAGCTCGTCAATTCGCGCCTGTATGTCTGCGCAGGTGACGGTGGAGATGCGGCGCGAACCGAACTTGGAGTGCACACGGCCCGCGTACAGCTGTTCATTGCCGTGGAAAATGCGCGACTCAGGCGCGAACGGATGCCTCCAAGGAGGCCGTCACCATTCCCACGACGGCCATGGTGTTCTTAGCCGGAGAGCGGGTCGTGTCGCCCGAGCCCCGGGCAGCCTCCACCTTCAAGGCGAACTGCCCAACCTCGGGCCAGGTGCATTGTCGGCAATGCAGTTCTCTTCGGACAGTTGATTATGGTCGTGGTCATGGTCGGGGTGAGTGCAGATTTATCCCGCCCTCGCTTCATCCAGGGCTAACGGCTTCACGCCTCATCCGTCGCGCTATCGCCGCCCCACGACATTCACCACCTAGAGCCTCCGGCTATGACAGACCATGTTGTCGTTGCTAACGCCCCCACCTCGAGGGGGTGACTGTCCAGATGGATCTCCTAGTCACCCCTCCTAAGATGGGGACTCCTAAATTCAGCATGCCGAGGGTCAGCCCGCACAGCACGATCCCGATCAACGAGGCCGCGCGAAACCGGAACTCGGGCGGCACCGTCGACAGGCGCACACGAGCAACGTCGGTGACGCCCCCTCCGTTTTCCGACGCGCTGACCATGAGTCCCCCCAGCCCCCACTCCTGTGTGGAGCGTAACCCAGCCCCCACTCCTGTGTGGAGCGTAACCCAGCCACCCGCGCGATCGTGGGCCCCGCCGGGATGACGGGGCCCACGATCAAGGAGTCAGGTCACCCGCGACCAACGCCGCAGCACCACCAGCCCCGCACCGACCGTTACGGCATGTGCAGCGTTCTTGTGCCTTGATCATCCGCCAACCCGGATCGGGCCTGCGTGACGTAAGCGTCTTGAACGGGTACGGCGATACCCCAGCGTGTCCATTCGCGAACGCTGGTCGTCGTGTCGTCGAAGGCGTTCCACGTGGCATCCCCCACTCGTCCGGGTAAGGGGTACGTGAATGCGGAAGACGCCCGGAACAGGCGTTGAGCTGGAGAACATGATCTCTACGCCGCGCTCGAGCGGGCGCGGGTATCGCAGGGTCAGCTCCTTCAGGTGCCTGCATTCGAACTCGTCGCGAAGCGGACCGAGGAAATCGAGTCGGCTCATCCGGCTACCCGGCGAACCAATGCGGGCGCGCGGGAGGGCCGACGCAGTATGCGGTGATGATGCCGCGGGGTGTCATGTGCGACCGTGTCCGGCCCTCGCCTCCCCTCGTCGACGTCGTCCAGGGGGCCGCCGTGCGGACGCGCCCGAGGGCGACGACGAGCTTGTGGGGCGATCTCAGATGCGGGCGGAGTTATGGGTGTCGCGAGAGTAGCTGAGGATGAAGTATCCGATCAGCGGGAACAGCCAGAGCAGAAAAATCGAGAAGAGAGCGCCGTGGCCGAATGCTCGCCCCAGTCGTAGGGCGACGATGACGGCGAAGACGATGTTGACGATGGGGATGAGGTAGAGCAGCGTCCACCACGCGGACAGACCTGCGGCGCGGACGATGAAGAACGCGGCGACGACGGGAATCAGCGCCACCCATGCGGGTTGCCCGGCTTTTCTCAAGAGTGGCCATACGGCAGCGACGAACAGGATGTACCCGATAACACCGCCGATTGCACCGCCGACGGTCGATCCGGAGTTATCCGTGGTTTGCATGTTCGCAAGAAGAGGCGCGGCCTCGAGAAAAGTAAGCATGGCGTGAGTCTAGGGACGAAGCTCCCCCCGCGGTGGCGGAGGCACACGCACCGATTCAGCCTCAGTGGTCGTGGGCCCCGCCCGAATGACGGGGCCCACGACCAAGCGATCAGCTCACCCGCGACCGACGCCGCAGCACCACCAGCCCCGCACCCGCCGCGATCAGCGCGAACGCGCCCAGGCCGAGGCCCCAGGGCAGCTCAGCGCCGGTACGGGCGAGGGTTCCCGCTGCGACCACCTGCACGCCTAGGCGCGAGAGAGTGGAGCCGTCGGCCCGCGAGATTACGAGCGTGTGCGCGCCCATCGCGAAGTCGGCCGGAACCGTGACGCGGAACGTGACCGCGCCGCGAGCGTCCGCGGCCCGGATGCCGGTGATCGTCAGCGGCTGGCTGTTGAGCACTGCGCTGATCTGCTCGCCCGCCGCGAGCCCCGTCACCGAGACCGTGAACGACCCACCCTGCTCGACGCGCGTCGAGCTCGCCGTTGCTGTCGGGCCCGCGGACGGACTCTGCGACGCCGAGGGCTGGCCGGTCGCGGAGGCGCTCGGCGAGGGAGAGACCGACGGGTCCGGCGAGGTCGACGGGTCGGGAGACGGCTCCGGCGAAGGAGTCACCTCGGTCACTAGGGTTCCCTTCGTGAACAGGGTGCCGACCTCGGTGGCATCCAGCGCCCGTCCGTAGACCCGCACCTCGTCGAGGTCGCCTCCGTACAGGCTGTCCTGCCCGTACTGCGACTTGGCCAGTAGGCCACCGATCCCGCCGGATGCCTCGAGGTCGGAGGCGTCGAAGATCGTGGCGATCTCGGCGACCTTCGCGCCGTTGACGTACGTGGCGAGGGTCTTCTTGCCCGTGAGCACCAAGGTCACCTGCGCCCACGTACCGGTGGGCAGGGCCGCCGCGCCCGACTTGTTCTCGGTGAAGCCCGACTTGATCGCGGCGGCCACGCCCCCGCAGTCCGCACTGGTGAAAAGGTAGTTGGTCGTGCTCGAGCCGAGCGACAATGGCCACTCGCAGGGGGCGCCGCCATCCCACTTCATCCACGTCGACACCGTGAGATCACGCGTGCCGTCGGGCACCACCCCTCCCGCGATCGTCGCGTAGGCCGCGCTCGAGCCCGATCGACCGCCCGGGAACGACAGGGCGGAATCCCCGGCCACATCCCGTGCGCCTGCCGCGGTCGTGGCACCCGCGCCGCGGATCGTCGCGTCGTGCCCGCGCCCCGAGACGTCGGTCACGCGGGAGCCGTCGGTCGTGGCATCCAGTCCGTCGAAGCTGTAGCGCAGCAGCAGGTCGGCCTCGGCCGTCACCACGGTCAGTGTCAGCGTCGCCGTGCGACCGTCGGTCGTCGTGGCCGTGATGGTCGAGATGCCGGCAGACACCGCGGTCACCCGACCTGATCCGTCGACCGTTGCGACCGCCGGGGCGCTCGAAGTCCAGATCACCCTCTGATCGGCGTTCGCGGGCGCGACCGCAGCGGTGAGCGAGGTGCTCGCTCCGACGGCGAGGGCGCGCGAGTCGTAGCCGATCGAGAGAGAGGTGGATGCCACCGAGCCACCCCCCGCGGTCACGGTGGCGATCGCGGGGGTCACGGAGCCGTCGTTCAGCGCTCCACGGATCTGCACGCTGTCACCGGGGGCTTTCAGGGCAGAGAGGTCCTGCTGCTCCCAGGTGACGCCGACGTCGATCGCACCGGCGGACCGGTCGGCCTTCACCGTCGCGGGCAACGCCACCGAGCTGGTGCCCGGGGCCACCTCGTACGACAGCGGTTCGACCGAGGTCACGAGCTGCTCGGGGTTGTACCTCGCGATGAGGCGGTCGCGCTCCTCGCGGGTGATGCCGAAAGCGACGCCGTGACGGGGGGAGGGCGGCAGCGAGTACTTCGCGGGAACCTTCCAATCGACCTTCCCCTCTTCGAGCGAGTCCGTGTAGAGCGGGATGTAACCGCCGCCGCCGTACCAGTCGACGAAGACGTAGTTGCGGTCGCCGTTGATGTCGCCGGGGTTGGATCGGAAGGCCGAGGGCCCTTCGGTCTCGGGAAGTCCCGCGTTGGCCGAGAGGCACGTGTCGAACTTGGTCCACTCCCCCGAGGTCGAGGGCGCCCGAAGGTCGGTGCCCTTCTCGGCCACGATGTCGGGGCGGCAGGCGGTCTGCTCGGTGCCCTTCGTGAAGCGGTAGTAGGTGCCGTCACGCTCCATGATCGTCGTGTCGATCAGGCCCGCGTTGGTCTTGCGCAGCCCCTCGATGTCACCCGACTTGATGTACGGGACGGCGGGAGTGAAGGTCACGAAGTCGCGCGTCGTGGCCATGAGAATTTGCGGACCGTTGCCGTCTTCCTGCGTGTGCGCGTCGTCGAGGAAGAGGCGCGACGACCAGTACACGACGTAGGCGTCGATGGTGGGGTCGTAGTGCGCTTCGGGCGCCCACGTCATGCCCGCGCTGGGAGGTGAGACCTCGATGTGACGCTGTTCGCCCCAATTGACGAGGTCGGTCGACTCCCAGATCTCGAGGTAGCGGCTGCCGTTGTCGGTCGGGAAGCCTTTGCGCGCGGCCGACAGGTCGGTGGCGATGAGGAAGAACCGGTCGCCCTCTTTCGAGCGCAGCACGAACGGATCGCGCAGGCCCATGTCGCCCTGGGTGGATTCGAGGACGGGATTGGCGTTGTTCAGCGTGCGCCAGTTGAGCGCGTCGTTTCCCTCGGAGACGGCGAAGCGGATCTTCTCACCGTCGATCGTGTTGTCGCGGAAGTACACGAACATGTACGCCTCGTCGTCTTCGCGTGTGTGCTCGGACGCGGCGAGAACGGTGACGGGGAGCTCGACGGTGCGGGTTGCCGCCCCGAGGCGGAGGCTCGCGGTGAGCGTCACCGCCGTGTCGGCGGCGCCGCGCGTGACGCGGCCCTTCGCCACGACGTCGGGCGAGACGCCCGAGTCGCTGTCGGTGATGACCGCGGTGTCGGACGACGACCACGAGATCTCGACGTCGCCGGCCTGCGACGACGAGAACGAGCGCTTCAGATCTGCGCCCGTGTCGGGAAGGGTGATCGAACCGCGCACGTCGCCGGAGAGCCCGGCCTGCGAGGGCAGGGCGTCGGCGACCTGGCGGACGGCCTCGTCCTGTTCCGTCGCGGAGAGAGCGCGCACCGTCACCGCGATGGCCGGGGCGACGCGCGTCTGGCCGCCGAGGGTGAAGGTCGGCGTCAGCTGGACCGTCGCGTCTCCAACGCTGGCGGAGGGACGCGTGACGGTGCCGTCGGCGGCCACCACGTCGGCGTCGCTCGTCGCCCACGAGATCGAGGAGCCGGCCGCCGTGGTGGCCGGAAGCTGCAGATCCCGGTCGACGCTCGAGGTGTCGCCGAGCGACACGGAGTCGGATGTCAGGACGGCGCGGTATCCGTCCGCTCCGACGCTGCGGATGTCGTCGGCCGACAGCGCGCTGTTCCAGATGCGGACGTCGTCGATCGCTCCGACGTAGAAGGGGTCGTCCCAGAAGGAGCGCCCGAGGTAGCCGCCGACGCCGTTCTGACCGAGTGCGGCGTCGATGGTCTGCGTGATGCCGGTGAGGTCGGCATCCGCCCCGTCGAGCTGACCGTTGACGTAGTAGCTCAGGCGCTGACCCGGCTGGAAGACGAGGGTGACGTTGGCCCACTGCCCCACCGGGAGGGCGGCTCCGCCGTTCCCGACGCGACGCTCCCCCGAGCCGTCCGACACCGCCCCGTAGGTGCCGTTGCAGCTCGTCGAAGCCAGGACGTTCCTCGTCGTCGAGCGGCCGAGCCCGAACGCGAGCTGACACGCGCCGTCGGCGGCACCCTCCCACTTCGTCCAGAGGCTGACGGTCAGCGCGGCGTCGGTGGAGGCGACGATGTCGTTCGGCAGCGACACGTACGACGCGACCGCGTCGGCGTCGTTGCGGCCGCCCGACAGGCGAATGGCCTTGTCGCTCGAGGCTCCCGTGACCCCGGGGACGATCGTGATGCCGCCGTTCACGACGGATCCGTCGGTCCGAGGCGAGCGGGTGCCGGTGTCGGGAATCGCGGCGCCGGCGCCGAGAGTTCCGCTGAGAGTGTCGAAGGTGTAGTGCAGGCCGGGTTCGGGCACGTTCGCGGCGAGAGCCGCGGGGGTCGTGACGAACGTCGACGCGGCGACCGCGGCGACGGCGCCGGCGGCGAGAAGACGATGGACGCGCATGGGGGCAGGACGCTCCGTTCGGTGCGGGGACGGGCAGGCGATGCGGCGCCCGTCGCCGAGAACGAAAGACCGGCAACCCTGCTGCTCTTCCGAGTCGGCGCGTGTTAGCGCTCACACTCACGAGCAAGCTACAAGTGCCACCTGAAGAGGTCAAGAAACAATGCGGTCACGAGTGAAGGTTCACATTCTGCTTGCGCCTTCCGCTCCGCATTGTTTAGTGTCGGTCGCGACCCAGGCCGGAAACCGCAACCCCGGCCAGGACCGCCACGACGACGTGCGGTCTCGGTCGCCGGACCGGCGACCCGGACGCGACGCCTCGCCGTTCGCCCGAAAGGCTCCCCGCATGCGTTCACGTCGCCCTGCCGCTCTCGCCGTCGCCGCTGCCCTGGTCGGCGCAGGGCTCGTCACCGGCATCGCTCCGGCCCAGGCCGCCGTTCCCGCGGCCGCCCTCCTCTACGACTTCGACGGCCTCGACACCGGCTCTCTCGCCGCCGGGGCTCAGATCCCGGATGCCGCCGGAGCCCATGCCGGAACTCTGCGCGGCGCCGGCGCGAGTATCGTCGAGGGCACCCGCGGCGGCTCCGACCGCGCACTCTCGCTGCCCGGCGGGGCGGCGACGTCGGGAGCGGCCTTCGTCGAGATCGCGCCCGGCCTGACCGACGCCTCGACGGGCGACGTCACGATCTCGGCGTGGGTCCGCTGGTCGGGCGGGCAGGAGTGCTCGTGGGCGTACAGCCTCGGCAGCTCGAACGACCGGTACCTCTTCGCCACACCGCGCTGCGGCGGCAACCTCATCGGCGCCGTCAAATCCGGCACCGAGCAGCGGGCGACCGGCAACGGGCCCGCGTCGTCGACTCGGTGGAGTCACCTCGCCGTCGCCCTCACGTCGGGGCAGCGTGTCACCACCTACGTCGACGGCGAGGCCGTGGCATCCACCGCGACGACCGCCACGGGTGCCGCCACCGTCGGGTCTTCGGTGTTCTCGGGACTCATCGGCAAGTCGCTTTACCCGGGCGACCCGTTCTTCGCGGGCGCTGTCGACGACGTCCGCGTGGACCGCGCGGCACTCGACGCGGAGCAGGTCCGTGCGATCGCCGCTCCCGCGGCAGACGCGATCGCGCGAGCCGACGCGGCCGCCGTCGACCTCGGCGACACCTCCGCCGTCACCACCGACCTGGCGCTCCCCCGCGCGGGGACCGGCGGCTCGTCGATCTCGTGGGCGTCGAGCGCGCCCGCCGTCGTCTCCACCGACGGTCGGGTGACCCGCCCCGCCCCCGGCTCGCCCGACGCCACCGTCACGCTGACATCGACCACGACCTTCGCCGGCGCCACCGCAACCGGAGCGCCCGTACAGGTCACCGTGAAGGCGGACTCCGCTGCCGACCTCTCGGCTCGGTTGAGCGCATCTCTCGTCGTGCCGCCGGTCGTGGCATCCGGAACCTCCCTCCCGACCGTCGCGGGCGTCGACCTGCGCTGGAGCGGCGACACCGTCGCGAACGGGGCGCTCGTGAACCCGGGCTCGGGTGACCGCACCTCTCAGGTCACCGCCTCCGCGACCTGGGGAGCCACCACGTTCTCGAAGACGTTCACCGTCACGGTGCTCGATCCCGCCACGGCGCAGAGCCTCGTCGCCTACACCCGCACGCCGACGAACGACCACGACGCGAACCAGGACACCGTCGCGCGGAGCATCCACCTCGCGGTGGGTTCGTCCGCCGACACCGCGCAGCCCCTTCAGGACAACTACGGCGTGGTCTTCGCACGCGGCGAGCACGTGGGCGTCGACAACGTGGAGCAGCGCGGGATCGGCTCGCCCTCACCGTTCTTCTTCGCCGACGGCCGGCTCGGCTTCGTCGCCACGCGCGTCGAAATGTCGGGAACACCGGATGCCACGGCCTCGAGCGGGGCGCTCGTGTTCCGCGCCGAAGATGACCGCGGTTCACAGTTCGCAGAGCTCGGGACGATCGACCTGGGGACCACCGACGGGGTCGTCTCTCCGCGCGCCGTGTGGGACTCGGGGCAACAGCGCTACCTCGTGTCGTGGGCTGACCGCTCCGGCCAGGCCCGCTACACGACCGTGACCGACCTCGCCCGCACGGAGCAGGTCGCCGACCCCTTCAATACCGAAAACGACGGCACCCGCAGCCGCGTCGTATCGACAGGCAACCGCGGAGACGTCATCGCCGGCTCCCCGCTCGGTGTCGCGGATCCGTCCTGGGGCTCGTTCGCGGGTCGCGTCGCAAATGCCGAACCCGGCGGCATACTGCCGGTCAGCGCCGCGATCGCTACGGCTCTGGCCGAGAGATACGACCGCGTCGTGAACACCGCCGTCTCGGTCGCACCCGTGACCGTCACGGCCGGCGCCGGCGACGCCCTCGACCGCACGCGCGCCGACCTCTCGTACAGCGACGGCTCGACCGCGACCCTCCCCGTGGACTGGAACGCCGACGACCTGGCGGCGGCGCGCGCCGCCACTCAGGGCATCGTCACGGTGACGGGCACCGTCCGCCAGAAGGACTACAGCGTCCCCTTCGCCGCCAACCGCGCCGACCCGACCATCTACCGCTACGAGCGCGAGGGCCGCACGCAGTACCTCTTCATCGCGACCGACGACACGAACAACAACAACATCGCCTCGCCCCACCTGCCCATCCGCGTCTCGGACACGTTCGACGGACTGTCGGATGCCGCGGGCGGAGCGCAACGCGAGGTCGACCTGCTGAACCGCAGTACGCGCCGCGACACCACCACCGACGGTCGGACCATCGCCGGCTGCTACTGGGCGCCCGAGATCCACGAGATCGGCGGCACGCTGTCGATCCTGTTCTCGCCGTGCTTCAACTCGGGCGACTCGCAGGCCAACGACGGCGCCGACTGGCGCACCGTGCAGTCGTACATCATGCAGCTCCGCGACGGCGGGGATCCCGCGAACCCGGCGGACTGGTCGAAGCCCGCGCCGGTCCTGCAGGCCGACGGGACAGCGCTCGGTCGCGAGGGCTACAGCAACATCAGCCTCGACATGACGTACTTCGAGGCGAACGGGCAGGCCTACTACACGTGGTCGCAGCGCTACACCTCCCCCGGGTTCGGCGACCCGCTCACGTGGATCGCGAAGGTCGACCCCGCCGACCCCACCCGGATCGTGGGCGAGGCGAAACCCGTGATCTCGCCGTCGCTCTCGTGGGAGCTGCGCCTGGCCGAGGGCTCGTTCGCGATGGAGCGCGACGGCAAGATCTTCCTGATCTACTCGAGCGACGGCGTGAGCCCGCGATACGTCGTCGGCGGCGTCTGGGCCGACCTCGACAGCGACCTCATGGACATCGACAGCTGGCACAAGTACAACACCCCGTTGATGAAGAGCGTGCCGATGCCGGCCGGGGTCTGGGACTATCTCACCTATCCGCAGGGCCCGGGTCACGGCGCGGTCACCACCGACGAGGACGGCAACGAGCTCTACGTGTTCCACACCTGGGGCGACGGCGTCGAAGGCAACGGCCGTGACACCCGCATCGGCCGCGTCCACTGGGCAGCCGGCGACCGACCCGTGCTCGACATGAGCAAGGACGAGCAGGTGCTCCCCGCCCTGCGCACCGTGACGATGACCGTCACGATCGTGCCCGCCGGGGGATCGTCACCCTCCCCCGAACCCACCACGCAGCCCTCTCCCGCCCCCGGCGACTCCGCGTCGGAGGCGACGGCCACGGCGAGCGCCACACGCGTCGCCCCGGGAGAGTCCTTCACGGTCACCGCGACCGGGCTGAACGCCGGCGAGCAGATCTCGGCCGTCCTGCACAGCACGCCGCTGCCGATCGCCGGCATTCCCGCCGCCGATGACTCGGGCCGCGTCGTCTTCCGTGTCACCGTCCCCGCCGGCTTCGACCAGGGCGCGCACACGCTCGAGGTCGCGCGGGGCGATGGCCGCGTCTTCGGCCGGCTCGCCATCGAGGTCGTGGCGCCGGGGTCGCTGGCGAAGACGGGCGTCGGTGCGACGTGGGTTGCAGCTCTCCTGGGCTCGGCAGCTCTCCTCGCTGGAGCGACGGCTCTGGCGCTGCGCCGCAGACGTGTCATCGTTTGTCTTCGCGGCTAAACGACCACAGAGCGCCGCGCGAGCCGTATCGGCCGCGCGGCGCCCGCGTGCGCTGTCACATACCGTCGGCGATCATCGCCCAGATGATCTGCACGTGACGGTCGGCGTTGAGGTCGGACATCTCGTTGTCGTAGTTGAGGCCGTAGGGCCAGATGTGCGACCCCCCGCAGTTGAGCACCGCACCGGCCCCGTCGAACTCGGCGAGCTTCGCGTTGGCGTTCGCGCCCGTCCACTGTCCGTTCTGGCACATCGCGTACCAGGCGTTGGCCGTGCCGTTGCCGACGGTGTGCGAGATCTCGTGCAGGGCCGTGCGCTCCTGCATGAAGCCGCGGTTCTCGCCGAAGCGGATGGTGCCGTCGATGCTCGCCTCGGCGGTGGGCACCCCGGGGACGTAGTAGACGTTCAGGTGGCGGTCGAAGTCGCTGAACTCGTTGTAGCGCGAGACCGCGGCATCCATCGCCGCTCGAATGCGGTCGTACGCGTCGGCTTGATCGGCCGTGGGGTTGGCCTCGGTGTACAGAGTGTAGGTCATTCGACCCGCGGCCTCTGCCGGGGTCGAGGTCACCGTCAGCGGGGCGACGACGGCGGCGAGCGCCGCGGCCGCGACGACGACGCGCTGGAAGAGGGGGCGGGATCGGGGGGATGCGTGCTGCATGGTCATTCTCCTTCGAATGGTCCGCGGCATCGGTGCCGCGTCTTGAGACAGTAAGCGCAACACGCCGCCGTAGAGAAGGAGCGCGTGAGGGTTCTCATCGAGTTCTCATCGTGCGGCGGCGTGACAGGCGGAGATCGCCGTCGTGGCGGGATGTTTCCGGCAGAGATTACGTCGGAGGCTACGCGTGTGAAGCTTCACATCATGCGTGAAACGCTCTCAGTCCAGCAGCTCCACGCCGAACCCCGCGACCACATCCCGCACCTCGGCGAGATACCGCTGCGCCTGCTCGGTCAGGGGGATGGACGTGCGACCGATCCAGCCGATCTCGATCCGCTCGTCGACGTCGAGGGGGACCGCGACGATCTCGGGGTCGAGGTCGTCGCTGATGATGCCGGTGGAGATCGTGTACCCGTCGAGACCGATCATGAGGTTGAAGATCGTCGCGCGATCGGAGACCCGGATCTCCTGCCTGCTCGAGAGGGTCGAGAGAATCTCTTCGGCGAAGTAGAAGGAGTTGTTCGCGCCCTGGTCGAAGGTGAGACGCGGGAGGTCCGCGAGGTCGTCCAGCGTCGCGCGCTCGCGACCGGCGAGCGGATTGCGTCGAGAGACGAAGATGTGCGGCTCGGCGCGGAAGAGCGGGTGGAAGGCGAGCCCCGAGTCCCGCAGCAGCTTGTCGAGGACGTTCCGATTGAAGTCGTTGCGGAACAGGATGCCGAGTTCGCTGCGCAGCGTCCGGACGTCTTCGATGATGTCCCACGTTCGCGTCTCGCGCAGCGAGAACTCGTACTCCGCGGCATCCGTCGCCTTCACCATCCGCACGAACGCGTCGACGACGAACGAGTAATGCTGGGCCGAGACGCCGAGCAGGCGTCGTGAGGGCGGTCGCCCCAGGTAGCGCTGCTCGAGCAGTTCGGCCTGCTCCACCACCTGCCGGGCGTAGCCCAGGAACTCGACCCCGTCGACGGTGAGGGTGACGCCACGCGCCGATCGGGTGAGCAGGTCTCGCCCCACCCGCGTCTCGAGATCGCGCATCGCCGCCGACATCGTGGGCTGCGCGACGTAGAGCAGGTCGGCGGCGGCGCTGATCGATCCTTCGGCCGCCACCTCGATGAAGTACTGCAACTGCTGCAGAGTGATGCCGCTCGCCCTCTTTGCCATAGCCCAAAGCTATACCTCTGCATAGCCGGACGGAATTACCCGATGACACCTCGCCGGCGGGACGATGAGGACACGCTCACCGCACGGCCGACCCCGGCCCCTCCCGATTGGCTCGACATGGCGAACGACATCACGTTCCGCATCTCCACCACACGCTTCGACGAGGACTACGCACCCTCGTCCAGCTCGCGGATCACCACGAACTTCGCCAACCTCGCCCGGGGCGAGCACCGCCGACAGAACCTGCGCAACGCGCTGGCCATGATCGACCGCCGCTTCAACGAGCTCGCCGACGCCGACAACCCTTCGGGCGACCGCTACCGCGTCGAGCTCGACATCGTCTCGGCCGAGCTGCAGTTCGACGACGCCGGCGACGACCGCGCGTTCCCCCTGCTCGAGGTCCTCGACATCCACGTCGTCGACACCGTCACGGGTGAGCGCCATCAGGGCATCGTCGGGAACAACTTCTCGTCGTACCTGCGCGACTACGACTTCAGCGTGCTGCTGCCCGCGGCCAACGGCGAGGGCAAGAGCTTCACGCTGCCCGAGGACTTCGGCATCCTGCACGGCAAGCTCTTCCAGCACTTCCTCGACTCCGAGGCCTACCGCGAGCGCTACACGCAGTCGCCCGTGGTGTGCATCAGCGTGTCGACGAGTCGCACCTATCACCGCACCGGCGTCGTACACCCCGTCCTGGGGCACGAGTACGAGCAGGACTCGTTCTCGCTGACCGACGAGTACTTCGCAAAAATGGGCCTGCAGGTGCGGTACTTCATGCCGCGCGGCAGCGTCGCCCCGCTGGCGTTCTACTTCCGCGGCGATCTGCTCGCCGACTACACCGACCTGCAGCTGGCGGGCACGGTGGCCACGATGGAGACGTTCCAGAAGATCTACCGCCCCGAGATCTACAACGCGCACGAGCCCGCGGGCGAGGTCTACCGCCCCACGCTGGCCCACGAGGACTTCACCCGCACGAACATCGCGTACGACCGCGAGGAGCGCAGCCGCCTGGGCATCACGCAGGGCCGCTATACCGAGGAGCACTTCGTGAAGCCCCACCGTGCCGTGCTCGACGCGTGGCTCGTCTCCGACGCCCTCCCGACCCGATGACGACCCCGAAGGCGACCACTGTGAACACCGTGCTGCCCACTTCCATCGTCGGAAGCCTCCCCAAACCCGCGTGGCTCGCCAAGCCCGAGGTGCTGTGGTCGCCATGGGAGCTCGACGGCGACACGCTGGTCGAGGGTAAGCACGATGCCCTGCGCAGCGCCGCCAAGGAGCAGGAGCGCCGGGGCCTCGACATCGTCAGCGACGGCGAGCAAACCCGTCAGCACTTCGTGACGACCTTCATCGAGCACCTCGAGGGCGTCGACTTCGAGAACCGCGAGACCGTGCGCATCCGGGACCGCTACGACGCGAGCGTGCCGACGGTGGTGGGCGCGGTGAGCCGCCGCCAGCCGGTCTTCGTCCAGGATGCCGCCTTCCTGCGCCAGCAGACGGACCGACCGATCAAGTGGGCCCTTCCCGGCCCCATGACGATGATCGACACCCTCGCCGACCATCACTACCGCAGCCGCGAGAGGCTCGCGTGGGAATTCGCGACCATCCTCAACCAGGAAGCGCGCGAGCTCGAGGCCGCGGGAGTCGACATCATCCAGTTCGACGAGCCCGCCTTCAACGTCTTCTTCGACGAGATGAAGGACTGGGGCGTGGCCACTCTCGAGCGGGCGGCCGAGGGACTGCGCGCCGAGACCGTGGTGCACATCTGCTACGGCTACGGCATCAAGGCCAACACGGACTGGAAGGCGACGCTCGGGGACGAGTGGCGCCAGTACGAGGAGTCGTTCCCACTGCTGCAGCGCTCGAGCATCGACACCGTCTCGCTCGAGAGCCACAACTCGCACGTGCCGATCGATCTCATCGAACTCATCCGTGGCAAGAAGGTCATGCTCGGTGCGATCGACGTCGCCAGTCACGAGGTGGAATCCCCCGAAGAGGTCGCCGATACCCTCCGGCGAGCCCTGCAGTTCGTGGATGCCGACAAGCTCGTCGCCAGTTCGAACTGCGGCATGGCGCCCCTCCCCCGGCAGGTGGCGTTCGAGAAGCTCAGCGCCCTGTCGGCGGGTGCCGGCATTCTCCGCGACGAGCTCGCGCGCGTTCCCGCCTGAGAGACGCGCGATCCGTGGCAGAGTCGACGGTGTCCCCCTTCACCGCCGAGGAGAACCATGCCCATCGCCGCCGATGATCCCCGCCTGACGTCCGCCTTCACCGCGTCCTCCACCCGCTACGACGACGTGCCGTTCCTGCGCGCCGGGGCGAGCGGCATCCCCCTCCCCCGCATCTCGCTCGGCCTGTGGCAGAACTTCGGCAGCGGACGCACGCTCGATTCGCAGCGCGAGATCCTTCGTCATGCCGTCGACCGGGGCGTCGTGCACATCGACCTCGCGAACAACTACGGTCCGCACTACGGTGCGGCCGAGGCGACCTTCGGGACGGTCCTCGACAGCGACTTGCGCCCCTACCGCGACGAGCTGTTCCTCTCGACCAAGGCCGGATACGACATGTGGCCCGGTCCATACGGCGACGGCGGCTCGCGCAAGTATCTCGTGCGCTCGCTCGAGCAGAGTCTCACGCGCATGCGCACCGACTACGTCGACGTGTTCTACTCGCATCGCGTCGACACCGAGACGCCGATCGAAGAGACGGTCACGGCCCTCGCCGACATCGTGCGCAGCGGCAAAGCCCTGTACGTGGGCATCTCGAACTACCCGGCCGAACTCACCCGTCGCGCGCACGAGCTGCTCGCGGCCGAGGGTGTACGCCTGTTCATCCACCAACCGCGGTACTCACTGTTCGACCGCACGCCCGAGGCGGAGCTGTTCCCGACACTGCGCGAGCTGTTCGTCGGCAGCGCGGTCTTCTCGCCCCTCGCGCAAGGTCTGCTGACCGCGAAGTACCTCGACGGCACCGTGCCCGCCGACTCGCGAGCGGCCGACAGCCGCTTCCTCGACGAGTCCGCCCTCACCGACGATTACCTCGAACGCATCCGCGGCATCGACGGGGTCGCCCGCGAGGCGGGGCTGTCCATCCCGCAGCTGGCCGTGGCGTGGGTGCTGCGCGACCCGGTGGTCACGACCGCGATCATCGGGGCTTCGCGCCCGGGCCAGATCGACGACGCCGTCGAGGCGAGCAAGGTCGCACTGAGCGACGACGTGATCGCCGCCCTCGAGCCCTTCGCCGCCCCCTCCGGCGGGTCGCTGCGCTGAGCGACGCACAACCACGGCGTCGGCGCAAGCGGCGCGGCATCCGGCGCTGGATCGTGTGAGGTGAGAACCCACACACAATCGAGGAGGCGTTATGGGTGTCGCACGTTGGATCGGAACCGGAGCGGTCGCTCTGGCGGGTGCCGTCCTCGCCAGGACGGCGATCGGCCGCGCTGCCGCCGCCGGCACCGTCGCCTACCGGGTCTGGAAAGACCCGAAGGTGCAGAAGATCCGCCGCAAGGTGCAGGCGAAGGTTCTCAGGCAGCGCTCGCAGCGCTGAACTGCCCCGGGCCCGGGTCGCGATCGTCGACCCGGGCCTTACGCGTGCCCGGGGGCCGGTTCCAGTGGCAAGGGCGAAACGGGCTTGGTGACCCCGAACGCGAAGGTCGTGTCGATCGACGACAGCGACGGGATTGCACGCAGGTGCTCTCGGAGGAGCCGCTCGTACTCCTCGAAGCTCGGCGTGACGATGCGCACGAGGTAGTCCCAGTCGCCGGCGAGCAGGTGCGCTTCGACGATGTGCGGGATCGCACGCAAGCGCTCCTCGACGGCATCCACCGTCGCCCCCTCGTGCGAGGCGAGACGCAGGCGCACGAAAGCCGTGATGGTGAGGTCGACCGCCTTCGGAGAGACGACCGCGCGGTAGCCCTCGATGACGCCCGCCTGTTCGAGCTGACGCACGCGTCGCAGACACGGCGACGGGGAGAGGCCGACGCGATCGGCGAGTTCTTGATTGGAGAGCCGTCCGTCGTTCTGCAACTCGCGCAGGATGAGTCGGTCGATGCGGTCGAGGGGGTTCATAAGGCAGATTCTGCCAATTTCGACCCCGCGAGAGCAAGAATCGCAATCGCCTGCGTCGGTGGTCTTTCTACGCTCGCAGGGTGACGACGTTCGCCCTTCCGCTCCCCCTCGCCCTGCCCCGCCGCACCGTCGTCGGCGTCACCGCTCTCGCCGCCGTCGTTGCTCTGTGGGCGTCGTTCGCGCTGTCCACTCGCGCTCTCGAGAGCGCCGGACTCACCATGGCGGATGCCGCGATCGTGCGCTTCGCCGTGCCCGCCGCCGTGCTCAGTCCTTGGATTCCTCGGACGCTCCGCGCTCTGCGCGCCGAGCGACCGTCGGTGCTGGCCCTCGTGCTGCTGGCCGGGCTTCCGCACTTCCTGCTGTTCGCGTGGGGTGCGCACCTCACCTCCGCGGCGCTCACCGGACTGCTCGTGCCGGGGACCGTCCCCCTTTTCGTCGCGCTGCTTCTCTTCCTCCGCTACCGCCGCCGGATGTCGGCACGACGCCTGCTCGCCCTCGCCGCGATCGTCGCCGGCGTGATGGCCAGTGCGCTGTTCACCGGCGGACCGGCCGGGCCCGGCGGGATCGCGGTTCTGCTCGCCGCCGGCCTCGTGTGGGCCGTCTACACGCTCGGGGTCGCCCGCACACGCCTCGATCCGGTCGCGGTGATCGTGGTCGTGTCCGTCGTCTCGGTGGCATCGGCTCTGCTGCTGGCCGCGACCGGAGTGCTCCCCTCGACGCTGTTCTCCGGCACCGCCGACCTGGGCAGCGTGGCGACCTACGCCCTCGTGCAGGGCGTCGGCACGGGGCTTCTCTCGACCGCCTGCTACGTCGTAGCGGTCAAGAACCTCGGCAGCAGTCTGCCCGCCGCCGCCGGCGCCCTCAGCCCCGTACTCACCGCCATCGTCGCCGTGCCGCTGCTCGGAGAGCATCTCGGACCGGGCCTCGGCCTCGCTCTGGCACTCATCGTGACCGGTGTCGCGGTCTTCGCCCTCACCCCCGCGACGACGAACGCGCCCGAACCCGCGCACTGACGGCATCCATTCCCCCGTCCGCTCCGAAGAAGGGTGGAGGCTCGTCGCGTCTGCGCGAAGGGCGGAGACGAGGAATGCCATGACGACCGACACCGCGGCCCGGACCGGGAACAACACCACGGTCCGCCGCCCGCACGCCTGGATCTGGGCAGCACTGGCCGGCATCGTGTCGGCGGCTGCCCTTCTCGCCGTCGCCGAAGCGCTCGCGGCTCTCGTCGCGCGGTCGGCGAGCCCGATCCTCGCGGTGGGCTCGTTCATCGTCGACATCGTCCCGCGCCCCCTCAAAGAGCTCGCCATCACGCTGTTCGGCGAGAGCGACAAGATCGCCCTGCTCGCGGGCGTGGGTCTCGGCGCCGCCGTGGCCGCCGCGGTCGCCGGTGCTCTCGAGTATCGCTTCCGCTTCGTGGGTGCGATCCTGCTGGGAATCGGCGGCATCCTCGCGACCGCAGCCATCGTCACCCGCACCGGAGCCGGCGCCCTGGCCTGGCTCCCTCCGGTCATCGGCACGGTCGCGGGCATCCTCGTGCTCCTTCTGGCCATCGTTCGCTTGCGGCGCTGGGTCTCCGCGGCCACGGCGGACAGGGCGGATGCCGTGGGCACCGACCGTCGCCAGTTCCTGCTGTTCACCGGCATCAGCGCGGTCGGCGCGGTGATCGTGGGCGTCGGCGCTCGCGTGCTCAACACCGCCACCTCGTCGGTCGCCGCGGCCCGCGACGCACTGCGGATCCCCGCAGCCCGCACGACCGTCACCGTGCCCGAGGGGGCGAACTGGGACATCGCCAACCTGAGCCCGATCATCACGCCGAACGGCGACTTCTACCGCGTCGATACGGCGCTGACGGTTCCGAACGTCGATCCCACGACCTGGCGCCTCTCGATCGAGGGCATGGTCGACAACCCGATCGAGCTGAGCTTCGACGACCTCGTCAACATGGGTCTCGACGAGTACGGCGTGACTCTGACGTGCGTCTCCAATGAAGTCGGCGGCGGTCTCGTCGGAAACGCCATCTGGACCGGCATCCCCATCCGCGATGTGCTGCGCATGGCGGGCGTCCAGGGAGATGCCGACATGGTGTTGTCCGAGAGCGTCGACGGGTACACGGCATCCACTCCGCTCTCCTCGCTCACCGACGACAACCTCGACGCGATCTTCGCCGTGAAGATGAACGGCGAACCCCTCCCGTTCGAGCACGGCTTCCCCGTGCGTATGGTCGTGCCGGGCCTGTACGGCTACGTGTCGGCGACGAAGTGGGTCACCAAGCTCACGGTGACACGGTTCGATAAGGACGAGGCGTACTGGACGCCGCGTGGTTACTCCGCCGAGGCGCCGATCAAGATGTCGTCGCGCGTCGACACCCCGAAGATCGGATCTCCCGTCCCGGCGGGCGCCGTCGTCGTCGCCGGCATGGCCTGGGCGCAGCCCGTGGGCGTGCAGAAGGTCGAGGTGAGCATCGACAACGGCGAATGGCAGGAGACGCAGCTGTCGACGCCGATCAACGACCAATCGTGGGTGCAGTGGAAGCTGGACTGGACCGCCGAGGCCGGCACGCACTACATCGCGGTTCGCGCCACCGACAAACAGGGCAACCTTCAGATCCAGGATCAGGCGCCGATCGCTCCCGACGGATCGAGCGGGTGGCAGCGGACGCTCGTCACCGTCTCGTCGTGAGGGGCCGCCCGGGAATGTCAATCTCTATTCCCGGGCGTGCACCCGGGGCATGATCGGCATATGCCTTCAGCAAGCACCCCGGCCCGCACGGGCGCTCTCCTATGACCATGGTTCCGGATGATCCGCCCCTGTCCTCCGCCCCTCCCGGTGTCGACCCCACCCACCCCCTGACGAGTATCCGACGCTCGATCCCCCAGGACTGGGACGAGCAGGTCGATCTCTTCGCGATCGTCAAGCTCGACAGCGGCGGTTTCGTGCGCGGCTGGAACCTCGGCGCCGAACGGATCAAGGGGTACCACGAGCACGAGATCCTCGGTTCTCATTTCTCGCGCTTCTATCGCGAAGAAGACCGGCACCGAGGCAGGCCCGACCAGCTGCTCGCCGCCGCCCAGCGCGACGGACACGTCGAAGACACCGGCTGGCGCGTGCGCAACGACGGCAGCGAGTTCTGGGCACGCGTGACGATCTCCGCGATCCGCAACGACCAAGGCCAGG
Organism: Microbacterium sp. AG157; assembly: GCF_003385695.1. Lineage (NCBI taxonomy): Bacteria > Bacillati > Actinomycetota > Actinomycetes > Micrococcales > Microbacteriaceae > Microbacterium > Microbacterium sp. AG157. Next base: position 342,249 of record NZ_QRDK01000002.1, read on the forward strand.
TGCGGGGATTCGTCAAGATCGTGCGCGACCTGACGACCGAGAAGCAGGCGGCCGACGAGCGTCTGGCTCTGCAGCGAACCTTCGCGCACGACCTGCTCTCTCCCGTCACCGCGCTGCGCGGCTACCTCGACCTCATCGGCGAGGAGCTTCCCCCCGACCACCGCCTTCTGCATCTCGCCGCCCAGGCGAGCGACCACATCATCGCGATGGCCCAGGCGCTCATGGCCGACGTCACCACCGCGTCAGAGCGAGGACGCCGCCGCGCGAGCCTCGATCTGATCGCGCGCGGGGCGGTCTCGCTGGTGCTCCCCGGAGATGCGCCCGGACGAGTCGTCTTCGGACAGATGGATGCCGTCCCCGTCTGGGGCGACGTCCTGGGGCTGCGACGCGCCATCGCCAACGTGCTCGAGAACGCCGCGAAATACTCCGACGACCTCATCGAGATCGACGCCTTCGAAACCGACGAGGGCGCCGCGGTCCGCGTGCGCGACCGGGGGCGTGGCATTCATCCCGACGATCTCGCCTCGATCGCGCAGGAAGGCAACCGCGGTCGGCTCGCCGACGCCGGCGACGGCGGACGCGGCATCGGACTGGCGAGTGTCCAACGGATCATCAGCGAGCACGGCGGAACACTGCGCATCACCAGTGCTCCCGGCACGGGGACGAGCGTGACGATCACGATTCCGCGCGCCGACGACGAGACGGGCCCCGCACCGCGCGCGTGAGGGTCGGCTCAGGCCCGCGAGGTCGTCACGTCCGCACCCGCGGCCGCGATCTCCGTCAGGGCGGCGGCGCTCGAGTCGGGGTGCACCCCGGCGACCAGGTCGGTCAGCACGCGCACCCGTCGCCCCGCGCCGAGCGCATCGAGGGCCGAGGCCCGTACGCAGTAGTCCGTCGCGATCCCCACGACGTCGATGTCCCGGATGCCGTGAGACTCGAGCAGGTGCGCCGCGGTCTCGCCATCGTCGGTGATGCCCTCGAACAGCGAATAGGCGGGTTCGCCCTGCCCCTTCTTGAGGTGATGGGTGACGCGAGAGGTATCGAAGACCTCGTCGTAATCGGCGCCGAAGGTCCCGCCGACGCAGTGGACGGGCCACGTGTCGACGAAGTCGGGGGCGTCGGAGAAGTGTCCACCGTTGTCATCGTCGCCGTGGTGCCAGTCGCGCGAAGCCACGATCAGCGCGTAGTCGTCGGCGTGCTCTGCGAGGTAGTGCGAGATGCGCGCCGCCACCGCGTCGCCCCCTTCGACGCCCAGCGCCCCGCGCTCGGTGAAGTCGTTCTGGACGTCGACGATGAACAGGGCGCGCGTCATGCGTCGAGCCTACGCGTCTCGGCATCCGCGCGCCCCAGCTTCGACGGCCACCAGATACGGCGGCCGAGGTCGTAGGCGAGGGCGGGCACGAGGAGGGAGCGGACCACGAAGGTGTCGAGCAGGACTCCGAACGCCACGATGAAGGCGAGCTGGGCGAGGAAGAGGATCGGGATGACCCCGAGAGCGGCGAACGTCGCCGCCAGTACGAGACCGGCCGAGGTGATCACGCCACCCGTTGCGACGAGTCCGCGCAGGATCCCCGCACGCGTGCCGTGCGCGAGCGATTCCTCCCGCACCCTCGACATCAAGAAGATGTTGTAGTCCACGCCCAGCGCCACCAGGAAGACGAAGCCGTAGAGCGGCACGGCCGGGTCCGCTCCCGGGAAGCCCAGGATGCCGTCGAACACCAGAGCGCTGACGCCGAGAGCGGCCCCGAACGACACGATGACCGTACCGATGAGGATGACGGGCGCGACGATCGAGCGCAGCAGCGCCATGAGGATCAGCAGGATCACCGCGAGCACGATCGGAATGATCAGTGTGCGGTCACGGATCGACGTGTCGATCGAATCGATGTCGGTCGCGGTCACCCCGCCCACCAGCGCCGTCCCCTCCCCCAACTCGACGGCCACAGCGGTGCGGAGCTGACGGACGGTGTCGTCCGCCGCAGACGAATCGGCCGTGTCGGCGAGGGTGGCGGCCAGCAGCACATCGCCGTCGGAAACCGTCGGGGACGGGGCGGGTGCGCCGGGGGCACCGAGCGCCGTCGTCTGCAGGACGCCGTCGACCACGGTCACCGACGCCTGCCCGCCGGGGGCGTCGGCGCTGAACACCGAGACCGCCTCGATCCCCGAGGCGTTCTGCAGCACGGACACGGTCCGAGCGGCCTCCCTCTCGGGGACCAGCACGTAGGCAGGACTGCCGGAGCCGCCCGGAAAGTGCTCGGCGAGCGCGATCTGCCCATCGCGCGCCTCCGAGGCGCCGAGGACGAGGTCGCTCGCGGGCACGCCGTCGGCGCGCAGCTGCGTGATGCCGACGCACGCCGCGAGAAGCACGAGCGTGCAGATGACCCATATGGGACGAGCGCGACGGGCCACGAGACGCGCCTGCCGCGGCCACAGGCCCTTCACCGGCTGCGTGAGGTCGGCGGGGAGTGCCGACCGGCCCGGCTTGGGCAGGAACGGCCAGAAGGCGGCCCGACCGACCAACGCCAGCAGCGCGGGCAGGAACGTCAGCGCCGAGAGCACCGCGAAGGCGATGCCGATCGAGGCGATCGGCCCCAGAGCACGGTTGGTAGACAGATCGGACAGCAACAGGCAGAGAAGGCCCGCGATCACGGTGCCACCCGATGCCAGGATGGGCTCGAAGGCGCCCCTCCACGCTCGGGTCGTGGCATCCCATCTCCTCAGACCTTCGCCGACGGCCTCACGGAACCTCGCGACGTAGAGGAGGGCGTAATCGGTGGCCGCACCGATGACGAGGATGAAGAGGATCCCCTGCACCTGGCCGTTCAGCACGACGATCCCGGCATAGGCGAGCCACCACACGGTGAGAAGAGCGACGCAGAGCGCGAACACCGAGGTGAGCAGGACCAGGATCGGCAACAGAGGAGATCGGTACACGATCACGAGGATGACGAACACCGCCGCGAGCGCGACGACCAGCAACAGACCGTCGATGCCGAGGAAGCCCTTCACGAGGTCGGAGGTGAACCCGGCGGGACCGGTGACCCACGCCTCGACCCCGGCGGGAACCTGCGCCGACACCCTCTCGCGCACCTGTTCGACGACCTCCCGCACCTCGCCGGAGCTGTCGATCGGAACGAAGATCTGCGCCGCCTGACCGTCGTCCGAGACCACGGGGGGCGAGGCGTCGCCCGTCACTCCCTCGACGGCGGCGATGTCGGTGGCAAGGCTCTGCAGGGCGGCGACCTGCGCATCGCTCAGGGCGCTGCCGTCGGGCGTCGTGGCGACCACGATTGCGGGAATCGTGTCGCTGCCGGTGAAGTCCGTCAACCGTTCGCTGACGCGCGTCGCATCGGCCGACTGCGGCAGGAACGAGGACTGATCGTTCGTCGCGACCTGGTCGACTCTGCCGAAGAACGGCCCGCCGATCGATCCGCCGACCACCCACAGCAGCACGAGCAAACTCGGGATGCCGACACGCAGCCACCGCGAGACACGCGGGGGCCGCACGGAGCGCCGGGTTGTTCCCCCTCGGGGGGAGCGACGAGTGGGTGCAGAGGACGAAGCCATATAGCTAGCTTATCTAGCGATATGTCCTGTGCGCCAGTCGGTCACCCCCGAGCGAACAGCACCACGATCGAGACGACGAACGCCAGGACGCCCAGGCCGAGCACTCCCGCGGCGAGCAGAGAGACGAAACGGACGAGGGGCGAGGAGCGCGCGAGCCGCATGCGGTTCACCGCACCACGGCGATAGAAGATGTCGGCCATATCGGCGGCGCCGATCTTCGCCTCGTCATGTGCCGAGAGGGGCGCCTCGTTCACTCCCCCGTCGGCGTCGAACCAGCGGACCACGCGGCCGCCCTCGACATCCTCGACGACGGCGCGGGCGGGAAGCCAGGTGCCGTCGGCCAGCAAGAGGAACACTGCCGCGAAAGCCAACAGCAAGCCACCACCCAGACCCACCCACGTGAAGATCTCGATGACGGCATCGAGGGCGTTCGACACGGGAGCTCCAGCGAGGTCAGCGGGCGGAGGACGGCCGTCACGCGAGCGCGGAACGAGGCGGGATCAGCCTATCGGGCCGCCACCGGGCTCACCGGGGACGGACCGGCTGCAGCGCCTCGAGACGCCGCGTCGCGATCAGAGCGAGAGTGAGCGGCAGAGCCGCGACCCTCGGGGCCGACCATAGACGGAACAGTGCGGAAGAGGCGGTCGGGTATCTCGTCGATGAAGAAAGGCCCCCACCCGGTGGAAGCGGGTGAGGGCCTTCGGAGCCGCCTAAGGGAATCGAACCCTTGACCTATTCATTACGAGTGAATCGCTCTGCCGTCTGAGCTAAGGCGGCATGTGCGCGCTGTCGCGTGCACGATCATCGATCTTACATGCTCCAGCGGGTGTCGAGGTACGCGGTCAGTAGTCGCCGGCCGCGGTACGGTCGGCGAGGATGTCACGGCTCGACGACAGCCCCAGGCGTGTGGCGCCCGCGGCGATCATCTCTTCGGCGGCGGCGCGGGTGCGCACGCCCCCGGAGGCCTTGACCTCGGCGCGGTCACCGACGGTGCGCTTCATCAGCTCGACGGCGTGGGCGCTCGCGCCGCCGGCGGGATGGAAACCCGTCGACGTCTTCACGAAATCGGCACCCGCGTTCACCGCGGCCTCGCAGACGGCGATGATCGCCTCGTCGGAGAGCGCCGCCGACTCGATGATGACCTTCAGCACGGTGGGGGCGGGAGCCGCGGCGCGGACGGCGCGGATCTCGGACTCGACGATGTCGTAACGCCCCTCGACGGCCGCGCCCACGTCGATGACCATGTCGATCTCATCGGCGCCCTGGGCGACCGACAGGGCGGCTTCCGCCGCCTTGACCTCGGCGTGGTGCTTACCGCTCGGGAAGCCGCACACGACCGCGAGCTTGAGTCCCTCCGGCAGCTGCACCGGCAGGAAAGAGGGCGAGATGCACACGCTGTAGGTGCCGAGCTCGGCGCCCTCGGCGATGAGGCGCTCGACGTCGGCGCGGGTGGCCTCGGGCTTGAGCAGCGTGTGGTCGATGTAGGTCGCCAGGTCGGCGATGGGCGCGGTCATGGGGGTCTCCTCGGGGTGTGACGTCATCAGCCTAGGCGGGCAGGCGGCCGGGCGCGCGGCGTTACTCGCAGCGCAGCCCCTGGGCGGGCACGGTGCCGTCGACCAGATAATCGTCGACGGCCGAGTTCACGCAGTCGTTGCCCTTGTTGTAGGCGAGGTGTCCCTCACCCACGTAGGTCACGAGCACGCCCTGCGAGAGCTGACCGGCGAGCGCTTGCGCCTCCGTGTACGGCGTGGCGGGGTCGCCGGTCGTACCGAGGACGACGATCGGCGGGGAGCCCGGGGCGGTGATCGCCTCGCGCTTCCCGGTCGACGGTGCCGGCCACGCGGCGCACGCGTCGGGCCCGAGCCAGTACGGTGCGACGACCGGCGCCTTCTGCTGAAGCTCCTGCTCGATCTGCGGGTCGTTCTCGTCACCCTCGTCGGGATAATCGACGCAGTTGTAGGCGCGCAGCGCCTGCATCGTGTTGTCCTGGTACTTCCCATCGACGCGACCGTTGTAGAAATCTGCGAGCTGGAAGGCGACGGAGGCATCACCGTTCTGCACGCCGGTCAGAGCGATTCGGAGGTACGGCCAGTTCTGGTCGCTGTAGAGCGCCGCCACGATCGACGTCACGAGGGTGTCCGCGCCGAGCTGTCGGCCATCGGGGCCGGTCAGGGGACGAGCGTCGACCCGCTCGAGCAGCGAGGAGAGGTCGTTCATCGCGTCGTCGACGGAACCGGTGAACGGGCAGTCCGAGCTCTTCAGGCAGTCCGCCATGAAGGCGCGCAGGGCGTTCTCGAATCCGACCGCCTGGGCGATTCCGCTCGCGCTGCTGGGCAGGCTGGGGTCGATGCCGCCGTCGAGCACCATCCGGCCCACGCGATCGGGGAAGAGCCCGGCGTACGTGGTGCCGAGGAACGAGCCGTACGAGAAACCGAGGTAGTTGAGCTTCTTATCGCCCAGGACCGCCCGAAGCAGGTCCATATCGCGCGCCGCGTTCTCTGTGGAGACGTACGGCAGAATACCGTCGCTGTTCTGCTGGCACGCCTGCGCGAAGTCGGCCTGACGCTTTTCGAGGGCGGAGTTGCGCTCGTCGCTGCCGCGCGCTCCCGGCGGGATGTCGTAGAGGAACGCATCCATGCCCGCCGCGTCATAGCAGGTGACCGGGGCAGACTGGCCGACACCGCGCGGGTCGAAGCCGATGACGTCGTACTCCCTCGTGAGCGTCTCGTCCGCCACGAGCGAGAGGGAGTCGCGCACGGTGGAGACACCGCTCACGCCGGGCCCGCCAGGGTTGGTCAGGAGCGACCCCAGGGGCTGTCCCGATGTCGCTCGGTGGCGGATGACGGCCAACGACAGCTCGCCCTTCGACGGGTCGGAGTAGTCGCGCGGAGCCGTGACCGTCGTACAGTCGAAGCCCGCCGAACCGCAGTCGGTCCAGCTGAGCTCCTGCCCGTAGTACGGCAGGAGCGAGGCGTCGATGCCCTCGGTCTGCGGAGTCAACGACGGGCCTACGGCGGGAGCCATGGGCGGGATCTGCGCGTAGAGGCAGGCCGACAGAGCGAGAACCAGACCCGCGACGCCCGCGACGACGGCCGCGAGACGGCGGCGCACGCTCACGGGGCGGATCCGTTGGCGACGGTGATCATGAGACTCTCCAGCGCCAGCAGCGGGGCGGCGTTCTGTTCGAGGTTGCGGCGGGTGACCGATATGCGGTCGAGGACTCCGAGTGTGCGCGAGGGCGACCATTCCGAGGCCAAGGCGCGCAGGGCATCGAGGCGCTCGCTGTTCACGAGATCACCTTCGCGACCGTATTGGATCATCACGACGTCGCGGAACAGCGACTGCAGGTCGGTGAGCACGCGGTCGATACCGTCGCGCAGGCTGCGGGTCGCACGGCGCTTCTGATCGTCTTCGAGGGCGTTGACCTGACCGCGCACGGACGGGGGCACCGCGGCCCCCTCGGCCACGCCGAGCATGCGCAGGAGCGAGCGGCGCTCCTCTTCGTCACGGGCGGCCGTGAGCGCCTTGGCGTCGTCGGTCGCCAGGCGCACGATTCGCCCGGCGACCTCGACGGCGTCGCCGATGCCGCGCACGGCGAGAACGGCGGCGAGGGTCTCGGCTCGACGTCCGCGCGCGTCGTCGTCGGTGGCGAGGCGTTGCGCCATCCCGATGTGGCGCTGTGCGTGCCGGGCAGACTCTTCGGCGATGTCGGGGCTCACTCCCGTGCGCTCCACGATGAGAGCGGCGACGTCGGAGACGGACGGCTCGCGCAGGCGCAGCACGCGCACGCGCGAGCGGATGGTGGGCAGAAGGTCGGCGTCGCTGGGCGCGCAGAGGACCCACACCGTCTTCTCGGGTGGCTCCTCGAGGGCCTTCAACAACACGTTCGAGGTGCGCTCCGCCATGCGATCGGCGTCTTCGACCACGATCACGCGGTGACGACCGAGCGAGGGGGCGAAAGACGCGCGTTCGACCAGGCGGCGCGCCTCGTCGATGCGGATGACGACCTGCTCGGTGCGCAGCGCGGTGAGATCGGGGTGCGTGCGGGCGAGCACCTGACGCTGCGCCTGTTCGTCACCCGGATCGGCGATGAGTGCCGCGGCGAACGCGTACGCCAACGTGGAGCGACCGGAGCCCGGAGGTCCGGTGATGAGCCACGCGTGGGCGAGGGCGGAAGGGTCGGACGCCGCGTTCTGCAGCGTCTGCACCGCCTCGTCCTGCCCCCACACGGCATCCCAAGGAAATGCCGCCGCCCCCGCAGCGGGAACGGATGGATCGAGGGCGATGGACATGGGCTCCAGCCTAACCGCGGGGTCGGACACGGCCGCTGGCGTTCGGCTGTGGATCGCCCGGCGCTGCGTCAGCTGAGGCGTGCGAAGACCGCGGCGCGCACGTGGCGCGCGAGCTCGTCCGCCGGAAGTGTGGCGTCGAGCACGAGGAACCGCCGCGGTTCAGCGACGGCGAGGGCCAGGAAACCGGCCCGCACACGCGCGTGGAACTCGCTCTTCTCCGCCTCGAGCCGGTCGAACGGCTTGTCGTCGGCATCCAGTCGACGACGCGCTGCAGCAGGATCGAGGTCGAGCAGCACCGTGAGGTCGGGGAGGAGACCGCCCGTCGCCCAGAGCGACAGGGTGCGGACGTCGTCGGCATCCAGGACCCTGCCCGCGCCCTGATAGGCGACCGAGGAGTCGAGGTAGCGGTCCTGGATCACGACGTCGCCGCGGGCGATGGCCGGCTGAACGACGGTCTCGATGTGATGAGCCCGATCCGCCGCGTACAACAGGGCCTCGGCTCGCGCCGCGATATGACCGCGATGATGCAGGACGATGTCGCGGATGCGCACTCCCACCTCGGTACCACCGGGCTCGCGCGTGCGGACGACCGTATGGCCACGCGAGCCCAACCAGTCCTCGAGCATCGATGCCTGGGTCGTCTTGCCCGCGCCGTCGCCGCCCTCGAAGGTGACGAACAGGCCGGGACCCCCGGCCGAGGCCGCCCGGGGGACGGTCAGCGGCCGGGTGGGGTCCTCGGTCACGACTTCTTCGCCGGCGCCTTGCGCGTGGATGCCGCCTTGGGCGCCGCCGCTGTGGTGGCGGCGGTCTTGGCCGCCGCGCTCTTGGTCCCGGTCGTCTTCGCCACCGTGGTCTTTGCCGCGGCGGTTCTGGTCGCCGTGGTCTTCGCCGCGGTCGTCTTCGTCGTGGCCTTCGTCGCCGACTTCGCCGGGGCCTTGCGGGCGGCCGTCTTCTTGGGCGCCGGGCCCTTGGCGCGTTTGTCGGCGATCAGCTCGACCGCACGCTCGAAGGTGATGGCCATCGCGTCCTCGCCGCGCGGAACGGTCGCGTTGGTTTCACCGTCGGTGACGTAGGGGCCGAAGCGGCCGTCCTTGAGCTTGATGGGCTTGCCGCTCACGGGGTCGGCGTCGAATTCCTTCAGCGCGCTGGACGCGCGGCGGGCGCCGTACTTCGGCTCGGCGTACTTGGCGAGGGCCTGTTCCAGCGTCATGTCGAAGATCTGCTTCTCGTCGTCGAGCGACCGCGAGTCCGTGCCCTTCTTGAGGTAGGGACCGAAGCGACCGTTCTGCGCGGTGATCTCGTCGCCCGATTCGGGATCGGTTCCGACGACGCGCGGGAGCGAGAGGAGCTGCAATGCCGTGTCGAGGTCGACGGTGTCGACCGACATCGACCGGAACAGCGACGCCGTCCGGGGCTTGGGGGCCGCTTCTTTCTTCGCCCCTCGCTTTTTCGGAGCCTCCACGACCTCGCCCGTGGCCTGGTCGACCTCTTCGGGTTCCTCGGCGTCGACTTCTTGCACGTAGGGACCGAAGCGGCCGTCCTTGACGACGACGAGCTTGCCGTTGTCGGGATTCTCCCCCAGCACACGGTCGCCGGCGACGGGGGCGTCGATGAGCTCCTGGGCTTTCGCGGGCGTGAGCTCGTCGGGAGCCAGGTCTTCGGGGATGTTGACGATACGGGGCTTCGCGTCGGGGCCGGCTGAGGGGTCGGTGACCTCGAGGTAGGGGCCGTACTTGCCGAAGCGCAGCGTCGCCGTGTCGGTGATCCGCGTGGAGTTGAGTTCGCGAGCGTCGATTTCGCCGAGGTTGTCGACGATGTGACGCAGGCCCACCTGCTTCTCGGATCCGAAGTAGAACGACTTCAGCCACTCCGTACGACGCTGCTCACCGCGCGCGATCGCGTCGAGATCGTCCTCGAGGGCGGCGGTGAAGTCGTAGTCGACCAGATCGGCGAAGTGCTCCTCGAGCAGGCGCACGACGCTGAAGGCGAGCCAGCTCGGCACGAGGGCCTGGCCGCGCTTGCTGACGTAGCCGCGATCGAGGATCACGCCGATGATGCTGGCGAACGTCGACGGGCGACCGATCCCCTTCTCTTCCAGCGCCTTGACCAGGCTGGCCTCGGTGTAACGCGGCTTCGGAGAGGTGCTGTGACCCTTGGGCTCGACGTCGCTGACCGACAGCGTGTCGCCGACGACGACGGCGGGGAGGGACTGATCGGCGTCGTCATCGTTGCGCTTCTCGTCGGCTCCTTCCTCGTACGCCTCGAGGAAGCCCTTGAACGTGTAGACGGTCCCGGATGCCGTGAACTCGGCGACCTGTGCACCGGCTTTCACCGTGAGGGTGACGGTCGTCGTCTCGTACTTGGCGTCCGCCATCTGGCTGGCGACGGTGCGCTTCCAGATGAGGTCGTAGAGCTTCTGCTCGTCGCGATCGAGCGAGGAAGCGAGCGACGCGGGCGTGCGGAAGGTCTCGCCCGAGGGACGGATCGCCTCGTGCGCTTCCTGCGCGTTCTTCGACTTGCTCTTATAGACGCGCGGGTTCGCAGGGACCGCCTTGTCGCCGTAGAGAGCGACGGCCTGAGCACGCGCTGCCGAGATGGCCTGCCCCGAGAGGGCGACCGAGTCGGTACGCATATAGGTGATGAAGCCCTTTTCGTAGAGTCGCTGCGCGACGCCCATGGCGTGCTTGGCGCTCATGGAGAGCTTGCGACCCGCCTCCTGCTGGAGTGTGGAGGTGGTGAAAGGCGCGCGAGGACTACGCGTGCCGGGCTTGGCCTCGACCTTGGCGACGGTCGCGGTGCCGGCGGCGGTGATGGCGTCAGCGAGAGCGCGGGCCTGTTTCTCGTCGAGCACGACGACGGCCTTCTTGAGCTGACCGTTGTCGTCGTAGTCGCCGCCGCGGGCGATGGGCGCGCCGTCGAGACGGTTCAGGCGGGTGGTGAAGGAGGAGCCGGACTGAGACGCGAGAGCCTCGACGTCCCAGTACGAGGCGGAGACGAACGCCATGCGCTCGCGCTCACGCTCGACGACCATGCGGGTTGCGGCGGACTGCACACGACCGGCGCTGAGGGCGGTGCCCTCACGACCCGAGCCGACCTTGCGCCAGAGCACCGGCGACACATCCCAGCCGTAGAGGCGGTCGAGAACGCGACGCGTTTCTTGCGCGTCGACGAGGGAGACGTCGAGCTCACGGGTGTGCTCGGCCGCTTCCTTGATGGCGTCCTTGGTGATCTCGTGGAAGATCATGCGGCGGACGGGGACCTTGGGCTTGAGAACCTCGAGCAGGTGCCACGCGATGGCCTCGCCCTCGCGGTCACCATCAGTGGCGAGCAGGACTTCGTCGGCGCCCTTCAGCGCCCGCTTGAGCTCGGCGACCGTCTTGGTCTTGCGGTCGTTGACGACGTAGAAGGGATCGAAGTCGTTCTCGACGTCGATGGAGTACTTGCCGTACGCCGCCTTCTTGTCAGCCGGGATCTCTTTCTTCGACGCGAGGTCGCGAATGTGACCGACCGAGCTGAGCACCTCGTAGTCGTCGCCGAGGTATCCCTGGATCGACTTCATCTTCGTCGGGGACTCGACGATGACGAGCTTCTTTCCGTTTGCCACTGGGGTCCTTTCGTCGATGCACACCATACACACGCCTCCCTGTTCGGGTTCCGGGAGGTCTCACGGGATCGCGGCCTCAGGGGGTCCGGCCCGCGAGCGCGCATCGAATGAAATCCCACCGTACGCCCCGGCGACGGTGATGGTGGCGATCAGGCCCTCGACATCGCACTCCCGAAGGCTCGCGTTCCCGGCCTCAGCGATGCGCGCAGCCTCGTCGCAGGGCACACCCGTCACCGCTCCACTCGCGGCGTCCGCGGCCGCGAGGGCGGCGGCATCGGCTGTCCCCGCGAGGCGTTCGGCGGCGAGCGCCGCGCCGCCGACCACGCCCAGAGCGGCGATGAGGCCCGCGATCACCGCGGCCACGCCGACGCTGGACACGGCGCCCGCCATCAGCGACCCCCGTCGAGGGCGCAGGCCCGAGCGGATGCGGGCGGGAGCGGAAGCGCGAACGGCACCGGCAGCGATGCGCGGACGCACACCACTCCCCCGCCGCGGTTCACCGACGCGTCAGCACCGATCTCTGCGAGGCGCGCCAGCGCCCCGCCGTCACCGCGTCCGAGGAGACGCGCGGCCTCCGCCGTCATCTGCTGCGCACGGACAGTGGTTGCCACCGAACCGAGCACACCGGCGCCCAGCGCAAGGACGAGAAGGACAGCAGGCAGCGCCACGGCGAACTCGGCGGTGACCGCCCCACGCTCCCCGAGCTGCGGCATCCTCACTGGACCGTCAGTGCCCGACGCACGAGATCCGTCAGAATTCTGCGCACCTCGTCGCTGCGCATGATCATGACCAGCAACCCCGCGAACGCCACGGCCGCCATGGTCGCGATGGCGTACTCGGCGGTCGCCGCACCCCGTTCGTCGAGGAAGAGGGCTCCGGCACGTGCGCTCGTCAGTGGGGGCAGGTCTGCCCCCCGTCGAGGACGCGGGGCAGTGGGAACGAAACGGAACACGGGAACTCCTTCTTTTCAGGGGTGGATGGACGGAGATCACGGCAGCGCCGTGGATCGTAGGACGGCGAGCGCCGTGGGGACGACCGCGATCACAAGGAACGCCGGGAGGGTGCACAACCCGAGGGGCACGAGCAGGCGTGTCGAGAGCCGTGCCGCGGACACGCGGCCCGCGCTCCGAGCCCGGTAGCGCGCGATCCATGCGTCGCCGCGCAGCAACTCGGCAGCCGGAACTCCGGCGCGAGTGGCCAGCTCGAGGGTGTCGATGACATCGGTGCGCCCGGTGGGGTCGAAGCCGAGATGGCCGATCAGCCCCCGCGCCCGGTCGACGGAGACGCCCGCAGAGAGCGCCACCGCCCACAGCTCGGCCTCGAGCCCGGGGATCGCAGACGGCGGCTGGGCCCTGCGGGAGAGACGCCGCATCCACAGGTACGCCGTCGCCATGAGAGTGAGCCCGAGCGCCAGACAGCACTGCCCGAGGGGATCTCCGAGCAGCGTGCCGACCGGGTCGAAGCCCAGGAGACCGCCGAGCGGGACGCCGACAAGAGGTAGCCAGCCGAGAAGGCGTGCGGTCGCGGCCGGCTCGGCAAGAGCGACGCGCACGTCGGAGGACACCTCGGCCGTCTCGCGCAGCGCGCCCACGACCGAGCGGAGAGCATCGGACAACGGGGCCCCTGCGGCCACGGCCACGCTCCAGATCGCCGCGAGACCGCTCCACGAATCCCCGGCCTGCCGAAGGACCGTGCCGACGTCCGCTCCCCGCTCGGCGGCGTCCGCAGCGGCGGTGAGCGTCGGATCACCGCTCTCGGCGAGATATCTCCAGGCGAGAGTCGGGGCTGTTCCGCCGGACAGCAGGACGGCGAGACGCAGAACCGTCTCGATCGGATCGGCGGCCCTCACCTCGCGAAGTCGATGTCGCTCGGGTCGGAGCGCTGTCCGCGCCTTCACGTCCACTTCTCCGGCTCGATGAAGAGGCGCCCGTCCCTGACCACGGGCCGGCCCAGGCCGGTGATGCATCGACGCCCGTCGACCCGGTCCACGTGGATCACCGCGTCGATGGCCCCGGCGCTCTGACGCGCACACGTTCTGGCATCCATCCCCGCGAGCGCACACAGGGCTTCGAGACGCGTCGCGACCTCGGCCAGGCTGCTGGCATGAAGGGTCCCCGCTCCACCATCGTGGCCGGTGTTGAGCGCCATGAGGAGGTCTCGGATCTCTTCCCCTCGGCACTCGCCGAGGATCAACCGGTCGGGGCGCATGCGCAGCGCCTCCCGCACGAGGCGGGAGAGGGAGATGCCGCCGGCACCTTCGATGTTGGGTTGCCGAGCCTCGAGCGCGACGTGGTGGGGGTGGTCGGGGTGGAGCTCCGCGACCTCTTCGATCGTGATGATGCGTTCCGTCGCGGGGACCCGCGACAGCAGAGCTGCGAGGAGAGTCGTCTTTCCCGCCCCGGTCGGTCCGGCGATGAGGACGTTCTCGCAACCGTCGACCAGAGCCTGCAATCGCTCCTGTTGATACGCGGAGAACATGCCCGCGCGCTGCAGGTCGGACAGGTCGGGGCCGTCGAACGCGGGGACCCGGACGGAGATGCTCGTTCCGCTCGCGGCCACGGGAGCGAGAACGGCGTGCACCCGCACGCCCCTCTCGAGCCGGACGTCCACGCACGGCGATGCATCGTCGAGGTGTCGTCCTCCGAGTGCGATCAGATGCACCGCCAGACGGCGCACCTCTGCTTCGGTGGCCTGCCACGATGTCACGCGCTCGACCCCCTCCCCCCGGTCGACGAAGAGTCCTCGGTCGCCGTTGACGAAGAGGTCGGTCACGCCCGGGTCGTCGAGGAAGGGGCGGAGGAAGGCCACTGCCGGATCGAGCGTGTCGACGGCCGCGGCGTCGAAGCCGCTTCCGAGCGGGGCGAGGGAGGTCACGACGACGACGGTAGAGCTGCGATGCCCTGGGCTGCGGGCCGGCAGAGGCGAACGGTGGATGCGGCGCGAACACCCGTTCCTGGGGAGGAACAAGTTCGGGGAGGCGCGGCCACCTCTCGTCAGCGAGAGCCGCCGGCGCAAAAAAAAGGGGGCGGCATCCCTACAGTGGGGGGCGAGGGATGCCGCCACGCGCCGGGGAAAAATTGGGGGGCTCCCCCCGACGCGAGTGCCGGAAGCGATGTTCGGGCGCTAGCTAGCGTACGCGTGCAAATCAGTCAGGCCAACTCGACCGACCTATTCATGGCGATATATCACCTGTTTCCCATCCACCCCGATCCCATCTATCGGAGGTGGCCGGTGTCGGAGGCGGTCGATAGCGTGACCGAGGTGAGGACACCGCGCGCAGGTGCGCGGGTCCGTGAACGCGAAGGAGCGCCGCGATGAGCAGCCAGATCGATCACCTCCTCAACGAGACCCGCCGGTTCGCGCCGTCGGCCGACTTCGCCGCGCAGGCCGTCGCCGACCGCACCCTCTACGAGCGCGCCGCAGCGGACCGCGAGGGCTTCTGGGCCGATCAGGCGCGTGAACTGCACTGGCACACTCCCTTCACCCAGGTGCTCGACTGGTCGAACCCCCCGTTCGCGGAATGGTTCGCCGACGGAGAGCTGAACGTCGCATACAACTGCCTCGACCGGCACGTCGAAGCGGGCAACGGCGATCGCATCGCTCTGCGCTGGGAGGGCGAGCCCGGCGATCAGCGCAACGTCACCTATGCCCAACTGACCGACGAGGTGAAGCGCCTGGCGAACGTCCTCACCGAGCTCGGCGTCGAGCGCGGCGATCGCGTCGCGCTGTATCTGCCGATGATCCCCGAGGCCATCGCCTCGATGCTCGCCGTCGCGCGCATCGGCGCCGTGCACTCCGTCGTCTTCGGCGGATTCTCGGCCGACAGCCTGCGCGCGCGTATCGACGATGCCGGCGCCAAGCTCGTCATCACCGCCGACGGAGGATGGCGAAAGGGGAAGGTTTCCCCCCTCAAGCCCGCTGTCGACCTGGCGCTCGCCGACCGCAACGGCTCCGGTGAGCAAGAGACCGTCGAGCACGTGCTCGTGGTCAAGCGGGGCGGCAACGAGGTCGACTGGTCCGAGGGCCGCGACCTCTGGTGGCACGACGTGGTTCCGAAAGCCTCCGCCGACCACGAGGCCGAGGCGTTCCCCGCCGAGACCCCCCTCTTCATCCTCTACACCTCGGGAACCACCGGGAAGCCGAAGGGCATCCTTCACACGTCGGGCGGGTACCTCACCCAAGCCGCATTCACCAACCGCGTCGTCCACGACGTCCACCCCGAAACGGACGTGTACTGGTGCACCGCCGACATCGGATGGATCACAGGACACACCTACGTCACGTACGGTCCCCTAGCCAACGGCGCGACGCAGCTGCTCTACGAAGGCACCCCCGACACGCCGCACCCGGGACGCTGGTGGGAGCTCATCGAGAAGCACGGCGTGACGATCTTCTACACGGCGCCGACCGCGATCCGTTCGTTCATGAAGATCGGGCGCGACGTGCCGCAGAAGTTCGATCTGTCGTCGCTCCGTCTGCTCGGTTCGGTGGGTGAGCCCATCAACCCCGAAGCCTGGATCTGGTACCGCGAGATCATCGGCGCCGACAAGACCCCCATCGTCGACACGTGGTGGCAGACCGAGACCGGTGCCATCATGATCTCCGCGCTCCCCGGAGTGACCGAGACCAAGCCCGGCTCTGCCCAAGTGCCGATCCCCGGCGTCTCGATCGCCGTGGTCGACGAGCAGGGCGAGCCGGTCGGCAACGGCAGTGGGGGCCTCCTCGTCATCACCGAGCCCTGGCCGAGCATGCTCCGCGGCATCTGGGGAGACCCCGACCGGTACCGCGAGACCTACTGGGAGAAGTTCGCTGACAAGGGCTACTACTTCGCCGGTGACGGCGCCCGTCTCGACGACGACGGCGACGTGTGGCTGCTCGGCCGGGTCGACGACGTCATGAACGTGTCCGGCCACCGGCTCTCGACGGCCGAGATCGAGTCCGCCCTCGTCGGACACGAGGGCGTCGCCGAGGCCGCCGTGGTCGGCGCGAGCGACGAGACCACCGGTCAGGCGGTGGTCGCTTTCGTATGTATCAAGCAGAGTTACTCGACGAAGCACGAGGAGTTGACGGGTCTCGTCGACGAGTTGCGGGCGTGGGTGTCCCAGCAGATCGGTGCGATCGCTCGCCCTCGAGATGTGTACCTCGTCACGGAATTGCCGAAGACACGATCCGGCAAGATCATGCGTCGCCTCCTCCGAGACGTGGCGGAAGGTCGCGAGGTCGGTGACACCACGACGCTCGCCGACACGATGGTGATGTCCACGATCAGGGGGCAGGTCACAAGCAAATAGCCGTGGGGCGGTCGTTGGTGCTCGAAGACGCCTGTAGCGTCGGCGGCTCGGCAGTCGGAACTCGCCGCCGACGCCCTTCGGGTGTCAGCGGCCGAGGTTCTCGAGTTCAGCAACGTCGTCATCGGTGAGCTGCAGAGCAGCCCCCGTGATGTTCTCGCTGAGGTGCTCCTTGTTGGACGTGCCGGGGATGAGCATGATGTTCGCCGAACGCTGCAGCAGCCACGCAAGGGCGACGCTCATCGGGGCGCTTCTCAGGCGGTTCGCCACCGACGTGAGCGCACCGGACTGCAGCGGGCTGAAGCCGCCGAGGGGAAAGAACGGGATGTAAGCGATGCCATCCACGGCCAGGTCGTCGACGAGGTCGTCGTCCCCACGGTTGGCGAGGTTGTACATGTTCTGCACAGAGACGATCGGGGCGATCGAACGGGCCTGCGCGACCTGCTCCCCCGTGGCGTTGCTGACGCCGAGGTGACGGATGACCCCCTGCTCCTGCAGTTCAACAAGAGTGGTGAACGCCTCCTCGACGTCCCCGGGGACCGGCCCGTTCGCATCGCCGAGGCGGAGATGCACCAGGTCGAGAGCATCGAGACCGAGAGTCTCGAGGTTGTCCTCGATCTGCCGCCGGAGCTCGTCAGGCTGACGGGCCACCGGCCACCCGCCCTCGGCGTCCCGCCGCCCTCCCACCTTCGTGGCGATGAAGAGGTCTTTCGCGTCGGGCTGTAGAGCTTCCCGAATCACCTCGTTGACGGTGCGGGGGCCGTACGCCTCGGACGTATCGATGTGGACGATGCCCGCGTCTCTCGCGCTGCGGAGCACCTCGAGGGCAGCGTCGCGGTTCTTCGGAGGACCCATCACCCAAGGGCCGGCGAGTTGCATCGCGCCGTAACCGAATCGGGGAATGGTTCGCTCTCCGATCACGAAAGAACCGCCGGGGAGGGTGGGAGAAGAGTCGTTCATAGCCTCGTCTTTCGGAACTGTTGCGCACCGGTTGGCGCCTCGCTCTACATTGGGGTGATAACTCTCCAAGAGGAAGTAGGCACTTCAAGGTGCCTAACCCTCCCTGCGAACGGACACCGGCATGGCGACGACCACCTCCGCGGCGAAGCGGTCCGATCAGAAGAATGAGTACAACGCCTTCCTGTCCGAGTGCCCGAGTCGTCAACTCCTCGCGCGGATTTCTGACAAGTGGGTCGCGCTCGTACTGTGCAGCCTGGGTGGTGTTCCCGAGCCGACACAGTGCTCCCCCGCCGGGGTCGACCCGCAGGTCGGAAGAGAGGCGCGACCACTTCGCTACTCGAAGCTGTCTCGGCAACTCGCCGGTGTGAGCCAGAAGATGCTCACGCAGACGCTTCGCGCCCTTGAACGAGACGGACTCATCACCAGAACGGTGATCGCTACGGTCCCCGTGACGGTGAGCTACGAACTCACGCCGCTCGGGCATTCGCTGCACCTCATCGTGCGCGAGCTCAAGGGATGGGCGCAGGACAACATGGACGACGTAGCCGCCAATCGCGCGAACTACGACACGCCCGAGCGCCCAGCGGACGAAGTAAATCCCGCCGCGGGGCGCTAAACCTCCGCCGACTCCTGCGCGGTGCCGCGGACGTTCGCGAAGTCCTAGACACCACCCTTGCCGACACCGCCGCCATGAGCGTCATCAGCGCCCACGTCAGGAGAAATCGCGCCGACCGGCCGTCGGAATAGCAGAGCGCCAACGCGGGGAATGAGCAGCGCGCCGACGGCCCGCACCGCCGGATACACCCCCGCCACCCAGACGATGGATGCCAGGGCGTCCCCGGCGTAGTGCACGCCGATGATCACGACCGACACCGACATCCCCACGACCAGCACCACCCCGACGACGATCCCCAGGGCGCGCCATCGCGTCGCCCAGAGCGCGCAGATCAACACGGCGGCGAACGATGCCGTGAAAGCGACGTGACCGCTCGGGAACGACGGGTCGGCCGTCGCGCCGACGGCGTGCGTCATCGCCTCGGACATCCCCGGCCGCGGCCGGTCGACGACGAGCTTCGCCGCTTCCGCGAGACCCCACGTCACGGCCACTCCCCCGAAGAAGGCGAGGGCGACCTGCCATCGGCGGGAGAGGAGGCCGACGGCGACCGTGGCGACGACCATGATGCCCGCCGCCGGCAGGGGTTTCAGCGAGCGGTAGAACCCCTCCGCCACCTGGGTGAGGACGCTGACATGCAGATGATGCACCGCGTTCGAGAACGCCACGTCGATCGGCACGAAGCGGAGGACGAATCCGGCGGCGAGGAGCACGACGATGGTCGAGATCGCCACCACGATGTCGCGCCGGAGGTGAGCCGAAGGAATGAGAAGAGCGCTCTCGGCCGTCGACGGCCCACTCGGCGCGGAAGAAGAGGTCACGGGGGCATCCTGCCCCCGCACACTTCTGAATCAGCCGAGACACCGACGCGCCGACGACGAGAGGGACGCCCCGTGGCTACCAGGGCGTCCCTCTCGGACGGAGGCCGGGGTGCCGGCATCCGGGATCATCGTCAGGCGACGGTGAAGATCACCTCGACCTCGACGGGGCTGTCGAGGGGAAGGACGGGCACACCGACCGCGGAGCGCGCGTGGGCGCCGGTCTCGCCGAAGACCTCGCCGAGGAACTCGCTCGCGCCGTTGATGACGCCGGGCTGCCCCGTGAAATCGGGGACGGATGCCACGAAGCCGGTGAGCTTGAGCACGCCGGTGAGGTTGTCGACGCCGCCGACGACGGCCGCAGCAGCGGCGATCGCGTTGAGCGCGCACTGACGGGCGTAGGTCTTCGCGTCGGCGGGGGCGACAAGACCCTCGGACTCGCCGACCTTGCCGGTCGCGGGCAGGGCTCCCTGGACCATGGGGAGCTGACCCGAGGTGTAGACGAGATCGCCGTGGCGCTTGGCCGGGATGTAGGACGCGACCGGGGGAACGACCGCAGGCACGTCGACGCCGAGGGCGGCGAGGCGCTCCGAGACGCTCACTGCTGGCCCTCGAACTGCCGCGCGGCCGTCTCGGCGGCACCGAGGCCGGCGTTGGCCGCGCCGCCACCGGTGGGGCGCTTGAAGTAGGCGACGAGTCCACCCTCGGGACCGGTGACCACCTGCACGAGCTCCCACCCCTGCTTGCCCCAGTTGTTGAGGATCGCCGCGGTGTTGTGGATGAGCAGGGGGGTGGTGAGGTACTCCCACGTGGTCATGACGGGCTCCCGGAGGTGGCTCGGAGCGCGCAACGGTGATGCGCGCGAGGATGGACGCGTCCGCGCGCGAGCGCACGCCTTCAAGGCATCGCCCAGCAACGTCGCTTAGCATCAAGCCTATGCCCGAGAACAAACGAACGGCTAGCGGTGCCCTCGGCGGCATCGTCGGCCTGGTCGGCCTGAGCGCGGTCGCCGGACTCCTTGTCACCGCTGCCGTGACGCCGGCCATCGCCGTCTCCGGTGCCGCTGCCTCCAGCGCGATCACCGTCTTCGACAACATGCCCAGCTACCTGAAGCCCGACGAGCTCATGCAGCCGACGACGCTCATGGCCGGCGACCGGGTGCTGGCGAAGTTCTACGACCAGAACCGCTCCCCCGTCACCTTCGACCAGGTCAACCCGGTCATGTATGACGCGATCCTCTCGTCGGAAGACCCGCGCTACTACCAGCACGGCGGCGTCGACCTCATCGGAACGACCCGCGCCCTGCTCAGCAACGCCTCGGGCGGCGAGACGCAGGGTGGATCGTCGATCAGCCAGCAGTACGTCAAGAACGTGCTCGTGCAACGCTGCGAGCGCGACGCCAAGGCCGTCAAGGCGACCGACACCACTCCCGCGATGACGCGCGACGAAGCGCTGCAGAAGTGCGCCCTCGAGGCCGTGCAGTCAGACGGCGCCGCCGGCTACCAGCGCAAGCTGCAGGAGATGCGGTACGCGATCCAGCTCGAGAAGGAGTACACGAAGGACCAGATCCTTCTCGGCTACCTGAATATCGCCAACTTCGGTGGCACCACCTACGGCATTGACGCCGCGGCGCGCTACTACTTCAACACCCCCGCCGCCAACTTGAGCGTCGGCCAGGCGGCGGTTCTCGCGGGCATGGTGCAGAACCCCAACCGATTCCGGATCGACCGCCCCGAAGGCTCGATCAGCGACGGCGAGACCGCGTGGAACAAAGCACCCGACGGCTCGATCGACGATGTGGACCAGAGCACGATCCAGGCCCTCTATACGTTGCGCGACAACGGCGAGATCACACAGGAGCAACTCGTCAACGCCGCCGACGGCTACAGCGAGACCAAGGGTCGTCAGCTCTACGTGCTCAGCCGCATGGAGATCGACGGCAAGATCACGCACGAGCAGTACGTCGCCGCGGCGATCGAGCCGATCACCCCCAAGATCACGCCGACCGACCAGGGCTGCGCGTCGTCCGCAGCGCCGTACTTCTGCCAGTACGTCGTTTCGACCATCCTCAACGACCCCGCATTCGGCGCCGAAACCGACGACCGCGTGCGCGCGCTGCGTCAGGACGGTCTCACGATCCAGACGACACTCGACTGGCGGATGCAGGACGCCGCCCAGAACACGATGAACAAGAACGCGCCGCAGAGTTACGACGGCATGAAGTTCGGTTCCAGCGCGGTGAGCCTCGAAGCCAAGACCGGTCGCGTGCTCGCGATCGCTCAGAACACGAAGTTCACGCAGGACACCGAACTCTCGAAGTCAGACCCCTCTTACAACCAGATCGTCTTCGCCGGCGACTCCACCAACGGCGGCTCGATCGGCTTCAGCGTCGGGTCCACTTTCAAGCTCTTCACCCTCATCGACTGGCTCGAGAAGGGCCATTCGCTGAACGAAACACTCAACGGTCGACTGCAGCCCGTGCCGAACATGACCAATTCCTGCTACGGCAACTGGGTCAACCCCGGCGGCGTGCGCATCAACAACTTCGCCAACGACCCGGGCTATGTCGGCACACCGATGATGTTCACGAGAGATTCGCTCAACACCGGATACCTCGCCATGGCCGCCGAGCTCGATCTCTGCGACATCTCAAAGGTCGTCAAGAAGCTCGGCGTGCAAACGGGTGACGGCCGTGAGATCAAAATGGAGAACGCGAACGAGGTCATCGGTAGCGACAACATCTCGCCGCTCGCCATGGCGGGCGCGTTCGCGACCGTCGCCAACGGCGGCAGCCAGTGCGCACCAAAAGTCATCGATAAGGTGACCACCGCCAGCGGCGAAGAGCGTCCGATCCCCGAGCGAACCTGCACGACCGCCCTCACTCCCGAGGTCGCTGCGACGGCTGCCTACGCCCTCCAGGGAGTCATGCAGGGCCGCGGAACGGGCGCGTCCGCCAATCCTGGCGACGGCACACCCGTCATGGGCAAGACCGGCACCCACGAGGGTCACGAGACGTGGATGATCGAGTCATCCACGAACGCCACCACCGCCGTGTGGGTCGGCAACTGGGAGGGCGACGTAGACCTGTTCCGCAAGTACTACAACCGCACCGAGCTGAGCAGCATTCGCTATGTCCTCGCCCGCGACATCCAGAGCGCCGCGAACGAGTTCTACGGCGGCGACCGCTTCCCCGACCCGGTGGCTAACCTGCTCCGCACGCAGCAGCGCGATCTGCCGAACGTCGTGGGCCAGAGCCTCGACAACGCGACCTCCACGCTGCAGGCGGCGGGCTTCCGAGTGACAGTAGGCGACCCGGTCGACTCGCCGTCGGGTTCCGACACCGTCGCCGCCCAGAACCCCGGCGCGGGTTCGGCTCCCGCGGGCTCGCAGATCACGCTGAGCCCCGGCAACGGTCAGGGTGCCACGGTGCCGAACGTGGGCGGGCAGACCGTTCCCGCCGCCCAGGCGGCGTTGAACGCGGCCGGATTCACGAACGTGTCGATCGGCGGCTGTCAGGCCGATGGCAATGCCCCGAATGAAGGCCGGGTGACGGCGACCAACCCCGCCGCCGACACGGCAACGAACAAGAGCACCGCGATCGCCCTGTCCATCGTCGCGAAGAAGTGCTGATGACGCATCCTCTCAAGACGGCCGCCCTCGCACCCCTCGGGGTCGCGGGGGCGGCCGCTGTCGGGGCCGCCGTGTGGGGCGTGGGCATCGAGCGCTACCTGTTCACGGTGCGCTACCACGCGCTGCGTGTCCTCCCCAAAGGGGCCGAGCCGATCCGCGTCCTTCACGTCTCCGACGCGCACATGGCTCCCTGGCAGCACCGCAAGCAGGAATGGATGGCGCGTCTCTCCGAGCTATCGCCCGACCTCGTCGTCAATACGGGCGACAATCTCGGTCACCGCGATGGACTCACCGGCATCCGGACGGCCTTCGCACCCCTACGGGGTGTGCCCGGACTGGTCGTGCACGGGTCGAACGACTTCCAAGAGCCGGCACCCCGCAACCCCTTGCGGTACTTTCTGGGGCCGTCCGGTCATCAGCCCGCGCATAAGCACCTCGATGTCGACGCCCTCGACCGGTATTTCACCGATGACCTGGGGTGGAGCATCCTCGACGACACCGCTGTGTCGCTCGAGGTGAAGGGCCTACGCGTCACCGCCTTCGGCGTCAACGACGCCCACCGCAAGTGGGACCACCCCGAGCTCATCCCGCCGGTAGTGGAACGCCTGGATGCCGCCGACCTCACGCTCGGCGTGATGCACGCGCCCTATCGGCGCACTCTGGACACGTTCACCGCCTTCGGTGCCGACGTGCTGCTCGCCGGTCACACGCACGGTGGACAGGTGCGGGTGCCGTTCCGTCGAGACGCGTTGGTGGCCAATTGCGACATCCCGTTGGATCAGGCGCGCGGGCTAAGCGACTGGACCCACGAAGGCCGCACCGTGCCGTTGAACGTCAGCGCGGGGCTCGGTCATTCGATCTACGCGCCCGTGCGTTTCGCGTGCCGCCCGGAGGCATCGCTGCTCACGCTGCTTCCGCGCTGACGGATTCTCCACAGCCGTCTCGGGGGCCGATCCGTACACGGATCGGCCCCTTCGCGCGTCGAGAGGACGTGTCGTTCCCCGAAGATCGAGTTCCTCGACCGAAGGGACTCCCCCGATGCGCCACCGTCCACCCTCTCTCCGACGTCTCCCCGTCGTCCTGACTCTCGTCGCCGTCTTGTTGGGCGTCGCCGTGGCCCCGGCTGCGAACGCCGCTGACCAAGGCACGGGCTTCGGTACGTGGGCCCCGCTCTCCCGCACCGGTTGGCACGGCTCGATGCGGGTGGGGGATGTTCACACCTATTGCATACATCCCGGCCTTCCCGTCGCCACCGGAACCACGACGGACCACGGCATCACCACCGACATCAACGGACTGACCCCGCAGCAACTGATCTCCATCAACTACCTCGTCAGCACGTACGGGCAGACCGGCGACGCGGTGCAGGCGGCAAGCGTCGGGTGGGCGGTGAAAGCCATCGTCGACCGGGATACGACGCTGCACTCCTGGGGGTACGGCGGGAACGAGCTGACCGAGGCGATCGACTACATCATGCGGAGAGCTAGCCCCGAGAACAGCACCGCGATTCAGCAGCGCACCGTGCGGTATCTGGCCGAAGCCGAGGGCATGCCCGTTCCACGAGTGGGCGGCTCGCTGACGCTGTCGATGGACGAAGACGATCCCACGCGGGGAGCCGTGACAGTCGATGTCGACCCGACCGCCTCGGGAACACTCCGGCTCGAGAACGCGGTCTTCGCCGACACGGGAAGCTCCGAGCGCGTCGGAATCCAGTGGGCGGCCACGTACCCGATCATCGCCCCGGCGACCGCGTCCGACGACGGACGGCCGTACGTCGCCCGCGCGGCGGGGACATTCACCGTGCGTTCGGCGGCCATCCGGTACTACTCGACCCCGGGGCAGCAGGAGTCCGCCGGGCCGGCCGAACCGACCACCTTCACCCTGACGGCCCAAGACGCCTCACCGCGTCCCGTGCGCTTCTCCCCCCGAATCGAGACGGCGGCCACCATCGACTCCCGTGGCCGGTTCGTCGATGACGTCATGGTGTCTGCCGGTGACGGTGTCTGGCCGCGACAGAGCGACGGGTCTTTCGTCATCGTGAGCGCAACCGCCGACGTCTACCGGACGAATGCGTTCCCCGCCGAGGCCGCGGAAATTCCGGCGCACCTCAGCCCGGTAGCCCACCTCGAACTCCGCACCGACCCGAAGATCGGCCCCTCCGTCTATCGGACGGTGTCCGCCGGCCTGCCCGGTCCGGGCGTCTACACGGCGGTGTGGCGCATCGAACGCACCTCGCAGGACCCTGATTCGGTCGCCAACTTCCCTCCGCGCTACTTCTGGATGGAGCGATTCGCCACTCCCGCACAGACGGAGCAACTGGCCTTCTCTCCGCCGCCGGCTGACCGCGAGCCCTCCCCGACGGCGACCCCCGCGACCCTCGCTACGGTCATTCCACCGGCGGCGCCGACACCCCCACTGGTTCCCACCGCCCTCGCGCTCACAGGATTATCCGGGCCGTCGCTGGCGGTGACGGGCGGCGTCTCCGCCGTCACCGTTGCCGTAGGAATGTATGCCTGGCGGCTCGGTCGCCGACGCACACAGCCGCTGACCGGGTGATGTTCTGCCGGCGTGGCGTGCGTCGATTCGAGGCCCGCACGCCGCTCCGGCAGAACCTGACTGATCGAACGCAAACCCCCGGAGTGGTCCGAAGCACTCCTTGGTCCAGGGTAGACTTGTCTCGTTGCAACGGGGTGTGGCGCAGCTTGGTAGCGCGCGTCGTTCGGGACGACGAGGCCGCAGGTTCAAATCCTGTCACCCCGACCAATTGACTGTTACTCGAACCTTTGAAGTTAACTCCTTCGGTTGGTCAACGAGGAAGAGCCTCCCGCGGAAACGCGGGAGGCTCTTCTTTCTTGCGGTGTGGGCGTTCGCATGCCGCGCTTAGAGCGCCCCGTTGACGTCGGCGAGGACCGGGCAAATGCGTGTGCCGTCGTCTCGAACGAAGCTGCGACTCCAGTGGGATGCATCCAGATCTGAGGGCCGTGTCGGACGTGCCACGTACCGTCCGCCTTCGTCGTCACTGGGCTGTCGTTAACAAAGACCGTATAGAGGTGCCGAGATACTGCCTCAAACTCAGGGCCATTTGCCACGCACTCACCTTGCAGGGGCCGTGCGTTGGAGCTGCTCCTCGACGACCCCCGCAAGGTGCCCGAGCCGTACTCCGCCTCGGTCGTCCGGACCAACGCTCGTTCGCCACGGCTGATCCCGTGCTCGCGAGTTGAACGCATCTCTGTGACGATGGTTTCGAAAGATGCCGTGCCGATCTCGCCCCCAAAACCGTTCACGGGCGAACTCAACGAAAAGCAATCACGACACCGCTCAAGCGGGCCATCTCACCCCCCCCAACCGCCGTCCCGCTTGTACGGTCAATCTCACACCGCCTGCGAGTTGTTCCATCGCATCTCAGATGTCCAATCGACGGTTTCATACAAGGCCTGGGTGTAGTTGGTGCCCAGACCAATCGAAGTGCCGAGCTGCACCGACTGCGAACCAGACACAAAACCTATATTTACAAAGTTGGTGTCCGCACCATAGTTCTTGTATATGTAAGTCGATCCGAGAAGCTGACCCGCGCTATTACGAAGCATCACACGCATTCGGCACTGCCGCCAGTTCCAGTTGCCACTTGTCACGTCGGTGAGCCGCATCTGCACATCCCCGCGCATCGGGCGAAAATTGTTCCACCACGTGAAATGAGTGCTCGTCCCACCATTCCACCATCCTTCGGGGTACTGCCTTGCGCCGGGATAAGCTGGTGTCCATGCCATTTTCGGTCCTCCTGTGATCCCGTCCGCGTCGGACGAATTTGATCTTATAAATAACCTGCGACCTATTGCCCCGACAGTCAGGATAGGCAAAAAGTAATCGTGCTACGAATATATTCTAATTTCGGAGTGATGATTCATTTGAAGGCACGGCCTAGCCTGCTCCTCTAGGATGGGGTAGCTTGCGAACCAGAGCTCACTTCTCATCTATTCTGACCTCGCAGAACACTCCGGCCGGCTAAACCACATCGCGTTCACGCCACCCGAACAGAATCCGCTCAGCCCTCGCCGGGTCAAGCCGAGGCCACCGCCGTCCCTATATGGACCAGTCCGCCCTCTCGGCGACCACCTTGATCCGTGCTCGCAAATCAGAGCCATCGCTCTTTTCTACAACGGTGGACACAATTCCTTGATTCATTCTGACCAGGAACATGTCCCAGACTTACGGTGCCGGAAACAAAACTGGCCGAGGACGCTGTCGGCAGCCGGAGTGCACCACCAGCGATATGCCTGAGCGAGGTTAGGGCGCAACGGCGTTCATCAGCGGGCCGAAGTCGGCGCCGCTAGCCGCCCCACGGGCGGCCGCGCTGACACCGCGGGCTGGTCTGATCACTTCGGCGATAAAGACACCTTCCGGATCTTCTACAACGCTGCGGCGAAGAGGGGTCTCGTAACCAGATTCGAGAACGTCGAGGAAGCGAGTCGCTTCGACTTCCTCGCCGCGCAAATGGGCTTCGTGGGCTGCGCTGGCCACGGCGAACTGCCAGAAAAAGTAGGCCTCCGCCGCGCCATTCCCCTTCTCCCAAGTAACTCCGGATCCTTCATCTTGTTTTCGCGATTCCGGCGGAAACGACCATCCATCAGGAAGATTCAATGGGAAGGCTGCAATGGCCTGCCGGTACTCTGCACGCACACCATGGATGTCCAAAACAGCATCCGCTCCTGGAATCGTTCGACCACCTTGAGATACCGCCGAGGTGGAGGCCGCCGTGGCGCCACTGACCGATGCGAGACCTCCGAGAAGGGCGCCAGACCCCGCGGCCGCAGCGTAGAGGAGGGTACGACGCGAAACTGCTTTTCCGTTGAAGTTGTTCATCACGGTCCTCCATATGGGCCAATCGTTTAAACTCATCCGCATGGGCGGCGGTCGATCTCGATGTCAGTGGATATAGGGATTTTCTGTCCAGAAGTGCCCGACTCACATCAAACTATAAGAACCTTCACCAAACCGCTGTCCCCACTTTGGGGGACATTAGCGCCTGGCGTTTTCGCGTAGATGCGCGCGAATCACCGAGCGCACGTACGCACCGAGTCCCGGTGCGCGGCTCAGCTGCGGCCCTCTGGTGCCATGAGATAAGGCGGCGCAGGCGACGCTTGCGCTAGCTCGTTTCGACTTCGTTAGTCTCAATTGCGTCTGTTCTCAGGTAGCCGACTACCCATTTTCCTCCGCCGAGGCGTGGCAGGCATTTGTTTCCATCAGAAGGAGCACACTCCTGCATGACCCCTCAAAAGCGCGCAATCACGAGCCCGGTTCGCCCTACGGTCATGACTCTGGTCCCCTAGAAAGGGCGGCGCGGCGATGTGTTCTCGCACGCGCAATCACCCGCCTGAGCAGTCACTCTCAATGAGGCGGAGGCTCGAATCCTCGCCCGACTCTGCCGGGCCGACGACCCTCTCCATCCATTTCGTACGAGCATCCTCATCCGAGTGTGCAACGACATCGGGCATGGTCGCCCACGCGCCTAGCTTGTCCAGGGCGCGAGCCGCACCGACCGTATCACCCCCCTCGGTCGCGTCGACGTACGCGGTCGCCCACGCGCATCGCCAGAACAGCACGGCTGTCACCCGGCCCGTGCCGACCTCGTAACTTCCGGTCTCGTCCCAAGTGCCGGGCGGCTCTTCGGTAAAGACCCGCCCGGGGGGCAGAGTGTCGGAGAGCGTGTCGGCTGCCTGTAAGTACTCACTGCGGAAAGAGTCGAAACCGGAGAACGACTCCGTCGGCGAAGGCGTCGACAACTGGGCCGTCGGTAATGGCGGATCAATTGAGCGGTCGACACTGCATCCGGTCGCCACCGCAGCGCACACGAGTCCGACGGCCACCTTCGCCATTCGAGCAACAGGACGAGGGGTGGTCACTTTGGCGAACCCCCAACACCCGCGTCGGCCGCAACGGTTTCCAGCGGCACAAATACCGACTCGTGTGCCGCTGACGCCGCGATCTCAGGAGGGCACTCCCGGTTCGTCACGATCACATCCGGGCCGGCAGCGCCCGCGGTCAAGGTGCCGCAGGTGTGGGCGTATGCATTCGTGCTCGTGAGGCCCGCTGCCCTGAACGCGGTTGAAACAAAGAGCACGGAGAAGGCGACATCGCCGTTCGCGTGCGGTGTGATCTCGAAGACGCCGCGTCCGTCCACAGGTCCGCTCGACGCCGGCGACACCGAACGGAGGTCAGCTCCGAACACACGAGCGATCTCTGCTTCGCCAACCGCCCCCGGCGCCGTCTGTTCTCGCATCAGCGAAGTCACCAGAGCGATCGTGTTGCGCAGATGCACTGCCAGACCGGCCTCGGCGGCCGCCGCCGCTTCCCGGTAGAGACCCCCAGAGGGGGAGCAGCCAGCCATCAGTGCAAGCGACAAGATGCCGCTGACTACCGCTAACCGCGCGATCATCGATAGAGGTCTCCGGCCCACGTCTGAGTCCCACCCCCGGAGCAGCTCGTCGTCATCCGCGCGTTCAACGCATACGTGTTGCCGGGGACGTCCGGAGTGGCCAACGAATCGGGCGCGTGGAGGAAGTTCTGCATGTTGTGCGGCGTCCTCCACGACAGCGAGTTGCTCGACTGAGAGCCCTGTGCCCCCGACCGTAGCCCGAGACGCAACTCGCCGCCGCAACTCGAAAACGCACTCACGCTCATGGAAGTGGGCCCCTCCAACCACCGCATGGTCGCGTAGTAGGTGGTGGACGCACCCGCCACCAAGGAGCCCGAGAGAGCAAGGCGCTCAGCAGTGAGAGCGTTGTTCGCCGCCTTTGCGTACAAGTCGCTGCCGAATTTGTTCGGGTGAACGGATTGCGCCGAGATGCCGAAGCTCGGGCCGTTCGGCGGAGAGATTATTGTCTGCTTGTCTCCGGGGGTCGTCTGCAGCACTAGACGTTGCAGAGCGTTATCGTCTGCGCAGACATTGTGCCCCTTGAACCGATACTGCGGGCTCTCATAGGTGACATACGTCCCCGCGTCGAAAGCCGCCTTGGTCAGTACCGCGTTGAGCCGGCTGGTGACGTCATCCAGCCATGGCCTGTTGTGAGCGCTGAGGAACACGCAGTTCACGCCGTCGTCGAAGATGGACGGGTATCCCATCATCACTATCCGGGCGTACGGCGCCCGCTGCCGCACTTCCTGCAGCACGGCCGTGACCTTTGCCGCCAGACCCTCCAACCGCGAATCCACCATCTGCCCGAGGGTGCCGGAGAACTCGTTCGCAGGTGCAGGATCGTTCTTGCACTCCGTGGGCGGCGAAGCGAGAGCACCCAACGACTTGATACAGGTCTCGATGATCGGGCCGAAGCCAATGTCGTTTCCACCGATCGTCAGCGTCACGACAGTCGTGTTGGAGTCGAGGAAACCTCGATCGAGCTGTGTGCGTTCGCCATACTGCTGAGCTTCGGCGTAGTCGGTCGTATCATCGCGGGGTAGGAGGTTTTCGGTCTCTGCGCCGGCGCAGGCCAGCATTTGAAAGTCAAGTCGCGTATCGTCCGCGTTCACCAGGTCCCCCACCGTCGACGCTCCTGGAATGTTGGGCGGGTCGACCTTGAAGGGCCAGGCGTAGGGAGAGCGGTGGCACGCGTTCCCGAAGAACTCGGAAGACCCATTGTGGTCGCTCCCCCGGAAGAATTCCTCGCCGCTGTGAAGGCTCGTGCCTTCCCCCGAGGAGTAGGAATCACCCAAAGCAACGACAAAATCGGCGGGCTTCTGCTCCAAGGGCACGAAGGCTACTGCGTCCCACGCGATGTCATCTTCCCCGTGGAGCGCAGCAGCGCGCGCCTGGTCGGTGTAAACCCCGGAGTTGTTCTTCAGCGTCACGGACGGTGAACCGGTCATCAGGAAGGTCCCCAGCGAGATCCACTTGTCCGCGTAGTTGCGTTGGTTGACGGATCGTGTGACGACTGCCGAGCCCGTATTCACTTCGTAGAGGGCCTGCTGACTCCAGGCCCCATGGCTGGGCATATGCACCATCACCCTCGTCCATCGGCCGGCGAGGGACTGATTCAAGCTCCACTTCCCTGAGACGGCCAGATGTTGAGCTTCCTCCGCGCTGACCGAGGCGATGCGGGCCCGTGTAAAGGTGAAATGGCCGTTGAAGCCGGCCCCGAGTTGATGGGTGTCGATTTTGGACGGGAACCTGCCGTCAGGCCCCGGCGCGAACGTGAACTCGAACTTCCCGACCGTACTCGTTGGAGTACAACGCTGGCTCGAGACGCTTGAGGGCACGTCATCCACCACCAACGCCGACGACGGTAGACCATTCTTCGTGCAGTTGGGCATGTAGCTGCTGGACGAGATGGGTTTCGCGTCGGTCAGCTTGTATGTCATCGACTCGTAGCCGCACGCAGATGCACAGTCATTCTTCCAGGTGGCCGCTTTGTTGTACCAGCATCTGAGGTCATAGGGCCCGCCCGCGTACGCCTTGTGGTAGCACGGTGCCGTGTAGCCCTCACCGGGGATGGGGATGGACATGTTTTTGTCGCAGTAGTTGCTCTCGTCACAGAACAAGTCGACGGGAGGTTTTACCGTGCGTCGGAAGTGTTCGCCGTTCTCTTTGTCGGCGGAGGTCCACCATGCCGGCGCGAAAGCGGTGGCGTAATGGAAGTAGTCTCCCAGCGTCGCCTGCGTCACGGAGTTTAAGAAGTAAGCCGAGTGTGCCGCAAAACCGAGCACCTTCTCTGGATAGGGCCACCTTTGCGGGTTGGCAGCGTCACCCGGGGAACCGTCGAGGAACGGTCCACGGTTCGGTTCGTAGATCGGGTTGATGGGATTATTGAGCCACCCAACTCCCCAGGGTTCGCCGTCATTCTTGTTCGGGTAAAACCCCGTGTTATACGCCCAGAGAGCGTAGAACCAGTTCTCGAGATACTTCGGATGCCCGTTGTTGATTGTCAATCCGGCGGCCCGGGTCTCGTTCCACTTGCTGATCAGCAGCTGCAGCCCGCGAGAGATGTTGGCTCGGTAGTCGGTGGCAATCATCACCTGCTGGTTGTAGGGCATCTCACCAGCTCGCATACCCGTCGTCACCTGCGCGATTCCGTAGCCGCAGTCCGCGTGGTTGTAGTCGATCGTCCACCACGGCTCGTCCGATTCTGCCGAACGCACACCGTAGTAGTCCCCCATGAGGGGGTTTCCCGTCACGCCCGGGACGGTGAACTTAGACGCTTGCCAGAAGTTCGATTCCTGGGCAAGAATTCCGAGAACGATCTGCGGCGGGACGTGAGTACCTCCGGACGCCGACGAACCGTCGAGGGCGGGACGCCCGAAGGTGGTCGCCTGAACTGGCAGATTCCCCTGTACCGCCTGATCGACCGCCCACTCGACCTCCGCCAGATTGGGTTGAAAAGCCTGGATGGCCGGGTCGTTCCTCGGGATGGCGCACGGGCTTCCCGCACTTACGGGGCTGGTGGGGCTCTCGCCAGCGGCCGCGGTCGCGGAGGCGGCGCTGAGCGTGGATGTCTCCCGGAGCGCCCCACTGTTCGCCTCCAAGACGTCATCGTCGCCCCTCACCCTAAACTCGATGCGCTTGCCCGACGGAAGGCTCTGCGTTGTGAGGACGATGGGATCGGTCGCGTCGTCTGACCACTCCGGCTCATTCCCCTCCATCTCTCCGCGAACGGGCGCCTCCACCGCCAGGACACCGGCCGACGACAGGGTCGCGGTGGCACGGGTACCTGAGTGGACCGCGACGTCCTGCTGGTCGACCGTCGACAGCTCGGGCGTTCCAAGGAGATGCAGGCGATCCTCGGCCGTGCGAACCAGCCCGAGCTGCTCCAGGGGCGCAGATGCCAGTGGAACGGCCTCTTCACCGGGAACGCCCGTAACTCGGTACGCCGTAGCTGTGGTGCCGTCGTGGGTCAGGTACGCGATCTCGCCGTCGTCGCCGATCGAGAGGTCGTATGGCGTCCCCGTCGCGGGCAGCACCGTGTCGATCTCGCTTGCTTCGTCGATCCGCACGACAGCGCCGGGCGCCGCGGCGACGAGACCGTCGTAATCGGGCACAGCAGAGGTGAAATGGCCGTCTACTTCCACGGACGAGCTTTCTTGGGGCGCTTGCGCGTTCACGGTGACGACGCGAGTTCGAGAGTCGTCCAGCTGCGTCAGAGCGACTTTCGACTCCACACCGCATCCCGGGTTGAAATAAGCAAGTGTGTAGCCGGCTCCGAGCTGATGAACGTGCCCGGTGTCCAGCTCGATGAGGGCCGCGAAGGCACCATGGCTGAACAACTCACCGTTGTTGACGAAACCACGGGGCGCGTAAACGACGGCGAGCGTGTCACTGTCCCCCGTGAGGCAGGCGTTCCCGATCCACCGGTCCGTATCGAAGCCCGGTACGGACAGGGTGGCTACGCGCTGCCAGTCGTAACCGTCGGCCCCCTCGGCGACAAGGATGTCCAGTCCGTCCGCGTCCCCCGAGAGAGACCAAGCGACATCCGGCGAGGATGCCCACTCCTCGCCGATAACGGATGCCCTATCCTCCTCGGTGATCGCGGAAGTCCCGTCTGGCGCTGTGGCATCGATGACGAGATCCGGCGGCGGAGCAGTCGCCGGCCCCATCCGATTGGTCGAGTCGGCGGTGCCGCCGTCGTCCCCGGCGGGAGGGGCATCGGTTGCAGAGGGCCCGGGCGGCGTCGGAGGCAGCTCCTCCGGGGCAAGCGGGGGGTCGGCAAGCGCCTCATCCGTCAAGGGCTCGGTCGAGGGTGATGCCCCTAGCGAGGACGCGCTCGCACCGGGAGGAAGGGCGAACGTAAGGACGGTGACCAGCCCCAGAACGAATGCGAGCGCACCACGAAATCGCTTCTTCATCTGCACAAATTCCCCCACAAACGGCACGATGATGCGCCCCTCAGAACCAGCAAACAATGTCCGCCGGGTAATTTCACGCTCACGAGTACGGCGTCACCTGACGCACGGAGCAAAACTCTGTGAGATTAGTTCGACACGCAGCTTTGCGACGTAGGGGGCCACCACTTAGGCGGACCCCCTCACCACACAGATCGTTGGTCCCTTAGAAAATCCCATCCTTGGCGCCGAACGGCGTCTGGGCGGTTCCGACAAGCTCACCGAGACGGATGGGATAAGTATTTTCCGCAAGAAGCTATCCGTTGTGACCTGAATAAGAATAGCTCCCGGCAGAATAGCAGCCGTTGCCATTGAACCACCGCATGGCATTCATAGTCTGAGGTCCGTATACGCCGTCGACCGAGATGCCGGCGCGGGACTGCACGGCGCGCACCGCGTTCTGCGTCGCAGGGCCGTACGCCCCGTCTTCCGCGAGGCCGGCGTTATGGCACCGGTTCAGGTTGAACTGCAGGATGCGAGTTGCTCCGTCGGCGCCCCCAGGCCAGAGATTGCACGAACGCTGATATGGGTAGGTGTTCACGCTCGGAAATGGCGCTGATGGCCCGAGCGGACGCTCCAATGCATAAATTGCGCTCGTATTACACGTAGGTACCGCAGCTTGCGCGGCAGTGGGGACGGCGACTGCACCCGCACCCACCAGCAACGCAACCATCGCAAGCCGGATAATTCGCTTCCTCTTCGTCAAGGCCATTGCTCCTCAAATCGGTTTGTGCAATGAGCGTATCGGCACGCCTCGATATTATGTATAGGCCGTTTGGGGGACATGAGTGGAATAGTTGCCTTTGGTGTCGGCCTCCCGCGTATCGATGTCTGAGCGAGGGGGCTTCCGCGACGATGCCCCCCTGTTGCCGGGACGTCGCGAACGCGCCGTCGCCGGGAGGAGTCTCGTGGTCGTCAGGCACATCGCGGATGAACGCGACATCGGCGAGGCACATCCACGTCGACATGCGAAATCGCGGGAGCTGCAGCAAGGGCGGACATCATGGACGGCGGACCCCTGCCCCCCCTAGGTGGCCCCGAGGCGCTCCGGTGGCTCCGCCCGCGGCGCTTCCGAGGGTCCGTTTTCCGCCCGACAAGAGCACCGTGTCCGACGCCTCGCCCCGCCTCGTCGCCTCCGACCTCGACCTCGACCTCGACCTCGACCTCGACCTCGACGACACCCTCGCCCCCTCGAAGTCGGCGACCGACCCGCGCATCGGCGACCTGCTGCTCGCCCTCGCCGAGAAGGTCGAGGTCGCGATCATCTCCGGCGGCCAGCTCCAGCAGTTCCGCAGCCAGGTCGTCGAGCGCCGACCCGAGGCCTCTCCCGAACAGCTCTCGCACTTCCACCACATGCCCACCTGCCGCACCCAGTACCCCGCGGTCGTGCGCGAAGAGGCTGAGCGCCTCAGCCTCTGGGAGTCGGAACCGTGGGGAGACATCCTCCAAGACCGCGCTCCCAGATCACGTTCTCGACACCCGGGCAATCCGCCCCGCGTCGTTCGGGACGACGAGGCCGCAGGTTCAAATCCTGGCACCCCGACCACTGCACATGCAGACCGCTCCGACGGACCGCAAACGAGACGCTCCCCCACCCGCGCTCGAAGGCACGTGCTGCTGGCGATCATCTCCTGCGCGTTCCCGGGCATAACGAAGCGCCCCCGGCCCCTCCCGAAACGGGGAGACACCGGGGGCGCTTGCTCAGTCGTGCTTAGCTCTTCGCCCGACGCAGCGAGCGGAAGCCGAGGGCGCCGATCCCACCGAGCAGGAGCGCCAGGGCGCCCCATGTGAGCGGAGCGATGTCACCCATACCGGTCACGGCCAGGCCACCGCCGTTACCGCCCGGCGCGGGCGTGCCGCCCAGGCCCGGAGCCGCCACCGCGGCGACGGTGAAGTTCAGGTACGTGCCGTTCGACACGCCCTGGACCGTCTGGACAGCACCGAGCTCGTACGCGCCCTCACCGAGAACGGTGGGGAGCAGGACCGACCACGTGCCGTTCTGCACCGTGGTGCGAGCGACCTCGTTCTGGTTGACCACGACAACGATCTCCGCGCCGTTGACTCCCGTACCAGAGACAGACGTCGGGACAGCCGCACCGCTGTAGGTCGCACCGTCCTGGATGCCGTCGATCGTCGGTGCCGGCGGGGCGATCGTGAAGTAGATCACAGCCGCAGCAGAGACCTGACCGTCGCGAGCCTGGGTCGCCGAGACGTTGTACGCACCGATGCCGAGGTCGACCGGGATCGACCAGGTGCCGTCCGCACGGACGACGGCGCTGCCATCAGCCGCGACGGCGGCCGGTGCCAGCTTGGCCTGGGCGTCGTCACCGGCAGCGGTGTCGTCCGAGGTCTCGACGGTCAGGTTCACGGTCGCGCCGGGAAGACCGGTTCCCGTGAACTCGTTGAGCTGGTCGATGATGATCGAGCCGTTTCCGGGCGAGGTGATGACCGGCGGTGCCGCCTTGACCTCGACGGTCGCATTGACCGACGGCGACCGGCTGAAACCGCTCTTCGCCGTCACCGAGAACGCGTACGTACCGAGCTTGTCGGGGGCCGCGAAGCTCCAGTTGCCCGCGGCATCGGTCAGGGCGTCGAAAGCCGCGCCGGAGGCGGGCTTGATCTCCACGGTCGTGCCGGCCGGCGCGGTGCCGGAGATGGTTCCGCCGACACCGATCTCGCCGCCGTTCGCGGGAGTAACAAGAGCGGGGGCGGCGATCTCGACGGCGACGGTGTAGCCACCGGTCCGCTCGAGACCTGCCTGCAGGTCGGCCGCCCAGAGCAGCGTTCCTGCGTCGTCGCCGCCCGAGACGACACCGACAGCGGTGTTGCCCTGGAAGACGGCACCACCCGAGTCGCCCTCCAGGACCATGACCTCGGTGCTCTCGACGGGGAAGCCGTAGACCTCGCGGTCGCCGACCTTGGCCCAGCCTTCGAGCTCGAGCACGGTACCCGTGGTGTAACCGGTCGTGCGGCCCGACTTCGAGACCTGACCCGCCTGCACCTTGCCCACAGAGGTCACGGCAATGGTCGAGAGCGAAAGGTCACCCGACGCGGCGGTCGACCAATTCGTGATCTCCGGCTTGAGGTTCAGCGCGGTGTTGGTCACGTCGATGGCGGCGATGTCGACGGAGGCCTTGTCGCCCACGGTGCCGGCGGAGTTGCCGGGTCCGCCGTACTGCGAGAAGCCGAGCGTACCGAGAGGAGCGCGGAACGAGACGTCGTCGTTGTTGGCGGCGCCGCCACCCGCGGGATCCCCCGTGGGAACAGTCAGCACGCTTGCGGTGAACGCGCCGTCGTCGTTGCAGTGACCGGCCGTGATGACGGCGGGGTCACCGGTGGGCGTGAATCCCGTGAAACCGATCGAGCACAGACCACCGGCAGCCGTCGGCGCGGACGGGTCTGCGCTGAAGTACCCGGCACCCGCCACCACGTCGGTCTCGGCCTTCGGGCTGAACGGGCTGTCGATGTGCTTCACCACGACGTTTGACTTGGAGTCGGCGAAGGTCTTCGCCTCACCCTCGGCTTCGGTCGTGTAGACGACGACGCGGCCCTGGGTGTCCTTCGTCACAGCCTGAACGTCGTCGTTGGCCAGGAGCTGCTGTGCGGTCGCATCGAATGCCGGACCGGAGGTCGGCGCGAGCGACTGGTCTTCCCCGGCGAAGGCCGCGGGGGCCAGCAGACCGGAAGCGGTGAGCGCGACGGCGGTGGACGCTGCGGCCCACCCCATACGCTTCATGTTTCGTGTCATCGTCTCATCTCATGTGTTGGTGAAAACGCGCGATGAGGCAGGACGGGAATCTCGATAGGGCCCCCACCCATCTCTCAGCGTCGAGGATTACCTTAGGGGAACCTGAGCGTTGTATATGAAGTCGATTTCGTTTTTCGATGTGGATGAGGAGATTCTCATGTCCCGCCGTTTCGCTGCCCTCTCCGCGCTTGCCGTCGGCGGCATGATTGCCGCGGCGTGCGCCGCCCCCGCGAGCGGTGCCGCCCCGGCATCCGAGAACGGCCGTTGGGCCGGGCAGGGACCGGAGTTCCTCACACTGGAAGACGAGGTCCTCACCGGCAGCGACGGCTGCAATGGGCTCAACGGCTCGTACTCCCGGGAGGGCGACACGCTCACCGTCCGTCTCGGGCTGTCGACGCTGAAGGCCTGCATGGGCGTCGACACCTGGCTGCGCAGGGTGGCCAGCGCGACAATCGCCGGAGACACGCTCACGGTGTTCGACCGCGCTGGTTCTCGGATCGGCATCCTCACCCGAGCCGTCTGAACCCGCGCCCCCACCCACTGCACGACGCAAGGGGCGACGGGAGCCCGCCGGTAGAATCTCTTCGTACGCGGGCCCCTCGGCGGCCCGCCCGCCGCGCGCACGCGACACCTCCGTGCGACGACCTCTCACCTTTCAGGAGCACCGTGTCCGACGCCTCGCCCCGCCTCGTCGCCTTCGACCTCGACGACACCCTCGCCCCCTCGAAGTCGGCGATCGACCCGCGCATCGGTGACCTGCTGCTCGCTCTGGCCGAGAAGGTGGAGGTGGCCATCATCTCCGGCGGGCAGCTCCAGCAGTTCCGCAGCCAGGTCGTCGAGCGCCTCCCCGAGGCCTCTCCCGAGCTGCTCTCTCACTTTCACCTCATGCCCACGTGCGGCACCCAGTACTACCTCCTCACGCCCGCCGGCGTCGAGACCGTCTACGCCCACTCGCTCACCGACGACGAGAAGCAGCGCGCTCTCGCCGCCGTGCGCGAAGAGGCCGAACGCCTCGGCCTCTGGGAGTCGGAACCGTGGGGAGACATCCTCGAAGACCGCGGCTCGCAGATCACGTTCTCGGCACTCGGGCAGTCCGCCCCTCTCGAGGCGAAGATGGCCTGGGACCCCACCGGCGAGAAGAAGAACAGCCTGCGCGAGGCCGTGGCGAACCGCATCCCCGACCTCGAGGTCCGCTCCGGCGGATCGACCTCCGTCGACATCACCCACCGCGGCATCGACAAGGCCTACGGCATGAACAAACTCGTCGAGGCCACCGGCATCCCTCTCGACGACATGCTCTTCGTCGGTGACCGCCTCGACCCCGACGGAAACGACTACCCCGTGCTGGCGATGGGCGTCGAGTGCCAGGCCGTGCACGGGTGGGAAGACACCGCCGCGTTCCTCGAGCAGCTCATTCCGACGCTTCCCGCACGAACCGGGCACTGAGCCCGCGGGGCGCGAGCCGTCAGAGGATCTGCCCGATCGGCTCGCGCTTCTCGGCCTGGAATCGATCTTCGGTGCGCCCGTACGCCCAATAGCCCGACAGAGATACCTGCTCGCGACCCAAGCCCCACCGCGTGAAGACGAGGTCGCGGATCCGCTTCATCGCCTCGCGCTCTCCGTGCGCGAAGACATGTCCTCGCCCGTCGTGCGGATGCCAGGAGGTCACGGCATCCGCCAGGACGTTCGTCGCACCCGCCACGGCGGACCCGCGGTGAACCCAGACGATCTCGACTCCAGCCGGAGCGTCGAGCGAGAGCTGCTCGTCGGCGGCCTGGACTTCGAGGAACGCCGCGCCGACGGCATCCGGGGCCAGGGCCTCGAGAGCCGCGGAGATCGCGGGGATCGCGGACTCGTCGCCGATGAACAGGTGCCAGTCCGCCGTGGAGTCGGGCGCGTAGCCGCCGCCGGGCGACGACACCACGAGGCGCTCCCCCGGCTGCGCGCGCGCCGCCCACGGGCCCGCGAGCCCCTCGTCGCCGTGCACCACGAAATCGATGGTCACCTCGTCGCCGTCGACCGCGCGCACCGTGTACGTGCGGGTGACGGGGAGGTCCTCCGGCGCGAGCGTCTCGCGCAAGGCAGCCAGGTCGTACGGCGGCTCGAGGCCCAGCTCCGGCTTCGCGAAGGTGATCTTGACGTACTTGTCGGTGTGCGGGCTGTCTCGGAACGCCTCCAGGTTCTCACCCCGAGCGCGCACGCGGACGAGGTGCGGGGTCAGACGCTCGGTTTCGACGACGTGGAGCACGTGCTGCGGGCGCGGCGGGCGCGCGGGTCGATCACTCATGGAGATCCTCTCGAGCGGACGGTGAAGAGCGCACGGCGACCCGCGCCGCGTCACCGACGGCGGCCTCGGCCGCGTCGGACGGGCTCAGCGCCTGCGCCACCTCGGTGTAGTAGTCGGTGATGTGCGCGCGCACGGCCTCGCGCGCACCGTCGGCGTCGCCCACCGAGACCGCCGCGACGATGTGCCGATGCTCCGATCGCAGCCGCTCGGCTACGGTGGGCCACGCGTCGAGACGGGCCGCACCCGCGCGCGTGTACGCCTCGATGGAGCTGCGCAGTCCCGCCATCATCGCCGAGATGACCGCATTGCCCGACACCTCGGACAAGGCCTGGTGGAAGCGCGCGTCGAGGGCCAGGAACTCGTCGGGCGCGAGGCCCTCGGCATCCATCGCGTCCAAGATGGCCATCACCTCGGTGAGGTCGACGTCGTCGCGGGCCACGCGCTCGGCCACATCGCACTCGAGCACGATGCGCGTGCGCACCACGTCGGTCAGGGGGAAGCCGTTCGCGGCGACCTGCAGCCGCAGGAAGGCGGCCAGGCCGCCCCTCGGCGTCGTGACGATCATCGCCCCGGCGGTCGG
The DNA here is from genome assembly GCF_003385695.1 of Microbacterium sp. AG157. Classification (NCBI taxonomy): domain Bacteria; kingdom Bacillati; phylum Actinomycetota; class Actinomycetes; order Micrococcales; family Microbacteriaceae; genus Microbacterium; species Microbacterium sp. AG157. The sequence goes on from NZ_QRDK01000002.1 coordinate 382,502, forward strand.
CCCGGACCCGGTCGCCGTGCGGACGACCCCGAGCACCTCGAGCACACGCATCGCCTCGCGGACGCTCGAGCGACCGACGCCGAGCTGCGTCGCAAGCTCGCGTTCCGGGGTGAGCCGGTCGCCGGGAGCCAGACGCCCCTCGCGGAGGTCGCCTTCGATTCGCTCGAGGACCACCTGCCAGGCACGGGGTGCGGTGTTCGGCATGGCATCCCCCGTCCTCTCGGACACGGTGGTGTGACCCGACCACACCACCCTACGCGCGGATGGTCAGACGTCGGCGGTCGTGCGGTACCCGGCCGGGTTGGTGGTCTGCCAGTTCCAATAGTCACGGCAGGCGTCGTCGATGCCGAGACGCGTGCGCCAACCGAGCACCTCGCCGGCCTTGGACGGGTCGCAGTAGGTGGCGGCGACGTCTCCGGGACGACGGTCGAGGATCTTCTTGGGCAGTTCGCGCCCCACGGCCTTCTCGAACGAGGCGACGAGTTCGAGCACGCTCACCGGGCGACCGGTGCCCAGGTTGAACACCTGGTGTCCGGGCTGGGCCTGCTCGAGCGCGGCGACGTGGCCCTCGGCCAGGTCGACGACGTGGATGTAGTCACGCAGGCCGGTGCCGTCGGGGGTGTCGTAGTCGGCGCCGAAGACCCCGATCTCGTCCAGCGTGCCGATGGCCACGCGCGAGACGAAGGGCATGAGGTTGTTCGGGATGCCGGCGGGGTCTTCGCCGATCAGACCGGAGGGGTGCGCGCCCACCGGGTTGAAGTAGCGCAGCACGGTGACGTTCAGCTCGGGGTTCACCCGCGCCACATCGGCGAGCACGACCTCGTTCATGCGCTTGGACTTGCTGTACGCGTTCGACAGATCGATGCTCGTCGTCGATTCCTCGGTGAAGGGGAGATCGGCCGGGTCGGAGTACACCGTCCCGGTGCTCGAGAAGACGAAGCTCCGGATGCCGCGGGCGATGCCCACGCGCAGCAGGGCGAAGGTGGTGTCGAGGTTGTTGGAGTAGTACTCGAGCGGCTTCTGCGTCGACTCCCCCACCGCCTTGAACGCGGCGAGGTGGATGATCGCGTCGATCGGACCGTGCTCGTCGAACGCCTTCGCCACGACCGTCTCGTCGGCGGCGTCGCCCACGATCAGGGGCGCGGGCTTGCCGGTGATCGTCTCGACCCGCTCGGCGGCGACGGCGTGCGTGCCCGACAGATCGTCGAGGAGGACGACGTCGTGACCCGCTTCGAGGAGGGCGACGGCCGTGTGGGTTCCGATGTAACCGGCTCCGCCGGCCAGGAGTACGCGCATGCCTCCAGGCTATCGCTCGGCGACACCGCGCCGATCGCGCGAGAGGGGCTCAGCGCCCGTCGAGCCGCCCGCCGGACTCGCGCAGGTAGCACGCGGCGCACATCGACTCGTACGTCACTTCGCCCTCGATCTGCCCCTCGTCGATGGCGACCTGATCGCCGTCGAAGACGAACCGGCCACCCACGAGCCGTGCGTTGAAGATCGCCTTGCGCCCGCACCGGCAGATCGTCTTCAGCTCTTCGAGGCTGTGGGCGATCTCCATCAGACGCGCCGACCCCGGAAACGCCTCGGTACGGAAGTCCGTGCGGATCCCGTAGGCGAGGACCGGGATGCCGTCGAGGACGGCGATGCGCAAGAGGTCGTCGACCTGCGCGGCGGTGAAGAACTGCGCCTCGTCGACCAGAAGACAAGCGACGGGCGCGTGACCGGCCGCGGCGTGGAAGACCTCGCGCAGGTCGTCGTCGGGCGCCACCAGGAAGTCCACCGGGCGCTTCACACCCAGGCGGCTGTCGATCTGGTCAGCGCCCTTCGTGTCGATCTCCGGCTTGGCCAGCAGCACGCGCTGACCGCGCTCCTCGTAGTTGTACGCCGCCTGCAGCAGGGCCGTGGACTTGCCCGAGTTCATCGCCCCGTAGCGGAAGTACAGCTTCGCCACGCGCGACTCAGGGGTTGATCGCGAGAGCGTGGGCCGTGGCATCCAGCTCTTTTCGCGCCGCGGCCGGGTTGGTGTTCAGCGTCTCGCCGTAGCTGGGGATCAGGTCGCGCAGGCGCGGCTCCCAGTCGGCCATGCGCTCGGGGAAGCAGGTCTTGATGAGCCCCAGCATGATCGACACGGCGGTCGAGGCACCCGGCGAGGCACCGAGGAGCCCCGCGATCGAGTGGTCGGCCGAGGTGACGACCTCGGTGCCGAACTGCAGCACACCGCCCTTGTCTTTGTCGCGCTTCATGACCTGGGCGCGCTGGCCGGCGTCGAGCAGCTCCCAGTCCTCGTCCTTCGCGGTGGGCATGAAGTCGCGGAGGCTGTCGACCTTCTTCGAGTGGGTCTTGAGCAGCTCGCTGACGAGGTACTTGATGAGACTCGGGTTGTCGACGGCGACCTTCAGCATCGGGCCGATGTTGTGCGGGCGCACCTGCGTGACGATGTCGAGCATCGATCCGTTCTTGAGGAACTTCGGGCTGAAGGTCGCGAACGGACCGAACAGCAACGACGACTCCCCGTCGATCACGCGGGTGTCGAGATGCGGCACCGACATGGGAGGCGCACCCACGGAGGCCTGCGAGTAGACCTTCGCGCGGTGCTTCGCCACGATGTCGGGGTGGGAGGTCTTCAACCACTGCCCGCCGATCGGGAAGACACCGTAGCCCTTGATCTCGGGGATTCCCGAGCGCTGCAGGAGTTTGAGGGCCCAGCCGCCCGCGCCGACGAAGACGAACTTCGCGTTGATGGAGCCGGGGGTCCCGCCGATCACGTGGCGGTACGAGACCTCCCACGTGCCGTCCTTCTTCTTCTTCAGCTTCTTGACGTCGTGGTTGGTGGCGACCTCGACGCCCTTCTCGCGCAGGTTCGCGAACAGCTGGCGCGTGAGCGAGCCGAAGTCGACGTCGGTGCCGGCGGGCACGCGCGTGGCGGCGAAGGGTTCGCCCTTGCGACGCTTCTGCATGAGCAGCGGAGCCCACTGGTTGATGACGCGCGAGTCCTCGCTGTACTCGATGCCCGCGAACAGCGGCTGCTGCTTGAGAACCTCGTAGCGCTTGCGGAGGAAGGCGACGTCTTTCTCGCCGCGCACGAACGTCATGTGGGGCGTGGCGTTGATGAACGTCGACGGCTCGTCGAGAACACCCTCGGCGACGAGCGAGGCCCACAGCTGACGGCTCTGCTGGAACTGCTCGTTGATCGCGACCGCCTTGGCGGGATCGATCGTGCCGTCCTTGGACTCGGGCGTGTAGTTCAGCTCGCACAGCGCCGCGTGACCGGTACCCGCGTTGTTCCAGGCGTTCGAGCTCTCTTGAGCGACGTCGCTCAGACGCTCGAGCACCGCGATCTTGAGATCGGGCTGGAGGTCCTTCAGCAGCGTGCCGAGAGTGGCGGACATGATGCCGCCACCGATGAGAAGAACATCGACGTTTTCAGTCACCCGTCGATTCTAGGCGCGAGCCGAGAGGTGTCTCGACATCGAGAGAACCGTCGGTTCGATGTCGAGACACCTCGCACCCGGCATCCGGATGCCGTGTCCTCAGGCGGTCGTGAGACGCTTCTGCGCGACGAGCTCGGCGATCTGGACGGCGTTGAGCGCCGCACCCTTGCGGAGGTTGTCGTTGCTGATGAAGAGCACGAGGCCCTTGCCCTCGGGGGCGGACTGGTCGGCACGGATGCGCCCGACGTAGCTCGGATCGGTGCCCGCGGCCTGAAGCGGAGTCGGAACCTCTTCGAGCGCCACGCCGGGAGCCTCGGAGAGGAGCTCGCGCGCACGCTCGGGCGAGAGGTCGCGGGCGAACTCGGCGTTGATGCTGAGCGAGTGGCCGGTGAACACGGGGACGCGGACGCACGTCCCCGCGACGCGCAGGTCGGGGAGCTCCAGGATCTTGCGGCTCTCGTTGCGGAGCTTCTTCTCTTCGTCGGTCTCGTTCTGGCCGTCGTCGACGAGGTTGCCGGCGAAGGGGATGACGTCGAAGGCGATCGGGGCGACGTACTTCTCGGGCTCGGGGAAGTCGAGGGCCGAGCCGTCGCGCACGAGACGCTCCACCTCGCCCTGGGCGAGGACGCCCTCGACCTGGCCGAGGAGCTCCCGGGCGCCCGCGAGGCCGGAGCCGGAGACGGCCTGGTAGGTGCTGACGATGAGGCGTTCGAGGCCGGCCTCGGTGTCGAGGACCTTCAGGACCGGCATGGCGGCCATGGTGGTGCAGTTGGGGTTGGCGACGATGCCTTTGACGGCCTGATCGATGGCGTGGGGATTGACCTCGCTGACGACCAGCGGCACCTCGGGGTCCATGCGCCAGGCGCTGGAGTTGTCGATGACCAGGGCACCGGCCTCGGCGAAGCGGGGGGCGTGGGCGCGGCTCCCCGTGGCGCCGGCGGAGAACAGAGCGACCTCGACGCCGGCGGGGTCGGCGGTGGCGACGTCTTCGACGACGACGGAGTGACCGGCGAATTCGATCGACGAGCCGGCGGAACGCGCCGTCGCGAACAGACGCAGCTCGCGGATCGGGAACGCGCGTTCGGCGAGGATCTCGAGCATGACGGTGCCGACCTGGCCGGTGGCGCCGACGACTGCGAGGGAGATTCCGGAATCGGAGATGCGGGTCATGACTGTTCCTCGGGTACGCGGAGGCGCGCGCGAACGGATGCGCGCGACATTCGTGCCAGAGTAGCGTGCGCCCGCGAGCTCTCCGATCGGTGCCGATCTCTCTGGCGGTCGAGAGCGCGAGGATGGCAGGACCGCTGCCCCGCCGGCCGGTGCATCCACAGGTGGCATGACCACCTGGCACGTGTCGGTGGTCTCGCCCACAATGGCAGGGCACCCCCGCTGCGAGGAGACCGATGAACGACCCGCTGATCGAAGCCCTGCGTCGCGCCGTCGAGGCCGCACCGCTCGACGACGAGTTGCGCCTGCATCTCGCGACGCAGCTGTGGGAACGCGGTCTCTCCGAACAGGCGGTCGCGGAAGCGAGCACGGTTCTGTCGCACTCCCCGACCGACTCACGGGCCCGCGATCTCCTCGCGCGGGCGCTGGGCGCTCCCGCGCCCGATGCCGCGTCGTTCCCCTCCCCCGATTCGGCGAGTCGCCAGCTGCCCGATCCGCCCGCCCCGCCGCGCCCGGAAGGCGGTTTCGACTGGTCGGCCGCCGAGACCGAGGTGGGGCACATCGCGCAGCCCGCGTTCGTCGACGGCGAGGGCGCCCCGGCCTTCGACGCGCACGACCTGCAGCGCCCCACGACCACCCTCGCCGACGTCGGGGGCATGACCCAGGTCAAAGAGCGCCTGAATGCCGCGTTCCTCGCCCCGCTGAAGAACCCCGAGCTGCGCGCGCTCTACGGCAAGAGCCTGCGCGGCGGACTGCTCATGTACGGACCGCCGGGGTGCGGCAAGACGTTCATCGCCCGCGCGATCGCCGGCGAACTCGGTGCATCTTTCATCTCCGTCGGCATCAGCGACATCCTCGACCGGTACCTGGGCGAGAGCGAGCACAACGTCCGCGACCTCTTCCAGCTGGCACGCCGCGACGCGCCGACGGTGATCTTCCTGGACGAGTTGGATGCCATCGGGCAGCGCCGTTCGCAGGCCCGCCACAGCGGGATGCGCGGGGTCGTCGTCGCCCTGCTCGAGGAGCTCGACGGCGTCGCGAGCGACAATGAGGGCGTCTTCGTGCTCGCGGCGACGAATCAGCCGTGGGACGTCGATCCGGCGCTGAGGCGGCCGGGCCGTCTCGACCGCACGGTTCTGGTCCTCCCTCCCGACGAAGAGGCGCGACGTGCGATCTTCCGGCACCACTTGGCACGCCGCCCCGTCGAGGGCGTCGACCTCGCAGAGCTCGCGCGATCGACCGACGGCTACAGCGGCGCCGACATCGCGTACGTCTGCGAGGTCGCGAGCGAGAACGCGCTGCTCGAGAGCGCGCGCACGGGCACCGCGCGTCTCATCGGCATGGACGACCTGCGACACGGCGTCGCCCAGACCACCTCGTCCACGGGCCCCTGGCTCGAGGCGGCGCGCAACGTCGTCCGTTTCGGCGACGACGACGGCACCTTCACCCAGTTGCGCGACTACCTCAAGAGCGTGCGCCGGCTGTGAGCGACAACGCCCGGGCACTCCGGAACGCCGAGACGCTGCTCGACCTCGGACGGCACGAGCAGGCGCTGCGCGATGCGGGAGCGGTGCTCGCTCGCGAACCCGGCAACGCCGACGCCCAGCGGATCGTCGGGGAGGCCCTGGTCGAACTGGAGCGCTGGAACGAGCTGACCTCGCTGGCCCGAGACGCGGTGTCGTCGTTCCCTGACGACGCGTGGGCGTGGCGTCTGCTGGCCCTCGCCCACATGGAGACCGGTCACGAGGCGGATGCGCTTCACGCCGCCCACCGGCTCTACGCGCTCGCGCCCGAGGTCACCTTCGCGGTGTACACCTACGCGCGCGTCCTGCACGCCTTCGGCCGCGCCGCGGACGCCCTCCCCGCCCTCGAGCGTGCGCTCGAGACACAGCCCGATGACGTCGATCTGCATCTCGCGAGGGCGACGTGCCTGTGGAAGGTGGGCCGCACACGCGAGGCGCGCGAGACGGCGGCCTCCGCGCTGCGCATCGACCCGACGAACGACGACGCCCAACGCATTCTGGCGGTCTTCGGAGGGCCGGGGCAGCGCGGATCGGACGCGCTTCTCGAAACGGCTCGCCGCGCGGCGAGGGATCCCGGCGATGACGACAACGAGGTGTTCTTCGAACTCGCCACCAGCCGGGCGCTGGTCTTGCCCGTGTCGGTCGTGTTCGGCCTGTGCGTCGCCCTCCTCGCAGTGTGCGTGCCGACCGGGGGCCTCTGGGGGTGGCGCATCGACACCGGCCTCGGCCATCTCGTCGGCGCGGGTCTCCAGGCGATCCTCTTCTCCGCCGCCATCGCCATCCTGGGTCTGTGGCTCCGTCGCATGCGGCGCCACCTCGGTGAACTGTTCCGTCCCATCGTCGCGTCTCGAATGGACGACGGTCCCCTGTCGAAGTTCAGCTCGTGGGCGATCGCCGGAGCGCTCGTCCTCGATTTCATCGGCATCGTGCTCTACGCCGCCGCAGGCGACCCTCTCGGCCCTCTGGCGCTGGCCCTGGGCCTATCGAGTGCCTACGCCGGCGGTGTGCTCGTGGTCATGTTCCACCTCATGACCCGTGGCTTCGTCCCGGGCGCGATGACGCGACCGGCCGGGCTGCTCCTGCTCCTGTGGCCGGGGGCGATCGCCGGAGTGGTCTTGCTCGGGCTCTTCTTCGTCGGCTCGGTGCTCTACATCGTCGTCTGGGCTTTCTCGGGCGAACGACTGCCCGAGCCCTTCCCGAAGACCGGGCAAGAGCGACGGGAGACGACGAGCTAGCCGCCGTCACCGATCACGCCGCACCGAAACGAGCCGCGACGCTCCTCGTGCGCCTCGCCCCGGGGCGCGGCGACGTCACCCGTCCAGGCGAAGAGCCGGTCAGCGACCGGTGCCCGCGTGCACCGTCGCCTCGGCCTCGCCGTCGAGACCGTACGCCGTGTGCACGAGTCGTGCGGCCTCGGCGAGGTCGACACCGCGGACGACGACCGAGATGCGGATCTCCGACGTCGAGATCATCTCGATGTTCACCCCGGCGAGGCTCAGCGCCTCGAAGAGGGTCGCCGAGACGCCCGAGTGCGTGCGCATGCCCGCGCCGACGACCGACAGCTTGCCGATCTGGTCGTCGTGCACGAGGCTCTCGAACCCGACCTCGGCCTGCTCCGCGGCGAGCGCCTTGAGCGCCGTCGGGGCGTCGGTCTTGGGCAGCGTGAACGAGATGTCGGTGCGGCTGGTCGCGGCGGCGGAGACGTTCTGCACGATCATGTCGACGTTCGCGCCGGACTTGGCGACGATCTTGAAGATGTCGGCGGCCTTGCCGGGAACGTCGGGCACGCCGATGACGGTGATCTTCGCCTGGCTGAGGTCGGTGGCGACGCCGGCGACGATGGGCTCTTCCATGGTGGCTCCCTCGGGGACGAGCGGTGAGGACTTCGAGGCATCGAGCACCCAGGTGCCCTCGCCCGAGCTGAACGTGGACCGGGCGTGGATGATCACGCCGTGACGGCGGGCGTACTCCACCGCGCGGATGTAGAGGACCTTGGCGCCGTTGGCGGCGAGCTCGAGCATCTCTTCGCTGCCGACACGGTCGAGCTTTCGGGCCAGCGGCACGACGCGGGGGTCGGCGGTGAAGATGCCGTCGACGTCGCTGTAGATCTCGCACACATCCGCCTTGAGAGCGGCGGCGAGCGCGACGGCGGTCGTGTCGGATCCGCCGCGACCGAGCGTCGTGATGTCGCGGGTGTCGCGGTTGAAGCCCTGGAAGCCGGCGACGATCACGATCGCCCCCTCGTCGAGCGCCTCGCGCAGCCGCACGGGGGTGACATCGACGATGCGGGCGGCGCCGTGCGTGGCGTCCGTGATCATTCCGGCCTGGCTGCCGGTGAAGGAACGCGCCTCGAAGCCCATCGAGTGGATCGCCATGGCCAGCAGGGCCATCGAGATGCGCTCTCCGCTCGAGAGCAGCATGTCGAGCTCGCGGGGCGCCGGGATGGGCGCGACCTGGTTCGCCAGATCCAGCAGCTCGTCGGTGGTGTCGCCCATGGCACTGACCGCGACGACGACCTCGTGTCCCGCGCGGCGCGTGTCGACGATGCGCTTGGCGACCCGCTTGATGCTCTCGGCGTCGGCGACGGAAGAACCGCCGTACTTCTGGACGATCAGAGCCATGAGGAGAACTCCCGGAGAGGTCGTGCGTCGGGATGCCACGACGGGGCGCTCGTGCCGCGCCCGAGGATCATCCTAGAGGCGGTCGCATACCGCCCCCGTCATGGGCCGACGCCCGGCGAAACCGCAGGCCCCGTCGGTAGGATCGAACGCTCCCTCTCCCCCGCCTTTCTGGAGGCCCGCGGTTGTCCCCCACCCCGCGCCGACTGCTGTCGTCCCTGCGTCGTCTCGTCCAGGTCGACGATGTCTCGTCGCCCGATACGACGCTGCTCCCCGTCATCGACGAAGCCTTGTCGACGCGCATCCTCGACCTCGCGATCCGCATCGGCGAGACCATGCTCGTCGTCGGAGCCCCGGCCAACGAGGTGACCCTCACGATCGTGCGGGTGTGCGGGGCGTACGGACTCGACCCCGTACACGTCGACGTGACCTACAACTCCATCACGATCGCGCACAGCCGCCCGGGAGCCAGCCATCCCACCACTCTCCTCCGCGTGGTGCGCGGCTCGGTCCCCGACCATGCGAAGCTGCAGCGCCTTCAGGCTCTCGTGCAGGAGATCGCCGGCGGTCTGGGTCTCGACGACGCGATCTCGCGGTGCCGTGCCATCCGTCGCCTCCCCTTCCGCTATCGCCCCGCGATCGTCATCGCCTCTCAGGCATCGCTCGCCGCGGGTGTGGCGATCATGTTCGGGGCGAACTGGCTGGCCCTCGTGCTGTCGTTCATCGCCGCGGCCCTGGCCGCCACGACGCAGTACATCCTGGCGCGGGCCCGCGTGCCGTACTTCTTCGCGCAGATCGCCGGCGGTTTCGTCCTCACCGTCTTCGCGGCGCTGTCGCCGCTGCTGCGCTACACCGGCCTCGATGCGGCAGCGGCGATCCGACCGTCGGTGATCGTGGCATCCGGAATCGTCCTGATGCTCGCGGGTCTCACCGTGGTGGGCGCGGCACAGGATGCCATCGACGGCTTCGCGCTGACGGCGACGGGACGCATCCTCGAACTCACCACGCAGACCCTCGGTGTGGTGCTGGGGATCCTCGCGGGGCTCGAGACGGTGCGCGTTCTCGGGATGGGCATGTCAGCGCCGTCGAACGCTCTGCCGCTCGGACCGGTGAGCGTACAGTTCGTCGGAGCCGCCGTCATCGCCATCGCCGTCGCCGTCTTCAACGGTGCCGGCGCGCGCATCGTCCTCGTCAGCGCCGCCCTCAGCCTCGTTGCCTGGGCGGGGTACGTCGCGGCCTCGGGCCTGGGCTTCGAGGTCGCCGCCGCGAGCGGCGTGGGCGCCTTCGTCGGCAGCTTCGCGGGCATCGTCGTCGCCTACCGGCTGCACGTGCCCTCGGTCGCGATCACGACGGCGGCGATCCTCCCCCTCGTTCCGGGTGCCGCGGTGTTCCGAGGCCTGCTCGGGATCGTCGAGTCGGGCGAAGACCCGGCGGTGCTCATGACCGGGGTCACCACCCTCGCCGGGGCGGCGACGATCGGCATCGCCCTGGCGGTGGGCGCCTCACTCGGCATCTACCTGGGTCAGCCCGTGCGGGCGACCCTGTCGAGCGTCACCCGGGTACGAGCGCGCGTGCGACGGTAGTCAACGAAAGGCGCCGGGATGCCACGGCCCCCGCGTCGCGCGGGCACCGGGCCGTGGCATCCCGGGTTCTCAAGGACAGGAGCCGGGTTCGCTTCCTGCCGCGGTGTCGAACGTGGCGAGGTCGACACCGAGCTCCACCCGGAAACGCTGTTCGCTGACGGCGACGTCGCTCACGTGAAGGGCACGCGGAAGAAGCTCTGCGAAGCAGAGCGGCTCGACCTGGAGCGCGGCGAGATCGCCACCGGTCAGCGCTGTCACCTCCTCGACGGACAGGACCTTTCCCCCGGCCGTGACGCTCGAGACCCCGGCACTCACGCGCCCTTTCTCGAAGCGCGGAGTCATCGCGACGCTCCCTGTCTGCGTGCCCATCCCGCCCGGCAGCGAAACGTCGAAGACCACGTCATCGCCCGAGAAGCCGACGCGCACCGCGCCGCGGGCTTCGGCGGGCACGAACAGCGCCGTGGCCTGCGCGGCGGTGAGAGTGAGTGCTCCGGAGAGGCCGTCCAGCGTCCAGTCGCCGTCGCCGCCTCGAAGTCCCTCCATGTCGAAGGTCAGATCGGAAGTGGCCGGGCCGGTCGGGAAGCTACGAACCGTGGCGTGGGCGCCGTCGAATCGGCCGAAGGGCTGTTGGAGGAGCGCGAAGCCCTCGATGTCGACGTCGATCCGCTGACTATCGGGGAGCTCCAGCGCGGCCCTGACCATCGAGGCGATCGTCCTCTGGCTCTCGGCTCGGGAAATCGCCTCCGCCGTTGCGAGAGCGGTCACCGCGAGGGCGACGAGGACAACGGCGAGTACCGCGAACAGCACCCCCGGTCGAGGTTGTCCCGGGTCGGGAGGTCCCGGCTGGAGTCGAGGCGGTAGCAGGGCGGTCTGCTGGTCGGAGAGGGCCATGCGCCGCGGCCTATCCGAACCGGCCGTTGACGTAGTCGTAGGTGCGGGGGTCGATCGGCGCGTCGAACATCTCCGCCGTGTCGCCGTGCTCGACGATGTGTCCGGGCTGCCCCTGGGACGCGAGGAAGAAGGCGCATTGCTGCGAAACGCGCTGCGCCTGCTGCATGTTGTGCGTGACGATCACGATCGTCACCTCTTTCTGCAGTTCGCCTATCGTCTCTTCGATCACGCGGGTCGACGTCGGATCCAGCGCCGAACACGGCTCGTCCATGAGCAGGACCTTGGGTTTGACCGCCAGCGAGCGCGCGATGCACAGACGCTGCTGTTGACCACCGGACAGGCCGCCACCGGGCTGGCGCAGGCGGTCCTTGACCTCTTTCCACAGGCCCGCCGAGGTCAGGGAGCGCTCGACGAGCTGGTCCTTCTCGTCGCGGGAGGCCCGGATGCCGGTGAGCTTGAGCCCCGCGACGACGTTGTCGTAGATCGACATGGCCGGGAACGGGTTCGGCTTCTGAAAGACCATGCCGATGTCGCGTCGAGCCTCGGTCAAGCGTCGCCCGGTGTCGTAGATGTCGACGCCGTCCAGGAGGACCTCTCCCGCCAGTGATGCGGAGGGGACGAGCTCGTGCATGCGATTGAGGATGCGCAGGAATGTCGATTTGCCGCATCCGGAGGGACCGATGAGAGCGGTGACCTCGCCCGCGGGCATCGTCAGCGAGACGCGGTCGAGCACCTGGTGGTCGCCGAACCAGGCGGTGATCCCCCGTGCGTCGAGCGTCGCGAGCGGCGAAGGGAGGTCCACAGCGAGGTCGGGGATGGGGGTGACCGGCAGGTGCACGTCGGCCGCGCCTCCGGCTCGGGGCGGGGCGAACGCCGGGAGGCTCACCGAGAGCGCGGGCGCGGCGCCGGCGGGCGCGGACACGAGTTCCGCCGGCGAGGGGTCTCGGCGCGATCGGCGACCGTTCGGGCCGTGGGGGTCGCCGGCGGGAGTAAGAACGGCGGTGATGTCATCGGACATGTCGGGTGGTCCTCGGTGATCAGAGCAGGTTGGGAAGCAGCCGCGTGAGCTGGTCGGCGACGAAGAAGCCGGCGAGGGCGGCGACGGGGACGAAGACGATCCAGGTCTTCTGCGCACCGAAGCGACGGAACGACCACACGGCCGCGACCTCGACCGCCAGGAGGAACTGCAGGGCGAAGATGAGAGCCCAGACCGTGCGCGCGTCGGTCGCCATCGCCTTCTCCGCAGGACCGAGAGTGCCCGTCGTCGTCAGGCGCGCACCCGCGGGTTGGGTCTCGGAGACCAATCGGGCATCGACGTAGACGATGCCGGTGGGCACGTAGGGCACGCCGCGCGCCGTCTGCAGGATCAGGCGGCTCTCTCCCCGGGTGAGGTTCGGCGGCGTCGGGTCTCCCGCGTACCTCAGGCCGATGACCTCGAAGCGCTGGAGTCCCTGACCGGTGCGCACGGTGATCTCATCGCCCGGATCGAGCGAGGAGATCGCCGAGAACGGCCCGCCGAACGCTGCGGCGCGCGCCATCAGCACGCTGACGCCGACCTGGCCCGGCAACACCGTGTCGCGACGGTGTCCCACTCCCTGCGCGGTCTGAGCGGATGCCGTGCCCTCGACGACCACCTCGTGGAACTTCAACCGCGGGATGTCCATGATCGCGACCGGGGCACCGTCTGCGAGCAGGACGTCTTCGAACGTCCCCTCGCTGACCGGGGCCGTCCCCGCCGCGAGCTGCGCGCGCAGATCGTCCTCGAGCCGTTGCTGGGATGCGAGGTGCTGCAGATGACTGAACACGGTCACGTTCAGCACGAACATCAGCAGGAGCAGCAGCAGCGTCGCGACGATGCTGCGCGCCAAAGCCTCGGCCCCTGTCATCTCGCTCGTCGCACGCGGGGGCGCAGGCGGCCGACGAGGAGGTCGGGGAGGACGCGGAGGACGGGTGAGCAATCGCTGCCGCGGTTCCCGAGGCGGCTCGGCGACCGCCCCGTTCCCGAGTCCGGTTGCTGCGGCGGGGTCGTCGATCACGCTCATGCGGGGGCACCGGCACCGAGCTCGACCTCTGTCGCGGAGCGGCGAAGGCGGAGGCGGAGGACGATCTGCACCACGATCACCGCTCCGGCCGCAGCGAGCAACAACAGGGCCACCAGCCACGGGAAGACGAGAACGGTCGTGTCGCGGGTGAGCGGGCTGAGCGTCGTTCCGCCGACCTCGGCGGGCGGGCGGAACGTGGCGTGCGCGGTCACGAGTCCCCATTGCCCGGCACCCGAGAGGTCGGCCGAGACCACGCGGGACTCCCCCGCCTTCAGCTGCGGGAGCTGCACGGCGTCCGTCTGCGCGAGGCGGTTGCCGAAGGGGCCCTCCATCCAGAAGTCCGCCGTCGCGTCGAACGTGGTCGTCGAGACGTTGCGCACGGTGAACGACAGCAGGGTCGATCCCTCGAACGGGTTGGGCGTCAGGCGGACCTCGCTGACGAGACCGCCGACGTGGACGACGCCACCGAGATCCACGGCACCGGCAGCCGGCGAGGGCGAGGGGGTCACCGCCTGCACGGTGGACACGCTGGACGGTGCGGTGGACACGCCGGAACTCGCCGACCGTGACCCCGAGCCCTGCGTCGACGAGGTCGCCCCGCTCCGCGAGGATCCGGTCGCTCCGGGCAGACACGGCGAGGACTCAGAGCTCGGCGGGCCGATCACCGTCGCCGACATGTCGAGGGCACCGGTCGGGGCGGGAGAGGGTGCCGCGGTCGGGCACGTGACCGCTCCGCTGCTCGCCGACGCGGGTGCGGAGGCGTGGGCGGCGACGGGCGCCGACACGGCAGCAGCGCAGAGCAGTACCGCGGCGAGCAGGCGTGGCATCCGGTCGCGCCGAGACCACGTCACCGTGTCGCTCCCGAGGTTCCGGCCCCGACGACCTCGCGCTCGAGCTCGGCCTTTCGACGGGCCTCGGCCTCGGTGTACTCCACCCAGGCCCGGGCGCGACGATCGTCGATACGGCGACGCAGGCGCAGCCTGCCCCACACGAGCAGACCGATGATCAGCACGGCGAGAAGGGCCCACGGCACGACGAAGAGCACCGCGTCGCGAGAGACGCTGCGCAGGGGCCCGGGGTTGAGCGCCTGCTGATCGACGGACGGATACAACGTCACCGTGGGCGAAAGGTAGATCCACTGGCCGACCCCCGAAACGGTGGTCGTGACGGTGCGGGTGCTGCCCGGCAGCATCTCGTCGACCTCCGCGCCGACCTCGCCCGAGACGCCGATGCCGAAAAGTCCACGGACCTCGGCCTTCAGGCGGCCCGCCAGAGCCACGTTGCCGGCGTTTCGCACGGTGAAGGTGACGGTCGTCTCGCCATCGAGCGGGTTCAGGCTCGGCGTGTACGAGGCGGACATGCCATCGATGGACAGGAGGGGCTGCAGATCACCGGGGACGCGCACGTAGAGACGGGTGCCGACGCGACGGTCCACGAGAACCTGGCCATCGTTCGACAGCGCGGAGACCGCCAATCCCGCGGCGTGGTCGCCGGGGCGGGCGTCGGCGGGCACGGCGACACGGAACGGGACCTCGGTCGATGCTCCCGGCTCGAGCTGAACGGCGACGGACGGCTGCCCGGAGAAGGCGACCCATGCACCCGCATCGGTCGGGGCGACACCGGTTTCGAGCAGGCCGTAGCCGCCCTCGTCCGTGTTGAACGCGTCGGTCGCGAACACCGTGAACGACTGCGGCGTCGATCCCACGTTCGTCACGACGTAGACGTCGTCGAGCTCCTGGCCGGGGCCCATCTGGTAGCTGAACCGCGAGCGGGGCGAGGCGGCGTCCGCCGATTGGGGCGCCGCAGAGATGCCGATGGTGTCGTTCGGCGCCGACGCGTCGTCGGCGCGCGCGGAGCCCGCAGACGACAGGCCCAGCGAGACCGCGGCGGCGGCGATCAGGGCCAGAGCGGCCGATCGGATCCCCCACGCGTTCGGGCGGGCGGGAGCGAGGTTGGAAAGCACGATACATCTCCGCAGAAGGGGCTGGCCGCGGTCGATCCGCGACCTGAACGACGTCTGAACGCCGCACGGGTTCTCGGGGGACGGACGAGAGGCGGCGCCACGGCGCCGCCCCTCGCGTGGTCACTTCGAGACGAGCGTGAGCGTCATCTTCGAGGTGTAGGTGCCGGCCGGAGCGTCGGACGGCGCAACCAGCGTCAGGTCGGCACTGAGCTTGGTCACACCCGTACCCGAGCCGGCGGCCGCACCGGCGAACGTCGCCGGGTAGACGGCCGAGCCCGCGGTCTGCGCGGCCGCGGCGGTCACCCCGGTCGCCGTGGTCCCCGCCGCGTTCACCTTGGGTGCGACGCCGAGGTTGGCGGCGGTAAAGGTGGCCGAGTCGCTCGTGAAGGCGCCGACGGTCTGCGTCAGTGTCCAACCCTTCTTGCTGACGACGCGCTCGTCGGTCACGGTGACCTCGGGAAGCGTCGCCGTCGAGGTCGACTTGTTGTTGATCAACTGCGCCTGACCGAAGGTGGCTGTGGCACCCGCGGGAACCGACAGCGACAGAGCGCCGTCCTGAGGCGCGACGGTGGTCGCCTCGAGACCGATGTCACCCGTCGTGGCCGCCGAACCGCCGCCGGTGTTTCCGCCGGTGGCGGGTACCGTCGCGGTGTAGCTCCACGAGCCGCCCGGCTTGACCGTGATGTAGACGAACGAGGCGTCCTCGACGGTCACGCCGTTGCTGGAGGTGAAGGCGAGGCCGGCGGAGAAGTCCCCACCGTTGGCCTTGACCGAGGCGTAATTGGCGCCGGCGAGATTGTTGAGCAAAAGCGCCGGGGTGAGGACCGTCTTCTTCGTGGTGTCGTTGAAGGCGTTCATCTGGCTGCCGAGCCACTTTGAGGTGTCGCGCTCGCCGCCGCGGGGCGAGACGAACACCGAGACACCGGTTGCCGCGGCCGGGCCGGTGAACATCTTGTCGTAGTTCGAGAAGCCCTCGCCGACGGGGTAGCCCGCGACGAGCTGGTCGAAAGCGATGGCCTCGCCGTTCTTGACCAGGTTCTCGGTGGTGGCGTCGAAGATGTAGAACGGCTCGGTGGAACCGGCCGGGGTGTTGGCGGCCTGCGCCGCCGAGACGCCTGTGCCGACCAGCAGGAGGGCGAGAGCCGCGGCAGCCGCGGCCTTCAGGGTCGTAGAGCGGAACATCTCTGTGTACCTTTCCGTGGTCTCGATCAGCCCTGGGCGTACGCCGAGAGGGGGGTGGTCGAGGAGGGGGCGAGGAAGCCGAACTTGCGCTTCACCGAGCCGGGAGCCAGCGGCGAGTTGCCGAAGTTGGTCAGGCTGGTCAGCGAGGAGGAGTTGACGAGGTTCGCCAGGACCGCGTCGTACGCGGGCGAGCCGGTGTAGGTGAACGTCGACTGCACGCGAGCGCGCTCGACGATCAGGTAGGTGTCACGTCCGAAGGTGGTGTTGGAGTAGTAGCTCGCGTTGGGGACGAGGGAGGGAGCCGTGCCCGTGAAAGCGCTGGCACCGGCGACGGGCGAGCCCAGCTGCACGGTCGAGGCGACGGCGACGGTGTTGACCCCCGCCACGTTGTTGGCCTGGGCGATCCAGCTGGCAGCCGAGAACGGGATGATCTCGCCGTCACCGAGCACGGTGGCGTCGTTCTCGGGCACCGTGGTGTTCGAGGCGTCTGCCACACCCGAGGGGGTGGTCACACCGAGGGCGTTGAGGAAGAAGCCGCGCGTGCCCGAGGACGTCTGGGGAAGGCGGGGCTTGATCGTGACGCCGTCGATGGAGGTGATGGTCCCCTCGTAGATGCCCTTCAGCTGCGCGGGGGTCAGCGTGGCCCATGCCGCGGTGCCGCCCTTGTATGCGTAGGCGACCGCATCGCGAGCGAAGGGGACGTACAGCAGACGGCCGTCGGCGTTGGCGTTGGTGCCGGGCCCGCCCGAGCTGCGGGCGATGTCGACCTGACCGGCGATGCTGCGCGCCGGGGTGATGTTGCCGTTGATCGACCAGTTCGCGCCGTCGATCGAGCGACGCAGGGCGTCGCGGCCGGCGCCCGAGCCGTTCGGACGGGCGAAGAAGGGGCCGTTCGACTTGGCCTGGATGGCCGCCGAGCCGAAGGCGTCGAAGTTGCCGATCGACTTGCCGTCGGCGAGCACACGGACGTAGGAGCCGGAGGCACTGGTGCCGTTGGTGAGCGCGTTCATCGCGTCCTGGAGGGTGTCGGAGCCGACAGCGACGTAGCTGTTCGACACCGGCTCGGCCGAAGCGGTCGAGGCGAAGCCCGCTCCCGCCAGCAGAAGGCCGACTGCCGCGCCGATGGCGGCGATCTTCTTGATCTTCACGAGATACCAATCTGGAAAAGGTGGATGGTGTGATTTCTGGTGATGCGCGGAAGGGAAGAGCGGCTCGCGTCAGCCGAGGCGACGCGGAAGACGAGGGATGAGGAACACGACGCCGGCGGCGAGCACGCCCGCGAGCAGGCTGGCCGGCAAGACCGCCGGCAGCCCGCCCACACCCGGATCCACGGGGGTCTGAGCCCCGGCGAGGGCACCGGCGACGGCTCCGGATGCCACGGGGTCGCCCGACGCCGCGGAACCCGCTGCCGCGGCAGCCGGCGCTGCAGCGACGCTCCCCGAGGCGCCGGGCATGGTCCCCGAGGCGAGGGGGGCAGCGGCCGCGGGGGCCTTCGTCGGCGACGGAGCGGTGGAACGGATGAGACCGGACTGGATCACGTTCGCGGCGACGACGGCCTGCTGGTGCCACGCATCGGAGATCGGCGCGTACCCCACCGGGAGCTGACCGAGATCGACGCCGGGCTGCTGACCGTAACCGGCCGCGTAGCGGATGAATGCGGCGTAGCTGGTGCGAGCCTTGGCATCCGTCATGTACGGGTTGGTCGCGGCATAGATGGGCAGGGTGAGCGGGTAGGCGGCGGTGGCGGAGCGGGCCGCGTCGGAGGTGAAGTCGAAGCCGACGGTCTGCGTCTGCGCCGTCGTAGAGGTCATCGCCGCGGCGGCGGCGCTCATCGCGTCGTTGGAGAGCCCCACGAAGGCCCCTGCCGGGTTCTTCAGCTCGGCCGAGACGATCTGATACTTCTCGGAGGCCGCGCTGTCCGTGAGGCCGATGACAGCTTGAGTGCCCTGGAGACTGCGGGGCGTCTTGACGTAGCGAGGCGGGTTGGCCAGCGGATCCCATGACCCGGCGACCTGCGCGTCGCCGCGAAGCGTGAGGTAACCGGATGTATCGAGGTCGTTCGTGAAAGGTCGCCATCCGATCACGTTGAGTTCGCCCGCGCCGCCCTTGACGGCCTCGCGCTTCGTCGGGTCGGCCTTGGGGAACGTGTCCGTGGGCAATGAGAGAGCACCGTTGGGGTTCACCTGGGGGTTGGTGGAGCTGTACTTGTTGACGCGCGTCCCCCAGGGGTCGGCCTCGCCGTCGAGGAAGGCCCGGGCCTCGGGGTCCGCCAGCACGTAGCTCCACAGGGTGTGCGCGACATCGGATCGCCCCTGCGTCACCAGCATGTCGGAGACGCCGACGCCGGCGATGGCCTGCTCCTTCCACTCCGCATCGTTGATGGCGAGGAAATCCGGATCGAACAGCAGATTGCGAGGGTTGCTCCCCAGGTGCCGACGATCGGTCTCGGTGGGAAGGGCGTCGATGTACGAGGAGGTCAGGAGCTTCGCGATCAACCGCGGAGTGAGCTTCATCGAGGTGAACGGGAGGCCGGCCCTGCTCCGTGCGACCTCGTCGGTGCTCCCGGGGTTCGGGAACCGGTCGATGGCGAAGGCGATCGTGATGGCGGAGAGGCCCACCGGCGCGTAGATGAGGTCGTCGGCGGATTCGCCGGCGTAGGGGCGCGAGGTCAGGGCGAGGGGTGCGGAGGTCGTGGCGGCGTTGGCCGCTGCCACGGCATCGGCCTCGTTACTGGTGATCATGTTGTAGATGTCGCCGCCGTTCGCGCACAGCGACGGCTGCCACGACGAGATGGCCGAGGCGAGCAGCTCGCTGCCGACGACCTGTCGTTCGGCGGCACCGATGGCGCAACTGCTGCCGAGCGGGCGGAAATCGAGGCGCACGGCGACATGGTGCTTCCAGCTGTCCCAGAACAGTCCGGGCTGCGTGATGGACGGCGAGCCGTTGTCGTGCGTGCCCCGCGGGATGATCACGAGCCAGCACGACTGTCCGCGCGCGGTTCCGCCGGTCGCTTCGATCCGACGCCCGCAGCCGAGACCGCGGGACTGCACGGCCGTCTGCACCTCGAACTTCGCGCTGCCGGTGCCGTTGGACCCGGAGCCAGCCCAGGAGACCTCGTTCGAGGTGTACTGCGAGAAGAAGGGGTTCTGGTTCACGTCGACGCGGTCACCGTCGACGTATTTTCCGTCGGCGATGCGCTGGACCATCTCGTGCTCGCCGTTGCGCAGAGTGGATGAGCGGAAGGGAATCGCCGTCTCGCTGGGCTCGCTGACGCCCTTGCCCAGGACGGTGTAGGGCAGGTCCTGCTTCGGGATCGAATACTCCCAGTCCGGCGAGCCCACTCTCCCGCCGCCGAAGGTGCCGCTCGCGCCGTACTGGCACGTCGTGCGATCGGGGCGACCGGGGTCGTCGGGGTCGTCGCCCCAGCACTGCATGATCTGCAGGAAGTTCTCGCCACCGGTCTGCTGACTCGGCGGGGTCGAGCGCGCGGCGTTCTTCCACGACACCTCGATGCCCTGGGCGCCGAGCCCGCGCGTCTGAGACACCGACACTTCGAGGTCGGGGAACGGCGCATTCGCGGCATCCGGGTCGTAGGACGCGGCCGAGACCGTCGCCGCGCCGAGGTCGGCGCCGTCGGCGGCCGAGGCGGAAGGAGCCGCGAGAGCTCCGCCGGACATCGCGGCGAAGACCACTCCGGACACGACCACGCCGGCGACGACCGAGGCGAGAACTCGGCGGAGGCGGTGGTGGGGTGCTGACAAGCGCACGGGATTCCCCTGATTCTTCATCGACAGGGCCTGTCGACGGGTCGAAGTTATGGGCGGGTTATGACGGACGGATGAACAAGCTCACAACGAGGGCTCGCGCTCGCGTTGCGGAGAGACGTTTCTGCGAAAGACCCGGTCGAAGCGGAATTCGGGCACGCCGAAGCCGCGTCCGACCGCGTCGGACGCGAGGCGAGTGGCGCGTCAGCGGCCGTTGGGGCGACGGGAGCGACGCAGCAGCAGAGGCGGCACACCGATGGCGGCGACCAGCAGCACGGCCGCGGCAGCCATCATCACCGCGGGGGCTCCCGGCACCGGATCGGGGATCGAGAAGGGAGCGGATGCCGCTGCCCGCCCACCCCCGGCGGCACCGGACAGGAGGTTGCCGTTGGCGTCGTAGACCGCCTCCGCGGCCGTGGATGCGGCGGCCGGGTCGGTCGCGGCGGTCGCCCCCGCGGCTGCGGTGCCCGTGGTCGCGGCGCCGGCAGCGGCTCCCCCGTCACCGGACCCGGTGACGTCGGTGCTCGTGCCGGCGGCACCCGCCGTCCCGGTCACGCACTGGCTGGGCCCCTGCTTGTCGCAGTCGGCCGGTTGCGGGGCGGTCTGCGCCAGGCGGTTGTTGTCCAGGGAGTCCCCCGGCTGGAAGGTCGGGTTGTTGCACGCGTTGATGTCGACGGTCGAGCCTTGGGCGCCGGGAATCCGCTTGATCTGCTCGGCACCCGCTTGAACGAGGTTCATCGGGAGCGGCGAATAGCCCAGCTGCTCCGCCTGCTGCTGCCCCTCGCAGAGGACGTATTTGGCGAAGGCACCCAGCGTGCGCCCCTTGTCGGCGTTGAACGTCCCGCCCTCCTGGGTCGGCACGATCATGTACGAGTAGCTCGAGAGCGGGTACGTGCGAGGGTCGCCGTTGTTGTAGACCCCATCGAGGATCTGGGTCAGGTAGTCGGCTGACGAGGCGTTGGTGTTGATCTGCGCCTTGAGCATCGCGACCGCCACCGAAGAGGCGGTCGGTTCGATGTAATAGCCGGCGGCATTGAGCACCTTCGCCACCGGGAACCCGGACTTCAGTGCGTACGAGTACTCGACGTAGGTGATGGCACCCTCGCCGTAGTTCTGTCCCACATAGGCGGAGACGCCGAGCGAACCGTTCTGCAGGGTGGCCCCCACGTCGTCGGGGAACTGCGACGTCATCCCCGTCGTCCAGATATCGGGGTGCTGCTTCGACATCCACATCGTGAACTGCGCGGTCGAACCCGATCCGTCGGAACGCGCGATGCGCTGGATGGGGCGGTCGGGCATCGCGAGCCCCGGGTTGTCGGCCTGGATGGCGGGATCGTTCCAGTTGGTGATCTTGCCCGCGAAGATCTTCGTCACGGTGGCCCCCGCGAGGCGCAGGTTCGTCACCTGCTTGCCGCCGATCTTCAGGTTGTACATGAACGAGGTGCCGCCGGCGACGATGGGCATGTACGCGTAGCCCCCGACGGGAGGCTTCTCGGGCTGCGCCCCCTTCTCGGTCGGCTGCAGCTGGAACGGGATCTCGCTGATGGCGAAATCGACGCTGCGGTTGATGAAGTCGGTGCGACCGGCCGTGGAGCCGAGGCCCCGGTAGTTGACGGTCATCGTGTAGTTGGACTGCACGTTTCGCCGCCACTGGTCGAGGGCGTTCTGCGACCAGGTCGACCCGGAGCCGGAGATGTCGGCGTAGGCAGCGTCCGCGGCGGTGGCCGCGGGGGTGACGCCACCGGCGCCGACCACCCCCGCGACGAGGGCGGCGACGAGGGCGGTCGCGGCGAGTCGGAAGCGGCGGGGGATCACGGAGTCTCCTCGGAGGGGTGGGAAGTGTCGGCGGCGACCCGCTCGGCGGCGAGCGCTTCGCTGGCCGTCAAGGTCGCGGGAACGAGGACAGCACTCGCGGCGGCCGCCGACAGAGCGGCGCGACGCTCGATACGTGCGAGATCGCCCCGTGACGCCGCGGCGCGGGCGCGGCGTCGGCGCGGGCTCAACTGACCCGCGCCTTTTCCGCCGATGGCGCGAGCGACGATGAACAGGACGAGCACGAGCGCGATGAGGGTCGCGGCCGCCCCGAATCCTCGGGCGATCATCGACGGCTCGGGAGATTTGACCATGTCGAACACCTGGAGCGGCAGCGAGATCATCGGCCCGTGGAAGGGGTTCGTGTTCATGACGGCCGTCACACCCGAGGTCAGAAGGACCGGCGAGGTCTCGCCGACACCGCGTGCCGTGCCCAGGATCACCGCGGTCGCGAGCCCCGAACGGGACGTCGGCAGCACGACCGTCCACACCGTCCGCCATCGCGATGCGCCGAGCGCATAGGACGCCTCGCGCAGGTTCCCCGGCACGAGCCGGAGGACGACGTCGGAGGCGCGGATGATGATCGGCAGCATCATCACGGTAATCGCGAGCGACGCCGCGAACCCCGAGCGCTCCTGGGTCACCAGGGTGATGACGGCGGCGTAGATGAAGAGGCCGGCGACGATCGAGGGCAGCGCGGTCATGGCATCCGAGATGGTCCGGACGAAGCGGGCGAACCGCCCGCCGATCTCGTTCATGAAGACCGCGGTCGCAATGCCCAGCGGTACGGCGATGGCCAGGGCGATCGAGATCTGGATCAGGGTGCCGACGATGGCATGGGCGATGCCGCCCGTGTCGAGCGGGTCGAGCGGACCCGCGAATTTCATCGTCTCGATGAAGAAGGTGAGGTGGGTGACCGCGTCGAAACCACGCAGCAGCGTGAAGACGACCACGAACACCAAAGCGGCCAGCAACAGGCCACCGGCACTGTAGAGCAGGGCGGTCATGACGCGGTCGACCACATCGAGCCGGTCGGAGCGCAGAACGATGAGCAACGCGTAGATCGCCAAGAACGACGCGTAGGCCACCACAGCCCACCCGATCACCCCGGTCATCGGCGTGAGCCAGCCGAACAGCAGGGTCGCCACCGCGAGGGAGGCGCAGACCGCGCCGATCAGGTCGAAACGCTGCTCGGCCGGGATGCCGCGCACGCGCCGGCGCGGCCCCGGAGCCTCGGCGCCCGGGTCGGGCAGCTCGGTCCGTCCGCGACGGGGGGCGGGGAGCGTTCCGGGTACCTCGACGAGGCGCGTGACGTCGTCTCCGACCGGTGGCGGAGCCAGGGTGGCATCCGGGGTCATGTCATCCCTCGCTCTGGGCGCCGGAGCGCGATCGGGCCACGACGGAGGACGCGGTGAAGTTGATGACGAGGGTGATGACGAACAGCGTCAGCCCGGCCGCCATCAGGGCCGACAGACCGAACTGACTCGATTCGCCGTAGCGGAGGGCGATGAGCGCGGAGATGGAGTTCGACCCCTTGCTGAGGACCTCGACGTTGATCGTGAAGATCGGCGAGATGATCATGTAGACGGCGATCGTCTCCCCCAGCGCCCTGCCCAACCCGAGCATCGTCCCGCCGATGATTCCACCCCGACCGAACGGCAGAACGACGGTGCGGATCATGCCCCATCGGGTCGATCCGAGGGCCAGCGCCCCCTCGCGTTCTCCGATCGGCGCCTGCGAGAAGGCCTCGCGCATCACCGAGGTCTGGGTCGGTGCCACCATCAGCGCCACGACGATGCCGGCGATGAAGGCCGAGGAGGTGAACGCCCCCGCCGAGGTGATGCGTGCACCATCGGGATCGGTCACGGCGAGGACGGGAACCCACGCGAAGTAGTAGGAAATCCACTGGGCGACGGGGATGACCGCCGCCTGGAGGAAGAACACCCCCCAGAGCCCGTAGACCACGCTCGGCACCGCGGCCATGAGATCGACCAGTGTGACCAGGGCCGACCGGAGGCGGGGAGGAGCGACCTCCGAGATGAGCAGCGCCGTCCCCACGGCGAGGGGAACAGAGAACGCCATCGCCACCAGTGCGATCGAGACGGTGCCGAACAGCACGGCGACGATGCCGAAATCCCCGGCCTCCGGGTTCCACTCCTGCGTCCAGAAGAACGACGGGCCCGCGACGCTCAGCGCTTCGCCGCTGCGGAGGGTGAGGAACAATCCGACCGCCAGCATGATCGCGACGGTGATTCCGCCCGCGGCGTAGGACGTGGCGCGGAAGACGGCATCTCCGCGTGAGGGCCGCGCGCGCAGCTCGCGGGGCGCGACCGGCTGCTTCTCCTCGGCAGACGGTGCTTCAGCGGGGCGCAGGAGCTCGGTGAGCGCGTCCGGGCCGACGGCGGTCATCGCGTCACGCTCCGGGGCGCGCACACGACGGCGCGCAGAGATGGTCTCATCGGGCTTCCTGAGAACACGGACCGGCGGCGGGTTCCAGCCGGATCCTCGACAGCGTGGGGGCCGAACATGAACAACCGACCACGTTCCGGGGAAGGAGCCTTGGCCGAGACGTGAGCGGGCCACGAGCGCTTCATGACGACGGCTCCGGAGTCGGTGTCGAGGTCGGGGCGCGCGTCGTCCCGGTCGGCGACGGCAGCGGTGTCGGGGTGGCGGCTCCCGTCGACAGTGTCAGGGTCACCGGCGTCCCGAGCGGCGATCGGGAGCCGGCCGCGGGGTCGACATCGATGACGCCACCCGCGGGCACGATGCTCGAGGTCGCGTGCCGCAGGACGATCGCGAAGCCCGCGGACGCCACCGAGTACTGAGCGCGATCCGCCGTCGCGCCTCGCACGTCGGGCACCGTGTTGAAGCCGCTCGCCACGACCAGTGTGATCGGATCACCGGATGCCGAGACCTCGCCCGGCGCGGGATCCGTCGCCGTCACCGTGCCCACGGCATCCGTTCCATCCGACGAACCCGTCTTCTCTGCGACGCGGAGACCGGCGGCCGCGAGGAGGGCGCGGGCGTCTTCCTCCTGCCGGCCCACCACCGTGGGAACGGTGACACTCCGCGGGCCCGGAGTCTCGGCAGCTCGAGCGGCAGGGGGTGAGGGCGACGCCGATGAGACGGAGGGCGAGGCGGCGGCGGTAGAGGAGGCGTGCGGCCGCTCCTGCGCTTCGACCGGGGCCGCGCGAGGGACGAGGGCGAAGACCAGGATGCCCACGAGCACGGCGGCGGTCGAGAGCAGGATCCACATCAGGGACGACGCCCCGGAGCGCGGGCCGACAGTCTCGGCCGCAGACCGGGCCACCGGGGACGGGAGAAGTCGGGTGGCCGGCGCCGGCACCCCGGACGGTGCGACGGCCATCGAAGCCGCGACGCCGCGCGGGGAGGAGAGGGCCGCGGCGGAGAGGGCCGATCGCATCGCCGGCGCCGAGGCGAAGCGATCGCCGGGCTCCTTCATCAGCGCTCGGACGACGAATCGATCGAGCTCGACGGGAACGCCGCGTGCGCGGACGGAAACGGTGGGGGGAAGGGCCATCAGGTGTGCCCGGACCGTCTCGTCGATGCTCGCTCGCACGAACGGCGGTTCCCCGACGAGGGCCAGGTACAGAAGAGCCCCGACCTGGTAGATGTCGCCCGCGACTCCCACCGCGTCTCCGCGGAGGTGCTCCGGAGAGGCGTACGCGGGGTTACCGACGATCCCCTCGGCCGCGGCTGTCACGCCGCTCAGCAGGACGTCTCCGGCCCGTGCGGATCGGCCCGGCCTGTCCGCCACACCGAGATCGATGAGAGTGACGGCGGTGACGTCGCCGCCGGCCTCGCGTTGGACGAGCACATTGGATGCCGACACGTCACGGTGGACGTAGCCCGCCGCGTGGACCGCCTCGAGGGCACCCAGAACGCGGTCGACGACGGCGAGAGCCGCCGCCGGAGGCAGCGGCCCCCGCGTGCGGACGAGCTCGGCGAGGGTGACGCCCGGGGCGAACATCCAGGCCGTCCACACTCGGAGACCGCCGTCGTCGCCCATCGCGACGACCCGGGCCACGGACGGGTGCGAGATCGACCGGGCGATCGACGCCTCGCGGAAGAAGGCGGCTCGCACCGTGGGCGTCACGTCGAGATGGGGGTGCAGGACCTTCACGGCGACCACTCCGCCCTCGACCGTATCGAGAGCCTCGTACACCGAGGCGGTGGCGCCCGAGCCCAGCAGAGATCGGATCCGGAATCGCCCGCCGATCAGATCAGGAAGCTGCGGATCGGTCACGGGCACGCCGTCCCGGCCGCCGACGCGGGTGTCGCCATCGGTCGCTCAGCCAAGGAGGGGGACTTCTTCGCGCACCTGACGGTAACGGCGCCCGGAACGCGTGCCGATGTTCACGACACGAGCGATATGGGCGCGACCCAGGTGATCACGCGCCGCGCGCGCCGCTGCGGCGGCCTCACCCGGCGACTCGTACCAGCGGGAGCTGATGAGCACGGGCAGACCGCCGAGTCGGAGGGCCCAGGCGTGCCGGGTGGGCACGTCGCCGCGCACGGTGGTCGGCGACAGCTCGCCCGCCCGGGCGCTCAACACCTCGGCATCGGCCCAGGCGTCGTCCGGGGCGGGGTACAGCCACGTCCCCCGACCGAGCTCGCGGTTGTTCGTGGCGAGCAGTCTCCACACGCCGTACATGCCGCCGCGTGCGACCGGCCCGCTCGCGCGGGGGGCGACGACGCCCTGACCGGTTTCCGCGGGCAGGATGCGGGCCCGGAAAGAGAGCCACGACGCCAGCATCGGGTCGTCGGTGGATCGGAACGTGTCGAAGACGACGCGCGCCTGCGCGCTTGATCGCGCGGAGAGCTGTTCGCTCACGAGGGGTCCCCTGTCTCGCGGATTCGCACCGGCCCTTCGGGTCGACCGGTGATTCTCCGCCGAGAAGAACGTCCTCCCCCGGCATGGCCGCGGCACGATCAACGGGTGAACGAGCGGTTCACCAGCCCTCAACGATTCGTCACGAACTCATAAGGTGCGTTCACCCGCCGGTTCATACGACCTGCTGGTCGGGAAGGCGGGGGCCGTCAGGGTGACGAGGTCGTCCGCGCCGACGCGGCGAGCCGGTTCAGCTCGCTGAGTACGCCGGGTCGCAGCATGAGTCGGGGCAGGTCGAAGGACTGCGAGCAGCGCGATGGATCGGATCACCACGTGCGGCGAGTCGGGTCAGAGCGTGCGACGACCCTCGAAGGCGCGGCCCAGGGTCACTTCGTCGGCGTATTCCAAGTCGCCGCCGACAGGCAGACCGGATGCCAAACGCGTCACACGGATCTCGAGGGTGTGCATGAGCCGGCTGAGGTAGGTCGCGGTCGCCTCGCCCTCGAGGTTCGGATTCGTCGCGAGGATGACCTCTTGCACGGTGCCGTCGGCGAGGCGCTGCATGAGTTGGGTCACGCGAAGGTCGTCGGGACCGATGCCCGCGATGGGGCTGATGGCTCCGCCGAGCACGTGATACAGGCCGCGGAACTCGCGCGTGCGCTCGATCGCCGAGACGTCCTTGGCGTCCTCGACCACGCAGATGAGGGTGGCGTTACGACGCGGATCACGGCAGATCGAGCAGCGGTCCTGCTCGGAGACGTTGCCGCAGATCTCGCAGAACTTCACCTTGTCGCGGATCTCGCCGAGCAGCGTCGACAGACGCGACACGTCGAACGATGGCGACTGCAGGATGTGGAACGCGATGCGCTGAGCGGATTTCGGACCGATGCCCGGAAGGCGCCCGAATTCGTCGATCAGGTCTTGGACGATGCCGTCGTACATCAGGTGAACCTCGTCGGGGGTTCGTAGGGTTCATCGCGCACGTAGTTCGCGCCGAGCATCTGGCGCACCACGGCTTCGCCGTAGCGCTGAACTCCCCCGCTGAGCGGCGCCATACGCGGAACGACGACCGGCGGCAGCGGGACCTCGGACTCGTCGACCGGCGGGATCACGTCATCGTCGTCGGCCTCGTCGGGCGCGGGCACCGAGGGGGTGACCTCGCGCGGCGGGAGGACGACACCCTCGTGCACCCCGGAGGGGGCGACCGCGATCGCTTCGTCGGGTTCGTCGTCGACCGCGAGCGCCGTCGACGGAGCCGCTGCGGCGCGCGTCGTGGCCGGAGCAGAACCATCGGATGCCGGAATGGGAGCGACGGCCCACTCGGTCACCGAAGACGAGTATGGAGCCGAACTCTGCGGAGAGCGCGGCGCGGGGGCGGGAGGGCCGGACGCCGGACCGCTCGCGGGGCCGGAAGGACCACGCGACGCGCCCCCGGGACCGGAACCTCCGGGGCCGTCCCCCTCCAGGCGGGCGAGGTACTTGACCCGGACGCCGAGGACCGCCTGGATGGCGTGGCGCAGGTCTTCGCTCGGGCCGCCCTCGGGGGTGCGTGTCTTGAAGGCGGTGAGATCGCTGCCCGTGCGGAACGCCAGGGTGAGGACGTCGCCCTCGAAGGCGGCGACGGCCGCCGTCGAGACGACGAGCCACGACGAGCGACTCGCGACCTCGAGCTGGCCGAGAACCTCGGGCCACGCGTCGCGGACGTGCCCGAGCTCGATCGGACCGACCGGAGTGGCCGGCGGTGTGGGCGCAATCGGGTCGAGCGGTGACGCGTCTTCGGTGTCGTCGGACGGCGCGTTCGAGATCGGCGCCGGGACGGGTCGCTGTTCGATCGGCTCCGACGCGGACGACACGGCAGCATCGCGGGGCGGGGTCGATTCCCGGGGCGGGGTCGCTTCGCGGGGCGGGGTCGCTTCGCGGGGCGGGGTCGCTTCGCGGGGCGGGGTCGCCGCCGCCCGGTCGGTCGGCGCCGGGTCGCTCTCGGGCTCGGGAGACGCGGTCTGCGGGGTGGGAGCCGTATCGAACGGATGGGCATCGTCCGTCGTTTCTGCACGGCCCGCACCTGCCGACGCGGCGGGGAGGGAAGGTGCTTCCGCTGTCGCGCGAGTGTCGCCCTGCGAGCGTGGGTCGGCGAGCGCCGTCGCCTCAGCCGCGCCGCGGTCGGTGCGCGCAGGCGACACGGGCGGAGAGGGCTCGTCGTCGTCGTCGAAGGGCGGCGGAGCGTCGTCGTCGGTGAACGGCGGCGGGACGTCGTCGTCGCTCGGCGCGGAAGAGGTCGACTCGGTGTCGGTGGGCCGCGCCGGAGCGGCCTCGGAGCCGTGCGGCGAGGTTGCGGCGGACGATGCGGAACCGGGTGAGGCGACACCGGACGACGCCACCGCCGGAGAACTCGTGGGAGAAGAGCCCGGCCCGGGCGAGGCGATCGCGCCGGGAGATGCCACGGTCGGCGCGGCGACGCCGGGCGCAGCGACCGTCGGCGCAGCCACGGGCGAAGCCCCGGAAGGAGACCCGGAGGGTGAGGGACCCGCGGGAGCGACGCCCGCCGGAGACACGGTTGTGGGGGCGGCAACCCGCGACCTGCCCGGGCTCGCGACCGCCGGCGTCGTTTCAGGGGCGGCGATGTCCGCCGCGGGAGATGCCGGGCGTCCCGTCGCCGGAACCGGTGCAGGAGCGCCTGGGCCGCCGCGCGCCGCATCGAGATCGTGCGCCATCGCGGGTGACGTGCCCTGGGCGATACCGGCGTGGGTGAGCACGCGGGCGACGAGGAGTTCGAGCTGCAGGCGCGGGGACGTGGCCCCGGTCATCTCGTCGAGAGCCGCGACCACCAGGTCGGCCGTGCGCGACAGCCGCGCAGCGCCGAATGCCGTCGCCTGACGCGACATTCGATCGAACTCGTCGTCGGGGATGCCCCGCAGGATCGCTGAAGCACCGGCACCGGTCGCCGCCACGACGATGAGGTCGCGAAGCCGCTCGAGCAGGTCATCGACGAAGCGGCGCGGGTCTTGACCGGTCTGCACGACGCGATCGACGGCGGCGAAGGCTCCCCCGCCGTCGTTCGCGGCGAAGGCGTCGACGACCTCGTCGAGCAGCTCGGAGTGGGTGTACCCGAGCAGCGCGACCGCGCGCTCGTACCGCACGAGGACGTGACCCTCGGCATCGGCGTCGGAGCCGGCGATGAGCTGGTCGAGCAGCGAGAGCGTGTCGCGGGGCGAGCCGCCCCCGGCGCGAACGACGAGCGGTAGGACGCCTGCCTCGACACCCACGCCCTCGCTCTCGCAGAGCTCTTGAACGTACTCGAGCATCGCCGCGGGCGGAACGAGTCGGAAGGGGTAGTGGTGCGTGCGCGAGCGGATCGTGCCGAGCACCTTCTCGGGCTCGGTGGTCGCGAAGATGAACTTCACGTGCGCGGGAGGCTCTTCGACGAGCTTGAGCAGGGCGTTGAAGCCCTGCTGGGTCACCATGTGCGCCTCGTCGAGGATGAAGATCTTGAAGCGGTCACGGGCAGGGGCGAAGATCGCGCGCTCGCGCAGGTCACGGGCGTCGTCGACACCGTTGTGGCTCGCCGCGTCGATCTCGACCACGTCGAGCGATCCGCCGCCGCCGCGACCGAGTTCGACACAGCTGTCGCACGTGCCGCACGGGGTGTCGGTGGGGCCGGCCGCGCAGTTGAGGCAGCGCGCGAGAATACGGGCTGACGTGGTCTTTCCGCAGCCGCGCGGACCCGAGAACAGATACGCGTGACCGACGCGGTCGCTGCGCAGGGCGGTCATGAGCGGCTCGGTCACCTGCGACTGCCCGATCATCTCGCCGAACGCCTCAGGGCGGTATCGGCGGTACAGGGCTGTCGTCACCCCACCAGCCTACGGCGTCCCTCCGACATCGCCTCCGCCGTCCTCGTCATCGACACCTCGCGCGCGCGGATCGACCCCCGCGACCCCGACGATGGACCGCCGAGCCACGGGGAGCGGAGGAGAATGCGGCTACGGAGGACTCGACCGGCTCGCGGCATCCTCCCCTCCCCGTTTCTCCTCCCGTGCGCCGAGAAGAGCGGTACGGGAAGACGGACCTCCCGTCGCCCGCCGGGCGAGGACACCGCGCCACGAGCCCCGGCACCCTCACCGACCCCGGTATCCCCCGGCACGCCCCGGGCATCCGCCCGACGCGCGGTATCCACCCGACGCGCGATATCCACCCGGAAACGCCGAACGCGACGACATCCCGGAGGATGCCGCCGCGTTCGAAAGGATCAGAAACCGCCGTCGAGCCCGACCGCGATCGGCCCGTCGTCGTCGCTCACGATCGGGATCGCCGTCGTGACGATCGGCACCGACGCCGACAGCAGCGTTCCGTCCTCGCGTACCGACCCCTCGAGCTGGCGGATCGACGGCCGCCCCGGTCGCACCGGGCCCTGCCCGTGCAGCGCGACGCGCACGATCTCGCCGGGAGCCACGGTGTAATCCACCCCGCGCACGGCGAAGGTGACGGGCGCGCCCTCTCCTCCGGCGCGCAGCGTCAGCGCGGTCTCGGTGAGCGTGACGTCGAGGCGCGTGCCGTGCCAGTGCAGCACATACGACAGTTCGGGCCAGTCCGCGGGCAGGCGCGGGTCGAAGGTGAGCAGACCGAAGTGATCGCGCATGCCTCCGAAGCCGCTGACGAGCGCGGTCCACACCCCGCCGGCCGACGCCACGTGCACACCGTCCGAGGCGTTGTGGTGCAGGTCGCCGAGATCCACGAACGCGGCCTGACGGAAGTACTCGAGCGCGAGGTCCTGGTAGCCCACCTCGGCCGCCAGGATCGACTGCACGACCGCCGACAGCGTCGAGTCGCCCGTGGTCAGCGGGTCGTAGTACTCGAAGTCCGCGAGCTTCTCGGCATCCGTGAAGTGATTCCCCTGCAGGAACAGGGCGAGCACCACATCGGCCTGCTTGAGCACCTGGTAGCGGTAGATCACCAGCGGGTGGAAGTGCAGCAGCAGTGGACGCTGGTCGGGCGGGGTGTTCTCGAGGTCCCAGATCTCGCGCTCGAGGAAGACGGCGTCCTGGGGATGGATGCCGAGGGCCTCGCTGAACGGGATGTGCATGGCCTCGGCCGCCTTGTCCCAGCGCTCGGGCTCGGAGGGATCGAGGTTCATGCGGTCGGCCATCTGGGCGTAGGCCTCGGGGTTGTTCTCGGCGAGATCCCGGACGGTGCGCGCCGCGAAGCGCAGGTTGAAGCGCGCCATGACGTTGGTGAAGAGGTTGTCGTTGACGACGGTGGTGTACTCGTCGGGTCCGGTCACGCCGTGGATGTGGAAGGAGTCGTGCTCGCCCTCATCGACCGCGTCGCTCGAGCGCCAGAACCCCAGCGTCGACCACAGGCGGGCGGTGTCGACGGCGATGTCGACGCCCTCGCGGGCGAGGAACTCCTCGTCCCCGGTCGCGCGGACGTATTTGGCCAGCGCGAAGGCGACGTCGGCATTGATGTGGTACTGAGCGGTGCCGGCGGCGTAGTACGCCGATGCCTCTTCGCCGTTGATCGTGCGCCAGGGGAACAGGGCTCCCGCCTCGTTGAGCTGGTGCGCGCGCTTTCGGGCCGCGGGGAGCATGAGGTAGCGCATGCGCAGGGCGTTCCGGGCCCAGAGCGGCGAGGTGTACGCGAGGAACGGGAGGACGTAGACCTCAGTGTCCCAGAAGTAATGGCCGCTGTATCCGGAACCCGTGACGCCCTTGGCGGGAACCCCCTGCCCATCGGCCCGGGCCGCGGCCTGCGCCAGCTGGAACAGACACCAGCGCGTGGCCTGCTGCAGGTCGCCGTGGCCCCCGATACGCACGTCGGAGCGGTCCCAGAAGTCGGCGTACCAGGCGATCTGCTTCTCGACGAGCCCGTCGATCCCCGTCTCGACGGCACGGTCGATCGTGCGGCGGCAGCGGTCGAGGAGCTCGCCCGTGGGGACACCTCGCGAGGTGTGATAGCTCACGAGCTTGGTGATGGTCGTGGGCACGCCGGCCTTCGCGTGCACGCGATAGACGTTCTTGGCGATGTCGGGCTCGATGAGCTGACGCGAGGTGTACTCGTTCTCGGTCTCGACGAGGTGATCGGCGATGACGGCGAGCGTCATGTTCGATTCGCTGACCTCGTAGCTCAGCGCCGAGCGGTTGCCGTCCTGCCAGTACTCGCGCGGCTGCAGCACCCGGTCGCTGAGTCTCTCGGTCTTGCGCGGGTCGAAACCGGACTGCTTGGATGCCATGGGCGAGCCGCCGTAGATCCCCTCGCCGTCCTGGCGGTTCAGCAGCTGGTTGCTCACGGTGACCGGGGCGTCGGCATCGAGCACCGTCACGGTGAGACGGAGGACGGCGAGGTGCTTCTCGTCGAACGAGACGAAGCGCTCGTCCTCGATGCGGACGCGTTTGCCCGAGGGCGTGACCCACAGGAGATGGCGACGGAGGATCCCCTGGCGCATGTCGAGCACGCGCTCGTACTCGCGTACGTCGGCGACGTCGAGCGAAAGGGGCTCGTCGTCGACGTAGACGCGCATGACCTTGGCATCCGGGGCGTTGATGATCGTCTGGCCGACCTCGGCGAAGCCGTAGGCCTGCTCGGCGTGCCGGATGGGGAACGTCTCGTGGAAGCCGTTGATGAACGTGCCCTGCTCGAGCGCGAAGCGGCCCTCGATGGAGTTGCCGCGCAGGCCCAGGTAGCCGTTGCCGACGGCGAACAGGGTCTCGGTGACCCCCACGTCGTCGAGCGAGAACTCGGTCTCGACGAGGCGCCATTCGTCGACGGGGAAGCGATCGCGATCGATCATCGGGGCGTGCCTTCCGGTGGCAGGTTCGGGTCGGCGCGGGGCGGCCTCGGGCCGTTCGCGCGGGTGGTGCTCGGTCTCGCCCGTGGGGCGGGCGACGACGGGTGTCGCGGGTGGCGACGGCTCAGTCTACGAACGCGGCGAGGTCGTCGACGACCACGGTGGCCCCGGCGGCGCGGAGCTGGTCGGCGCCGACCCCGCGGTCGACGCCCACGACGACGCCATAGCCTGCGGCGACGGCGGAGCGCACGCCGCTCAGCGCGTCTTCGACGGCCACGGATCGCGCGGGGTCGACGCCCAGCAGACGTGCGGCCTCGGCGAACACGTCGGGAGCGGGCTTGGACGAGAGGTGGTCGCGCTCGGCGATCACGCCGTCCATCACGACGGGGAAGCGCTCGCGGATGCCGGCGGCGTCGAGGACCTCGACGGCGTTCTTCGAACTGGAGACCACCGCGATGGGGGTCCCCGCGGCCTGCAACACGTCGAGGAGGGCGACAGAACCGGGGTAGGGCGCGATGCCCTCGCTGCGGAGGATCCGCGAGAACACCTCGTTCTTGCGGTTGCCGACGCCGCAGACGGTGTCTTCGGACGGATCGTCGGAGGGTTCCCCCCACGGGACCTCGACGTCGCGGCTGCGCAGCAGGCTCGCCACCCCGTCGTAGCGCTTCTTGCCGTCGACGTACTCGAAGTAATCGCGATCGGTGTAGGCGGGCTCGATCTTCCATGCCGCGAACAGCTCGTCGAACATCGTCTTCCACGCCCGCATGTGCACCTCGGCGGTGGGGGTGAGCACCCCGTCGAGGTCGAAGAGGACCCCCTGGAAACCGGTGAGGTCGGGCAGGTCGGGGCTGTCGGTCACGGCTGGCTCCAGATCGGGGTGCGGTGGCGCGAACGCCCGGAGCGCCGCCCTTCCAGCGTAGTGGCGAGGGCGGGCGGAAGGCCTCAGCGGACTGTCGCCGACAGGGCGCGTCCGCCGATCCATACGGAGGACGGATGCCAGTCGGCATCCCACTGCACGAGATCCGCGAGCGATCCCTCGGCGAGGTGGCCGATGTCGGTGCGTCCGAGGGAGCGCGCGGCGTTCTCGGTGCAGGCCGACAGCACGGCGGCGGGGTCCAGTCCCGCGGCGATCATGCGACGGACGCCCTCGTCGAGGACGATGCCCGCACCGGCGATCGTGCCATCGCGGCGGCGGCCGAGTCCCCTCGCGTCGTTGGCCACGGGTTGTCCGCCGAAGTCGCACCACCGGTCGGCGCCGAGTCCCGCCGTGACGATGGCATCGGTGACCGCCACCGTGCGACGACCGGCCGAGGCGAGCACGAGCGAGACGACGCTCGGATCGAGGTGCTGGCCGTCGACGATGGTGCCGACGAAGAACCGATCGTCGGACAGCACCGCGCCGGGAACGCCCGGCTCGCGCGGCTTGAGGGGTCGCTGGGCGTTGAAGACGTGCGTGGTCATGGTCGCGCCCGCGTCTGCGGCGGCGTGCACCTGCGCGGCGGTGGCGTCGCTGTGGCCGACCGCCACGACATAGCCCTCTCCGCTCAAGCGGCGGACCGCGTCGAGCGCGCCGGGGAGCTCGGGCGCGAGCGTGATCGTGCGCAGGGCGTCTCGGGCGGCGGGGCGCGCCAGCAGGGTGTCGAGATGCGCGGGCTCGGGTGCGAGCATGCACGCGGCGCGATGGGCACCCTTGCGGGCGGGAGAGAGGAAGGGCCCCTCGAGATGGGCCCCGAGGATGCGCGCGACCGGCTCACCGGCGAACTCCGTGCGCGCGCGACCGACGCGTTCGAGAGCGCCGATCATGTCGGGCAGGGGCGCCGTGATGACGGTCGGCTCGACACCTGTGACGCCGCGGGCCGCGAGACCGGCGAGAAGACTCCGCCAGCCCGCGTCGTCGGCCGCTGCCACATCGACGCCGAACGAGCCGTTGACCTGGAGATCCAGCATCCCCGCCGTGAGGACGCCGTCGACGATGTCGTGATCGACGTCCTCGCCCCCCGTCGCCGGACGGATGCGGGCGATCCGCCCCGCGGCGACATCGACGACGATCGGCCCCACGAACGATCCGCCCACGAGGGCGCGGGCGGCACGCAGGCGCATCACAGCCCCTGCCCCGCCGGCTTGCCGGCGTAGGTCGTGCGGTAGTACTCGGCGAAGGCGAGCTGGCTCGCGGCGTCGTCGTCCACCACCACCGTGGCGTGCGGATGCAGCTGCAGCACCGAGGCGGGCCACCGCGACGACAGCGGCCCCTCCACGGCTTCGCGCACGGCCTGCGCCTTGCCCCGCCCGAAGCCCAGCATGATCGCGTGACGGCTGTCGAGGATGGTCGCGAGACCCTGCGTCAGGCAGTGGGTGGGCACCTGATCGATGTCGCCGTCGAAGAAGCGGGCGTTGTCCTGACGTGTGCGGGGCGTCAGAGTCTTCAGACGCGTCCGACTGGCCAGGCTCGACATGGGCATGTTGAAGGCGAGGTGCCCGTCGGAGCCGATGCCGAGGATCTGCAGATCGATTCCGCCCGCCGCGCGGATCCGCTGCTCGTACGCGGGACCGGCGTCGAGCGGCGCGACGTCGAGATCGCCCGGGCCGACGATCGCGTCGGCGGCGAAGTCGACGTGCTGCTCCAGCTCGCCGCGGATGAACTCGCGGTAGCGCTCCGGATGTCCGGCCGCAAGACCGACGTACTCGTCGAGCAGGAACGCCCGCGCTCGAGCGAAGCTCAGCCCCTCCTCGCGATGGCGGCGGATGAGCTCGCGGTACAGGGGCAGGGGCGTCGATCCCGTGGCGAGACCGAGCACCGCCGAAGGGGTGTCGCGCAGGAGCACCGAGTAGGCATCGGCGGCCACGCGAGCGGCCTCCTCGGGGGTGGAGACGACGACGACCTCCATCACAGCCCCTCTCTCGCTCGGGCGCCGAGGAATCGGCATCCGCTCTGCATCACAGCACCTCGAGGATGTCGTTCTTGAGCATCTCGGCGCGAGGGCCGAAGACGGCCTGCACATTGTCGCCGACCTCGAGCACGCCCGCGGCGCCGAGCTGTTTCAAGCGTGCGTGGTCGACCAGCCCGCGATCGGCCACCTCCATGCGCAAGCGGGTGATGCAGGCGTCGACGTGCACGAGGTTCTCGCGCCCGCCGAAGGCCGCGATGAGCTGCTCGGCCGTGGAGCCTTCGGCGACGGCGGTCGTCGTGGTCGCGGCGGTGGCCTGTGCGCTCGGCGACGTCCCCTCCGCGGGGGCGGCCGTCTCGGCGACCACCGCGGGAGCGTCATCGGTCGGCGCGGAGAGATCCTCGCGGCCCGGGGTCCGCAGGTTCCATCTCTTGATCACCAGGCGGAACAGCAGGTAGTACACGCCGAAGTAGACGACGCCCATGATCACGAGCAGCCAGACGTTGTTCGCCGCGGGGGCGGTTCCGTACAGGAGCAGATCGAACAGGCCGGCCGAGAACGAGAAGCCGAGGTGGATGTCGAGGAGATAGGCGACGGCGAGTGAGATGCCCGTGAGCACGGCGTGCACGACGTACAGCGGGAACGCGGCGAACATGAACGCGAACTCGAGCGGTTCGGTAACCCCGGTCAGGAAGGCGGTGAGCCCCGCGGCACCGAGGATGCCGATCGCGGCCTTGCGCTGAGCGGGGTTGGCGAGGTGGATCATCGCCAGCGCCGCGGCCGGCAGGCCGAACATCAGCACCGGGTAGAACCCCGAAGTCAGGGCGCCGGCGGTGGGGTCGCCGGCGGCGAACCGGGTGAGCTCGCCCGTCACGACGCTGCCGTCTCCCTTCGTGTACGAGCCCTGCAGGAACCACACGTACGAGTTGAGGATGTGGTGCAGGCCCAGAGGGATCAGCATGCGGTTGGTGAAGCCGTACACGAAAGCGCCGATCGCCCCGGTGCCGCCGATGAAGGCGCCGAGGCCCGTGAGGCCCGTGTCGAAGATCGGGTAGAAGTAGCTGAGCCCGAAGCCGACGACGAGGCTGACGAGCGAGACGACGATCGGCACGAAGCGACGTCCCCCGAAGAAGCCCAGGTAGGACGGCAGTTGGATCGTGTGGTAGCGGTCGAACAGCCAGGCGGTGAGCAGTCCGATCACGATGCCGCCGAACACGCTGTAGTTGATCTGTACCTGCTCGCCCGCCGCGGTCGTCTGCCCGGCGAGCACGACCGGCGACATGGCCTTGAAGACGTTGGCGAGAACGAGGTAGCCGACGACCGCCGAGAGTGCGGTCGAGCCGTCGGCCTTCTTCGCGAAGCCGATCGCCACGCCGACGGCGAACAGCAGCGCGAGGTTGTCGAAGAGCGCGCCGCCGGCGGCGCTCATCGCCTGGAAGAAGGGTCCGATGACCGGCAGGTCGATCTGGCCCAGAAGGTCGGGCTGACCGAGACGGAGCAGGATGCCGGCCGCCGGCAGAACGGCGATGGGCAGCATCAGGCTCTTGCCGAGCCGCTGCATGTGGGCGAAGCCCGGGATGCCGCGACGGCGAGTGGCGGGGGTGGGAGCGCTCATGGGGTCTCTCTCGACGGTGACGGAGCGGATCAGATGGACAGGAGCGGGGCGCCGGGAAGGATCGCGGCCCCCTCGGAGGGAAGGACGGCGATCTCGTCGGCGGAGCGTTCGAGGACCACGACGGGGACGATGCTCGACAGGCCCGCGGCCCGGATCGCGGGCACGTCGAAGGCGATGACGGGGGCGCCGGCCTCGACACGGTCCCCCTTCGCCGCGAAGGCGGTGAACCCCTCCCCCTTCAGCTGGACGGTGTCGAGTCCGAGGTGTACGAGCACGGCGAGACCGTCGTCGGCGACGACGACGAAGGCGTGCGGGAAGACCTGCAGGAGGGTGCCGGCGAGGGGGGCGACCGCGTCGACGACCTCGGCGGGCGGGTCGATCGCCACGCCGGGGCCCATGGCTCCCTGCGCGAACAGCCGATCGGGGACCGCCGACAGGGGCAGAACGGTCCCCACGAGCGGGGACAGGATGTCGGGCACGGGCACTCCTCGGTGAGACGGCGGGTCAGCGGTACGCACCACCCGAGACGCCTAGGCTGGTAGGGAACGACCTTCCGCCGCACGATCCGCCCACTGGCTCGGACTGGTACGTACCAGTGAAGCTAATGGCCTGGGGCGACCGTGTCAACATCGAAAGCCGACGCCGCCATGCCCCGTCTCCGCGATGCCGACAGCCCGCCCGCCGCAATCACCCCCGGGCCGGTCCCCAAGCACGCGCAGGTGCGCGCGATCCTCCTCGCCGACATCGGCAGCACCTGGCCCGCTCACGCGGCGATCCCCTCGGAACGAGAACTCTCGACGCGACTGGCGGTGAGCCGTGCGACCGTACGTGAGGCACTGCGCCAGCTGATCGAGGAGCAGAAGCTCTACACCGTCCAGGGAAAGGGCACCTTCGTCGCGGGTGGGCGCGTGCAGTCGCAGTTGCACCTCGCCTCGTTCACAGAGGACATGCGCCGCCGGGGGATGGTCGCCACCACCCTGGTGCGCCGCGCCGAGCGCGCGACGCCGCCCCTCGACGTTCGCGCCGCCCTCGGCCTCGACGAGGGCGAGCAGGCCTGGTCGATCGAGCGGCTCCGCCTGGCCAACGGCATCCCGATGGCCCTCGAGCTCGGCTGGTACTCGCCGCGCGTGGCCGCGGACCTCGGCGAGCGTGACCTCAGCACCTCGCTCTACGG
This sequence comes from Microbacterium sp. AG157, assembly GCF_003385695.1. Lineage (NCBI taxonomy): Bacteria > Bacillati > Actinomycetota > Actinomycetes > Micrococcales > Microbacteriaceae > Microbacterium > Microbacterium sp. AG157. The sequence goes on from NZ_QRDK01000002.1 coordinate 421,785, forward strand.
GGTGCTGGCCGAGCGGTACGGGGTGCGCATCGACGCCGCCGAGCAGACGGTGTGGGCCGAGACCGTCGACGACGGTGTGGCGACGGCCCTCGACGTCTCAGCCGGGTCGCCCGTGCTCGTGTTCCGCCGCACCTCGCGTGCCAGCGGCACCCCGGTCGAGCACGTCACGTCGTGGTACCGCGGCGACCGCTACCAGGTGCACATGGCCCTGGCCGGCACCTGATCACGGCGGCGTCAGGCCGTGACCGACAGCGTCTGCCGAGCGATCTCGAGCTCTTCGTCGGTGGGGACGACCAGCACCTCGACACGCGACGAGTCGGTGGAGATGCGCCGGATGCCGCGCTCTCGCGAGGCGTTGCGATCGGGATCGATCTCGACGCCCGCGAAGCCGAGGGTCGCCATGGCCTCCTCGCGGACGCGGATCGAATTCTCCCCCACCCCCGCGGTGAACGAGATGACGTCGACACCGTCGAGCTGCGCCAGATAGGCACCCGCGTAGGCGCGCAGACGGTGGATGTAGACGTCGAAGGCCAGCTGAGCGGCCGGGTCGCCGGCATCCCTCCGCTCCCCGATGTCGCGCATGTCGGACACCCCGGCCAGGCCCAGCAGACCCGAGCGCTTGTTGAGCAGCGTGTCGAGGTCGGCGATGGACAGGTCGGCACGGCGGGCGAGCTGCAGCAGCACCGCGGGGTCGAGGTCACCCGAGCGCGTGCCCATGACCAGCCCCTCGAGAGGCGTGAGTCCCATCGACGTGTCGATCGAGCGCCCCCCTTCGATCGCGGCGGCCGAGGCGCCGTTGCCGAGGTGGAAGACGATCTGCTTGAGCTCGCCGAGCGGGCGACCGACGAAGGCGGCCGCGGCCTCGCTGACGAACTTGTGGCTCGTGCCGTGGAAGCCGTAACGACGGATGCGGTGGGCCTCGGCGATCTCGCGGTCGATCGCGTAGGTGTACGCCTCGGGAGCGAGGGACTGATGGAACGCGGTATCGAAGACGGCGACGTGCGGGACGCCGGGGAAGGCCTTCTTGGCCGCGACGATACCGGCGAGGTTCGCCGGGTTGTGCAGGGGAGCCAGCACCGAGAGCTCGTCGATGTTGATCTCGACGAGAGGCGTCACGACGGTGGGGGCGAAGAAGCGCGCTCCGCCGTGCACGACGCGATGGCCGACGGCCACGGGCGGGTACTCGTCGAGAGAGGGTCCGTGCGCGGCGAAGGCGTCGAGCATGACGGCGAACCCGGCCGTGTGGTCGGGGATCTCCCGCTCGATGGTGGTGGTGACGTCGGTCACCGTGGGGGCGGGCTCGCCCTCGACGCCGAACGACGCTGCCCTCACCGTGTGTTTCGCGACGCCAACGCCGTCACCGATGCGCTCGACCAGGCCCGAGGCGAGGACCTCTTCGCGGCCCATGTCGAGCAACTGGTACTTGAACGACGACGAACCGCTGTTGACGACGAGGACGACGCTCACGAGGTGCCCCCCTGGGCCTGGATCGCGGTGATGGCGATGGTGTTGACGATGTCGTCGACGAGAGCGCCGCGCGACAGGTCGTTGATCGGTTTGTTGAGCCCCTGCAGCACGGGGCCGATCGCGACGGCACCGGCCGAGCGCTGCACGGCCTTGTACGTGTTGTTGCCGGTGTTCAGGTCGGGGAAGACGAACACCGTCGCGCGTCCCGCGACCTCGGAGTCGGGCATCTTGGCCCGCGCCACGGCCGCGTCGGCGGCGGCGTCGTACTGGATGGGTCCCTCCACCAGCAGCTCAGGCGCCCGCTCGCGCACGAGGGCGGTCGCGGTGCGCACCTTCTCGACGTCGGCGCCCGTACCGGACTCCCCCGTCGAATACGACAGCATCGCCACACGCGGCGCGATGCCGAACTGCTCGGCGGTCGCGGCCGACGACACAGCGATGTCGGCGAGCTGCTCGCTGGTGGGGTCGGGGATGACGGCGCAGTCGCCGTAGACGAGGACGCGGTCGGCGAGAGCCATGAGGAACACGCTCGAGACGACCGAGACGCCGGGGGCGGTCTTGATGATCTCGAACGCGGGACGGATGGTGTGGGCCGTGGTGTGCGCGGCACCCGAGACCATCCCGTCGGCCAGCCCCAGGTGCACCATGAGCGTGCCGAAGTACGACACGTCGGTCACGGTGTCGGCGGCCTGCGCGTAGGTGACGCCCTTGTGGGCACGGAGCCGGGCGTACTCGGTGGCGAACTTGTCGACGTGCACGGCGTCGAAGGGGCTCAGCACCTCGGCGTCGCGGATGTCGATGCCGAGCTCGATCGCACGCCCGCGCACCTCGATCGGCTCGCCGAGGATCGTGAGATCGGCGATGCCGCGCGAGAGCACGGTGGCGGCGGCGCGCAGCACGCGGTCGTCGCTGCCCTCGGGCAGCACGATACGGCGACGGTCACTGCGGGCGCGGTCGACGAGGCCGTACTCGAACATGAGCGGGGTGACCACGCTCGGGCGCGCGACACCCAGCTCGCGCGTGAGCAGCTCGGTGTCGATGTGGCGCTCGAACATCGCCAGCGCCGTGTCGTAGCGGTGCTGCGAGTCGGCGGCGAGGCGGCCCCGGGTGTTCATGATGCGCACGGCCGTGTCATAGGTGCCGAGGTCGGTCGCGATGATCGGCAGGGGCGAGCCGAGCCCGTCGATCAGGCGCACGATCGCATCGGGCAGTTCGAACCCGCCGTTGAGCACGATGCCCGCGAGCGAGGGGAAGGTTCCCGAGGCGTTGGCGAGGAGGGCGGCGAGAAGCACCTCGCTGCGGTCGGCCGGGATGACCACGACCGCCGACTCCTTCAGACGCGGAAGCACGTTGACCATCGACATACCGGCCACGACGACGTCGAGGACCTCGCGCGTGAGCAGCGCCGGGTCGCCCTTGATCAGCTCTCCCTCGACCGAACGGAGCACGCCGCGCACCGAGGGCGCGATGAGGAAACGGTCTTCGGGCAGGGCCCAGACGGGAACGCTCCGGTGCTCGGCGGGGGCACCCACGGGAACGGTGTCGACCACCTGGCGGACGGATGCCACGATCTCGTCGAGGTGGTCGGGATCGGCGCGGTTCGCGATCACCGCGAAGAGCGCTGCGCGCTCGTGCTGGAGCTCGGCCACCGCGAGCGAGGCGATCTGGCCGACCTCTTGCGGGGTGCGGGCGACCGACATGCCGAGCGTCTCACTGTGGCCCTGCTGGGCGCGGCCTCCGAGCACGAGGAGCACGGGGGCACCGAGGTTGGCGGCGATCCGGGCGTTGTACGCCAGCTCGGCGGGGCTTCCGACGTCGGTGTAGTCGCTGCCGATGATGACGACGGCGTCGCACTGCGCCTCGACGGCCTTGTAGCGCTCGACGATCCGCGCCAGGGCGGCATCGGCGTCGTCGCGGACGTCGTCGTAGGTGACGCCGACGCAGTCGTCGTAGTCGAGGTCGACGCTGTCGTGGTCGAGCAGCATCTCGAGCACATAGTCGCGTTCCGCGGTGGAGCGCGCGATGGGGCGGAACACGCCGACGCGCGGAGTGACGCGGCTGAGCGCGTCGAGGACGCCGAGGGCCACCGAGGACTTGCCCGAATGACCTTCGGCCGACGTGATGTAGATGCTCTGCGTCACGCGTCCAGCCTATTGCGGGCCTCCGACACCGTTCCGGGGTTGCTTCGGTGTCGAGTGATCAGGTCGACGAGGAGATCAGGCGTGCTCCCGCCGCCCCCAGTTCCCGTGCGAGCACGGTCTCGGGCCCGAGGTCGGCGATGATCCCGGTCACCCCGTCGAGCGGCAGGATGCCGAAGCGCGAGGCCGCGCCGAGCTTCTCCTCGCTCGCGAGGGCGAACGTCTCGGCCGCGCGGGCGGCGAGCGCTCTCTTCATCGCCGCCTCCTCGGCATCCCCCGTCGAAAGGCCCGTTTCGGGATGCACGCCCGTCACCCCCAGGAAGAAGAGGTCGGCGCGAAGGTTCTGCGCCGCCTCCATCGCCGCGGCCCCGCATGCCACGGCGGAGTGCTTGAAGATGCGCCCGCCCAGGACGATGACCTCCGCGTCGTGGTGCAGCAGCGCGGCGGCGATCGTCGGAGAGTGCGTGATGACGGTCCCGGAGAACGACCGCGGGAGCGCGTCGACCATCGCGAGAGTCGTGGTGCCGCCGTCCAGCAGCACGGTGGCGCCCGGCTCGATCAGGCCCACCGCCATCGCGGCGACCCGCGCCTTGCTCGAGCGAGCGACCTCGACGCGCGCGGAGTAATCGACGACGGCCGGCGATGCCGGAAGGGCGCCGCCGTAGACGCGGACCGCGAGGCCCGCGGCATCCAGTTCTCGAAGATCTCGGCGGATGCTGTCCTCGGAGAGTCCCAGCTCGACGGCGATGTCTTTCACGACGAGACGCCCGTCGCGGCGCAGCCGGTCGAGTAGGGCGTCTTTACGGGCGGCGGCGAGCATGGTTCACATTGTTGCATGTTTCTGCACTATCGTTCCGAATCATGAACGATGCACGCCCCGGCACCACCGTGCCCGATCACCGCGGCCGCACCGGCCTGCACCTCACCGGTCGCGACCTCGACCGCAACCCGCGAGTAGAGGTCACCGATGTCGATCTCCTCGCGGCCGGCTGGCACGTGCTGCGGGCGACGACGTTCCGCTACCGCGGCGACGACGGCGAGTGGACGACGCTCACGCGCGAGACCTACGACCGCGGCAACGGCGCGACGATCCTGCTCTACGACGCTGCACGGCGGACCGTGCTGCTGACCCGGCAGTTCCGCTACCCGGTCTACGTCAACGACCACCCCGACGGCATGCTGATCGAGACCGCCGCGGGACTGCTCGACGACGACGATCCCGTCACCGCGATCCGACGCGAGGCCGAAGAAGAGACCGGCGTGCGGGTCGCCGAGGTGGAGCACGTCTTCGACGCGTTCATGAGCCCGGGCTCTGTGACCGAGAGGCTGCACTTCTTCGCCGCGGCGTACGACGGGGCCGAGCGGGAGGGCGACCGCGGTGGTCTCGCCGAAGAGGATGAAGAGATCGAGATCCTCGAGTACGACATCGACGTCGCCCTCTCGAAGATCCGCGACGGATCGATCCAGGATGCCAAGACCATCATGCTGCTGCAGTGGGCGGTGCTCGACGGGCCCTTCGCCCGCCGGTGACCTGCCGGCGGCCTCGTCAGGGCAAAGAAAAGACCCTCCGCGCACCCGATAGAGCCTGGTTACCCTTGCTACGTTTCCGTCCTGGGGGAGTTGGCCGGGATACCGCCACGCGGAGAGCCGTGTACAGCCTACCCGATGCGCGTCACACCATCAGCGGGGCGAGGGCGTCGGCCGCCGGGCGGAGGACCGACAGGACATCGTCGGGATCGTCCACCCGGTGCCTCGGCCCGGAGAACGCCACGGCACCCGCCGCGAGACCGCTCGCGTCGACGATCGGCACCGCGAGACAGCCGGACGCCGCGATCACCTCTCCGCTCTGGCGTGTCGCACCCCACCGCGCGAAGTCGTCCCGAGCCCGATCGAGTTCCGGCGTCCCCCGCTCGCCCTGAGACACCAGCATGAGCCGGCCGAGCGCGGAGCGGGCGGGTTCGCGCGCGAGACGCGCCTCGTCGGACAGGGGGAAGTCGGGATCGGCATCGACCACGGCGATCCGCCCGTCGACGAAGAGCGCCACGTGCACTCCCCCGCGCACGCTCCGACGCGCCTCGGCGAGCACCGCTCGGGCAGCCGACGACAGGCGTGCCGGCGGAGCGATCACCGCGGCCAGCTGCGCGACCTTCGCGCCCAGGGCGAACCCCGCCAGGTCCGGCGTACGGACGAGGTATTCGTCCTCGACGAGGAGGTTGACGAGACGGTACGTCGTCGCGCGCGGCAGGCCGAGCTCGGCCGACAGACGCTGGGCGCTCACCCCGGCACCGAGCTGAGCCACGGCCTCGAGGACCGCGAGTGCGGAGTGCACGGCGCCGGGCTGTCGCGCTCCGAGCGCCGGCTGCTCACGCATCGCCCGGATGCCGCGTCGACACCACTCCCCCGAGCACCTGCGCCGCGACCGGCTCGTCGTACACCCCCAGCGCCCTCGGCCCGTGGCGCCGGCGGAGGACGGCGATGACCGCGGTGGACACGACGGCGAGCACCCCGACGACCGCGACGACCGCTCCTCCCTCGACCGCGTCGTCAACGAAGAACAACACGAGGGCCGCAGCGAGGGCCAGCGCCGAGACCCCGGCGACCACCGTGACGCCGATCGTGGATTCCCCGATGCGGCGGAGGAAGACGGGCGCGGCCACGCAGACGAGGATGTAGGCGACGATGTATCCCGCAGCGCCCACCCCGATGGTGACGTGCATCGCGTCGCGGGTGTCGATCCCCGCGACGATGACGAGCACCGGCACGGCCATGATGATCGGCAGCGCCCATCCGACGGCCGCGGCGGGGGTGCCGAAGCGCCGATGCGCCCGACCGACCGCGGTCGGAAGCACCCCGTCACGGCTCAGCGCGAACAGCACCCGGACGAGCGCGGTGGTCGTGCCGATCGTGCAGGCGAGGAACGACGCCGCGATGCCGAGATCGGCGACGACCCCCCACCCGCCGAGGCCGTATGCCTCGGCGAGCTCGTTGACCGGCGAAGCGCTCGTCGAGAGGTCGGACCCGAGGGCGTCGAACCCGGCCACCTGGGTCACCGCCGCCAGGGCGTAGAGCAGACCGGACAGCACAACGGTGCCGGTGATCGCGCGCGGGACGTTGCGCAGCGGCGACACCGACTCGACGCCGAGGGTGGCGGCGGACTCGAACCCGACGAACGCCGTCAGGGCGATCACCGCCCCCGCCGCGAACGCGGTCGGATCGAGGTGCGCCACACCGACTCCCGCGACGGCGGCGAGGTCGATCGGCCCGATCTTCACCAGGAGCACGATCAGGAGGACCACGATCAGCGCGACCGACAGTGTCTCGACGACGAGTGCCGCGCGAGCGGAGATGCGGATGCCGCGGACGAGCACGAACGCGACGAGGACGCCCTGCCCCACGACGAACAGGGCGGTGACCAGCGCCCGATCGATCGACGGCCAGAGCCCCGCCGTGAGATAGGTGGCGTAGTACGCACCGCCGAGCAGCGCGAACATCGCGACAGCGCCGTACCCCGTGAGGATCGCGACGCCCGCCGCGAGACCCGCCCGCGTGCCGAGACCGCGAGCGGTGTAGGTGTACACGGCGCCTGTGGCGGCGAAGCGGCGGGCGAACTGCGAGACCGTCCGGGCCACCCCGAGGCTCAGGATCGCCGCGACCACGATGGCGGCGACCGTCGCGTGAGGGGCGACCCCCGCCACCAGCAGGACGACCGTCGTCGCCGCCGCTGCCGGGGCGACCGCCGCGATGGACTGGGCGGCGAGGTCGATGATGCCGATCCGACGTCGCTCGAGCCCGTGCAGCGGCGAACGGTCGCCGAAACCGGCGACGGGGTCGGGGCGCTCGATGGCGCGGGCAAGTGCGTTCACAGGGTCTCCGATGGGTGCTGTCGACCGTACGCGCCGGGCGTTGCACCCCCGCGAACCGCGTGTTTCGTGCGCGTGACCCCGAGTGAGACACCCCTCGAGCGCCGTCTCACTCGGCGAGGCCACACCTTCACGACGAGAACACGGCCCGGCAACGGCGCCGGAGGAACCTCGACTCACGACCGCGTACCCCACCCGAATCCCGGAGGAATCGAAATGACCCAACTCGAATCGAAGGGAGCGGCGACGTCGGCGAAGCGGACGTTGCGGGGCTCCCTCGGTGTGACGGCCATCGTCTTCATGGTGGTCGCCGCTGCGTCGCCGCTGACCGTCGTCGGCGGCGCGGGGCCTCTCGGCATCCTGATCGGCAACGGTGTCGGCTACCCGGCGCTGTACGCCGTCAGCGCGGTGATCCTGCTCCTTTTCGCCGTGGGTCTCTCGGCCATGACGCGGCACGTCCCCCGCCCGGGCGCCTTCTTCACCTACATCGGCTACGGGCTGGGACGCCCCTCCGGACTGGCGGCGGCGTGGACCGCGATCCTGACCTACACGACCATCCAGGTCGCGGTGTACGGCTACGTCGGGTACCTCCTCGAGATCACCGTCGTCTCGCTGGGCGGGCCGGATCTTCCGTGGTGGCTGTACGCACTGGCCACCGTCGCGCTGGTCGGTGTGCTGGGCTACCGCCACATCGACCTCTCCAGCAAGGTGCTGGGCGTCCTGCTCATCGCGGAGGTGGCGATCGTGCTCGTCCTCGTCGGCGCGGTGGTCCTCGACGGGGGTCCCGAGGGACTGAGCCTCGCCCCCTTCGAGCCGGCGAACATCGCCAGCGGCTCGCCCGGGGTGGGCCTCATGTTCGCGATCGCCGCGTTCATCGGGTTCGAGGCCACCGCGATCTTCCGGGACGAGGCGCGCGACCCCGACCGCACGATCCCGCGGGCGACGTACGGTGCCGTCATCGGCATCGGCGTCTTCTACACGCTGTCGACGTGGGGGCTCGTGATGGCCTGGGGTCCGAGCGGCGTGCTCGCCGCCGCCGCCGAGAACCCCGCGACGCTGATGCTCCGTACCGTCGCGATCTACCTCGGCGCGGTCGGCGAGGTCATCGTCAACGTCCTCCTGCTGACGTCGATGTTCGCGTGCGTGCTGTCGTTCCACAACGTGCTGACGCGCTACCAGCACGCGATGTCGAGCGCCGGCGTGCTCCCCGAGTCGGTGTCAGGCGTGCACGCGCGGCACCTCTCCCCGCACGTGTCGTCGATCGTGCAGACCGCGACCGCCGGTGTCCTCCTCGCGGCCTTCGCCCTGCTCGGACTCGATCCGCTCCTGCAGGTCTTCACCTGGCTCTCGGGCGTCGCCACCGTCGCCATCGTCGTCTTGATGGCGGTGACCTCCGTCGCGGTGATCGTGTACTTCACCCGGAACCGCCAGGACCGGCGCCCGTGGAACACGGTGATCGCGCCGGCACTGGGTTTCGTCGGTCTCGCGGTCTCGGCCGTGGTGATCGTCGCCTACTTCCCCGTGATGGTCGGAGACGTCGACGCCGACGGGGCGCCCACGTTCGGTGTGGTGACGTGGGCCTTGCTCGCGCTCGTGATCATCGTGCCCGCTTTCGGTTACCTGCAGGCGGCCTGGATCCGCCGCCGCCGCCCCGCCGCCTACGCCAAGCTCACCGACGCCATCGCCGGTTGACCCCGGGTGCCGCGGCCTCACCGCCGCGGCATCCGTTCCCGCCCGTCCGTTCCACCCCCGTTGCACCCGAGAGAGACATCATGACGCTCACCGACCCGACCTCGACCGCCTTCGTCGCCCCCGCGACGCCGGCCCATCCCCTGGCATCCCTCTCCCCCGCCGAGATCACCGCCGTGCACGCCATCGTCGCCGGCTTCGACGGCATCGATGAGGCCAGCCGCTTCGCCTACGTCGGCCTGGAAGAGGCACCGAAAGGCGACGTGCTCGCGTGGGAGCGGGGCGAGGGCGGCTTTCCCGAGCGCCGCGCCCGCGTGCAACTGCTGAACCTGCGCACGGCGCACTCGCTCGACGTGGTCGTATCGCTCGCCACGGGCACGGTGCTGCGCCAGACCGAGCTCGACGGCTCAGATGGACAGCTGCCGATCCTCGACGCCGAGTTCGAAGAGGTCGGGATCATCGCGAACGAGAGCGCCGAGTGGATCGCCGCCCTCGCCGCGCGGGGTCTCACGACCGCCGACGTCGTGCTCGTGCCCCTGTCGGCCGGGCACTACGGGTATGAGAACGAGGTGGGGCGGCGGGTGCTCCGCACCTTCGCGTTCCGTCAGGACCACCCCGCCGACCACCCGTGGGCGCACCCCGTCGACGGCCTGACCGCCTACATCGACGTCGCCGCACGACGCATCATCGACATCGTCGACACCCCCGGGTTCACGGTTCCCGAGGAGCACGGCAACTTTGACGACCCCGAGCTGCAGGGCCCGCCGCTGGAGGGTCTCAAGCCCATCGTCATCACCCAGCCCGAGGGGTCGAGCTTCAGCGTCGACGGCGAGCGCGTCACGTGGGGCGAGTGGGACCTGCGCATCGGCTTCGACACGCGCGAGGGCCTGATCCTGCGCCAGCTGTCGTTCGCGGGGCGCCCCGTGATGTACCGCGGCTCGATCAGCGAGATGGTCGTGCCCTATGCCGATCCCGCGCCCAACCGCTTCTGGCAGAACTACTTCGACACGGGCGAGTACCTCTTCGGCCGCTACACGAACGAGCTCGAGCTCGGCTGCGACTGCGTGGGCGACATCACCTACGTCGACGCGGTGCTGGCGGACGAGAACGGGATGCCGCGCACCGTCCGCAACGCGGTGTGCATGCACGAGGAGGACTTCGGCACCCTGTGGAAGCACACCGACATCTTCACCGGGTCCAGCGAGGTGCGCCGTTCCCGGCGTCTCGTCATCTCGTTCTTCACCACCGTCGGCAACTACGACTACGGCTTCTACTGGTACCTCTATCTCGACGGCACCATCGAGTGCGAGGCCAAGCTCACCGGCATCCTCTTCACCTCCGCCTACCCGGGTGAGGGGTACCCCTACGCTTCCGAAGTCGCCCCCGGCCTCGGGGCGCCGTACCACCAGCACCTGTTCTCGGCGCGGCTGGACATGACGGTCGACGGCGTCGCCAACGTCGTCAACGAGATCGATGCCGTGCGCGTGCCCATCTCGATCGCGAACCCCGCCGGCAACGCCTTCATGAAGAGGGTCACGCCCATCACGAGCGAGAAGGTGTCGGGCCGCGTCGCCGACGGCGCGGTGAACCGGGTCTGGCAGATCGCCTCGACCGAGAAGACCACCGGGCGCGGACAGGCGACCTCGTACGTGCTCTTCCCCACCGAGACCCCGGTGCTGCTGGCCGACGACGACTCGTCGATCGCCGCGCGCGCGGCGTTCGCCACGAAGAACCTGTTCGTCACGAAGTACGACCCCGACGAGCGCTACGCCGCCGGCGACTTCGTGAACCAGCACCCGGGCGGGGCCGGCATCCCGGCCTTCATCGCGGGCGACGAGCCGCTCGTGGGCGAAGACGTCGTGCTGTGGCACACCTTCGGTCTCACGCACTTCCCGCGCAACGAGGACTGGCCCGTCATGCCCATGGACTACGCGAAGTTCACGCTCAAGCCGTACAACTTCTTCGAGCGGAACCCCGTCCTGAACGTCCCCGCCCCCGCGAACTCCCACTGCGCGCCCGCCGCGCACGGGGGTGCGCACGGGCATGGCCCGCACGGGGACGAGTCACCTGCGTCCGAATGCCATTGCTGAGGCGATGAGCGAGATCCTCCATGCTGCCGCGGTCGCTCCCGCCGCAATCGGCGCCTGCTGTCTGGCCGCCGATCGCGCGCGGGTGCGGCCGCCCGAGGTCATGGCATCCGTGCTCATGCTCCTGGCGATGCTGGATGCCGCCGTGTTCGGCGTGATCGCTCCGGTGGGGTGGACGGCGCTGTTACTGACGGCGGCCCTGGTGCTCGCGGTATGGCGTCGTCCGCGCCAGCGACGCTCCCGGCGGATCCCCGCGTTGATGACGCTGCACACGACGCTCGGCATGGTGGTGATGGCCGCTCTCTCACTCGGGATGGGCGGACACGGCCCCTCCCCCGCTCATGCTCACGGTGTCGCCCTGGCCCCGTTCCTGCTGGCCGTCGCGGTCGGGTACGCGGGACTGTCCGTCGCGGCAATCGGGCGGATGCCGGCACCGCTCGACCGTGCCCAGATCGGCACCATGGCGGCATCCGTCGTTCTCATGGCTGTGGCGGCGGTGTGACCCCGGGCATGGGGTCCGCGGTCACCGGAGGCGTCGACCGGAGTCCGCGAGGCAGAAGGAGCAGCACCCCAGGCAGGGCCGCCGCCACGATGATACCCGCACCGATCGCGAGGGACACGGCGTTCCCACCCGTGACCGGCTCGATCACCTCGCCGATCAGGCCCGCGAGCACGACGATCCCGGCGACGACGACGGCACCGGTGCCCCGGGCACCGCGCAGCACGAGGAACGCGTCGGCCACGAAGATCCCACCCACCATCAGGGAGAAGACGATCGTCGTCGTGACCCCGCGGAACACGAGGTACTCGTGGGTGTCGGCCCCCAGTCCCTGACCGGTCGCGAGGGCGACCGTCAAACCCTACGCCCAGCGCCGTAACCGCACCCCCGTAGAGGAACGAGAGCACCGCGGCGACGCGGACGGCCGGGGTGGTGCGCAGCGGCGCGGGGCGGCCGCGCCGTCGGGCGAGAGACGACATAGCCGGACGCTAGAGCGAGCGGCTAGGGATCCGCTGAACCCTCAGCGCGGTCGCACCACCACCGGGTGACCCGCGAACCGCAGCCGCACGGCGTCGTCGGGCTCACGCCGGTCGGAGGCGTCGTGCTGCACCGCGATGAGCGTGCCGTCGGCCGCGCGCACGACGGTACGCCGCAACGACCCGAGGAAACTCGATGCCACCACGATGGCATCCACTCCCTCGTCCCCACTCGTGAAGACGACATCCTCCGGACGGACGAACGCCTGCACGGGCCCCTCGACCGTCGTCCCGAGGACGGGCAGCACGTGACCATGCACCTCGACCTCGCCGCCGCGCGCCACACCGTCCAGCATGTTGCTCAGCCCGACGAAGTCGGCGACGAACGGAGAGACCGGCCGGCGGTACAGATCCTCCGGAGTGCCGATCTGCTCGATGACTCCGTCGTTCATCACGGCGACACGGTCGGCGACGGCGAGCGCCTCCTCTTGATCGTGCGTGACGAACACGGTGGTGATACCCAGATCGCGCTGCAGGCGGCGGATCTGCTCGCGCAACTGCACGCGCACCTTCGCGTCGAGCGCCGACAGCGGCTCGTCGAGCAGCAGCACCCGCGGACGGGTGACGAGCGCGCGAGCGAGGGCGACGCGCTGCTGCTGACCGCCCGACAGCTGGTGCGCGTAGCGGCCGCCGCGGTCGCCGAGACCGACCATCTCGAGCACCTCGCGCGCGCGTGCGGCGCGGCGGGCCGCGTCGACGCGCCGCATCCGCAGCCCGAACTCGACGTTCTGCTGAACCGTCATGTGCGGGAACAGCGAGTATGACTGGAACACCATGCCGATGTCGCGGCGGTTCACGGGTACGCCCGACACGTCCTGCTCATCGATGAGGATGCGTCCGGCGTCGATGCGGTCGAGCCCCGACAGGGCCCGCAGCAGCGTCGTCTTGCCGCAGCCCGAGGGCCCCAGCAGCGCGACGAACTCGCCCGGGCGGATGTCGAGACTCACCCCGCGCAGCGCGGTGTGGGATCCGAACGACTTCTCGATGCCGACGAGCGAGACGGCGGTGCCGGCGAAGGTCAACGGGCCGGTCACGGGGGCGGGAACGGTCATGAGGCACTCCTGGAGGGACGGAACGAACCGAGCCGGCCGATCAGCAGCAGCAGCACGAACACCATCGCCAGGGCCGCGAGCGAGAAGATCGCCGAGACGTAGGGGTCGGTCTGCTGCAGCAGGAACAGCGCGGTCTGAAAAGTGGTGCGGCTGAGGAATGCCGCGATCGTGTACTCGCCGAGCACGACGGCCACGGTGAGCAGACAGGCCGACAGGATGCCGCGACGCAGGTTCGGCAGCACGACGCGCCACACCACCTGCACGCCGTTGGCGCCCAACGACCGCGCCGCCTCGCTGAGCACGACGATGTCGAGGGCGGCGATGTTCGCCTGGATCGGACGGTACGCGTACGGCAGCACGATGACGCCGACGGCGAAGGCGAGAGTCCACGGCGCGCTGCCGAGGGCGCCCGAGACCACCTTGTAGACGGGCACGAACCCGACGACCAGTACCACCGTCGGGACGGTGAGCGGCAGCAGGCAGACGACCTCGATCGCGCGTCGCACGCGGGGGTAGCGCAGCTCGACGAGCACGAGGGTCGGCACGAGCAGCAGCAACACGATTGCGACCGTGACCACGGCGATGCCGAGCGAGTTGACGAGACCCATGAACAGGCCGTCGTAGGTGAGCTCCTGCGTCGGGTCGACGATCGCGAGGTAGTGATCGAGCGTCAGACCGCCCGAGCGTCCCGGCATCCGGAATGTGAACAGCAGCAGCGCGAGCAGGGGCAGGGCGAAGGCGATGGCGGCGATCGCGAGGATGACTCCCCCGGCGACCTTCCCGAGGCCGGCGGTGACGGGCCGGCTCATCGTCGCCACCGCCGGGCGCGACGCTCGAGCAGCGAGTACACGGCCATCACGGCGGCCATCACGACCACCATGCCGAGGGCGAGCACACCCGCGGTGTTGGCGACGCCGACGATCGTCTCGCTCGTCAGCTGCTGCTTGATCGCGAGGGCGACGAGACCGCCCTGGTCGATCAGGGCCGCGGCCGTCGCGAACGACGAGAAGGCGCCGGCGAACACGAGGATCGTCGATCCCCAGAACGCGGGGGCGAGGAGGGGCATCGCGATGCGGGTCCAGTACACCCACCGCGACGCGCCGAGCGTCGCCGCCGCCTCGGCCCACTGCTGCTGCAGACCTTCGAGCGCGGGAAGGAAGGTGAGCACCATCAGTGGCACCGAGAAGTAGACGTAGGGGAAGACGAGGCCGCCCACCTGATAGAGCAGCGGGCCGTCCGACGACAGGGTGTTGATGTCGAGACCGAAAGTCTGCTGCAGCCAGAGCGTCGCGGCGCCCTGCACGCCCATGAGCGCGATAAAGGCGAAGGCCAACATGATGCCGCCGAACTGCGCGAGCGTGCTGGCCGCGGAGTCGACGATCGAGCGCACCCAGCCGTCTGGAGGCATGCTCGACAGTGCGAGACAGAGGATCGCCCCGAGCACCGCCGAGACGACGGCCACGACGGCCGACAGCCAGAGGGAGTTCACGAAGGCCGTCATGATGGCGGGGCTGGCCAGCGCGGCGAAGTTGCCGAGAGTGAACGCGCCCTTCGCCGTGAAGAACCCGCTCGCGATGGCGACGACCGTCGGAACGGCCAGGAAGAGAGCGACGTAGACCGCGAACGGCGCGAACCCCCACCAGCCCGCACTCCGGCGCCGGAGGGGGCCGGCGCCGGAGGCGGTGGGGGCGGCCGTCGCGATCCGAGAGGAGGAGGCGACGGTCATGCGGGGATCAGCCGATCGCCGACGACCATGAGGCGGCGAGCACCTTCGCCGCAGCCGCGGCCTGGTCGCTCGTGAACTGCACGAAGTTCTTCGGGGGCTCGCCCACCGACTGCAGCACCGACTGGTCGACGGTGTTGTTCGCGATCATCGCCTGCAGCGTGGACGGGTAGGCACCCGAGGCGAGGAACAGGTTCTGCACTTCCGGGCTGTAGAGGTACTCCTCCCACAGTCGCGCAGCCGCGGGGTGCGGGGCGTCGACGTTGATGGCCTGGTTGTAGTAGCTGCCCAGGGCGACACCGGGAAGCACGAGGGTCTTCCAGTTGGGGTTTCCGGTCGAGCCGCCATCGGGTCCCCACGCGAGGTTGTTGTAGCTCCACTGGATGACCACGGGGGTCTCGCCCGACGACACCGTCGCCTGGGTCGGCAGCACCGAGAGGAAGTTGCCGGCCTGTTTGAGCTTCGAGAAGAACTGCACACCGGGCGTGATGTCGTCGGCGGTACCGCCGCTCTGCAGGGTCGCCCAGTAGACGGCGCTCGCGGCCTCGTTGGCCTGGGTCGGGTCGCCCTTGATGGCGACCTTGCCCTGGTACTGCGAGCCGAGCAGGTCGTTGATCGACGTGGGCGGGGTGGTGATGACCGACGAGTCGTACCCGATCGACATCAGGCCCGTGTAGTCGTAGAACCACGTGCCGTTGGGGTCCTTGAAATCGTCGGGGATGTCGGCCCAGTTCGACACCTTGTAGGGCGCGAGCAGGTCGAGGTTCTGGCGCAGCACCGCGGTGCCCAGGTCGAACACGTCGGGCGCGGTGTCCTGACCCTTCTGCGCCTTCGCCGCGGCGACCTCGTCGGCGCTGGAGCCGTTGGGGTTCTGCGAGTCGATGGTGATGCCGGGGTACTTCTTCTGGAAGCCCGCGATGATCTTTCCGTAGTTCGCCCACGACGGGGGCAGCGTGATGACGTTGAGCTTGCCCTCGGCGTTGGCGGCGGCGACGAGCGCGTCCATGCCGCCGAAGTCGGCGGCGCTGGTCGCCTTCTGCTTCTGCTCGAGGGTCATGCTCGAGGCGGCCGCGTCCGACGACGTGCCGGCGCAAGCGGTGAGTGAGCCCGCGAACGCCACGGCGATCGCGGCGAGAGCGGTCACGCGGACGATACGACGGGATCGCGAGCGGTGAGTGGAACGCATCATAGGGGTGGTCCTTTCGGGTCAGGCGGATCGGAAGGGAGGGGGTCAGGGGATCAGGCCGCGCTGCGCGAGCACGTCGCGCGCGAACCCGAAGGCGGTGGTCATGCCGATGCCGCTCGTGACCGAGGCGACGACCACGTCGGCCCGCGGGGAGGCGTGCAGATAAGGGCCCTGGGCGCTGGCCGCGTACACGCCGCGCCAGCGTCGCCGCACGACGAGGTCGTCGACGCCGAACAGGCCGCAGAAGCGGTCGAGCAGCAACGCGTCGAGCGCCTCGTCGTCGAACGGGTCGAGCGTGCGCTCGTAATGGTGGGTGTCGCCGATCACGACGCGGCCGTCGGGGCGCTGGGTGCACATGAGGTTCACCGTGTGCGTCAGCATGTCGGGATCGAGGGATGCCAGCTCGGCCCGCACCGTGTCGGCGGCGGCGGTCTCGGCGAAACCGCCGTAGCGCAGCAGCGAGCTGCCCGTGAAGACGCCCGGGTCGATTCGCACGCCCCGCGGCGGGTCGATCTCCATCATGCGTAGGCGGCAGCGACGCACCTCGCCGTCGCTGGCGAGCACGGGGAAGAGCCGGTCGACGTCGTGCCCCACGCAGACGATGACGGTGTCGGCGACGTACGATCCGTGGGTCGTGCGCACCCCGTCGACGACGTCGACGACGTTCTCACCGAAACGGAACACCACACCCAGCCGCGCGAGATGCGCCGTCAATGCGGGAACGGCCGCGGGCGAGTCGACGCGCAGATCCCGCGGCATGAGGGCACCGCCGACGAGTCCCGGCACCGCCCAGCCGAGCCGGTCGGCGGTCTCGTCGGCGCCGAGGACGCGCACCTCGTCGCGGTCGCGTCCTGAGGCGAACTCGTCGAGCACGGCCATCTCGGCGACGCTGCGCGCGGCGACGACGGTGCCGTGGGCGGACACCGCGAGCCCCGCTTCCGCACCGGCACGCACCCAGGTCTCTCGCGCCACGACGGCGTACTCGCGCGCGCGGCCCGATTGCGCGGTGGTGCAGATGTGCCCGAAGTTGCGCACGCTCGCGCCGACGGCGCGGTCGTCGCGGTCCACGACGACGACCGAGAGCCCCGCGCGCACGGCGTGCCAGGCGTGGGCCAGACCGACGATGCCCGCGCCGACGACGACGACGTCGGCGCGCAGCGGAGCCGGACTCGAGTGGGAGTGCATGGGGTCGAGTCTCGGCTCTCATCGCACCGGAGTTCGACCGGTATCGCGACTTGTCATGCAATGTTCACCGCCGCCCCTCCTCTTATATATGCGCGCCAGGATCGGTGAACGGCGAGCGAACACAACCTATGTCGCCGCTTCCCCGTCCGCTTGTCATGACAAGATCGCTTCATGTCGTTGCATGAGACCGTCCGCACGACGCTGCGCGATCGCATCCTCTCGGGTGCGCTCCCCGTCGGCGCGGCGCTGCCGACCACAGCCGAGCTGAGCGTCGAGTTCGGGGCGTCACGTGGTCCCGTGCGGCAGGCGCTTGCCGCTCTCGCCACCGAGGGGCTGATCAGCACCGGGCAGGGGCGTGTGCCGACGGTCATGCGTGCGCCCTTCGCTCACGCCATCGACGACTTCTTCTCGTTCTCGGCCTGGGTCACGGCGATGGGCCGGGTGCCGGGCCAGCGCACGATCGAGCTGGCGCTGCGCCGACCGCCGGCCTCGGTGGCAGCCGCCCTCGGCGTCGGCGGCGACACCCGTGCGGTCGACCTGGTGCGCGTGCGATCGATCGACGACGAACCGGTGATGATCGAGCGCTCGACGTTCGTCGAGCACGTGGGGCGTCTGATCTTCGACTTCGACCCCGACGCCGGATCGGTCTTCACCGCGCTGCTCGACCGAGGCGTCTCACTCGAGCACGGCGAGCACACGATCGACGCGGTCGCCGCGAACGACCAGGATGCCGCCGCGCTCGACGTCGCCGTCGGCACGCCGCTGCTGCGCGTCCACCGTCTCACCCGCAGCGCCGCGGGCGAGGTGATCGAGGTGGCCGACGACCGCTACCGCCCCGATCGTGCGTCCCTGATCGTCCACAACTCCCGCACTCGCACCGCCCCGGCCCCGTCGGCGGTGCGCCGAACGACCACGGAAGGCTCCCGATGACCGTCTCCCTCCTCTCCCTCGACATGGCCGGCACCACGATCGACGAGGGCGGGGTCGTCTACGACCTGCTCGCACGCTGCGTCGGTGACGAGCTCGGCGCTCCGGTTCCGGCCGAGGTTCTGGCTCCCTGGACGGGCACCGACAAGACCGAGGCCATCCGCGGCCTCCTCACCGAGCTCGGCGGCGACCCTGCCCGCACCGACGCGGTGTATGCCGGTTTCGCCGCTCAGCTCGACGCGGCGTACGCCGCGGCGACCCCGACGCTGTTTCCCGGGGTGCGCGAGGCGATGGTGTCGCTGCGCGCGGCCGGGGTGAAGGTCGCTCTGCAGACCGGTTACACCCGCCCGGTGGCCGAGGGGCTCCTGGCGAAGGTCGGATGGGAGGTCGGCACCGACATCGACGCTCTCGCCACGTCGGAGCTCGTGACCGCGTCGCGGCCCGCTCCGTACCTCGTGTTCCGCACGATGGAGCTCACCGGCATCCGGTCGGTCGACGAGGTGCTGGTCGCCGGAGACACCCCCAATGATCTGGCCGCCGGCACCGCCGCCGGGGCGCGGTTCGTCGTCGGGGTTCTCACCGGTGCGGGATCCGCCGCCGATCTGGGACGGTCGCGCCACACGCACCTCGTGGGCGGAGTCGCCGACATCCCGGCTCTGCTGCACTCCGCGAGCGAGCTTCCCCACTGATGACCGCGGCGCGCAAGCTGCTGCTGATCGGCATCGACGGCCTGCGCGTCGACGATGCGCTGCGCTCTCCCGCCCCGGCTGCTCGACTCGCGGCTTTCGGGCGCGCGGGAGTCGTGCTGCCGATGACCATGGAGGTCCCGACCATCTCGGGCCCCGGCTGGTCATCGCTGCTCACGGGCGTGCGGCTCGCCGAGCACGGCGTCGTCGACAACCACTTCCAGGGTCATCGTCTGCGCCGTTGTCGAGACCTCCTCGCCCGGGCCGTCGACGCGCGCCCGAGCTGCTCGACCTTCGCGGCCGCCGACTGGCCCCCGCTGATCGACCCCGACGGCCCGGGACCGATCATCGCGCCCGCGCCCGACAGGGAACGCGCAGGCCTGCACCACGTCGTCCTGCGCGATGGGGAGTCGAGAGGATATGACCCGATGGATGCCGAGATCGCGGCCGCCGCACGTGCGCATCTGCGCGAGACGGGTCCCGACGTGTCGTTCGTCTACCTCGGCGAGGTCGATGAGGCCGGCCACCGGCACGGCGGGACCGCGCCCGAGTACACGGCCGCGATCGTGCGCGTCGATGCGCTGCTCGGCGGCATCCTGGACGTCGTCGAAGACCGCGCCGAGACGCACGGCGAGGACTGGCTCGTCGCCGTCACCACCGATCACGGGCACGTCGATGCGGGCGGCCACGGCGGCGGGTCGGCGCTCGAGCGGCGCTCGTTCCTGGCGCTCGGCCGGTTCGGCGGCCGCGACTCGCTGCCCGCGGGTCCGGTTGCGACTCACGAGGTCCGCGACCTCTTGCTCACCGACCTCGGGCTTCTCCCGGCGTAAGGTCGTCCCGGCGTCTGATCCCACGGGCTCGGCGGCCCACCGCGCGAGCCCGCCGCCCAGCCCCGCCGCACGGCGGAGGAAAACCCGGGACGGGAGGACCAATCCCTCGGCATCCATCCTCCGCCCCCGGAATCTCCTCCCGCGGGCTCGACAACCTCGCGCCCGGCCCCGCACCAACCCGCGCCCGGACCCCCGCGCCCCACCGCGCAGCCCCACCGCATGGCCGCACCGCGCCGCGGAGGAAAACCCGGGACAGGAGGACAAACCCCTCGCATCCGTCCTCCGCCCCCGGGATCTCCTCCCGGAGGCCCGCAGCGACGACGCGCAGCGGGCCTCAGCGCTTCAGACGCAGCGTCACCAGCTGGAACGGGCGCAGATCGAGCTCGACCGCACCACCGGCAGCACTCGACACCGCCGCGGCGTCGACCTCGCGCTCGAGCAGATCGGTCTCGACGACGCCCACGACCTCAAAGCCGGCGTCGAGACGCGCGTGCATGCGCTCGCCCAGCGCCTCGTACAGGCGCACGATCACATCGCCCGATCCGTCCTGCGCGAGCTTGACCGCCTCGACGACGACACCGGGCTGGTCGATCACGACGAGAGGCGCGATCGAGGTCTCGGCGGCATCCGTCACCGTCCGCTCCGGCAGGTTGGTGCGGTATCCCTCGGTGACCGCGTCGACGACCTCGGCGCCCACGACGATCCCCACCTCGAGGTGGTGCGCGCCCTGATCCTGGCCGGGGTCGGGGAACTTCGCCGACCGGATGATCGACAGCCGCACGAGTGAGAACGTGCCGCCCGCCTCGCGCTCGTGACGCGTGATGTCGTGACCGTAGGTGGAGTCGTTGGTCACCGCCACGCCGAAGCGCGGCTCGGCGACCCGCACCCAGCGGTGCGCGGCGGTCTCGAAGCGAGCCGCGTCCCACGACGTGTTCGTGTGAGTGGGTCGGACGATGTGCCCGAACTGGATCTCGGACGCCGCGCGGTCGGTGTGGACGTCGACCGGGACGCCGAGCTTCAACAGCTTCTGCTGCTCGTGCCAGTCCACGTCGAGGGAGAGACGCACGGTGCGCGAGCCGTTCGCGAGAGCGATGCGCGTGACGATCGTGGACGCCCCCGTGCGGCGCTCGACGACGATCGCGCGTCCGTCGAGGCGGACGGCCTCGGCGGAGTCGAGGGGCGTGACGTGGCGCCGGTAGGTCTCGTCGATGTCCCACGCGTCCCACTGGGTGGGCGTGTCGCGGAACACCTCGAACAGGCCCGCGGTGCGACCGGCCGGAACCACCTCGCGGCCGCTGTCCACCTCCACCAGTGAGGTGATCAGACCGCGTCCGTCGACGACCGCGCGCACGACGCCGTTGTCGAGCACGAAGCCGTCGCCCTCGGCGCTCGGGGTCACGTCGCCGGCGGGGCTCGCCGGGGCGATCGCGAGAGCGGGAGCACCGGAACGGCGGTGCGGGGCGGCATTCGCCACGACCGCGCGGTCGCCCGTGCCCACGAGCGCCCGGAGGCTGTCGGCGATGATCTGCTCGAGCTCCGCCGCGATCGCGGCGTAATTGCGCTCGGCATCCCGGTGCACCCAGGCGATCGACGTGCCGGGCAGGATGTCGTGGAACTGCTGCAACAGGACCAGGCGCCACAGGCGCTGGAACGTCTCAGCCGGGTAGGCGGCGCCCGTGCGGACGGTCGCGGTGGCCGCCCACAGCTCGGCCTCGCGCAGCAGGTGCTCGCTGCGGCGGTTGCCCTGCTTCGTGCGCAGCTGGCTGGTGTACGTGCCGCGGTGGAACTCGAGGTACAGCTCCCCCGCCCACACGGCCGGGTCGGCGTACTCGGCCTCGGCGGTCTCGAAGAACTCCCGCGGGGTGGAGTGCTTCACCACCGGCGCGCCCTCGAGCGAGTGCGTGCGGGCGATCGTCGCGGTCATCTCGCGCGTGGGTCCGCCGCCGCCGTCGCCGAAGCCGTACGGCAGCAGCGAGGTGCGCGCGCGACCCTTGTCGGCGAAGTTGCGCTCGGCGTGGGCCAGGTCGGCCGCGGTGACCTCGGAGTTGTACTTGTCGACCGGCGGGAAGTGCGTGAAGATGCGCGACCCGTCGATGCCCTCCCAGCGGAAAGTGTGGTGCGGGATGCGGTTGGTCTCGTTCCACGAGATCTTCTGCGTGAGGAACCAGCGCGCGCCCGCGGCTCTCATGATCTGCGGAAGGGCACCGCTGTAGCCGAACGAGTCGGGCAGCCACACCTCTTCGGTGTCGATGCCGAACTCCTCGAGGAAGAACGTCTTGCCCTCGACGAACTGCCGGGCCATCGCCTCGCCGCCGACCATGTTTGTGTCGGATTCGACCCACATACCGCCCACCGGCACGAAGCGTCCCTCGGCGACACGCGCCTTCAGCCGGTCCCAGAGCGCCGGGTAGTGCTCCTTCATCCACGCGAACTGCTGCGCCGACGACGACGCGAACACGAACTCCGGATCTTCGTCCATCAGCGAGAGGACGTTGCTGAACGTGCGCGACACCTTGCGCGCCGTCTCGCGTACGGGCCACAGCCACGCCGAGTCGATGTGCGCGTGCCCGACGGCGTGCAGGACGTGGGCACTGGATGCCGCGGGCGCCGCCATCAGCGGAGCCAGCACGTCGCGACCGGCCTGCGCCGTGCCCGCGACGTCCTCGGGATCGACCGCGTCGATCGCGGCATCCATCGCCTCGACGAGTGTTGCTCGGCGCGCGGAGGTGGCGTCGAGCTCGGCGATGAGGCCGTGGAGCAGGCGGAAGTCCTGCAGGAGCTCCCACACCGCGAGATCGCGGAGGCCGATCGACATGTCGCGGAGCGTATAGAGAGGAGCGTCGCCCGCGGTGGCGAGGTCACCCAGGTGCGTCGGCTCGAAGGTGAAGAGGCTGCCCACGTCGGGGTTCGAGGCGGCCTCGACGAGCACGTCGACGCGACCGTCGGCGTCGACCGCGGCCGGGCTGGCGTTGTTGAACGGCGAGACGCCCTTGATGGGGGCGCCCTCGCGGTTCCAGACGAGCGCTTCGCACTGGAAGCCGCTCTGCCCGGCGGTGAATCCGAGATCGATCACGAGCTCGGCGACGGTGCCCTCCGGCAGGGAACCGTCGGCGTCGCGCCACGCAGCGGGGATCTCGCCGGAGACGGCGAACCAGGTCGTCCCCCACGCTCGACCCCACGGCGTTCCGATCGCGAAGGGGCGGTACTCGGCATCCCGAGCCTCGGCGAAGGTCACGGGCTCGCCCGGCGCCTCCCATGCCTGGATGTCGAGGGCCTGACGGGCGCGGTAGACGGCGGGGGCGAGACGCTCGCGGACGAAGCGTTCGATGCGCATCTCGATGAGCGCGGTGCGGTCGTGCATGACGTGGGTTCCTTGTCTGGGGGGACGGGTCAGCCCTTGACCGCGCCGGCGAGGGCCGACGGGCCGCCGAGTCCGCGCTGCACGAGGACGTACAGGCCGAGGACCGGGAGGGAGTAGACGATCGAGTAGGCCGCGAGCTGGCCGTAGGCCACCGCTCCGAACGACCCGAAGAAGTTGAAGATGCTGACGGCGGCCGGCTGGTAGTCGGGGCTGAGCAGCAGCACGAAGGGGACGAAGAAATTGCCCCACGCCTGGATGAAGGTGAAGATGAACACGACCGCGATGCCGGGGCGCATGAGCGGGAGCACGATCTGCACGAGCGTGCGCATCGACCCCGCGCCGTCCATCCAGGCCGCGTGCTCGAGCTCGACGGGCACGCCGTCCATGAAGTTCTTCATCATCCAGATCGCAATCGGCAGAGCGCTCGCGGTGAGGAAGAGGATCGTGCCCCCGATCGAGTCGATGAGGTTCAGCTGCACGAACAGGCTGTAGACCGGCACCATGATCGCCGTGATCGGCAGGCATGTGCCGAACAGCACCGCGTAGAGGAAGGGCTTGCCGACGCGCATCTTGTACCGCGAGAGCGGATAGGCGGCGAGCGAGGCGAGCACGACCGTTGCGATCGAGGTGCCTCCCGCCAGCAGCACGCTGTTCCACAGGGGCTGGAACAGCAGATCCGGCTTCATCACGGCCGCGAAGTTGTCGAGGGTGACGACCTCGGGCATCTTGATGGCCAGCGTCGGCTGCGCGTCGAGCGAGGCCGTGACGAGCCACACGAGCGGCACCACGAACAGCACGCCGACCACGATGAGCAGCGTGTTGGCGACGACGCGCAGGGCGCGGGTGCGCGGCGACGACAGCGACGCCTTCTTGCGCCCGGGAGCGCGGCGTGCGGAGCGCGAGCGGGCGCCGGTCACCTCGGGCAGGGTGGCGGTGGTCATGACGAGACCTCCTCGCGCAGCGCGCGGACGTAGAAGAACGAGAAGATCGCACCGATGAGCAGCATGATCGTGGCGATCGCGGTGCCGTAGCCGAGCTCGCCGAACTTCAGGCCCTGCTGGTAGGCGAGGATCGGCAGCGTCGTGCTCTTGTTGCCGGGGCCACCGCCGGTCATGACGAAGATCAGTGTGAAGACCGACAGGGTCTG
This sequence comes from Microbacterium sp. AG157, assembly GCF_003385695.1. Classification (NCBI taxonomy): domain Bacteria; kingdom Bacillati; phylum Actinomycetota; class Actinomycetes; order Micrococcales; family Microbacteriaceae; genus Microbacterium; species Microbacterium sp. AG157. The sequence goes on from NZ_QRDK01000002.1 coordinate 446,158, forward strand.
CAGCGTCACGATCATCGAGTTGGTTCCGATGGTCGAACGGATCATGGGGATCGTGATGAGGAAGAGGCGCTTGATGCCGCTCGCTCCGTCGACCTCGGCCGCCTCGGTGATCTCGGGCGGCACGTCGGCGAGGGCCGCCGAATAGACCATCATCGAGAACGCCGTCCCGCGCCAGATGTTGGCGAAGACGACCATGAGCACCGGCATCGTGAAGAGCCAGCTGACGGGGTCGAGACCGAAGATCCCGAGGATCACGTTCAGGGTCCCGTTGTCGCGGAAGAACGCGTACGCGGCGAATGCCGCGACGATCTCGGGCAGGACCCACGCGGTGACGACGATCGTGCCGACCACCGCGGTGACGACGCGATTGCCCGAGCGCATCATGAGAGCGAGAGCCAGGCCCAGGATGTTCTGACCGATCACGGCGGAGAAGAACACGAACACGATCGTGTTGACGACCGCCACGGGAAAGTCGGGGGCCTTGAAGAGCTGGGTGTAGTTGTCGAAGCCGATGAACTGGCTCGCGACGGCGGTCGAGCCCGACAGGGTCGCGTTGGTGAGCGAGCCCCACAGCGACACCAGGATCGGTCCGAGCAGGAACACCGCGAGCAGCAGCGCTGCGGGAAGGAGCGGGAGCGCCCGGGCCGAGGACCGGAGGCCGCGCGTGGTGGCGCGCGACCTCCGGTCGGTTCCGGTCGCCCCGGTCTGAGCCAGGGCGGTCACGATCAGCCCTGCTGGGTGTTGTCTTCGCCGACGATGCCGATGACGGCCTGGTCGTAGGCTGCGGCGGCGTCGTCGACGCTGGACTGCCCGGTCATGACCGCTTCCATGGCGACCTGGATCTGGTTCGAGATCTTGTCGTAGTCCTCGGTGGCCGGTCGGAAGTGCGTCGTTGCGACGAAGCTCGAGAAGGTCTTGAAGCTCGGGTTGGCGTCGAGGTATTCGGTGGACTGCGCCACATCGGCACGGACGGCGATCTGGCTGTTGTTGATGTCGTAGGACGTGGCGTTGTCCTTGTTCACCGCGGTGGAGAGGAAGTCCCAGGCCGCGTCGGCGTTCTTGGTGTTCTTGCCGATGGCGAGCGTCCACCCGCCCGACATGCTCGTGGTGCCGGGTGCCTGGCCGTTCTGGGTGGGCATCGCGGCGATACCGAGCGTGTCGCTCCACGCGGGCCACGGGGCGGTTCCGCCGTCGACCCACGCGGCCGACTGCCACGAGCCATCGAGGGCGATCGCGAGCTTGCCCTTCGGCAGCCAGTCGGCGGTCACGCTGGTGAAGATGTTGGGGTCGAGCGCCTGCTGGAGCGAGGGTCCGAGGCCGCCCTGGTAGACGTCGGAGACGAAGGTCAGCGAGTCCTTGAAGCCCTGGCTGCCGACGACCCACTTCTTCGAGGAGGTGTCGTAAAGGGTGTCCTCGGTGCCGTAGAGGAGCATTTCGAGCCCCTGCATGGATGCCGCTTCACCGGCCGTCTTGCCCGAGTACACGTTCATCGGGATGACGTCGGGGTCGGCCGCCTTGACCTTCTTGGCCGCCGAGAGGACGTCGGCCCAGGTCTTGGGCTGCCACGGGACGGAGATGGCCGCCTTGGCGAAGATCTCCTTGTTGTACCAGAGGCCGCGGGTGTCGGTTCCGAGCGAGACGCCGTAGGTCTTGCCGTCGGGGCCGAGGCCGGCCTGCTTGGCGCCGTCGGCGAACTGCGACCAGTCGCTCCACTTCGCGAGGTAGTCGTCGAGGGGCAACAGGTACCCCGCCGCGGCGTCGGACTGGATCTTGAAGGTGTCTTCGTACTGGACGTCGGGGGCGGTGCTGGCCGACTTGTTCATCAGCGCGAGCTTCGTGTAGTAGTCGGCGCCCTCGGCCTGGATCGGCACGAGCTCGACGGTCATGCCGGGGTGTGCGGCCTCGTACTGCGACTTCGCCGTCTCCATCAGCGTCTGCATCTGGTTGAAGGTCGCCGTGGTCTGGTACGCGACGCGGATGGTCTTCGCGTCACCGGCGTCGCCGCTGCCCGCGGAACAACCGGCCAGGGCCGCGGTCAGGGCGGTGGCGGTCAGAAGACCGGTCACCATCGTCAGTTTCTTCATGAAAGCTCCCTTGCTCGGGTGGAGACACCACGTCGCCAGAACCTTTTATAAATCAAATGGACTAACTCGGCAAGTCCCAGAGTCGCCACGCTCGTAACGATCGGGAAACGCCCGGCGTCGGCGGAAGGGGGACGGGCTCAGAGGGCGATCATCATGCGCGCCGGCCGCGCCGCGAAGGCGCCGTCGAGCATGAGGCAGGCGGCCCCCACGGCCGCGACGTCGGCTCCGACCCGTGAGCGACGCACGACGATCTCGCGCGTCGCGGTCGAGGCCGCGTCGACGGCGACGCGCTCGGCGACGACGTCGCCCAGCACCTCCGCGAGGCGCTCCCACACGGGGCCGCCGAGGACGACCTCGTCGACGTCGATCAGGTTGTTGGTCACGACCAGCGCGCGCGCGATCCGCTCCCCCGCCCGCCGCAGCACCGCGGCCGGACCCTCCTCGCCCTCGCGCGCGTCGCGCACGAGCCGGTCCAGGTCGGGGCGCGTGTCACCGGCCGCCGCCGGGGCGTACCCGGCCTCGGCCAGCAGCACGCGCGGCTCGATCGACACCCCGAGGCACCCGCGAGCGCCGCACGCGCAGGGCGGACCATCGGGATCGACGATCACGTGCGCGATGCCGCCGGCGTTGCCGGTGCGTCCGCGCACCGGAGCACCCGCGATCGCGAGCCCCACGCCGACACCCGCGCCGTAGTACAGGAACATCGCGTCGCCGAGAGCGTCGGAACGGTCGAACCACATCTCGCCCACCATGGCGGCCGTCACGTCCTTCTCGACGATCACGGGCAGGCCCGTGACGGCGCCGAGGTCTTCTCGCACGTTGACGTTGTGCCACTCCGGCAGCAGGGGCGGATCGAGAAGGCGCCCGCCGCGCGCGTCGAAGGGCCCCGGAGCGGCCACACCGACCCCGAGGACGAGCTCGCGGGGGATGCCGGCGCGCTCGACGATCGTGTCGACCGCGGCGCCCACGGCATCCACCAGCCCTGCGGGCGTCGACAGGGCCGGGCGGCCGATCTCGTCATGCGCGATGACCTCGCCGGCCATGTCGACCACCACGATCGTGTCGACCACCGGGTCGAGGTGCACTCCGACCGCGAACCGCGAGCGCGGCGCGAGTTTGAGCAGCGTGCGGGGCTTCCCGGGTCCCGAGATGACCTTGCCCGCCTCCACGATCAGCCCCTCGTCGGCGAGCCGCCGGGTGACGTTGCTGAGCGTTTGGGCGCTGAGGCCCGTGCGCGCCGACAGCTCGACGCGGCTCAGCCCCTCGGGCGAACGGCGGATGTGGTCGAGCACGAGGGTCTGGTTGTACTCCCCGACGGCGGGCAGGTTGGATCCGGTACGCATGATCCCCGCCCTCGTTCGCCGGTCCGCGGCGCGGGCCCTCTCGTCCAGATTATGCCCGCCCATCGGCGCGCTCCTCTCGCGCGGTCGGTCAGGACTGCAACGCGAGCGCCGCCGCCCCGAGCAGGGGACCGTCTCCGTCGAGTCCCGAGCCGACGATGCGGCAGCGCCGGGCGTAGGCGTGCAGCGAGGCGGCCTGGGCGGCCGCGCGCACCTGGTCGACGTAGTCGGGGGCGACCTGCGAGAAGCCGCCGGCGATGGCCACCGCCTCGAGATCGCACAGGGTGGCTGCCGCGGCGATGGCCTGGCCCACCGCGGTCGCCGAACGGCTCACGGCGGCGATGGCCACGGCATCCCCCGACGCGTGCGAGGCCGCGAGATCGAGACCGGTCTCGCCCTCCCACCCCTGCTTCTTCGCCCAGGCGACCGTGCCGGGCCCCGCGGCCACGGCTTCGAGGGTGGCCGCGACGACGTCGTCGCCTTCGAGGGTGCGCACGAAGGTCTGTCCCAGATGACCCGCGTTGCCGCTGGCGCCGCTGACGGGGCGACCTCCGAGCACGAGGCCCCCGCCCACACCGGTCGACACGACAATCGCCATCGCGTCGTCGCAGCCGACCAGGGCTCCCCGCCAGTGTTCGGCGAGGGCGATGCAGGTGCCGTCGAGCGCGAGATGGATGGGGCCGTCGACGAGCCCGCCCAGCACCTCGTCGATGCGCAGTCCCGCCGCCAGCGGAAGGTTCAGGGGAGACACCGAGCGCGAGGGCAGGTCCACCGGACCCGCACTGCCCACGCCGATCGCGGTGACCCTCGCCCCCGGAACGGCGGCGAGCGCGGTTTCGGCGGCCTGACGGACGTTCCGGGCGATCGTGTCGCGGTCGTTCCCGCGACCGGTGGGGCGTCGGGTCACGCTCGAACGGATCACCTCGCCGGAGGTCGAGACCAGGGCCGCGTCGACCTTGGTCCCGCCGATGTCGACAGCGAGCACGTGGGCGGCGGCGGGCAGGGACGGGGTGGTGTGCGACATGCGCGGGCTCCTCGGGTGGACCAACGCTCCCCGATCCTAGGGGCGACCCCCCTCTCCCCGAGTGACGCCTGTGCACCCGCGGCTTTCCGACCCCCGCCACCGTGGCGCGGGTTACGATCGGGTCACGTTGGCGAGGACGCTCCCGCCTCCGCGACACGAGGGATGCCATGGACGAGACGGTCACGCCCGAGGCGACCACGCGGCTGCGCCGCGCCGACACCGCCACCGGCCCCGCCCGGCCCGGGGTCGACGCCCCTCTCGATGCGGCGTCTTTCGCCCGTCTGACCGGGGAGATCCTGTCGTCGGTGTCGCGGGTCATCGACGGCAAACCCGACGCGGTGCGCAGCGCCCTGATCGCCCTTCTCGCCGAAGGTCACCTGCTCATCGAAGACGTCCCGGGCGTCGGCAAGACGATGCTCGCGCGGGCTTTGGCCGCCACGGTCGACGCCGATGTGCGTCGCATCCAGTTCACCCCCGATCTGCTGCCGGGCGACATCACCGGCGTGTCGGTGTTCAACCCCGTGCAGCGGCAGTTCGAGTTCACCCCCGGCGCGGTGTTCGCCCACATCGTCATCGCCGACGAGATCAACCGCTCCTCCCCCAAGACGCAGTCGTCGTTGCTCGAGGCCATGGAGGAGCGCCAGGTGACGGTCGACGGCCGCACGCACGTGCTCCCCTCCCCGTTCCTCGTCGTCGCGACGCAGAACCCGTTCGAGATGGAGGGCACGTACGTGCTCCCCGAGGCGCAGCGCGACCGCTTCCTGCTGCGGATCTCGATGGGGTATCCGGATGCCGCGGCCGAGGCGCTCATGCTGCGCCAGCGCGACGCGGTGAACCCTCTCGACGCCCTGACGCCGGTCGTGACCGCGCGTCAGGTGACCGCGCTGATCGCCTGGGCACGCGGTGTGCACGTGGCCCCCGCTCTCGAGGAGTACGTCGTCGCCCTCGCGCAGGCCACCCGCAGCCACCCCGACATCCGTCTGGGGGCGAGCCCGCGCGCGACCCTGCAGCTCGTGCGCGCCGCCAAGGTGCGCGCCGCCCTCGACGGGCGGGCGTACGTCATCCCCGACGACATCACCGCCCTGCTGTCGCCGGTCTTCGCCCACCGGCTCATCGCGAACCGTTCGGCCGCGGGCGGTCGGGCCGGGGCCGCGGTGGTCGCCGACGCGCTCGAGCGCATCGCGTCCAGCGTGCGCGTTCCCCTCGCTCCCCGGCCGTGAGCACCGGCGTGACGCGCCTGTGGCCCTTCACCCTGCGGGGCACGGGGGCCGTGCTCCTCGCCGTGGCGGGGTTCGCGATCGCGCAACGCGCCGGCATCCCGGAACTGCTGTACTTCGCCACCCTTCTCGTGGGCCTGCTGGCGGTTTCGGCGATCGCGCTGCTGCTGACGCGCGGCAGGGGCGCGGTCTCGCGCGTCGTGACGCCCGAAACGCCCGAGGTCGGGGGCTCGGCGACCGTCGTGGTGCGCGCCGGACTCTCGAGCGCCCTCCCCACCGGCCCCGCGCGATGGAACGACACGCTGCCGACGGGACTGACCGGACGCGCCCACGGGACGTCGGCGTCCCTCGCCTCGACGATTTCGGGGAGCACGGGGACGATCGAGGTGCGGTACGACGTGATCGGCGCGGCGCGCGGCATCCATTCGATCGGTCCGCTCGAGGTGACGACCACCGATCCTTTCGGCCTGGTGCGCCGCCGCATCGCCCTGGGCCGGACGACACCGGTGACGGTTGCCCCGGCGATCGTCGACCTCGCGCCGCTGCCCTCCTCCTCCGGCGAAGCGGGCGGCACGCGCCAGACCGCGGCCCTGCAGCTCGGTCAGGGGGCCGACAACCTCGTCGCGCGACCGTACGCGCCCGGCGACTCGATGCGGCGCATCCATTGGCGCGCCACCGCCCACCGCGACACCCTCATGGTGCGTCAAGAGGAGCAGGAGTCCTCGCCGGCCGCCACCGTCGTGATCGACCGCGCGCTCTCGCGGTGGTCGCCTCTGGCCGCTCACGCCCCCGGCGGCGACCCGGCTTTCGAGACGGCGGTGACCGCGTGCGTCTCGGCCGTCGCCCACCTCGTGCACGAGGGCTACACGGTCGACGTCGTCGACAGCGACGGAACTCTTCTCGCCGACCCGGTCGAAGGCGGCGACGACGTCGAAGCCCGAGCGGCCGCCGCGGGTTTCGCGAGCCTGCGAGCCCGCGTCGACGACGCTTCCCACCGCGTCGTTCCGGCGACCGCCTCCGCTCTGCTGGGTCCCGTCGTCGTGATCACAGGAGACCTGCAGCCCGAAGACCGCGCGACCCTCGGCGAGATGGGCACCCATTCGGCCCTTCCCGTCCTGATCGTGGTGGCCGAGCACGCGGAGCTCGACGCCGTTCGTGTCGCCGGCTGGCGCGCGGCTCACCTGCGTCCGGGGGCGGACGTCGCCCTCGCCTGGGACGACGCGATGGAACAGGGGTACGCCCGTGTCGGCCGCTGATCTCACCGTGCTGCGCACGCCCCGCCGCCGCCGCGACGCGACCCTGCTGACGATCGGTCTGTTCGCCGCGATCGCCGCCGCGATGCTGCCGGTGTTCTCGGTGATCGCCCCGGGGGCGTGGGTCGCGGGAGCCGTTCTCGTGGGAGGAGGTGCGCTCGGCGCGGGACTGATCGTCCGCCTGTCGCGGCTGCCCGCCCTGGTGGCGAGCCTCGCCGAGGTGACCGTGTGGATCGTGCTGCTCACGGCGATCTTCGGCCGCTCCACGGCCCTGCTCGGCATCATCCCCACCCCCTCGACTTTCGCCTCGGTCCCCGGCCTCGTCGCCCAGGCCTCGGCGGAGATCCGCGACGGCGTCGCCCCCGTCCCGCCGGATGAGGGCTTGGCGTTCCTCCTGGTCGCCGCGATCGGTGCGCTCGCCATCGTGCTGGATCACGTGGTCCTGACGGCGCGGATGCCGTTGCTCGCCGGAGTGGGCCTGGTCGCCGTCTCGCTCATCCCCACGATCGCGATCCCCTCCGACGTCGACGTCGCGAGCTTCGTGCTGCTGGCGGCTGCTCTGCTCTTCCTGCTGCGGGTCGACACACGGGCACGTGCCGCGGCGTCCGCACGCCGAGACGATCGCGCTCGCCCCGCGCAGGGCCGCCGTCTCTTCGGGGCATCGGCCACCGCCCTGGGGGTCGCGGCCGTGGCTGTGATCGTCGCCGTGGTCGCCACTCCTCTGCTCCCCCAGCCGGGCCTGAGGTTCGCCAGCGGCGGCACCGGCGGGCTGGGGACGACCATCAACCCCAACCTCGAGCTCGGCAACGACCTTCGTCAGCCGCGCGACGTCGAGGTGCTCAAGGTGCGCACCACGAGCCCGACGGCCCCCTACCTGCGCGCGGTCACTCTGTCCCGCTTCGACGGCGCCGTCTGGCAGCCCGATACCTTCGACACGGTCCCCCTCCCCTCCGACGGCACGGTGTTCGACCGCGTCAGCGTCGACGGCGATATCACCCTCGCCGACTGGACGACCACGATCACCGTCGATCAGCTCGACAGCCCGTGGCTGCCGGTGCCCTACCCCGCCTCGACGGTCACGGGTCTGGACGGCGACTGGTTGGGCATGCCGCAGAACCGCACGGTGGTCACCCGCGCCGGGTCCACCCGCGAGCAGGTCTACGAGGTGCAGGCGAGCGTCCCCCGCCCGACCCTCGAGCAGATCCGCTCGAAGACCGTGGGCGGGACGGACCTCGACCCCGCACTGACCGCGCTCCCCGCCGAGGTGCCCGCCGTCATCGGCGACACCGCCCGCGAGGTGACCGCGAACGCGCAGACGCCCTATGACAAGCTCGTCGCCCTGCAGAACTGGTTCCGCAGCAGTCAATTCCGTTACTCGCTCGACGCTCCCGTCGATTCCGGCTTCGACGGAGCCGGTCTCGACGCGGTGGCGCAGTTCCTGCAGGTGCGCGCCGGATACTGCGTGCACTATGCCTCGGCCTTCGCCGTCATGGCACGCACTCTCGGCATCCCCGCGCGCATCGTCATCGGGTACCTTCCCGGCACGGCCTCGAGCATCCCCCAGCAGGGCGGCACCGAGTACTCGGTCAGCTCGAGTCAGTTGCATTCGTGGCCCGAGGTGTACTTCGAGGGCATCGGATGGGTGCCCTTCGAGCCGACGAACAGCCTCGGCGTCCCCACGAACTTCGCTTCGGGCTCCTCCGGGAACAACACGACCACCCCGAACACCCCGAGCCAGGATGCCGAGGCCCCGGCCGATCAGCCCTCGTCGGCGCCGTCGGAGGCCGCCGAGAACGACCCCGGGGCGCAGACCACCGGCGGTGGTTCAGTCGCCGCGCGGCAGAGCACCGCGTGGGTCGCCCCGGTCCTCGGGATCCTCGTGCTGCTGGTGCTCGCCGGGGTCCCGGCCGTCGCCCGGATCGTGCGGCGTCGCCGACGCCTCGCCGCCGCGCGCGCGGGCGACCCGGTGGCCGCGTGGACCGCGATGCTCGAGGACGCGGTGGATCTCGGCATCCCGGTCTCTTCCGCGCTGTCTCCGCGCGCCTTCGCGGTGCTGCTCGTCGAGGAGCATGGCGCACCGTCCGACGACGTCGGTCTTCTCCGCGAGGCCGTCGAACGGGTGAGCTACGCGGGCGACAGCTTCGACCCCGCTCGGGGACCCGGTCTCGTCGCCGCCGTCACGGGCGTGCGTGCGGCTCTCGATGAGAGAACTGCACCGCTGCGCCGGTTCCTCGCGCGGGCGTACCCTCGCTCGCTCGTCACGCGACCCGGCACCGTCGGCGCGGTCGAGCGCGAGAGCGTGTCGCGGTAGTCACGGCCGGAGAAGCGAAGAGCGCCACCCTTCCGGGTGACGCTCTTCGTGTGGCGGAAGTGACAGGATTTGAACCTGCGAGGCGAGTTACCCCGCCTACATGGATTCCAGCCATGCTCCTTAGGCCGCTCGGACACACTTCCAAGGGACGATCTTACACGGCGCTCAGCCCCGCCCGAATCGCCGCCGGGTCTGCACGGTGATCGGACTGTCCTCCGCCCTCCACGACATCGCGCGCACGCCGGTGTCGCGGGAGAGCCGCGTGGTCGCGGCATCCAGGAACTCGGGCGCGTCTCCCTCGATGAGCAGCTCGGCCTCGAGGACGACGCCCGCCGGCTCGTCCTCGGAGCCGTCGTCGTCGTGGCTCGACATCGCGAGCACCAGGACATCGGGTGACTCCAGGGTGTCGGAGAGCAGCTCGCGTACTTCTTGCTCGCGCTCCTCGAGCGCGCGCACCGTGAGCACGAACGCCCCGATGGTCTCGGCGTTCGCGTCGGGGGCGCGGTCGACGAGGCGCCCGAGCGGGCGCAGAAGCAGGTGTACCAGGAGCACCAGCGCCGTCATCGCGAGCGCCGGCACGACCAGCCCTCCCGCGGCCAGGCACCCGACGGCCGCCGAGCACCACAGGGTCGCGGCGGTGTTGAGCCCCTGCACGGACAGGCCCTGCCGGAGGATCACCCCACCGCCGAGGAAACCGACGCCGGAGACGACGTAGGCCGCGATCTGCAGCGAGCCCTGACCCACCCCCAGCTCGCTGCCGAAGAGGACGAAGGCGGCGGCTCCCATCGCCACGAGCGCCTGCGTGCGAAGGCCCGCCGTGCGGGAGCGATACTGCCGCTCCAAACCGATGAGCACGCCGCAGCCGGCGGCCAACAGCAGCCGCAGCACGAAGTCCAGGTCAGCCACGGGCGGCACCCCTCCCGACGCGGTCGAAAGCACGAGTCACCGGCGCAGTATGTCAGAGCACGCTTTTCGGCAACCTGTGCACGGTCACCGCCCCCACGGCCCGGAACGGATGCAGAGGGTCAGGTGCCTCCGAGCCCGTCGGGCCGCCCAGTTCGCTGTGCACGAGCGCGCTCATGACCGCATACGCGTCCATCCGGTCCCACCCGCGTGCGTCGACGAGCTCGTCGAACACGTCTTCGTAGCCGCGCCGGATGCTCTCCTGCACCGGGTCGCCCAGGCCGACGAAGATCCACTCCTCGTCGGTCTCGATGCGGGGCGCCCGCAGAGCGGCATCCGGCAGCAGATCGATCGAGACCACGGCGACGCCCGCCGCCTCGATCGCGACGAACGACGATTCGCCTCTCGCCATGACGGCGTGGATGTCCCCGATCGACAGCAGCGCCCCCTCGACCTCGACCGGCAGGTACACCGTGGCGCCGGGAGCGACGTCGGTGAGATCCATGTTGCCGCCGAGCGCCGTCGTGGGCATGACGGTGGAGTTCCGCCCCCTGGCGGGCGCCGTGCCGATGCACCCGATCATCGGGCGCGGGGGCACCACGTGCCTCTCGGTGAGGTGCACGCCCTCCGCGTCGATGGGGATGCGCCGGCTGACGACCCGATCGGGCATGCGGTGCTGCAGCGCCCCGGCGCCGGGGAGGCTCTGCGACCACCCGTACTCCCCGAGACGGATCTCGTGCACGTGGACGACGAGGGCATCGCCCGGCTTCGCACCCTCGACGTACACGGGGCCGGTGACCGGATTGATCGGGGCCGTGAGGGCGCCGAGATCGCCGTGATCGTGGAGCTCGGCGTAGACCGCGTCGTCGGTTTCGAACGCGATGGTCTCGCCGGTCCCGGGCCGCACGCGCAGCGCCGGGGCCACCGCCGCGTCGTATCCGGGACGACCCTGCTCCCGGCCGAGCCAGTGCTCGGTGCTCATCGCGGAGCCACTTCGCCGCCGCCTTCTCCGGCGGTGGCCGTGGCGTGCTCGGGCAGGGGACCTGCGGCTCCGCCGTTCTTGCGGGCGAAGATCAGGTAGACGATCCCGCCGACGACCAGCCACAGGATGCCGCCGATCTTGGCGGTCATGTCGGCGTTGAGCAGCACGTATCCGATGATGAGGAACCCGACGAGCGGCACGACGAGGTGCAGCAGGTAGTTCTTCGACTTCTTCTTGCCGAGGTAGTACGCCGCGACCGACACGTGCAGCAGCATGAATCCGAGCAGGGCGCCGAAGTTCACGAGCGACGAGATCACCGCGATCTGGCCGACGAAGAACAGCACCAGCACGAGCGAGATCGCACTCACCAGAAGGATCGCCGCCATCGGTACCTGGCGCGAGGTGACCTTCGACAGGAAGGCGGGCAGGCGCCGGTCGCGGCTCATCGAGTAGAGCAGACGCGAGGTCGCCGCTTGAGCCGCGACCGCATTGGCGATCCCCACCGCGATGACGTTGACCGCGAGGAACGCGGTCGCCCACCCGCTGCCCGCGGCCTTGGCCACGAGCAGGAAGAAGGCGTTGTTGACCTCGTCGTCGCCGAAGGCGATGGTGCCGGCGGCCAGGGCGCTGGCGAACCACGTCTGCGCGATGAAGAGCACCGCGACGACGAGCAGAGCGATGATCATGGCGCGGCCGCCCGACTTACGATCCCCCGTGGACTCCTCGGCCATGGTCGAGATGCCGTCGAAGCCGAGGAAGCTCAGCACCGCGATCGAGAGGGCGGTGGCGATCAGCGCGGGATTGACCTTCTCGGCGTCCCAGAGCGGAGCCATCGTGAATTGCGCACCCGGAATCGTGCCGGACGACAGGGCGACCATCGCGATCACGACGAAGATCACCACGAAGGCGAGCTGGATGGTGAGCATGACGCGGTTGGCGATCTTGATCGAACCGATGCCGAGCACGTTGATGACGGTGTTGATGATGACGAAGGCCACGGCCCAGATCCACTGCGGGACGTCGGGGAAGATGCCCGCCATCGACGACGCGGCGAAGACGTACAGCAGGGTCGGCACGAGCAGGTAGTCGAGCAGGATCGCCCAGCCGGCGAAGAAGCCCACGGTGGGGTGCAGACCGCGCCCGACGTACGAGAACACGGAGCCCGCGATCGGGAACGCCTTCGACATCTGCGCGTACGCGAGGGCGGTGAAGATCATGGCGATCACGCCGGTGAGGTAGACCAGCGGCACCATGCCGCTCGCGGCGTTGAACACGACGCCGAAGATCGCCCACGGGGCGATGGGCACCATGAAGACGAGACCGTAGACCACGAGGTCGAGGGTGGACATGGAGCGCTTGAGCTCCTGCGTGTAGCCGAACGACTCCAGCGACTGCTGGGCCTCGGGGGCGGGGTGCGACATCGGGTCTCCTGGTTCGGGTGGGGCGGGGCGGGTGTCAGGGAAGGGGTGCGAGGAAGTCGGCGATGACCGCGCGGAAGGCCTCGGGCATCTCGAGGTGGGTGCAGTGGCTCGCCCCGGCGAAGACGTGCGAACGGGCGCCGGGGATGTGCTCGACGAAGGGCTCCCACGTCTCGGGAGTGGCCTCGTCGAACTCGCCGGCGACCACGAGGGTGGGTACCGCGATCAGGGGAAGGCGGTCGATGATCGACCAGTCGCGACCGGTGCCGACGACGTGGAACTCGTTCGGGCCGTTCATGGTGAAGTAGACGGTCGGGTCTGCGAGCATCTGCTGCTCGCTGTCGACGAAGTCCTGCGGCATGGGCGTCACGCGACAGACGTGCCGCTCGTAGAACACGCGGGTGGCCTCCGCGTACTCGGGGTCGTCGAGGGTGCCGGCGGCTTCGTGGCGGTCGAGCGCCTCGCGGGCTTCCGCGGGCAGCTCGGAACGGAGCCGGGCCGCGCCGGCGAGCCAGAGCGCCATGGATGCCGGGGAGTTGCAGATTTCGAGGCTCCGCAGCCCCGCGGGCTGGCGGACGGCGATCTCGGCGCCGAGCATGCCGCCCCAGGACTGCCCGAGCACGTGGTACTCGTCGAAGCCCAGCGCGCGCTGCAGGTTGTGGAACTCGTCGACGAAGAGCTGCGGCACCCATTGCGATGCCGGGGCGTCGGGATGGTGCGAGCTTTTGCCGCAGCCGATCTGGTCGTAGTGCACGACGGTGCGCCCGGTCAGGTCGGCGAGGGCATCGAGATTCGACACGTAGTCGTGGGCCATTCCGGGTCCGCCGTGGAGGACGAACAGGGGGGCCCGACCGGTGGGCTCGGCGGGTTCGGTGAGGCGCGCCCAGGTGAAGCCGTCGCGGAAGGGAACGGTGGTCTCGTGTTGCATGGAGTCATCGTGGACCCCTTAAAGGTGCGTTGGCAAACCTTTCCTGCGGAATTAACATGGAAGAAACGACGGGAGCCCATGGCCGACACCGACGACGCGTCCCTGGTGGAACGCGTGACCGAGCGACTCATCACCGCCGTGGCGGTGGGCGAGTTCCTCCCGGGTACCCGGCTCCCCGCCGAGCGCGAGCTCTCGCCCCTGCTGGGCGTCGGTCGGACGACGGTGCGCGCGGCCCTGGACGACCTGTCCACGAAGGGTCTGATCGAGCGCCGTCGCGGGCGCGGGGGCGGCACGTTCGTGGCCGAGGAATGGCCCGCGTCGATCGTCGTCGGCGTGGACCGCTGGTTCGAGGAGCGTTGGAGCGACCTGGTCGACGCGTGCACCGCGAGCTCGATGCTGCACTCTTCGCTCGCACGCCTGGCGGCGGAGCGGCGCACCGACGCCGACATCACCGCCCTGCGCGGCCGCCTCGACGACTTCCATTCCGCCGAGTCGGGCGACCACAAGCAGCGCGCCGACAGTCTGTTGCATCTCGCCATCATCGAGGCGGCCCACAACACCGCGCTGCGCGACATCCTGCTCGCGCACGAACGCCGCCTGTCCCTCTCGGCCCCCGCGCACCCGTGGGGCGACCGAGAGAGCCATCGCCGCATGGAGACGCGTGCCGCGCGAGAGCACGACGCGATCGTCCACGCGATCGTCCACGCCGCCCCCGACGAAGCCGCCGAGCTCGCGCGGCGGCACGTGCAGATCGACCTGGAGCTGTTCAGCGAGTCGCGCGCGTTCGCGCGCCGCCGAGCAGCCGAGGCGGCCGCCGGCTGATCCCGCCGCTCGTCCCGCGAGCGGAGGAGAATGCGCCTCGGGAGCAAGCCCGCGCGCGCCGACGTCCTCCGCCGCGCGAACCTCCTCCCGAGGGCGCCGTCAGTCGCGCAAACGCCCCTCGAGACCCGTCCGCACGGCCGGCCACTCTTCCCGGAGGATCGAGAAGTACAGCGTGTCCGCCACGCTGCCGTCGGGCGCGATGCGGTGCTGCCGCAGCCGTCCTTCGCGCGTCGCGCCGAGGCGCTCGATCGCTCGCGCGCTGCGCTCGTTCCGCGCGTCGCAGCGCAGCGCGACCCGGTTCACGCGCCATTCGTCGAACGCGTGCGTCAGCAGCAACAGCTTTGCGGCGGGATTGGTCCGCCCGCCCTGGAAGGCGCGGCCGTACCAGGTCGTCCCGATCTCGACCCGCCCCTGCGCGGGAACGTATTCGTAGAACGTCGTCGCCCCGCGAATCTCCCCCGTCTCGACCTCCCGCACGGTGAAGGCGTACAGGCCCGGCGTGGCACGCTGCTGCTCGACACGAGCGGCGTAGGCCTCGACCGAGTCCGCCCACGGTGTCGTCATCCGGCTCCAGAGCTCCGCATCGGTCAGCGCCCAGGCCTCCGTCGCGTCGCGCGGCTCCGCCGGGGTCAGACGGATGCCGTAGCCCTCGAGCGTGGTGTCGTGCGCGGTCATCGGGCCTCCAACTGGCGGACGAACTCGTCGGCGGCGTCGAGCTGGCGACGCAGGTCTTCGCGGCGGCGGTGCGCCTCGTCGCGGATATCGGCGAGACGGGCCGCGAGAGCGGAGTCGCCCGGCGCCTCGGCGAGCCCGTCGACCACCTCGAGCAGCTCTCCCATCTGCTCGAGGGAGTAACCGAGCGGTTTCATGCGGCGAATGAGGAGCAGGCGCGACTCGTCGTCGGCCGTGTACAGCCGGAACCCTCCCTCGCTCCGCGCGGAGGGCCGGAGGAGCCCGATCTCGTCGTAATGGCGAAGCGTGCGGATGGACAGCCCGGTCCGCTCGGCGAGCTCACCGATCTGCATCGGTCGCGCGTCGGTCATGTATCCCCCATCCCGCAACCCTCTCGTTACGGTAGAGTCTTCGATGTCGCGATCGCGACCCCCCTATTCTCCCCCGCGTCGACGCGGGTCCCTCCTCCCCCACCCCGGAGCCTGCCCATGACAACTTCCGTTGCGCGCCCGCACACCGATCCCACCGTCCTGCAGACGCTACGATCCCCCCGCCTCCTGACCCGCGAGGTCTTGGCCGGACTCGTGGTCGCTATCGCCCTCATCCCCGAAGCGATCGCCTTCTCGATCATCGCGGGGGTCGACCCGCGCCTCGGATTGTTCTCGTCGTTCGTGATGGCCGTGGCCATCGCGTTCCTCGGCGGCCGCCCGGCCATGATCACGGCGGCGACCGGAGCGATCGCGCTCGTGATCGCCCCGGTCGCCCGCGAGCACGGGGCCGAATACCTGCTCGCGACCGTGGTCCTGGGCGGCATCCTGCAGGTGATCCTCGGCCTCCTCGGAGTCGCGAAGCTCATGCGCTTCATCCCGCGCAGCGTCATGGTGGGGTTCGTCAACGCCCTCGCGATCCTCATCTTCATCGCCCAGGTGCCGCAGCTCATCGGCGTGCCCTGGGCGGTCTACCCGATCGCCGCGGCGGGACTGGCCATCATGTATCTGCTCCCGCGTCTCACCAGGATCGTGCCCGCCCCGCTGGTCGCGATCGTGCTGCTCACCGGTGCCGCGGTCGTCTTCGGCATCTCGGTACCCACCGTCGGCGACCAGGGCGCCCTGCCCGAGAGCCTGCCCGCCCTGCTGATCCCGAACGTGCCGCTCACCGGTGAGACGCTCGCCATCATCCTGCCGTTCGCCGTCGCCATGGCCGTCGTCGGCCTGCTCGAATCGCTCATGACCGCGACCCTCGTCGACGACATCACCGACACCCCGTCGTCGAAGACGCGCGAATCGCTCGGCCAGGGCGTTGCGAACGTCCTCTCGGGGCTGTTCGGCGGGATGGGCGGCTGCGCGATGATCGGTCAGACGATGATCAACGTCAAGGCGTCGGGTGCGCGCACGCGGATCTCCACCTTCCTCGCGGGCGTCTTCCTCCTCGTGCTCGTGCTCGTCTTCGGCGAGGTGGTGGCGGTCATCCCCATGGCGGTGCTCGTGGCCGTGATGATCGTGGTCTCGATCGCCACGTTCGACTGGCACAGCATCCGCCCGTCCACTCTGCGGCGGATGCCGCTGAGCGAGACGATCGTGATGGTCCTCACGGTCGCGATCACGGTCTGGACGCACAACCTCGCGATCGGCGTGGGCGTGGGCGTGGTGGCCGCGGCGGTGCTCTTCGCCCGACGGGTCGCGAGCGTCACGGCCGTGACGCGGTCCGTGGAGGGCGAGACCGCGCGCTACACCGTGGAGGGCGAGCTGTTCTTCGCCTCGAGCAACGATCTGACCACCAGGTTCGCGTACCACGATGACCCCCGGCGGGTCGTCATCGACCTGTCGCGTTCACACGTCTGGGACGCGTCCACCGTGGCGGCGCTCGACGCGGTGGAGACGAAATACGCCCACCTCGGCACGACGGTCGAGATCGAGGGCATGAACGACACCGCGGCCCGACTGCACGCGCGCCTGAGCGGAGGGCTCGGCGCGGGGCACTGACCGCGCGGGGGTCACGACCGCAGCGTCGCCGACGGCGTCTCGCCGAACTCTCCGCGGTACATCGCCGCGAAGCGACCGAGGTTCGAAAAGCCCCACCGAGCGGCGATCGCGGCCACCGTCTCCACGGACGGATCGGCGCTGCGCAGCTCGCCGCGCGCGGCGTCCAGCCGCACACGGCGGAGGTACTGCATCGGGGTGCGCCCGGTGGCCGCACGGAACGCGTACTGCAGCCCGCGCGGCGACAGCCGAGCGGCCTGAGCGATGTCGGACAGCACCACGGGCTCCGCCGCGTGGGCCTCGACGTACGCCTTGGCCCGGCGCACCGGGGCGGGGAGGGGCCGTGACGGACGACCGGCGGCGAGGGCCTCGGTGAAGGTCGTCGGGAAGGCCAGGAGCGAAGCCTCGAGCAGGAGCGTCCGCGCCTGCTGCTCGATGAGGGGGGTCCGTTCAGGCGACCGCAGGAGCACGTCGCGGGCGTACTCCCAGGTGCGCGACCAGTAGCGCAGGCGCTGCTCGCTCACCGGGGCGTAACCGGTCGGTCGGACGCGCAGAGTGTCGTCGCCCGACAGACGCCGCGCGGCCTCGTCGAAGTCGGAGCGCGCGAACGAGACGGCGGTGCCGGCGATGCGGCCGGTGAAGGCGATCTCGAGAGGGCGGTCGACGACCATGAACGGCACGGCGGTGTCGATGCGCTCGCGACGGTACGTTCCCGAGACCCGCGGGCCCGCGATACGCCCGACCACGACCTGGTCGAGAGGATCGGATTCGACGAGCATCGTCGAACCGATCGTGTAGTCGCAGAAACCGAAGCCGGGCTCGGATGCCGCGTGCCAGGCGAGAGCCGGCTGAATCACATCAGCGCGCGAGATGCGCGCTCCGGGAACGACGGTCTGCCACAGGTGCTCCACCGTCTCGGCGTCGCGGGTTTCGATGTTCGTGTGCTCCACGCCTTTTTCCTAAAGAGTCCGAGAGTATGCGGCAAGACCATTGCGCTTCGTGGCGGGTGCCACTATGGGAACGCTCTCACGCACTCAGTTCAGGAGACTGCGGCGTCGTGGATGCCCCCCATCCGGCATCCACGCTATCGCTCATAGGAATCACAATGCGCATTTCGGCGCATTCGGCCTACAGGCGCGAGGAGACATCCGCAATGCGAAAAGTGGACGTGGTCCACATTGACCGGATGCATCTCAGCGCGCCACCATTCCCGAGCAACCCCGTGTTGCAAGCCGGCCGCTCCCCGTTCCCCGGCGCGGTGGTCGTCAGGTGCCTCGGCGCGGAGCTCGTGACCCCGCTCCGGGGCGCCGACAGCGGACCATAATGGGAGAGGCTGCCGCCCGGCACCCACCCGGGGAGGGGAGCTTCATGCCGTTTCGGACCACGACCACACTTCAGGCCTGGGTCGACGATTTCCGAGCCCTGGGCTACGACAATGCCGACATGCTGCGCGTGATCCCCCAGGACAACGACGACGGTGACGACGCGGGTCTCATCGCCGCCCGGCTCAAGAGCGTCTCGACGACATTCTTCATCGCACCCGGCCCCGAGCTGCATTCCACGGAGTGGGCCGTGACGTTCGAGCCCCGCGAAGACGCCGCCCCCCTGGCTGCCGGTCGCGTCATGGCCCTGTCCGGCGAACTCGCGACACTGTCCGCCTTGTGCTCGTTCCTGCAGGCGCGTTCCGAGGCGTTCCTCGCGAACGTCTGACCCCGAATACGGCGGCCGTCCGGTACCGCGAGCTCAGCGGACGGCGCGAGCGGTGATGCGATCGAGGAGTCGGGCCAGCCGATGAGCTTCGGCGGGATCCACGTCCGACACCGCCTCTTCCACGGCGGCGTCGAAGGCGCGGAGCTGAGACCAGGGCGGACTGTCGAGGTCGATGATCGCCGTGATGTGGTTCACGCGACGGTCCTCGTCGTCGAGGTCGCGGCGCACGGCCCCACGCTGCACCAGGCGGTCGATCAGGGTGGTGACGCCGGCCGAGGTGATGCCGAGGTGGTCGCGGACGTGCGAGGGCCGGGCCCCGGGATTGTCCGCGACGAAGAGCAGGGCGCGGGCATCGAGCTCGTTCAGCGACAGCTCTCGGCGCGCCTCCGCGGCGGCCACCCGGCGCGCTTCGCCGTAGGCGAGGAGGGCACGACCGAGCTCCGACCCCGGTGACGGGGAAGACGACGTTTCGCTGGACGGGTGCACGACCCATGATCGTACCCACTTCGGCCATGCGCCGTGGAGCGCGCATCGATCGTCCCGACGTGTCCGACCGCCCACGCGGCCGGGCGCAACGGGCGACAGGCACGTCGAGACCCCTGTCAAGCCGGTCTCCGGCCCCGCTTCCGAGGTCTATGACGGAAGCACACGCCGTCGGGAGACGGCCGACCCCGTCGGGAGACGGGAATGAGGAGAAGGCCATGATCTACGGACAGCAGAGCGCACGACAGACGGGCTCGGTGTGGAGCATCGCCATGACCGCCGCCATGGGCAACGGCATCGGGCCGCGTTCCGTCGAGGAGTCCCCCGCGCCACGGATGGCGAAACGGTGGCCGTGGTCGCGCCCGGACTCGGCAGGTGAAGAGATCACGGTCGCGCCCCGCGCCTGATCCCACCGCCCCGTTCCCCGGCGCGTCGGCTTCTCCCCCGGAAGTCGGCGCGTCGGCTCGTGTCCGGGCGTTCACACGATGGTCTCTGCGGTGTAACCCACCGCGCAGGGTCGAGGCCTCAGCATGGGACGACCGCACCCGCGGTGGTGGATCCCGGCCTGGAAAGCGACCTCGATGACCCGACCCGTGCGCGTGCTCTCGCTCTATGAAGGCTTCTTCGCCGGAGGGGCGCGAATCCTTCATTCCGACGTCGTCACGGGGCTCGTGGCCGATGGAACGCAGGAGCACCGCGTGCTGTCGCTGACGTCAGCCGCGCGGCGGGACGCCTCCCTGCAGTTCGCGCACGACGACACCCGATTCCGTCGCTTGAAAGACCGCGGGGTGCGCATCGACACGTTCGAGCGCATCGCGGGCGACCGTCCCCTCGCTCCCGAGGACTTCACGAGGAGCGAGCTCGAACACGCCGCGCGGCTCTTCGACGAGGCCGACGTCATCCTCTCGCTCAAGGAGCAGCCCCTGAGCCTCGTCGTCGCTCTGGAGCGCGCGGGCCTGCTGCCCGACCGGGCGATCGCCGCCTGCCTGCACCGCTCCGACCCCGGCCACTCCGGACCCGCCCTCGGCTGGCTGGTCGAGGCGGCCGCGACAGGGGCGGTCACGGCGACGATCTCCTGCGCGGAATCGACCTCCCGTGCCTACGCGCGCGCCGGTGTCTCGGCCGGTGAGGCATGGGTCATCGACAACGGCATCGACACCCGTCGCTTCCGGCCCGGCACGCGCGCCGAGCGGCGACGGATCCGCGCGGGTCTCGGCATCCCCGATTCCGCTCCCGTGGTGCTGCTGGCCGCACGTTTCGACGCCATGAAAGACCCGGGGCTGTTCCTCCGCGCCGTCTCGGCGCACGCGCGCTCGGCGCCGGGGACGCACTACGTCGTGTGCGGATCGGGCATGACCCGCACGAACCCGGCCTTCGTCTCATTGCTCGCCGACAGCGGCGTCGACGAGGGCGTGGCCCTGCACGCCCTCGGTCTTCGGGAAGACATGCCCGAGCTGTACCGCATCGCCGACGTCATCGCCCTGACCAGCGCCTTCGGCGAAGCCTCTCCCCTCTGCCTCGTCGAGGGAGCGGCATCCGGAGCCGTTCCGGTGACGACCGACGTCGGAGACGCCGCGCGCCTCGTCGAGGGCTTCGGCCTGGTGACGGCACGCGAAGTCGGCGCGATCGTCGAAGCCTGGGGAGACGCCCTCGCCCTCGGCCCGGCATTGCGCGCAGCCGCCCTGTCCGCCCGAACGCGGATGGACCGCGGTCGCATGATCGCCGACTACCGCGCAGCGGTCGAGGGCCTGCTCGTGTCGCGCGCGCTCGCGGCCTGAGCCCGCCCCACCATAGACGGCGTGCCGACACGGCGCTATCCCCGACGAGGGAGACGCGAGCGTGCCTACAGTGAGGCATGACCGCCCGCATCCTCTCGATCGGCACGGCCCTGCCCGACACTCGTGTCGCCCAGTCGACCCTCCGTGACCTGTTCGCCGCTCAGCCCGGATTCGACCGCAAGGCCCAGCGCCTCGTGGGGGCGGCCTTCGACGCCGCGGCCATCGACACCCGGCACGTCGTCCTTCCCCAACTCGCCGGCGGAACCGGAGACGAGCTCGAGGTTCGCGACGGCGACACTCTTCTCATGCCCCCGACCGGTGCGCGCAACGACGAGTACCGCCGCACCGCTCCGCCGCTGTTCGCCGAAGCCTCTCGCGCCGCCATCGCCGGTTCGGGACGGAGCCCGGATGCCCTCACGCACGTCGTGACCGTCTCGTGCACCGGTATGTTCGCACCCGGACCCGACTACCACCTGGTGCGCGACCTCGGTCTCTCTGCGACGGTCGAGCGGTATCACCTCGGCTTCATCGGGTGCGCGGCGGCGATCCCGGCGCTGCGCCTGGCGGCCCGCATCGTGAGCGACGACCCGGATGCGGTCGTGCTCGTCGCGTGCACCGAACTGTGCTCGCTGCACTGGCAGACCTCTTCCCACCCCGACCAGATCGTCGCCGCCTCGGTGTTCGCCGACGGGGCGGGGGCGGCCGTCGTGGCATCCGGAGATTCCGCACACGAGGGTCTCGACCTCGAGGGCTTCGCCACGCGCCTGATCGACGAGGGCGAAGAGGACATGGCCTGGACGGTGGGCGACTCCGGTTTCCAGATGACCCTCACCCCCGAGGTTCCGCGCATCATCGGCCGCGAGATATCCGCGATAGCCGCCGACGTGATCGGTGACATCGACGAGATCGACGCGTGGGCGGTCCACCCCGGAGGGCGCAGCATCCTCGACCGGGTCGAGAGCGCCCTCTCCCTGGATGCCGCAGCTCTCGCACCCTCGAGAGAGGTGTTGCGCCAGCACGGCAACATGTCGAGTGCCACGCTGCTGTTCATCCTGCGCGACCTGCTCGCCGACACCTCTCGCGGCGACGGCCACCGCGTGGCCGCCCTCGCCTTCGGCCCGGGCCTCACGGTGGAGGCGGCGCGTCTGACGCTGCGCCGCCCGACGGCGTGACCGGGTTGGCGCAGCGCGACACCGCGCTGACCGAGCTCATGGACGATCCCGACTGCGACCCCCGTACGCTGGCCGCGACCTACCGTCGCTTCGATCTCGTGAACCGGCTGGTCTCCGCCTGGGGGCACGTGTACCGCTCGCGCGTGCGGCCCGAGCTGCGCGCCCTCGGCCGGCCCGCGCGCGTGCTCGATCTGGGGTGCGGCGGAGGGGACGTGCTCGTGAGACTGGCGGATCTGGCCGCGCGCGACGGCTTCGAGCTCGACTGCGTCGGGGCCGACCCCGACCCGCGCGCGATCGCCGCCGCCCGCGAGCGCGCCCGGCCGGGGGTGCGGTTCGTCGCACAGGACTCACGGGCCCTGATCGCGGCCGGGGACAGCTTCGACATCGTCGTGTCGAACCACGTTCTGCACCACCTGGACGCTGCGGCACTCCGAGGCTTCACCGCCGACTCCCTCGCCCTGTCGACGGGCAGCGTCCTGCACGCCGACATCGCGCGCGGCCGCCTGGCCTTCGGACTGTACGCCGTCGGCATCTCGCCGCTCTCGGCGGGCACGTTCCTCCGCGTCGACGGCCTCCGCTCGATCCGTCGCAGCTACCGCGCTCCCGAGCTCGCCGCAGCCCTCGGGTCCCCCTGGCGTGTGGAGACGCCCGCACCCTTCCGCGTTCTGGCCGTCGCCCGTGGGGAGGCCGGCCGTGCGTGAGGTCCTCGTCGTCGGAGCGGGTCCCGTCGGTCTCGCCCTCGCAGCAGACCTCCGCGCCCGCGGCGTCGACGTCGACGTCGTCGAGAAGCGCACCGCGATCGGCGGTGGAACCCGGGCCATCGGCATCCACTCCCCCGCTCTGGCCCTCCTCGAGGCCTCCGGCGCGACCGACGAGCTTCTGTCGCGGGCCGTCCGCATCGAGCGCGGCGAGGCCCGCGCCGACGGGAAGGTCCTGGCGCAGATCCGTTTCGACCGGCTCCGCGCGCGCCACCCGTACGTCGCCGCCCTCCCGCAGGCAGACACGGCCGAGATCCTCATCCGGCTCGCCCCTCCCGTCCGACGCGGCGTCGTCGTCACCTCCCTCACCGACGACGGGACCGCGGTGCGAGCGCGGACGATCGGCGAAGACGGCGAGCACGAGGTGAGCGCACGGCTCGTCGTGGTCGCCTCGGGGTGGGCGGGGCGCGATCTCGTCTACCGCCCCGGGGCCGTCCGCGCGCACGAGTATCCCGACCGGTACGCGATGGCGGACGTCGTCGCCCCGGGCGGACCGGTCGCCCGCGTGCATCTCGAGCGAGCGGGCGTGCTCGAGTCGTTCCCCCTTCCGAACGGTCGGCGCCGCCTCGTGGCCTGGGCGGGAATCGAGCAGGCTCCGGATGCCACGTCCTTTCTCCGCCGCGCCGTCGTCGAGCGCGCCGGGCTCGAGGTCGACATCCCCGAGGCGACGACGTTCCGTGTGCGCCGCGCCGTCGCGCCCGCCCTGCGGCGCGGGCGCGTGATCGTCGTCGGCGACGCCGCCCACGAGGTCAGCCCCATCGGCGGGCAGGGGATGAACCTCGGGTTGCTCGACGCATTGACCCTCTCACCGCTGCTGTCGCGATGGCTGCGGACCGAGGAACCGGAGGGGGTGTGGCGGTGGGAACGCGACCGTCTCGCCTCGGCGCGGCACGCCGCGCGATTGGCCACGCTCAACACCTTCCTGGGGCGGGCACTCGGCCCCGCGGCACACGCGGCGAAGACCGCGACGCTGCGCGCGGTCCTGCGGGGACCGGGCGGTGCCGCTTTCACTCGCGCCTACGCGATGCAGGGGGACCGGGCCGCCCGCTCGTGAACCTCAGTCGAGGTGGAAGATCTCGGGCAGCTCGTGCCACCACTCGCCCTCGCGCCGATCGGGCACGGGACTCTGGAGCGGCTCCTGCACCGACCACCAGCGCTGAGTCTCGGGGTCGGCCGCCATGGCGGCCATGTCGGCTTCGTAGTCGTCGCCGACGTACTCGTAATACGCGAACAGCAGTTCACCGTAGCGGTAGATCGAGTAATTGCGGATGTTGCTCCGCGTGATCTGTTGGAGCACCCCGGGCCAGACGGCCGCGTGGTAGCGCTCGTATTCCGCGCGGTTCTCGGGTGAGACGCCGATGACGGACGCGAACCTTCTCATTCGTTCTCCTGGGGTTTTCGTGGTCGATCCGCAGACCCGGGAGTCCACGGATACATCGTGTGATTCGTTCGTACGGCCGGGTCCGCGCATCGCGCGGGAGTCAGCGCGTGAGGCCGAGCCGCCGGGTGTCGAGCCGGTAGAACTCCGCGGCCGTGCGACCGAGGACGTGTTCGCGCGCCTCGGCGTCGAGCTCGTCGAACAGGGGGCGAAGGCCCTGCCACACCCGGGAGTATCCCCCGGCGAGCACGGAGATCGGCCAGTCTCCCCCGTACATCAGGCGCTGCGCACCGAACATCTCGAGCGCACGGTCGACGAACGGTCGGATCTGATCGGTCGTCCAGGCCGAACTGTCACCGGTCGCGGAGTACAGACCGCTCACCTTGGCGTAGACGTTCTCGCAGTCGGCGGCGGCGGCCATCAGGCGGCCCCACTCCGCGCCGTCGCCGACACCGATCGGCGGCTTGGCGAGATGGTCGATCACCATCCGCAGGCGTGGATGGCGTGCCGCGACGAGCGGAACGATCTCGACATGCCGCGGGAGCACCGCGACGACATCGAAGGGAAGACCGCGCTCTTCCAACATCCCCAGCGACGCGTCGACATCGGGCCGCAACAGCCAGTCCGGGTCGTCCTGGGCGTGGATGAGCGTGCGCACGCCGACCATGAGCGGGTCGCCCTCCCACGACGCCAGCGTGCGGGCGGTCCGCCCCGGATCGTCGAGCGGGGCGTATCCGACGATGCCGGCCACCTCGGGATGGTGGGCCGCCGACTCCTTCATCAGCTCGGTGTCTTCGGCGTTGTCCGCCGACTGCACCTGGACGGTGAAGTCGACACCGGCCGCGCGCAACTCGGGAGCGACGTCGGCGAAGGTCATGACGGTGTCGATGGGGGCGGCATCCGACGTCAGCCAGTCGTACTCGGCACGCGACGGGTCCCACACGTGCTGGTGGGCGTCGATCACGGGAAAGGTCATGCGGGCCTCCTCAGGCACGGGGTCGCCTCGGTGATGCGCCCTTCGACGCGAAGTGGTCGCCGTGCTCGTCCACGGCATCCGGACCGTCCACGGCGAGCGAGGTCGGACAGCGCGGCTCGCGCGTCGTGACCGTGGTCATGCGTGACGAGAGGCGACGAGTCCGGTCGCGGCGAGTTCATCCCAGAGGTCGTCGGGGATGGGGGTCGCGGCTCGGTCGAGATTCTGGGCGACCTGTCGGCGTCCGCGCGCGCCGAGCACGACCGATACGACGGCGGGATGCCGCAGGGCGAAGGCCACCGCCAGGTCGGGGAGGGTCACTCCGTAGCGCTCGGCGACGTCGGCGATCGCGTTCGCCCGCGCGAGGATCTCGGGCGGCGCGGGCCGGTAGTCGTACGTCGCGTCCGCGGGCGGACGCGGGGCACCCAGAAGGCCGGAATTGAACACACCGGCGGCGACGACCCCCACGCCGCGTTCCCGAGCGAGCGGAAGCAGGTCGGCGGCGGCGGAGTCGTCGAGCAACGTGTACCGCCCCGCGCACATGACCACGTCGACGTCGGCGCGACGGATGAGCTCGGCGAGAGGCGCGTCGGCGTTCATTCCCGCACCCACCGCCGAAACCACACCCTGATCGCGGAGTTCGATGAGGGCACCGATGCCCTCGGTGGACGCCTGCTCGAAGTGATCGTCAGGGTCGTGGAGGTACAGGATGTCGAAGCGATCGAGGCCCGTGCGCCGCAGCGAGTCCTCGACGGAGCGCAGAACGCCGTCACGGCTGAAATCCCACCGCCGCACGACTTCGCGCGGTACGTCGAACCCGTCGTCGTCGCGCAGATGCGCGGTAGCCGGACTCGCCTCGAGCACCCGTCCGACCTTCGTGGAGATGACGTACTCGCCGCGAGGCCGATCGGCGAGGCGCTCGCCCAGACGTCGCTCCGACAGCCCCAGGCCGTAGTGCGGGGCGGTGTCGAAATAGCGGATGCCGCCCTCCCAGGCGGTCTCGACCGATTCATCCGCCTCGACCTCCGTGGTCTCGCGGAAGAGATTGCCGAGTTGAGCCGTTCCCAGGCCGATCTCGGTGAGCGGTAGTCCGTGCCGCAGTGCACGAGTGCGCATGGCGCCTCCTTCATCGTGGACAGGTCGCCGGGCATCCCCCTGACGATCGAAGAACGCATCGACAGGGGGAGCCTGCAGCATCCCATCAGTCTCAGCGTTCGGAGGGTGCTTCTGCATGGATCGCAACGACGCGATTCCTCCTCTTGTACGACATATTACCTATCGTCGGGCATGATGGAGGGAACAGCCATCCAATCGAGGAGAGTCAATGCTGACAGCGGCCTACGTGGGCGATCGCACAATCGATGTCCGAGAGGCGGATGCCACCCCTCCCGGCCCCGGCCAGGTCCAGATTCGCGTGGCGTATACAGGCCTGTGCGGAACGGACCTGCACATCCTGCACGGCTCGATGGACGCGCGGGTCGAGACCCCGCTCGTGTTCGGCCACGAGATGAGCGGCACGATCGCCTCTCTGGGAGACGGCGTCGGCGGGTGGGAAATCGGTGACGGCGTCACGGTGATGCCGCTCGCCTGGGACAGCACGTGCCCCGCCTGCCGCGCGGGCAACGAGCACATCTGTCAGAACCTCGACTTCATCGGGATCGACTCCCCCGGATCGCTCCAGGGCCTGTGGAACGTGCCGGTCGAGACGCTCGTGCGCCTGCCCGCGGGCATCGCTCTCGATCACGCCGCGCTCGTCGAGCCGGTCGCCGTCGCCGTGCACGACGTGCGACGCGCCGAGCTCGCCGCCGGAGACAAGGCCGTGGTCATCGGAGGGGGCCCGATCGGCGTTCTCATCGCCTGCGTCGCGCGCCATGTCGGCGCCGAGGTCCTCGTGATCGAACTCGACGAGAAGCGCCGCGCCCAGATCGAGCAACTCGGCTTCTCGACCCTCGACCCTCGAGAGCGGGATCAGGTCACTGTCGTCGAGGAGTGGACCGACGGCGCCGGAGCCGACGTCGTCTTCGAGGTCTCGGGAGCGGCCGCCGCCGTGCGCGGAGCCACCGGCCTGGCCAAGGTGCGGGGCACCATCGTGGTGGTCGCCATCCACCCCACCCCACGCGAGATCGACCTGCAGCGGATGTTCTGGCGCGAACTGCGTCTGCTCGGCGCCCGCGTCTACCAGCGGACCGACTTCGAGACCGCCGTCGAGCTCGTCGCCGACGGGGTCATCCCCACCGATCTGCTGATCACCCGCATCGTGCCCCTCAGCGCCACGGCCGAAGCCTTCGCCGACCTCGAGGCCGGCCGCGCGATGAAGATCCTCGTCGACGTGGAAGGCCAGGCATGAGCGGCCTCTTCTCGCTCGAGGGCACCACGGCCGTCGTCACCGGAGCACGACGCGGCATCGGCTTCGCGATGGCCCTCGGTCTCGCCGAGGCCGGTGCCGACATCATCGGCGTCAGCGCCTCGCAGACGGCGTCGGGCAGCGAGATCGAACGGGCCGTCACGGCGGTCGGACGCTCGTTCACCGGGATCGCCTGCGACTTCGGCGATCCGTCCGCGGTCGACGACCTCGCCGCAGACCTGTCGGAGCGCCACATCGACGTCCTCGTCAACAACGCCGGCACCATCGAGCGTGCTCCCGCTGCCGTCCACGAGCTCGACGCGTGGGACCGGGTGCTGCAGATCAACCTGAGCAGCCCGTTCCGGCTCACCCAGGCGGTCGCCCGGCAGATGCTCGCGCGCGGCCGCGGGAAGATCATCTTCACCGCCTCGCTCCTCAGTTTCCAAGGCGGCATCAACGTGCCGGGATACACCGCGGCCAAGTCCGGTATCGCCGGGCTGACGAAAGCGCTCGCCAACGAGTGGGCGTCGAAGGGCGTCAACGTCAACGCGATCGCGCCGGGGTACATCGCCACCGACAACACCGAGGCCCTGCGCGCCGACGCGGCGCGCTCGACGGCCATCCTCGAGCGCATCCCCGCGGGACGGTGGGGCGACGCATCCGACCTCGCCGGGGCGACCGTGTTCCTCGCCTCCCGCGCGTCGGACTACGTGTCGGGCATCACCCTGCCGGTCGACGGAGGATGGCTCGGGCGATGACGCGATCTCGGTCTGCGCTTACCGAACGCATCAGCGCCGTCGGTATCGTTCCCGTCGTGGTGCTCGACGACGCCGATCGTGCGCGCGATGTGGCCCTCGCCCTGCGCGACGGGGGCATCGGCTGCGCGGAGTTCACGTTGCGTACCCCCGCCGGTCTCGCCGCGATCGCCGCGACCGCGGATATCGACGGATTTCTGGCGGGCGCGGGCACCGTCCTCACCGTCGAGCAGGCGGATGCCGCCATCGACGCGGGCGCGAGCTTCGCCGTCACGCCGGGCTACGACCCCGCGATCGCCGACCGTCTGCGTGCCGGCGGGGTCGAGGTCGTCCCGGGTGTCGCGACGCCCACCGAGGTCCAGCGGGCCTTGGCCGATGGCTTCCGTGACGTGAAGATCTTCCCTGCCGGGCATCTCGGCGGTGCCGGCTACCTCGACGCGTTGCACGGGCCGTTCCCCGACATGAGGTTCGTGCCCAGCGGCGGCGTCGATCCGGGCAGCCTCGGCGACTACCTCCGACGTTCGTGGGTGCTCGCGGCGAGCGGCAGTTGGATGGTGCCGCGCGACGTGATCGCGCGCGGCGACTTCGACACGATCCGTACCGCGGCCGCCGACTGCGCCCGCATCCGCGACGACGTCCGGGCCGCCCGATGAACCGCGTGGTCACGCTCGGCGAGAGCATGGGACTGATCCTCGGTGACGGTGTGGGCGGCTGGGAGCATCAATCGCAGGCGCGCGTCGCGACCGGCGGAGCCGAAGGGAACACCGCGATCGGGCTGGCGCGGCTCGGCGTACCCGTCACCTGGCTCGGTCGCGTGGGCGATGACGCGCTGGGCCGCCGGGTCGTCGGAGACCTCCGCTCCGAGGGTGTCGACGTTCTCGCCCGCATCGACGGCGGAGCGCCCACCGGACTCATGCTCAAGTCGACGCCGCGAGCCGGTGCCACCACCGTCGATTACTACCGGCGCGGGAGCGCGGGCAGCCGCCTCGCCGCAGCCGACCTCGACGAGCTGCCGCTGGGCGCCGGCGATATCCTGCACGTCACCGGCGTCACCCTCGCCCTGTCGGAGTCGGCGCGCGAAGCAGTGATCGTCGCGGTGGATCGCGCGCGATCCGTCGGCGCCCTCGTCTCGTTCGCGGTCAATCACCGCAGCCGCCTCTGGGGGCACGCCGAGGCCGTCGAAGCGTACGCGTACGTCGTCGCCCGCGCCGACATCGTCTTCGCCAGCGACGACGAAGCGCGGATGCTGCATCCCCACCCCGCCCCGGAGGACCTCGCCCGCGCGCTGGCGGACGCGGGGCCGGCCGAGGCCATCGTGACTCTGGGGAGCGAGGGTGCCGTGGCAGTCATCGACGGGGAACGGCGCCGTGTGGCCGCTCTGCCCATCACCGCCGTCGACACGGTCGGCGCCGGAGATGCGTTCGCCGCCGGCTACCTGTCCGAACGCTTCGCCGGCAGCGACGCCACCACCCGCCTGAACACGGCGGCGAGAGCCGGCGCCTACGCCTGTCTGCACCCCGGCGACTGGCAGGGCGGCATCCGCCGATCCGAACTCCACGGCGCCGAGTCCGCCGACCCCGTCGCCCGATGATCCGCTCGAGGAGAACCGCATGACCTTCGCCCGACTCGGTGCCCCCGGCGCCGAGATCCCTGCCCTGCGCCACGACGGCGTCGTCTACGACCTGCGGTCCCTGACTGCCGACATCGACGGGGCGTTCCTCTCCGCCGACGGACTCGTCCGCGCTCGCGCGGCCGTCGAGCGCGGCGAGCTGGCACATCTCCCGGGCGCCGAGGGGCTCCGCGTGGGCGCACCGATCGCTCCCCCGGGGAAGATCGTCTGCGTGGGGCTGAACTACCACGACCACGCCGCCGAGACGGGGGCGAGCGTCCCCGCCGAGCCGGTCGTGTTCATGAAGGACCCCTCGACGATCGTCGGTCCCTTCGACGACGTGCTCATCCCGCGCACGTCGACGAAGACGGACTGGGAGATCGAGCTCGGTGTCGTGATCGGCACCACCGCGCGCTATCTCTCCTCCCCCGACGACGCTCTCGCGTACGTGGCCGGGTACGTCGTCTCGCACGATGTATCGGAGCGGGAGTTCCAGCTCGAGCGCGGCGGGCAGTGGGACAAGGGCAAGAGCTGCGAGACGTTCAACCCGCTCGGGCCCGACCTGGTGCCGGCGACCGACGTCGCCGACCCGCAAGCACTGGGCCTCCGGCTGTGGGTGAACGGCGTCGAGCGGCAGAACGGCTCGACGGCGTCGCAGATCTTCTCCGTCGCGCACGTCGTCTGGTACCTCTCGCAGTTCATGGTGCTG
Organism: Microbacterium sp. AG157; assembly: GCF_003385695.1. Taxonomy (NCBI): domain Bacteria; kingdom Bacillati; phylum Actinomycetota; class Actinomycetes; order Micrococcales; family Microbacteriaceae; genus Microbacterium; species Microbacterium sp. AG157. Next base: position 476,760 of record NZ_QRDK01000002.1, read on the forward strand.
CGTCCCGGCGACCTGGTGAACACGGGAACGCCCGCGGGGGTCGCCCTCGGGATGCCCGACACGCCGTACCTTCGCGCCGGCGACGTCGTGGAGCTCGAGATCGACGGCCTCGGCCGCGCTCGTCAGACGATGGTGCAGGCATGAGCACCGAGGAGTTCCGCGGGCTGGCCGTGGTCGTCACCGGCGGAGCATCGGGCATCGGGCTCGCGACCGCGACGGCCTTCGCCGCCCGCGGGGCGCACGTCGCCGTTCTCGATCTCGTCACCGACGGTCTCGACGACGATCTGGCCGGCTTCCACGCCGACGTGACCGACCGGCAGTCGGTGGATGCCGCGATGGCGGCCGTCGCAGAAAGATTCGGCGGGGTCGACGTCTTGGTGAACAGCGCCGGGGTGAGCTGCGTCGGAACCGTCGAGGAGGCGACCGAGGCCGACTGGGACCGCGTGCTCGACATCAACGTGCGCGGCACGGCCCGTGCCTGCGCCGCAGCGCTGCCGTACCTCACGCACTCGGAGCACGCGTCGATCGTCAACGTGTGCTCGATCGGGGCCATGAACGGTCTGCCCCGGCGCGCCGTCTACAACGCCTCGAAGGGTGCGATCCTCTCGCTCACCTACGCGATGGCCACCGACCATGTGCGCGAGGGCGTGCGGGTGAATTGCGTGAGCCCCGGCACCGTCTCGACGCCCTTCGTCGAGCGGATGCTGCAAGACTTCCCCGACCCCGTGGCCGAGCGCGCCGCTCTCGACGCCCGCCAGGCGACGGGGCGGATGGTCACGCCCGCCGAAGTCGCCGGCGCGATCATGTATCTCGCGAGTCCGAGCGCGGGCTCGACGACCGGCACCGCGCTCGAGGTCGACGGGGGCGTGACGCATCTGCGGGTGCGGCCGCAGTAGGCGAGCTCAGGCGACGACCAGCTGCGCGGCGAGGAGCAGCGCCGCCAACATGGTCAATCGGAACACCGCCCGCCCGGGCGGCCGCACGAACACCAGCGCCACGGCGCCGACCGCGACCGCTGCGACCGCGGCGAGGAAGACGACGCCGGCGATCGTGGCATCCGTGCCGGCGAACACGGCGACCGCTCCGACGACGATCCCGCACGCGGCGATCACCGTAGACGCCCGCGCTCCCAGACGGTGCGGAAGTCCGCGCACCCCGGTGCGCCGGTCGTCGTCGAGGTCGCGCACGACATTCGTCAGGTGGACGGCGGCTCCGAGGGCCGCCCCCGCGAGAGATGCCCACCACGCGGCGAGCGCGGGCGGCGAGAGACTCAGGGTCGCGAACGAGGGGAAGAACCCGAAGCTCACGACGAAGGGCACGATCGACAGCGGCGTCGATTTGAGACCCGCGTTGTACGCCCAGGCGGATGCGAGCGCGACGGCGTGGGCGGCCACGAGAGCCGGTCCGAGGGGCAGCGACAGGGCGATGGCGAGGATCGCGGATGCCACGGCCACCCCGAGCGCGCGCTCCGGCGTCACCGCTCCCCCGGCGATCGGCTTGTCGGTACGACCGACCGCCGCGTCGCGCGCGCCGTCGATCGCGTCGTTCGAGAGCCCGACGGAGACCTGACCGGCGAAGACGGCGACGACGAGCACCGCCAAGCGCCACGGCTCGACGCCCGCCGCGATGCCGAGGGCCAGCGCGAGGACGGTGACCACGAGGGTCGGGCCCGGGTGGGTGGCACCCCAGAGCGAGCGCACGAGGGGCGGCTCGACCGCGGCATCCGTCACCCCCCGACGCTACCGCGCCGAGGGCGGGATCGGCCGCGCGCCCGAGGTCGGACCGACCGCTGTCGAGATCGCACGCGCGTTCGCCTCTTGGCACTCTGTCCACCCGAGTGCTAATCTCGTCGCAGTTGAGTCGCCTCGGCTCAACTTCAGAACCTCGGGATGCCAGATCCCGGACGATCGAAAAGGAGAACGACCATGGCCACCTACGACCCCTTCCGCGACCTCGACCGCCTCGCGTCGACGCTCCTCGACGCCCGCCGCGGCGGTGGTCCGCGACGGATGCCGATGGACCTCTATCGCGACGGCGACCACTACGTCCTGGCCGCCGACCTGCCCGGCGTCGACCCCGGCTCGGTCGACATCGACGTCGACGGTCAGCTGCTGACGATCCGCGCCGAGCGCACCCTGGGCTCGGGCGAGGGGGTGAAGTGGATCACCCGCGAGCGCGAGACGGCCTCGTTCGTCCGCCAGCTCAATCTCGGCCAGGGCATCGACACCGACGGCATCAGCGCGTCGTACCGCAACGGCGTGCTCTCCGTGACGATTCCGGTCAGCGAGAAGGCGAAGCCGCGCCGCATCGCCGTCTCGACCGACGACGGCGACGGCGTCATCGAGGCGCACGAGAGCACCCCTCAGCCCATCGAGCAGTAGGGCACGAGCCGCGAGCGCGGCCCGGCCGCGCCGCCGCGCTCTGCCTCCGCTTCGGGACCATCGGCGCGGCGCCCGCGGCACCATGCCCCGGGCGCCGCGATCGGGCCCGGGGCATGGCGGAGGGGTCAGAGGTCTTCGGGGGCGAGGTCGCCCTGGCCCTCTTCGCCGAGTTCGACCACGCCCGGGTCCTCTCCCTGCGAGTCGGTCCCGGTGGATTCGGGATGGATGTCCTCGAGCGGGATGTCGCTGTCGTCCGCGGGAATCTCGGCCGGATCGGCACCCGTGGCGGTCGCCGGGTTGATATCGGCCGGGTCCGCCCCCTCGTCGAGGGCGTTCGTGGCGTCCCACTCCGCCTGGGCGGGGTCGAGCGCGGGGTCGGGCTCGATGGACGTGTCGCCGTCGCGAAGGGGCTGCACGGCGGCGATGCCCGCGTCGGCGGCCGGGTTCGTCGCGTCGGGGGTCGGGTCGATCGAAGCGTCGCTCATGAGGGGTCCTTTCGTGGCACGCGCGTCACCGCCGGGAACGGCGGTCTTCTCATCCAACGGGGCGCTCCGCCTCGAGCCCCGGGCCTTGACACGTGCATCCCCGCTTTCGTACGAGCACCGCGAGCGAAGCCGTCTCGGACGCCCCCGGTCGACGAGGGGCCCCCGGTCGTCCACGTGAGGCGTCGTCCGCGGGACCGGTGGTGTCAAGGCACTGGTCGGGCAACGCGCGAGGCCGCACCGTGAGGAAAACGAGAGGATTCCCATGACCGACTCCCCGCGCATCGTCGTGATCGGCGGCGGAAACGCCGGCCTGTCCGTCGCCGGGCGCCTGCACCGGCTGCGCCTCGGCGACATCACCGTCATCGAACCGCGCACGATCCACGTCTTCGCCCCCCTCCAGTCGCACATCGCCGGCGGCACCGCGCGCGCCTCGGAGGCCGCACGGAATCAGGCCGACGTCATCCCTGCGGGAGTGCGATGGCTGCGCGACGAAGTGTTCACCGTGGATGCCGAGGCCCGCCGCGTCCACCTCGTCTCAGGCGGACACCTCGACTACGACCAGCTCGTGGTCAGCGCGGGCATGCGCATGGCGTGGGAGCAGATCCCGGGTCTGCCCGAAGCGATGGCCGCCCCCAGCGGCATTTCGAACTACGACTACGAGCTCGCCGCGAAAGCGTCGCCGGTGCTCCGTAACCTCCGCTCGGGCACGGTCGTCTTCACCCAACCGCCCGAGCCTGCCTCGTGCGGAGCGGCCGCCCAGAAACCGATGTACCTCGCGTGCGACTGGTGGCGGGCGATCGGGGTGCGCGACGACCTCCGCGTGGTGTTCGTGTGCCCGGATCCCGTGCCCTTCGGCATCCCGGCCGTCGACGACGAACTCCGCCGCACACTCGACGCATACGACATCGAGGTGCGTTACAGCCGGGACGTTCGACGAGTGGATGCCGACTCCCGCACGCTCGTGATCGGTCGCGGCGATGCGGAAGAGACGTTGGCGTACGACGTGCTGCACGCTGTGCCTCCGCAGCGAGCACCGGAATGGATCGCGGGCAGCGGCCTTGCGGCATCCGATGATCCGCACGGCTTCGTCGATGTCGATCCCGAGACCCTGCAGCACACCCGCCACCCGGAGGTCTGGGCCATCGGCGATGCCGCCACCGTCGCGACGCGGCGCTCGGGCGGGGCGATCCGCCCGCAGGCCAAAGTGCTCGTCAGGAACATGAGGGCCGCGCTCGCGGGGCGTGCACCCTCGGCGACGTACGACGGCTACAGCGTCGTGCCGTTCACCGTCTCGCGCGGCACGGTCGTCTTCGCCGAGTTCGACCGGAAGGGTCGGCTGAAGCCGACCGTGCCGTTCTGGCGCTCGCTGTATCGCGAGCGCCGCCTGTCGTGGATCGCCGATCGTCGCGTCCTCCCGTGGGTGTACTGGCACCTCATCCTGCGCGGGCGGGCATGACGCGGGCGCTGCCCCGCCCCCCTCACGCCAGGGGTCCAGACCACACGCCTGCGCGTATAGGGCACGAACGCGGATCCCTCAACCCCGGGGTCGGGTCGGCGGCATCGGTCGAAGACTGACATCAGCCCCGGAAATCACACGAGAAGAGGACACCATGGCACAGGTCATCGAAACCATCGACGTCAACGTTCCCGTCCGCGTCGCGTACAACCAGTGGACGCAGTTCGAGGAGTTCCCGCACTTCATGAGCTTCGTGGAGTCCATCACGCAGAAGAGCGACACCCTGACGCACTGGAAGGTGAAGATCGCCGGTGCCGAGCGCGAGTTCGACGCCGAGATCACCGAACAGCACCCCGACGAGCGCGTCGCGTGGAACAGCGTGGGCGGCGACGAGAACCACGCCGGAGTCGTGACCTTCCACCGTCTCTCGGACGATGAGACGCGCGTCACGGTCCAGATCGACTGGGCCCCCACCGGCGTCCTCGAGAAGCTCGGCGCGGCGTTCGGCGCGGACGACCACTCGGTCAAGAAGGACCTCGAGAACTTCAAGAAGTACATCGAGTCGCGCGGTGCCGAGTCCGGCGCCTGGCGCGGCGACGTCAGCTGACGTCGAGCGATGAGAGAAGCCGGGTCCGTCCGTGAGGGACGGGCCCGGCTTTCGTCATGTGCGGGTCACCACTGCGGGTGGATCTCCGCCCGGAGGCGACGGTCGTAGACCTCGCGCACCAGGGCGTCGAAGGCCCCGAGGTCGAAACCTCCGTCGAGCAGTTCCGCCGCCTGGGCGTTGGCCGCCGCCTGGTCGATCGAGCGCGCACCCGGGATCACCGAGGTGACGCCCTCTCGCGAGGCGATCCACGCGAGAGTCGCGGCCGGCAACGTCACGCCCTCGGGAAGCGCCGCCTTCAGCTCGTCGGCCGCGGCCACGCCCTCGTCGAAGGGCACACCCGAGAACGTCTCGCCCTTGTCGAAGGCCTCGCCGTTGCGGTTGTAGGTGCGGTGGTCGTTCGCGTCGAAGGTCGTCGAGCGCGTGTACTTCCCCGAGAGCAGACCGCTGGCGAGCGGCACCCGTGCGAACACCGCGACGTTCTTCTCGGCCGCGAGGGGCAGCACCTCGTCGAGCGGCTTGAGGCGGAACGGGTTGAAGATGATCTGCAGGTTGGTGAGGTTCGGCCGGGTCAGGGCCGACAAGGCCTGATCCATGGTCTCGACCGAGGCACCGTAGGCGGCGATCACGCCCTCCGACACGAGCTGGTCGAGAGCGTCCCACGTCGCGTCGTCGTCGATGACCGCCGACGGCGGGCAGTGCAGCTGCACCAGGTCGAGCGTCTCGGTGTCGAGCAGGCGCCGCGAACGGTCGAGCCAGCCGCGGAAGTTCTCGATGACGTAGTTCTCGGGAACCTGGTCTTCGCGGCGACCCATCTTGGTCGCCACGGTGATGTCGTCGGCACCCCGCTCCTTCAGGAACGACCCGACGATCTGCTCCGACCGGCCGTCTCCGTAGACGTCGGCGGTGTCGAAGAGGGTGACACCGGCGTCTGCCGAGGCCGCCAGGACGGCGCGCGCGTCGTCTTCGCTGACGTCGCCCCAGTCGGCGCCGAGCTGCCAGGTGCCGAGACCGACGGCCGAGACCCGACGGCCGGTTCGGGAGAGAGGGCGCTGCTGCATTGCGGTTTCCTTTCGAAGCGTGAGTCGAGCCTAACCAGACCGTCCGACATCGCGGGCCGCGTCAACCCCGTCCGATCGCGGGCGCGGCGCGCCTAGCGTGGCGGCACACCCACGGAAGGAACACCATGGACTCCCCCGCCGACCGGCTCCCCGGAGCCGACGAAGAGAACCTCGTCCCCGAATCCGACGGCCTCGCCGCCGACGTGCCCGCCGGCGCCGCCGGTGCGGACTCCGGTGCCGTGGGCACCGCCCGTATCGACCCCGACGACGAGGCACGCCTCCAGGGGATCTCGAGCCAGAACGACCTCGCCGGCGTCGGCACACGCGCCGCCGACGGCGCGGGCGAGCGCGGCACCGACGACGCTCGCGGGGAGGTCGGATCGACCTCGCGCCACGCCGAGGACACGAGCCGTCCCGACCACGAGCCCCGCGACGACGCGCAGGACGAGGCGATCCGCACCCCCGCGTCGCCGTCGCGCTCCGATGACGGCGGCGAGCCGCACGTCGACCGCGACGACCCCATCGCGAGATTCCAGCCGGGCGTCGGCCGCGACTCGGCCGCCTCGAGCAGGATCGCGCAGAGCCTGCCCGACCCCGACGACGCCTGACGCGCGCCGCGACGATCCGCGCATGCCCGGGGCTCTCGCCCGGGATGCGCGGATCGTCGTCTCAGTGGGCGAGGCGCAGGGCGTCCTGAGCCAGGTGGAAGAAGTCGCTCATCGCGCCGGTGACCGCCTGTGCGTCGTCGTCCGCCATGAGCCACACGACCGTCGCCTCGCTCGCGTCGTCGCGCGCGAACCAGCTGCCCGTCAGCACTCCCAGGCTCGACCCGCCCTTGAACGCGGCGTACGGCCACGTCCCCAGGTCGAGCCCCTGCCCGGGGTTCTCGCTCAGGATGCCGAGCACCTCGGCATCCTGCGTCTGCTGCAGCGCGCGGTGGACGGCGGCGATGTCGTTCGCACTGGCGAACCAGTCGAATCCGTCCTGCCACACGGGGGTCGCGACGTCGGCCACCTCGACGGCGAGGGGCGCCGCGTCGATCCGGTCGAGCAGCGCGCGCTTGCCCGCGTCGTCTGCGGAGTTCCACTCGGCGCGCAGCGAGGCATCGCCCCACCCGAGGGTGAACAGCTCCTTGGTCGAGAAGAAGGGCGAGAGCACGGCCGGGTCGCTGTGACCCGACCGCGCCACCGCCGCCTCCACGCGCTCGCGCCCGAGCCTCGTGATCAGCAGGTCGGTCGCGGTGTTGTCGCTGATGCGGATCATCGCGGAGGCGGCGTCTCGCACCGAGACCTCGGTCCCGGTGGGCGCGGTCTGCAGCTCACCCGATGGCAGGCTCCGGTCGATGTCACGGAGGACGAGCTTCTCGTCCCACGACAGGTCGCCGGAGGCCACGGCATCCGCCACCGCCAGAAGCACGTACAGCTTGAAGGCCGAGGCGAGAGGGGCCAGCCGGTTCGCATCGACGGCGAGCGCCTCCTCGTCACCGCGGAGCACGAGGGCGCTGACCTCCCCCGGGAGGTCGGCGAGGCGCTGCTCGACCTCGTCGAGAGAGGCCGAGGGAGACCACGGTTCCGCCACGGGTCCGAACACCATCCCGGTGATGCGGCTCGCACCGTCGATCGTGAGAGAGAGGTCGAACGGGTCGCCCAGGGCTCCCGCCAGGGTCGCCACGGCCTGGGTCTCGGTGCCCTGGTACGCCGTGACCGTGAAGGGAGCGGCCGGACGCAGCTGGCGATTGACGAGCTCGGCGACCTGCTCCGCGGGCACCTGCGCGAGGAAGCTCTCGTGCAGGACGCGCGCCCACTCCCCCGGTGTGGTGTCGGCATCGGCCTCCAGCCGGTCGATGATCCACGACACGCGTTCCCCGACGGGGGTGTCCGGTATGTCGACGGATGCCGCCGCGCTCGCGGGCGTACCCGGCGCGGCGCTCGCGCAGGCGGTGAGCGCCGCGACGGCGACGAAGGAGAGGGCGGCGGCGAGGCGACGGGCGAGAGTCACGAGAATCCTTCCGGGGGGGGGAGAGAGATTCCCACGCTACGCACGCCGCCTCGTCGTCACCTCCCTCTCGAGAGGGATCTCCGGGCGCGGCGGGCACGCCACCCGAGCACCACGTCGACCAGCACGAACACCGCGAGTGTGTACCCGACCAGCGGCAGCACCAGTCCGATCGCGACGGCCGCGACGAGTACCGCCCCGGTTCCCCACCACGGCGCGTGTCGCAGCACGCCGTGCGCGGGCGCCGCGGCGACTCTTCCGGCCGGTCGCCGCTTCCACCACATCGCATACCCCAGCACGACGAGGCCGGCGATGCCGATCGCGAGAGCGAACAGCACGAGCTGATTCGCGAGGCCGAACATCGTGCCCATGTGCAGATCGACGCCCCAGCGCGAGAGCTTGGCCAGCAGCGGGTAGTCGGCGAAGTCAACCCGGTCGGTCACCCGCAGGGTGGATCCGTCGATGGCCACGGCATCCACCTCCGTCGGGAAACTCCGGTGGATCTCCTGCACGACCCAGGCCGTGCCCGCCGAGGCGGGAGGACGAATCTCGAGGTCGCCGGAGTTCACGTTCACGTCTCGGGCCACGGCCCACACCGCGTCGAAGGTCGCCGGATCCGCGGACGGCGCACCCGACGAATGCGCGCCGCCGTGGTGCGCGTGCTCGCCTCCGGCCGCGGACGCCCCGTCGAGGGTGGTCGTGAGGGCGGGAGTCCCCTCGCCCACGAGGGTGCGAAGCTCGGCCACGTTCGCGCCCGCGAAGGTCGACCACGTGATGCCCGTGGCCGACAGGAACAGCGCCCCGACCACGACCCAGATGCCCACGGCCGAGTGCCAGCCCGACAGACGCCGGTAACCCGTGTGCCGCCGGTTGGGTCGCAGCAGATCGCGGCGACCCCGGCGGCTGCGCACGAACCGTCCGATCCAGAGTCCCAGTCCAGCCAGAGCCACGATCCCCAGCCACGACGCCGCGAGCTCGCTGTACCAGCGGCCGACGTCTCCGAGGTGCAGCGAGCGGTGCAGGTCGCTGATCCAGTGCCGCAACGGCAGCGCACCGCTCGTGCCGTAGGCCGGGAGGTCGCCGCGGATCTCGGTGGTGGCGGGATCGACGAAGATCGCCCTCGTCGTGCTCTCGGGCAAGGTGTCGTCGGCGAACATCACGCGCGTGGTCGCCCCGGCCTGAGGTGCTGGACGCACGGCGACGGGAGTCGCCCCGCCGCCGACGTACTGCTCCGCGGCCGACACCTGTTCGGCCAGCGGTACCGCCGGCGCCGTCGAGGACGCGGTGAGCTCGTGCGCGTACAGGGTGCTCTCGAGGGTCGGGGTGATCGCATACAGCGCGCCGCTCAGCGCGGCGACGAGGATGAACGGCCCCACCAACAGCCCCGCGAAGAAGTGCAGGCGCCGCAGCAGCGCGGTGAACCACCCGCGAGAGGACGCCCTGTCCGCGGCAGCGGGAGCGGACGGGGTGGCCTTCGGGTCAGCGCCCACGGCGGTCATGCGCGGGCTCCGATCGACGGCGGGGCCGGAATCGGCGTGAGGGGAGCAGCAGGGAACATCGAGGTCTCTTTCCGAACGCAGGATGCGCTCGTGACAGGACGCCGCGCAGGGCGGACGCCGTCGCCCACGGCGGCCCCTCCTCAGGGGCGACGGCGTGGGCCGGAAGGGTGGGGACGCGCCCGAAGACACGTCGACGATCGCGCTGATCCGGCGAGGTGCACGGCACAGCGGTCGATCGCTCCGCCGCCGCGAGAGGCGGGCGGAGCGAGACTCAGGATGCCGCGAGAGGAGGCCCGCGCCGGTGCGCGGACGACACCATGAAGGCCGAGTGCGGACGCACCGCGACGACGACGACGGGCACGGTTCGCCGCACGGACGGCGCCGCGGGAAGGGTCAGCACGACGCGCACCCGCGCGCGGAGCCACACGACGCTGCGCTCCGCGAGGATGCGCAGGGCGGCGAGCGTCCGCTCGCCCCGGTGCAGGGCCAGGGTGGTGGCGACAGCGGCGACGGCGTGGCCGAGCCACATCGCGGCATGCGGGCTCACCGGCGCAAGCGCGGTGCCCGTGAGCACCGGGAGGGCGGAGCCGTGAACGTGCGCCGCGGCGGCCAGGTCGTAGCTGCCGAGCACGAACAGTGTGTGGAACAGCACTTGGCTCACCGCAACGGCCACCGCGAGGCGCCAGGTCGACAGGCGGCGCCCGGCCAACACCGTGCACACGACGAACGACAGAGCGAGCGGCACGGCGACACCGAACAGGCCGGGAACCTCTCCTCCCCCGCTGACGTGCGAGAGCAGAGCGACGAAGGTGGCGACGGATGCCGCGGCGGTACCGCGCGCTACGCGTGTCGCCCGAGCCTGTCGTCGCATGGGACTCATTGTGCCAGGCGACGACGCTCGGACCGGACGGGTGTCAGCGGCCGAGAAGTGGGCGTTCCGCGCGAGACGCGGACCTGATCCGGCTGGTCGACGAGAGCGTCGCGCGCCACCGCGGTCGGCAGCGGGATCCAGCGGGCGTCGGCGGTCACCATCTCGTCCTGCCGGTCGGACGGCGACGCCGCGGCGAAAGCCCGCCCCTAGGCTGAAACCCACCCAGGCCAGGAGGATGCCGTGACCCCACCCCGTGTCGTGATCGCCGGCGCGAGCGGCTTCATCGGCCGCGCGCTGACGGACGCCTTCCGTGCGGACGGTTACGAGGTGGCGACGGTCGGGCGCGCCGGGGACGCGGTGTGGACAGACCCTGGCGCAATCGCTCGGCTCGTCGACGGAGCCGACGTGCTCATCAATCTGGCGGGGAAGATCGTGTCGTGTCGGTACAACGATGCGCATCGCGACGAGATTCTGCGCTCGCGCGTCGCCACCACCCGGGCGCTACACGAGGCCGTCGCGAACGCGGAGCGCCCTCCGCGCGTCTGGATGAACGCGTCGACCGCGACCATCTACCGGCACGAGACCGAGCACGGTAACGACGAGCGGGACGGCATCACGGGCGAAGGCTTTTCGGTCGACGTCGCGACCAACTGGGAACGCGCCCTGTTCGCCGGAGACCTCCCCGCCACGCGCCGCGTGGCCCTGCGGATGGCGATCGTCTTCGGCGACGGACCGGCGACCCGCATCCTGCTCGCCCTCGCGCGACTCGGTCTCGGCGGACCCCAGATCGACAGCTGGTGGTTCCCGCACCGCCGGTACCGCGGGATCGGACCCCGTCCGACGGGTCCCGTGTGGTCGAGCTGGCGCCAGACATCGGGAAGGCAGCGCTTCAGCTGGATCCACATCGACGATGTCGTGGCATCCGTCCGCTTCGTCCGCGATCACGACGAGATCGCCGGGCCAGTCAACCTCTCGGCTCCCGGCGTCACCGATAACCGCACGCTCATGCGCGAACTGCGCCGCGTTGCGCGCGCCCCCTTCGGCCTGCCCGCCTACCGGTGGATGCTCGACCCGGCCATGGCGGTGCTGCGCAACGAGCCCGAACTCGTGCTGAAGAGCCGGTGGGCCGTTCCGCGCGTGCTGACGGAGGCGGGATTCTCGTTCCGCTATCCCGAGATCGGCCCAGCCCTCGACGCCGTCGTCGCGGTGCGTCCCGCTCGCGCGCGCGACCTCATCTCGCGCTGAGTGTCGGAACGCACGCCGCCCCGCACCGTCGCAAGCGTCGGGCGGGGGCGGCATGGAACGATCCCGCACGGCGGGATCGGGGGTCAGACCTGACGGCGGATGAATCGCAGGAGCGCGGCGATGATCCCGATGATGAGGATGATCACGCCGATCCACAGCAGGAACTTCACGGCCTCGACGAAGATGCCGAGGAACAGGAGCACGAGGCCCACGATGACGAGGATGATGGCGAGAGCGGGCATCCCTCCACGGTGCGCCTGCACCGCCGCTCGGCGCTCGGCCTTGACACCGCGAGCGGCCCGCGGCAGTGCGCGTGTCAAGACCGCCGCGGGCTCGGCATCCGGGGTCTAACGTCGGTGACACCATCGAACTCAGGAGGCGCACATGGCCGAGCGCGACGTCAACGGACATGACTCAGGACACGGCACCGGACCAGGTGAAGGCGAGTACACCGACGTGCAGCTGCCGGACGGTACCGCCGACCGCGGGAGCTCCGACCTTCCCGGCGAATACGTCGACACCGAGCACGCCGACGGCAGCGAATCGCGCCCCCGCGCCGATGAGGCGGGCGCCTACACCGACGTGGAGCAGCCCGGCGGACACGAGTCGCGCGAGAACCTCGACGACCCCGGCGAGTACACCGACCGCGATCGCTGAGCCGTCAGCGTTCGAGCGTGCGACGGGGATCCACGCGATAGGCCGCGCGGTAGGCCTCGACGAAAGCCGCGGTGTCGGTGAACCCCCACCGAGCCGCGACGTCGCGGAGGGTGACGGAGGTGGGGTCGGCGCCGACGAGGTCGGCATGGGCGGCGCTCACCCGCGCCGTCGACAGATACTCCTCGGGCGTCGCGCTGAGCTGACCGTTCGCGGCGAACGACCGGCGGAGGCCGGCGACAGAGCTGCCGACGGCGCGCGCGACGTCGTCGACGGTGACCGGCAGCGAGGCGTGGTCGTCCATCCACGACGTCGCCGAGGTGTAGATCGACGCCTGCTCGATGGCCGAGGCTCGACGCTCGCGCGGGTCTCCCGCGAGAGGGAAGGCTTCGAGCGTGGCGATCGCGAGGGTGCGACGCACGTGGGCGCGCACGAGGGGCTCGGTCATCAGGGGCGCCTGCGTGAGCGACCAGCGCACCGTCGCGAGCCAATAGTCGCGAAGCCGACGCGAGACGGGGCCCGTTCCAGCGAAGCGCACGGAGAGGTCGTCGTCGCCGTAGATCGCTCGCGCCGTCTCGATCAACCAGTCGGTGTCGAAAGCGATCAGGTGCAGGTCGGTGTCGTCCGGACGGCCGATCAGCTCGTGCCCCGGCTGCACGAGACCCGGCTCGACGCTGTACTCCCCGGTCTCGGACCCGATGGTCCACGCGTATCCCGGTGTCGAGGTGGCGAAAAAGAACCGATCCGCCTCATAGATCACCTCGGCCCGGCATCGCCAGGTCAGCCGCCGCATCGAGAAGGAGGCGTCGCCGACGGCGTGCTCCGCGAAGGTGCCTCGATCCGCTTGCACCACGACGTGCCCATACTGCGCTTGCAGCCAGGCCTGCGTCTCGGCGGCGTCGCTCGTGCGCACGCTGGTGTCGAAGAAATCGTTCATAGAGAGGGGGGTCGACCGCCGGAAAGGCGGGACGCCTCCGCCCATGATAGGTAACCGAACGCTTCATCAGCCCCCGAGAGGATCCCGATGACCGACTCGCCCACCATCCGCCCCATCGACACCGACGACGCGGGCGAAGTGCTCACGATCCAACGCGCCGCGTTCGCGAGCGAAGCGCTCATCTACGGAGACCCCGATATGCCCCCGCTCACGCAGACCCTCGAGGAGCTGCGCGCGGAGCTCGTCGAGAACCTGGGCTGCGTCGCCGTCGCAGGGCACCGCCTGGTCGGCGCGGTGCGCGCCCGCCTCGACGGCGAACTCCTGCTCATCGGTCGTCTCGCCATCGCGCCCGACCAGCAGGGCGAAGGCCTGGGCACACTGCTGCTGGCCGCGGTCGAAGAGCGTGGCCGAGAAGCCGGAGCCACCGAGGCGGAACTGTTCACCGGCGCCCTGAGCGTAGCCAACCAACGCCTGTACGAGCGCGAGGGCTACCACCGTTCCGAAGAGACCGAAGACGGCGAGATCTTCTACCGCAAGCCGCTCATCTGATCCCTGGCCCGCGGCACGAGAACGGGGGATGCGCCCGGAACAGGCCGGCTCACGGGAAACCGCGCTGTTCTCGTGTTCCTTCCCGTCCTCATGACGATGAACCACGAGGGGCCGCCGTCCGAATCCGGACGACGGCCCCTCTGCGGCGCGCGCTTACGGCGTCGGCATCCCGCCGTTGACGTTGAGCGTCTCGCCGATGACGTAGCTCGACTCCGCCGACGCGAGATAGACGTACGCCGGTGCGAGTTCGGCGGGCTGACCCATGCGTCCCAGCGGGGTCTCCTCCCCGAACTCGTCGACCTTCTCGTTCGGCTGTCCGTCGGTGACCTGCAGGGGCGTCCAGATCGGGCCCGGGGCGACCGCGTTCACGCGGATACCCTTCGGCGCGAGCTGCTGGCCGAGCGCCTTGGTGAAGGTGTTGATCGTCGACTTCGTCGAGGCGTAGTCGACGAGGATGGGAGCCGGCGAGTACGCCTGGATCGACGTGGTGTTGATGATCGTCGACCCGGGCTGAAGGTGCGGCACGGCCTCTTTGCAGATCCAGAACATCGCGTAGACGTTGGTCTTGAAGGTGTCGTCGAACTGCTCGTCCGACAGCGTGGTGATGTCTTCGTTGAAGATCTGCTTGCCGCCGTTGTTGACGACGATGTCGAGCCCGCCGAGCCCCTCGACCGCCTCCTTGACGAGGGTCGTGGCGTACTCGCGCTCGCGCAGGTCGCCCGGGATCTGCACAACGGTCGCGCCCGCCTCGCGGAGGATGCCGGCGATGCGGTCGGCATCCACCTTCTCCTCGGGGAGGTACGACATGGCGACCGAGGCACCCTCACGGGCGAAGGCGATCGCGGTGGCCGCCCCGATACCCGAGTCGGCGCCGGTGATGAGCGCCTTGCGTCCCTTCAACCGGTCGCTGCCGACGTAGGTGTCCTCGCCGAGGGCGGCCTTCGGGGTCATCTTGGCGTCGAGGCCGGGTTCGGGCTGATCCTGCGCCTGCGGTTCGATGTCGGCGTAGAGCGTGGTCGGGTCGGTGAACGTGTACTGCGTGCTCATGGCGCGTCCTTTCAGGAGGGATGGATGCCGAGGCGGGGTGCCCCGACGGGGTTCAGCGGTCGCCGAGCTCGGCGTCGTCGACGAGTTCGCGGATGACGAGGGCGGCGTTGATGAGGGCGAGGTGGCTCAGCGCCTGCGGCAGGTTGCCCCAGAACGCCCCGTCGGCCTCGGCGATCATCTCGGAGTAGATGCCCACGTCGTTGCCTTGGGCGACGAGCGCGTCCATCGCCTCGATGGCCTCGTCATGACGGCCGACGCACGCGAGAGCGGTCGCCCGCCAGAAGGCGCAGGCGACGAAGGTCTGTTCCTCCTGGTCCATGCCGGTGTACCGGTAGACGAGGTGGTTCTCGGTCGTGAGTCGTTCGGTGATGGCATCCAGGGTCTTCGACATGCGCTCTCCGCGGTCGAAGCCGGTAGGGGCGTGCAAGAGGACGGACGCGTCGAGGTCATCGCTGCCCGGGGCGATCGTGTACGCCTGAAGCTTCTCCGACCAGCAGTGCTCGTCGACCCACGCGTGGATGCGATCGCGCTCGGCGCGCCAGCGGTCGCCGTTGTCGGGGATGTGCCCGCCGCCGGCCAACCACTGCGCGTCGTCGAGGGCTTTCCAGCACCCCATCTTCGAGGAGGTGTAATGGCGCAATTCGGGCAGTTCCCACATCCCCGAGTCCTCGCGGCGCCAGAGATCGCAGGTACGATCGGCGACGTCTGCGAGCAGGCGCCCGGTCTGGATGTCGAGACGGTTCCCCGCCTCGACATACGTGCGGCACAGGGCGATGAGATCGCCGTACACGCCGAGCTGCAGCTGCCCCTGCGCGGGGTTGCCCGTGACGACCGGTTGGTTGCCGTTCCAGCCCGGCACCTCGTGCTTCTCGAGTCCGATCTCGGCGTCGCCGTCGAGCGTGTACATCACCTGCACCTCGGGCCCGTTCTTGCGGATCGTGCGCAAGAGCCATGAGATCGCCGCGTGCGTCTCTTCGCGAAGGCCGAAGCCGACCCACGCGTGGGCGGTGTAGGCGAGGTCGCGCACCCAGGCGAAGCGGTAGTCCCAGTTCTTTCCGCCCCGCGGGTTCTCGGGCAGCGACGTCGTCGCCGCGGCCGCGATCGCCCCGGTGGGGCTGAACAGCAGGAGTTTGAGGGCCAGGGCGCTGCGCTGGACATCGTCGGCCCACGGGCCGTCGTACGAGAATTCGTCCGACCACATCTGCCAGCCGCCGATGGTGCGGTCGATGCCGCGATCGACGTTCAGGGCGTCGGGGATGCGCAGCGGTTCCCCCTCGGTCGCGGCGATCACGAGCAGGTGCCGCGACCCCTTGGTGGCGGTGAACCGTCCGTCGATGCTCTCGTTCCCGGCATCCGGATCGCCGTGCAGTCCGTGCTCGTGGCCCGTGACGGCGAGCGAGACGTGGCCGATGCGCATGATCGAGAAGCCGTCGATGCGCTCGGTCCAGGGGGCCGCCGAGCGCAGCATCGTGCCGGGCTGCACGCACCAGGCGAACTCGACCTCTCCCTTCACCCCATCCACGCGGCGAGCGAGCTCCGCCCACGGCAGGCGTCCGGCGATACCGGTCACCATGGCATCGGTCATCGTGGCGACACCCGTCTTCGTGGTGAAGGTCGTCTCGAGCACATTGGTGCGCGGGATGTAGCGTCGCGTCACTTCGTACTCGCCCACCGGTGCCAGCTCGATGCATCCACCGGCGGTCTCGTCGACGAGTCGCGCGAAGACGGGACGCGAGTGGATGTTCGGCAGCGGCAACCAGTCGACCGAGCCGTCGAGACCGACGAGGGCGACGGTGCGCCCGTCTCCTATCGCAGCGTAATCGCGCAGCGGACGAGACGGGGCGGGAGGCGTGGGCACTCCCTCACGCTAGAAACGAGGCCCTCCGCTCAGACCGGGGTTGTCGGATCGAGCGGGAGCGGCTACGGACGGGGTCTGATTACCCCTCCTCCGCCGCAGTCGCAACCCCCGTCGAGCGCTCGAGCGTCCCGCCTAACGTCGCTATCGACCGTGAGTGAAAGGAACGCGCATGTCCACCACCACCAAGGACGCCCCCACCAAGAACCGTCGTCGCCCGGCCCGCGGCGGCAGCGGTCCCGAGACCACCGACGAGCAGAACGCCGAGAAGGGCTTCCAGGCCTCGGAGAAGCTGACCGACAGCCTGCAGGCCGTCCTCGTCGACCTGATCGAGCTGTCGATCCAGGGCAAGCAGGCCCACTGGAACGTCGTGGGCAAGAACTTCCGCGACACGCACCTGCAGCTCGACGAGATCATCGACGCCGCCCGTGAGTTCAGCGACGAGATCGCCGAGCGTATGCGTGCCCTGCACGCGCTGCCCGACGGACGCAGCGACACCATCGCCGAGACCACCACCCTGCCGGAGTTCCCCCAGGGCGAGGTCGACACGGCCGAGGTGATCGACCTCATCACCGAGCGTCTCGACGCGACCGTCGGCACCGTCCGCGACGTGCACGATGACGTCGATGACGAAGACCCGACCAGCGCCGACATCCTGCACGGCGTGCTCGAGCGCCTCGAGCAGCTGTCGTGGATGGTCAGCGCCGAGAACCGCGTCGCCCGCAAGTCGTAATCACCGCAGAACACATCGGATGCCGGGGCCTCAGGGCCTCGGCATCCGTCGTTCGTGCGGTGGTTCCGTCCGCGCCACGGCTCACGTCCGCGCGACGGCTCAGCCGCGCGCGATGAGGAACGGCGGGTGCGGGCCTTCGAGGCGGGCGAGACCGAGCTTGACCTCCATGAGAGACGCTCCGACCTCCGCGAAGCGCTCATCGGTGCGGGTTTCCATCCGGTCGAACCGCGCGTCCATCCGCTCGAAGCGCGCGTCCATTTCCGCGAAGCGGGCATCGGTCCGGTGCTCGACACGGCCGAGCATCCACTTCATCCCGCTCAGGATGGTGACGGAGAGCGTCACGACCAGACCGACCGCCGTCGAGAGCAGAGGAAGAGTCTCCATCGGGCAATCCTTTCGGGGTGGGATGCAATGACTGTAGAGCACCGTGCTCCCGCCCCGCGGGGATGATGTCGGACAGTGGAGAACTTCGCCCGGGCCGCCCTCAGGAGGAGCGATCAGAGCCGCAGCACCTCGGTCACGCGCACGATCGCGGTGCCCTCCTCCTCGGAGGCGGCGAGGTCGACCTCTGCGCGGATTCGCCAGTCGTGGTCGCCGGCGGGGTCGTCGAGGATCTGCTCGACCCGCCAGACGCCCTCGGCGGCCGAGGACTCGTCGATGACGACGAGGGAAGACGAACGCGCCGCGCCGCCGGTGCCGATCGTGTCGTGCTCCTCGAAGTAGTCGTCGAGCACCCCCGGCCAGTCGACGTCGGGGTCGAGCTCGACCAGCTCGTCGTCGCGCTGCAGCGCCGCCAGCTGCACACGCCGGAACATCTCATTGCGCACGAGCACGACGAAGGCACGACGATTGGTGAGGATCGACGGCGGCGCGGGCGGCACCACCGGGGCATCCGGGTCGTCCGCGGGGTTGATGAGCTGCTCCCACTCGTCGACCAGGCTCGAGTCGACTTGACGCACCACCTCGCCGAGCCAGGCGATGAGGTCGAGCAGATCGGGTGTCTGCGCATCGACCGGCACCGTCTGGCGGATCGCGCGATACGCGTCGCTGAGGTAGCGCAGCACCAGACCTTCGCTGCGGGCGAGCTGGTACAGCGACACGTACTCGCCGAACGAGCACGCCCGCTCGAACATGTCGCGCACGACGGACTTGGGCGACAGCTCGAAGTCGCGGATCCACGGCTGGCTCGACGCGAACACCTCGTAGGCCTGCGCGAGCAGCTCGTCCAGCGGCTTGGGCCAGGTGATCTGCTCGAGCAGCTCCATGCGCTCGTCGTACTCGATGCCCTCGCGCTTCATCGCCGCGACCGCTTCGCCGCGAGCGCGGAACTGCTGCTGCGACAGGATCGGGCGCGGGTCGTCGAGCGTCGCCTCGATGACGCTGACGACGTCGAGCGCGTAGTGGCCCGTGCCGACCGATGACGCCGGGGGCGCGGCATCCGGTGCCCTTCCGAGTTCGACCTCGGGGTCGAGCATCTCGATCGCGGCGAGCGCGAAGGGAGACAGCGGCTGGTTGAGGGCGAAGTTCGGCTGCAGATCGACCGTGAGACGGATGCCGTCGGCCCCGGCCTCGACGACCCCCGCCTGAACGAGGGTGCGGAAGATCGCGAGGGCCCGGCGGGCGAGCTCGTACTGGCGGGAGCGAGGCTCGTGGTTGTCGAAGACGAGGGAGCGGACGTTCGAGAAGACGTCTCCGCCGCGCGCGATGACATTGATGAGCATGGCGGCCGAGAGCTTCATCTGCGGGACGAGGGGCTCGGGTTCGGCCGCGACCAGGCGGTCGTAGCTCTGCTCGGTCCAGTTGACGAAGCCCTGCGGCGCCTTCTTGCGCACGATCTTCTTCTGCTTCTTGAGGTCGTCGCCGGCCTTGAGGATCTGAGCGGCGTTCTCGATCTCGTGGTCGGGGGCCATGACGACGACCGTTCCCGCGGTGTCATAGCCTGCGCGGCCGGCGCGACCGGCGATCTGGTGGAACTCGCGCGCCGAGAGCTGGCGCATGCGCGTGCCGTCGTACTTCGTCAGCGCCGTCATCAGCACGGTGCGAATCGGTACGTTGATGCCGACGCCGAGGGTGTCGGTGCCGCAGATCACCCGCAGCAGCCCGCGCTGCGCGAGAGTCTCGACGAGCCGCCGGTACCGCGGCAGCATGCCGGCGTGGTGCACGCCGATCCCCGCGCGCACGTAGCGCGAGAGGGTCTTGCCGAAGCCGGTCGTGAAGCGGAAGCCGCCGATCGCCTCGGCGATCTCGTCGCGCTGCTCGCGCCCGATGATGCGGATCGACGACAGCGCCTGCGCCCGTTCCATCGCGGCGGCCTGAGAGAAGTGCACGACGTAGATCGGCGCTTGCCGGGTGTCGAGCAGTTCCTGCACCGTCTCGTGCACGGGCGTCCGGGCGTACTCGAAGTGAAGGGGTACCGGTCGTTCGACGCCCGTCACCCGTGCGGTGTTGCGGCCGGTGCGGCGCGTCAGGTCGTCGGCGATGTTCTCGACGTCGCCGAGAGTGGCCGACATGAGGATGAACTGCGCGCGCGTGAGCAACAGCAGTGGCACCTGCCATGCCCAGCCGCGGTCGGCCTCGCCGTAGTAGTGGAACTCGTCCATCACGACCTGGTCGACGTCGGCGTCGGCACCCTGGCGGAGGGCCAGGTTCGCCAGGATCTCGGCGGTGCAGCAGATGATCGGGGCATCGGAATTCACCGAGGAGTCCCCCGTGACCATGCCGACGTTCTCGGCGCCGAAGATGTCGACCAGGGCGAAGAACTTCTCGCTCACCAGGGCCTTGATCGGCGCCGTGTAATAGGTGCGGCCGCCCCGGGCGAGGGATGCCGCATGCGCGGCCACCGCGACGAGCGACTTGCCCGTGCCGGTCGGGGTGGACAGGATCACGTTCGCGCCCGACACGATCTCGATCACTGCTTCGTCTTGCGCGGGGTACAGCGTGAGCCCTCGCGAGGCCGCCCACTCGACGAAGCCCAGGTACACGGCATCCGGATCGGCGCCGACGGGGACGTTCTCGAGAAGGGGGGTCACTCCCCCACCCTCTCATTCACCGGGCGGGCTCAGCCCCTGTCGCTGAAGACGCCCACGTTCTCGCCGTCGAAGACGAACTGCACGCTCGTGCCGACCGGGAAGCGCTGGACGAAGGCGGCGGGCATGCCGTCGGCGACGACGAACTGCACGGTGGCGGGGAACACCCCGGCTCCGCAGCCGCCGTAGACGAAGTTGCCGCGGAAGCCGCGCGTTTCGTCGGCGTCCACCTCGTCGGCGTCGAGCAGGTAGAGACAGGGGTTGCGGTTGTCGGTCGCGTCGGTGGCAGCCCGCCCCGTGAACGCCGCAACCCCGTAGTAGTTCTCGTAGCCGCGTTCCGCGCCCGTGCGCTCACCGAACACGGCGGGAGCCGAGGAGTCCGGGTCGGGCACGAGTGTGTCGACCTGGGGTGCTCCCGCCGTCGCGGTCACGGGCACGAACGACACGCTCATCGCGGTTGCCGCGCTGGCGAGGGCGGCGACCACGGCCAGCGAGACCGCCCATGCCCAGAGGCGGCGCTTCGAGTGCACGAGGGGAGGGCGCTCGCGGCGGATCTCCTCCTCGTCCTCCTCGTCCTCCTCGTCCTCCTCGTCGTGCTGCGCGGACGCGACCGCGGCGCTCGAACCCGCCGGCGGGGCGGGCGGCGTTCGCGGAGCCGTGGGGAGCCGGTCCTCGCGCTCGAGCTCTTCGAGGTCTCGAAGACGCGAGACGGCGACCGGGTCGTCGGCGATGTCGGCCTCGGGGCCGTAGGCCCGCGCGCGCAACAGACGCAACTCCTCACGCACATCGTCGTCCATATCCAGAATGGTTCCACACCTCCCGGGGGCCGGGGCCGACTCCCGGTATATGCGTGGGAATAGATCACCGACCGCGGCGTTACACACGTCATGCGCTCCTTCGGCACACTCTCCTTCGGCCATTACGGCCCCCTCGGCGGCGGTCGCCAGCTCAGCGCCGGCGACTCGATGCTCCAGGCGATCGACCTCGCCCAGGGCATGGACGACCTCGGGGTCAACGGCGTCTCGTTCCGCGTGCACCACTTCGCACGCCAGCAGGCGGCCCCCATGCCCCTGCTCGCCGCCATCGCCGCGCGCACCTCGCGCATCGAGGTCGGCACCGGCGTCATCGACATGCGATACGAGAACCCCCTCATGCTCGCCGAGGAGGCGGCATCCGTCGACCTCATCAGCGCCAACCGCCTCGCCCTGGGCGTGAGCCGCGGGTCACCCGAGACGGTCGTCCGCGGCTACGAGGCCTTCGGCTACACCGGGTCCGAGGATCCGCGCGGCGGCGACATCGCCCGCGAGCACTTCGACCTGTTCCTCCGCGCGATCGACGGCGAGGGTCTCGCCGAGCGCGATCCGATGAGCCCCTTCGGCGGCGGCACCGGCCTGCAGCGCATCGAGCCGCACTCCCCCGGCCTGCGCAAGCGCATCTGGTGGGGCGCCGGCACCACGGCCACCGCGGAGTGGGCCGGGCGGATCGGCGTTAACCTCATGTCATCGACGCTGCTCACCGAGGCCGACGGCACGCCCTTCGACCTCCTGCAGGCGCAGCAGCTCGATGCGTTCCGCGCCGCGTGGCGCGAGGCCGGCCACGAGGGCGAACCGCGCACCTCGGTCAGCCGCAGCATCTTCCCCATCGTCACCGCGGAAGACGAGATGTACTTCGGCGGCTCGGCCGGCAGCGACCAGATCGGCGTGATCGACGGCATGCGCTCGACCTTCGGCAAGACCTACGCCGCGACCCCCGACAAGCTCGTCGAGCAGCTGCAGAACGACGCCGCCGTGATGAGCGCCGACACGCTCATGCTCACGATCCCGTCTCAGATGGGGGTGGAGTTCAACCTCCGCCTGGTCGAGAACTTCGCGAAGCACGTCGCCCCCGCCCTCGGATGGCAGTCGACCCTCGCGACGGTCTGAACGACTCCCCGGACGGATCCGGATGCCGACTCGATCGGCATCCGGGTCCGTTCGGCGTTTCGCGCCGAGTCGTACGGTGAGAGGGTGAGCGTCACCATCCGCGAAGCCGTCTTCCCGCGAGACGGCGCGGCCGTCAGCGCCCTCGTCGGGGCGTACCTGCGGCAGACGGAGGCGGAGAAGGACGAACGCGGGCTCGCCGCCGACATCTTTCCCGAGCGCTACGCGCGGGAGATCGACGACCCGGCGGCGGCATTCGCGGGCCGGCACGCCCTCATCGCCACCGTCGACGGCGCAGATGTCGGTCTCGTCGTCTCATCGACCGTGCCCGAAGGCACGGAACTCTCGCGGGTGTGGACCGATCCGCGCGCCCGGGGGCGAGGCGTCGGAACCGCGTTGCTCACGGCTGCGCTCAACGGAGCCGTGCGACCGGTGCGTCTGTCGGTCTGGGATTGGCGTGAGCCCGCGGTGCGGATGTACCGCGCCGCGGGTTTCGAGGTCGTCCCGTCGTGGGACGATCGGCCGGGGCTCATGTGCCTCGAGCTGCGGTGACGCGAACCGCGCTGCTCAGCGCGACGGCGGCACCCGCATCGTGCCGTCGAGCGTCAACCCGTTCTGATCGACGGCGCCCGTGGCATCCGCCTGCTCCGCCTGAGCGTCGGCATACCAGAGGCAGACGAGCCCCCGCTCACGCCACAGGGCTTGGCGGCTCATCGCGTCCTCGACCATCCAGAACGCTCCGCCTGCGGTTCGACGGCGCAGCTCGGCGAGCCAGGTCGCGTACCCCGGATCCGGTTCGGATGCCGCGGCGTGGGGCCGCGCGAGCTCGATGAAGCGGTCGGCCAGGGTCTCGGCCGTCCAGTCGGTGCGCCCGTCCTGGAAGACGTCCTCTCCGCCCGCGCTGGAGTACCTCAGCACGACGTTACTCTCCCGCTCGAGAGGACTGTCGTGCGTCTCGCCCGGTTCGGGAACGAACACGCGGCACCGCCAGTGCCCCGTCGCGTAGAGGTTCGTGTTGATGCGGATCCCCTGCCAGCCGCGCTCGTGGGCGCGCGCCACGGCCGCGACGAGACGGAACGCGACGGGAATCACCGGTACTCCGTCAGCCCCCGCGAGCGGGCGATGGTCTGCGACACGAGGTACTCGCCCCACGCCACCGCGTAGGCGCCGAGAGCGGCCCACACCCACGCGGAGGGCAGGATGCCGATGACCCCGAGCAACGCCGCGATCGTCAGCACGACGACGACAGCGAGCACCGGCACGATCGCCCGCGCGCCGATGGCACCCGCGCTGGTGCGCCAGATCACCAGCAGCGCTCCCGCCGTCGCGACGAGGAGGATGACGGGGGTGAACCATGGCCCCAGGGCACCCATGGTGATCGCGGCACCGATACCGGCGGTGGCGAGGGACGCGGTGCGGAGGGCGCGGATCCGTGTCGGAGAGGGCGAGACGGCGATGGGATGCTCCTGGGAGGGGGGCTGAACGCGGGGAACCGAACCCGCCCATGACGACGGGCAGGGACGGCTTTCCAGGGTACCCGCGCCTCGATCCGCCGCCGCGGGGCGTTCGTGTCTACGGTGGACACGTGGGCATCTCTCTGACGCGTGTCGATCTCTCGGGTGCAGACGATCGCGCCGCGCTGACGGCGTTCCTCACCTCGAACACCTTCCCTTTCCACGTGCGCGTGCGTCCGACGGTCGCGCAGGTCGAGGACGACATCCGCGCGGGCTCCTGGGACGGCGACGACGTCGAGACCTTCTGGATCGACGACGAGAGGGACGGCCGCGTCGGTGTGATCCGGCTGGAGGACCTGCAAGACGCCACCGCGACGGTCGATCTGCGGCTCGCCGACGGCGCCCGCGGTCGAGGCTTCGGCTCGGCGGCGTTGTCGGCCGCGACCCACCTCGTCTTCTCTCACCACCCCGGCGTCATCCGATTCGAGGGG
Organism: Microbacterium sp. AG157; assembly: GCF_003385695.1. Classification (NCBI taxonomy): domain Bacteria; kingdom Bacillati; phylum Actinomycetota; class Actinomycetes; order Micrococcales; family Microbacteriaceae; genus Microbacterium; species Microbacterium sp. AG157. The sequence continues at coordinate 501,022 of NZ_QRDK01000002.1, forward strand.
CAGACCCGCGACGACAACGTCGCCATGCGGCGGGTCTTCGAACGATGCGGCTGGGTGCTCGAGGCGCACTACCGCGACGGCTGGCCCGTCGAGGGCGGCGACCCCCTGGCATCCGTCGCCTACAGCGTTCTGCGCCGCGACTGGGCGAGTGGCTCCACGACGCCCGTGCCGCGTGGACCCGAGGTGACGCTCCGCGGCGAGTTGCGCTGCGCCGACGCCACCGAGGCGCAGCGCGTGCGCGCACATCTCGCCGAGCACATCGCTCTGACACGTGCGGAACCGGGATGCCTCTCTTTCGACGTCGACCCCACCGACACCGACGGCGTCTGGAGCGTGTCGGAGCGCTTCGTCGATGAAGCGGCTTTCGACGCGCACCAGCGCCGCGTCGCCGCGAGCACGTGGGGACGCGAGACCGCCGGGATCCAGCGCTTCTACGTCATCCACGGAAGGGCCTTGGATGCCGACGCCCTCATCGTCACGGCCTGGGCGGCCGAAGAGACGCTTCTGCATCCGGCGGTGCGCTCGAACCCTCGCGAGCTGAACCGGTTGCTCGACCCCGAGTTCGTCGAGGTCGGCCAGTCCGGCCGTCGGTGGACGCGAGACGGGATCGTCGCCGCCCTGGGGGATGAACCGGGAACCGACTCCTCGTCCCTCGTCGAAGAACGAGAGAGTCGGCTCGTCGGACCTGACACGGTCCTCTTGACCTATCTGCTGCGCTTCGAGAACCGCGTCAGCCGCCGGTCGTCCCTCTGGCGCTGCGACCCCGCACCGCGGTGCCTGTTCCACCAGGGGACGCCGGTCGGCTGAGGCGTCACCCGTTCGCCGGGAAGGCGGTGTACTCCGCCGGCGCACTGTCGGGGTGGAGGTTCCGGAACGCCGCGAGGTCACGCACGTTCTTCTGCACCGCGACAACGGCGAAGAGGCTCATCGCGAAGCCGATGCCGTAGAAGCCCTTCTCGGACAGCAGCAGCTCGGCGTTCCAGAGGCCGACCGCCATGAGGGCGAGCGCGACGAGAAGCATGCCCCAGGCGACGCCGAGGTAAGCGCCGGTCACGGGGATGTCTTCCGCACGGTCGCGGACGGCCTTCTGCACCGAGATGGCGGCGAAGAGACCGAGCAGGAAGACCGCGAGGTAGAACCCCTTCTCGGCGAGCGTCATCTGTGCGTTGTACAGGCCGATGAAGTACACCGAGGCCCCCAGCCCGAGCGCCACCCACGAGGCCCCCACGAACGCTCCGGTCGGGCGACCGAGCATGTGTTGAGCGTGTCCATCCGTCATCTTTCCCACCCCTTCGTCGGGTCCCCTGGCGGGGACGTATGCCGTGGCGGAGAAACTAGCGGAAAGTTCATGCCGAAAATGCCATGATCCCTTCACCTGTGGACAACGACGGGGAGCGACCACGGGTCCTCGTCCGCCGTCCGCGAACCCCGTCGACCTGGCGCCGCCGAAGATGGTTTGCTGGCCCGCATGCGACAGCTCCTCATCCTCGGTGGAACCGGATGGCTCGGCCGCGCCGTCGCGGCGCAGGCCCTCGCGCAGGGGGCCGAGGTCACCTGCCTCGCCCGCGGCGAATCCGGCGAGACGGCACCAGGTGCACGACTGATCCGCGCCGACCGCAACGACCCCGACTCCTACGCGCGCGTGCAGCGCGACTGGGACGAGGTGGTCGAGCTCTCGTGGGACCCGGGATTCGTGGCATCCGCCCTCGACGCCCTCGCCGACCGCGCAGCGCACTGGAGCCTGATCTCGAGCGTCTCGGTGTATGCCCGCTCGGACATCCCCTTCGCCGACGAGTCGGCGGAGCTCGTCGAGCCGAGCGACCTCGAGCAGTACGCGGATGCCAAGGTGCACGCCGAACGGCTCACCTCGGCGCGACTGGGTGACCGGGTGCTCCTCGCGCGGGCGGGGCTGATCGCGGGGCCGGGCGATCCCACCGACCGCTTCGGCTACTGGCCCGCGCGCTATGCCCGCGGCGGGCGGGTCGTCGCGCCCGTGGCGGCCGACCGTCACGTCCAGGCGATCGACGTGGACGATCTCGCCGCGTGGATCGCGCACGCCGGACGCACGGGTGTCACGGGCCCGATCAACGCGGTCGGCGAAGAACTGCCGCTCGCCGCGGTGCTCGCGGCGGCCCGCGATGCGGCCGGAACGGCGAGCGAGACCGTCACCCTCGACGATGACACCCTCATCGCGCGCGGCGTCGCCTACTGGGCCGGGCCGCGCTCACTCCCCCTGTGGCTGCCCGAGAGCGCGGGCGGATTCGCACGGCGCAGCGACGCCGCCTTCGTGGCATCCGGAGGGCGACGCCGCTCCCTCGCCGAGACGATACGCCGCACGCTCGACGATGAGCGCGAGCGCGGACTGGACCGCCCCCGCCGCGCCGGACTCACACCCGCCGAAGAGGCGGAAGTCATCGGCGCCTAACGCCCGTTGCGGTCAGCCGCAGAACGCGGAGGCGCCGACGACACCTCAAGCGTGTCGAGACCGCGAAGCGAGGTCCAGATCAGCTCCTCACCCTTCGCGGCGTGCTGCGACGCGCGCACGGCGCGCTCGTCGGCCCACGAGTTGAGCACGTGCCCCGAGTGCCCGCGCACGTGTTCGAGTTCGACGTCGGGCAGGCCCGCGGCCCGTCGGGCGTCACGGGCGGCGATGAGGGCTTCGAGGATGCCCTGGTTGGCGACCGGCTTCTTCGCGCTCGTGACCCAGCCGCGGCGGCGATGGCCGTCCATCCACTTCGAGTAGGTGTCGATGGCGTACTTCGAATCGGCCTGCACCACGAGCTCGCGCACGTCGGCATGGTCGGTGATGGCGTGCAGGAGCCCGAGCAGCTCGCCGATGTTGTTCGTGCCCTCGGGGATCGATCCGGCCGCCCAGTGTCCGTCTTCGCCGACCCAGGCCCACCCGGCAGGCCCGGGGTTGCCCTTGCAGGCGCCGTCGGTGGCGACGACGTAGCGGTCAGCGGGCGACGGGGAATCGGTACTGCTCATCCCTCTAGTCTCCCCCGGGGCGCCGCGGACGAACGACGACGCCCCCGCCGCCGGCCCGATGACCGGCGGCGGGGGCGTCGTCGTAGGGGTCAGTCGCGGCCGCTCTCGGCCTTCTTCTGACCTGCCTCGAGCACATCGCCCGCCGGCAGTTCCTGGTGCCCGCCGAACTGCAGACGCATCGCCGAGAGCACCTGGTTGGCGAAGTGGTCCTCGCCGCGCGAGGCGAACCGCTCGAACAGCGACGCGGCCAGCACGGGCACCGGCACGCCCGTGTCGACGGCGGCCTTGACGGTCCAGCGCCCCTCGCCCGAGTCGGACACGCGACCAGCCAGACCATCGAGCGTCGGGTTCTGGGCGAGAGCCGCCGCGGTGAGGTCGAGCAGCCACGACGAGATGACCGAGCCGCGGCGCCAGAGCTCGGTGACGCGGGCCGTGTCGATGTCGAACTGGTAGAACTCGGGCTCCTCGAGGGGAGCGACCTCGGCGGAGTGCTCCCCCTGGTGCAGTCCCGCGTCGGCGTTGTTGAGCACGTTCAGCCCCTCGGCGAGAGCCGCCATGATGCCGTACTCGATGCCGTTGTGGACCATCTTCACGAAGTGACCCGAGCCGGAGGGGCCGCAGTGCAGATAGCCGCGCTCCTCGGTGGTGTAGTCGCCGGTGCGACCGGGCGTGCGCTCGACCTCTCCCGGCCCGGGGGCGACGGTGCGCAGGACCGGCTCGAGGTGCGCGACGGCCTCGTCGTGGCCGCCCACCATGAGGCAGTAGCCGCGCTCGAGACCGAAGACTCCGCCGCTCGTGCCCACGTCGACGTAGTGGATGCCGCTCTCGTCGAGCTTCTTCGCCCGGCGCACGTCGTCGCGGTAGTTCGAGTTGCCGCCGTCGATGATGATGTCGCCCGGCTCGAGGACGGCGGCGACCTCGTCGACGACCGTGCCGGTGAGACCGGCGGGGATCATGAGCCATACGGCGCGGGGCTTCTGCAGTTTCGAGGCGAGATCGGCGATGCTCGTCGCCCCGGTGGCCCCCTCCGCGACCAGGGATGCCACGGCATCCTGGTTCACGTCGAACACGACGCAGCCGTGACCGTCCCTCATGAGCCTGCGGACGATGTTGGCGCCCATTCGTCCGAGTCCGACCATGGCGAGTTGCATTGGTTCCCCGTTCGTCGTGGATCACGGCCGCCGCACGCGGCCCCTCCGCGAGTCTAGGAGCGTACGAGGGCACGAAGGATCGGTGCTAGCCCTGGAAATCCGCGGGATCGACGTCGTCAAGGAACCGTCGGAATTCCTCGACACGGTCCTCGTCGGCGCCCCCACCGTCGAGCTCCACGGTCTCGTCGGGCACCGCGGCCTCGTCGAACACGGCGTCCGCCACGAGGATCGGAGCATCGGCGCGTGCCGCGAGGGCGATGGCATCCGAGGGACGGGAGTCGAAGGTCCGCGGCCCCGCCGGGGTGTTCACCACCACCCGCGCGTGGAAGGTCCCCTCGTCGAGGTGGGTGATCTCGACGCGATCCACGGAGGCCGACAGTTCACCGAGCATCGCGGTCATGAGGTCGTGCGCGAGAGGACGCGGCGAGCCGGTGCGTTCGATCGCGACGAGGATCGACATGGCCTCCTGCGGCCCGATCCAGACGGGAAGCACCCGGTCGCCGTCCGTCGTGGTGTCGACGGGCTTCAGCAGGATGACGTGCTGCTGCGCCGGATCCAGTGCGACCCCGACGACGTGCACCCGGATCATGCAGCCATCGTACGGGGCGCGCCCGTGGCCCGCGCGTTCAGCGCAGGATGCCGAGACTCCGCGCGGCCGAGACGGCGGCGGTGCGCGACGAGACGCCGAGCTTGGAGAACACGTGCGCGAGGTGGGATTTCACCGTCGCGTCGGTGATGTGCAGGCGCGCGGCGACCTCGGCGTTCGAGGCGCCTCGCGCGACGAGACGAACCACCTCGATCTCGCGCGCCGAGAGCGTCACCCGGGGCTCGCGCAGGCGGGCCAGCAGGCGCCCCGCGATGGCCGGAGCCAGGGCGCTCTGCCCCGCGGCGGCGGCGCGGACGCCCGCGAGCAGCTCGTGGGGCGGGGCGTCCTTCAGCAGATAACCGCTGGCGCCCGCCTCGACGGCACCGAGGATGTCGCCGTCGGTGTCGTAGTTCGTCAGCACGAGCACGTACGGCGGCGCGGCCAGGGCGCGCACCCGCCGGGTGGCCTCGGCGCCGGCGGCCCGCTCGCCGAACTGCAGGTCCATCAGGACGAGCTCCGGAGCGAGCGATTCGGCGAGCGTGACGGCTTCGTCTGCGGTGGCGGCCTCGCCGATGACCGCGATGTCGTGCTCGGCGTCGAGCAGGGCGCGGACGCCGGCACGTACGACCGGGTGGTCGTCGGCGATGAGCACGCGGATCACGACGTCGCTCCCGGCAGCACCACGGTGATGGTCGAACCGACGCCGGGCGCGCTGTCGACCTCGAGCACGCCGTCGAGCTGGTCGACGCGCTCGCGCATGGCCCGCAGCCCGAAGGAGTCGGTTCCGGCTGCCGCGGCCTCGGCGCCGCTCGCATCGAACCCGGCGCCGTCGTCGGAGATCGTCAGACGCGCACCGCTCGACTGCGGCACGAGCCGCATACTCACGCGCCGCGCCCCGGCGTGCTGGGCGACGTTCGCGAGGGCGCCCTGGGCGATGCGCAGCAGGGCGGTCTGCGCGTCCATGGGCAGCGAGACCGCGGCATCCACCTCGACCTCGACGTCGATGCCCTCGCGGGTCCCCCACCCGGCGGCCAGACGCTCGAGGGCGGACCCCAGGCCACGATCGAGGCTCGGCGGCGAGAGTTCGCGGATGAACCGGCGAGTCTCGGCGAGACCGTCGGCCGCGGTCTGACGAGCGAGTCGAACGTGGTCGATACCGGGGCCGTCGGCGTCCGCCCGCTCCGCGGCGTGGAGGAGCATCTGGATGCTGGAGAGCCCCTGCGCCACGGTGTCGTGCAGCTCCCGCGCCAGTCGCGCCCGCTCGGCGAGGGTGCCCTGCTCGCGCTCGGCGGCCGCGAGCCGATCGCGCGTGGCGAGGAGCTCGGCCATGAGGGCTTCACGCTCCGCCGCCCGTCGCTCGAGGGCTCCGTAGCCCAGGCCGATGAGCAGCGCCACACCCGCACCGACGACAGGCCCGACGACGCCGCCGACGGTGAGGCCCCCGTGGACGGCGAACGCGGCGATCGTGAGAGCGGTCGCGCCGACGACCGCCACGGGACCGGCGACCCCGGGCAGCACGTGCAGATACAGGAAGAACAGCGGGAAGACGAGGTACGCCGCCTCGGGGACGAGCCACACCAGTGCCGCCCACACCACCGTGAGCGCCGCCACCCACACCACGCCGCGCCGCGATCGCCCCGCGCGGGCGATCCAGAGGCCCGCGAGGTACACCGCGCCCAGCGCTCCCGCGAGCACGAGGGCGAGCACCGACCCGTCCGTCAGCAGCACGCGCGCGACGACGAGAGCGAGCAGGCCGCCGAAGAGGGCGTGCAAGCCCGCGCGCAGCCCCGCGAAGACGGGGGCGAGGGGACGATGGGTCATTTCCCGATCCAGGCTACGGATGCCGGGACCTCGGCGGATCATCCGAAAGGTGGAGGAGAGGTTCGCCCACCCCGCCGATGACGGCCAGGGCGGTCCGGGCGAGGGTGGAACGGTGCCGGCGAGAGTCGTCGGCGAAAGGAGGCGACGTGTACGTCGCATGGCGCGATCTGCGGTTCGCCCGCGGGCGATTCGCCCTCATCGGGGCGGTCGTCGCCCTCGTCACCCTGCTCGTCGGGTTCCTGTCGGGTCTCACGGGCGGTCTGGCCGTGCAGAACGTCTCGGCCGTGATCGCCCTGCCCGCAGACCGGCTCGTGCTGCACCCGATCGAGGGCGCGAGTGCGACCTTCGCGGATTCCGCCATCGCGGCCGACACCGTCGCCGCGTGGCGCGCGGCCCCGGGCGTCGAGACGGTCACCCCCGTCGGCATCTTGCAGACACGGGTCGAGGGACCGGGCGCCGCGACGGCCGTCGCCCTCTTCGGCCTCGACGCGGGAACGGCCTTCGCCGCCCCGCGCCGCGACGACGAGGTCGACCTGTCGGCGGGGGCCGCGAAGGCCCTGGACGCGGTGGTGGGCGACGACGTATCCGTCGCGGGCTCGTCGTACCGTGTGGCCGCGATCGGTGGCGACGACTGGTACAGCCATACGCCCGTCGTCACGCTCAGCACGGCCGCCTGGACGGCCCTCGACCAGCGTCTGGGTGGGACGGGGCAGCCGACGGTGCTCGCCGTCACCGGCTCCCCCGCGTGGGACTCCGTCGCCGCCGACACCGGCACCACGGCATCCACTCCCCTGGCGAGTCTCACCGCGCTGTCGACGTTCCGCTCCGAGATCGGCTCGCTCGCGTTGATGATCGCGATGCTGTTCGGCGTCTCGGCGCTCGTGGTCGGCGCGTTCTTCACCGTGTGGAGCATGCAGCGCTCGGCCGACATCGCCGTGCTCAAGGCCCTCGGGGCGAGCACCCCCGCTCTCGTGCGCGACGCTCTCGGCCAGGCCCTCGTGCTTCTCGTGGGAGGGGTAGGGGTCGGCATCGGCCTGACCGCCCTGCTCGGCGTCCTCGCGGGTGGCGCGCTGCCCTTCGTTCTGAGCCCGCTGACAACTCTCGCTCCCGCAGCGGGTTTGATCGCGCTCGGCCTTCTCGGTGCGGCCGTCTCTCTCCGCACCGTCATCTCGTCCGACCCCCTCACCGCCCTCGGGAGCACCCGATGATCCTTCTCGACGACGTCACCCTGACCTACCCCGACGGAGACGCCCGCGTCACCGCCGTCGACCATGTCACGCTGGAGGGACGACCGGGCCTCGTGACCGGCATCACCGGCCCCTCGGGTTCGGGCAAATCGAGCCTCCTGGCCCTGGCCGCCACCCTCGTGCGATCCGACTCCGGGCGGGTGATCGTCGCGGGGACGGATGCCACCCGGCTCGGCGCCGCGGCGGCGACGGCGCTGCGGCGTCAGAGCATCGGCATCGTGTTCCAGCAGCCGCAATTGCTTCCGGCCCTCACCGCTCGCGAGCAGCTGCGGGTCATGGCCGAGCTCGGCGGCCCCGGCCGGCGCGAACGGCGCGTGCTCGTTCGTTCGCGGGTCGACGAGCTGCTCGAGGCCGTCGGTCTCGGCGCCCTGGCGGATCGTCGGCCCGCCCAGCTCTCCGGCGGTCAACGTCAGCGGGTGGCGATCGCCCGTGCTCTCGTGCACGAGCCGCGGGTACTGCTGGTCGACGAGCCGACGAGCGCTCTCGACAGCACCCGGGGCGGGGAGATCATGGCTCTGCTGTCACGACTCACGCGGGAACGCGAAACGGCGACGCTGCTCGTGACGCACGACCTCGTGCACGCAGACGCACTCGACGAGACCGTCGAGGTCGTCGACGGTCGAGCGGCGCTCGTCACCACCCGTACGCGTTGAACCACTCGCGACGGCGGTCGGCCTCGGCGCGCGAGTCGTCACCTCGCCACGAATCGTGGGGCTCGAGCAGGCCGCCGTCGTCGCGGTTCACGAACGCCCAGCAGATCGGGCAGAGTGCGCGGCCGCCGGGGAATCCGTCGCCGAGGGTGGGGGCGGGTTCGGCGGGGGTCCCACCCGCGACGCACTCGGGCGGGTCGGCTTGCAGGTCGCTCCAGAGCAGCCGTCCGCCGGTGCGGTGGTGAAGGCCGCGGTGGCCGTCCTCACGGGTGCAGATCTCGCCGTTTCTTCGGCTGAGACACAGCCTCCGGGCGGCGCCCGGAAGCGCTGCCAGTGTTCGCGTCATCCTTCGATTGTCGCCGCTGCGAGCGCAACGGGGGCAGGTGCGGGATGCGCACGGGGCGGTGGGGGCCGGTGGGGAAGGGATCGGCGGTCATCGCTGACCACCACCGGTGCGACGAGAGAACATGTCGACCTCCTGGTTTGCCCACCATCCGCTCGTCAGCCGAAGATTTCGAGGGGGTTGACAGGACGAAGGACGGTGCTACGTATACCCCATGGGGGTATCGTGGAGCCATGCACGGATACGAGGGCCACAAAGACGACCTCCTCAAGCGCCTGCGCCGCGCCGAGGGGCAGGTGCGCGGCATCGCGCGCATGGTCGACGACGACCAGTACTGCATCGACATCCTCACCCAGGTCTCCGCGGTAACCAAGGCTCTCGAGAACGTCGCCCTCTCACTGCTCGACGACCACCTCTCGCACTGCGTCGCCGAGGCGGCCGCACAGGGCGGCCCCGTCGCCGAAGAGAAGCTCAGAGAAGCCAACCAGGCGATCGCTCGCCTGGTCCGCTCGTAAGGAGACACGTATGACCGAACAGCGCATCGACCTCGGCCTCACCTCGACCTCGCCCGCCGGCGGCGGGTGCGGCGACGGGTGCGGGTGCGGCCACGGAGCCGCGGCATCCGCCCCTGCCGTCCGCGCGGACGCGGCGACGACCGACGTGATCCGCGTCGAGGGGATGACCTGTGCGCACTGCGTGCGCGCGGTCACCGAAGAGCTCAACGCGCTCGACGGCGTGGAGGTCGTCGACGTCGAACTCCGTGTCGGCGACGCTTCGCTCGTGCGCATCGCGGGCACGGCCGACGACGACGCGCTCACCGCAGCCATCGACGAGGCCGGGTATACGCGCGTGCGCTGACCCCGCACGTCCGATCATCCCGCGGGCGAGCCTCACCCGACGCCGATCACCGAGTCGGGTTCAGAAGGCGCGGCGCACCAGGACGTCGACGGCGGCGTGGAAAGTGAGGTGCTGAGACACCTCGACCGCGCGGTCGTAGCGCGCACCGCCGAGGGCCACGAAGACGGCGCCGACGACCTCGACGTACCCGACGATGTACCCGTCGCGGGCGACCTCGTACAGGTCGAGATCGACGCGTGTCCACGGGATCTCGGTGAGGACGGGCGGAGCGGAGGACGGGGCCGCTTTCGCCGCGGCGCGGGCCGCAGCCTTCGATGATCCCGGGCGGCTGAGGGGTGCTTCCATGACCATGCGAGACTCCTTGGCTCCTCCGGGGTGCTCTCAGCCTGCGCCGTTCACCCGTGAATCTCGCGGCCCTTGACGAGACGTCGCATCGAAGCTACGGCGAGGTCAGACGGCACTGCGCGCGGGGCGACCGCGGCGCGGACGCTCGTCCGACAGGTCGAACGGCTCCACCCCCGCCGTGAGCGTCTCGACCTCGTCGAGCCACCGCAGGTCGGCCTCGAGTCGCACCCGGCGAGCGGTGAGCACGATGGCCGCGGGAACGGCATCCGTCCGCTCCGCCTGCACCTCGGCGAGCGCCGCACGGACCGCTTCGCGCTGGACCGACAGGATGCCGGGCACATCCGCTCCCGGCAGCGTCACGGCGAGCGCGATCTTGAGGGCCACGTCGTCGCGCCCCTCGACCAGGGATGCCCCCGAGAGCCACGCACGCAGCTCGGCGCGACCGTCGGCGGTCACCTCCCACAGCACGCGCGCTTCGTCGTCGAGGCCGGCGCCCTGTACCAGCCCGTCGCGCTCGAGGCGCTCGAGGGTCGTGTACACCTGGCCGACGTTCACCCGCGCGCCCGTGCGGCGCTCGTACTCGGCCCGCAGCTGGGAGCCGTAGCAGGTGCCGCGATCGAGGATCGCGAGCAGGCTCAGACGGACGGACACGGGCGCCTCCTGGCGACGGAGAAATGACTTGCCGAGTATATCGTTCGACGCCGAGGGATCGCCCGACGCGCCGGAAGGCCCCGGCGTAGCATGTGGTCTGACCACACAGTCCGGTTCGATCGGAGGCTCCTGATGGAGTGGCTCGACCCTCTCGCCCTCGCCCGCTGGCAGTTCGGGTTGACGACGCTGTACCACTTCCTCTTCGTGCCCCTGACGCTCGGGATGTCGCTCATCGTGGCGATCTTCCAGACCGTCTGGTACCGCACCGGAGACGTGCGATGGCTTCACATCACCCGGTTCTTCGGGAAGATCTTCCTCATCAACTTCGCCATGGGCGTGGTCACCGGAATCGTGCAGGAGTTTCAGTTCGGCATGAACTGGTCGGCCTACTCCCGCTTCGTCGGCGACGTCTTCGGCGCACCTCTCGCCTTCGAGGGGCTGCTCGCGTTCTTCCTCGAGGCGACCTTCATCGGCCTCTGGATCTTCGGGTGGGACAAGCTCCCCCGCCTCGCGCACCTGGCGAGCATCTGGATGGCCGGCATCGGCGCCACCCTGTCGGCGTACTTCATCATCGCCGCCAACGCCTTCATGCAGAACCCGGTCGGGTACCAGATGTCGGCCGACGGCCACCGCGCCGAACTCGTGGACTTCTGGGCGATGCTCACGAACCCCGTCGCCCTCGCCGCCTTCCCGCACACGATCTTCGCGGGCTGGATGTTCGCCGCGATGGTCGTCGTCGCCGTCTCGGCCTGGCACATGGCGCGCGGTCGCAACACCGACATGATGCGCAAGACGCTCCGTTTCGGTCTGTGGTCGACGCTGGTGTCTTTCGTGCTCGTCGCGATCGTGGGCGACCAACTGAGCCTGGTCATGGTGGCCACGCAGCCGATGAAGATGGCGGCGGCCGAGGCGACGTTCAACACCGTCTGCGGCCAGGACGCGTCGTTCTCGATCTTCACACTCGGCACGCCCGATGGAACGAGCGAGCTGTTCTCCATCCGCGTGCCCTTCCTGCTCAGCATCCTGTCCACGCACTCCCTCGACGGCTGCGTCGAGGGCATCAACGACCTCAACACCCTCTACAGCCAGCAGATGTTCCCGCAGTTCGCCGACCAGGTCGACGGCAACTTCGCCCCCGTCCTCTGGGTCACCTACTGGGCGTTCCGCTGGATGATCGCCCTCGGCGGCATCGCGGCGCTCGTCAGTGTCGTCGGCCTCTGGGTGACCCGAAAGAAGGCGACCCGCCCGGTCGCCCCGTGGATGTGGCGCGTGGCGATCTGGGCCGCTCCGCTGCCGATGCTCGCGAGCCTCGTCGGCTGGCTCTTCACCGAGATGGGCCGGCAGCCGTGGATCGTCTTCGGGCTCATGCTCACGCAGGACGGCGTCTCGCCCAGCGTGCCCGGCTGGAGCGTGCTGATCTCGCTGATCGCCTTCACCCTCGTCTACGCCACCCTCGCCGTCGTGGAGTTCGGTCTCATCGTGAAGTTCGCGCAGAAGGGCCCCGAGCCCCTGCCCGATCCGGATGCCGAGCACGACGACTCCATCGAGAACACCCCGACCACGGTCTACTAGGAGCCCCTCATGGACCTCGCACACCTCTGGTTCTGGATCGTCGCCTTCCTCTTCGTCGGCTACTTCGTGCTCGACGGCTTCGATTTCGGCGTCGGCATGTCGCTCCCCTTCCTCGGCAAGGACGACATCGCGCGCCGCCAGATCATCAACACGATCGGCCCCGTCTGGGACCTCAACGAGACCTGGGTCATCGTCGCCGGCGCGGCCCTGTTCGCGTCGTTCCCGGAGTGGTACGCGACACTGTTCAGCGGCTTCTACCTCCCGCTGCTCGCGATCCTGCTGGCCCTCATCGCCCGCGGCGTCTCGTTCGAGTACCGCCACCAGCGCGACTCACTGAAGTGGAAGCGGACCTTCGACCGCATGATCGTCGCAGGATCCGCCGCCCCCGCCTTCCTCTGGGGCGTCGCGTTCGCGAACATCGTGCAGGGCGTGCCCCTGGATGCCGACCACGAGTACGTCGGCACCGTTCTGACGCTGCTGAACCCCTATGGCATCCTCGGCGGGCTCACGACCCTGAGCCTGTTCTTCCTGCACGGCGTGTACTTCGTGGCGCTGAAGACCGACGGCCAGGTGCGCGCCGACGCTCGACGCCTCGCGGGCCGCGCGGGCCTCGTCACGATCGCCCTGGCCGCGCTCTTCCTCATCTGGACGATCGCGAACGCCGCGGACGCTCCGCTGTTCCTCGGCGTGGTCGCCCTCTCCGGCGTCGCCGCGCTGACGCTGATCGGCTCGTGGGTCTCGAACGCCCGCGACCGAGAAGGCACCGCCTTCACCCTGGGAGCGGTGACCATCGTCGCCGCGGTCGCCGCGCTGTTCTTCGCGCTGTTCCCGAACGTCATGCCCTCCACGCTCGGGGCGGGCTCGAGCCTCACCATCGACAACGCCTCGAGCACCGAGTACACGCTGACCATCATGAGCTGGGCGGCGCTCATCTTCCTCCCGCTGATCCTCGCCTACCAGGGCTGGACCTACTGGGTGTTCCGCAAACGCGTGACCCGCGCCCGCATCGAGAAAGCCGCGCTCGTCGCCCACTGACCCATGAAACCCGTCGACCCGCGGCTGCTCCGCTACGCCACCGCCTCTCGCGCCTTCTTCGCCGTGACCGCGGCGATCGTGCTCGCGCAGACGGGGGTCGTCGTCGGGTTCGCGTGGGCACTCAGCGCCGCGCTGGTCGGCGTGATCCAGGGCCGACCGGTCGGCGAGTTGTGGGGAGACGTCGGGGTCGCGGCATCCCTCGTGCTCCTCCGGGGGGTGCTGATCGCGGCCTCGGAGCGCGCGTCGGCGCACGGCGCGGCGGCAGCGTCGCTGCAGCTGCGGGCAGCGCTCATCGGCGCGGTGAGCCGCCTCGGTCCGGGCTGGCTCGCCCGGCGCAATTCCGCGTCGTTGTCGCTCACGGCGGGTCACGGCCTCGAGGCGCTCGACGCGTACTTCGGTCGCTACCTGCCGCAGCTCGTGGCCACCGCGATCACCATGCCCATCCTCATCGGCGCCATCGCACTCGCCGACCCGCTGTCGGGCCTGATCGTCGTGCTGACGATCCCCCTGATCCCGCTGTTCATGGTGCTGATCGGCCTCGCGACCCGCGGCGTCCAGGAGCGGCAGTTCCGCACCCTCGGACGCCTCGCCGCGCGCTTCGCCGATACCGTCGAGGGACTCGGAACGCTGAAGGCGTTCGGGCGTCAGCATCGGGCGGCGCGCTCGATCGACACCATCACGCGCGACTACACGCGCGAGACGATGACGGTGCTGCGGGTGTCGTTCCTCTCGGGATTCGCGCTGGAGTTCCTCGCCTCCATCTCGGTGGCGATCGTCGCCGTCACCATCGGCTTCCGCCTGCTCTCGGGCGACCTCACGCTGCTGATCGGCCTCTTCGTGCTGCTGCTGGCGCCCGAGGCGTACCTGCCGCTGCGACAGGTCGGGGTGCAGTTCCACGCGGCCTCCGAGGGGGTCGCTGCCACCGACGAGATCTTCGACGCCCTCGACGCCGCGCGCGCGGTCGAGACGCGCGAAGAGCGGATCCCGGATGCCGGCACCCCGGCGCTCGGCTCGACCATCGCGCTCGACAGGGTCCGGGTGCACCGCGAGGGGCACGCTCTTCCGACGGTGTCGCTGTCGGTGTGGCCCGGCGAGGTGGTGCTCGTGACCGGCCCCAGCGGAGTGGGCAAGTCGTCGCTGGTCGCCGCCCTGCTCGGATGGGCGGAGCACGACGGCGAGGTGCGCGTCGACGGCGTCGCCGTGCCGCACGCCCGCGCCTCGGTGGCGTGGGCGGGACAGCGGCCGGCGCTCGTCTCGGGCAGCGTCGCCGAGAACGTCTCGCTCGGCTCGACCGCCGACCCGGCCCGGATCGTGGCGGCCTTGGCTGACGCGGGAGCGGCCGACGTCGACCCGGCCACCCCCCTCGGTGCCGGTGGAGCGGGGCTCTCGGGCGGGCAGGCGCAGCGCGTCGCCGTCGCGCGGGCGCTGTACCGCGCGCGGGTCGGCGGCACGCCCGTGCTCGTGCTCGACGAGCCCAGCAGTGCTCTGGATGCCGACACCGAGGCGCACCTGTGGACGACCCTGCGCCGCGAGGCCGACGCCGGTCGCGGGGTGCTGCTCGTCTCGCATCGCCGCTCCGCCCGGGCGATCGCCGACCGCGTGGTCGAACTGGCCTCCCCGCTCCTCGACCCGCGAACCCCGTCCCCCGAACCGGACGTCGACTTCCCGGAACCGACGCCCGAGGCTCCGGAGCCCGTCGAGGAGACCGCTGCCCGTGCGACGCGCAGCCCCCTTTGTTCCGAGGTGCGCTCGTGAACGCCCGCGTCCGCGGCATCCTGCGATCGGCGATGCCCTCGCGCCGGCGCTTCGCGCCCGCGGTGCTGTCGGGTTTCGGCACGGCGGCGAGCTCGATCGCGCTGCTCGCGGCGAGCGCCTGGCTCATCGCGCGGGCCGCCGAGCAACCGCTCGTGATGTACCTGTCGGTGGCCGTGGTCGGGGTGCGCGCGTTCGCGCTGTCGCGCGGGGTCTTCCGCTACCTCGAGCGCCTCACGAGCCACGATGCCGCCCTGCACCGGCTCGCGGGGGTCCGCTCCGACCTCGTGCGCGAGCTCGTGCCGCTCGCTCCCGACGGCCTCGCCCGCTCGCGTCGCGGGGGGCTGCTCTCGAGCGTCGTCGACGACGTCGATGAGCTGCAGAACCTCCCCCTGCGCGTCGTGCTGCCACTCACGACCGCCGCGCTGACCTCGCTCGCCGCTGTGATCTTCACCGCGTTCGTCTCGTGGCCCGCGGCTCTCGTCCTGCTGGGATGCCTCGTGGCCGCCTTCGGCCTCGCCGTCGCCCTGGGGTGGGCCGCGGGTGCTCGCGCCGAGCGCTCGATCGCGCCTCTGCGCGCCGGCGTCGCCGACGCGGTGCACGACCTTCTCACCAATCTCGACGTGCTGACCGCGTACGGAGCACTGGATGCCGCGGCCGAACGCGTCCACCGCGCCGATGCCGCCCTGCGTCGGGCCGCCGTGCGCCGCGGCGGAGCCCAGGGGCTCACCGCGGGCGCGGTGTCGGTGCTGGCGGGGGTCGCTTCTCTCGTCGCGCTGCTCGTCGCCGCCCCCGCGGTCACCGGCGGCTCGCTGTCGGGCCCGGGACTCGCGGTCGTCGTGCTGCTGCCGATGGCGGTGTTCGAGGTCTTCGGGCCGGTGCCGCTCGCCCTCGCCTCGTGGCGGCAGGTGCGGGCGGCGGCGGAGCGCATCGCCGAGGCCGTACCCGAGGCCGTCCCCGACGGACTCCCCCACGACGAACCGGCCCCGACCGATCAGGCGCCCGCCCTCGGCGCGGGGATCGAGCTCAGCGGCATCCGGGCGCACTGGCCGGCGCGCAGCGACACCGACGCAGACGCCGGCCGCCTCGACGACGTCGACCTCCGCGTCGGCCCGGGCGAGCGCGTCCTCGTGACGGGCCCGAGCGGGGCGGGAAAGACCACGCTCGCGCACGTGCTGACGCGCTTGCTGGACTACGAGGGGTCGTACCGGATCGGGGGACGCGAGGCCCGCGAGATCTCGGGAGACGACCTGCGCCGCACCGTCGGCCTGATCGAACAGGTGCCGTACCTGTTCGACGAGTCGGTGCGCCAGAACCTGCTGTTCGCGCGCGAGAGCGCGACCGACGAGGAGCTGTGGGCGGTGCTCGATCGCGTCGGACTCGCCGACTGGGCGCGAGAGCGCGGCGGCCTCGAGGCAGCCGTGGGCGATCGGGGCGGACTCGTCTCGGGCGGCCAAGCGCAACGCCTCGCTCTCGCCCGGGCGATCCTGCGCGACTTCCCGGTGCTCGTGCTCGACGAGCCCACCGCGGGCGTCGACCCCGCGGCATCCGATGCCCTTCTGCGTGACCTGCTCGGCGCGGTCGACCGCGATCGCGCCGTGGTCCTGGCCTCGCACGTCGAGGTTCCCGCGGGGCTCGTCGACCGCGCGGTGCGGCTCGAGAACGGACGGGTGGCGGCGGGCTGAATCAGGGGGCCGCCCCGCACGCCGGCAGCAGCACGTCGTCGACGATGGAGACGAAGTCGTCGCGTCTCGGGCCGGCGGGCGTCTGAGCGAAGGACAAGCCGCTCATCGCCGGGATGACCGCGGCGAGAGAGGCGACGCGATCCACGACCGACGTCGACAGAAGTCCCCTCTCCACCGCCCGGATCAGGAGCCGGCGGTACACCTCGACATACGGCTGAGTCACCTGCGTCGCGACCATGTCGCGCAGCGTCGCCGACCGATGCGACGCGGCGGAGAGCCCGGCGAAGAGCGTGAGACGACGGGATGCTCCCCCCAACCAGGGCGAGTCGATGACGGCGATCAGGTCGTCGCGCAGCGATCCTCGGTCGGGGAGCTCATCGATCTCGGGCGGGTACCCCATCGACCGGACGGCGGCGAGCACGAGATCGTCCTTCGTTCCCCAGCGCCGGTAGAGAGTGGTTTTTGCTCGGCCGGTGCGCGCGGCGACCTCGTCCAGACTGACCTGTTCGTAGGCCCGTTCCGCCAGCAGGTCGAGCGTGGCCGCCAGCACCATGCCGTCGCGGGTGAGGTCGCGGGGCCGACCCCGCTTCTTCTGGCTCGGCGGCGCGGGAGTGTCCATCCGTCGAGGATACGACAGCCACCCGCAATAACGCTACTCTGGAGTATCGTTATTCGTGTTCATCGCTTCGGTGAACCGGACGGGAGGTCCCATGCAGATCCAGAACAGCGTCGTCGTCGTGACCGGCGCCTCGTCGGGAATCGGCGCCGCGACAGCGAGAGCGTTCGCCGCCGCCGGGGCACGCGTGGTCCTCGCCGCCCGCCGCGAAGAACGCATCCGCGCCCTCGCCCTCGAACTGGGCGACGCGATCGCCGTCCGCTGCGACGTCACGAGCCAGACCGACATCTCCACGCTCGCCACGGCCGCGCTCGATCGCTTCGGCCGTATCGACGTGCTCGTGAACAACGCCGGACAGGGACTCCAGGCCACGGTCGAGCAGGTGTCGGTGAGCGACTTCCGGGACGTGCTCGAGCTCAACCTCGTCGCACCCCTCGCCATGATGCAGGCGGTCCTCCCCTCGATGAGAGCGAACGGGAGCGGAGCCGTCGTCAATGTCAGCTCGGGCACCACGTTCGCCGACGTGCCCGGCACCGGGTGCTACGTCGCGTCCAAGATCGCCCTGGAGCGGCTGTCCGCGGTCACTCGCAACGAACTGGCGGGAACGGGTGTCACCGTGTCGACCGTCATCCCCTTCGCCACGGAGACGGAATTCCTCACCTCGATCAAGGCCGGACGCTCCGACGCCGAAGCGATGACGGCGGGGGCGTCCTTCGATGACCCGCGGGTGGTCGCCGAGGCGATCGTCGACCTCGTGCGCACGGGTGAGGCCCGGAAAGACCTCGTTCCCGCGGCCTACGGCGGCACCCGCTGACGCGACGCGCCCGGAGGAGGCTACGCGGCGTCGACGCCCGGGCGCGAGAAGCGAACGGCGTCGGCGGGAACACCGATCCGCACCGGCATCCCCACGCTCACGCCGGCGGCGACGCTCGGAGCCACCTCGACCACACCCGCGTTCGTCACGACCCGCACCCCCGTCGGCGTCGACTCGAGATGGATCACCGTCGCCGGCGCCCCCTCGCCGAGTCGCGCATCCACCGCGCGATACACCGCCACGAGCGGGATCCCGTCGACCGCGGCGAGGCCGCGGGACACGGCATCCGTCGACTCGAGGCGCAGCTCACCCCGCACGAACGCCCCGCCCCGCGCCACACCCTCGAGACGCTCGAGTCCCGCGATCCGCGCCGCGACGTCGGTCACGGGGGCCGAGAGCACGTCGCGCACGGGCCCTTCCTGCGTGACCCGCCCGCGCTCCACGATGACGAGTCGATCGGCGAGGGCCGCGGCGTCGATCGCGTCGTGGGTGACGGCCACGGTCGTCACCCCGGCGAGGCGCTCGCTGAGCATGGCCCGGATCTCCGACGCCGTGACCGCGTCGAGGGCCACGAGGGGTTCATCGAGCAGCACGACCCGGGGCTCGGCCGCGAGCGCTCTCGCGACGGCCACGCGCTGCTGCTCCCCGCCCGACAACTGCGCGGGTCGACGGTCACCCATCCCCGGGAGACCCACGCGGGCGAGCCAGTCGTCGGCTCCGCTGCGAGCGGCGGATGCCGGGACCCCGGCCGATCGCGGACCGAAGGCGACGTTCTCGCGCACGGTGAGGTGTGGGAAGAGCCGGGCCTCCTGACCGAGCAGCACGATGCCGCGCTCCATCGGGGCCGTGCGCACCCGCGGCGCACGGTCGAGCACCCGGCCGTCGACGGAGATCTCGCCCTCGTCGAGCGGGGTGAGCCCGGCCAGGGCACCGAGCAGGGTGGATTTCCCGGCACCGCTGCGCCCCATCACGGCGACGGTCTCCCCCGGGGCGACGTCGAGCGCGATGTCGACGATGAAGTCACGGCGGCGCACCGCGATGTGGGCGCGGAGTTCCGCGGCATCCGGGATCGTCATCTGCCCACCCCCGGCCGCCATCCGCGTACGAGAAGCAGCACCGCGACGGCGGTGAGGAGCAGCAGCAACGACAGGGCCACCGCGGTGCCCTGCGAGACGCCCGCACCGTTGAAGGCGGTGTAGATCGCCAGCGGCATCGTCTGCGTCACCCCCGGGCGGTTGCCGGCGAACAGCGCGGTCGCCCCGAACTCCCCGATCGCGCGGGCGAAGCACAGCACGACCCCGGCGACGATGCCGGGGGCTGCCAGCGGGAGCGTGATGCGCCGCAGGATCGTCGCGCGCGAGGCCCCGAGAGAGGCCGCGGCCCTCTCGAACTCGACGCCGGTGCTGCGCAGCGCCCCCTCGACCGCGAGCACGAGGAAAGGCAGAGCGACGAACACCTGCGCCAGCACGACGGCGGGGGTCGTGAACGGCAGGCCGAGGAAGCCGAACCAGCCGTTGCGCCCGAAGAGGTACAACAGGGCGACACCGCCGACCATCGGCGGCAGCACGAGCGGCACGGTCACCAGCGCCCGCAGAGCGGCCGCCGTGCGGGCGGGACTGCGCGCGATCAGGAGGGCGAGAGGGATGCCGATCACCGCGCACCCCACGGTGGCCACGGCCCCGGTGCCGAGCGACAGTGCCAGGGCCGAGAGCGCGGCCTCGGAGGTCACGTCGCTCCACAGCGTCGCCCACTCCACGCGCGCCACCAGCGCGGTGAGCGGGACGAGGAGGAAGAGCAGGCCGGCCACCGCCGGCACGATCAGCCAGCGGGGGACGTATCCCGCCTCTCTCACGGTGCGCGGAACCCGGCGTCCGCGAGCACCCGCTGCCCGTCCTCACCGAGGACGAAGGCCACGAACGCGGCGGCGGCGTCGGGGTTCGGCGCATCGGTCAGGGCGGCGATCGGATAGCGGTTGACGACCGCATCCGCACCGGCGGGAACGATGGTCTCGACGTCGTCCCGGCCATTGACGTCGGTCGCGTAGACGAGACCGGCGTCGGCCTCGCCGGCGGCCACCTTGGTCAACACCGCGGTGACGTTCTGCTCGGAGCTGGCGGGCGTCACACGCACGCCGGCGTTCGACAGGAGGGTCGCCGAGGCGGCGCCGCACGGCACCTCGGGGGCGCACAGCACCGTCGTCACGCGGGCAAGGTCCGCGAGGGTCGCCACGCCGCCCGGGTTTCCCGTCGGCACGGCGATGACGAGCGTGTTCCCGGCGAACAGCCGGGGATCAGGGGCCTCCGCCGCCACCTTGGACATGTTCTTCTCGTCGGCCGAGGCGAAGACGTCGGCCGGAGCGCCCTCGCCGATCTGCGTCGCCAGGGTGCTCGATCCGTCGTAGACCGCGCTGACCGTGACACCGGGGTGGGCGGCCTCGAAGGCGGAGGCGATCTCGTCGAACGAGCGCTGCAGCGAGGCCGCGGCGTACACCTCGACGGTCCCCGAGAGCGAGTCCTCGGATGCCGCGGGCGCGGGCGCCGCGCTCGCACATCCGGCGAGCAGGACGGCGGTGCCGACGACGGCGAGCAGGTGGAGGGGGCGGCGCATGAGGGTCCTTTCGGCGCGGCCGGCGGCCCGCTGTCGCTTCAGTATTCCGCATCTGCGGACTTGAAGATTCGATATGTCCGTTTCTACCCGAAAGTCAGCTCGGCGGTGCGAGACGACGACGAGCCGTCTCGCGCAGGTGGCGACGAGGGGTGGACCGGCGAGTCCTGGCACGCCGGCGACCGAGGCGATAGGAACGGGGGATGCGAGGAACACCGTGAGCGACCTCCCGAGCCTGGGCGACTTCCTCCAGCGCCGACGCGAGGCCCTGCAACCCGAGGACGTCGGTCTCGCGCGCGGCGCGCGTCGGCGCACGGCGGGCCTCCGCCGCGAAGAGGTGGCCCTGCTCAGCCACATGTCCACCGATTACTACGCGCGCCTCGAGCGCGGCAACGGTCCGACCCCCTCGGAGCAGATGCTCACCGCTCTCGCGCAGGGCCTGCACCTGAGCCTCGCCGAGCGCGATCACCTCTTCCGTCTCGCGGGGCACCGGCCACCGTCTCGTCACTCGGGGACCGAGCACGTCAGTCCCGGTATGCTCCGCATCCTCGATCGCCTCGACGACACTCCCGCCGAGATCGTCACCGAGCTCGGCGAGACGCTGCGCCAGAGCCGTCTGGGCATCGCCCTCCTCGGCGACGCCGCGCTGCGGACGGGGCCGGCGCGGAGCATCGGCTACCGCTGGTTCACCGACCCCGCCTCCCGGGCCGCCTACCCGCCCGACGAGGCCGCCGACCTGTCGCGCGTCTACGCCGCGGGCCTGCGCGAGATGGTCGCCGCGCGGGGCCCGCAGTCTCGCGCCGCCGAACTGGCCGACGGCCTCCGCGCCCGCAGCCCCGAGTTCGCCACCCTCTGGGACGCGCACGAGGTCGGCGCCCGGCCGCCCGAGGTCAAGAGATTCCATCACCCCGAGGTGGGCCACCTCGACCTGTCGTGCCAGACCCTGCTCGACCCGGACCAGTCCCACCGGCTGCTCGTCTACACCGCGCAGCCCGGGAGCGAGAGTGCCGAGAAGCTGCGCCTGCTCGCCGTGATCGGATCGCCCTCGGTCCGCTGAGGGGTGGATCGCCGATCAGCGGGTGAGCGCGCACTGGCCCCCTCGGTGCGCGGACGGAAGCATCGACGTATCGACGCGAAAGGACCCGATCATGTCCCCCACCTCTTCCCCGCTCCGCGGCCGCCTGGCCCTCGTCACCGGTGCCAGCGACGGCATCGGGACGGTCATCGCGACCCGTCTCGCCGGCCTCGGCGCCGAGGTCGTCCTGCCCGTCCGTTCCCCCGAGAAGGGCCGTCGTGCGCTCGACGCCCTCCGTCGGGAGGTTCCGGATGCCGTGGCCTCGACCCGCGCCCTCGACCTGGCGGACCTGGACTCGGTGCACGCCCTCGTCGAGGCACTGCGGTCCGAGGGCCGGCCCGTGCACCTGCTGGTCAACAACGCCGGCGTCATGACCCCGCCGACGCGACAGGAGACCGCCGACGGCTTCGAGCTGCAGTGGGGCACGAACCACCTCGGTCACGCGGCCCTCACCCTCGGCCTCCTGCCGCTCCTCCGGGAGGGCCGCGCGCGCATCGTGCACCAGACGAGCATCGCCGCGCGCCGAGGCCGTTTCGACGAGGGCGCCGTCGACGCGACACCGTACGACGCCATGGCCTCGTACGTGCAGTCCAAGATCGCGGTCGGCCTGTTCGCCGAAGAGCTGCGGCGCCGCGGCCGCGCCGAGGGGTGGAACGTCACCAGCACGCTCGCGCACCCCGGGGTCTCGCCCACCAACCTGTTGGCGGCTCAGCCCGGCGTCGGCCGCACGCGCGAACTGGGCGCGCGCCGGGTCATCCGGGTGCTCTCCCGCCTGCACATCACCGGCTCCGTGGCATCCGCCGCCGAACCCGCCGTGCTCGCGGCGACCGCCACCCCCGCACAGGGGACGTTCTTCGGCCCCTCGCGCCTGATCGGTGGCCCGGCGCGTCCCTCGCCGCTCTGGTCGCCGTTCTCCGACGCCGCCGACGCTCGCCGACTGTGGGAGCTCACGGTCGACGCGATCGGGCCGCGCTTCGCGGGGTGAGGCGGTCGCCTATCCCTGGCCCGGCTGGCTCGACGTCGTCGCGTCGAATCCCCGTGTCTCAGCCGCGCGGCGCCTCGACGGTGACGACCGTCGCCTTCATCGAGGCCACCGCCAGAGAGCCCGGCTCGAGCGCGAGCTCCTCTGCCGCCTCGGCCGACATCAGCGACACCACCCGGTGCGGGCCGCACTGCAGGTCGACCTGGGCCATCACCCCGTCGATCCGCACGCGCGTGACGATCCCGACGAATCGATTGCGCGCGCTCGAGGCGATGCCGGTGGGATCGTCGGGCTCGTCGGCGAGCGCAACGGCCCGCTCGGCCAGCGCCGCCCCGGGAATCTCGGTCGGCGAGGTCCCGGTGGTGGGCAGCGCGCCCTGATCGATCCACCGACGCACGGTGTCGTCACTGACACCGAGCAGGCGTGCGGCTTGTGCGATGCGGAAGGTGTTCGGCATCCCCCGAAGGTACCCCCGCCCGCGCGACGGGAGCCGGGAGGAAGCGCGCCGACGGAAGGATCCCCGGGCCGAAATCGTCCTCCCTCCACCGAATCTCCTCCCCCGCGCACCCACGCCGCCCTCACCCTCCCCGTGCTGACCTAGGCTCGACCCATGGATGCCGAGCACGCGAGCACGACACGGGGGCCCGTGGCCGTCGCACTCGGCGCCACCGTGACCCGCGCGCCTGGCGCCACCGTGCTCCCCGCGACGGGAGCACCGGCCGTCTCGGCCTCCGGCGCGACCGTGCTCACCGAGACGCGCGCTCCCCGCGAGGGCGGTCTGCTCGACCGCTTCGGCCGTGTCGCGACCGACCTGCGCGTCTCGGTGATCGACAAATGCAACCTGCGCTGCACGTACTGCATGCCGGCCGACGGGATGCCGTGGCTCCCGCAGTCGCAGCTGATGTCGACCGACGAGATCCGGCGCATCGTCCGCGTGGCGGTGCGATCCCTCGGCGCCGAGGAACTGCGCCTCACCGGCGGAGAGCCCCTCGTCCGCAAAGACCTCGAGTTCATCATCGCCGGTATCCGGGAGGACAACCCCGACCTTCCGATCTCGATGACCACCAACGCCGTGGGCCTCGATCGCCGGGCGCAGGCGCTGAAAGACGCGGGGCTGAACCGCCTCAACGTCTCGCTCGACACCCTGCACCCCGAGACCTTCGCCGAGCTGACCCGCCGCCCCCACCTCGACAAGGTGCTCGCCGGCCTCCAGGCCGCGCGCGCGGCGGGCCTCGGCCCGATCAAGATCAACGCGGTGCTCCTGCGCGGGGTCAACGACACCGAGGTCGTCCCCCTCGTCGACTGGGCTGTCACGAACGGCTTCGAGATGCGCTTCATCGAGGACATGCCCCTCGACGGCGACCGGTCGTGGACGGCGACGAACGTCATCGCGGCGAGCGACATCCGCGCCGAGATCGAAACGGCGTTCGCCCTCGCGCCCGACCCTCGCGGTCGCGGCGCTGCCCCCGCGGAGCGATGGGAGGTGCGACGCCCCGGAGAGACCGCGGTCGCCGGACACGTCGGCATCATCTCCTCCGTCACCGAACCCTTCTGCGCCGCCTGCACGCGCACCCGCGTGACGGCCGACGGCAAGGTGCGGTCCTGCCTCTTCTCGCACGAAGAGACCGACCTGCTCTCCACCCTCCGCGCGGGCGCCGACGACGACGGCATCGCACAGGTCTGGCGGGATGCCATGTGGGCCAAGCCGCGCGCCCACGGTTCCGACCGCGTGGGACTGGCGCGCCCCGACTTCGTTCAGCCCGAGCGCACGATGAGCGCGATCGGCGGATGAGGCCGCTCGTCGAGCCGGTGGCATCCCTCGCCCCCGAAGAATTCATCCGCACCGCCCGTCATGCCGTGCTCGCCGGGATCGGCGAGGAGGGACAGCGTCGCCTCGCCGCCGCACGCATCGCCGTGGTCGGCGCGGGCGGTCTGGGTTCGCCGGTGCTGCTCTCGCTCGCGGCCGCGGGGGTGGGCGAGCTCATCGTGATCGACGACGACACCGTCGAGCGCACCAACCTGCAGCGCCAGCTCGCGCACCGCGTCGCCGACATCGGCACCGCCAAGACCGCCTCGGCCGCACGCGCCGTGCACGATCTCTCACCCCTCACCGTCGTGCAGGAACGCTCGGTACGACTGACCTCCGACAACGCCCGCGATCTGCTGCACGGTGCCGACCTCGTCATCGACGGGAGCGACACCTTCGACACGCGCGAGGCCGTCGCCGCGGCCGCCGAAACCCTCGGCATCCCGCTCGTCTGGGGAGCCGTGCAGGAGTGGGCGGCGCAGGTCACGGTGTTCTGGTCGAATCCGCCCGAGGGCCACGCCCCCGTCGTGCTCGGCGATCTCTTCCCGCCCGGGTCCGCGGGCGAACCGCCGACGTGCGCCCAGGTCGGCGTTCTCGGCTCGCTCTGCGTGCAGGTCGGCGGGCTTCTCGCGACCGAGGCGATCAAGCTCGTCACCGGGGCGGGCGAACCGCTGCTCGGCCGACTCGTCGTGATCGATGCCCTGCGCGCGCGACAGGACGCGATCCCGCTCACCCCCGCGGCGCGCCCCGCCGTTTCCCCTTGACCCCGGAGGCCCCGATGACCCCGCTGCTCACCGTGGAGGAGCACCGCGCCCGCGTGCTCGCCGCCGTCTCACGCCTCGCCCCCGAGACCGTCCGCCTCGCCGACGCGGCCGGCCGCACGCTCGCCGAGCCCGTTCTCGCCGCCCACGACCTGCCCGGCTTCGACAACTCGTCGATGGACGGCTTCGCGGTGCACGTCGCCGACGTCGAGGGGGCGGATGCCGAGAACCCGGCGACCCTCCGCGTGGTCGGCGACCTGCCGGCCGGGTCGTCGGCCGATCCGTCGTTCGGCGCCGGCGAGGCGGTGCGCATCATGACGGGCGCGCCCGTCCCCACCGCGGCCGACGCGATCGTCCCCTTCGAGGACACCACCGGTGGTCTCGCGGACTCGCTCGGCACCATCGACGTCCGTCGCGCCCCCGCCGCCGCGGGTGCGTTCATCCGCCGCCGGGGCGGTGACACCCGTGCGGGCGATGTCGTGCTCTCGGCCGGCGAGAGGCTCGGCGCCCTCGCGCTGTCCGCCGCCGCGGCCGCCGGCGTCGCCGAGCTCGTCGTGCACCGCCGCCCCCGTGTCGCCGTCGTCTCCACCGGCAGCGAGCTCGTCGCCCCCGGCACCGCGCCGGGGCGCGGCCAGACCCCCGACTCCAACTCGACACTCCTCGCGGCTCTCGTCGCGGGCGCCGACGCCGACGTGACGGTCATCGCCTCGCTCCCCGACGAAGCCGAGGCGATCAACTCCTTCCTCGAGCGCGCTCTCGACGCCGACGTCGTCGTCTTCACGGGAGGCGTCAGCGCCGGGGCCTACGAACCGGTGCGCCAAGCGCTGTCGGACCGCATCGCGTTCGAGAAGGTCGCCATGCAGCCCGGCAAGCCGCAGGCCTTCGGCGTCCTCGACGACGGCCGCCTCGTCTTCGGCCTCCCCGGCAATCCCGTGAGCGTCGCGGTCTCGTTCGAGGTGTTCGTGCGCCCCGCGCTCCTGGCGCTGCAGGGCCGCACGGTGATCGATCGGCGTCTCGCCCGGCTCACGGCATCCGAGACCTGGACGACCCCGCCCGGCCGACGCCAGTACCTTCCCGCCGCGATCGACCTCGTCGCGGGCACGGTCCGCCCCGCGACGGCCGGCGGCTCGGGCTCGCACCTCGCCGCCTCTCTCGCGCGCGCCGAGGCCTTCGCCATCGTTCCCGCGGAGGTGTCCACCGTGTCGGTGGGCGACCCGCTCGATGTCATGCTGATTCCATGAGCTTCACCCACCTGGATGCCGCGGGCCGCGCCCGCATGGTCGACGTCACGCTCAAGCAGCCCACCGTTCGCACGGCCACCGCGCGCGGATTCGTCCGGTGTGCGCCCGAGGTGGTCGCCGCCCTGCGCAACGGCACCGCACCCAAGGGCGATGTGCTCGCGGTCGCGCGGATCGCCGGCATCCAGGCCGCGAAATCCACCCCCGCCCTGCTCCCCCTCGCGCACGTCATCGGCGTGCACCGCGCCTCGGTCGACCTCGAGGTCACCGACGAGGGCGTCGAGATCGAAGCCACCGTCGGCACCGCCGACCGTACCGGCGTCGAGATGGAGGCGCTCACGAGCGTCTCGGTCGCGGCGCTCGCGATCGTCGACATGGTGAAGGGGCTTGACAAGGGCACCTTGATCGAGAACGTGCGCATCGTGTCGAAGACCGGCGGGAAGTCGGGCGACTGGCTGCGCCCGGGCGAACCCGGGGTCGGCCCGTCGGCGACCGCTCCCGGCGAGGTGCCGGCGACCGAGGGGGAACGCGCGTGAGCGTGCGCGTGCGCTACTTCGCCGCCGCGGCCGAGGCGGCGGGAACGGATGCCGAGGATCGCTTCGAACAGTCCCTGACGGCGCTGCGCGCCGCGGTCGTCGCCGACCACCCCGCTCTGGGCGAGATCCTGGATCGCTGCGCCGTGCTCGTCGACGGCACGCGCCGCGACGACGACGTCCCGCTCGCGGGCGTCACGCACGTCGACGTGCTCCCGCCCTTCGCCGGCGGCTGAGCCCCGGGACGCAGCCGATGCACCGGATTCGGATCCGTGCACGGGATTCGGACACACCGCGCCACGGCATCCGCATCCGCTGCACTCCCCCGAATCCGTTGCGGGCGCGAGAAGGCGTCAGCCCCCGAGGCCTTTCCATTCCGTCGTACCGTCGGCCTCGACCTGACGCTTCCACACCGGCAGGTCGGTCTTGATCGTCTCGATCACGGTGCGGCAGACCTCGAACGCCTCGGCGCGGTGACCGGATGCCACGGCGATCACGACCGCGGCCTCCCCGACGCCCAACCGGCCGACGCGGTGGCTGACGGCGACGATCGCATCGGTCCCCGCCGCGGCGGTCTCGGCGATGCGGTGCAGGGTCTGCTCGGCATCGGGGTGCGCGCTGTACTCGAGCGCCACGACCGCGCCCGAGGCATCGGGGTCGATGTCGCGCACGCGTCCGACGAAGGTGGTCACGGCTCCCGACGACGACTCCTCGACGGCATCGAGGTGCGCGTCGAGGTCGAGCGGGGTCTCGGACAGACGGGCGATGCGGACGGCGCTCATGAGTGGTCTCCTCCGGAGAGCTGATCGAGCACGTGCGGTGCGAGCTCGGCGATGACGGTGATCCCGGATGCCACGGCCCGTGTCGACCCGGGGAGGTTGACGATCAGGGTGCCGGGGTCGACGATGCCCGCGAGGCCGCGGGAGATGACGGCCATCGGGGTGTCGGCGAGCCCACGACGCCGCAGCTCCTCGGCGATACCGGGGATCTCGCGGTCGATCACGCGCGTCGTGCCCTCGGGCGTGCGGTCGGTGGGGGCGATGCCCGTGCCGCCGGTCGTGACGATGAGCCCCGTCCCCTCGGCGACGAGGGCGCGCAGAGCAGTCTCGACGCTCTCTGCCCCGTCGGCGACGATGACGGGGTCGGCGCAGTCGAATCCCGCCTCACGCAGCAACGACACCGCCAAGGGGCCGCCGCGGTCTTCACGGAGGCCCGCGGCCGAGCGATCGGACACGGTCAGGACGCGAGCGTGGTGGGGCACGCGGCTCAGCCTACGGGCGCGCACGGTGGCGTGGGCCCGGTTTCCGCAAGCGAACGGCCTATGCCGAGGGCGCCGCGGTCGTCTCGACCTCGGCGATCTCGGGGGCGATGCGTCCGGCCTTCGCCTTCGGCTCGAGGTCGTCGCGTTGCACGTGCTCGGCGGCGGCGGTGATGCGCCGGGCCATGCCGCTGAAGATCAGCCCGTGGAAGGGCAGCACGGCCAACCAGTAGAGGCGTCCCGCGAGTCCCGTCGGGAAGAACAGCGCCCGCTGGTCGAAGCGCGCCCCTTCACCCTCGGGCGTCGCGCGCAGTTCGAGCCAGGCTCCGCCCGGGACCTTCATCTCGGCGCGCAGGCGCAGCAGGTGACCGGGCTCGATCGCCTCGACGCGCCAGAAGTCCAGGGCATCGCCGACGGTGACCACCGACCGACTGCGACGGCCGCGGGCCAACCCCACGCCACCGACGAGACGGTCCATCCAGCCGCGGATCGCCCAGAGCAGCGGTGAGGAGTACCAGCCGTTCTCTCCGCCGATCCCCTCGATCACCGACCACAACTGGGCGGCGCTTGCCTTCGTGGTCATCGAGCGGATGTCGGTGTACACCAGCCGACCCGACCACTCCGGGTCGCTCGGCAGCGGATCGCTCGGGGCACCCGACACCTCGGCGTCTTGCCAGCTGGTCTCGATCGCGTCGTCGTTCACGCGCCCGAGCGCGCGGCGGACGGCCTCCCGGTAGGGCATGAGTCCGCCCTCGGGGCGCGGCACAAGGTCGTCGATCGCGCGATCCTTCACGACGCAGTCGTTCTGCAGCGACTCCACGAGCGGCCGGGCGATCGCCTTCGGGATCGGGGTCACGAGGTTGACCCAGTGCGAGGCGAGGCGCGGCGTCAGGACGGGCAGAGACGCGATCGCGCGCTGCGGCAGACCCGCCTCCATCGCGTAGCCGTTCATCATCTGGCCGTAGCGCAGCACGTCGGGCCCGCCGATGTCGACCGCCCGGTTGACGTTGGGGGCCACGCGGGCGGCGCCGAGCAGGTAGTGCAGCACGTCGCGCACGGCGATCGGCTGGATGTGGTTTCGCACCCATTTGGGCGCGGGCATGTACGGCAATACGTCGGTGAGATGGCGCACCATCTCGAACGACGCCGAGCCCGACCCGATGACGACGCCGGCCTGCAGCACGAGGGTCGGCACACCGCTGTGCAAGAGGATCTGTCCCACTTCGACGCGCGATCGCAGGTGCGCCGAGAGCGTGGCGTCATCGGGGTGCAGGCCGCCGAGGTAGACGATGCGCGAGACGGATGCGGCGGACGCCGCGTCGGCGACGGTCTGCGCGGCTACCCGGTCGGTGGCCTCGAAATCGCGGGCGCTGCCCATCGAATGGATGAGGTAATAAAGCACGTCGACGCCCTCGACCGCTGCACGGACGGCCGCGGCGTCGGTCGCGTCGCCCGTGGCGGTCTCGATCTCGTCGCCCCAGGGGAAGGCCTCGACCCGTCGAGGATCGCGGGCGAGCACGCGCACGCGGTACCCCGCCGACAGCAGGCGGGGAACGAGCCTGCCGCCCAGATAGCCGGTGGCGCCGAGCACCAGAGCTCTCGGTGCCGTCCCGTCGGAGCGGGGCTGGGCGACGAGCGCGGGTTCGCGGCCGGTGGGGGCGGAGAGCTCGGTCATGCCCGACACGGTACGCCGGACGTCCGACATCGCCGGGGGCTTGACGATCGTCCGAGACGCCTCGATAGCACGACCGCCCCGCGCACGCCCCGGACTGGAAACGAAACACGGATCGGGGTAACGCTAGAAGGATGAACGAGAAATCCCCCTCGGCATCCGAAGCCCCCCGGCTCGAAGTCGACGACGTCATCGTCGTCGACAAGAATCGCGTGCGCACCGCCATCGGCGGCACCGTCGTCGGCAACTTCATGGAGTGGTTCGACTTCGGCATCTACGGCTACCTCGCCGTCACGCTCACCGCCGTCTTCGCCTCCGACCTGCCCGACCCGTGGGGTCTGCTCGTCACGCTGCTCGGCTTCGCGATCTCCTTCCTCGTCCGCCCCTTCGGCGGCTTCGTCCTCGGCCCCCTCGGCGACCGGATCGGCCGACAGAAGGTGCTCTTCCTGACGATGGCGATGATGGCCTCGGCCACCGCGCTCATCGGCATCCTTCCCACCTCGGCGCAGATCGGCCTCTGGGCGATCATCCCGCTCTACCTGCTGAAGATGATCCAGGGCTTCTCCACCGGCGGGGAGTACGCCGGAGCGACCACCTATGTCTCTGAGTTCTCCCCCGACAAGCGGCGCGGCTTCTGGTCGTCGTGGCTCGACGTGGGCTCCTACGTCGGGTTCGCCGCCGGTGCCGGAGCGGTGGCCATCACCACGGCCATCGTGACGAACGTCTCGGGCCCCGACGCGATGACCGAGTACGGCTGGCGCATCCCGTTCCTGCTCGCCATCCCCCTCGGCATCGTCGCGATCTGGTTCCGTCTGAAGATCCCCGAGACCCCCTCCTTCGAGCAGACGCACGCGGCCGAGGCCGAGGCCGAGATCGACAAGGGCGACCCGATGTCCCGCCAGGGCCTCGCCGGGATCGTGCGCCACCACTGGAAGTCCCTGCTCATCGCTATTGCCCTCGTCGCGGCGACCAACACCGCGGGATACGCCCTCACCAGCTACATGCCGGTCTACCTCGAGAAGGAAGTCGGTATCTCGAACGTGGGCTCGGCCGTCGCCACCATCCCCGTTCTTCTGCTGATGTCGGCCATGCTGCCGATCTTCGGCAGGCTCAGCGACCGGGTGGGCCGCAAACCCATCTACGTGGCGGCCGCCGCGTCCGCGCTGGTCCTGCTGGTTCCGGCCTTCCTGATCATGCAGATCGGTGAGCTGTGGGCGGTCATGATCGCCCTGGTGCTCGCGGCGGTGCCGGTGGCCTTCTACGCGAGCATCGCGGCATCCACTCTGCCGGCGCTCTTCCCCACCGCCTCGCGCTTCGGGGCGATGGCGATCGCGTACAACGTGTCGGTGTCGTTGTTCGGAGGCACGACCCCGTTGTTCAGCCAGGCGCTGATCGACTGGACGGGCAACACGCTCATGCCGGCGTTCTACATCATGTTCTTCGCCGCGATGGGGTTGGTCGCGCTCCTGGCCATGCCGGAGACGGCCAAGCGCCCGCTGCTCGGTTCCGTCCCCACGGTGGAGACCCCGGCCGAGGCACAAGCGCTCGTCGCCCGACAGGACGACGATCCGCTGATCGACACGTCTACCATGCCCCTCGAGCTGAACCGGCCGTAACCGCCGACACGGCGACGGGACGGGATGCCGGGTGATCGGCATCCCGTCCCGTTCTTCGTCGTCGGGGGTTCAGCGGCGTCGGCCGTTGCCGAACAGCCCGCGGATGACGCCGTTCACGATGCTCTTCGTCGCCCCACGCCCGAGCAGACCGTCGAGGCCCGCGGCGGGCGCGCTCGTGCGGCTGCGCGGGGCAGCCGTCGACGTCAAGATGCGGTCGTACTCGCGTTGCGCCTTCTTCTGCGCCTCGGCGTTCGCCTTGTCGATCGCGGCCTTCTGCTTCGCGTACTCGGCGGCGTCGGCGGCGTCCTTCTTCGCGCGCTCGGCGGCAGCCTCGGCCTCGGCCGCCGCCTGCATGCGGGTGCCGAGGATCTCGCGCGCCGACTCGCGGTCGATCGAGGTGCCGTAGGTGGAGAAGAGGGGGGATGCCGACACCGCCGCCGCCAGGGCCTCGGCGGGGATGGGCGACATCGAGGCGCGCGGGGCGAAGATGCGCGTCCACGCGACGGGCGTCGGGGCTCCGCGTTCGCTCATCACCGTGATGATCGCCTCGCCCGTGCCGAGTTCCTGCAGCACGCGCTCGAGGTCGTATCCCGAGTCTGGGTACGTGCGGACGGACGCGCGCAGCGCCGCGGCGTCGTCGGGTATGAAGGCGCGCAGGGCGTGCTGTACCCGCGAGCCGAGTTGCGCGAGCACGTCGCCGGGGACGTCCTTCGGCGTCTGCGTGACGAAGAAGACCCCGACGCCCTTCGAGCGGATCAGCCGCACGGTCTGCGTGATCGCCTCGAGGAACGCCTTCGACGCATCGCGGAACAGCAGGTGCGCCTCGTCGAAGAAGAACACGAGCTTGGGCTTGTCCAGATCGCCCACCTCCGGCAGCGCCTCATACAGCTCCGCGAGCAGATACATGAGGAACGTCGAGTACAGCTGGGGCCGCGCCGCGACGTCGGGCACCTCCAGCAGGCTCACGATGCCCGCGCCCGTGGCATCCGTCCGAAGGAACACCGAGACGTCGAGCTCGGGCTCACCGAAGAAGGTGTCGGCGCCGACCGCCGCGAAGGCCACCAGCTCGCGCAGGATGACCCCCGCCGTCGCCGCGGACAGCCCACCGATACCCTTCAGCTCCGCCTTGCCCTCGGCGCTCGTGAGGAAGGTCAGCACCGCGCGCAGGTCGGAGAGGTCGACGAGTGCCAGCCCCTTCTCGTCGGCGTAGTGGAACACGAGACCGAGGCTCGACTCCTGCGTCGGGTTGAGTCCGAGCACGCGACTGAGCAGCAGCGGGCCGAAACCCGAGACCGTGGCTCGCACCGGGATGCCCGAGCCCGCGTTGTCGCCCAGGGCGAAGAACTCCGTGGGGAACGAGCGCGCCGACCAGTCCTGTCCGAGGGCGGCGGTGCGCGCGAGCAGTTTCTCGCTCGAGACGCCCTGGGCGGCCAGTCCCGACAGGTCGCCCTTGATGTCGGCGGCGAACACCGGCACCCCGTTCTCCGACAACTGCTCGGCGAGCAGCTGCAGCGTGCGCGTCTTTCCCGTCCCCGTCGCGCCGGCCACCAGACCGTGGCGGTTGGTCATCGAGAGGGGGATGCGCACGGGGACGGATGCCACCGGCTCGCCGTTCACGAGCACGCCGAGGTCGAGGGCGGGCCCGGTGGCGGCGTACCCGGCGGCGATCGTGTCGACCTGCGCGGCGGAGAGCGGGGCGACGGCGGAAGGGGCCGGGGCGGAAGGGGCCGGGGCGGATGTGCCCGCCGCGGGCACTGCGTCGTCCTCGTCGGCCGGCAGCGTCGCAGCATCCGCTGACGGCGGCGTCGCCGCAGCCCGCTCCTCCGGCGGTGCGGCCGGCGCCGGGTCGGACGACGCCTGGCCCGCCGCCCGCGCGCGTGCGGTCGCGGCCGCCGCCTCCGCCGCGGCGAGATCGGCCCGGGCGCGCGCCAGCCGGAGTTCGGCCTCGGCCGCCGCGGCTTCGGCACGAAGACGTGCGAGCTCGGCGTCGGCCGCCGAGGGATCGTCGGACGAAACGGAGGGCACGGCGCCGGGCTCGCTCATGCGCGACAGCCTACGACTCGGTCGCCGCTGCGGCATCCGTCTTGCGTGCGGAACGGATGGCCAGTCGGTCTTCGTCGCGGGCGCGCAGGCGCGAGAAAGCCGCCGCCAGGATCAGTGCCGCTCCGGCGCCGATGAGCGCCCCACCCGCGGTGTCCGAGAGCCAGTGCGCGTGCAGGTAGGTGCGGCTGAACGCCATGAGCATCACCCAGGCCACCCCGACGATCCTCACCCACAGGTGCGGGAACAGGACCGCGGCGACCACCGCGATGGTGGCCGCGTTGGCCGTATGCCCCGAGGGGAACGAGCCGTAGTCGCTCACGATGAGGATGTCCTGCGGTCGCGCTCGGCCGAACGTGTGCTTGACGACCTGCACGAGAAGGGCGCTGCCCACCGAGGCGGTGACGAAGTACAGCGCCGACCATCGCCGACGAGAGAGGAAGAGCGCCAGGGCACCCAGAACCGGCACGATCAGGACGGCGGTGAGATGCCCCCCGACCGTGTCCATCGCGATCGCGAAGACCAGGAGCGGCTGCGACGGCGCCGACGCGAACAGCTGATTCCACCACACGTCGATCGCGAACGGGCTCGGCCCGCGAAAGAACACCCACGCCCCGAGGCCGCACGCCAGAGCGATCAGCACCACACCCACCGTGGCACGGAAGCGCTGAGGGCGCGTGTCGAGCACATCGTCGATCGCGGAGGCATCCATCGCCTCATGATGCCGTCTCGTCGGCGACGGAGGAATGGGTCGGTCCCGGGAGCGAACCCCCGGGACCGACCTGCTACTGTGTGCGCCGCCGACCGGTCGACGCGGTCCGATCAGGGCGCGAGGCGCTCCACCGTGCGCGGGCGCACGAGCAGCCACAGCGACAGCACACCGATGACGGCGCAGCCGAGCATGACCGAGGCCATGGTCGTGGCGGTGATGCCCGAACCGGTGGCGAGCAGGCCGACCAGCGGTGAGATGATCCCGGCCACGCCGAAGTTCGCCGCCCCGATGATCGACTGTGCTGTTCCCGCCGCCTTGCCGTGGCGATCGAGGGCGAGCACCTGAGCGCAGGGGAACGTGAAGCCGCACGCGGTCATGAAGAAGAACAGCGGCACGATGGTTCCCCACAGCCCGAGGCCCAGCTGGTCGGTCAGCACGATGGCGCCCCCGGCCAGGACGAGCACCGCCGTCGATACAGCCAGCACCCACTGCGGACCGAACCGGGCGGCGAGGCGCGACGCCACCTGCACACCGACGACGACACCGATCGAGTTGGCCGCGAACAGCACGCCGTAGCCCTGCGCGCTGAACTGATAGGTCACCTGGAAGAGGAACGACGATGCCGAGAGGTACGAGAACAGTCCGCTGAAGGTCATCGCGCCGATGATGAGCACGCCGATGAAGACGCGGTCGCGGAACACGCTCGCATAGCGCTGCCAGACGGTCGTGGCACCGGGGCCGCCGCGGCGAGCGGGCGGGAGGGTCTCGGGCACGAACAGGATCGCCGAGACGAGCATGACGGCGCCGTACACGGCGAGGACGACGAAGATGCCGCGCCAGTTCATCACCAGCAGAAGGGCGGAGCCCGCGAGGGGCGCGAGCACGGGCGCGACGCCCGACACCATCGCCATGCGCGAGAGCATCACGACGAGCCGGCGACCGCCGAACAGGTCGCGGATGATGGCGGCGGCCACGACGCCGCCGGCGGCGGCACCCGCGCCCATCAGCACGCGCGCGATCGACAGGGTCTCGAGCGTCGGCGCCGAGGCGGCGAAGATGCTCGCGGCCACGTGCAGAGCCGTGACCGAGAGGAGGGGAAGCCGACGCCCGACCTTGTCGCTGAGCGGCCCCACGATGAGCTGTCCCAGCGCGAATCCGATCATCGTGCCCGTGAGGGTCAGCTGGATCGCGGCCGCGGTCGTCTGGAAATCGGCCTCGAGCACGGGGAACGCCGGCAGGTACAGGTCGATGGTGAACGGACCCAAAGCCGTGAGCGCGCCGAGCACGAGGATGTACAGGAATCGACGCGATGCCGGAATGGCATCACCCGGGTGCAGCACGATCGGCGCCGTGGCGGGGTTCGTGCCGATCGCGCGGATCGCGCCGGTGTTCGTCGGCGCGGGGCGGGACGACGAGGGGATGACGGGGTGGGAGGCAGTATCGAGCACGCGTCTGGTTTCGTTTCGCAACACGGACAGCCCGACGGAATCGGGCTGAGAAATAAGGGGGATCGTCGAACCTCGAATCGATTCGACATCGTCATACTATCGTGGCCACCCGTACCCCACCATCCCGGGCTCGCGGTTTCCTCCCAGGCCATCGGCCCATTCACCCGCATAGGCTGGGGGCGTCGGCGGCTGCCGATGTGTCCCGCCGCGAAGAGAGACAGAACACAGCGCATGACCTCCCCCTCCGACAAGCGAGCCAGCGGCAACCCCGCCAAGCAGGCGCAGATCGACCTCACCGTCAAGCAGCAGCGCGAGCAGAAGCGCCAAGAGAAGCTCGCCGAGTACCAGAAGCAGGTCGCGAAGCGCAAGCGCGGCAAGCTCGTGTGGTGGGTCGTGGGTTCCACGGCCGCGGTCGCGGTGATCGGTCTCGTGGTGGCATCCTTCGCCTTCGCCCCCGCTCCCCCCACGAGCTACCAGGCCGGCAACAGCACGGGCCGTGAGATCAGCGGTGTGCAGACCTTCGAGAACCGCTCCGACCACGTGCAGGGTGCCGTGACCTATGAGCAGAACCCGCCCGCCGGCGGCCC
The DNA here is from genome assembly GCF_003385695.1 of Microbacterium sp. AG157. Classification (NCBI taxonomy): domain Bacteria; kingdom Bacillati; phylum Actinomycetota; class Actinomycetes; order Micrococcales; family Microbacteriaceae; genus Microbacterium; species Microbacterium sp. AG157. The sequence continues at coordinate 537,469 of NZ_QRDK01000002.1, forward strand.
GCACAACCCCTACTGGTTGAACTGCGGCGTGTACACCGAGCCCCAGCAGAACGAGAACGCCGTGCACTCGATGGAGCACGGTGCCATCTGGGTCACGTACGACCCCGCTCGCGTCGACGAGGCCGGCGTCGACGCCCTCAAGGCGGTCTTGCCCTCGAGCTACGCGATCCTGTCGCCGTACCCGAACATGGACACCCCCGTCGCCGTCAGCGGGTGGAACCACCAGCTCAAGGTCGACGACCCCACCGACCCCCGCATCAAGGAGTTCTTCACGGAGTTCTGGCGCAGCCAGAACGTCCCCGAGCCCAACGCCGCGTGCTCGGGCGCCATCGACGGTCCGGGCAAGGCCTGATGAGCGAGGACGCCCCGGTCGCGCGTCCCGCGGTCCGCTGGGTCGTCGTCGCTCTCGTCGCCGTGGCGGTGATCGCCGTCGCGTTCGCGGTCGGGCGCTTCACCGCGTTCGGCGCGACGGCGGCACCCGCGCACCCCGGCGAGAACTCGGCGGAGGCCGGCTTCGCCCGAGACATGCAGGTGCACCACACGCAGGCGGTGCTCATGGCGATGGAGATCTACCGAAAGACCGACGACGACGAGCTCCGCACCCTCTCGTACGACATCGCCACCGCCCAGTCGGGCCAGCGCGGCGAGATGTACGGGTGGCTCGTGCAGTGGGGCCTCCCCCAGTCCTCGAGCCAGCCGCTCATGACGTGGATGGAGAAGTCGGGCGAGCACAGCCATGGCGATACCGCGGCGCTCACGCAGGAGCAGCTGCTCACCGAGATGGGCATGGCCACCGACGCCCAGCTCGACGAACTGCGCAGTGCCCAGGGGCAGCCCGCGGACTGCGTGTTCCTCCGGCTGATGATCCGTCACCACGAGGGTGCGATCCCCATGGCCCAAGCCGTTATCGAACTCGGCTCCGACGCACGCGTGAAAGAGGTCGCCGGCGCGATCGTGACCGGCCAGTCCGCCGAGCTCGACGCGATGCGCGACATCCAGTCGCGCCTGTCCTGCAGCGCCTGACGCCCGCGTTCGGTCCGCGTCGCGGCATCCGCTCCCGCCCCCCTCACGCATAAACGCGATCCGCACCCGTAAACGCGCGCTCCTCGCGTTTTCACGTGCGGATCGCGTTTATGCATGGGGATTGCGTTCATGCGCTTTCTCGGTCGCCGTTCCCGCTCCGCGGCCGCGCGCCGGCCCGTCCGCGGCCCGTCGCCAACGCCCGCCCACCGCGCGGCACGCGTTTCCGCTCGTCACGCGGCATCCGCTCCCGCTCACCGCGCGGCACGCGCCCCCGCCCACCGCGCGGCACGCGCTCCCGCTCACCGCAGGGCATGCGCTCTCGCGCGTCGCACAGCATCCACTCCCGCTCACCGCGCGGCACGCGTTCCCGCCCACTTTGCGGCGCGCGCTCCCGCTCACCGCAGGGCATGTGCTCTCGCTCGTCGCGCGGCATCCACTCCCGCTTACCGCGCGGCACGCGATCCCGCCCACTGCACGGCACGCGCTCCCGCTCACCGCAGGGCATGGGCTCCCGCCCCCTTACGCATAAACGCGATCCACACCCATAAACGCGCGCTCCTCGCGTTTTCACGTGCAAATCGCGTTTATGCGTGGGGGTCGGCGGGTGAGCGGGGAACGGCGAAGGGGCGCGACACCCTTCCGGATGCCGCGCCCCTTCGGTCGAGACGGGCTCAGCCCTTCGTCGCTCCAGCCAGCAGACCGCGCACGAAGAAGCGCTGCAGCAGGAAGAACACGATGAGCGGAACCAGGATCGAGATGAACGTTCCCGCGGACTGCAGGAACCACTGGTCGCCCCAGGTGCCCGACAGCGAGTTCAGCGATTGCGTCAGAGGCAACGAGGACGATGGCGCGAAGATCGTCGCCACGAGCAGGTCGTTCCACACCCAGATGAACTCGAGCACCGCGAACGAGGCCAGAGCGGGAGCGGCGAGCGGCAGGATCAAGCGGAAGAAGATCTGCCCGTGTCCGGCACCGTCCACGCGCGCCGCCTCGATGACCTCAGCGGGGATCTCGGCGATGAAGTTGTGCAGCAGGAAGACCGCCAGCGGCATCGCGAAGATCACGTGCGCGATCCAGACGGTCGCGAAGCTGTGCTCCACACCGCGCAGGTCGAATCCCGGGAAGATCGTGACGTCGTTGATGGTCAGTCCGCGCGAGAACAGGCTCAGCAGGGGCACGAGGGCCATCTGCAGCGGCACGATCTGCAACGCGAAGATGAAGATGAAGAAGAAGTTGCGTCCCTTGAAGTCGATCCACGCGAACGCGTACGCGATGAGCGAAGCCACAGCGAGCGCGAACAGCACGACCGGGATGGTGATCGCGAGCGAGTTCAGGAACGACTGCGCCAGGGTCAGTGCGGTCCCGCCGGAGGTCAGCGCGAGACGGTAGTTCTCCAGCGTGAACGACGGGTCGGTGAACACCGTCCACCACCCCGACGACTGGGTGTCGGAACCCGGTCGGAACGAGGTGACGAAGAGACCGAACGTCGGGATCGTCCAGAAGAAGGCGATCACGATGGCCGCGATCGTCGCGCCCTTCGAGGTGAGGCGCTTGCGCGCCATCGCCTCGTGCTTACGCGTGTCGCGCGCGACCTGGCGGGCGGAGCGGGTGTCTGTGGTGGGTTCGATCACCACGGTCGAGGTGGTCATCGCACTTCCCTCTGCTTCCGGATCTGGCGCACGTTGAAGATGATCAGCGGCAGCACGAAGATGAACAGCACCACGGCCAGCGCCGCGGAGTGCCCGTAGCTCTGGAAGCGCTGCTGCTGGTTGACCATCTCGAAGGCGAGCACGGTCGAGTCGTTTCGCCCACCGGTCATGACGGCGACGATGTCGTAGATCTTCAGCGCACCGATCGCGATCGTCGTGAGGACCACGATGAGCGAAGAACGGATGCCGGGAACGGTGACGTTGACGAAGCGCTCCCAGGCGCTGGCGCCGTCGAGTTCGGCCGCTTCGTTCTGCTCCGGCGGCACGGCCTTGATGGCGGCCGAGAGGATGACCATCGCCAGTCCCGTCTGACTCCAGATGAAGACGACGACGAGCAACAGCGTGTTGATCAGCGGCGACGCCGCGAGCCACGAGACCGGCTGCCCGCCGAACGCCGTGACGATCGCGTTCAGCACGCCGATCTGGTCGCCCTGGCGGAAGTCGTAGACGAACTTCCAGATGATGCCGGCGCCGACGAACGAGATCGCGAACGGCGCGAAGATGAGCACCTTGAGGTACTTCTCCCCCGCCGCGCGGTCGATGAAGACCGCGTAGGCCAGACCGATCGCCGTGGCGATGGTCGGGGCCAGGAGCACCCAGATGAGCGTGTTGATGACCGACCAGAACCCTTCGGGGTTCGTGAAGGTCCAGATGTAGTTCTCGAGACCGACGAAGTTGTCACCGGTCTTGTCGAAGAACGACTGGAAGAAGGTGGTGATGGCCGGGTAGACCAGACCGATCAGCAGCAGGATCGACGCGGGGGCCGCGAACAGGATCAGCTGGAAGAGGTACCCCGCACCCTGGCGCGAGCGGTAGTCGGCATAGAAGAGGATCGCACCGAGCAGGATCGCGATGCCGAGCACGTAGACGACGGCGTTCTGGTACGGGCGCAGAAGCATGAACGCCAGCACCGGAATACCGAAGCAGGCGATGAGCCGCAGCCAGAAGTAGCCCTTGCCGGAGCGCGGTGCGTATTCGATGAGAAGCAGCAGAAGACCGACGACCGCGCCGAAGGCGACGATGACGAGGGGGATCTGGACGAGGGGGCTGAGCCCGCCGAGCCAGATGAAGAAGCTGTTGAGGCTGAAGCCCAGGGTGGTCGGCTTGGTCTCGGCGGGAGCCCGCGTGACCATGAAGAGGAAGAGCGCCACCACCAGGATGAGCCCTACGAGCACCACGAGCAGCGTGGTGCGATTGCGTGCGCCGGAGCCGCGCGTACGACGCTCGGCTCGTCCGCCCGGCGGAGGTGACGCCGTCGGCGCCTTCTCCGCGTTCTTGATATCGGTCATGACGTCCCTCCCGAACACGCCTTCGTGCTCATCGTTGAGTGCCCGTGTGGTGCGTGCGGGCGGAATAGAAGTATGGACCCGGATGGGCCGCCCGCGTGGCGGGCGGCCCATCGGTGGTGCGGCGGCTGATTAGTTGTTATAGCCGGTCTGGATGTCGCTCAGCACCTGGTCGGTCGGCGTACCGTCGATCCAGCTGACCATGCCCTTCCAGAACGAACCCGAGCCGACGGTGGCCGGCATGAGGTCCGAGGCGTCGAAACGCAGCGTGGTGTTCGGATCCTGGACGACCTTCATGGCCTCCTGGAGGAACTCGCTCGAGGCGAGCGACGGGTCGGCACCCTTGTTGGCCGAGATCACGCCGCCGAGCTTGACGCGGGCGTTGGCGAAGTCGGGCGTCGACATGAACTCGGCGACCTTCTGGACGTTCGCGTCGTCGGAGAAGGTCGTGACGAACTCGCCACCGCCCTCGACCGCGAGCTTGCCCTCGGTCACGCCCGGGAGCAGGAACGCGTAGACGTCGCCGTCGGGAGCGACGGTCGGCGTCTGTCCCGCGGCGTTCTTGACCGTGAGGAAGTTCGACGACAGGAACGAGGCCTGGTGCGTCATCGGGCAGCTGCCGTCGGCGACCTTGGCGGCCACGTCGGCGAAGGCGACCGAGTTGATGCTCTTGACGTCGCCGAAGCCGGCGTTGACGTACGAGGGGTTCAGCAGGATCTTGCCGGTGGCCTCGAAGGCCTCCTTGATCGGCGCGTCGGTGAACTTGACCTCGTTGGCGACCCACTTGTCGTAGACGTCGGCGCCGGACTGACGCAGCACCATGTCTTCGATCCAGTCGGTTCCGGGCCAGCCCGACGCGTCACCCGAAGCGAAACCGGCGCACCAGGGCGCCGCGCCCGTCTTCTGCTGGATCGTCGCTGTGAGGGTCATGAGCTCGTCGAGCGTCTTGGGGATCTCGACGCCCCACTCCTTGAACTTCGCGGGCGAGTACCAGACATAGCCCTTGAGGTTCGCGAGCATGGGGGCGGCGTAGAACGTGCCGTCCTCACTGCCGTAGGACTTCCAGTCCTCGCCCCAGTACTGGTCGACGTTCGACGACACGGTGTCGGACGCCTTCTTCACATCTCCCGTGCCGATGAGGGTCTTGAGCAGACCCGGCTGGGGAACGATCGCGATGTCGGGGGCATCGCCACCGGTCACCTTGGTGACGATGTTGCCCTCGAAGCTCTTGTCGCCGGTGTAGACGACCTTGATACCGGTGTCCTTGGTGAACTGGTCGAACGACTGGTTCAGCAGATCGGCCTCGCTACCGGTGATGCCGCCGGAGATGCGGACCGTCGTCTCGCCTCCGGAACCGCTCGTGCCGCCGCTGTCGCCTTCCGCGCAGCCCGCGAGAGCGATCGCACCGATCGCCAACAGCCCGACGGGCGCCAGCAGACGGTACCGCTGTGACATACCCATGTGGTCTCTCCTCTTTGAGTGTCTTGGTGCACCGGATCCCGTCGGGAACCGATTCCAGGCAACCGTAGAGGCAATCCACAAGAGTTGCAACCGACCTCAGGTCACGAACGGATAACTAGCGGAAAGACGCGGAAAACGGCCAGCAGATCGGGCCGGGACCGGTTCCACTTTCGCGAATTCTCGGATACTGTTTTCGAGGTCGACACGGATGTCGACCCCTCACGAGGAAGATCACGGCATGAGCGGAATCGCCGATGTGGCACGCCTGGCCGGCGTGTCGAAGTCGACGGCGAGCCGCGCCCTCACGGGCGGCGGCTACGTCTCCGACGGCACGCGCCAGCGCGTCGCCGACGCCGCGGCATCCCTCGGTTATGTGCCCTCGACGAGCGCGGTGAGCCTCGCGACGGGGCGGACGCGCACGATCGCCCTGATCGTTCCGAAAGTGAACCGCTGGTACTTCGGCTCGATCGTCGAGGGCGTGGAACGCACCCTGATCCCGCTCGGCTACGACGTCACGCTGTACGTCGCGGAGCCCGGCTCGAACGACCGCGAAAGCCTGTACTCGACCTACCTCGCCCGCAAACGCTTCGACGGCATCATCGCCGTCGCCCTCGAACCCGACGACGCCGACCTGGAACGCTTGGCGAACATCGGCAAGCCCGTGGTGAGCATCGGCAACGCCTTGAGCGGGGTGCCCACCCTCGGCCTCGACAACATCGCCATCACGCGCATCATCACGCAGCACCTCATCGCGCTCGGTCACACCGACATCGCCTTCGTCGGCAGCACCCCGCGCAGCGATGCGCCGGCGAAAGACGTCGACGAACGCTCCATCGGGTACCGCAACGCGATGAACGACCACGGCCTGGCCGTGCGGATCCGCAGCGTCCCCTCGACACTCACGATCACCGACGCATACGCGGCTGCGGCATCGTTCCTGGCCGACGCGGCATCGCGTCCTACGGGAGTGGTCGCTGCCTGCGACGAGGTCGCGATCGGCGTCATCATCGCCGCGCGCCGCATGGGCATCTCGGTCCCCACCGAGCTCAGCGTCGTCGGGATCGACGGGCACGACTACGCCGAGATGTTCTCGCTCACCACGATCGAGCAGTTCCCGCAGGCACAGGGAGTCGAGGCGACGCGCATGCTGCTCTCGATGATCGAGGGAACGGGCGATCACCCCGCGTGGCGCACCGAAGCGGACACGCGGCTCGTCGTGCGCGCCTCGACCGCTCCCCCGCGCTCCGCATAGACGGGAAGGGTCCCGGATGCCGTGGCATCCGGGACCCTTCCCGTCCCCGATCAGTCGGCCTGGCGCGTCGCGCGCCGACGGGCCACGAGTCCCAGGCCCAGCAACGCGAGGGCGGCGAGCACGCCCGCACCCATCCACGCCGTGTCGGAGCCGGTGGTGGGCAGAGCACCCGAGCCGGAACCCTGACCCGAACCGCCCTGGCCCTGGCCCTGGCCCGCTCCGTCGCCGGGGGTGCCGACACCGTCACCGGGCGCCGCGACCCGCACGGGGACGATCACGTCGGTTCCGCTGGGCTGCGCCACCAGACGCAACTGCAGTGTTCCGACCGCGTCCGCGGGCACGCCCAGGGTGACGGTCGCGGACCCGTTCACGACGGGGACGCTCGTCGCCGCCGGGGCGGCGAGAGCCGCGATCCGCGCCGTGGGAGCGGCGAACAGGGCGAGGCGGGTCGAAGCGGCCTCGGCCCCGAAAGAGGCGTCGAGGGTCGTGTTCTCCGGCGCACCCAGCGACGTGAGATTCAGGTTCGACACCGTCACCGTGAGGTCGGCACCCGGGGCGGCCGTCGTGGAGCCCGAGACCTGCACCCCGCGGGCGGTGAAGTCCGGCGTCAGACCGGGGTTGTCGGTGAGGTACCGGATCCACGCGTCGCGGTCGATCAGCCCGGAGTCACGGGTGTCCGTGCCTCGCGCGAAGACCGAGAAGCTGTCACCGCCGCCGAGCAGGAAGTTGAACGAGCCCACGCGGTACCCCTTCGCCGGGTCGACGGCCTGACCGTCGATCCAGACGCCCGTGACGCGCTGACCGGCCGGAAGCGACGCGTCGTACGTGAACCGGAGGTTCTCCGACACGCCGAGCGCGAGGTTGGCATCGTCGGTGCGCTTCGAGAAGTCGCCCCACTGCTGCTCGAGCACCTGTCGGATCTGATCACCCGTGAGCGTCGTGGTCCACAGGTTGTTCAGGAACGGCAGGACGGCATTGGCCTCGGCCAGGGTGATCACGCCGTCCGAGCCGTAGAGCAGCTCGTCGCGCAGGCCGCCCGGGTTGACGAATGCGACCTCCGCACCGCCACGGTCGGCGTCGTCGAGGGAGTCGAGCAGAGCATCCGCGACCAGCCCGCCCAGGGCGGACTGCTTGGTGCGGTCGCCGCGCGCGCCACCGGTGTAGACGCCGTCGACGTACGAGCCGCCGCTGAAGGCCGTCGTGATGTCCGCGCTCACCGAACCCACTTCCTTCTGCCCCACCACATCCGCCTCGGCACGGGCTGCCTTCACGATCGCGTCGACCTCGGCCACGCGCGGGTAGGTCCGGATGAGCTCCGCGTCCAGCGCCGCGTTGACGGCCGCGTCCTTGCCCCCGAGTCGAGCGACGTTACGCGCGGAGGAGCTCACGACGTCACCGTCGTCGTCGACATTCAACACGATCTGACCGATGTTCTCGCCGTAGCTGCCGGTCTGGACGATCGGGCGGGTGCCCTCGCGGCCCGGGATCGGCGCGTTCCACGCGTAGAGCTGGTGCGTGTGACCGGTGAAGATGGCATCCACCTCGGGTGAGGTCTGGTTCACGATCTCGGCGAACGGGCCACCCGCCGCGAGGGCCTGCTCGAGCGTCGTCGTGGCCTGACCGGTACCGGAGCCCTCGTGGTACTGGGCCACGATCACGTCGACCTGGTCGTCGATCTGGGCGACCACACGGTTGACCTCGGCGACCGGATCCCGGAACTCGATCCCCTGGATGCCGCTGGGTGTGACCAACGTCGGGGTCGACTCCGTGATGGCTCCGATGACGCCGACGCGCACGCCGTCGACCTCGAAGATCGCGTACTCCTGCAGGAGCGGCTTGCCGTCCTTGAAGACGTTCGCGGCCAGGTAGGGGAAGTCGGCGAGCGTGTCGACGCGCCCCGTGAGGTCGTCTGCACCCTTGTCGAACTCGTGGTTCCCCGCGGCCGAGGCCCTCAGGTCGAGCGCGTTCAGCACGTCGATGGTCGGCTTGTCGCCGAAGTACGACGAGGCGAACACCGAGGCGCCGATGTTGTCACCGTTGGAGATGAAGAGGGAGTTCTTCTCTCCGTACTGCGCGCGCACCTGCTCGACGGTTCCGGCGAATCGCACCGTGTTGGCGTCGATGCGACCGTGGAAGTCGTTGATGCCGATCAGGTTCACCTGGGTGGTCGGCGACAGATCGAGGCCGACGATGACCGGATCGTGGTCGCTGGAGCGGTACGGCGTCGTGTCGTAGAAGTTCACCGCGTTGTAGTTGAAGCGGCTGTACTCCAGGGCGAGCGCCTCGACGGCGTTGATGTTCCAGATGTCGGCGCCGGTGACCAGCTCACGCGCCGAGGGCGACGCGAGGACGTGGTCGAGCGAACCCGACTGGCCGCTGAACGAGTACGAGTACTTGCCCGTGCCGGCCTCCAGCGGCTCGAAACCGAAGTCCCGCAGCTTCTGGATCGGGTCCTCCTGCGAGTAGGAGTTGAAGTCTCCGAGAAGGAACACGTCATCCGTGCCGACGGCGGCCGAGCGCGTCTTCGCGAAGTTCCCGAGGGCCTCCGCCTGACGCACCCGATCGCCGTTGAACGCGCCCTGGATGCCGTTGGCGTTGTCACCCGCGGCCTTGGGGTTGCTGTCGCCCTTCGACTTGAAGTGGTTCACGATCGCCAGGATCTTGGCATCCGGGAACGCGACCGGGGCGAACGCCTGCGCGAGCGGCTGGCGTGCGTTGCGGAATGCGGCGTCGTCGAGGATCACGCTGTCGCCCACGGGAGCGGCGACGGCCTTCTTGTAGATGAAGGCCGTGCGGATGACGTCCTCCGTCGCGGGCAGGGCCGCGGGCGAGGGCACGAACGCCCACTGCTGCGAACCGAGCGCCGTGTTGAGGGCGCCGACGAGGGTCGACAGCGCCGCGTCGCGGTTCTTGCCGAACTTCGCGGAGTTCTCGATCTCTTCGAGCGAGACGACGTCGGCGCCGAGGCCGTTGATCGCGGCGACGATCTTGTCCTGCTGGCGCTTGAGGTTGGCGTCGTTCGCGGCGCCACGGGGACCGGGCGCGGGGCACGTGTCCGCGGTGATCGGGTTGCCCTCGCGGTCCCGGTAGACCGAGGTGCATCCGACGCTCTCGGCGGTCGTGGTGAAGTAGTTGAGGACGTTGAAGCTCGAGATCTTCAGATCACCGCCGACCGGCGCGGGCGCCTTCGTGCGGGTGTTCGCGAAGGTCGCGGGCTGCACGTCCTTGGCGTTGTCTACCGTCAGCTGCTGCGTCGGCTGGAACTTCCAGGCGTTGTTGCGGTAATCGAGGACCACCGGCTTCGTGAAGGTCACCGGGGCGCCGACGCGCACCGGGTTCGTCAGCGACACGTACGGCAGGGGGATGCCCTTGTTGGCGTCGCTCAGGAAGTTGATCGACGCGCCGTCGTCGAGCACCACGGCTCGGGCGTTGTTGTCGGCGACCGCCGCGACGTACTCGGGGCTGTCGGGAACAGCCACGTCGGTGGGGGTGCGCAGCGGCGTGGTGCCCGCGGCGAGACCCACCTCGGCGTACTGGTTGGTCGAGTACGAGTTCGTGACGGTGAAGTCACCCTGCGGCGCGAGGAGCATGCCCTCGAAGCGCTCGCGCTCGTCGTCGGTCTTCGGCCACGTGATCTTCGCGGGCTGCACGGCGGCCGCCTGCTCGGTGAGCACGCTCACCCCGGAGGCCTCGGCGGTGATCTGCGTCTGGCCCGAGAACTCTTTGGCCGTACCGGTCACCTCGACGTGCTGGCCGACGGCCACCTTCGCCGTCGCGGCCGAGCCGTACACGAACACGGCGTCGGATGCCAGATGCGTCTGGGGATCGATCTCGCCACCGGTGCCGGGGGTCTGAATGAAGAAGCCGTTGTAGCCGCCGGTCGGATACGCGGCGGTCACGATGCCGCGCGTGGTGACGGTCTGATCGGCCAGGGGTGTGGTGGCACCCGTGCCCTGGATCTCGCTGATCGGGATGACCGTTCCCGGCGTGACCGGGGGCGCCTGCGTCGGCGAGGTGGAGGGCGAGGGCGAGGGCGAGGCCGATCCCGACGGGTCGGGGTTCGGCGTGGCACTACCCGAGCCCTGCGGCGTCACGGTCGTGGTGTTGGTGAAGTCCGCGGAGTTGTCGTTGGTGTCGACGAAATCGGTGCGGACGAGAGCGTTGGGCGTGGTGTTGCCTTCGGCGACCGTGGCGGCCTTCGTCTCGAAGCTGACGGCGGAGCCGTAGCCGAGGAAGTCGACCACGCGGGCATCGGTGACGTTGCCGGCTGCCGGTGCGACCGCCTCGCCGACGTTGGCGAGAAGGAGCTGGCCGTTGGTCCCCGAGGGCGTGATGGTGGTGCTCGTCAGGTCGGCGGCGGGCAGGTCCGCACCGGCCGGCGGGTTGCCGTTGCCGGGGAGGGCGATGAGGTAGTAGCCGCCCGCGGCGATCGAGCCGGTCAGCTTCTGCACGTTACCCTTGGCGACGTTCGTCGCGGCGCGATACTGCAGCGACCACCCGCTGAGATCCTGCGCGGTGTCACCGGCGTTGTAGAGCTCGACGAACTTCCGGTTGAAGAAGGCGCCGGAGCTCCCACCCTTCAGGTAGGCCTCGTTGATCACCACCTTGGAGCCGACGGCAGCCGACGCCGGCAGCGGGACGATCGCGGAACCGAGCAGGGCGACGCCGAGGGCGGCGCTCAGTGCGGCGGTGAAACGGCGCGCGGACACGCGCGAAGCATCGGAGGGCATGGGTCTCCAAGTACCGGCGTGCACAAGGCGACGTCGGAGGTGGGGGGATCGACGGGGGGTTCTCAACGACCGTAAACGATCCACATACCCTTTTCCCAGGCTTCTTTATTTCGATCTGGTGAACATCAGTACCTCGGCGGGTGAAACCGCGTCTCACGGGAGCGAAGGCGACGTCGTCCTCGAACGGCCGACGACCCCACCTCCGGCGGGAAACGACGAAGGCCCGGATGCCAGTGGCATCCGGGCCTTCGTTTATCGCGTTGAAGCGACCGCGTGAAGCGAAATTACTTCAGGGTCACCGAAGCGCCGGCCTCCTCGAGGGCAGCCTTGGCCTTCTCGGCGGTCTCCTTGTTCGCGCCCTCGAGCACGGCCTTGGGAGCACCATCGACGACGGCCTTGGCCTCGCCGAGGCCGAGCGAGGTGAGCTCGCGGACGACCTTGATGACCTGGATCTTCTTGTCACCGGCGGCCTCGAGGACGACGTCGAACGAGTCCTTCTCCTCGGCCTCTTCGGCGGGGGCAGCGCCACCGGCGGCGGGGCCGGCAACGGCCACGGGGGCGGCAGCGGTGACGTCGAAGGTCTCCTCGAACGCCTTGACGAACTCGGAGAGCTCGATGAGGGTGAGCTCCTTGAACGCGTCGAGCAGCTCTTCGGTGCTGAGCTTAGCCATGTTGTATCTCCTTGATCGGGTTAATCATCCGGGCCGGGTCAGGCCGCGGTGTCCTGCTTCTCGCGCAGCGCGTCGACCGTGCGAACGGCCTTCGACGGAAGCGCCTGGAAGACGTATGCCGCCTTGGTCATCGTCGCCTTCATCGCACCGGCGAGCTTCGCCAGCAGGACTTCACGGCTTTCGAGATCGGCGAGCTTGTTGACCTCATCCGCGGTCAGAGCGGCGCCATCGAAGTAGCCGCCCTTCACCACGAGCTGAGGGTTAGCCTTGGCGAAGGCACGCAGGCTCTTCGCGACGGCGACAGGGTCACCGTGCACGAACGCGATGGCAGACGGGCCCTTGAGCTCGTCGTCCAGTCCCGTGACCCCCGCGTTAGCCGCGGCGATCTTGGTCAGCGTGTTCTTCACCACGGCGTAATCCGCGTCCTGACGGATGTCGTTGCGCAGCTGCTTGAGCTGGGCAACCGTCAGACCGCGGTACTCGGTCAGCAGAACGGCGGTCGAGCTCTCGAAGTTCTTCGTGAGCTCGGCGACCGATGCATCCTTCTGCGCCATGGCCACTCCTTGTGTGAACGAGGCGCTCCGCGGTGGCGGGGCGCCGGCCGAAGACACCGGGTCCGGACAAAAAGAAGAGCTCCGGCGCAGGCGCACGGAGCTCGGATTCCCGAAGGAGAGTTCGTTTACCTGCGTAGGTCCTCTGCTTTTCAGCAGACGCTTCGATCGGAATGCGAGCACTCCGATAACCGACGGTCTTTGGCTTGACCACTAATGTACCCGACGCCCGCTCCCCCGCCAAACCGGCCCGCTCTTCCCGCCAACCCCGCCCTCGCCGCCCGGCCCGCCCGGCCCGCCCGCCCCGCCGACCCCGCAGGGTTGCCGACGACGCACGCGTTCGTCGTGACCGCGTCCGATTCGCCCCCAACAACTGCGTCCTCAGCGAACGCGTGCGTCTTGGCCCCGCCAGCATGACGATTACGGCCCGCATCAGCGCGGCGGTCGCACTCCGAATGCCGCCAGGCGGGCCGCGAGCGCCTCCGGCGAGACGATGTCGGCGAAGCCTCCGCGACACACTCGCCACTGCGTGACCCCGCGAATCCAGTCCTCACGCCGCTTCTCATCCAATAGCACGTCTTCGACGGAGCGGCCCCGGCGCATCGAGACGTCTCTGTACTTCACTTCTCCGTCGAACTCCCAAAACGTTTGCGCGTCAGGCAGGGCGATGTCGACGAAGTAGTCGAACCCACGAGGTCCTTTCACCGCCACCTGCAGGTCCAGGCGACGGAAACCGAGTCGATGCAGCTGCAGCCTGCTCACGCTCTCGCCCGGGAGCTCCGCCCGACCGTCGGCGAAGTCAACGATCCATTCGGCAGCGCGCACGCCGCGTCGCCCCCTCGCACGCTCAACGCGCTCCCGCATGACGTCACGCCAGAGCGCCTGCGCATCGGGATCGAACCGCCGATCCTTGACTGAGACTCGACGCAGGGCCCCGTCGGCGCAGCTCAGAGCCACCTCGCGCGGTTGCGTGCACGCGATATCGAGTACGGTCCGCTCGAGAGAGGTGCAGCGGATGCCGTCGACGACGACAGCGTCCGCCGGGTCGAGCACCCCCGTATGCCGTCGGATCGTACGTCCACTTGGAGGATGCGAAGCGCGAGGAACCGTCGTGTGAACAGGCTCTTCGCGGAACCGATACACCGGGAGACCGTGCAGTACAGCCGCCGAGAGATGTGAGAGCACGCCGACGGCGTCCCGCGAGCGGTCGACGGCGGCCAGGACGGCGAAGCGATGACGGTCGCTCGGCCGCGCCGCTTCCCACTCCTTGCGAGCAATGTAGACGCCCGCCTGAATCCGGTGCCAATCCCCCGCAGCCCCGGCCTTGCGCATCTCAGCATCCGACACACCGCGCTCACTGAGCTCGTCTCGGGAGAACAGCGACCGTCGGGCTCGCACGACCGCTGATTCCGTCTGCATACGCCCACCCTGTCGAATCCGGCAGCATGGCGTCGTGCGTTATCCACAGCCACGCGCCCAACAGAAGGCACGGAGAGGGCTTCGAAGACGCATCCCATCAGCGAAGACGCAGAGCATCGCGAGTGACCGCGTGCGTCCTCGCGAGACGGGTGCGTCCTCACCAGATGACTGCGTCCTCACCAGACGTGTACGCCCCCACGAGACGACTGCGTCCACGCGAGACAGGTGCGTCTCGGAACCCGGACAGCGCCCACCACCCGCCCCACCCGCCCCGCCTCAGGAGACCCGCGACTCCGGCAGCATCGCCCGCGTCATGCGCACGATGCGAGACGGTGTGCGCGCACCGAGCCATACGGTGCACACGGGTGCCTCACCGCAGGACCACTCGGCGCACCACGCGTGGATCGCCGCCGCGAGCCTCTCGCCGCGCGGGCGCAGCTCGCCGTCGAGCGTGCGGTCGAGCCAACTCACCCGTGCCGACGGGGCGTCGAACGCCTCGATCTCCCCCACCCCGCAGACCTCGACCAGAACGGTCGCGTGCGCCTCGGGAGAGAGGGCGGCGACGATTCGCCTCATGTCGGGGACGTTCCGCGCGTCGCCGCCGAGCAGCACCGCACCTTCGAGATCGCACCAGCGACCACCGTCGGGGCGACGCAGCGAGGGACCGTCCGAGCTCATGCACATAACTTAGGTCACCCTTACTTCGCCCACAAGACCCCGGATGCCGACGCGCCGCCCCTCGCGCGCGAACCTCGGGCGGACCGGGTTAGGGTCGAACGCATGTCCCCCGAGCTCGTCGCCTCGCGAAGCGCCGACCTGGACGCCCGGATCGTCGCCGACTCGCGCGACCGCGTCGCCTGGATCCGCGCCCGATCCCGGGGGATCACCGCGACCGATGTGGCCACCCTCACGAGCGCCAATGCGATCTCGAGAGCCGCGGATGCCAAGCTCATGGGCTCGAACTTCTCGGGCAACGCCTTCACGGCCCACGGTCGCCGTCGCGAGCCCGAGATCGCCGCCTGGGTGGCGGCGACCCACGGCATCCGTCCGTCGTCCGCGCTCTATCACGCGGTGGTCGAGAAGCGTCATCTCGCGACCCCCGACGGCGTGGTCGTCGACGGCGAGGGGCGCATCGTGCTCGCCGAGATCAAGACCACCAACAAGGCGTGGCGCTCGATCCCCAAGACGTACATGCGCCAGATTTGGTGGCAGCAGCACGTGCTGGGCGCCGAACGCACCCTCGTCGCGTGGGAGCAGCACGACGGCTTCGTGCCGATGCACGACGAGCCGCGATGCCAGTGGATCGACCGAGACGAGCGCGAGATCGCGAAGCTCGTCGGGTTGGCCACCTCCCTCATCGACGAGCTCTACCGCCGCACCATGGAGGCGCGGCGACCGGCTCCGGTGCGACAAGAACCCACGGACAGGTATCGGGCCCTCGCCCTCCTCGATTAATGGTTGACGCAAGTCAATCAATAGGCGTATCGTTGACATCAGTCAACTACTCGCGCCAGTGTCGTCGCGGCATCCGTCCCCCTTTCGTGGAGCTCCCGCATGACAACCTCTTCTCTCGAGGCGCCCGCCCAGCGGCGCGTCCTTCCGGCCCTCATCGGCCTGCTGCTCGGCACCTTCGTGTCGATGCTCGCCTCGACCGTCGTGTCGACCTCGCTGCCCGTCATCGTGCACGACCTCTCCGGCGACCAGAACGCCTACACCTGGGTCATCACCGCGACCCTGCTCACCACCGCGATCTCGACGCCCATCTGGGGCAAGCTCGCCGACCTCTTCAACCGCAAGGTCCTCATCCAGATCGCCATCGCGATCTTCGTGCTCGCGACCGCCGCCGCCGGCTTCTCGCAGAACACCGACATGCTCATCGCCTTCCGCGCGGTGCAGGGGCTCGGCGCCGGCGGTCTCGCCGCCCTCAGCCAGGTGATCATGGCCGACATCATCAGCCCCCGCGAGCGGGGTCGCTACATGGGCCTGTTCGGCGCGGTCATGGCGGTCGCCACGGTCGGCGGCCCGCTGCTCGGCGGCGTCATCACCGACGCCTTCGGCTGGCGCTGGAACTTCTTCGTCGCCCTCCCCTTCGCGGTCGCAGCGCTCCTCATCCAGCAGCGCACGCTGCATCTTCCGGCGCGGGCGAAGCGCGCGGTGAAGATCGACTACGTCGGCATCGTCCTGCTCTCGGCCGCCGTCTCACTCCTGCTCATCTGGGTCACCAACGCCGGCAGCACCTTCGAGTGGGCGAGCACCGAGACGCTCCTCATGGTCGGCGGCGCGGTCCTCGCCGCGATCCTCTTCGTCGTCGTCGAACTGCGATCGTCCGAGCCGCTCGTCCCGCTCACCCTGTTCCGCGACGCCACCTTCACCCTCGCCACCATCGCCTCGATCGCGACGGGTCTTGCGATGTTCGGCACCTCGGTGTTCCTCAGCCAGTACATGCAGATGGCCCGTGGCGCCACGCCGACCGAGGCGGGCGTCATGACGATCCCGATGATCGGCGGTCTGCTCGTCTCGTCAATCGTCGTCGGCGCCCTGATCTCGCGCTTCGGTCACTGGAAGCCGTTCCTCATCGCCGGTGGCGTGCTGTTGATCGCGGGCTCCTTCCTGTTGTCGACCATCCACTACGACACGAACTTCGCCCTCGTCTCGATCTACATGGCCCTGCTGGGCGCGGGCGTCGGCATGACCATGCAGAACCTCGTCCTCGTGGTGCAGAACACCGCCAACCCCACGCAGATGGGCGCGGCGAGCTCCGGGGTGACGTTCTTCCGCAGCCTCGGCGGCACGATCGGCGTCTCGGTGATGGGCGCCGCTCTCGCGAGCATGGCGACAAGCCTGTTCAACGACCGCGCGGCCGACCTCAAGGCCGCCATCATCGGCCTCGGCGCCGACGGAGCCTCGGTCGCGCAGACCCTGCAGTCGGGAGCCATCCCGCAGGTGTCGACCCTCCCCGAGAGCGTTCGCGTCATCGTCGAGGACATCTACGCGCAGTCGATCGCGCACTCGTTCCTCATCGCCGTGCCCGTCGCGGTCGTGAGCCTCGTCGCGATCCTGTTCCTGCCGAACCGTCCGCTGACCCGCATGACCACCACCGAGCGCGTCGCAGCGAGCGAGGCCGACTTCGCCACCGTGTCCGTTCCCGAGGCCATGGCCACGCTCTCGGCCACCGGCACCGTCCCGACACAGGATGCCGGCTCCTCGCGCCGTGCACGCCGTGCGTCCGAGATGGGAGAGGATGGCTGACGTGACGAGCGATAAGGACGACGACCGCCGCGAGGCCGTGCAGGCCCTCGAGTCGTCGTTCTCGGAGCTCATGACGGTGTTCCGCCGCTTCGTCTCCGAAGCGGCGGAACGCGTGAGCCCGGGGATGCTGCCGGCGACGTTCAAAGCCCTCTCCGTGGTGAGCCGCTTCGGTCCGCTGACCCTGTCCGCGCTGGCCGAGCGTCTGGCCGCCGACAAGGGGTTCCTGAGCCGTTCGATCACCGAGCTCGAAGAGCTCGGCCTCGTCACGCGCACGCCGGATCCGAACGACCGTCGCTCACGGCTCATCGCCGTCACCGAGGTCGGCCACGGCCGCCTGGCCGAGGCACGCGCGCCGCATGAGAGCCGCCTGTTCGACGCGATCGCCGACTGGACGATCGACGACATCCGTCACCTCTCGACGCTGCTGCACGCTCTCGCCGTCGGCGAAGTCCCCGCTCGCGACTGATCGCGCTTCCCGCGCGAGCGCGGCGGGCGGGCTTCGCGACACGGTGACCGAGGCGTAACACCGTCGAGACAATGGCCGGGTTGACTGTGGGAACCGCGGCGAGGTCGCCGCGAACCGACCGCAGCGAGAGTGAGCGCCCGATGAGATTCCGATCGACGCATCCCGATACCGTCCTCCAGCCCGCTCCGTCGGTGCCGGACACGATGCGCGCGGTGGTTTTCGACGGCCCGGGCGACCCCGAGGCACTGCACCTCGCCGAGATCGAGGTCCCCACGCCGGTACTGAGCGAGGTGCTCGTGCGGGTGGTCGCGGCCGGCGTCAACCCGATCGACGCGAAGACCCGCGCGGGACGAGGCCTGTCCGGCGCTATCTCGTCGTGGCCGGCCGTGCTCGGACTCGACGTGAGCGGAGTGGTCGTGCGTGCCCCCTTCGACGCGCACCCCTTTCCCGTCGGCACCGAGGTCTACGGCATGGCCACCGTGCCGCGCACGAGCGGCTCATACGCCGAGTACGTCGTCGTCCCGACCCTCTCCCTCGCCCGAAAGCCCTCGTCTCTCTCGCACGTCGAGGCGGCCGGTGTGCCGGTGGCGGCCCTCACCGCCTGGGGCATCGTGGTCGAGACGGCCCTCGCCCATCAGGGCCAGCGCATCCTGGTGCACGCGGGCAGCGGCGGCGTGGGCCACTTCGCGGTGCAGTTCGCCGCCTACTTCGGCGCGCACGTGATCGCGACCGGATCACCGCGCAACCTGGAGTGGCTCCGCGAGCTGGGTGCCGCCGAGGTGGTCGACTACACCTCGACGCGGTTCGAAGAGGTGGTCTCCGACGTCGACGTCGTCATCGACCTCATCGGCAACGTCTCCGACGACACCGGCACCCGCTCGCTCGAGGTGCTGCGTCCGGGTGGTCTGCTCATCGAGGTGCCCACCGGGGCGTGGCCCGGCTTCCGCGAGGCGGCCGCGGAGCGTGGCATCCGCTCCACCGATTACAAGACGATTCCCGACGGCGGGGCTCTGGCGACCATCACGCGGCTGCTCGAGTCGGGAGCCGTGCGCGTGTACGTCGAGCACGTCTTCGAACTCGACGACGCCGCCGCGGCGCACACCGAGATCGAGCGGGGGCACACGCGCGGCAAGATCGTGCTGAGCGTGAGCGACGACTGAGCTCAGCCCGCGGCCAGCATCCGGCGCCCCTCGTCGACGATCTCGTCGGCGATCTCGTCGAGCAGTGGCGAGGTGAGGTTCCACTGCTGCCAGTAGAGCGGCACGTCGATGGGGTCGTCGCCGAGACGCACGAGTTCGCCCGCACGCAGCGCCCCCGCCGACTGGAATCCCGGGAGCAAGCCCCACCCGAGGCCCAGTTCGACGGCGGTGGCGAAGTCCTGCGATGCCGGAACCCGGTGCCGCGGCGGAGCCGCTGCGGGCACTCCTCGGCGAGCCAACCACTGCGTCTGCAGGTCGTCGCGCCGGTCGAAGTCCACCACGGGCGCGGCCCGGAGCGCCTCGGCGTCGACCCCTCCGGCGAACCATTTCGCCGCGAACGAAGTGGTGGCCACCGCCTCGTACCGCAGCACGCCGAGCCGTCGCACACGACACCCGGCCACGGGCGCCTCTCGCGAGGTGACCGCGGCCATCACCGTGCCGGATTCGAGGAGCCCGGCGGTGAAGTCCTGGTCATCGCGGTGCAGATCGAACACGACGGCGCGACGATCCGCCACTCGGGCGAGCGGCGGCAGGAACCAGGTGGCGAGGGAGTCGGCGTTCACCGCCAGCGGGACGGATGCCACGGCTCCCCCTTCCGCGCCGATCGCGGCGAGGGCGTCGTGCTCGAGCAGGGCGAGTTGGCGAGCCAGTCGCACCACGGCACCGCCTGCTTCGGTGGCGCGCACGGGCTTGCTGCGCACGAGCACCACGCGCCCGAGCTGATCCTCGAGCGCTCGGATGCGCTGACTCACCGCGGAGGGGGTGATGTGCAGACGCCGGGCGGCGGCATCCAGGGTCCCCTCTTCGACGACGACAGCGAGCGTCCGGGCCAGATCGAAGGGTATCGGCATGAAGGAATGCTAACGGTGCTGCAGAATCCTGAGCTGGTCTACGCCTCACTCCGTCCCTAGCGTCGCCTACGTGCTCCCCTCCCTGCTCGCCGGCCTCGGTCTCGGCTTCTCTCTCATCGTCGCCATCGGCGCCCAGAACCTCTTCGTCTTGCGTCAGGGCATCCGCCGCGAGCAGCTCCTCGCCGTGGTGGCGGTCTGCGCGCTCTCCGATGCCGTTCTGATCCTGCTCGGCGTCTCGGGCGTGGGCTTGGTGCTGCAGGCGGTGCCGTGGCTGATCGTGGTCGTCCGGTGGGCGGGGGCCGCGTTCCTCGTCGGCTACGGCCTCCTCGCCGCGCGCCGCGCCCTGCGTCCCAGCGGCGCGACGCTGCACCTGGACACCTCGACATCCCCTTCCGCACCGACGGCCGGCGGCACGACGATACAGACCCGTCCGGCGCGCACCACGCTGACGGCGACGGTGCTGACATGCCTCGCCCTCACCTGGCTCAATCCGCACGTGTACCTCGACACGGTCTTCCTGCTCGGATCCGTGGCGTCGACGCACGGCGACGGGCGCTGGGCCTTCGCGGTGGGGGCGTGCATCGCGAGCCTGGTCTGGTTCTCGGCCCTCGGCTTCGGTGCGCGGTTCCTCGGCCGGTGGCTCGACACCCCGCGCGCCTGGCGCGTTCTCGACGGCATCATCGCCGTGGTGATGTTCGCGGTCGCGCTCTCCCTCGTGCTGCCGCACTGAACCGACGACACCAGGGCCCGGCGGCGTCGGCGAGAATGGGCCGATGCGAACGGTGACGATGACGGTGACGGGCCGCGTCCAGGGCGTCGGCTTCCGATACTCCCTGCGCACAGAGGCGGAGCGTCTCGGCGTCGACGGCTGGGTGCGCAACCGCCGGGATGGTTCGGTGGAGGCGTTCCTCTCGGGAGACCCCGACGACGTCGAGGGCGTGATCGCCTGGGCGCACGATGGGCCGGCCGGGGCCCGCGTCGACGATGTCGACGTCGTCGAGGGCGCCGAGCACGCGGCATCCGGGTTCGAGATCCGCGCCACCGCCTGAGTCAGACCGGGAGGCCGGCCGTGAGTTCGGCGAGGACGTCGGCGGCGTCGTCGAAGCGCGACAGCGCCGCGGCCTGCCCCGCCCACAGCGACACCAGCTCGCCGTCGCCCCGCGCGGTCGCCGCAGCGCGGAACACCCCGGTCAGCCAGTTCTGCGCGGGAAAAGGAGCGATCATCCCCGACGCCTCGAGCTCGTGCATCGCTCGATTCGGGATGCCGCGAGCCAGCCGCCCGCTCATCGCCCGAGTCAGCACCGTGTCGGTGTCGGCCGCTCGTCCGATCGCGTCGCGATGGGCTGCGGTCGCCGCCGACTGCCGGGTGCGCAGGAACGCCGTCCCCACCTGCACCCCCTCGGCGCCCAGAGCGAGAGCGGCCGCGACCCCACGCCGATCGGCGATGCCGCCCGCGGCGATGACCGGGACACCGACGGCGTCGACCACCTGCGGAACGAGGGCGAACGTTCCGACCAGAGACGCCGACGCCTCTCGCAGGAACGACACCCGGTGCCCGCCTGCCTCCGAGCCGGTGGCGACCACGGCGTCGACTCCCGCCGCCTCGAGCGCGACTGCCTCGGCGACCGAGGTCGCCGTGCCGATCACGCGGATGCCGTGCTCACGCGCCGCGATGAGGGTGTCGGCATCCGGAATCCCGAAGACGACGCTCAGCACGTCGGGCCGGGCCGCGAAGACGGCGTCGAGCTGGTCGGCGACGGGCGGCAGGAACGCCGTCGGCGGGGTGGGCGCGTCGACACCGGCCGCGGCGAACAGCGGGGCCGCGGCGTCGACGAACGGCTGCACGTCGATGTCTTCGGGGCGCACCTCGTCACCGCGCGGAAGCCAGAGGTTCACGGCGACGGGCCGCGGGGTGGCGGCGCGCAGCTGCGACACCGTGTCGTGGATGCGGTCGGGCGTGTAGCCGTACAGTCCGAAGGACCCGAGCCCTCCCCCGTCGCTGACGGCGGCGGTCAGAGCGACGGACGACAGTCCGCCGAACGGGCCGAGGACGATCGGCACGTCGATGCCGAGAAGGTTCTCGAGGCGGCTCATCCCTCGACCCTACGGCGCCGGCTGTTACTCCGCGCTCTCCGAGGGGTCGGGGCCGTCGAGCGGGCGCAGCAGACGATCGAGGAAGCGTCGAGTACGCTCCTTCTTCGGCTGGCGCAGGAGCTCGGACGGCGCTCCGCGCTCGACGATCACTCCCGCGTCGAAGAACAGCACCTCGTCGGCCACCTCGCGCGCGAAGCCGAGCTCGTGCGTGACGATGACCATCGTCCACCCCTCGTTCGCCAGTTCGCGGAGGACCGTGAGAACCTCGCCCACCAGCTCGGGGTCGAGTGCGCTGGTCGGCTCGTCGAATAGCAGCAACGAGGGCTGCAGGGCCAGAGCGCGCACGATGCCGACGCGCTGCTGCTGTCCGCCGGAGAGCTCGGACGGGTACGCGTCGCGCTTCTCCGACAGGCCGACGCGGGCGAGCAGGGTCTCGGCACGGGCGACAGCCTCGGCTTTCGGGACGCCGTGCGCCTGGATCGGCCCCTCGATCACGTTCTGGATGACGGTGAGGTGCGGGAAGAGATTGTGGTGCTGGAACACCATCGCCGAGCGATCGCGCAGCCCGGTGCGATCGGACTTCGACACCTTCTGCGAGAAGTCCACGACCGGCCCCCCGTCGAACGCCAGCACACCGGCATCCGGGGTCTCAAGAGCGTTCAGGCACCGCAGCACCGTGGTCTTGCCAGAGCCGGAGGGCCCGATCAGCACGAGCACATCGCCGCGGCGCACCTCGAGATCGACACCGTCGAGGACCCGGTTGGTGCCGAAGCTCTTCCGCAGTCCCGAGACGGCGAGCAGCGGGGCGGTGTCAGTGTGCGACATGGCGGTCCAGCCTCTTTTCCAGGGCGTTCTGCCCGAACGACAGCACGAGGCAGAACAGCCAGTAGATGAGCGCGGCTTCGAGATACACCGCCATGAACTCGTACGAGAAGGCAGCGATGGCCTGCGCCTGGCGGAAAAGCTCGGTGACGAGGATGAGGGATGCCAGCGAGCTGTCCTTCACGAGCGAGATGAACGTGTTCGACAGGGGCGGCACCGAGACGCGAGCCGCCTGCGGCAGGATGATGCGCGTCAGCGTCTTGCGGCGGTTCAGGCCCACCGTGTGCGCCGCCTCCCACTGCCCGCGCGGGACGGACAGGATGGCCGCGCGGATGACCTCCGCCGCGTACCCGCCGACGTTCAGCGAGAACGCGATGACCGCCGCGGGGAAGGGATCGATCGTCAGTCCCAGCGACGGCAGGCCGTAGAAGATCACGAACAGCTGCACCAGCAGGGGCGTGCCGCGAATGATCGAGATGTAGAACCGGGCGAAGCCCGACAGCACCACGTTGCGCGAAAGGCGCAGCAGGGCCATGGCCAGCGCGATCACGAGACCGATCGCGAACGAGGCCAGGGACAGCGGGATCGTGCCCGTGATGCCGGCCAGAACCATCGGCCAGAACGAGTCGACGAGCAGGGTCCAGATGTCGTTCATGAGCCTCCTTCCTCACACGCGAGCGGATCATCCGCCTCCCACGTTAGAGCGGGGAAGCGGATGATCCGCGGGGGTTTACACCAGCTGGTTACTTCGTGACGTCGGCGCCGAAGTACTTGTCGCTGATCGTGGCGAGGGTTCCGTCGGCGCGGAGTTCGTCGAGCGCTCCGTCGACGGCATCCGCCAGCTTGTCCTGGCCCTTCTTGAAGGCGAAGGCGCTCTCGGAGGAATCCTCCGTGGTGGCGGCGATCTTCAGGCCGGTCGGGCTGTTGGTCTTCTCGTAGTCGAGGTAGGTGAGCTGGTCGTTGACCGTGGCGTCGACGCGACCCTGCTTGAGCAGGGCGACGGCCTGGGCCCACCCCTCGACGGCCTCGACCTGGGCGCCGCTCGACGTCGCGAGCTCGTACCAGTTGCTCGTGAGCGACTGGGCGGTGGTCTTGCCCGACAGGTCGGCGAAGCTCGAGATGGCATTGTCGCTGTCGGTCGTCACGATGACGCCGCGCGAGACGGTGTACGGCGAGCTGAAGGTGTACTTCTCCTGGCGCTCGGGGTTGATCGAGACCTGGTTGGCGATGACGTCGAAGCGGCCGGCATCCAGGCCCGCGAAGATCGCGTCCCACTGGGTCTCCTGGAACTTCACCTGCAGACCGAGCTTGTCGGCGACGGCCTTCGCGATCTCGACGTCGAAGCCCGTCAGCTCGCCCGCACCCTCGTGGTACGAGAAGGGACGGTAGGTACCCTCGGTGGCCACGGTCAGCGTGCCGCCGGAGATCAAGCCGAGATCCGACCCCGCGTCGGGGTTCGCCGCTGTGGAACCGCCACTGCAGGCGGTCAGCGCGAGGGCGCTGAGGCCGAGGGTGGCGGCGAGGACGGTCAGACGGCGACGGGGCATAGCTGTTCCAGACATGTGTGAGTGGTGTGGGGGGTACGCGGTGCAGGCGTACCCTCCAGCAGAACACGCTCGGGCGCGACGGTCTTCCCACATGACGCCGTATTGCACGATCGTGCAGGCGCAGTGCCGCCCGGAAACGCGAAAGCCCCGCCGACACGAGGTGCGGCGGGGCTTTCGGTGACCGATGTCAGACGATGACGTTGACGTCCAGCGGGATGCCGGGACCGAAGGTGGTCGAGACGGCGCCCTTCTGGATGTAACGACCCTTCGAGCTCGAGGGCTTGAGGCGGACGATCTCCTCGAGAGCTGCCTTGAGGTTCTCGTCGAGCTGCTCGGCCGAGAACGATGCCTTGCCGACGACGAAGTGCACGTTGGCGTGCTTGTCGACGCGGAACTCGATCTTTCCGCCCTTGATCTCCTCGACGGCCTTGGCCGGGTTGGGGGTCACGGTGCCGGTCTTGGGGTTCGGCATGAGGCCGCGGGGTCCGAGGACCTTACCGAGACGACCGACCTGGCCCATGAGCTCGGGGGTCGAGACGGCGGCGTCGAACGACGTGTAGCCGGCCGCGACCTTCTCGATGAGCTCGGTGCCACCGACCTCGTCGGCGCCGGCGGCGAGAGCCGCCTCGGCCGCGGGGCCGTTGGCGAAGACGATGACGCGCGCGGTCTTACCCGTGCCGTGGGGGAGGATGACCGTGCCGCGGACCATCTGGTCGGCCTTACGGGGGTCGACCGAGAGCTTCAGCGCGACCTCGACGGTCGAGTCGAACTTCTTCGAGCCGGTCTCCTTCGCGAGGGCGACGGCCTCGGTCGGGGTGTAGAACGTGTCGGCCGCGATCTTCTCAGCTGCGGCGCGGAATGCCTTGGACTTGGTAGCCATTGTTATCTCCCTCAGTCCTCGACCGTGATGCCCATGGAACGGGCGGTGCCGGCGATGATCTTCGAGGCGGCCTCGATGTCGTTCGCGTTCAGGTCGGGCTGCTTCGTGGTGGCGATCTCGCGAACCTGGTCCTTGGTGAGCTTGCCCACCTTGACCGTGTGGGGCGTGGACGAACCCTTGGCCAGTCCAGCCGCCTTCTTGATGAGCTCCGCCGCCGGCGGGGTCTTCAGGATGAAGGTGAAGCTGCGGTCTTCGTAGACCGTGATCTCAACGGGGATGACGTTGCCGCGCTGGGCTTCGGTCGCCGCGTTGTAGGCCTTGCAGAACTCCATGATGTTGACGCCGTGCTGACCGAGCGCCGGACCGATCGGCGGTGCGGGGTTGGCCGCGCCTGCCTTGATCTGGAGCTTGATCAGGCCGGTCACCTTTTTCTTGGGTGCCATATCCTTTTCCTCTCTCGAGCGGAAACCTCGCGGCTCCCTCTCTCCCGCACGCCCGGCGGTTCCGGACAGCGGTCGTTGCGCACTGACACACGCAACCTTGCCATTGTACGCGACGTCGGGGCTTTCGGCATCCCGCGTCGTCCGTCCCCGCGGCCATCGCGCCCCACCGTCCCCGCGCCGCACCCTCCCCCGCGCCGCACCCTCCCCCGCGCCGCACCCTCCCCCGCGCTCCGCGCTCCGCGCTCCGCCCTGACGCATAAACGCGATCCGCGCGCATAAACGCGTGTGCATCGTGTTTATGCGCGCGAGGAGCGTTTATACGAGGCCCCTTCGCGAGTTATCCACACCCCGCGGCACGCACCCGCCCGCGAACTGGCACCCTCACCGGATGGACATCGTTCCCCGATCGCTACGCGCCTCCCCGGCACCACTGATCCGCGCCTCGCACGCGCCCCGATCCGGACCACCGTTGTGGCGAGACGAATCCCTGCTCCGCGTGCGCGCCGGTGTGTACACGGTCCGCGCCGCATGGGAGGCACTGAAGCCGTGGGAGCGCTACCTCGTTCGGGTCCATGCGTTCGCTTCGGCGAGACAGGATGCCGTGTTCTCACACGAGTCCGCCGCCTCGCTGCTGGGACTCCCCGTCTTCGGGCACCCGCGAGCGATCCACATCTTCGACGGACGCCGGTCGAGATCGGTGACGTACGGCGACGTCACCGTTCACACGAGCGCCGACGAGAGAACGAACTGCTCGATCGCCGGCATCCGCGTGAGCGCCATCGAGGACGTCGTGATCGACCTCGCCCGGGTGCTGCCTCCCGCATTCGGGCTCGCCGTCGCCGATGCCGCGGCCCGGTCTTTCGGCCTCGACACCCCGCGATTGCTCGATCTCGCCGCCGCGCAGCAGACCACGTTCGGGGCGCGACGCGCGCTGTGGGCGCTGTCGCGCGCGACGCCGCTGGCGGAGTCACCGGCAGAGTCGGTCAGTCGAGCGGTCATCGAGTGGTGCGGGTTCCCCACCCCCGCGCTCCAGACGGAGCACGGCGTCGACGGACGCATCTACCGGTCGGACTTCTGCTGGCCTGAGCGGAAGATCATCGGCGAGGTCGACGGGTGGATGAAGTACAGCGACACGGATGCCGCCGCAGCGGCCGAGGCCGTCCGGGCCGAGAAGCGCCGTGAGGACGCTCTTCGACGGCAGGGGTGGCACGTCGCCCGGTGGGACTACGCGGGAGCTCTCCGCGTCGAGGCGCTGCGTGGCGCCCTCCTCTCCGCCGGGCTGCAGCCCGTGCGTCGCTCCGAGGGGGCCGCCCTGGTCTCCGTCGGGAGGAACACCCGCTCGATGTGACACGCATAAACGCCATTCACGCGCAGAAACACGTGGACATCGCGTTTATACGAGTGGATCGCGTTTATGCCTGGGTTCGGGGCGGGAACGGCGAACGCCCCGGGCGCGGCGCGGGGGCGGGGCGGGCGCGGGGCGGCGCGGGCGCGGCGCGGGCGCGGGGCGGCGCGGGCGCGGCGCGGGGCGGGGGCGGGGCAGGGCGTTCGGGGCGGGGCCGCGCGGGGGCGGGGCACGGCGTTCGGGGCGGGAACGGCGAACGCCCCGCCGGCCGGAGCCGAGCGAGGCGTTCGCGAAGACGCGGGAGCGTCAGATCATCTTGGTGACCTGGTCGAACGACAGCTCGACCGGGGTCTCGCGCTCGAAGAGCGACACGAGCACCGTGAGCTTGCCGCTCTCGGGCTTGATCTCGCTGATCGTGCCGGGCAGACCCGCGAACGAGCCTTCCTTGATGGTGATCGTCTCGCCGGTCTCGAAGTCGACCTCGGCGGGGATGACACGGGCCGTGGTGGCCGAGCCCTTGGCGGCGGCACCCTTGACGGGGGCGGCCTCCTTGACCTCGACGAGGCTCTTCAGCATGTTGAAGGCTTCTTCGAAGCGCAGCGGGGTCGGGTTGTGGGCGTTGCCCACGAAGCCGGTGACACCGGGGGTGTGGCGAACGACCGACCAAGTGTCTTCGTTGAGGTCCATGCGCACCAGCACGTAGCCGGGGATGCGCACGCGGTTGACCATCTTGCGCTGGCCGTTCTTGATCTCGACGACGTCCTCCATGGGGACCTCGACCTGGTAGATGTCGTCCTCGACCTCGAGCGTCGACTTGCGCTGCTCGATGTTGGCCTTCACCTTGCGCTCGAAGCCGGCGTAGGAGTGGATGACGAACCACTTACCGGGGAGCGAGCGCAGCTCGGTGCGGAACGCCTCGTACGGGTCGGCGTCTTCGTCGGACTCGGTGCCGTCGACATCGGCGGGCGACTCGGCAGCCTCGGCTTCGTCGATCTCGCTCGAGGCGGCGGCGACCTCGTCGACGAAGTCCTCGTCGAGCACGGGAGCGTCGGGCTCGCCGTTGACGTCGGGACCGTCGTAGGGGGTGACCTCGTCGGCGGCCTCGGCAGCCTCTTCCGCCTGCTCCTCCGCGAGGGAGTCGTTGAGGACCTCGGCGGCGGCCTCGGCCTCGCTGGTCTCGTCGATCTCGAGAGCGTCGTTCACGATCGCGTCCGCCTCCGGGTCGGTGATGTCGATGTCGCCGAGATCGGCGTCGTCGGTGTCGGTCTCGTCGTCGACGATGTGGACCGCGGCATGCTCGGCCGAGTCGGAGGCGCGCTCCTGGGACTCGAGCACGTTGCCCTCCTGGGCTTCGTCGTCCTCGCTGGACTGCTCGGCGGCCGTCGCCCAGTCGGCGTCGTCGACATATCTTTCAGACACTGTGATCTCTTCCGTTCAGAGGCGGCCGCTCTCGGCGCCGCGCGTCCGTCCAGACGCCGGTCAGGCGCCGGCGGTACCGGGGACGCCGAAGACGGCGGTGGTGATCCACACGAACAGCACGTCGAGGCCGTAGACGATCGCCATCATGACGACGACGAACCCGAGGACGACGGCGGTGAACTTGATCAGCTCCTGCCGCGTCGGCGTGACGACCTTGCGCAGTTCTGCGAAGACCTGACGAATGAACAGGGCGATCCGCGCGAAGAAGTTGAGCTTCTTCTCGCGGGGCGCGCCGCGCTCGGCGACGATCTCGCCCTTCGCCTCGTCCTGCGTCATCGAACCACCTAGGTCTGTTGTCTGTGCCAGCGTGCGCTGTGCGCAGGGCGGACAGGAATCGAACCTGCAACCTGCGGTTTTGGAGACCGCTGCTCTGCCAATTGAGCTACCGCCCTAAGATCCCGAGGGATCCAGGATGCGAAATCCACGCGCTTCCGCCTGGAATCTCCCGGGGGAGGGATGCCACGCGCCCGGGGGCACGGCGAAAGAATGCAGATTTCGACTGCACTGCAAGTGTACGGCATCGGGCGGACCGCCGACGAACGGAGCCCCCCGGCAGTCTCACGGCGAGCGCTCGTGGATAGGCTGGGAAACGGTCGCCACCTTGGCCCCCGACTCATCGGCGACCGGTGAGAGTTCAGGAGCATCCCGATGAGTTCGCACGCGCCCGCCCAGCACTTCCAGGTCGATCTGCGCGGCGTCATCGACCTGTTGAGCCGCCACATCTACTCCGGTCCCCGCGTGTTCCTGCGCGAGCTCCTGCAGAACGCCGTCGACGCGATCGCCGCGCGTCGAGAGGTCGACGGCGGCGGCGGTCGCGTCCGGATCACCCCGATCAGCGCGTCATCCGATGAGTTCGTCCTCCGCGACGATGGGGTGGGCCTGACACTCGACGATGTGGCGGATCTGCTCGGGACGGTGGGCCGCAGCTCCAAGCGCGATGTGTTCGATCTGCCGCGCTCCGACTTCCTGGGGCAGTTCGGCATCGGCATGCTTTCGTGCTTCATGGTGTGCGACGACATCGTCATCCGCTCCCGCAGTGCCCGTGGCTCCGCGCCCGTGCAGTGGAGGGGGCGCACGGACGGGACCTTCGAGGTCGGCGCCGCCCCCGACGACACCCCGGTGGGGACGAGCGTGCACCTGCGCCCGCGCGGCGACAGCCGCGCGCTGTTGAGCACCGCTACCGTCATCGAGCTGGCCGAGACCTTCGGGCGTTTCCTCCCGATCTCGGTGAGCGTCGACCTCCCCGCCGGCGGCGAGACGACCATCACCGCCGCTCCCCCGTTCCTCGGCGATGACCGCGAGGAACAGGCGGCGTACGGGCGCGAACTGCTGGGCGCGGAACCGCTCGCGATCATCCCGCTCGCCGTCCCCGCCACTCAGACACGCGGCCTGGCCTTCGTGCTGCCGTTCGCCCCGGCATCCACCGCTCGTCAGAGCACGCGGGTGTACCTGCAGCGCATGCTGCTCACCGAACGCGCCGAGGATCTCCTCCCGGACTGGGCGTTCTTCGTCCGAGCGGTGGTCGACTCGGCGGGACTGCACCCGACGGCGAGCCGCGAGGCGCTCGTGGCGGACGACGCGCTCGAGCAGACCCGGACGGAGCTGGGGGATGCCATCCGCCGGTGGATTCTCGACCTCGCGCTCAGCGATCCCCTCCGCCTGGCGCAGGTCGTGAGCGTGCACGAGGTCGCGCTGAAGTCGCTGGTCCGCCACGACGACGAGCTGGCGCGGTTCATCGTGCCCTGGCTGTCGGTCGAGACGAACGTCGGACGCCTCCGCATCGACGACCTCGTCGGGCGCTCCTCCCCCGTCCGGTTCGCCGAGTCCGTCGAGGCGTTCCGACAGGTCGCGAGTGTCTCCCCGGCCGGTTCGATCCTCGTCAACGGCGGCTATCTCTACGACGACGAACTCATCCGGATGCTTCCCGAGGTCATGCCCGACGTGCGCGTCGAAGCCGTCGACGTCGTCGACGAGATCGACCGTCTCGACCCGCCTCCATGGGATCAGCGCGCGCTCGCCCTCGCCTTCGAGGAACGCGCTCGTGATGCCCTGGGCACCGTCGAGGTGGTGGCACGCGCCTTCGAGCGCGCGGAGACGCCCGCCCTCTTCGTCGCCGACCCCGACGTGCTGCGCGCACTCGACCGCGGGCGCGCGCGCAGCGCGGGGGGATCGCTCTGGGCCGGAGTGCTGGATCGTGCCGAGCGCGCCGGTGCGCGGCCGCTCGACCAGGCACACGACAGGCCCGCCTCGCGTCTGTGCGTGAACTGGACGAACCCGACCGTGCAACGCCTCGCGCATGCCCCCGAGGGGCGGGCTTTCGCCGCGGGCGTGCAGGTGCTCTACGTGCAGGCGCTGCTCGCCGGTCACCATCCCCTCGGAGGGGGAGACCGGGCGCTGATGTCGTCGGCCCTCGCCGATCTGATCGAGCTCGCAGCCTCTTCCCCCGACCCCCTCACGAAAGGACCCGAATGACCGCCGCCGCCGAGAGCATCCGCGCTCTGTTCGACGAGATCGACCGGACGCCATGGGGTCCCCGGGAGCGCGCCCTCGTGGCCGAGGCCGTGGCCCGCGCGCAAGAGAGCGGTGACGCGCGCCTCGAGTACGAGGCGCGCCTGCGTCAGACCTCGAGCGCCAACATGATCGGCGACACCGATCTCATGCTGACCTCTTTCGCGTGGTGCCTCGCGCAGCACGACGCCGATCCCGAACGTTTCCCCGCCGAGCTGGAGCCGGCCGGCGATCTGCTCTGGCAGTACAAGTGGATGGCCGGTGCCCTGCGCGGCTCGCCCGAGTTCTCGAGCGAGCAGATCGACGCCGTTCTCGATGACATGGAAGAGCACTACCACCGCGCCGGCGTCGGGCCGAGCGGTGCGATGATGGCGCGATTCGAGGACGCGTGGGCGGCCGGCCGCATCGACGAGGCCGCTGCTCTCCGCGAACGCCTCGAGGCGACACCGCGTGACGAATACAGCCACTGCGACGCCTGCGTCCGCAGCCAGTTCGCCGGGTTCTTCGCCGAGACAGGGCGCGAGGACGAGACCATCCGCCTCGTCGAAGAGATGGTCGAGGGCGGCTTCACGTGCGGCGAGGAGCCCGAACGCGCTCTCGCTCTCGCACTTCTGCCCCTGTTGCGAGCGGGCCGCCTGGATCAGGCCCGCGCGTTCCATCTGCGCAGC
Organism: Microbacterium sp. AG157; assembly: GCF_003385695.1. Lineage (NCBI taxonomy): Bacteria > Bacillati > Actinomycetota > Actinomycetes > Micrococcales > Microbacteriaceae > Microbacterium > Microbacterium sp. AG157. Next base: position 569,122 of record NZ_QRDK01000002.1, read on the forward strand.
TACCGGCTGGCGAGGGAGAACCCCGACAACCTCACGATCATCGCCGACAACGTGGTCTTCTGCGCGCTGACCGGCAACGAGGCACGCGCCCTGAGCCTCGTCGAGAAGCACCTGCGGTGGTTGGCCCACGACGGTCTCAACGCCGAGGCGCACCAGGAGGCCTTCGCCGCCTTCGCGCTGGCTCTCGACGCCGTGACCCGCGCCGGCCACGGAGACACCCCCGTACGGGGATCGGATGCCGCCGAGCTCGCGCCGCTGCTCGGTGGGCGCGAGGCGATGCTGGCGGCATCCGAGCTGGCCTCCCTGTGCTGGGCACGGGCCGACGAGATCGCGGCGGCATTCGATCGACGCAACGGCAACGACGCGCACGCACGCCGACTGGAGCGCACGCGAGCGCTCGAGCGAGAGCACTACGACGTCCCGCTGTCGTCGTCGGGTTTCTCCGCCCCGGCCGCCGCCCCTCGTGAGCGGAACCTCGCCGAACGCATCGAGCGCGCCCAGGTGCTCGCCGCCGTCGGCACCCCGACCGCGATCGACGCCCTCGCCGACGTGCTCGACGACGCCGACGCCGCCGATCGCGTGACCCTGACCTTCGCGCTCCTGCGCGCGCTCGTCGCCGAAGCACGCCACGGCGACGCTGCAGCCGTGCTCGAGGCGCGCGTGGAGGCTCTGCGCGCGCTCGGACGAGACGATCGTGCCGACATCGAGGCCGAACGTGGCCCTGCCCTGTTCGGTGTCGACGACGAGGTCGCTCGCCGGACACTCGATGCTCACCCCGACGCTCCCGCTGACTTGACGGCTCACCTGCTGACGGTCATCGCCTTCCGCCACCTCGTCGAGAATCGGCTCGACGATGCCCTCGACGCGAGTCGCCGCGCCCGGGATCTGTACGCGCGGGAGGGCGATATCGAGCGCACGCACGCCCTGACTCATCTCGAGGCGGATGTGCGACGAGCGGCAGACGAGCCCGAGCGGGCGCTCGAGGTGCTCGACGCGCTGCTGTCCGAGGACACGGTCGCCCCGGGGCGACGCGTGCGACTGCTGATGGATCGGGCGACGATCCAGGATGCGCTGGGCGAGCCCCGGAGGGGTGCCGACGATGCCGACGAGGCCGCGCGACTGCTCCTGGTCTGGGACGTCGACGACCACGCCGTCGCGAGCGCCCTGTCGTTGGGCGCGCAGCTCGCGGAACGCGCGGGCGAGAACGACCGAGCCGTCGCCGGCTACCGGGTCGCCCTGCAGCGCCTCGAGGCCACGGGTGAGCCGACCACCGGGCTTCTCTACGGGCTGGGCCGCGCCCTCCTGGCTGCCGGCGCCCCGCACGAGGCGATCGAGGTGATCGACGACGTACTCGAACGGGAGACGGCGGCGAACGAGGCACCGGGGTCGCGGGCCATCACGGTGGGGCTGCTCGCTCGAGCCTTCGAGCACGCCGAGGAATGGGGCAACGCCCTGCGCGCGTGGGAGATCACGGCCGACCTGCACGTCGAGGCCGAGGAGCCGGCCCGCCGCGCATCGGCACTCGTGGCCCGTGCGCACCTGCTCGGTCGGCTCGGCGAAGAGGACGAAGCGGTCGAGACGTTGACGACGGCGGTCGCGGCCGCACGAACCGACCCCGACAATCGCGGCATGCTCGCCGATGCCCTGCACTCCCTCGCCCAGGCCAAGGCCCAACGCGGGGACGACGACGCCCTCGCGATGCTGGACGAGGCGCTCGAGATCGGTCGGGCCGACGAGGCGGGGTGGCTCGTGGCCGACCTCCTCGACACGCGCGCGCGGATCCTCGGCGGCACCGGTCGCATCGACGAAGCGGTCGCCAACGCGCTCCAGGCGGCCGACGGATTCCTCGCCGCCGGGGGCGCGCCGCAGGCGGGAGCGTCGGAACTCCTCGCGGCCCGGATCCTGCGGGATACGGAACGCATCGAAGAGGCCGCCGCGGTGCTGCGCTCGGCTCACGAACACGCCGAGGGACAGGAGCAGCTGCGCCAGGCGATCGCCATCGACCTCGGCGACGCCCTCGAGGCGCTCGGCCGCCACGGCGAGGCGGCGGAGGTGCGCAGCACACTGCGCAGCTGACGGGTTCCTCACGAACGACGACGGCGGCACCCCTCCGGGTGCCGCCGTCGTCGTTCGTGAGGTCAGGCCGTACGGATGAGCTTCTTGTTGACGAACTCGTCGGCCGCCAGCAGGCCCATCTCGCGCGAGGTGCCGCTGCGCTTGACCCCGCCGAACGGCAGCTCGGGCGAGTCGGCGAGCACGACGTTGACGTAGACCATGCCGGCCTCGATCCGATCGGCGATGCGCTGAGCCTGCTCGGCATCCGTCGTGAAGACGTAAGAGCCGAGACCGTAGCCGGTGTCGTTCGCGAGATCGACGGCCTCGTCCTCGCTCGAGACGCGGTAGACGGTGCCGACCGGGCCGAAGAACTCCTCGCCGTAGGCGTCCATCTCGCGCGTGACACCCGTGAGCACGGTGCCCGGGTAGAACGCGCCGTCACGGGTGCCGCCGACCTCGACCGTGGCGCCCTGCGCGACCGCGCGCTGCACCTGCTCGTCGAGACGCTCGGCCGCAGCCAGCGACGAGAGGGGGCCGAGGACCGTGTCGTCGGCGAACGGGTCGCCCACCTTGGCCTCGCCGAGCGCAGCCGAGAACTTCTCGAGGAACGCGTCGTAGAGCTCGTCGATCACGATGAAGCGCTTGGCGCCGTTGCAGGACTGACCGTTGTTGTCGAGACGGGCGTCGACGGCTGACTGCACCGCCGCATCCAGATCCTCCGTGGAGAGCAGGATGAACGGGTCGGATCCGCCGAGCTCGAGCGCGACCTTCTTGAGGTTGCGACCGGCGATCTCCGCCACCGCCGCCCCCGCACGCTCGGACCCCGTCACCGACACGCCCTGCACGCGGCGGTCGGCGATGACGGTCGCCGCCTGGTCGTTGGTGACGCGGATGTTCACGTACGCCCCCTCGGGCAGGCCCGCGTCGCGGTAGATCGCCTGCAACGCCTCGGCCGATTCGGGGCACTGGGGCGCGTGCTTGAGAAGGATCGTGTTGCCGACGGCGAGGTTCGGGGCGGCGAAACGGGCGACCTGGTAGTACGGGAAGTTCCACGGCATGATGCCGAGCAGCACCCCCAGCGGAGAGCGGCGGATCACCGCCGTACCCTCGCCCAGGATGTCGAGCGGGCTGTCGCCGGTGATCTTGTCGATGTTGTCGGCGTAGTACTCGGTGATGTCGGCGGCGAAGTCCACCTCGCCGAGCGCCGCCTCGAGGGGCTTGCCCATCTCGCGGACGATGATCGCGGCGAGGTCGTCGCGGCGCTCGCGGTGCAGCTGGGCGACGCGGCGCAGGCCCTCGGCACGCTCGGCCGGGGCGGTGCGCGACCACACGCGGTATCCGTCGTGGGCGGAGGCGATCGCTGCTTCGACTCGGGAGTCGCTCAGCGTGTCGTACTCGGCGAGGGTCTCACCGGTCGCGGGATTGACGACGGCGTAGTCGCTCATGGTGCTCCTTTTCGTTTCGTTGTCAGGACGTGATGCGGCGGCGGGCGCTGGCGGGGGCTTGTCGACCCAGGGTCTCACCGCGGAAGAAGCCCGGGCTCGCCACGCGCTGGGCGATCATGAGAACGAGTCCGACCACGATGATCACCACGGTGATCACGAACACGAGACCCACGCCGCCGATCTCGGAACCCGAGCCGTAGTCGGGGCTCGCGCTGTCGATGAGGGTGGTCACGAACAGCACCGCGAGGATCAGCCCGCCGACGAGGGGAGCGAGCAGCGTCAGGAAGACGTTGCGCACCGAATCGAACCATTGCCTGCGGAAGTACCAGACGCACGCGAAGGCGGTCAGGCCGTAGTAGAAGCAGATCATCGCGCCCAGGGCGGTGATGGTGTCGGTGAGCACGTTCTCGCTCAGCACCCGCATGACGGCGTAGAACGCCGACGCGACGATCGCCGAGGCGACGGTGGCGTAGCCCGGGGTGAAGAAACGGGGACTGACCCTCGCGAATTTCTTGGGCAAAGCGTCGTAGTGGGCCATGGCCAGGAGCGTGCGCGCGGGCCCCACGAAGGTCGCCTGCAGCGAGGATGCCGAGCTGGTGAGCACCGCGAGCGAGACGAGGAACGCGAGGGGTCCCAGAATCGGGCCCGACAGGTGGAAGAACACGTTCTCCTGGATGTCCTCGTTGCCCAGGCCCAACTCCCCCGTGCCGTTGCCCGCGAACATGAGCAGCGCGACGGCGATCAGCAGGTACAGCGCGACGATCAGGAACACGGTGACGGTCGCCGCACGACCCGGCGTCTTGTCGGGATCCTTCGTCTCCTCGTTCATCGTGAGGATGACGTCCCACCCCCAGAAGATGAAGATCGACAGCGAGAGCCCGGCGGCGAACGAGCTGAAGGACGAGACCTCGAAGGGGTTGAACCACGACGCCTGCACGGGACTCGCGTCGAAGGCGTTGCCGTTCATCATCTCGACGACGGCCGCGCCCGCGAAGATCAGCAGAACGAGGATCTGGAAACCGACCAGGCCGTACTGCAGGCGCTGGGTGGTCTGCAGGTCGCGGTACGACACGATCGTGGCCAACAGCATGAAGATCAGGCAGACGGCCACGTTGATCGGGACCACACGGGTGAGCTCGGCGATCTCGGCGTTGCCGGTGAGCTGCGCGATCAGCAGGAACAGGAAGTCCACGGCGATACCGGCCAGGTTCGACAGCACGATGACGGTGGCGGCGATCAGGCCCCAGCCCGCCATCCACCCCACCCACGGCCCGAAGGCGCGGGCTGCCCAGGTGAAGGAGGTGCCGGCATCCGGCATTCGCGAGTTCAGTTCGCGATAGCCGAGGGCGACGAGGAGCATCGGGATGAAACCGACGAGGATGATCGCGGGCACCTGGAAGCCCACGGCCGACACGGTCGGGCCGAGGGCTCCGGTCAACGTGTACGCGGGGGCGATCGTCGAGATGCCGATGACGACGGCGCCGATCATGCCGATCGAGCCGACCCGCAGTCCCTTGTTCGAGATGCCGGTGGTGACGGCGCTGTCCGGTGCCGGACTCGCCTCGTTGCGAGAACTGGTCATGAGGAGGCCTCCGAGGTGCGCGGCACCACGATCATGGGGACGGGAAGGGCGCGGAGGATGCGCCCCGCGGTGGAGCCGAGGAACAGACGGCGGGGCTGCGCGAGACGGCTCGAGCCCACGAGGGCCACCTCGCCCGGCTGCCAGTCGATGCGCGAGACGGCGTCTTCGATGTCGGAGCCCGCACCGACGACGGCCTCGACCTCGATCTCAGCGGGAAGCGCCGTGCGGGCGGCGTCGAGCACGCTCTCGGCGTGCGCGTGACCGGTCAATCTCGTCAGGGACGCATCGACGCGGCCGGGCAGGTCCACGCCCGCGAGCGAGAGGAGCCGCAGGGGCGCTTTCGCCCGACCGGAGAGGGATGCCGCGGCGTCGAGCAGGACCTCGGCTCCGGGGCGCGTGCCGATCGCCGCGGTGACGCGCGGCAGCCCGACAGCCGGGTCGACCTCGCGCGCTCCCTCGGGGGCGAGCGCGACGGGGACGGGCGCGGAGTGGACGAGCTCTTCGGCGGTGGTGCCGAGGCGATGACGGCCGCGGGATCCGCCCCCGCCGGTGCCGACGACGATGACTCCGGCGTCGAACTCCTCGGCCGCCGCCACGAGTCCGTCCGACACCGCCTGGGCGAAGCGGACGTGACCGCGGATGCCGGGGTAGGGCGCGACGGCCTCGCGCAGCCAGCCGCGGGCGGTGTCCTGCACGAGGCGCTCGTAGCCGGCATCCGTCGGGATCGACACGTTGTTCTCGGCCGAGGGCAGTACGACGACCGCGTGCACGGGGGCGTCGAGAGCGGCACCCAGCCGTGCGCCGAGCGCGAGGGCGTCGGCTCCCGCATCGGTGGCGGTGTAGCCGACCACCACGCGACGGGCGGTCACCCGCGCGTCCGCTCGAGGATCTCCTCGGCCGCACGGCGCCCCTGGCGGATCGCTCCGTCCACGTGCTGGAAGCCGGCTCCGGCCATGTCGCTGCACGCGAGGTGGATCGCCCCCACGGGCTCGCGCAGGTCGGCCCCGTAGCGGTGCAGCCCGCCCATGTCGAAGCTCGCGGCGTACGCACCGCGCGTCCACTCCTCGGTGCCCCAGTCGCTCTCGTAGTACACGACGGGGTTCTTCGCCTCGGGACCGTAGTAGTGCGACAGCGACTCGAGGATGCGCTCCTTGCGCTCCTCGGCGCTGAGGCGGAACAGGTCGTCGGCGTTGTGGTCCGAGACGAAGCCCACGAGGGTCCCGCGCTCGTCGCCGTGGTTGGTGTTGTCGTACGCCTCGTGCGCGAGCTCGTAGGGGCTGAAGGCGGTGCCGGACAGACCCTTCTCGCGCCAGAACGGGGTCTCGTACACGGCGTGGACCTTGATGACGAAGCCCATCGAGATGTGCTGGTGCATCTGGTGCTGCAGGCGCGGGAGCGGGGGCTCGAACGAGATGCGCGAGTACAGCACCGGCGCGAGCGCCAGGATCGCGAAGCGGGCGCGGACCGTGACGCCGTCGGCGATCACGGTGACCCCCGCCGAGGAGGTCTTCGCGGCCTCGACGCGGGCGGTCAGCGCGCGCAAGTCGTCGACCCGCTGGCCCGTCGCCGAATCGGCGGGGCGCTCGGGCGTCGCGACGGCGTCGCCCCAGATGATGCGGCGCACCGGCTGGTTCAGCAGCACGTCGTCGCCGAGGCGCTCGGCGAGCAGCTCGGGAACCTGCTGCAGACCCCCCGCGACGCGCTTGTCGAGGATGAAGTCGGCGTCGACAAGATTCGAGTACGAGCCCGCGGATGCCGCCATGTGCAGCGACTGCAGCAGCGAGAACGTGTGCGTGGGCTTGGTCAGCATCGCCGAGCCCGTGGCGAACGCAAGGTTGCGGACGGCCTCGTCGTCGTCGGTCTGCTCGCGCAGCCAGGCGTCCCACGAGATCCTGTCCCACTCGGCGGCCCGCGGGTGCGCCCACGGCCGGTCGGGGTCGATCTCGGCGACCATGGCGTCGAGGCGCGCGGTCACCTCGTCGATGGTCTTCTCGGTCTCGGGCGCGACGGGGAACATCTCTCCGGTGAAGCGCTTCGTCTCGCCGTCGGGGCCGACGTAGACGCTGTCGCCCTCGCGGTAGCGGCTGTAGGTCGACAGCCCCAGGTCGGCGACGGTGTCGATGAGCGCCGTCTGGTCGGGCGACACCCACTGTCCGCCCAGCTCGAGCATCGCTCCGTCGATCACATCGGTCCACAGGCGCCCGCCGACGCGGTCGCGCGCCTCGAGCACCGTGACCGAGAGACCGGCCTTGCGCAGGTCGTTGGCGGCGGTGAGGCCGGCGGCGCCGGCTCCGATGACGACCACGTCTCGGGTGATCTCGTCCATGAAAGCGTCCTTACTTGTCGTGCGGAGTCGAAGGTATGGCCCCGACGGCGGCGGAGTTCGGGTCGACACCGCCGCCGGGACGTTCGTCAGTTGCGGGCGAGGGCGGCCGCGACCACGTCGAGACCCTCGTTGAGGAGTTCGTCGCCGATCGTCAGCGGCGGGAGGAAGCGGATGACGTTGCCGTAGGTGCCGCAGGTGAGCACGATGACGCCTTCGGCGATCGCGGTCTTCGCCACGGCCGCGGTGAGGGTGGCGTCGGGCGCACCCGTGGTGGGGTCGACGAACTCGGCGGCGATCATCGCGCCGTGTCCGCGCACGTCGCCGATGCGCGGATCGGCCTTCTGCAGCTCACGCAGGCGCCCCTTCAGAAGCTCCCCGATCTGCTGGGCGCGCTCGACCAGTCCCTCGTTCTCGAAAGCGTCGATCGAGGCCAGCGCCGCGGCGCACGCGATCGGGTTACCGCCGTAGGTGCCGCCGAGTCCGCCCGTGTGGGTGGCATCCATGATGTCGGCGCGGCCCGTGACGGCCGCGAGCGGCAGGCCGGCGGCGATGCCCTTGGCGGTGGTGACCAGGTCGGGGACGATGCCGAAGAGCTCGCTCGCGAACATCGCGCCGGTGCGCGCGAAGCCCGACTGCACCTCGTCGGCGATGAAGACGACGCCGTTGGCGCGGCACCAGTCGACGATCGCGTTGAGGAAGCCGTCGGCGGGGACGATGAAACCGCCCTCGCCCTGGATCGGCTCGATGATGACGGCGGCCAGGTTGTCGGCGCCGACCTGCTTCTCGATCAGCGAGATCGCCTTGGCCGCGGCATCCGGGCCCGACAATCCGTCACGGAAGGGGTAGGACAGCGGCGCACGGTAGACCTCCGCCGCGAAAGGACCGAAGCCGCTCTTGTACGGCATGTTCTTCGCCGTGAGCGCCATCGTCAGGTTGGTGCGACCGTGGTAGGCGTGGTCGAAGGCGACGACGGCCTGGCGTCCGGTGAACTTGCGGGCGATCTTCACCGCGTTCTCGACGGCCTCGGCGCCCGAGTTGAACAGGGCGCTCTTCTTCTCGTGGTCGCCCGGGGTGAGGCGGTTGAGAGCCTCGGCGACCGCGACGTACGAGTCGTAGGGCGAGATCATGAAGCACGTGTGGGTGAAGGCCGCGACCTGCTCCTGGACGGCCTTGACCACGGCGGGGTGGGCGTTGCCGACGCTCGTGACGGCGATGCCCGAGCCGAGGTCGATGAGCGAGTTGCCGTCGGCGTCGACGACCACTCCCCCACCCGCGGCGACGGCCTGGATGGGCACGGTATGACCGACACCGGATGCCACGGCGACGGCCTTGCGGTCCAGCAGCTCCTGCGAGCGCGGGCCGGGGATGGCGGTGACGAGGCGGCGCTCCTGGGCGAGGGACGGACCGCCGACGAGGGGAAGGGTGTCGAGGCTCATGGCGCGATGCTACGGACGCCGTCACGAGACATGCACTCTCCTCCATGTACAGTCACAGGCACCGTCGTATACGAGTCGTACAGGAGCTGCCATGGTCGACACCGCCGTCGCCCCGCCGAGTCTGCGGGCCCTCCTCGCCCGCCGCGACCTGCACCTGCGCCTGGTGACCGGTGAGGACGAACTGTCACCGGGGAGCATCGACCGCCCGGTGAGATGGGTGCACTCCAGCGACCTCGTCGATCCCACGCCGTTCCTCAGCGAGGGCCTCGTGCTGCTGACGACGGGGACGCAGTTCGTCGACACGGCCGACTACACGGCGTACGTGGATCGGCTCGTCGCCCGGGGCGTGCGGGCGCTCGGCTTCGGTACCGAAGTGGTGCGCGACGGCATCCCGGCGGGACTCGCCGCGGCTTGCCTCACCGCGGGGATGCCGCTGTTCGAAGTGCCCTACCGCACGCCCTTCATCGCGGTGGCCCGGGCCGGCGCCGAGACGATCGCCGCCGACGCCTACGCCCGCCGCAGTTGGTCGCTCGCCGCTCAACGCGCCGTCTCTCTGGCGGCCCTCCGCCCCGACGGGCTGACCGCCACCCTGGCAGAGCTGTCGAGGCAGCTCGACTGCTGGGTCGGGCTGTTCGACGCGGCCGGGGCCCTGCGCACCGCGTACCCCGCCGGTTCCCTCGCCACCCCGGCGGTCGACGCGGTGACGACGGAGGTGACCACGATGCTCCGCCGCGGGACGCGAGCGGCATCCAGCCTGCGGGTCGCGGGATCCGCCGTGAGCCTGCAGACCCTCGGGCGGGGCGGGCACCTGCGCGGAGCCCTCGCGATCGCCGACGACGACCTCGACCACGAGGCGCGCAGCGTCGTCACGGCCGTCGTGGCCATGGCCGCCCTCGCCCTCGAACAGCAGGACGGGCTGAGCCGGGCGATCGGTACGTTCCGCGCCGGGCTCGTGCAGTCGCTCGGCACCGACGATCCGACCCTCGCGCGGCGCGCGTCGCGCGACCTGTTCGGCCCCCTCCCCTCGGCCCCGGTGCTCGTCGCCCTGACCCCTGGCACGTCGTCGCGATCCGCCGCCCTCGGCGAGTGGCTCGAGATGCGTGCCCAAGAGGGGCGCGGCGAGATGTTCTTCGGCCGCGGGGACGACGGACTCGTCATCGTCGTGCCCACCGCGGGACGCGCCCTGCTGGAAGAAATAGCCGACCGCTTCGAGATCGTCGTCGGGTGCTCCGCCCCCACCGGATACGACGCGTTCTCGAGCGCCCTCACGCAGGCGCGTACGGCGCGCGAGCGGCTCTCGGCGCCCGGGGTCGCCGACTTCGCCGACACGGCGCGCGCGGGGCTGCTCGCCGCCCTCGGTTCCGAGGCCGCACGCAGTGTCGCGGCGGGCGCGCTCACTCCCCTGCGCGCCCACGATGAGGCACAGGGATCCGCGCTGCTCGAGACTCTGGACGCCTGGCTCGCCCACGATTGCTCGCACGAGGCCACCGCCCAGGCCCTCGGCATCCATCGCCACACCGTTCGCGCGCGCATCGGTCAGGCCGAGCGCGTGCTGGGCCGCGACCTGTCGTCGTTCGCCGCGCGGGCGGAGATCTGGACCGCCCTGCGGCTCGCGGAGTAGCGGGGTCGGGCCCGGGCCGTCGGGCGGAGTCCGTGCCCGACACGCCGGGCGCTGGCATGCCGAGTCGGCGTGTCGGCCGCATGACGGCACGGACGAACGCCGCGGCGGAACGGGGTGCCGCAGGACCGGGCCCCGGAACCTCAGCCGGCGTCGCCGAGGTTGTCGGACAGGATCTCGAGCACGCGCTCGCGGGCGAGGTCGGCGTCGCCCGCCCGGGCGCGAGCGACGGCGTCGACGAACGCCTCGGCGAAGACCGCGTGGGCGATGCGGGAGGTGTGCTCGAGCTCGTCGCGGAAGGTCCCGCCCGAGGCGAGGACGAGCGACAGATCGGCGCGCTCGGTCAACGGCGAGGCGACGAACGAGGTCAGGGCGATCACGCGCGCTCCGGCCGCCCGTGCCGCCGAAGCCGCCCGCAGGCTCGCCTCGTTGGCGCCCGAACCGCTGATCACCACGCACACGTCGTCGGGCGACAGGTGGCGCGCGGCGATCTGCTGACCGATCGGGTCGCCGAGAGTCTCGGCCGGGCGCCCCACGGCGGTCAGGCGCATCGCGAGGTCGGTCGCGACCGGGGCGGACAGGCCGCTCGCGACGACGAGCAGGCGCCGGGCGGTCACCACCGCTTCTACCGCGGCGTCGACCCCGTCGGCATCCAGCAGGCCCGTGGCGGTGCGCAGGTCGTCGGCGATGCGATCGATCGACGAACGGATGCCGCCGAGGGCGCCGTCCTGGGCGACCGGGGGCACCGCGCGACGGCCACGTTCGGCCGCGAGCGCCACGCGCAGTTGCGGATAGCCGCGGTACCCGAAGGTCTGGCAGGCGCGCACCACCGTGGATCGCCCCACCCCCACGCGATCGGCGATCTGCTGGGCGGTGAGTTCGATCACGGCATCCGGATCGTCGACGATGAGATCGGCGACGCGACGCTCGCTCGGCTGGAGGGAATTGCGGACGGCCGCGATGCGGGCGGTCACGGGGACCTCAGCGGACACGCGGACCCTCCATGATGCGGCGGCGGATGCGGCCCGAGACCGCGTCGATCGCGACGGTGACGACGACCACGACGATCAGGAGCATCCCGACCGTCGACCACTCACGGTACTGGGTGTACGAGGTGAGCATGTCGCCGATTCCGCCGACCCCGATCAAGCCGAGGACGGCCGACGCACGCACGTTGATCTCGAAGCGGTACAACCAGAACGACAGGAACGTCGGCGACGCCTGGGGCCACACGCCCCAGCGGAGCACCTGGGCGGTGGAACCGCCGGCCGCGCGGGCGGCCTCGATGGGGCCCGGCGCGACGTTCTCGACGGCCTCGTAGCCCCACTTGCCGAGCGTTCCGACACCGCCGATCGCGAGTGCGAGCGCCCCGGTGAGCGGGGTGAGTCCCGTGACCGACAGGATGATGATCGCGAACACGAGCTCGGGGACCGCCCGCACGAGCGAGAAGACGAAGCGCAGCACCGCGCGCACGGGCGCCGGTCCGAAGCCGCGCGCCGAGATCAGCGAGAGCGGGGTGGCGATCAGGATGCCGAGCACCGTGCCGATCCACGCCATCTCGACGCTGCGCCAGGTCTGCCACAGAGCCTCGGGGAGCTTCGACCAGTTCGGGGAGCCGAACATGAGCCCCAGGTAGCGCGCGATCTCGGCGGGCAGCTCGCCGAGCCGCGACCACGCGATGTCGGCGGACCAGAACCCGGCGATCACGATGACGCTGACGACGACCCACGACAGGGTGCGCAGGGGGCGCCGGCGCCGGGGCGGCACGACGAGCGCGGCGGGTCGTGCGGGGGCGAGGGCGGTCATACGAGCCTCCGGCGGATCGCGTCACTGACGGTGTCGAGCACGACGACGATCACGAGGATCTCGACGATGACGAGCGACAGCTGGTCGTAGCGGTAGAAGGTGCGGACGGCGTCGATGAGCAGGCCGATACCGCCCGCGCCGACGAGCCCCAGCACGGTGGACGCGCGCACGTTCAGTTCGAAGACGTAGAGCGTCTGCGACACGAAGGCGGGCCAGGTGTCGGGCAGGGCGATCGCGCGGTTGATCTGCGTCTGCGTCGCGCCCGCGGCGCGGCCGGCCTCGAGGGGGCCGAGGTCGGTCGCGTCGATCGACTCGGAGACGAGTTTGACGATGATGCCGACGTTGAACAGCACCAGCGCCAGGATGCCGGGAAGAGCCCCCACCCCGACCATGGCGACGAGTACCGCCGCGTAGACGAGCTCGGGAACGGCACGGACGACGTTCAGGATGCCGCGCACCGCCGCCCGCGTCGGGGTGAAGGGGTTCGTGGGCCGGGCCGCCCAGAAGCTCACCGGCAGAGAGATCGCGGCACCCACCGCGGTGCCGATGACCGCCATCTGCAGCGTCTCGAGGATCGGACCGACGGTGCGCGGGAAGAACGACCAGTCGGGGGTGAGCAGTTCGCCGACACGCAGCGCGCCCTGCTGCCAGTTGCGCGCGATCGCGGCGACGTCGAGGCCCACCCCGACCACGGGCAGGCACATGAAGACGGTCACCGCGACGACGACGCTCGCGGCGGTCCACGGCATCCATCGCCCCTTCGGACGCGGCGGAACGGTCAGCACCGTCATCGCTCGAGCCTGTCGGCTGCGGTCACCGAGCGGCCGTAGATCTGCGCGAAGTCGTCATCGGTGGCGGATGCCGCGGGGCCGTCGTACACGATCTCTCCGGCGCGCATGCCGATCATGCGCGTGCCGTACTCGCGGGCGAGATCCAGCAGGTGCAGGTTGACGAGGACCGTGATGCCGAGGTCCTCGTTGATGCGACGGAGGTCGTCCATGACGCCGCGGGCCGTGGGCGGGTCGAGGCTCGCGACCGGTTCGTCGGCGAGGACGATGCGCGGCTGCTGCGTCAGCGCGCGGGCGATGGCCACACGCTGCTGTTGCCCGCCGGAGAGGGCCGACGCGCGGTCCCAGACCTTGGGCAGGAGGCCCACGCGGTCGAGGGCCTCGAACGCCAGGCGACGGTCGCCCTCGCGGTAGGCGCCGAAGAGCGTGCGCCAGAGGGGGGTGTGAGCCAGACGACCGACGAGCACGTTGTTGAGCACCGTGGTGCGCCCGGCCAGGTTGAAGCTCTGGAACACCATGCCGATGTGCCCGCGGAGTTCGCGCAGTCGACGACCCGAGGCGCCGTCGACGCGGCGACCACCCACTTCGACGATGCCGGAGGTCGCGGGCACGAGGCCGTTGATCGTGCGGATCAGAGTCGATTTGCCGGACCCCGAGAGCCCCACCACGGCGATGAGTTCTCCCGGCGCGATGTCGAGCGAGACGTTCTTGAGCCCCACCGTGCCGTTGGGATAGCGCACCGAGACGCCGTCGAGGCGGATGCCCCAGGGCGCCGAGGCCAGAGCCTCGACGCCCGGGGTGAGCGTTCCGGTGGTCACTGGAGCCCGAGCTGCTGAGCGGCGCGGGCGACCACGTCGAGCGACGAGGGGTCGGCCGGGGCGAGCTTGGTGATCGAGTACACGGCCTTGAGGGCGGCGGAGCCCTCGTCGGTCGCGGAGTAGTCGGCGAGCGCCGTCGAGATCTTCTGCTGCAGCTCGGGCGAGAGGTCCTTCGACACGGCCACCCCGTCGTTCGGGATCTCGTTGGTCAGGCCGAAGACGACGACCTTCTGGCCCACGTCGGACTTGTCCTTCTTCACCAGGGTGCGGGCGTCCCAGAAGCTGAAGCCGACCTCGGCGTCGCCGTTGTAGACCGCGAGCACCGAGGCGTCGTTGGCCGTGACGGGCACCTTCTGGAAGCCGCTGTCGATGTCGACGCCGGCCTCTTTCAGCGCGAGCATCGGGTAGATGTAGCCGGCGGGCGAGCCGGGTCCGAGCACGGCGACCTTGGCGCCGGCGATCTTCGAGATGCTGTCGAGACCCGCGGGGCCCTGCAGGGCGTCGGCACCGTTGCAGAACGACATGCCGTCGCGCTCCACGACCGGGGTCTCGCAGTACTTGTCGGGGTTGTTCGTCATGAACTGGCCCGGGTAGGTGATGTTGCCGTTGCGCTCGGTCTGCAGCACGACCGAGGCGCCGTAGCGGTCGTTCGCCTGCCACAGCTGCAGCGAGGGGAGGAAGCCGATCTGCGCCTGGCCCGCCCCCATCGCCTCGACGGCGGCCTGGTAGTCCTTCGACACGACCCCGGTGACCGGGATGCCGAGCTTCTCGGTGAGCATGTCGGTGAGGGGCTTCGCGGTGTCGACGAGGTTCGCCTGGTCCTGCGAGGGAACGAGCGCGAGCACGAGCGAGCTCGGGTCGGCGGCGGGACCGGAGGCGGCGCCCGCGGTTCCGGAGCAACCGGCCAGGGCGATCGAGGCGAGGGCGGCGGTGGCGAAGGCCGCGGCGAGACGGGTGCGACGAGTGTTCATGATTCCTCTGCGGTTCGGGTGGGATTCAGGCGTGAGAAGGGAGGTGTGCGGCGGGGGGAACGTCGACGTGGGCGGCGTCGACCCACGCGGCGAGTGCGGGCAGCAGCTCGTCGAGGGTGTCGGCGCGGAAGGTCGGAGCGGCGGCGGCATCGGCGTATCCGCCGACGAGAGCGGTGTCGAGACCACGGGCGTGGGCGGGGGCGAGGTCGTTGCGCCAGACGTCGCCGACCGCGAGCACGCAGATGCCGTCGTCGAGGTCGTCGAGCAGGGTCTCGAGCCCTGCGGGCTTGGAAGCGTCGGTGACGATGCGGTCGAACAAGCCGTCCAGGCCCATCGCGGCGAGCGCCTCGTCGAGGCGGGTGGCGGGGGCGTTCGTGACGAGGAGCCGCTCGGCATCCACGTCTGCGAGGAAATCCGCGAGGCCGCGAGCCGTCGACACCGGCGCGTCGACACTGCCGAGCTGCGTGCGGCTGAGGGCGTACGCCGACGCCAGGTCGTCGTCGTCGACGCCGGCCTCGAGGGCCGCGCGACGGACGGCGTCGTAGCCGTCGATGACGTCGTCCGTCGGGGCGGCGAGGTGGGCGGCGACGGCCGAGACGAAGTCGTCGGCGGATGCCGTGTGCACGGCGACCGCGCGGGCGTAGGCCAGCAGCGGGCCGTCGCCGACGGCGACGGTGCCGTCGAAGTCGAAGATGAGAACGGGGCGGGGCACGGGGAGACTCCTGTCGTGGACGTTGCGTCCATGTTGCACCTCAAATGTGGACGCAATGTCCACGCCGTGTAAACGCTGGATGAACGGCACCTGTGCGCCCCCGCTCCGGCTCTAGCGTGGAGCGGTGACCTCCTCCGCCGCCCTCGACGCCGCCGCCGCCCGGGCCCTGTCCGACCCCGCCGCCGCGATCTCGTCTCTGCCGTGGCTCTCGACCGCGCTCGCCGACGACGCCGCCGCGGGACGCTTCGCCGCGTGGGGGCGCTCGAGCGTGATCGACGAGAACGTCGCAGCCGCGGTCCTCGCTCGCCCCCTCTTCGACGAGCTGCACGCGCGGGCGGGGCTCGAGGCCTCGTGGCCGGTGGGGAACGCCGGTGTGCTGCACGTGTACGGCTACCTTCTCTCGACCACGCCGACCCCCTACGGTCTCAAGCGCGAGCGGTGGCTGACGGGCGAACTCGAACGCGCGTGCGGGCTCGACGCCGGGGCGTTCGTACCCTGGGCCGGCACGCAGACGCTCCTGTCACGCGCCACCGCGGCCGCGACCGTGTTGCTGGCCCGCCCGGATGCCCTCACCGAGGAGGCCGAGGGCCGCACCGCGCGCATCGCGCTCGGCGCCCCGCTTCCCGAGGGCACCGCGGCTCTGGCCTACGCCGTCGACGGACTCCTCGTCACGATGTTCCCGGTGGCCGATCCCGCGGCATTGCGGGCGGGCCTGGGCGCCCCGCGGCTGCGGTGGAACGCGGTCTGAGCCGAACGGTCGCGGACCGTCCCGCGGAATCCAGGCCGGATGCGCCGCGACACGGCATCCCGAACCGGCGCGTCATCCCCGACCTCCGCCCGAGGGCACACCCCCCGCGAGGGCGGACGGGGCTCAGCAGCCGCAGCTCCCCCGAACCAGCACGCGCGGCTCGAACACGACATCGAAGGTTCCGCCCCTCGGCGGCGAACCGGCCGTTCCGGCGAGGATCCGCGCGGCCGCGCGTCCCATGGCCTCCATGGGCTGGCGGACCGTCGTCAGCGGCGGAGTGGTCAGGCGCGAGCCGAGCGTGCCATCGAACCCGGTGACGATCACGTCGTCCGGCACCCGTACCCCCTCGGCCGCCAAGACGTCGAGAAGGGTGAACGCGTTCTGGTCGGTCGCGCAGACGAAGGCGCGCGGCATACGCCCCCCGGCCAGGAGCGCGCGCACCTGCGGCACGAGCTCGTCCTCGCCGCGCACGGTCGCGTCGATGGAATCGAGACGGGGGCGGATGCCGCGGGCCTCGAGCTCCGCGATCATCGCGTCACGACGCTCCACCGCATCCGTCGCCTCGAGGCGTCCGACGAAGGCGATGTCGGTCGCGGCGTGCTCCTCGACGAGGTGGGCGACGAGGTCGCGCATCCCTCGCGCATTGTCGACCCGCACACGGTGGTGGGGATCGTCGGCCGGGGCGGCGCTGAAGAGCACGATCGGAATGCTCGGAGTGTGTCGAGCCAGGGTCGGCGCGGTCTGCGGGGACGGGAAGATCGCCAGCCCGTCGACACGACCCACGGTGTCGGCGACCGAGACATCGGCATCCGATCCGCTGCTGAGCATGACCGGTCGCCCGAGCGCCCAGCACTCCAGTTCGAATCCCCGCTGGACCTCGTCGACGTACAACGGAAAGGCGCGGGGATCGGACAGCACGTCGTCGTCGGTCTGGTCCCAGGCGATCACGCCCCCGGCATCGAGCGCCGGCGACTGCATCCCGCTGAGCGGCTGCGCCCGCGGGTCGGCCCGCTCGAGCAGCAGGTCGAAGGCGTGCAGGCCGAGGATGCCGGTGCGTCCGCGCGCGAGCCCGCGGGCGGCGCCGCTGGGCGCATATCCCAGCCGCCGAGCGGCATCGAGCACCCTCTCGCGAGTCGCCTCGCTGAGCTTGTCGGGACGGCGGAAGGCGAACGACACCGACGCGATCGAGACGCTCGCCTCCTGCGCGACGTCGTAGACGGTCGGTCGACGCGTCGTCTGCTCCTCCGGCATCGGATCGGCCCTACCCCTCCTGCAGCGCGACGAGCTCCTCGAGCTCCAGCCCGTGGTGCACGGGGAAGACGGGATCGCCGCTGTCCGACGGTACATCCTCGCGCGAGGAACGCACGGCATCCATCGACCGGGGGATCTCGATCGGCAGCCGACCGCGCGGGGCGACGCGCCCCGTGAGCGCATCGAGCACCGCCGCCGACGAACTGCCGTAATCGGCGACGATCGCCGCAGCATGGCCGACGAACGGCGTGAGGATCGCGGGGCGGTCGAGGTTCACCACGATCACGAGGGGGCAGGATGCCGCGATCCGGTTCAACCGGTACACCAGACCCGGCGCGAACTCGAGCGAGCCCTGGTGGAACCAGGCCTCGAGGAAGAGATCGTCGCGGGGCTCGAACGGCGCACCGATGCGGACCAGGGCGAGATCGGCCTCGGCGGGGTCGGACACCACGCGTCCGAGCTCGGCCACGTCGTCGGCGCGGAAGCCCTCGACATAGACGCTCCCGGTGGGGCGGAGAGGCAGAGTCGACCCCTCGTTCACCAGCACGGTGAGCGAACGCGCCTGCGCCCGCTCGCCGAGGGCCCGGAATTCGGGATTGCCCACGAGGCGCTCGGCCGCGTCGACGTCGACGTAGGGATCGTCGAAGAGTCCGAGCTGGAACTTCACCCGCAGCAGGCGCCGCACCGACGCGTCGAGACGCTCCTCGGACACCCGGCCCGAGCGGACGAGATCCACGAGCATCTCGACGCATTCCTCTCCGCCGAACTGGTCGCTGCCGGCATCCAGGATCTTCTCCATGCGCTCGACGGCGGTGAGGTGTTCGACGCCCCAGGCTCGGGCGGGGAGCACCTGGTCGCCGACATGGTTGTCGTTGACGAGTTCCCAGTCGGTCACCACGACGCCGTCGTAGCCGAGCTGCTCGCGGAGCAGGCCCGTCACGATCTGCCGGTTGTACCCGAAACCGACCTCCTCGATCGGCTCCCCGTCGACCTCGAGACCGACGGGCATGCCGTAGTACGGCATCATGCCCGCCGTCCCCCGGCGGATCGCCTCGCGGAACGGCTCGAGGTGATAGTCGAACATGCCGCCGGGATACACCTGCTCGCGCCCGTAGGGGAAGTGCGCATCCTCGCCGGAGAGCTGCGGGCCACCGCCCGGGAAGTGCTTCGTGGTGCAGGCGACGCTGTCGGGTCCGAGCTCATCGCCCTGGAAACCCCGCAGATACGCCGCGGTGAATGCGGTGACCCGGTCGGCATCCTGACCGAGGGTCTGCGCCTGTCGACCCCACCGCGGTTCGGTGGCGAGGTCGATCTGCGGGTGGAGGGCCGCACGGATGCCGACGGCGACGTACTCGCGCCGCGCGACCTCGGCGAACTCGCGCACGGTGTCGACGTCGTCGAGCGCGGCGAGGCCCAGACCCTCGGGCCACTGCGAGAAGGGACCTGCCGAGAAGGCGACGCCCGTGTTCTCGACGAACGCGTGCCGCGGGTCGGTGCTGATCGTGACCGGGATGCCGTGGGGCGTCGTCTCGGCGAGCGCCTGGAGGTTGTTGTTCCAGGTCGCCGCCTGGCGTGCGGTACGGATCGCGTGCACGTTGAAGTGGTTCATGTTCTTGTGCACCACGACCGTGGTCGTCGGGGACTTCGAGATCTTGCCCGGCGTTTCGAGCAGCTCGCCCTCGTCGCCGACCTCGATGACGGTCTGGAACATCAGACCGGCCTTCTCCTCGAGGCTGAGGCGGTGAAGGAGGTCGTCGGTGCGCTCGTCGACGCTGAGCGTGGGGTTCTCGTACGGGTCCATCATACCGTTGCCGTTGAGATCGCGGAAGCGCGTTCCGTCGGGTGCGGTGAGGAAGCGGGCGGAGGTCATGGGGGGGGTCCTTTCGGGGCCGCCGGTGCAGGCGCGGGCGGCGGAGCTCGGGGGTCGGACCGGCACGGGGGCCGGGCGGGCCGCGGTGACGCGACCCGCCCGCGCCTCACTTCAGACCGGTCGAGGCGATGCCCTGGATGAAGTAGCGCTGCAGGAAGACGAACAGCAGGATGATCGGCGCGATCACCAGCACGGAGCCGGCGAGCAGCAGGCCGTAGTCGGTGGCGCTCTGGCCCGTCGAGTACAGCGAGAGTGCGACCGGGAGGGTGTACTTCGCCTCGGTCTGCGCCGCGACCAGCGGCCAGAGGAAGTTGTTCCAGGAGGCGAGGAAGGTCAGGATGCCGAGGGTCGCCAGCGGCGGCCCGCACAGCGGCATGACGATCCGGGCGAAGATGCGCAGCTCGCCCGCTCCGTCGATCCGCGCGGCCTCGAGGAGCGGATCCGGGATGCCGAGCATGAACTGCCGCATGAGGAACACGCCCAAGGGGGTCGTGACGAACGGAAGGATGAGCGCCGCGTAGCTGTCGACGAGGCCGAGCGAGGAGACCATGACGAACAGCGGCACGAAGGTCACGACGCCGGGGACCATCAGGGTCACCATGACGACGACGAACAGCGCCTTCTTGCCGGGGAAGTCCATCTTCGCCAGCGCGTATCCGACCATCGAGCAGAACACGAGGTTGCCGGCGACGGTGAACAGCGCCACGACGATGCTGTTGCCGAAGAACTGGCCGAAGTTCAGCTGCCCGAACCAGGCGCCGAAGTTCTCCCAGGTGAACTGCTGCGGCCACCAGGTCGGCGGGCGCTGCAGGATCTCGCGCTGGGTCTTGACCGAGCCCAGCAGCATCCACGCGAAGGGCAGGATCCAGACGACCAGGCCGACGATCAGCACCGTGAAGGTGAGTGCGCGCCCCGGGGTGACGCGCTTGTCGGCGCGCCGGCGGCGCGGCGGCTCGGTCGCTTCGACGACGGCGGCCGGAGCCGCGGGAGACGTGAGTGTCATGGCATCCGCCCTCAATCCTTCGCGCGCAGCACGCGGAACTGCACGAGGCTGAGCAGCGCGATCGCGAGGAACAGCAGGTAGCTCGCGGCCGAAGCCGCGCCGTACTGCCCGAAGCCGAACTGCTTGAACGTGTAATAGGCCACCGAGAGGGTGGAGTTGAGGGGGCCGCCCTGTGTCATGACGAACGCCTCCTCGAAGAACTGCAGGAAGCCGACGGAGATGAGCACGGCACCCAGCAGCAGCGTCGGGCGCAGCAGCGGGAGGGTGACCGACGTCAGCCGCCGCCACGATGAGGCGCCGTCCATGAGGGCCGCCTCCTTGACGTCGGTGGGGATCGCCTGGAGCCCGGCGAGGAAGATCACCATCAGCGTGCCCACGTTTCGCCACACCGCCATCGCGATGAGCGAGGGCAGGGCGGTGCGGGTGTCGTTGAGCCAATCCGGGCCCTGGATGCCGATGATCGCGAGCGCCGAGTTGAGCAGGCCTTCCGGTTGCAGGATGTAGCGCCACACCACCGCGACGGCGACGATGCTCGTCACGACCGGGGCGTAGAAGCCGACGCGCAGGATCGAGACGAAGCGGCCCGTGCGGGCGTTGAGCGCGAGCGCGAGCGCCAGGGCGATCGCCATCGTGACCGGGATGCCGACGACGACGAACGTGGCGGTCACGCCGAGCGAGGTGAGGAACACGGGGTCGGACAGCACGCCGATGTACTGCTGCAGTCCGACGAAGTTCACGGAGAACGGCGATCGGATGTCGCGCGCCGTGAAATCGGTGAACGACATCGCGAACGACCCCACGATCGGCACGACCATGAAGATCGCGAAGACCGCGACGAACGGCAGGGCGAAGCCCCACGCGACCCATCCCTGACGCCGGCGGCGGCTCGATGCCCCGCCGGCGCGGGTGCGACCGCGGGCCGGAGCCCGTCCGGTCGCACCCACGACTGCCTGCGTCATGATCTCAGCCCAGACCCAGCTGGTCGGCGGTGGCCTGGAGCTCCTTCAACCCGTCGGCCGGCGTCTGCTGGCCGAGTCGAAGCTTCTCGAGCATCGCGTCACCGGCCGCGGCGACCTGCACCCACGTGGTGACCGCGGGCACCGACTTCGCCGTCTCGAGCTGCGTACCGAAGGCCGCGAGGGTCTTCGACGAGGCGAGGGCGTCGGTCTTCCAGGCATCCTGCACCGCGGGGAGGTCACCGGTCGCGGCGTACCACGCGGCCTGCGTGTCGGGCTGGGTCAGCCACTGCACGAGCTTCCACGCGCTCGTGGCGTTCTTCGAGTTGTCGAACACGGCGAGGTTGGCGCCACCGCTGAACGACGTCGACGACTCCTTCGTCGGCAGCACCGCGGTCGTGAACTTGTCGCTGAAGCCGGCGCCGCCGAGTTCTTCGAGCTGGCCGATGAGGAAGGGCCCGTCGATGAGCATCGGGGTCTTGCCCGAGACGAAGTCCGCCTCCTGCGCCCCGGCCGAACGATCGGCCGCCGGATTGGCCACACCGTCGGTGTAGAAGCTCTGGTAGTACTGGAACGCCTCGGCGGTCTCGGGGGTGTCGAGGGTCCATTTCGATCCGTCCTCGAGCTGAGCGCCGTTGGACCACGGCATCCACAGGTTGCCCTGGAACGAGTCGTTGCCGGCGGGGAAGCGGATGCCGTAGTCGGCGCCACCCTTCGACTGCATGTCGGCGGCCATCTTCTTCAGGTCGTCCCAGGTGGCGGGCGCCTTGTCCCAGCCTGCTTGGGCGGCGATGTCGGTGCGGTAGTACAGCACGCGCGTGTCGACGTACCAGGGCACGCCCGTCGCGCGATCGTCGATCTTCGTCGAGTCAAGGGCTCCGGGGAAGATGCCGTCGGTGGACAGGTCGCTCGGCACCGTCTGCAGCGCGTCACCGAAATCGGCCATCCACGTCGAGCCCACCATCGCGAGGTCGGGGGTGTTGCCACCGGCGATCGCCGTCTGGAACTTGCTGTACGCGGCGTCCCACGGCACGGGCGTCACGTTCACGGTGACGCCGGGGTTGGCCTCCTCGAAGGTCTTCACGAACTCCGGCAGCGCCTCGCCCTCGGCACCCATCGCCCACATCGTGAGCGTGCCCTCGGCCTTGGCGTCGCCGATCGTGCCCGCCTCCGCCGCACCGGCACCGGTGTCGGAGGGCCGGCCGCAACCGGTGAGGACGATCGCCGCCGCGGCGATCACGGCCACGGCGCTCCATCGGGTCTTCTTCATGTGTTCCTCCTCGAACCAGGCACCCGCCGTCGGGTGCTCCCTGCACGTCACGTCCAAGTTTAAGCGCATAACCAGACCGGTGCAACCCATCTCCTCGCGCGACCGGGGCGCGAAATGTGCACTGGGGCGGACGTTTCGCGCCCCGCTGCATATTTCGCGCCCCGCTCCCCCACGATGCCCTCGCGCGCATCCATCGGCGGGGGCGGGAGGGATGCCGATGGCTCAGGCCGGCGACTCCAGGTAACCCCGCACGAACTCGGCGAAGAGCGCGGGCATGTCCACCGTCTCGTCGAGGAGCCACTGCTGCTGGAGACCGTCCATCACGGCGCTCAGCAGCCGCGCGGCGCGCTCCGGGTCGACGTCGGCGCGCACCTCCCCCGCGGCCTGCCCGGCCCGCAGCAGGTCGGCGGCCGTCGCGGCGCTGCGGCGGTACCGCTCGGCGAAGGCCTCGTGGGAGGGGTGGGCCGGGTCGCTGGCCTCGGCGACGACCAACGTGTACAGCGACGTCAGGCCGCGCGTGGTCGCGTTGTGCGCCACGACTTTGCGCATCTGCTCGACGAGGGTGTGCTCGTGCGGGTCCCCGGCGGCGGCGCGGACGCGCTCGTCGCGCTGGCGCAGCACCTCGGCGAACAGCTCCTCCTTCGAGGCGAAGTGATGCAGGAGCCCCGCGGGGGTCAGGCCCACACGGGTGGCGACCTCGCGGAGCGACCCGGCCGTCACGCCGGAGCGTCCGAAGACCACGACCGCCTCGTCGACGATGCGCTGTCGGGTCTGCTGCCCCTTCGCGTAGCTCCCGCGGCGACCGCGCGGTGCGGGTGCGTCGGTCATCGGCATCCTCTCCCCCGTCCGAACACACCGATGCCCGGCACCTCCGCGAGGCACCGGGCATCGAGCGGTCGAGCCGTCAGCGACGCGAGGCGCCCCACGACGAGCCGAAGACCTGCTGTTCGATGGCGGGCCGGAGGTTCTGCTCCATCCTGTCATCGACCATGTAGTCCTTCAGCGTGTCACCGGTCAGCGCGTTGCCGATCGCCGCCATGATCATCGACTGGTCGAGCGACAGGTATCGCTCGGCGACCGTGCCGCTCTTCACCGCGACGGCGTCGTAGAAACCGCCCGGGCCGTAGGCACCGAGCTTCTTCTCGATGCCTCGCAGGTTCTTCAGCACACCGGCGCGGTCGTACGGCAGCGCGAGGAATGCGGCGTGCGGGGTGACGACGCCGTCGCCGAAGGTCGGGTCGGGGTTCGTCCCCTCGGCGCAGCCCGGGCGGTCGATGTCGACGTCGGTCTTCTCGGCATCCGAGGTGTATCCGTCGGACCGGATGCCGGCGATGTCGACGCCGTACTCGCTGTAGCCGCCGAACGGGTTGCTGGCGGGAGAGAAGCCCCAGTAGCCGTACCCGGCTTCCTTCAGCCCGTGACGCTTCTGCACCTCGACGGTGATCGGGTGGTTCAGGCCCCACGAGCGCGGGCCCCACTCCGCCTCGGGAATGAGCAGATCGGGCATGAGCGCCTCGAACATGCTCCCGCCCCAGCTCGGCGCGAACGACATGCCGTCGTACGAATACACGCCCTCGTAGACGTCGACACCGTCGTAGGTGCGGGTCTGACCGGTGGGCAGCTGCTCCTGCCACGCCCAGTCGCAGCCCGCGGGCATCGTGCGGTGGGTGCCGTACAGGCCGGATGCCGGGATCGCCCCCTCCGAGATGCCGAGGTAGGTCGCGATGCGGCTCTCGCTCACGGTCGTGTCGTAGTGGTGACAGGTGTAGAACGCCTGCTCTCCGCTGCCGTTGTACATCGGCGCCTCGACCGCGCAGCCGTCGCCGGGAGGGGCCTCCCAGAAACCGCCGCGGTTCGTGCCGGCCGGAAGTCCCGCCGCCCCCGCCGCGTCGAAGAACGCCGCGAAGTCCATCGACCGGTAGAGCGTGTCGGCCCGGTCGGCGAGCGTCGGCTCGGCCTCGCGGACGATCCTCAGCCCCGCCGCGAGCCAGCCGTTGTCGACCGTGCTGAGGAACGGGTGAATGACCTCGCCCGAGGTGGGGAAGATCTCGAGCTTGGCGCCGGTGTCGGGCGCGTACCAGTTGTAGTACATGCCGCTGGCGTCGTTGCGCTCCATCGTCTCGAGCGTCGACACCGTCGCGGTCAAGCGATCCCGCGCCTCGTCGGCGTCGATGATGCCGAGGTCGCGCGCGGTCACCGTCGACCACAGGTACCCGCCGATGTTGGTCGGCGAGGTGTACCCGGATGCCGTGGACTCCTCCAGCGCACCCCCGATGTTGTCGTCGGGAAGGCCGGTGTTCTCGTGGGCCATCGCCGCGAGCGAGGCCCACGTGTCGGCGGCATAGCGCTCGAGGTCACGTGCGCCAGGTCCGGCGTGGGCGGGCGGACCGGCGTGGGCGGGCGGACCGGGCTTCTCCGGGGGTGCGGCGACGGCGGGGGATGCCGCGGCGACACCGCCCAGGACGAGTCCGACGACCGCGGTGGATGCCGCGAGGGTGTGCTTCATGGCTGGCTCTCCTCATCGAAAGCGCTCCGGGGGGACGGAGCTCACTGCTCCAAAACCTTTCACATGGTAGGTATTCACGCAACCCCTCCTCCGTCGCACCGCGGGATCGGTGCTCGCGGCGTGAACCGTCGCGCGGAGTTCGTCCGCGACGCGCCGAGTCATCGGCATCCCGGACGGAGTGTCAGGCCCACACTCCGCAGGACGGCGAAGGCCGACGGCCGCGGGGCGCCAGGCGCGCGGCGCAGCTCGCCGCGACGGGCTCAGCGCAGCGCGCGGCAGGCGAGGTGCAGGGCGAGACGGGCGTCGGTATCGGTGAGGTCGACGCCCAGCAGCTCCTGCGCACGAGCGATGCGCATCGCCACGGTGTTCCGGTGAAGACCCAGGGCAGTCGCCGTGGCCGAGACGCCCGACTCGTGGTCGAGGTACGCGGTGAGGGTCTCGAGCAGTTCGGGGCCCTGTGACACGATCGGCGCGAGCAGCGCCTCGGCGGCGGGCACGAAGGTGTCGGACCCGGCCCACGACAGCAGTACCTGCTCGATGCCGAGGGCGTCGACGCGCACGAACCAGCCCGTCGCGGCGCGTCCGGCGGCGATGCGCGCGCCGTCGACCGCGCCGTCGATGCTGCGCAACAGCCCGCTCGCGCCGCTGTCGAGCGAGCCGACGCCGGTTGCGACGTCGAACGAACGGCGGACGTTGTCGTGCAGGGCTCGGACGGCGGCGACGTGCTCGTCGAGGCGGTCGGCTGCCGGTGGCTCGGCGAAGCTCAGCCAGCCGGTGACGCCGCGGCCACTGGTCACGGCCTGCGAGTCGACGGGCAGTGCGGCCAGGTTCCGGCGCACGAAACGCAGCAGTTCCAACGTTTCGAGGCGGCGGCGGCCCGCAATCCGAAACGCGAGGTGGTACCCGCCCATGCGCCACCCCCGCTCGCTCATGCGCTGCTCGACGTCGGGATCGCGGGCGTCGCGGGCCTCGAGGAACTCCCGGAGGAGACCGGATGCCACGGCGGCATCGCTCACGTCGGCCACCTCGTCGATGAGGATACGGGCGGCGACCGCCGGCATCGCCACCTCGGCGGCCACGGCCAGGGCCGCCAGCTGCGCGGGGCTCAGCCCGGAGCCGAACACGGCCAGGCGCAGCCCGGCGCGGCTCGGGCTGTCGACGCGTACCGAGGCAGCCGCTCCCTCCGCGACCGAGACCGCATCCTGCCAGAGTCCGAAATCGATGGCAGCGCGTACCGCCTCGGGCAGGTCGCCGCCGGCCTGCAGCAGTACGCCCTCGGCGTCGATGAGGGCCACGCCGTGACCGACGCTGGCCGAGAGGTGGCGGAGCAGGTCGGCCAGGTGCGCGGCGGAGTACTCGATCGACTGCGCGACGCGTCGCACGTATCCGAGCGTCAGTGCGTCGCGCCCCTGTACGAGCTCCCACGCGGCGCGGGCCAGGGCCATCGGGTCGTCGACGGCGAGCAGGGTGAGTCCGAGCCGGGCGGCGAGGCCGCGGCTGCCGGCACCCAGCGCCTCGGCTCCGGAGAGGGCGAGACCGCGGAAGCCGCGGTCGCGCACCCGCCGCACGAGGGCGTCCTGCTGCCACGGCGCGGAGGGCGGAGGCTCGGTGAGCGCGGCGAGCTCGCCGTCGCCTCGCTCGGGCAGCAGCGTCTCGCGCGCGGCGACGACCACGCCGGCGAAGGCCTCCGCACCCGCGGACTCGACGAGCACGCGTGCGCGGCCGTTCGCGGGGTGCGCGAGCAGGGCACGGAGGTCCAGGGGCGTCATGGCGTCCCCCTCGGATCGCGGAGAGCACGACACGGCACGCTCACCATGACTCGACCTCGCGGTCGCGCAGGCCGCGGGCGGCGGGGCATGCAGGGCCGCACGGGCGTCACGACTCCATCTCCAGGTCACGCAGCCCGTAGGCGGCGGGCACCACGTGCGCGAGGCGCTCGGGTGACTCCCTCCACCACTCCGGCGCCGGAAGCGACAGCACGCGCACGTGCCGAGCGAGGGTCACGGCGTCGACCTGCAGCACGTCGCCCGAGACGGTGTCGATCGCGACGAGGACGTCGGGGGATGCGGCGATTGTGCGCCCGTCGCGAGTCACCGCGAGAAACTCCGAACGCGCGACGAGCCGCAGCAGCGCACCGTCGTCGCCCGTCAGCTCGACCGACCTGGCGAACGCGTCGTCGGGCACGGCATCCACCGCGCTCACCCGCCCCGCGCCCAGGATCCGCGCCCCGAGAAGCCCGCCAGCGGAGACGTCGGACTCGCCGAGCGCGAGCGCTCGAGCGAAAGTCCCCCGGATGCCGTGGGCCACGAGGTCGCCGACGGTGAAGCCCGCGACGAGGACCGCGCCCGCTCCCCCGGCCCGGATGACGCTCGCGCGCACGAGGCTCTCGACGTCGGCGGCCCGCGCCGACTCGACGACCATGACGCCCCCGCCCGTGTCGGCGACCAGCACGACACCGGGCACCGCGTCGACCACGAGGGAGAGCTGGTCGATCCCGGGCAGCGCGCGGCCCATGAGATCGGCATCGACGAGGGTGCGACCACGGGCGAGGAGGAACGGGGTGAGGCCGTTCAAGCCGGCCCCCTCCAGCGCGCACACGGCCACGGCCGCCACCCCGGTCCAGCGCTCGGCGGCGGCCAGGAGCGGCGCGAAAGCATCTTCCGCCGGCACGCGCTCGCCCAGGAGGTACGTCGACCCGGCGAAACCGACGGCGACGCACGGGGTGAGCGGATCGAGGTCGTCGAGGTCGTGCAGCGCGACCGGACCGTCCAGCACCTCGGCGGCCATGAGCTCGAGGAGCGTCGTCGCGCCCCCGCCGCCCGCGCCGAGCAGGGCGAACCCCCGGGCCAGCGCCGGCAGGCGGTCGGGCCCGAGGGTTCTCATGCTCACAGGGTAATGAGCCGCCGCACGTCGGCGCCTCGCAACCGCTCGACCGGCTCGAACGCGTCGGCGAGACCGAACGCCGACGGGCCGAACGCGGCGAGCGCACCGGGCGTGCGCATGATGTCGGGCGTCGAGATGCCGAGCACCCGCACGCGCTGGCCGTAGCGCAGGCCCTCGGTGGTGATGGGCTCGGCCGACTCGATGTCGGTGATGCAGATGAGATCGGGCACGATCGCCACCAGCTCGCCGTCGCGGCGGGCGACGAGGTTCTCGTTCTGGAACGCCACCTCGAGCGCCGCGTCGTCGTCGGGGTCGAGCGCGGTGATGGTGGCGCGTCCCTTCGCGAAGCCGTCGGTGGTGCGTCGCTCGACGTCGGTGACCTTGCCGACGAACAGCTCCCGCACGTGCGGGTACAGCGTGGTCGAGAGCACGTCGGCGATGGCCTCGAAGGGCGAACGGTGCTGTTCCCGTGCCTCGCGGATGCCGCGCCCCAGCGCCAAAGCCATCGACAGCGTCCGCGGAATCGCGGTGCGGCGCACGTCGGCGCCGGTCATGGCGTACTCGGCGATGTGCGACACCCCGCCGAGGCGGATCGTGACGCCGCGCGCGAGCCACTCCATCTGCCGGTCGTCGTCGCCGGTGTCGATGATCGCCGTCTCGCCGCGCTCGCCCGCGAGGGCCAGGGGCGAGCCGTGCACGCCGTAGACGGCGAAGGTCTCCATCGACAGTTCGGGGAACGCGCGGCCCATGCCGTCGGCATCCACCACGGGAAGCCCCGTCTCGGCGGCGACGAGCAGCGGGATCATGGAGTTGATGCCGCCGCATTCGATGGGCATGGTCGCGTCCGCGGTGCGGCCGAGGTGCTTCTCGAGGGTGCGCAACGCCAGCGTCGGCTCGGTGCCGGCCGGGATCTTCTCGATCATCACGGTCGGGGCGCCCATCTGCGCGGTGGGGATGACGAACAGGTCGTCGGCGATCTCGTCGGGGTCGAGCACGGTGATGCTGCCCGCCCCCAGCACGCGCTCGACGAGCTTCTGCCCGATGTAGGGGTCGCCGCCGCCCCCGGTTCCCAGCAGCGTCGCACCGCGGGCCAGATCGGGCAGGTCGGCGGCGGTCAGGGTCCAGCTCATGCGGCGGTCTCCGAGTTCTCGATGGTTCCGTCGAAGCGGTGGGAGGGCAGGTCGTAGCCGAAGTATCCGGGGCCGACCATCGCGAGGGCTTCGGCGCTGTGCCACCGCTCGTCGCTGGGCGCGGCGATGACCCGCACGCGCTGGCCGTAACGCAGGCCCTCGGTGGTGATCGGCTCCGCGGTCTCGGCATCCAGGACGATGATGAGGTCGGGAGTCGTGACCAGGATGCCGGTGGTGGTGCGCGCGATAAGGTGCTCGTTCTGGAACGACAGCGTCACCGTGTCACCCCGGCCCTCGATGCGGGCGTTGCCGCGGGCGAACCCGGCGGTGGTCCCGCGCTCGACATCCACGACCTTGCCCTCGAACACCTCACGTCCACCCAGGGCGGCGACGACCGCGGCGACCGGGTCGGTCTTCGCCTCGCGCGCTTCGACGATGCCGCGTCCGATGGACAGGCACGCCGACAGCGAGGCGGGGACGAGGGCCTCACGCGCGCTCGCGCCCGACATGGCGAAACCGGCGAGCATGACCGAGCAGCCCATCTCGACGCACGCCACACGGGCGATCCGCTCGGTCCAGGTGTTGTCGATGGTCGACAGCACCGCGGTGTTGCCCTTCTCGTCGGCGAACGCGAGCGGCGATGCGGTGATGCCGTAGAGCGTAGGGAGCACCATCTGCAGCTCGGGAAACGCGCGCCCCATGCCGTCGGCATCCAGCAGCGGCAGCCCCAGGGCGGCCGCGGCGGCGATCGGGATGGTGGAGTTGACCCCGCCGGCCTCGGCGCACGCGATGTGCGTGACCGGGCGACCGAGCGAGGCGCCGAGCGCGTGCACGGGGGCGACGACCTCGTCGAGGCTCGGGAGCTTCTCGACCATGACGGTCGGCGCGCCCATCATCGCGACGGTGAGCACGAGGGCGTCGTCGGGCAGTTCGTCGAGGCCCACGACCGTGACCGGCCCGTGGACGGCGAGTGCCTGGCGGGCGAGCAGCGCCCCGATGTAGGGGTCTCCCCCGCCTCCGGTACCGAGCACCGCGGCACCGCGGGCGAGATCGCCCACGATCGACGGGGTGAGCTGCCAGCTCACGCCCGCACGCCCATGTCGAGGTCGCCCACGGCCTTCACGCGCACCCGGGTGGCATTGCCCGGCAGGTAGGGAATGGGCACCTCGTCGAAGTCGACGATCGACACCGACGACGGTCGCGCGCCCGCGGCGATGGCCTTGTCGACGGCCTCGGCGCGAATCGCGGCGATACCCTCGTCGCGGCGGCCCGCCTCGATCGCGTAGACCTTGTCGATCTCACCGCCCACCTGGGCGATGGATGCGCCGATGGCGTTGGCGACGGCGTAGTTGCGCGGGCGGTGCACGGCGCCGAACATCGGCAACTCATCGGGGAGCAGGATGCTGCCGCCGCCGACCGCGACGACCGGGATCGGCTCGGGCGAGGTGCGCATGCGGTCGACGGCCTCGGCCACGCGGTCGGCGATGCGTGCGAGCACGCGCTCGACGAAGGCGGGGTCGAGGTGCGCGACGCGCGAGGGGTCGCCCACGTTCGCCCGCCCGGCGGCCACGGCGATGTCGGTCGCGGTGAGGGTGGAGCCGCCGAAGACCAGCGCCTCCTCGGTCAGGCGGTACCCCACGGACGCGGGCCCCACCTCCGCGGTGTCTTCGTCGACGATCGAGCCGCCGCCGATGCCGATCGAGAGCACGTCCGGCATCCGGAAATTGGTGCGGATGCCGGCGACCTTGACCTCGTTCGCGGTCTCGCGCGGGAACCCGGCGTTGAGCAGACCGATGTCGGCCGTCGTGCCGCCGATGTCGACCACCGCGCACGTCTGCAGGCCGCTGGTGAGTGCGGCGCCCCGCATCGAGTTCGTCGGGCCCGAGGCGAAGGTCGCGACCGGGTAGAGGCGCACGTAGTCCTCGTCCATCAGGGTGCCGTCGTTCTGACTGAGGAAGATCGGTGCCTGGATGCCTTCGGCGCGCACCGCGGCCGTGAGGCCGTCGACGATCTCGGAGGCGAGTTCGCGGAGCGCGGCGTTGATGATCGTGGCGTTCTCGCGCTCGAGCAGGCCGATACGACCGATCTCGTGCGAGAGCGAGATGGCCACGTCGGGCCCCAGCACGTCGCCGAGGATCTCGGCCGCGCGCACCTCGAGGTCGTGGTTGACCGGCGAGAACACCGACGAGATCGCCACGGAGCGCACGCCGTTCGCCTTCATGTCGTCGGCGATGCCGCGCAGCTCGTCTTCGTCGAGCGGTGAGATCGGGCGCCCATCGAACTCGTAGCCGCCGTGTGCGAGATAGCTCCGCGCCTGGATCGCGTCGGTGAGGACAGTGGGCCAGTCCACCAGCGGCGGCAGGGCCTTCGTGGCGGGGAGGCCGAGTCGTACCGCGGCGGTCGGGGCGAGGCGCTGGGCCTGCACGAGAGCGTTGATGAAGTGCGTCGTGCCGATCATCACCGCGTCGATGTCGGCACCGGCGAAGTCGCGTTCGGCGCGCAGGGCCGCGATCGCGTCGACGATGCCGGTGGTGACATCCGGGCTGGTGGACTTCTTCACGCCGGCGAGGGTGTCCTTGCCGTCCATGAGCACTGCGTCGGTGTTGGTTCCGCCGACGTCGATGCCGATGTGCATGGGTGGAGCTCTTTTCGTTCCGGGGGGTGGGTCAGGATGCCACGGGGGCGGCGTCGCGCACGGGAACCTGCGCGGTGGTCGCCTCGCCGACACCGCGCACCCAGCCGAGCTTGCCGGCGACGGTGTACAGCACGATCGAGAGCACGAGCGAGGAGATCGCCGGGATCCCCCAGGTCACGAAGTAGCCGACGAGGGCCGAGACGAGCCAGACCACCAGGGTCACGGGAACCAGGCGCGGAGCCGTCGCCGGCAGGCGGCCCTCGGCGCGCGAGGCGTCGAGTTCGCCGCGCCAGCGACGCACGATGAAGTACTCGGCGACCATGATGCCGGCGATGGGCGGGAAGACGACGCCGAGGATGATGAGGAAGCCGGTGAACTGCGACAGGATGCCGGCGGCGGCGAGGATCGATCCGACGACGCCGAGCACGATGGTGGTGCTGACGCGGTGCAGGTTCTTGCTGAACGCGGTGGAGATGAAGTTCACCAGGCCGAGGGTCGACGAGTACAGGTTCCAGTCGTTGATCTTCAGCGTGCCGGTGATGACGATGATGAGTCCCACCAGGCCCACCGACGAGGTGACGATCGCGACGATGTTGCCCGACTGGGCCGCGTGGGCGAGGAGCACTCCCGAGAGGCCGATGACGAACTCGCCGAGCGAGACGCCCACGACCGTCTGCTTGACGACGTCGGCCTTGGAGCGGTTGAAGCGCGTCATGTCGGCGGTGATGATGGCGCCGACGATGAGGCCGCCGGCGACGATCGCCGTGCCCTGCCACACCGACATGGTGGGTCCCGGGGCGGGCGAGGTGATCAGGTCGCCGATCGAGTGGTTGCTGAGCTCGGTGATGATCGACCAGCCGACGAGCACGAGGAACAGCGGCACGGTGATGTTGGCGAGCCACTGCATCCCGACGAAGCCGACGGCGACGATCGCCGTGACGGCGAGGCCGAAGAGCAGGCTCCACGCCCACATCGGCATCAGGCCCGGCAGGAGCGAGTCGAGCGACTCGGCCGAGATGGCCGATTGGATGCCGAACCAGCCGATGAGGCTGATGCCGATCGCGAGGCCCACGAGTGAGGCCCCGATCTCGCCGAAACCGGTCCAGCGGGCCAGGAGCGCCGTGTTCAGGCCCTCCTTCTGCCCGATGATGCCGACGATGCACATGATGACTTCGAGGATGATCGAGCCGAGCAGCAGCGCGAGGAACGCCTCGCTGAAGGTCATCGCGTAACCGAGAGTGGCGCCGAGAAGGAACTGCGACAGCGCCGAGACCTGACCGAAACGCTGCACGGCGATGCCGAACCAGTGCTTCTGGGCGTCGGGGGTCACGCGGCTGAGGGCGAAGTCGTCGGCGTGGGCCATACGTGCCATGGGGGTGTCCTTTTGCGGAAGAGGGACGGTGCGGGTGCTGCACACGCTATTGCCGCCGCTCGACGCACGACATGGGCACCTCGCCCCACATTGCCCCGCCGTTGTGCATGTTGCACACTGCGCGCTTACTCGCCCGGCGCGTGCGCCTCGAGGAACTCGTACAGCTCCGTCGTGTCGACCCCCGGGAACGCCCCTGTCGGCAGGGTCGCCAGCAGCGTCCGCGGTGTCCGCACGTTCGGCCACGCCTTGTCGCGCCACGCGGCCTCGAGCTCCGCCGGCGCGCGGCGACAGCACGTCTCGACCGCATGCCGGGAGACGCCGCGATTCGGGGTGTCCCGCCCGCGGAACCACCTCGTGTCGTCGAAGCGCACCCCCACGCTCACCGAGTGCGCCCCCTCGCTCGACTGCTCCACGCGGGCAGTGCACCAGTACGTCCCGTTCCCGGTGTCGGTGTACTGGTAGTACGGGTTGAACAGGTCGTCCTCGTCGAAGACGACGCGGCTCGTCCAGCGCCGGCAGCACATCTGCCCCTCGATGGAGCCGAGGCGATCGGTGGGGAAGTTCACGTCGTCGTTCTCGTACGCCTTCGTGATCGTCCCCGACTCGTGCACCTTCAGAAAGTGCACCGGGATGCCGAGATGCACCGTCGCGAGATTCGTGAAGCGGTGCGCGGCGGTCTCGTACGACACCGAGTAGGCGTCGCGGAGGTCCTCGATGCTGAGGGCGCGTCGCTCCTTCGCCTCGCGCAGCGCCGGCACGACGTGCGCCTCGGGCATGAGCAGCGCCCCGGTGAGGTAATTCGTCTCGACGCGCTGTCGGAGGAACTCGTCGTAGCTCGTCGGCTCGCCATGCCCGAGGATCCGGCTCGACAGCGCCTGCAGCACCGCCGCGCGCGGGTCGCCCTTCGCGACCTTCGTCGACAGATAGAGCCGGCCGTTCTTCACGTCGGCGATGCTGCGCGTCGACGAGGGGAGGTCGGGAACGTAGTGGAGCGTGAAGCCGAGATGGGCGGCGATATCGCTCGCGCCCCGCTGGGTGAGGGGTCCACCGGGGTGCTCGATTCGATCGAGAATCCCGGATGCCACCCGCTCGAGCTCGGGGAAATGGTTGTCCTGCGTGCGCATGAGTCGCCGCAGCGCGACGTTCGCGCGCCGCGCCTCCTCGGGCGTCGCCGACCGCTCCTCACGGAGGCGTTCGATCTCGGCCTGCAGCGCGAGCATCGCGGCGAGCGCCTCGTCGGGCACCGCGCGACCCACGCGGAACGGCTCGATCCCGAGCGCCTGGAACGTCTGGCCCCGCATCGCCCGCTCCACCGAGAGCTCGAGGGCGGCGCGGGCGTCGAGGGGCTCGGCATCCAGGATCTGATCCAGCGTGCACTCGAGCGCGCGGGCAATCGCCTGCAGCAGCGTGAGCTTGGCCTCGCGGCGCCCGTTCTCGATCATCGACATCTGGCTCGGGGCGCGGCCGACCGCTCCGGCGAGATCGTCGAGGGTCATCCCGCGCGCCGTGCGCAATTGCCGGATGCGTCGTCCGATGGTGAGCGTGTCCACCTCCCCATCGTCGAAGGGGAGGGATGCCGAAGAAGTCGAGACGCCGGTGCCCATACGCCACGTTCTCACAAAAACAGAAGATCGCGCGATCTTCACACGATGAATCCGGTTTCGACCCCGTGTTCTTCGCCCACAGTGGTCGTCACGGGGCACCGCCGCCCCGGCATCCGAGAGGAGAACGCTCATGACGATCCAGGCCACCCCCGCCCAGCAGCCCCTGCGCCCCGGCGACCAGACCGAGACCGCCGACGAGATCCGCGCCGCGTGGGAGAACGACCCGCGCTGGGACGGCATCGAGCGCACCTACACGGCCGACGACGTCGTCCGTCTCCGCGGCAGCGTCCGCGAGGAGTCGACCCTCGCCCGTCGCGGAGCCGAGAACCTCTGGAACCTCATCCACACCGAGGAGTACGTCCGCGCCCTGGGCGCCTACACCGGCGGTCAGGCCGTGCAGCAGGTGCGCGCCGGACTGAAAGCCATCTACCTCAGCGGTTGGCAGGTCGCCGCCGACGGCAACCTCGCGGGGCAGACCTACCCCGACCAGAGCCTGTACCCCGCGAACTCGGTCCCCGCGGTCGTCCGCCGCATCAACAACGCCCTGCTGCGACAGGACCAGATCGAGCGCGCCGAAGGGGAGATCACCCGGGATTGGCTCGCCCCGGTCGTCGCCGACGCCGAGGCCGGGTTCGGCGGACCGCTCAACGCCTACGAACTCGCGCAGTCACTCATCCAGGCCGGG
This sequence comes from Microbacterium sp. AG157, assembly GCF_003385695.1. NCBI lineage: Bacteria > Bacillati > Actinomycetota > Actinomycetes > Micrococcales > Microbacteriaceae > Microbacterium > Microbacterium sp. AG157. Next base: position 604,592 of record NZ_QRDK01000002.1, read on the forward strand.
GCCGCCGGCATCCACTGGGAAGACCAGCTCGCGAGCGAGAAGAAGTGCGGCCACCTCGGCGGCAAGGTTCTCGTGCCCATCCAGCAACACATCCGCACCCTCAACGCCGCACGGCTCGCGGCCGATGTCGCGGGCGTGCCCACGGTGATCATCGCCCGGACCGATGCTCTGGCCGCCGACCTGCTCACCAGCGACGTCGACCCGCGCGACGCGGAGTTCCTCACCGGCGAGCGCACCACCGAGGGGTTCTACCGCGTGCGGCCGGGCCTCGACTCCGTGATCGCGCGCGGCCTCGCCTTCGCCCCGTACGCCGACCTGCTCTGGGTCGAGACCGGCGAGCCCGACATCGAGCTCGCTCGCCGCTTCGCCGAGGCCATCCACGCCCGCTACCCGGGCAAGAAGCTCGCCTACAACTGCTCGCCGAGCTTCAACTGGAAGCGCCATCTCGACGACGAGCAGATCGCCACGTTCCAGGCCGACCTGGCCGCTCTCGGCTACGCCTTCCAGTTCATCACCCTGGCGGGTTTCCACGCCGTGAACCACTCGATGTTCGACCTCGCCCGCGGCTACGCCGAACGCGCCATGAGCGCGTACGTCGAGCTGCAGGAGGCCGAGTTCGCCGCCGAAGCCCACGGGTACACCGCCACGCGCCACCAGCGCGAAGCGGGCACCGGCTACTTCGACGTCGTCTCGACCGCGCTCAACCCCGACAGCGCCACCCTCGCCCTGGCCGGCTCCACCGAGACCGCCCAATTCCACTGACCCTCGCCGCGCGCGCCTTCGTGCGGACCATGTCCCCCTTTGGGCAGACCTTGTCCCACTTTTGGTCGCCCGGGCACACCTCAGGCAGCCACTTCTGGGACATGGTGCTCAAAGGAGCGACGGGCAGCGACACAGACAGAAAGACACGACCATGACCCTCATCACCTCTCCCCCGCCCACCTCGACCCCCACCCGCACCGACGGATCCCGGATGCCGGGCACCTCGGCATCCGCCCCGCACCTTCGTCTCGAGCGCTCCCTCGAGGGACGCGACGGCGAGATCCTCACCCCCGCGGCGATCGCCTTCCTCGCCGAGCTGCACGACCGCTTCGCCCGGCGCCGGCACGACCGCCTCGCCGCGCGTGAGCGCCGCCGCTTCGAGATCGGCACGGGCGATGACCCGCACTTCCGCGCCGACACGGCGCACATCCGCGACGACCCGTCGTGGCGTGTGGCCGGCGCTGGTCCGGGTCTGGAGGACCGCCGCGTCGAGATCACCGGCCCCACCGATCCGAAGATGACCATCAACGCGCTGAACTCCGGCGCGCGGGTGTGGCTGGCCGACCAGGAGGATGCCACGAGCCCCACCTGGCGCAACGTCATCGGCGGTCAGCTCTCGCTGTTCGACGCGATCCGCGGACAGTTGTCGTTCACGAGTCCCGAGGGAAAGCGCTACGAGGTGACCGCCGAACGGACGCCGACGATCGTGATGCGCCCGCGCGGCTGGCACCTGCCCGAGAAGCACGTGACGTTCGTCGATCGCACGGGGCGGGAGCTGCCGGCATCCGGATCCCTCGTCGACTACGGACTGTACGTGTTCCACAACGCGCACGCCCTCGTCGCGGCCGGCCGGGGCCCCTACTTCTACCTGCCGAAGATCGAGTCGGCCGAGGAGGCGCGGCTCTGGGACGACGTCTTCTCGTTCACCGAGGAGCGGTTGGGCCTCGCGCACGGCACGATCCGCGCGACGGTGCTGATCGAGACGCTGCCCGCGGCGTTCGAGATGGAGGAGATCCTCTTCGCCCTGCGCGACCACTGCGCGGGGCTGAACGCCGGGCGCTGGGACTACATCTTCTCGATCATCAAGACCTACCGCGGTCGCGGGGCGCGGTTCGTCCTGCCCGACCGGAGCGAGGTGACCATGACGGTGCCGTTCATGCGCGCCTACACCGAGCTGCTCGTGCGCACCTGCCACAAGCGGGGCGCATACGCGATCGGCGGCATGAGCGCCTTCATCCCGAATCGCCGCCGCCCCGAGATCACCGAGGCCGCCTTCGAGAAGGTCGCCGCCGACAAGCGGCGCGAGGCCGGCGACGGCTTCGACGGCACGTGGGTGGCCCACCCCGATCTCATCCCGGTGGCCCGCGCCGAGTTCGACGCGGTGCTCGGCGATCGCGAGAACCAGCTCGACCGCTCGCGCGAGGACGTGTGCATCGAACCTCGGCAGTTGCTCGACCTGCGCATCGGCCTGCCGGTGACCACGGCGGGTGTGCGCGCGAACGTGTCGGTGGCGATCCGCTACATCGAGGCATGGCTGCGGGGCCTCGGCGCCGTGGCGATCGACGACCTCATGGAGGACGCCGCCACCGCCGAGATCTCGCGCTCGCAGATCTGGCAGTGGATCCACCAGGACCGCGAGACCGCCGAGGGCACCGCGATCACACGTCCGTTCGTCGAGGGCCTGCTGGCCGACGTCCTCGCCGAGGTGCAGCGCTTCGACGGTGACCGCTTCGACGACGCCGCCGAGGTGTTCCGCGAGGTCGCACTGCGGCCGGAGTTCCCGGCGTTCCTGACGCTGCCGGCTTACGCGAAGTACCTCGACTGACCCTCTCTCGGGTTCCCCGCGTCGCCCCGCCGAGCGGGGGCGGGGAACCCGAGGGGAGTTCTTCGCACTCCACAACGTCACCGTCCGCGCCGCGTCGCGGTGTTGTACGGATCCTCACTGTTTCCCCTCGGTCCCCCTCGGTTTCGAGACAGTCGCCCCACCTGCATCGTTCAAAGGAGAACCGCATGCGCCGCCTCACCGCCGCCATCGTCGTCGCCCTCACCGTTGCCGCGCTCACCGCCGCACCCGCGCATGCCGCCGCAGCCCCCGGCTTCTACGACCCGCCCGTCACCCTCCCCCACGACAACGGCGCCATCGTGCGATCGGAGCCCATGCCCCTGGGGGCGTCCGTGCGCCTCACCGGAACGACCCGCGCCCTTCCCGGCACGGCCACGCGACTCATGTACCGCTCCACCGACGCCGTCGGCTCGGGCGTCGGCGTGACCGGCGTGTACATCGAGCCGACACTGCCCTGGAGAGGGAGCGGCGCTCGGCCGCTCGTCGCGTTCGCGGCGGGGACGCAAGGCCAGGGAGACTCGTGCGCACCGTCGAAGAGCCTCGAATCGGTCGTCGTGGTCGACGCCGACGGGACGGGGTTCGGGTACGAGATCCCGTCCATCTACGGCCTCCTGTCCCGGGGGGTCGCGGTGGTCGTGACCGATTACGTGGGGCTCGGGACCACCGATCGCGTGCACAGCTACACCACCCGCCTCGACATGGGCCATGCCCTGCTCGATGCCGCCCGCGCCGCTCTGCAGCTGCCGGGCACGTCGGTCGACGACCGTTCGCCGATCGGGCTGTACGGATACTCGCAAGGCGGGGGCGCCTCCGCATCCGCCGCCGAGCTCGCGCCCTCGTACGCCCCGGAGCTGAATCTGCGCGGAGCGTACGCCGGAGCACCGCCCGCCGACCTGTTCGGCGTTCTGAAGACCGCCGATGGATCGAGCCTGACCGGGGTGGTGGGCTACGCGTTCAACGGCATCCTGCAGTACTACCCGGAGGCGAAGTCGTTCCTCCAGACGCAGCTGAACGGCACGGGCACGGACGCCCTACGGCGCGTGAGCACCCAGTGCATCGGCGAGACGCTTCTCACGGCCGGGTTCGCTTCGACGTCGTCGTGGACCCGTTCGGGGCAGTCGTTCCTCTCGATCGCGACCGCGGATGCCGCCACCCGCCGCGCCGTCGAGGACCAGCGGATCGGCACGCTCCGACCGGCGATCCCCGTGCAGGTGCTCACCGGCACCCGGGACGACATCGTGCAGCACGCACAGGCCAAGCAGCTCGCCGCCGACTGGTGCGCGAAGGGGGTCGACGTCACATACGTGCCCGTCGTGCAGCCGCTCCCCTCGGGCGGCACGGGGACGAACCATCTGGTCCCCGCCTTCTCGCGCATCGCCCCGAGTCAGCAATGGCTCGTGGACCGCCTCCAGGGCGTCCCCGCGACGTCGAACTGCGGAGCTCTCGCGGCCCTGCCCTGACCCGACGACCGAGCTGGGGCCACGCTGTCCCCGGCTCGGTCGATGGGGCCTGCGACGACCTCGGTCAGTCGGTCGCCGTCCACAGCTCGACGCCCATGTCGGCGATCGCCGCGGCCGCGCTCTCGGGCAGCTCCGCGTCGCTCACGATGACGTCGAGCGCGTCGAGCGGCACGACCCGGAAGCGCTCGGCGGTGCCGTACTTCGTGCTGTCGGCGACCAGGGCGCCCGAGGTCGCGGCATCCAGGACCGCCCTCTTGAGCACGACCTTGTCGAGCTCGGGACTGGTCAACCCGTGGGAGGTGTCCCAGGTCCCGGTGCTGAGGATCGCGAGGTCGAGAGTCATGGCCGAGATGGTCGCGGCGGCGAGGGCTCCGCTCGATGACCCGCTCGCGGCATCCACCACTCCACCGGTGTGGATGACCTCGATCGCGGGGTGCGCGAAAAGCGCCGAGACGGTGAAGAAGTCGTTGGTCACCACGGTCAGTCCGCGGCGCGACGTCAGATGCGGGACGAGCGCCTGACACGTGGTCCCCGCGTCGATGAACACGGTCATGTCGTCGGTGATGAGAGCGGCCGCACGACGGGCGACGGCTTCTTTGCGGGGGAGCTCCAAGGCCGCACGGGAATCGCGTTCGCGCGGGGGCTCCACCCCCGTGTGCTCGCGCAGGCGCACGCCGCCCTGCACGGCGTCGACGAGGCCCTCGTCTTCGAGCGTGGCGATGTCACGACGCACGGTCATGTGCGACACCCCCAGCGACGAGGCCAGGTGGCGGATGCTGAGCGCGCCCGCCCCGCGCAGCAGACGCATCAGCTCTCGCTGGCGCTGTTCCGGGATGAGGGGTGGCGGTGTCGACATCCCCTCGAGCCTAAGCCTCCACTCGGTGAGAGACTGTGTTCTCTCGTGTTAATCCACGTGATATCGTGTGCAACGATGTTAAAGAAACATGAAGTCCTCTCCGCCGTGGTCGACAGCGGCGTCGTCCTGATCGTTCGCCTCGACTCCCCCGACGAGGCGCTCGCCGTCTCGCGCGCCGCGGTGGCGGGCGGCATCCGGGCCCTCGAGATCACCCTCTCGGTCCCCCGGGCGCTCGAGGTCGTGCGCACCCTCGCGGACGAGGTCGGTGACCACGTGGCGGTGGGCGTCGGAACGGTCCTGGATGCCGAGATGGCCGTCGCCTCCGTGCAGGCCGGGGCGCGCATGCTGGTCAGCCCCAACCTCAATCCCGACATGATCCGCGCCGCCAACCGCTACCAGGCGCTGACCATCAGTGGCGCGTTCACCCCGACGGAGATCGTGCAGACGATGGAGGCCGGCGCCGACATCGTCAAGCTCTTCCCCACCGAGATCGCCGGACCCGACTACCTGCGCACCGTCATGGCACCCCTGGCGCACGCGCCCATCCTCCCCGCGGGCGGCGCCACGCGCGACAACGTCGGCGACTGGTTCGCCGCCGGGGCGCTCGCCGTCGGCGTCGGCAGTGCGATCACCAAGGCCGCTCGCGCGAGCGGCGACATCGACGACGTCACGCGCGCGGCCGCCGACTTCCTCGCCGCGGTCGAGAGCGCTCGCACGACTTCCTAACCCCCTCACGGCGGACCGCGACGTCCGCCCCTCACCCGAACACGAAGGAGTGGACCATGAGCGAGACGACGGCCGACGCGCCCGTACTCACGCGCGACGAGAAGAAGACGATCCGGATCCGGTGGTTCCTGGTCGGCTTCCTCATCCTCGGCGGGGTGGTGAACTATCTCGACCGATCGACGCTGAGCGTGGCCAACACCACGATCGCCGGTGAGTTCGGGCTCGACCCGTTCGCCATGGGACTGCTGCTGTCGGCCTTCTCGTGGCCGTACGCGATCGCGAACCTTCCCGCCGGCTACCTCGTCGACAAGTTCGGGCCGAAGAAGATGTTCGCCTTCGCCGCCGGAGCGTGGTCGCTCGTGTCGATCGTGACCGCCGCCGCGAACTCCTTCGGCCTGCTGTACGCGTGCCGCGTCGCCCTCGGCATCGCCGAGTCGCCGTTCTTCACCTCGGCGCTCAAGGTCAACGAGCGCTGGTTCAACAAGTCCGAGCGCGCTCTACCCGTCTCCCTCGTCAACACCGGTTCCCAGATCGCCAACGCCATCGCGCCTCCCCTTCTGACGTTCCTGCTGCTGACGATGAGCTGGCGCGGCATGTTCGTCATCGTGGGCGCTTTCGGCATCGTGGTGGCCCTGGTCTGGCTGCGCATCTACCGCGACCCGACGCTCAAGGAGCAGGCGCTCATCAAGGGCGCCGAGGCCGAGGCCCGCGTCGCCGAGTCGGTCGAGAAGGTCGGCTGGGCAGGCCTGATGCGACAGGCCAACACCTGGTTCATGGTGCTCGGCGCGTTCGGCATCTTCTACACCGTCTGGGTGTACCTCACGTGGCTCCCCAGCTACCTGCAGACGGCCCGCGGCTTCAGCCTCGCGCAGAGCGGGTGGCTCGCGTCCCTGCCCTTCCTCTGCGGCATCGTGGGCGTGATCTTCGGCGGCTGGCTGTCGAACCGGCTCGTGCGCCGCGGCGTGGCCACGGTGCGCGCCCGCAAGATCCCCATCGTCGGCGGAGCGATCCTCGCCGCCGCCGCGGTGCTGCCTGTCGCGTACGTCGACAGCACCCCGCTCGCCGTCGTCCTGCTGTCCGTCGGCTACTTCGCCTCGCAGGTGCCCATCGGGTGCCTATGGACCCTCGCCTCCGACGTAGCCCCCTCCAACCAGGTCGCCTCGCTCGGCGCGATCCAGAACTTCGGCGGATTCATCGGCGCCGCCGTCGCCCCCGTCGTCACCGGCGCGATCCTCGCCTCCACCGGCGGCAACTACACGACGGTGTTCCTCATCGGCGGCGTGCTGCTGCTGGTGGGCGCCCTGTCGTACGGCCTGTTCGTCAAGGACCGCTCCGTCGCGGCATCCTGATTCCGCGCGGGGAGGACGACCTGTCGTCCTCCCCGCCCTCCGGAAGGAACCCCCATGACCGCACGACTGTTCTTCGTGATCGGCCCGGCCGGCAGCGGCAAGTCGACCGTGAGCACGCTCATCGCCCGCCGCATCCGCGCGACGTACCTCGACAAGGATTCCGTCGCCACCGCCTTCACCGAGGCTCTCCTCGAAGCCGCGGGCAGCGACAAGAACGAACGCGACAACAACCCCTACTACCAGAGCGTGGTGATGGGGCTGGAGTACGCGACGCTGCTCCGCCTCGCCGGCGACAACCTGCGCCTGGGCAACGATGTCGTGCTCGACGCGCCCTTCGTGCGGTACTTCACCGAAGAGGACTACCTCGAGCGCGCCGCAGCCGCGCACGACTGGCCCACCGATGTCGTCATCACCGTCGTGCACGTGACGGTCGACGGTGGCCTCGTCCGTGACCGCGTCGACTCACGCGGCTACGACCGCGACGCCTGGAAACTCGCCCACTGGGACGAGTTCTGGGCCACGGCGCAGGCCGCCGACTGCCGCTGGCGCGGCGCGCACCACGTACTCTTCGACAACAGCGCCTCGGGCGCCGACCCCGCGGCGCTCGAGGCCGCCCTGGCCGCCTTCGTCTGAGCCGCCGCTCACGACGCCGGTGATCAGGGGCGCGCCGGGTCGATCGGCGTGAACCGCCGCAGACTCGCGCGCGAGCTGAGCCGCGAGGCCGCGAGCGATCCCGCGACGGCGAGGAAGATCGGCAGCAACAGGGTGAACCCGGTGTCGGTGAACTCGATGATCAACGCGATCGCGGTGAAGGGCGCTCGCATATTGGATGCCAGGAACGCGGCCGCCGCGATGATCGCGAGCGCCGTGCCGTCCGCGCCGGGCCAGACGAACGCCCACCCGGCCGCCGCGGCCGCACCCAGAGCCGCGCCGATCGCGACCGAGGGTTGAAGGGTGCCGCCGATCGCGCCGGAGCCGAGCGAGATCGTCGTGGCGACGTACTTCAGCAGGGCGAGCAGCAGCAGGAGGAGCGCCGGCTGGGACAGGTCGAAGCCCGCCGTGGCCAGGGCGCGACCGTTGCCGAGGATGAGCGGGAAGAACGCCCCCAGCAGACCGACCGCCGCGAACGTGAGGGGAAGGACGACGAGGAGCTTCCAGCCCTTCGGGCGGAACCGCCCGAGCGCCTTGGTCACGGTCGCGAAACTCGTCGCGCCCCAGCCCATGAGCGGCCCGATGAGGACGGCCGCGACGACGAGCGAGGCGTTCACCTCGAGCGCGGGCACCTGGTACAGCGACCCGCCGCCGACGAGGGGCCGCGCGACGAACGTGGCGATCGCGCTGACCGCGAGGGCGACGACCGCCCCGCCCACGCTGAACTGGGCGAGCAGGATCTCGATCGCGAACAGGGCGCCCGCCAACGGCACGTTGTACACCGCCGCGAGACCGGCACCTGCCGCCGAGGCGATGAGGATGCGCCGCCAGCGGGGGTCGAGACCGAACCAGCCGACGATCTTCGAACCCGCCATCGCGGAGAGCTCGCGCGGAGCCACCTCCTTGCCGATCGAGGCACCGAGGGCCACCGACGTGACCTGGATGACGGTGTCTGCGAGGGTTTCCCACCACGGCATCCGAACCCCGTCGACACCCTGCTCGACCGTGGCGAGCGTGCGTCCGAAACGCCGCAGCAGGTACCAGCCGAGAGCGGCGACGACACCCGCGCCGCCGACGGTGACGACCGGCAGCCACCACGGAGACGGCAACGGGAGCCCGTCGAGGAACGGCCCCTCGTCGTGCCCCCAGACGAGGTGCTCGATCGAATGGACGATCCACACCAGCAGGAGCACGGCGAGACCGGTGGCCAGCCCGACGATCAGCGTGGCGAGGCCGAGCTTCAACAGCGCGAGGACGGCACGGCGATGCGGGCGCGTCGGCGCCAGGGGGTCTGCTGTCACCCCGCAACGTTAACGGACCCGCGTTACCGTCCCGTGACGTGGTCCCCGGTGACGCCCGCGCGGCCCTGCCCGACCGGACGCGAGCGGGGACGGCGTGCGGGGTCGCCGCGGCGGGACCCGGCATCCGATGCTCCTCCCGCCGGGCGCGGGCGAAGAGCTCGGTCACGGCTCTCGTCGCACGCGGGCGCGGACAGTAGGCTCGGAATCGTGACTTCCCGCGCCCCGCTCTCCCGCAAGCTGTCCGCCATCGCCGAGTCCGCGACCCTCAAAGTCGATGCCAAGGCCAAGGCCCTCCAGGCCGCCGGTCGACCGGTCATCTCGTACGCGGCCGGAGAGCCCGATTTCGCCACCCCGTCCTACATCGTGGATGCCGCGGCGAAGGCGCTGCAAGACCCGAAGAACTACCGCTACACGCCCGCCGCCGGTCTCCCGGTGCTGCGCGAGGCCATCGCCGCCAAGACGCTGCGCGACTCGGGCCTCGAGGTCGCGCCCTCGCAGGTCATCGTCACCAACGGCGGCAAGCAGTCGGTGTACCAGGCGTTCCAGACCGTGGTGAACCCGGGCGACGAGGTGCTGCTCCCGGCTCCGTACTGGACGACCTATCCCGAAGCCATCGCCCTCGCCGAGGGCACGCCCGTCGAGGTCTTCGCCGGCGCCGACCAGGACTACAAAGTCACCGTCGCCCAGCTCGAGGCCGCCCGCACCGACAAGACCACGGTGCTCGTCTTCGTGTCGCCGTCGAACCCTACCGGCTCGGTCTACACCCCCGAAGAGACCGCCGAGATCGGCCGCTGGGCCCTCGAGCACGGCATCTGGGTCATCACCGACGAGATCTACCAGAACCTCACGTACGAGGGCGTCCGCGCCGTGTCGATCGTCGAGGCCGTGCCCGAGCTCGCCGACCAGACGATCCTCGTCAACGGCGTCGCGAAGACCTACGCCATGACCGGATGGCGCGTGGGCTGGATGGTGGGACCGGCGGATGCCATGAAGCTCGCCGGCAACCTGCAGTCGCACCTGTCGAGCAACGTCAACAACGTCGCGCAGATCGCCGCGGCGGCCGCCCTCACCGGGCCGCAGGACGAAGCCGAGCAGTTCCGTCTCGCCTTCGACCGCCGCCGCCGGCTGATCGTGGCGGAGCTGTCGAAGATCGACGGCGTCGAGGTGCCCAACCCGCTGGGCGCCTTCTACGCCTACCCCGACGTGCGGGGCCTGCTGAACCGATCGTGGGGCGGAGTGACCCCGACCACCTCTCTCGAGCTCGCCGACCTGATCCTCGAGCAGGCCGAGGTGGCCGTGGTGCCGGGTGAGGCCTTCGGCCCGAGCGGGTACCTGCGCCTGTCCTACGCCCTCGGCGACGACCAGCTCCTCGAGGGCATCCAGCGCCTCCAGCGCCTGTTCGCCTGAGCCCTCGCCTCCGGCCGATGCCGGTCACCCGTCGCGGTGACCGGCATCGCTGTTCGTTCGCCGGCGCTGCGCACGCCGAGCCGTCGCGCGGAGATGCCCGCCGACACACCGCGTCTACGGCATCCGGAACCGCCGCGTCACCCGCGAACTCCGCCCTGCGGCACGGCACGACCGGGCGAGCCGCCCGGGACTACAGCTCGACGTTGATCAGGACGGGCTCGGGCTGCAGGACTAGGCCGAACTCCGACGCCACGCGGTTCTGCACGAAACGCGCGAGCTCGGCGATCTCGGCCGCCGTCGCCTCGCCGCGGTTCGTCAGAGCCAGCGTGTGCTTCGTCGACAGGCCCGCGCGCGAGCGCGGGAACCGGAAGCCTCGGCGAAGCCCGGCGTTCTCGATCAACCACGCCGCGCTCACCTTGACGTCACGCGTGACGACGGGGGGCGGGGGCAGGATGCCGTCGAAGGCGGCGAGCGGGATCACCGTCACCGGATCGAGCACCGGCGCGAGGGGCCACTTCGGGCACTCCGCGGGAAGGGTGCGCGCGAAGGCCTCCGAGACGATCGCGTTCTGGAAGAACGAGCCGGCACTCCAGGTGTCGGGGTCTTCGGCGTCGAGCACCATGCCCTTTCGAGCGCGGGTCGCGAGCACGTGGTCCCGGATCCACCGCAGCGACACCGCCTGATCGGGCTCGAGCCCCAGGGCGCCGCGCAGCTGCTCTCCCGCGATGGGCCGCTCCTCGCCGCCCACACGCTCGAGTTCGAGGGTCACCGACAGGATGACCGCGGGCCGCTCGGGCACCGAGCCGTAGTGGTGCTTCAGCACCGAGGTACGAAAGCCCAGGCCGAGCTCCGAGGCCGGAACGGTGGCGACCTCGCCCGTCGACTCGTCGATCAGCTCCACCTCGACGAGGGTCTGCACGATCTCCTGGCCGTACGCCCCGACGTTCTGCACGGGCGCCGCGCCGACCGTGCCGGGGATACCCGACATGGCCTCGATGCCCGCGAGCCCGCGCTCCACCGTCTCGGCGACGAGGGCGTCCCAGTCGTGGCCGGCCTGCACCCGGAGCCGCACCGTGTCGGCGCGCGAGCCCGGCAGCTCGTCGATGCCGGTCGTTCGCACCCGGATGACGGTGCCCTCGAACGGCTCGTCGCCGACGAACAGGTTCGACCCGCCGCCGAGGACGAACCACGGCTCGCCCTGCGCCCACACCTCGCGCAGTGCGCCGACCAGTTCGTCGGGCGTCTCGGCCTCGACGAGACGGGCGGGTTCACCCCCCGTCCGCAGGGTGGTCAGCCGAGAGAGGGGAACGGGGGTGATCTCGGGCATCAGGTCAGCCGCACCCGCACCTGCGCCTTGCCGAGGACGGTGGTCTCGGCGAACGTCACGGTGAGGTCGATGCGCGCGGTCTCGTCGTCGACGGCTCCGACCTTGGCACTCACGTGCAGGTCGGCGCCGGTCTCGGGGTCGACGACCACGGGGCGCGTGAACCGCACGCCGTACTCGGCGATGCGACCGGAGTCTCCCAGTGCCTCGGCGAGCGTGCCGACCGCGATGCCCATCGTGAGCATGCCGTGCGCGAGCACGCCGGGAAGGCCCACGGCGGCGGCCACGTCGTCACGGTAGTGGATGGGGTTGAAGTCGCCCGACGCACCGGCATAGCGCACGAGCGACTCGCGGGTCAGGTGCACCGATCGCTCGGCGACGACGTCTCCGACGGTGAACGCGCTCATGCTCCGGCCTCCCCGGCGAGGAGGACACTGGTGGTGGTCACGACGTGGGCGCCGTCGGCATCCACGATCTCGGCCTCGCTCGTGATCATGGCGTTGCCGCCCATGGTGCGGATGCCGGTGACCGACTGCGTCGCGACGAGTTCGTCGCCCGCGACGATCGGGCGCGTGTACCGGAAGCGCTGCTCCGCGTGCACGAGACGCGAGAGCTCGATGCCCGAGTCGGGCTCGGCGAGCAGCTGCTGGAGCGCGAGATCCTGGACGACCATCGCGAAGGTCGGCGGCGCCACCACGTCGGTGTACCCGAGGGCGCGGGCGGCCTCGGGGTCGCTGTGCTGCGGGGCGTCGGCGAAGACGGCGCGGGCGAACTCACGCACCTTCTCGCGGCCGACCAGATAGGGAGCGGTCGGCGGGAAGACTCGACCGACGAGTTCGGGGTTCACGGGCACTCCCCCAGTCTACCGAGCGGGCCCGTGAGACCGGGGGTGTCAGCGCTGGTGGCGACCGCGCACGGCCTTCACCGCGATCTGCGAGGCGATGAAGACGAGGAAGATCGAGAACAACACGTTGGCGACGAAGGGGTCGACGGCCTTGGCGATCTGCGCGCCCACGGCGGTCGTCGCGCACGCCGCGAGCCCGACGCACAGCGCCGCCGGCAGGTCGACGTTCGACCGGCGGAGGTTTCCGACCGTCCCCGACACCGCGGTCGGGATCATCATGAGCAGCGAGGTGCCCTTGGCGACGAGGTCGCTGGTTCCGAAGAACAGGAGCAGGGCGGGGACGACGATGATCCCGCCGCCGACACCGAGCAGCCCCGCCAGGATGCCGGTGATCACACCGAGCAGCGCGAGCCCGGGGCCGGTGATCCAGGTGAGTTCCAGCTCGGCGTCGCGAGAGGGGATGACGAAGTACAGGCTCACGATCACCGCGAGGAGGAAGGCCACGAAGGCCCAGCGCAGGGCCGTCTGCGAGAGCTTGGGCAGCAACCACGTGCCGATCTGCGCTCCCCCCACGGCCCCCGCTGCGAGGATGAGGGCCGGCAGCCATGCGACGTGCCCGTCGACGGCGTAGGTGATGACACCGACCGACGCCGTGGGAACGATCGCGGCGAGAGAGGTTCCCGCGCCGAGGCGCTGGTCGAAGCCGAGCAGGAGCACGAGCAGAGGAACGATGACCGTGCCGCCGCCCACGCCGAACAGGCCCGACATGAGTCCCGCGAGCAGACCCACGCCGACGCAGACGGCGTAGAAGCGGGCGATGCGGGGCGGGCGGATGGCGGTCGTCACGAAGCGATTCCTCGGGGTCGGGGCGGGTCCGATCCCGCCGGCATCCAGTGTCCCACCGGTGCGCCCCCCACCCGGACGAGGCGGGAGAAGAAAGCGGCCCCCGGTGGTCCGAAGCCGCGTCCACCGGGGGCCGTCGCCCTCACAGGTCAAGCAGGACGGTGACCCGAACACCGGACTGCGACCACTCGCGTGAGGGTGCGACAAGATGACGATAAATCCCGTCATTCCCGGGCCGGGACCGCTTGACACCGATTACTCATCCTGCTAACTATTCAGTCCACTGAATTCTTGGTACCGCTCCCGGGAATGCGCGAGCGGGCGCACCGGTTCTGCACTCGCATGACAACCGTAGGAATCATCGGAGCAGGACACATCGGCTCGGCCCTCGCCAAGGGCTTCGCGAAGAACGGCTACGACGTCGTGATCGCGAACTCCCGCGGACCGGAGACCCTCGCCGACCTCGTCGCCGAGGTGGGCGACAAGGCGCGCGCCGCCACGGCACAGGATGCCGCGGAGGCCGGCGACATCGTCGTGGTCACCGTCCCGCTGAAGGCGATCGACGCCGTGCCCGCCGCTCCTCTCGCCGGCAAGACCGTGCTCGATACCAACAACTACTACTTCGAGCGCGACGGCCACATCGCCGCTCTCGACGAGAAGAAGACCACCACGTCGCAGATGCTGCAGGAGCACCTGCCCGAGTCGACCGTCGTGAAGGCGTTCAATCACATCCCCGCCGCGGACATCCTGACCGACGGCGCTCCCGCCGGCTCCGAGAACCGTCGCGCCCTCGCCACCTCGAGCGATTCCGACGAGGCCGTCGCCCTCGTGACCCGTATCTACGACGAGTTCGGTTTCGACACCGTCAACGTCGGCCCCCTCAGCGAGAGCTGGCGCGTCGAGCGCGACCAGCCCGCCTATGTCGTGCGCCAGAACGCCGACGAACTCGCGCAGAACCTGGCCCGCGCCGCGCGCTGACCTTTCCACCCCCGGCCGCAGGACACGCATAAACGCGATCCGCGCTCGTAAACGCTCTCTACACGCGTTTATGGGCGCGGATCGCGTTTATGCGTGAGTACCGGGCCAGCGCGTCGCCGACGGCAGGCGCACGCCGGGCCAGGCACACGCGAAGCCCGGCACACGCGGAGCCAGGCACACGCGAAGCCCGGCACACGCGAAGCCCGGCACACGCGGAGCCCGGCACACGCGAAGCCCGGCACACGCGAAGCCGGGCACACACGGAGCCGGGCACACGCGGAGCCGGGCGCGTGCGAAGACAGGGACGCGGGGGGCGGTCGCGCTCAGAGCGCGGCGAGCGCCTGGTCGACGTCGGCGACGAGGTCGTCGACCGACTCGATACCCACCGACAGGCGAACGATGGTGTCGGGCACCGCGAGTTCGGTACCGCGAACGGAAGCGTGGGTCATGGCATCCGGGTAGTTCACCAGCGACTCGACGCCGCCGAGCGACTCCGCCAGAGTGAACAGACGCGTCGACTCCGCGAAGCGGCGGGCGGCCGCGCCGTCGGCGAGCGCGAGCGAGACGATGCCGCCGAAGCCGCTCATCTGGCGCGCCGCCAGCTCGTGCCCGGGGTGCGAGGGCAGACCGGGATAGTAGACCTGCGCGACCCGATCGTGCCCGGCGAGATGCTCGGCGACGGCCTGCGCGTTCGAGCTGTGGCGCTGCATGCGCACGGCGAGCGTCTTGATACCTCGCGTGGTCAGGTACGCGTCGAAGGGACCCGACACCGCGCCCGCCGCGAACTGCAGAAACTGCACCTTCTCGGCGAGCGCCGCGTCGGCGAAGGCCAGCGCTCCGCCCACGACATCGCTGTGCCCGCCGAGGTACTTCGTCGCGGAATGCACGACGACGTCGGCACCGAGCGACAGCGGCCGCTGCAGAGCGGGCGAGGCGAAGGTGTTGTCGACCACGACGATCGCGCCGGCCTCGTGACCGAGTCGGGCGAGACCCGCGATGTCGGTGATCCGCAGCATGGGGTTGCTGGGGGTCTCGACCCACACCATCCGCGGCGCACGCTCGGCGATGGCGGCGGCCACGGCATCCAGATCGCTCATGTCCACGACGCGCAGCTTCACGCCCCACGGCCCCAGCACCCGCGCGAGCAGACGGTAGGTACCGCCGTAGACGTCGTTGCCGAGGAGGACCTCGTCACCCGGGACGAGGGCGGCGCGCAGCAGGGCATCCTCGCCCGCGAGACCCGAGGCGAACGACAGCGCGCGCGTTCCACCCTCGAGGGCGGCGATCTGCGTCTCGAGGGCGGTGCGCGTGGGGTTGCCGCTGCGGCCGTACTCGTAGCCGCCGCGAAGGCCGCCGATGCCGTCCTGCGCGTAGGTCGTCGAGACGTGGATCGGCGGGATGACCGCGCCGGTGGTCTCGTCGGGCGCCTGTCCCGCGTGGACGGCGAGGCTGTCGAAGCCGCGGGCGGCGTCATGGGTGCTCATGCGGAGTGCTCCTCGGAGGGGGTCGGGAGAAGGGATGCCACGGGTGCAACGTCGTAGCCGCGCTCGATCATCCAGTCGTCGTCGAAGATCTTGCTCAGGTAACCGCGACCGTGGTCGGGCAGGACGACGACGACCACGGCGTCGGCGGGGAGATCCCGTGCGACGCGGAGAGCTCCGACCACGGCCATTCCGCTGGAGCCGCCGACGAGCAGGCCCTCCTCGCGGGCGAGGCGACGGGTCATGGCGAAGGACTCGGCATCCGAGACGCGTTCGTAGCCGTCGACGAGGGAGGGGTCGAAAGCGAGAGGCCAGAAGTCCTCGCCAACGCCCTCGACGTCGTAGCCGTGGATGTCGCCGCCCGAGTAGATCGAGCCGACCGGATCGACCCCGACGATGCGCACGGCCGAACCCGCGACCTCGCGCAGGTAGCGGCCGGTACCGCTGATCGTGCCGCCCGTGCCGACGCCGGCGACGAAGTGCGTGAGTCGACCGTCGGTGTCGCGCCAGATCTCGGGACCGGTGGTCTCGTAGTGGCTGCGCGGGCCGTTCGGGTTGGCGTACTGGTTGGGTTTGAAGGCGCCGGGGATCTCGCGGACGAGGCGGTCGGACACGCTGTAGTACGAGTCCGGGTCGTCGGGCTCGACGTTCGTCGGTGTGACGACGACCTCGGCGCCGTAGGCGCGCAGCACCGCCCGCTTGTCCTCGGCGACCTTGTCGGGAACGACGAAGACGCACCGGTAGCCGCGCTGCTGCGCGATGAGCGCGAGCCCCACTCCGGTGTTGCCGCTGGTCGGCTCCACGATCACTCCGCCCGGTTGGAGCAGACCGTCGCGCTCCGCGGCGTCGACGATGTTGGCCGCGATGCGGTCTTTCGCAGACCCGCCGGGATTGAAGTACTCGATCTTCGCGAGGACCGTCGCGGCGATGCCGTCGGTGACGCGGGAGAGGCGGACGAGGGGGGTGTTGCCGACGAGGTCGGCGACGCTCTGGGCGTAACGCACGATGGAGTCCTGAAGGTTGGTGCGCCCGGTGCGGGCGCGGCTGACGGGGTCGTCGAAAGGGAACGCGGGGGCGTTCAGCGACAACAGCGACAGGTCAGCACGCCGTCAGCATACCCGAGGACTCCCGGTCACGACACGGCGCCGAGAAACTCCTCGAAACTCTGGGCGGGGCGACCTGTGACGCGCTCGACGTCGTGCGAGACGGCGGCTTGGTCGCCGCTCGCGATCGAGGTGTACGTGCTCACCCACGCATCGACCTGCCACCGTGGGGCCCCGAACGCCGCGCGTGAGGCATACGCCTCGTCGACCGTCTCGTCGACGAAACGCACCCGGTGCCCGCGCACCGCCGAGATCTTCTCGGCGACCTCGGCGAGAGTCAGGGCCTCGGGCCCGGTGAGGTCGTACGACGCGTCGGCGTGCGCTGCGGGATCGAGCAGCACCGCGACCGCCGTGGCCGCCACGTCGGCACGCGAGACGAGAGAACAGCGGCCGTCCCCGGCGGGGCCCCGGATGACACCGTCGTCTCCGGCGAAGAGCTCCATCATGTCCATGTAGAAGTTGTCGCGGAGGAAGGTGTACCTCATGCCCGAGGCGCGGATGATGTCCTCGGTGGCGGCGTGATCGCGCCCCAGCGTGAAGACGGCGTCCGGGGCAGCGGCGAAGAACGAGGTGTAGACGATCGAGCGCACCCCCGCGGCCGCGGCCGCCTCGACGAAGGTGCGATGGTGCTCGACGCGGTCGGCCGTCTCGGAAGCCGACACCATGAAGAGCGTCTCGACCCCCTGAAGCGCCGCGCGGGCGGCATCCGCGTCGGAATATCGGGCGACGTGCACCTCGGCTCCCTCGAGCGAGGGGGCACGCGAAACGTCGCGGACGAGCAGACGCTGGGGGATGCCGCGGGCGGCGAGGTCACGCGCAACCCGACCCCCTACGGCTCCGGTGGATCCGGTGACGGCGATGACGGGCGGCGTGGACATTCGGCCTCCGGGGACGAGTGGGCGGTGCCTCCAGGGTAAGCCGGTTCTCCCTTCCCTCGGCCGGGACGCTCCTCAGGAGCGCGGAGCGATCAGGCGCGCCACGCGGACGCGCACCGAGGACGGGATGTCGTCCTCGCCGGCTCCGCGGGCGGCCGTCGCGACGGCGGCGGCCACCACGGCCGCGTCGTCCTCCGACGAGACACCGATGCAGACCGTGACGGCGCGAGTGCCGGCAGCCTCGGCGACGTCGGCGAGCGAGCCCTCGACGTCGGTCAGATGCTCGACGGCGCGGGCCACGACCGGACGCGCCGAATAGCACTCGCGCACCCCCTCGACGGCGGTCACGGCCAGGTCGATGCGCGGTGCGAGTTCTGCCGCGGAGATGGTCGTCATGAGTGTTCCCCCTCATCGAGGTGCACGTCGCCGACGGTGACGTCCACCCGTCCGACCCGAAGGTCGCCGTGTCGTTCGATGGCCGCGCGGATGCCGTTCCGCATCTCGTCGACCGCGATGTTCATCGCTCGGCCGAAGCGCACGCTGACGCTCACGCGCACGTCGAGAGGGGCGTCGGGCTCGAGCTGGTCGAGTCGCACCCGACCCACCAGCAGCCCGTCGATGCCGTCTCCGACCGCGCGGATCAACTCGTAGAGCGCACCCTCGGTCACCACCAGTTCGGTTCCGTCATCGGCGCGCGCGAGGGGGATGTCGCGTCCGGCTCGGAATTCGCGCATGACCTCGCGCATGATGCTGTCGTACCAGGATTCCGAGAGCGGCTCGGTCGCCTGCTCCTCCACGATCTCGCGGGACAGTCGGCCCATCCGCTCCATCGATGCCAGGATCGCCTGGCACTCCGCGTTGCGCTCGACGGCGGGGATCCGGGGGATGCGTCCGCGGTCGAGGTACGCCGAGAGGTCCTCGAGGGAGTAGCCCGACCCGCCGATGTCGTCGTTGTTCTCGCTCACTGGGGTCACCTCCACTCCTCCATGCGTTCCAGCACCGTTCTCCTCGCCCGGGCGAGACGCCCGCGCACCGTGGCGGCCGATTCGCCCACCTCGACGGCGATCTCGTCGTAGCTGTGACCACCGACCTCGCGCAGCACCCAGACGACGCGGAGTTCCTCCGAGAGCTCGCCGAGGACCTTCTTGAGCGCGTCCATCTGCGAACTCGCCACGACCGCGCGTTCCGGGTCGTCTCGTCCCGAGACCATCTCCTCGTCGATCTCTTCCGAGATCTTCCGAGAGCGGAGACGGTCGGTGGCCTTGCGCGACACGATGGTCGTGAGCCAGCTTCGCACCTTCTCGGGATCCGTGAGATCGGGCAGACGTCGCCACGCCGTGATCAGCGCCTCTTGGACGCAATCGTCGGCGTCGGCCCGCGAGCCGGTCAGCCGGGTCGCGAAGGCGACGAGGAACGGCGCATGCCGACGCACCAGCACCCCGAAAGCGAGCTGATCGCCGTCGGCCGCGCGCGACGCGAGGAACGCGTCGGTGGCGGAGGTCAAAGAGGGCATCGAGATTCCTGTCGGCAATCGTTCCGTCTCGAGCCGTGACAGTTCACGAATCGAGTCCGTCCACATAGCGAAACACCCCGAGGTCGGAACACCCCGGGATCTTGACGGGAGGACGCTCGTCGTGGCATGTCGGGTTCCCCCGCGGCGGTCAACCCACCCGAGGGGTGTCGGCGACCGCCGGTATGGTCGGCTCATCCCCGACCCCGAAGGACACCCATGCGCATCGCCCTCACCGGTTCGTCCGGCAAGCTCGGCACCGTCGTCGCTCGCGAGCTGCGTGCCGCCGGCCACGACGTGATCGGTTTCGACGTCCGCGGCGAACGCGGCCCCGGCTTCGTGCAGGTCGACCTGACCGACTACGGCCAGGTCGTCGACGCCCTCACCGGGGTGAACGACCAGCACGACGGTTTCGAGGCCCTCGTGCACCTCGCCGCCATCCCGGCTCCCGGCATCCGCTCCGACATCGCCACCTTCCACAACAACATGGCGAGCACCTTCAACGTGTTCTGGGCCGCCACGCGGCTCGGCATCCACAAGATCGTGTACGCCTCGAGCGAGACCGTGCTGGGCCTCCCCTTCGACGTGCCGCCGCCCTACATCCCGGTCGACGAGGAGTACGCGCCGCGGCCCGAGTCGGTCTACTCGCTCGTGAAGACCCTCGAGGAGCGCCTCGCCGTGGAGTTGGTGCGCTGGAACCCCGAGCTGTCGATCACGGCCCTGCGGTTCTCGAACGTGATGGTTCCCGAGGACTACGCCGAGTTCCCCTTCGACGACGACGCCCGCACCCGCAAGTGGAACCTGTGGGGCTACATCGACGCCCGCGACGGCGCCCAGGCCGTGGAGCGCGCCCTCGAGACGGCCCCGGCCGGCTTCGACACCTTCATCATCGCGGCGGCCGACACGGTCATGACCCGCCCCAACGCCGAGCTCGTGGCGGAGGTGTTCCCCGGCGTCGCGACGCGCGGTGACCTGGGCGAGAACACCACGCTCCTCTCGATCGACAAAGCCCGCCGCCTGCTGGGCTACGACCCCCGGCATTCCTGGCGAGACGGGCGCTGACGCGCCGGCCCGGGTGCTCGTCGCCCGGGCCGAGGCCCCTCGCCGCGTGACAGACTCACCCCATGGACGCCGACGCACGCACTCCCCCCTCTTCGCCGACGCCCGCGTCGGATGAGCCGGTCATCCCTCTGCCGAACGCGCGCGAGAAAGAGGTCAGCTTCGTCGCGCGCAGCGGTGCGGTGGTCACGCTCCGCCTCATCGACACGGGGCGCTTCGAGCTCAAGCTCGATACGCGAGGCGACTACACGGCCGTGCTCCTGCACGACGGAGAGACCTTCGAGCTGCACCCCGCGCCCGGCGTCCACGCCCTGGGCCGCACGGGCCTCACACCCACCCAGATCTACGAGGGGTTCTGACCCACGGCGCAAGCCCCGCGTTCAGGTCGTCGGCGCGGGATTGACTGAGGCTCTCGACCCGGGAGGACCATCGTGAGCCACGACGCCGACAGCTACGACATCGCCGTGATCGGAGCAGGTCCCGCCGGAACAGCCGCGGCCCTCCGCGCTGCGGAACTGGGCGCCTCGGTGGTCGTCCTCGAGGCGGACCGCGTCGGCGGCACCTGCGTCAACACCGGGTGCGTGCCCACCCGCGTCCTCGCGAAAGCGGCGCGCCTCATGCGCGAGACCCGCTCCGCCGACGATTACGGCATCGTCGTCGACGAGCCTCGAGTCGACTGGGCAGCCGTGGTGTCGAGGGTGCACGAGCGGGTGGATGCCGTGCGCTCCATCAAACGCGAGGCCGAACGCTTCGCCGAGGCCGGCGTGGATCTCGTGCACGAGGGGCGTGCGCGCTTCGCGGACGAGCACACCCTCGTGCTCGACAGCGGTCGGCGAATCCGCGCGGAATCGATCCTGGTCTGCGTGGGCGGCCACTCCCGCCGCCTGCCGATCCCGGGGGCCGACCTCGCCACCGTCCCCGAAGACGTGCTCAGCCTGAGCGAGCTCCCCCGTCGCGTCGTCGTCATCGGCGCGGGCAACACCGGCGCCCAGCTCGTGACCGTGTTCCGCTCCTTCGGTTCGGAGGTGACGCTGCTCGATGTCGCGCCTCGCGTCCTCATGGCATCCGATGCGTCGATCTCGCGCGTGATCGCCGAGTCGCTCACGGAGCACGGGGTCGACGTGCGCACCGGGATCGACACGGTCGAGCGCCTCGATCGCGCCGACGACGGATCGCTCGTCCTGGCCTGGCGCGAGGGCGGCTCCCCGTGCACCGTCGATGCGGACGTCGTCATCATGGCGACCGGTTGGCCCGCCGACGTCGAAGACCTCGGGCTCGAGAACGCCGGTGTGGAGGTCGAGCGCTCCGCCATTCCGGTCGACCGCTACTTCCGGACGATCGTTCCCCACATCCTCGCCGTCGGCGATGCGAACGGCCGCGACATGCTCGTTCAGGCGGCGCAGTTCGAGGGCGAAGCGGCGGCCGAGAACGCCGTTCTCGGCGCCAACCGGCGAACGCCCCACCACCTGCTTCCCGCTGGCGGCTTCACCGACCCCGACTACGCCGGCGTCGGACTGACCGAGGAGCAGGCGCGCGACCGCGACCCCTCGTGCGTCGTGGCGACCGTTCGGTTCGCCGATCTGGACCGCGCCGTGATCGACGATCGGGAACGCGGGTTCCTCATGCTCGTCGCCGACCGTCGCCGCGAGCTCGTGCTCGGCGCCCACGCGGTGGGGGAGAACGCCGTCGAGGTCATCCAGTCGGTGACCACCGCGATGGCGGCCGGGATCGACGTCTCGACCCTCGCCGGTGTGCGCTTCGCCTACCCGACGTACAGTGCGGTGATCGGCAACGCGGCGCGCGCGCTGCTGCACGCGGACTCCCCCGCGCTGCTGGAGTGACACACTGAATCCGTGACCGCCGATCCCGCGACGACGCCCGCGACCGCCGACGACTCCGAGCCGTCCCGCGAGGCGCCCGCGCGCCGAGGACGGCCGGGGTACGACCGCGACGGCCTGCTCGCCGTGGCCGTGCAGCTCTTCAACGAGCAGGGGTACGACGCGACGAGCGTGTCCGATCTCGCGCGGCGACTGGGGCTGACGAAGTCTGCGCTGTACCACCACTTCTCCTCGAAGGAGGAACTGCTGGCCGTCGCCCTCGAGGCCGCTCTCGGCGGGTTGGAGGCTGTGCTCGACGAGCCCGGCGCCCGCGAGGGCGCGGCATCCGATCGCCTCCGTTTCGTGCTCACGGGGGCGACCGACGTGCTCGTCGCGCAGCTCCCCGCGGTGACCCTGCTGCTGAGGGTGCGCGGGAACAGCGAGGTCGAGCAAGCCGCTCTCGAACGACGACGACTGTTCGACCACCGCGTGACCGCCCTGGTCGCCGAGGCTCAGGCCGAGGGCGACGTGCGGGGCGACGTCGATGCGGCGGTCGCCGCGCGTCTGCTGTTCGGGATGATCAACTCCGTCGTCGAGTGGTATCGCCCCGATGGCGGGGTCGACGGCGACCGCCTGGGCGCCGACATCGTGCGCATCGCGCTCGACGGCCTGCGCACCGCCTGACCGGCGCCCTGCCCGCCGGGTCGCGCCGCGGCAGGCGCACATCCCCGGTCCGTCCTGCGGATATCGCGGCGGCACGCCGCCACCGGCGACCCGGCATGCCGACGGCGGGCGACGAAGTCCGCGGTACGGCGCACCGCCCTACGGCCGACGCCGACGAACCGCTCCCGGCGACGCGCAACGGGGCCCTCGCCGACGCGAAGGGCCCCGTCACGGCATCCGGGATCACGCCCGCAGGTCGACGCCCTTCGTTTCCTTGATGAGCGAGACGGCCCCGAGAGAGACGAGCGCGGCAACCGCGATGTACAGGCCGATCGTCCATGAGGCGCCCGTCGAGCGCAGCAGCGCCTCGGCGATCATCGGCGCGAAGGCCCCGCCCATGATGGCGCCGAGCGCGTAGCCGATCGAGACGCCCGAGTAGCGGACGTTCGCGGGGAACATCTCGGCGTACAGCGCCGCCTGCGGCCCGTACGACAGCCCGAGACCGAGGGTCATCACGAACAGCGCGACGAAGTACCAGAAGATGTTCGCGGTATCGATGAGGAACCACATGGGCACGGCCCAGACGGCCAGCAGCAGATAGCCGAGCTGGAAGGTGCGGATGCGCCCCAGGCGGTCGGAGAGCCTGCCGCCCCAGAGCGTGAAACCGAGCCAGCCGAAGGAGGCCAGGGTCGTGGCCAGCAGCACGGTCGGGCGTTCCATGCCGAGGACCGACACCGAGTAGGTCGCGAAGAACGCGATGAGCAGGTAGCCGGCGGCGTTGTTGCCGATGAACACGAACGCGGTCAGGGCGACCTCGCGCCAGTTCTTGCGGAACAGCTGTCCGAGGGGAGCGGACGACTCTTTGCGACGGCGAACGAGGTCTTCGAAGACCGGGCTCTCCTCCACCGCGCGGCGGATGAGGTAGCCGACGACGATGAGCACGATCGAGAAGAGGAAGGGAACGCGCCACCCCCACGCGAGGAAGGCCTCGGCCGACATCGACGAGGTGAGGATCCACAGCGTCGCCGTCGCGAGGATCATGCCCACCGGCACGCCGATCTGCGGGTAGGCACCGAAGTAGCCGCGGCGGTGGACGGGGGCGTGCTCGACCGAGAGCAGCGCGGCACCGCCCCACTCTCCGCCGGCGGAGAAGCCCTGCAGAACCCGAAGGAGGATGAGCAGGACGGGGGCGGCCACCCCGATCGCGGCATAGGTCGGCAGCACGCCGATGAGGGCTGTCGAGACGCCCATCATGATGAGCGTCAGCACGAGCATCTTCTTGCGGCCGAGGCGATCGCCGAGCCAGCCGGCGACGACGGCGCCGAGCGGGCGGAAGAGGAACGAGATGCCGATGGTGGCGAACGAGAGCACCTGGGCGATCGCGGGATCGCTCTGCGCGAGCGGTGCGAGAAACAGCGGCGCGAGCACGAGCCCGGCCGCCTGGGCGTAGATGAAGAAGTCGTACCACTCGATCGAGGTGCCCACGAGGGTCCCGGCGAGCACGCGCCGTTCCTCCCGTTTCATCCCGGTGGCAGGGGCGGATGCCGAGGTCAGCGAGGCCATGAGAACTCCGTCGTTCTGTGGGGCAGGGTGGAGAGGCTCGAGCGACACTGTTACCGACCGAGCGTTCAGTAATAGTGTCAGAGGGGTGCGCCCCCGACAAGAGGGCGGCGGAAGGAGCACCCATGACGCCCTGGACCATCACCCCCGGCGCCCTCGACGAACGCCTCGGCATCACCGTGACCGAGCAGTCCGCGGATCGGGTCAGCGCGTGGATGCCCGTCGAGGGGAACACGCAATCGCTCGGTCGGCTGCACGGCGGCGCGACGGCCGCGCTGTCAGAGGCGGTGGGGTCCTGGGCCGCCATGATCCACGCCTCCGCGTTCGGCCTGGTGTGCGTCGGCGTCGATCTCAACATCACCCACCACCGCGGAGCCGAGGACGGGCGCATCCACGCCGTGGCCACACCCGCCCATCGCGGTCGCCGTCTGGCCACCTACGACGTCCGCGTGGTCGACGACGACGACCGTCTGATCGCGACGGCGCGCATCACGAACCTGCTGGTCGATCCCGCCTGAGAGACGGGCGCCGTCTCGCGGCACCCACCGTCTCTGCCATTGTGGATCGCATGAAGAAGATCCGAGGGGTTGCGCCGCCCCCAAGCGGCGCAACCCCTCGCCCGTCGCCGTCAGACCCGAACATCGGACGACGGGCGTATGGGTGCCTTCTCGAAGCCGGAGTCAGCACCCACCCCCGCATATGTCGTGTCCGGCGTGCGCCTTTCCTTACACACCGATCCGGAAATCTTTTCTCCCGCGCATCCGTAAGGTTCGCGACCACCCCGACACAGCCCCCGTACACGCACGAGGAAAGACAGCGGTGACGGACGACGCGGATTTCGTGGCGCTCTTCCGCGAGCACTACAACGCCGTTCGGCGATTCATCGAACGGCGCGTGTCGGACCGCGATGCCGCCGACGACCTCACGATGGAATGCTTCGAGATCGCCTGGCGCAAGCGCGATCCGCGAGAGCCGTTCGGGCTGCCGTGGCTGTACCGCACGGCGCGCAACCTCATCGCGAACGAATACCGACGACGAGACCGGGAGGGGGCACTGTGGACGCACATCGAGGACCAGGTCCGCACCCTCTCGAACGAGTCGGAGGGCGAGATGCTCGACAGGCTCGTCGACGCCATCCGCGGCCTGTCCGAGAAGGAGCGCGAGATCCTCTGGCTCACCTACTGGGAGGACCTCTCGGCCGCCGAGGTCGGCCTCGTCGTCGGCGCGAGCGCCGGGACGGTGTGGACGCGGCTGAACCGCGTGCGGGCCAAACTGCGCCCGCTCCTGTCCGGAACGCCCCTGTCCGCGGAAGAGGTGTTCGATGAGCGACGATGACCTCACCCGGGCGATGCGCCGGCTCGATCCCGCGCGAACCCCCCTCGACGCGCCGATTCCTCTCGACGCCGAGCGTCGGGCACGCGACTTCGCGGGGAGCGCGCAGCGAACGCGCCGCCGACCCGCGTACGCCGTGTGGGGCTCGGCCGCCGCGGTCGTCGTCCTGGTGCTCGCGATCGTCACCGGAGTCCTGTGGATGCCGGGGAGCCCGGCATCCGCCCTCACCCCGGAACCACTCGTGTTCACCTCGATCTCGGAGGACGCGTCCCAGGTGATCGCGCAGGCGCAGGAGCGGTTGACCGACGGGTCGGGCCCCTCCTCACCCGAGCGACGGTCGCTTTCGCTCGGGTGGTACTACAGCGGTTCGCCCGACGAGGCCGAGGCGACGGTGTTCCGCCGCGAGTGGATCGACGTGCGCTGGAATGCGGATCTTTCGGGCTCGGTCGTGACCACTGCCGCCGAAGCGACCAACGCGGCCGGTGACACGGTGCCCGCGGGCGAGCCGACGCCGGGAACCGTCGTCGGCGACCTGCAGTTCGTGCAGAACCAGTTCTCGCCGCTCTCCCCCACCGCTCCCGAACCCACCGTCGAGGCGATGCGAGCTCTCGTGCTCACCTCGACCGGTGCCGGGGATCAGCTCACGGCGGGCGACGCGATGCTCGGCGCACGCGCCCTCCTGGGCGAGTGGACCCTCACCGGACCGCAACAGGCCGCCCTGCTCGAGGTCGTCGCCCAAGCTCCCGGGCTGCGCGTCGTCGGCACGGCCTTCGATCGCCTCGGCCGCCCCGTGGTCGGGTTGGCCGCGGTGCCGTCCGGGCTGACCACCTCCGAGGCGACGCTGCTGCTTTCTGCCGACACGGGACGCATCGTCGGTTTCGAATCCGAACTCCTCGCCGACAACGACAGCCTCAAGCTCCCCGCCGGATCCATCACCGACTACACCCTCTGGGACGTCTCCGAGAGAAAGGCACGCACCGAATGACCACGACCGATCAGCTGCACCCCGACATCGCCGCGGCTCTCGCCGAGATCCCCGGCGGGGTCGTCATCGATTCGCATCACGCGCAGTGGCCGGAACTCGGGATGACCATCGACGTCCCCTCCGAGCACGAGCGTGCCGTCGGCGGGTGCGCCGACGGCAACGTCTGCGCCTTCAGCGGGTCGAACCTCTCGGGGACGCGAGCGTCGTTCTCGTACTGCGGCACGTACTCCCCCGGCATCACCGTGCGCTCCATCGCCAACGCGCGATCGGCCGGATACGTGCAGGCCCGCTCCTCGTCCGGGTCGGTGCTCGCGACCGCGATCGCCACGTCGTGGGCGAACGTCTCGGGCACGGTCGCGACGCTGAACTGCGTGCCCTGACCGCCGCTCAACGCCAGGGGCGTTCCGACCGGCGACGCCAGTAATCGACGGGGTCCGTCGCCAGTTCCCCCGCGGTGTCCACCGGCCGCGCGCTCGCGCCTCGTCGCAGGTGCGCGAGCGTGGTCGCGCCGCTGAGCACGATGTCGGCCCACGGCTGCGCCAGCGCGGCGCCCAGCGCGAACACGTCGGACGGCATCCCGGATGCCAGGGCCTCGAGGCGACTGCCCGATTCGGCGCGGGCGAGGTCGCCGTTGGCGAGGGCCTCTTTGACGACGACCGTCCAGTCGGCGTCTCGCGCGGCCTGCAACGCGGGGGCGACCGATGGCTCGAGGAGGTTCCACGTCGACTGCACGACCGTGAACGGCGAGTCCCGGAGCGCGAGAGCGCTGCGGATCACCTCGCCCTGGTGCGGCCCGCTGGTCGACAGCCCTACCCGCACGCCGTTCGCCCGTAGGCCGCGCAGCCGATCGAGAAGCCCGGTGTCCGCCAGAGCCGTGCTCTCCGGAGTCACCGAGTGGATCAGGTAGTAGTCCGGGGCCGACCCCAGAGCCTCGAGCGTCTCGGGCCACTGCTGGTCGAACAGGGCGACCGAGTGCTCTTTGCGCTCGTGCACGGCGGCATCCATCCGCCACTCTCCGACGTAGGCGTAGCCCCACTTCGACCCCACGGTGAGCAGCTCGCGTCGGCCCGGGTGGGCGTCGAACCACGACCCGAGGAAGTGCTCCGCCCGACCGTAGGAGCGCGCAACGTCGACGTATCGGATGCCGAGCGCCCAGGCCTCGTCGAGCAGCAGGTGCGCACGCTCGCGCATCGCGTCGACCGAGCGTTCGGCGGGGTCCCCCAGGTCGCTGTCACGCGCGGTCGTGATGTAGGCCGGGCGACCGACGGCGGCGAGGCCGAGACCCAGACGGGCGGAGGTGACATGCATGCCTCGACGCTAGCGTCCGCGCGCCCTGCTCGCGTCAGCTGCGACGGCTCCGGTGTACCTCGACGGCACTGAGCACGATGGCCGATCCCGAGAACACCACCGACACCGCGAGAGCCAGAGTGAGCGCGTCGGCGAAAGCCCGCGGGTCCGCGGCGGGGGTACCCGGGCCCGCGGCCGCCGCGGCTCCCACGACGGCCAGCGCGAAGGCGGTACCCAGTACCGTCTGCCCGATCGAAGACCCCACCCGCTGGGCGGTCTGCACGACTCCCCCGGCGACGCCGCCGCGGCGGGGGTCGACGTCGGCGAGCGTCAACGTCTGATTCGGGGTGACGATCGCTCCGCCCGCGATCCCGAGGACGAACAGGGGCACGCAGAGCCGCAGGATGACGCCCACCGGATCGGTCGCCTCGGCACCGGCCTGCACCAGCAGCCCCAGAACGACCGTGACGCCCGTGAACACCGCGACCGCGCCGACGAGCAGCGGGCGTCCCACGCGCGAGACGAAGCGCCCGGCGACGGGCGCTCCCACCACCGAACCGATGGCGTAGGCCGTGACCCCCAGGCCCGATTGCAGGGCGGTGAAGCCCAGACCGTCCTGGTAGTACAGCGCGAGCACGAGGGGAATCCCGGTGTTGCTGCAGAAGAAGACCACGGCGAAGACCACTCCCGTGACGAACGAGCGGACGCGGAACAGGCGCAGATCCAGCAGGGGCCCGGCATCCGCCCTCGTCAGGCGCGCCTCATGCCGCACGAGCGCCAGGAGGAACCCCGCGGCGGGGAGCAGGAGGAGGAGGGTCACGGGGCCGCCACCCTGGCCCGTCTCGACGATGGGGAACAGCAGGCACAGCACACCCGCGCCGAGCAGGAGCGCGCCGAGCAGGTCGATGTGGCGGGCGGATGCCGTGGAAGACGGCTCATCGGCGGGAACCCACCGGCGAGCGAGCAGCACGGCCGCGATCCCGACCGGCACGTTGATGAAGAAGACCAGCCGCCAACCGATGTCGGGGCCACCAGCCGAGATGAGCAGACCCGCGATCACCGGACCGAGCGCCGTCCCCGCACCGACGGTGAGGCCGAGCCTGCCGAAAGCCCGCCCTCTCTCCCACGCCGGGAAGGCGTTCTGGATGAAGCCCGACACCTGCGGGCCCATCATGCCGCCGAACAGCCCCTGCACGACCCTGGCCGCGATGAGGAGCCCCGCGTTCGGCGCCAGACCGACGGCCGCGCTGGCGATCACGAACCCGAGCACGGCGATCGTGAAGATGCGTCGCCGACCCCGCTGGTCGCCCAGCCGTCCCCCGATGACGGGGACCAGCGCGAAGGCGAGCACGTACCCGGTCACGATCCACTGCAGCTCGTTCGAACCCGCCCCGGTGGAGCGCCCGATCGAGGGCAGGGCGACGTTGGTGACGCTGACGTCGAGGAGGGCGGCGAACTGGCCCATGAGCATGACCGAGAGCGCGCTCCAGCGCCTCGGATCGGGAGCGGGGATGGATGCCGTCATGCGGCCTCCGCCACCGGAGCGGAGCCCGCGGCGACGCGAGGGTTCGGCATGGGCCGAGCCTATGCCTGCGGCGAAGCGTCCGGGTCGGAGATCATCGCGGGGAACATCGCGGCGACGCGGGGAGTTGTCCTCCCCGAGAGCCGACGAGCGGAACGCGATGACGTACAGAGACCCCTACGACGACACGGCACAGCCGATCTGCCCCTCGTGCGGGGTGACGATGCACCCGCTTCTCGAAGAGGGCGGCGGCGCCGACGAGTGTCGTGAGTGCGGCTTCCGACTGGAGTGGTCGACGGGGGCACCCGCTCGCAATGACGACGACGACGACCGCCCGCGGGATCGCTGGATCGACGAGTCCTAGCTGTCGCCGGCGACGTCACCCTCGACCGGGATATGGACTGCACGCGTCGGCGACATCCTGCGTCGTGCACCTAGCTCGCTGACGGGGCGAGCGCCGCCGAGCGGGTGGCGGTGTCCAAGACAGCCGCCACGCTCTCCTGCAGCTCGGATCCGACGTTCGCGAGTGCCGCTTCGAAAGCGTCGTCGAAGCGGGTGAGGCATCTCCACGGATCGGTCGTCAGGTCGACCATCGCGTAGACGTGGGTCACCCTCCGGTCATCCGGGTCGAACTCCCGGCGCAAGACGTCGCGACGCACGAGACGATCGACGATCGTCGTCACCCCCGCCCCGGTGATCCCGAGGTGTCGCCGGAGGTCGGAGGGGCGCACGCCCGGGTTGCGCGCGACATGGATGATCGCGACGACATCGATGTCGTTCAGCCCCATGGTGCGACGGGCCTCCGCCAGGCACCGGGTCCTCTCGAACAGGTAGCGCGCGAGAGCCAGTGAGATGGGCGAGATGTCGTGAGCGAGTGCAGTCATCGGCGGTGCCGTATCGATTCGTTTCGTGTCACCGCGCCCATTCGGACGCGCGACCTCACGGTAATCGGCGCCGCGCGGTTATGCGGCCGCGCCCGGCCCTGTTGACAAAGGGGCAGCAACCGTATCTCAGCGCTCGAGGACCACCGCGAGCCCCTGGCCCACGCCGATACAGATCGCCGCGACGGCGACTCCCCCGCCGCGACGCTTCAGCTCGTGCGCGGCGCGCGCGATGATGCGGCCGCCCGACGCTCCGAGGGGGTGCCCGATCGCGATCGCCCCACCGTGCGGGTTGAGAAGCTCGGGGTCGAGCTCGGTCCACAGCTTGGCGCACGCGAGCGACTGCGATGCGAAAGCCTCATTGAGCTCGACGAGGCTCACGTCGGCCCAGGTGCGACCGGCGCGCGCGAGCGCGCGGTTCGCCGCCTCGACGGGGGCGACGCCGAAGACGTCGGGATCGTTACCGAACGCGGCCCGACCCGCGATGCGCGCGAGGGGCTCGGCATCCAGGATCCCCTCCGCCCCGAGCAGCACCGCCGAGGCGCCGTCGTTGATGGGTGAGGAGTTTCCCGCCGTGACCGTGCCGTCCTTCTGGAATGCGGGTCGGAGGGTCGCGAGCACCTCGGCGGTCGAATCGTCGCGGATACCCTCGTCGCGCGCGAGCGCGTGGCCTTCGACCTGCACGATCTCGTCGTCGAAGCGTCCCTCTGCCCACGCCGCGGCAGCGAGACGGTGGCTGCGGGCGGCGAAGGCGTCCTGCTGCTCACGCGTGATGTCGTAGATCTCGGCGAGCTTCTCGGCACTCTCGCCGTTCGAGATCGTCCAGTCCGCCCTCAAGCGCGGGTTGGTCATGCGCCAGCCGATCGAGGTGTTCCACATCGTCTGGTTCGCCGCGGGGAAGGGCCGCGGGCTCTTCTCGACCACGAAGGGGGCCCGCGTCATCGACTCGACGCCGCCGGCGAGGATGACATCGGCATCGCCGGCCTCGATCGCGCGGGAGCCCTGGATCACGGCATCCAGCGACGATCCGCACAGCCGGTTGATCGTCGTCCCCGGCACCGACGACGGGAAGCCGGCCAGCAGCGCACCGAAGCGCGCGACGTTGCGGTTGTCTTCGCCCGCCTGGTTCGCGTCGCCGAAGATCACGTCTTCGATGCGCGCGGGGTCGATTCCGGTGCGCTCGACGACGGATGCCATGACGGTGGCCGCCAGATCGTCGGGGCGGACGTCGGCGAAGGCCTTGCCGTGGCGCGCGAAAGGGGTGCGGACGGCGTCGTAGACGAAGGATGCGGGCATGTCTCAGGCCTCCAGGCTCAGACCGAGCAGGGACTCGATCTCTTCGTGCGTGTTGTCGCCGAAAAGCTCCCGCACGCGGAAGCCGTCGGGGGTGACGTCGAAGACGCCGTGGTCGGTGTAGACCCGCGAGACGCAGCCCACACCCGTGAGGGGATAGCTGCAGGCGGCGACGAGCTTGGGCTCGCCGCCCTTGGTGAGCAGGTCGGTCATGACGTAGACGTCTTTCGCGCCGATCGCGAGGTCCATGGCGCCGCCGACCGCGGGGATCGCGCCGGGCTCGCCGGTCGACCAGTTGGCGAGGTCGCCGCCGGCCGACACCTGGAACGCCCCCAGCACGCACACGTCGAGGTGCCCGCCGCGCATCATCGCGAACGAGTCGGCGTGGTGGAAGTACGCAGCCCCCGCGAGCGCGGTGACCGGCTGCTTACCCGCGTTGATGAGATCGGGGTCGACGCGCCCGCGCTCGGGAGCGGGGCCCATGCCGAGCATGCCGTTCTCGGTGTGCAGGACGATCTCGAGTCCCGCCGGCAGGTAGTCGGCGACCAGGGTCGGAGCACCGATGCCGAGGTTGACGACCGCGCCCTCGGGAATGTCGGATGCCACGCGGGCGGCGAGATCGCGCCGCGAGATGCGAGTTGTCATTTCTCCTCCTCGGATGCCAGAGCCCGGCCCTCGATGTCGACGCCGCCGACGAACGCGCCGTCGCGGAGCCATGCGCGCTCCCCCACCGCGACCACGCGATCGACGTAGAGACCCGGGGTGACGACCGACTCGGGATCGAGCGAGCCGAGCTCGACGATCTCGTCGACCTGGACGATCGTGGTGGTTGCGGCCGCGGCCATGATGGGGCCGAAGTTGCGCGCCGTCGCGCGATAGACGAGGTTGCCCCAGCGGTCGGCGGCGCGGGCGCTGATCAGGGCGGCATCCGCGCGGATGGGGTATTCGAGCACGTAATCGCGGCCGTCGATGCGCCGCGTCTCTTTGCCCTCGGCGAGCTGCGTCCCGAACCCGGTGGGGGTGAAGAACCCGCCGATGCCGGCGCCGGCCGCACGGATGCGCTCGGCCAGGTTGCCCTGCGGCACGAGCTCGAGCTCGACCTCGCCGGCGCGGTACAGCCCGTCGAAGACCCATGAGTCGCTCTGGCGCGGGAAGGAGCAGATCATCTTGCTCACCTGCCCGGCCGCGAGCAGGGCGGCCAACCCGGTGTCGCCATTGCCCGCGTTGTTGTTGACGACGGTGAGATCGCGCGCACCGTGCGCGATGAGCGCGTCGATCAGTTCGACGGGCTGACCCGCGCGGCCGAAGCCGCCGATCATCACGGTCGCACCGTCGGCGATGCCGGCGACGGCCGCCTCGAGGTCGGGAACGGTCTTGTCGATCATGCGGAGCACCCTTGCTTGTTCGCTCTGCGTACATACGTACGTCCCGCGAACAGGATACGCCGACCACCGCGAAGACGGCAAGGGAGGACCGCTCTGGGCCCGTAGCCCGGATTCAGACCAGGCGGAGGTCCGCGTCGATCTCGCCCGCGGCGGCCCGCAACGCCGGCAGGCACCGCTCTCGCCACTCGTCCGCGTCACCGCGGGAGCTGGCCGAGATGTTCACCGCCGCAACCACCGCCCCCGAGCGGTCGTGGACGGGCGCCGCGAGGGAGCGCAGCCCCTCTTCGAGCTCGCCGTCCACGAGAGCCCACCCCTGAGCACGCACCGCCTCGAGCTCGACGGCGATCGCATCGACGTCCGTCCGCGTGCGCGGGGTGAGAGAAGCGGGGTGCGAAGCGGCCACGATCCGTCGCGCGTCCGCGTCGGGAAGCGCCGCGAGCAGCACGCGCCCCATGCTGGTCGCGTAGGCGGGGAAACGCGTGCCGATCGTGATTCCGACGCTCATGATCCGTCGCGTGGGAACACGGGCGACGTAGACGATGTCGGCCCCGTCGAGCACAGCCGAGGAGACGCTCTCCCCCACCTCGCGCGACAGACGCTCGAGATGCGGCTGGGCGAGCGCGGGCAGCGAGAGCGCGGAGAGATAGCTGAAGCCGAGCTCGAGAACGCGCGGCGTCAGCGAGAAGACCCGGCCGTCGGCGCGCACGTAACCGAGGGTCTCGAGCGTCTGGAGGAACCGGCGAGCCGCGGCACGGGTCAGATCGGCGCGGCGGGCGACGTCGCTGAGGGTCAGCGCCGGGTTCTCGGCGTCGAAGGAGCGGATCACCTCGAGGCCGCGAGCGAGGGATTGCACGAACTCTCCCGAATCACTCACGCGGCTCACCCTATCGGGGCGCCGTGAGGACCTCGTGCGGGAACGCGTCGGAGAAAAGCGAAAGCCGCCCCGAAGGACGGCTCTGCGGCGAATCTGTAGCGGGAGCGGGGCTTGAACCCGCGACCTCACGATTATGAGTCGTGCGCTCTCACCAACTGAGCTACCCCGCCGCACGGCATCCAGGATTCAGATGTGGATGCCTTGAGCCCCGAGTCAGGATTGAACTGACGACCCCTTCCTTACCATGGAAGTGCTCTGCCACTGAGCTATCGGGGCGTACCCGGATCGCTCCGGGCAACTAGAAGAGAATATCAGACCTCGACACTCTCTTACGAATCGAGCCTCAGCCGCCGGCGTGCTGACGCAGCCACGCGATCGGGTCGATCGGGGTGGTGCCGTTCTGCAGGATCTCGACGTGCGTGTGCGCGCCGAACGAGCGACCCGTGTTGCCGGTGCGTCCGAGGAACTGACCGACGTGCACCTTCTCGCCCGGGGTGACCTGCAGCGAGCCGTACTGCATGTGGCCGTACCGGCTCGACACGAGCTGGCCGTCGATCACGTGGTCGATCAGCACGGTCACGCCGAAGGCGCCACCCTGCTCGGTCGCGATGCGGACGGTGCCGTCGGCGATCGCCTGCACGGGCGCGCCCTCGCCGGGCACGAAGTCGGCACCCTCGTGGAAGCCGCCGTCGCGCATGCCGAAGCCGTACGAGATCGACACGCCGACCGCGAAGGGCCACTGGATGGGCGACGTCGGGTTGTTGACGTAGAAGTTCGTGGGGTACTTGATGCCCGAGTCGACGGCCATCTTGGAGTACGTGGTGGCGCTGTAGCCGTCGGCGCGGTCGACGACCGCGGCCTGCGACTGGGCGGGCGCGACGTAGGCCTGGATCGCCCCGTCGGGCGAGGCGACGTCTCCGCCGACCGCCAGACGCGTGGTCGCGGTGTCGGCGGCGGGAGCGGTGATGCTGTCGGTGCCGCTCGCCGAGGCGATGGCGCTGACGGGCATGGTCATGCCGACCGTCAGAAGACCGACGACGCCCATGACGCCGACCGAGAACGACGTCGCAGCGATGCGGCGGACGTTGCGGCGGGTGCGGGGAGCGGCCGCGGCGGGCAGCCCCTCCGAGACGGGCTCGGGAGCGGGGGTGACGGGGGCCGCCTGCTGCGTGGGCGTCTCGCCCGTGAACGAGAACAGGCGTGCGGCGGTGGCGAACTCGTCGGCCACGGTGTCGTCGGGGGTGCTCGATGCGACGGCGGACTGCTCGATGGCGGCCTGCTCGACGACGGGCTTCGACGGACGCGGAACGGACGTCTTCGCCACCCGGTCGGCGGAAGACTCGACGACCGGCTCGGCCGAAGCCTCGTCGACGGTCGAGTCGAGGATGACCGATGCCTGGGGGCGTCGACGCGCGCGGCGACTCACGGGAAGCGTGATGGGCGAGGTCGGGAGGGACACCGGGGTGGTGGCGACGGCGCCGTCCGCGCTCTGCAGGATGACCGCGACGTCGTCGGCACGACGCTGCTCGTCGACGACCGTGACGTCGAGTGCGTCGGAAGCCGTGGCATCCGGGGTCTGGTCGGCGGAAGGCACGGCGGTGTCGCGAGGCGGAAGCGTGGGCTCGATGGTCGCGGCGATGACGGTCTCGACCACGGCGGCGGCAACGCTCTCGATCAGTTCGGGCTGAGAGGCGGCGTCGGCGTCGACCGGTGCGGGATCGGCGGCCTTCTGCTCGGACGCGGGGGCGTCGAGCGTCGCGACGGGGTTTCCGCTCGCGGCGAGACGGCGCATCTCGGCTCGGGTCAGCCGGGGGGTCGTCTCGGGAGCGGGCGTGGAGAGGGGGCGACGAGACCGTCGGGTGACGGCGGGCTCAGTCTCAGAGGCTTCTGACGGCAACGCGGAAGGGCTCTCGTGTCGTGTCGCAAAAAGCGACGGCTTCGGGCTTGGGGGCTTGGCCATCTCCGCAAATTCGGGTTGCGGAAGATAACGAACTGGTAAACACCCTACCTCGGCTGGTCTGGGAATGCCATGGGCGCGACCTCTGTCACCGCTCGTAGTCGAGCAGCGGCTCGAGACGGCGGTAGAAGTCGGGGCCCGCGGCGATCACCATGCCGTTGCCGGGGCGTCCGCCGGGCGCTCCCCCGATCATTCCCCCCGCTTCTTCGACCAGCAGCGAGCCCGCGGCGTGATCCCACGGCTGCGTGCCGCGCTCGTAGTAGGCGTCGACGCGACCGGCGGCCACCGAGGCCAGGTCGAGAGAGGCCGCGCCGATGCGGCGCACGTCGCGGGCGATCGGCATGACGCGAGACAGCTGTGCGAGCGCGGGTCCGTGCGTCTCGGGGTTGTAACCGAAGCCGGTGGCGACGAGCCCCCCGGCCGGACCCACCTCGCCCACGGACAAGCGGGTGTCACCGAGCCAGGCTCCCCCGCCGCGCGAGGCCCGGAACAGCTCGCCCGTCACGGGGTTGAAGACCGCCCCGGCGAGCGCGGTCCACGACGCGGTCTCGGCGGTGCCCTCGACGGCGGCGATGCTCACGGCCCATGCCGGAATGCCGTAGGCGTAGTTGACGGTGCCGTCGATCGGGTCGACGACCCACGTGATCCCGCTCGTTCCCTCTTCGGCCCCGGATTCCTCGCCGAAGAAACCGTCATCGGGCCGCTCTCGAGCGAGCTCCGCCCGAATGAAGGCTTCGACCTCGCGGTCGGCGGCGGTCACGATGTCGGCGGCGGCCGATTTGGTCGCCGCGACCGTCACGCCCTCGCGACGGCGACGGTGGGCGAGTTCACCGGCCTCTCGGGCGATACGCGTGGCGATCTCGAGCAGGTCGGCTGCGGAAGTCATGGCATCCAGGCTACGTGCGCCACCCCCTGCGACGAATTCGCCGCTGTCGTTAGCGTGGGCTCATGACCGCTTCGGATTCTCGCCGGTACGACGTCGTCATCGTGGGGGGTGGGCACAATGCCCTCGTCGCCGCGGCCTATCTCGCCCGCGCAGGGCGCCGGGTGGTGGTGATCGAGAGATCGGATGCCGTGGGCGGCGCCGCCGTGTCGGAGCGCCCGTGGGCGGGAGTCGATGCACGCCTGTCGCGGTACTCCTACCTCGTCAGCCTGCTGCCGCAGCGGATCATCGACGACCTGGGCCTGCGCATCGAGCTTCGCCGGCGCCGGTACTCCTCTTATACGCCCGACCCGACCGACCCCACGCGCGGCGTGCTCGTCGATACCCGGGATGCCGAGGCCACCGCCGCCTCGTTCGCGCGCACCCTCGGCGACACCCACGAGGCGGCGCGTTTCGCGGCGTTCGGCGAGCGTCTCGCCCCGGTGGCCCGTGCCGTCTTCCCGACGATGACCGAACCGCTGCCCACGTCCGACGAGCTGCGCGAGCGCGTGGGCGACGACGAGCTCTGGGATGCCCTCACCACCCGCCCGCTCGGAGATCTCCTGCGCTCCTCGCTCGACAGCGACCTCGTCCGGGGCGTCGCGCTCACCGACGGGCTCATCGGCACCTTCGCGTCGTCCGACGACCCCTCCCTCACGCAGAACCGGTGCTTCTTGTACCACGTGATCGGCGGCGGGACCGGCGACTGGGACGTTCCCGTCGGTGGCATGGGCGCGGTGACGGCCGAGCTCGAGCGCGCCGCCCGCGAGGCGGGGGCCGAGATCGTCACGGGTGTCGAGGTCGTCTCGGTCTCGCCCGACGGCGACGTGCACACGATGACCGATCGCTCCGAAGTCTTTCGAGGCGACCTCGTGCTCAGCGGCGTCGGCCGCGCGGTGCTCGACCGGCTGCTGACCGCCGGCGGATCAGCGACGACCGGCGCCGAAGCGCCGGAGGGTGCACAGGTCAAGGTGAACATGCTGCTCTCGCGCCTGCCACGTCTGCGCGACGAATCGGTGACCCCCGAGGCCGCCTTCTCGGGTACTTTCCACGTCAACGAGACCATGACCCAGTTGGATGCCGCTCACGTGGCGGCGTCCGGAGGACTCATCCCCGAACCACTCCCCGTCGAGGTCTACTGCCACTCGCTGACCGACCCGTCGATCCTCGGCGAGGAGCTGCGGGCGTCCGGCGCGCAGACGCTCACGATGTTCGGTCTGCAGGTGCCGCACCGCCTCATCGACGACACCGATCCGGTCGCCGCGGGAGCGCGCCTGCTGGCCGCCGCCCAAGCCTCGTTGGATTCCGTCCTCGCCGAGCCCCTGCGCGACTGCATCCTGCGGGCGCCCGACGGGCGACTCTGCATCGAGGCCCGCACCACCCGCGACCTGGAGGAGTCGCTCGCCATGATCGGCGGCGACATCTTCCACGGCGCCCTGTCGTGGCCGTGGCTGTCGGCTCCTGCTGACTCCCCCGCCGCGCGCTGGGGTGTGTCGACGTCGCACGCCCGCATCCTGTTGTGCGGGGCGAGCGCTCAGCGCGGCGGGGCGGTGAGCGGCATCGGCGGCCAGAACGCAGCGATGGCGGCGCTGGAGATCCTCGGGGGGTAGGCCGAGGCCCTGGCATCCCGGCCGTCCCGCGGACGCCGAGGCGACACGCCACACGCGCCTCACCGCACCCGGCACGTCGGCGTCGGAGTCCGCACGACGCCCCGGGGTGCGAGGGTCGTGGCTTCAGACCACGACGACCGGCTGCTGCAGTTCGGTCACCCAGTCGGACTGGTCGTCGGACTCGGCCCGCACGTACAGCTCGCGGCAGGGTCCCGATGGCACGTACCCGCGGTCGAGGATCTGCGCGTGGATGGACTGCCAGCTCTCACCGATCCGTTCCATCGATCCCAGATGGATGCCGCACACGGCTATCTCGACGGCGGGGAGTTCGACGATCTCTATGCCGTCGTGCACTGTTCCGAGATAGAGATACCCGGCGATCACCTCCGTGCCGTCCTCGCGAACCGCGTATTGCGCGACGGGGGTGTCGAGTGCTCCCTTCTCCGCACCGATGACTGCGGCGACGGCGTCGAAGGCCGGTCCGACGACGTCCGCCATCTCCGCGCCGTCGGCCACCAGGCGACGACGGGCGGCAAGGCGGAGGGCAGGCAGTGACTTCTGGACGATCTCGATCTCTCGCATGTGCTTTTCTCTCTCGATGAGGTGGAGGCGCCGCTCCACGTCGACGAGCCGTGCGGCGGCGATCCGATGCTCACGCTCCACCTCGACGCGTCGCTCCCGCAGCAGCACCGCGATGCGATCGGCACCCACACCCTGGTTCAGAATCGAGGCGACGTCGTCGAGGCCGAAGCCGAGCTGCCGCAGCGCCACGATTCGGTGCAGCCTCTCGAGCTGCGACGGATCGTACGAGCGGTAACCGCTGTGCTCGTCCACGTGCGCGGGCACGAGCAGACCGGCGGTGTCCCAGTGCCGGAGCATCCGGTGGGTGACCTGGCCGATCTGCGCGAACGCTCCGATGGACAACATGCTTCTGTTCTCCTTCCTCACACCGTGTCAGGGTCAAGTCGCGGCCCAGAAGCGACGGCGCGCACGATCGCGATGAGTTCCGCGACGGCGGTCATCAGCACCGGCGTCGACGGCTCGGCGTAGCCGAACACGATTCCCGCGGGCACATCGACAGCGGCCCCCGGCACCGCATACCCGGAGAGGGGCGACACCAGGATGCGGCGGGCTGCGAGCTGGTCGACCACGGCCTGCTCGGTCGCGGCCCCGGCGACGGGCAGCAGGACCACGGCGTGCAGCCCGCCGTCCGTCGCGGTGAGCTCGACCCCGTCGATCCCGGCGAAGGCCTCCAGCAGAAGGCGGCGACGGTGGCGGTAGTCGCGCCGGCGACGGGCGGTGTGCCGCGCGAGCGCGCCCTCGCCGAGGTACAGGGCCAGGGCGCGCTGCTGCACCTGCGAGACCGGCGGGTCGAGGTCGGCCCGCGCCGCGACGAGGCGATCGCGCAGCTCGCCGGTGGCGACGATCCACCCGCTCCGCAGCGACGGGCTGAGGACCTTCGACAGGGTGCCGATCATGACGACCCGCCCCGGATCGAGCAGGTGGAGCGGGGGCAGCGGCGCGCGACCGTGGGGGAACTCGCTGTCGTAGTCGTCTTCGACGATCACCGCGCCGGTGCGCGCGGCCCAGGTGAGCAGTCGCGCGCGGGCAGCGGCATCCAGCCGTGTTCCGAGGGGGTAGTGATGGTGAGGGGTGACGACGAGGGCGTCCAGGTCGGCGCGGGCCTCGACGGCGTCGAGATCGAGACCGTCGTCGAGGCGTACCGGGAACGGCACCACCTCGACCCGAAGCCGGTGCAGGATGCGACGGACGCGCGGATACCCCGGGTTCTCGATGCCCACGCGGAGCGGGCGGCCGACGTTCCGGGGCGTGAGAGCGAGCACCGTCAACAGCACCGCGTCGCTCGTCCCCGCGGTCACGATGACCTCGTCGGGCACGACGTCGAGCCCGCGGGTGCGTCCGAGGTGCCGGGCGATCTGGTCGCGCAGAGGCGGGTGGCCGCGCACGTCGTCAACGTCGGATACCGGATCGACACCCCCCGCCCGCCGCCAGGCCGAGCGCCATGCGGCATCGGCGATACCGGTGGTGTGGGGGCGCCCGGGGCGCAGGTCGACGACGGCGGGAGCCGTCTTCGCAGAAGCGTGGTCTCCCCTCGCGACCGGGCGGGTCGACGAGCCGACGACCTCGGCCACGACGGTCCTCCCGCCGGGGCGGGTCGAGAGGTAGCCCTCCCCCGCGAGGATCTCGTACGCGGCGACCGCGGTGCCGCGCGCGATCCCCAGATCGGCCGCGAGAGCGCGAGTCGAGGGAACCGCATCTCCCCCGCTCGCTCTCCCGGCCACGATGGTTGCACGCAGGTTGTGGGCGAGTTGCTCGTGGAGGGGCACGTCGGAATCGCGATCCAGGATGCCGGCGGAGATCATGCCCCCACCCTCTCACTGGTCCATCGACATCCGCGAAAAGCGGACTACGCGCTGGACCAGCCGTTCACCTGGAATGGTGTCATGACCGACCTCCCCCTCACCGCCCTGACCCGCGTGCGTCGCGGCGCACACCACCAGCGCACCGACCGCGCCGCCCTCTACGACGTGATCGACGCAGCCCTCTACGCCACCCTCGCCATCGTGCGCGACGACCGGCCGGTGGCTCTGCCGGTGGGGATCGGCCGCGACGGCGACGATCTGCTCATCCACGGCTCGACGGGCAGCGACTTCTTCCGCCGCATCGCCGCGGGTGCCCCCGTGAGCCTCACGATCACGCACCTGATGGGCCTGAAGTATGCGCGTTCGCTTTTCGACAGCTCGATGCGGTATCGCTGCGCGGTCGTGCACGCCGTGGCATCCGTCGTCCCTCCCGAAGAGAAAGAAGCAGCCCTGCTCACGCTGTCGGAACACCTCATGCCGGGGCGCAGTGCCGACGTGCGTCCGATGACCGCGCGGGAGATCGCCGCGACCCTGGTGCTGCGCGTTCCGCTGACGGAGGCGAGCGTGAAGGACAACGCCGGCTCGCTCGTCGAGGTCGACGACGATGGCGAGGACCGGTCGGTCTGGGCGGGCATGCTGCCGCTGCGGGCGGTCGCCGGTGAGCCCGTCACCTCGGCTCAGACCGCGGCGGGCGTGGCGGTTCCGGACTCCGTGCGCCGAGCGGCCGAACGGGTTTCGGCGGCGGGCACGTCGTAGCCGCGGCCCGGGTCCGTCGACGCGCACGTCGGGCGTGAATCCGCTCCCGGACGTGGCGACGGGGCCGTCCCCGAGGGAACGGCCCCGTCGTCGGGGGGATCAGCCGACCAGCGGCGGCACCTCGTACCGCCGGGGCGTGCCGAAGCGGTGGGCCGTGATCGACACGGCCTGCTCGCGCAGGAACGGCAGCAGTTCGACGTGCCCGGCACGGGTGACCTCACCGGCGTACACCGCGACCGCGGGCGAACCGCCGGTGGCCTCGGCGAGAACTGCCGGCGAGCCCCCGAGCAGGCGCACACGCCCACCGGTGCGCACCAGACGTGCCGCGCGGCGGCTCCAGTCGGCGGTGTCCTCGACGGCGGCGCGGACGCCCACACCCTCGAGCCACGCGCGGACGGCGGGCGACAGCTCGCGCGCGGCGCTGACGGTCACGGTGGAGCGCGCCCGGACCCCGGCGGCGACCACTCGCACGAGCGCGGCCTCCGACGCGTCCTCGAGGCGCACGGTGACCGGCACCGCCGCGTAGCGGAGGACGTTCTGCTCCGACTCCAGACCCGTCACGTCGCGAGCCAGCGAGAACTCAGCGGCCCACGCGGCGGCGTCGCTCGAGAGGGCGGATGCCAGCCACTCGCGGCCGCGCGCGGGCACGGCGGCCACGGCGGCGGCGGCGAGGGCGTCCGGTCGGGAGGGGCCGGACACCTCGGCATCCGCCCACGTTCCGAAGCCGGACAGGTAGTGGGGCCCGCCGGCCTTGGTGCCCGCGCCGACGGCCGACTTCTTCCATCCGCCGAACGGCTGGCGCTGCACGATCGCACCCGTGGTGCCGCGGTTGACGTAGACGTTGCCGGCCTCGATGCGCGAGAGCCACTGCTGGATCTCGGCCTCGTCGAGCGCGTGCAGGCCCGAGGTGAGGCCGTACTCGATCGCGTTGACGATCTCGATCGCGTCGTCGAGGGTCTCGGCGGTCATGATGCCGAGCACGGGCCCGAAGTACTCGGTGCGGTGGAACTCGCTGCCGGGCTGCACGCCCTCGCGGATGCCGGGACGCCACAGCATCCCCTCGTCGTCGAGCTTCTGCGGCTCGACCACCCAGCGCTGGCCGGGCTCGAGGCTCGTGAGGGCCGTCAGCAGCTTGCCGTTCGCGGGCTCGATGAGCGGTCCGACGCGCGAGGCCTCGTCCCACGGCAGGCCGACCTCGAGCGAGGTGACGGCGTCGACCAGCTGGTCGCGGAAGCGGCGCGAACGGGCGACCGAGCCGACGAGCACGACGAGGGATGCCGCGGAGCACTTCTGTCCCGCGTGACCGAAGGCCGACATCGCCACGTCCTTGGCCGCGAGGTCGAGGTCGGCGCTGGGCGTGACGATCACGGCGTTCTTGCCGCTCGTCTCGGCGAGCAGCGGCAGGTCGGGGCGGAACGAGCGGAAGAGCTCGGCCGTCTCGTAGGCGCCGGTGAGCACGACCCGCCCGACGGCGGGGTGGGTGAGCAGCTGGCGACCCAGGTCGTTCTCGGACAGCTGTACGAGCTTCAGCACCCCGCGAGGGACGCCCGCCTCCCACAGCGCCTCGACCATGACCGCGCCGGAGCGCTCGGCGAGCACCGCCGGCTTGATGACCACGGCGGAGCCGGCGGCGAGCGCGGCGAGAGTGGAACCCGCGGGGATGGCGACGGGGAAGTTCCACGGCGGGGTGACCACGGTCACACCGACCGGGGTGAAGGTCGCCCCGTCCACGTTCTCCAGCGTCAGCGCCTGCTCGGCGTAGTAGTGCGCGAAGTCGATCGCCTCCGACACCTCGGGGTCGCTCTGCTCGATGACCTTTCCGCACTCGGCGCCCATGACCTCGAGCAGGTCGGCGCGGTGCTTCTCGAGCACGTCGCCGGCGCGGTGCAGGATCTCGGCGCGGCCGGCGGCTCCGAGCGCGCGCCAGGCGGCGGCCGAGTCCGCGGCATCCTGGATCACCGCGTTCAGCGCCGATTCGTCGGTGACCGTGTGCGCGGCGATAGTGTCGCGACCCAGGGCGGAGCCCTCCATGCGCTGGATGATCGCGCGTGACCAGTCGCGGTTCGCGGCGATCGCCGGGTCGGAGTCGGGGGTGTTGCGGAAACCGTGGGTCGGCGCGGGAGCGGCCTCGGACGAGCGGTCCTGCACGCGGTTCGAGGCGGGAACGCCCTCGGGCATGTCGGCGAGGGATGCCAGGAAGCGGTCGCGCTCGCGAGCGAACAGCGCCGCGTGGGTGTCGAGGTCGAACACCGCCGACATGAAGTTCTCGCTCGAGGCGCCCTCTTCGAGGCGGCGGATGAGGTACGCGATCGCCACGTCGAACTCCTGCGGGTGCACGACGGGGGTGTAGAGCAGGATCGAACCGACCGTGCGACGCACGACCGCCTGCTGGGCGGTCGCCATGCCGAGGAGCATCTCGACGTCGAT
This sequence comes from Microbacterium sp. AG157, assembly GCF_003385695.1. Taxonomy (NCBI): domain Bacteria; kingdom Bacillati; phylum Actinomycetota; class Actinomycetes; order Micrococcales; family Microbacteriaceae; genus Microbacterium; species Microbacterium sp. AG157. The sequence continues at coordinate 648,619 of NZ_QRDK01000002.1, forward strand.
GCCCTCGGTCACCCCGCGCCGCTCGGCGAGGAGCCAGGCCAGGGCGACGTCGAAGAGGTTGTGACCGGCGACGCCGATCCGCACGTTCATCGTGTGCTCGGGTCGCAGCGCGTAATCGAGGACCGCCTTGTACGAGGCGTCGGTCGCCTGCTTCGACGGCCAGGTGGCGAGCGGCCAGTCGTGCACGTCGGCATCCACCCGCTCCATCGGCAGATTCGCGCCCTTGACGACCCGCACCTTGATGGGGGCGCCCCCGGATGCCACGCGCGCGGCGGTCCACTTCTGCAGGCGGATCATGGCGGCGAGTGCGTCGGGCAGGTACGCCTGCAGCACGATGCCCGCCTCGACGCCGCGGAACTCGTCCTCCGACAGCAGCGCCTCGAAGACGGCGAGGGTGAGGTCGAGGTCCTTGAACTCCTCCATGTCGAGATTGAGGAAGGTCCCCGTCTCCTTCGCCACGCGGTACAGGGGGCGGAGGGCGGCGACCGCATCGGCGACCGCGGCGTCGAAGGCCCACGGCGTGTGCGGGGCGACGGTCGACGAGACCTTGATCGAGACGTAGTCGACGTCGTCGCGCGAGAGGAGCTTGCGGGTGCCGGCCAGACGGCGCGCGGCCTCCTTCTTGCCGAGGATCGCCTCGCCGAGAAGATTGACGTTGAGACGGATGCCGTCTCCCCGGCCGCGGATCGAGGTGATGGCCTCGCCCAGCTTGCGGTCGGTCGCGTCGACGATGAGGTGGCGCACCATCGAGCGCAGTGCCGTGCGGGCGGCGGGTACGACGACCTGCGGGAGGATCGGCGCGGCGAGGGCGCCGAGGCGGATCGCCGCCTTGAGGTGCAGCGGCAGGAAGCCCGGGATGAGCGGGGTGAGGGCGGCGAGGTTGCGCGCGGCGACGCGCACGTCTTCGGGGCGCACGACCCCGTCGACGAAACCGACGGTGAAGTCGAGGCCGTGCGGGTCGCGCAAGACACCCGCGAGGCGCTGAGCGGCGGCGTCGACGGGCTCGTTCCGACTCTCGGCGAGCCAGCGGCGCACGAGGGCGATCGCGTCGTCGGCGAGGTCGGCGGGGGCGACCGGAGCGGCGGGGGTGGGGCCGGACGTGGGGGCCGACGTCGTGTCGGGGGCATCGGTGAGCGACATGGCGATCCTTCCTCGGATGCTCTCAGTGTGGAGCGAGCGTTCGTTCGAGAAAAGCGATGATTTCTGACGCATACTGTTCGACAGAGCCGAAGGGATGCCATGTTCGATCTGCGCCGTCTGCGCCTGCTGCACGAGCTGTCGGTGCGGGGCACTCTCGCCGCCGTCGCCGACGCCCTGTCGTACAGTCCGTCGACCATCTCGCAGCAGCTCGCCCTGCTCGAGAAAGAGGCCGGGGTGCCCTTGCTCGAGCCCGACGGCCGTCGCGTGCGCCTCACCGCGCAGGGAGCCGCCCTCGCCGCCCACGCGGCGCGCATGCTCGCCGCCGACGAGGCAGCCCGCGCCGAGCTGGAGCACATGCGTCCATCGCTGGCACCCGTGCGGGTGGCGGTCATGCAGTCCGCCGCCCACGGCCTGCTCCCCGGAGCCCTCGACGCCCTGGCCGAGAGCGAGCCGCAGCTGCGCATCGAGGTGGCCGAACTCGCTCCCGAGGAGGGGCTGTTCGAGGTCGCGGCGCGCGGTTTCGATCTCGTCGTCGCAGAGCAGTACCCGGGTCACACCCGCGAGCACCGCGAGGGTCTCGAGCGCAGCCTGCTGGGGAGGGATGCCATCCGTCTCGCCGTCTCGAGCGACGATCCGGCGCAGAGCCTGGAGGACCTGCGCGAGCGCGCCTGGGTCATGGAGCCGGTGGGCACCGCCGCCCGGCAGTGGGCCACGCAGCAGTGCCGCGCCGCCGGGTTCGAGCCCGACGTGCGCTTCGAGATGGCCGACCTGACCGCGCACGCCCGGCTCGTGGCATCCGGTCATGCCGTCGGCATGATCCCCGATCTCGTCTTCGCGGGTGAGACGCCGCCCGTGCGACTCGTGGGCCTCCCGGGCCAGCCGCGACGCGAGGTGTTCACGGCCGTCCGTCGAGGAACGGCCGACCGCCCCGGCGTACGCGCGGTGCGCGGAGCACTGCAGGTGGCGTACGACCGGGGCGGTCGGTGACGGTCAGCGCGTCAGCGCGATCTCGTTCGGCGTCTTCTCGAGGGTGACGCTGTTCACGACCTCACCGGTGGTGAGATCGACCGCGTGCACGGCGTTCTTCGCGGGCTCGGTCACGTAGGCGATGTCGCCCGAGACCTTGATGGCGGGGTGCGCGTCCTGCCACTCGGCCGGGCCCTCCCACGCGTCGATCACGGGGAAGGCGTCGGTGAACGTCCCCTTCTCGAGGTCGAGCACGTGGATCGCACCGTCAGAGGCCAGGACGTATCCCATATCCCGCGGACCGCGCGCCAGGTCGCGGAAGGTGTACTCGGCCCCTGCGGGCATGTCGATGACGGTCTGCGTCTTGGCGGCCGTGTCGACGACGGAGACGCGGTGCAGCAGGTAACCCTCGGCGTCACGGTCGTCCTTGTAGTCGCCGAGCACGAGCGGGCTGGTCTCGCTCACGAACATGTTGCCCGAGCGTCCGTACGGCTGGTCGGGGGCCTCGATCTTGGTGATCTGACCCTCGTCGAGCACGAGAGCGCCGTTGTCGCACCCGAAGACGACGACCTCGTCCTTGGCGGTGCCTTCACCGTGCACACCCGGGCAGGCCGCGTTCTCGGCGATCGTCGCACCGGAGGAATCCTTCACCACGATGCCCGTGCGACCGTTGGCGTTGCCCACGGTGGTCACGAACGAGCCGTCCTCGAGCACGATCGACACACCGTGGTGCGCCTCGACGCCCGGAACCGTCTCGACCGCGGGCAGGGACTCGGTGGATGCCAGCAGGGCATCGGTGTCGAAGATCGTCGAGTCGCTCGTGCCGTCGGCGTAGAGCACCGTCTTTCCTCCGTGCGTGACCACGTGACCGGGCTTCGACGCCGGGAAGACGAGGTCGGTGAGCTCGGGCTCGGCGGCCGAGGTCCCGGCATCCAGAACCTGGAAGCCCTCGCTCATGGTCACCATGATGTGCTGGCCGTCGCCGGCGGAGTTCAGGCGGGTGAACTCCTCCGACGGGAAGTCGCCGACGGTCTCGAGGGTCTGACCGTCCAGCACCAGGATGCCGCCGGGGTATGACAGCGCGACGCGCGTGGCCGCGTCAGCGGGGGCGGTCGACGCCGGGGCGGCGGACCCGGGAGCGGTGCCGCCGGCGCAGGCCGACAGGGTGACGGTGGCGCCGATCGCGAGGGCGACAAGGCCCGCGCGGGGCAGGGAGAAGCTGCGCATTGGTGTCTCTTTCTTCGGTGGGGTGGGTCTCGTCAGGGAGAGAGCCCGGTGGCGATGCGCTCCGTGTTGACGCGCATCATGGTCAGGTAGTCGGGGGCGTCGCCCGCGGCGTCGGTGAGCGACTCGGTGAAAAGCTCGGTCACCTCGACGTGGCGGTCGGCTTCTTCGGCGAGCGCGCGTACGAGCCGGTCGGGAGACGAGGACTCGGCGAAGATCGTCGGCACCTTCGCCTCGTCGATGGCCGCGACGAGGTCGGCGAGGTCGCTCGTACTCGGAGCGGCGAGGGTCGTCCCGCCGGGGATCACCGCCCCGATGAGGCGGAAGTCGAAGCGATCGGCGAGGTAGCCGAACACGTGGTGGTTGGTGACGAGGGCGCGCCGCTCGGCGGGGATCGCGGCGAAGGCCGCGGTCATGTCGGCATCGAGCTTCTCGAGCTGTGCGCGATAGGCGACCGAACGCTCGGCGACCTCCGCTCCGCCCAGACCTTCGAGCACGGGCGCGAGCCGGTCGACCACGGCGATCATCTGCGCGGGATCCGTCCAGAAGTGCGGATCGTCGGCTCCCTCCGCATCGGCCGAGGTGTACGGCAGCACGGTGACCACGTCGCCGGCGACGACCGTGTCCACCCCGTCGGCGGCCGCGGCGTCGAGGTGCTGCTGCAGGCCCTCCTCGAGACCGAGCCCGTTGGCGACCAGCAGGTCGGCCGAGCGCATGCGCGCGGCCTCGGCGGCGGAGATCTCGAACGAGTGCGGGTCGGCCCCCGGTCGCATGAGCGTCAGGACCTCGACGTCGTCGCCGGCCAGCTTCGACACGACGTCGCCGAGGATGTTGGTGGTCACCACCACCAGGGGACGATCGGATGCCGCGATACCGCTGCATCCGGTGAGGCACAGCAAGGCGGCCGCGGCGAGGACGGCGAGGATCCGGCGCATGTCAGCGTCCCGTCTCTGCGAAGAAGAGCGGCGTGCGCTCGGGGGTGAACTCGCGCGCGATGCGTGCGCCGTCGGCGTAGTCGATCTCCCACATCCGGTTCTCGGCCGGCCCGTTGAGGTAGGCGCGCTGCTGATCGGCGACGAGGGTCACCGGCTGGCCCGCGGCGAGACTCCCCGAGACCAGGGGGTCGGATGCCGCGCGCACCGCGCCGGTGTCGCCGTCCAGCACCAGCACCCGCCCACCGGCGGTGAGGGCCAGGAGGTTCGCGTTCTTGTCGTCGACGGCGGTGACCTGCACGAGCGGCTCGGGGGCGGCCAGGAGTGTCCACGCACGCTCGCGGGTGTCGAGGATCCAGACGCCGGCGTCGCCCGCGAGAGCGGCGACGCTCGGTCGTCCCTCGCGATTGTGGAAGGCCGTGGCGCGGGGCGTGGTGGTCCCGGGCGGGTAGGCGATGACCTCGGCGACCGGCTGCTCGCCGTCGACACTCACGAGCACGGCGCCGTCACGGCATCCGATCACCGCTCCGACGCGTGTCGTGATGGTGCCCGCGGGATCCGCGCACGGGGTGGTCGACCCCAGGGCCGTGCCGTCCGCCGCGTGCAGCGACACCTGCCCGGCGGCGGCGATCGCCGCGAACGACCCGGCGGGGACGACGAGTCCGGCGCCCGGCTCCGTGGTCACGCGGAACTTCTCGGCCACTTCGCCCTTCGACAGCGCCTCGGTGTCGAGCAGGACCGCCTCACCGGAGTCGGGGAAGAACACCCCCGTGCCGCCCGTGGTCGACGAATTGGAGGTCGCCACCGTGGCCACGCCCTCGCCCGCGACCTCGCCGACCACCCGGGCGGGAGCCCGGTAGTAGTGGAAGTGGTCGACGTGATCCCACGTCCACACCCCGCTGTCGACGATCGAGACGCCGTCCGCATCGGCGGAGAAGAGGTAGCGACCGTCGGAATGCACCGCCGCGGGCGCGCGGACGGTTCCGAGGTCGGCCGTCGACTCGTCGAGGAGGTCGAGGTGCGAGACCCGGCCGTCGGCGTCGATCGAGGTGAGCCCGAGCGCGGGCTCGGCGAGCTCTGCGGCGCCGTCGACCTGACCGTGCGCGTCGACGAGAGGGGTGGAGGTCGCCGCGGACGGCGCAGATGGGGCGGCGCAGCCGGCCAGGGCCACGAGCAGAAGGGCGCCGAGGGGCGCGAGGCGTCGGGTGGGAGGGAGCATGGGGGGGCTTTCCAGGGGGAACGGGAAGGAACGTCAGGCGGGTACAGGCAGGAGGGCGGGAACGCGTCGACGCACCTCGTTCGTCGCGAGGCGCAGCAGCCACGAGACGCCCGCGGCCACGATCGCGGTGGCGGCGATCGTCGCTCCGGCCGCCGTCGCGGCGTGCCACGACACGAGCAGCCCGCCCGCGACGGCGACCGCACCGATACCGGCCGCGAGCACCATGGTCGAGGGGATGCGTTCGGTCCACTGCCGCGCCGCGACGGCGGGAGCGACGAGCAGCCCCACGACGAGCAGCGAGCCGACGGCCTGGTACGAGGCCACGACCGCCAGGGTCACCAGACCGACCAGCACGGTCTGTGCGAGGCGCGGGCCGAGGCCCAGCACTCGCGCGACGCGCTCGTCGATCGCGAGCGCGACGAGGGAGCGGTGCGTCAAGGTCACGGCGGCGATTCCGACCACCACCGCCACCGCGAGGACGACGAGATCGGCACTCGTGACGGCGAGGATGTCGCCGAAGAGGATGGCCGTGGCATCCGTCGCGAAGCTACGCGCGTGGGAGATCACGATCACGCCGAGCGCGAGCATGCCGACGAACAGCAGGCCGATGCTCGTGTCGTACGAGAGCTTCGCGCGCCGCTGCACGGCGCCGATGCCGAGGCTCATCATGACGGCGCTGAGCGCCGCCCCGATCAGCACCGGCACGCCGAGCACCGTGGCCAGGGCCACACCGGGGAGCATGCCGTGCGCGAGCGCCTCGCCGAGGAAGGCCATACCCCGCACGATCACCCAGGTACCGGCCACCGCGCACAGCACCGCGACGAGCACGCCGCCGAGGAGGGCACGCTGAACGAATTCGAGCGAGAAGGGATCGGTGAGCCAGGACACGATGTTCGACCGTAGCGTTAACTGAGAACGGTTATCAAACTCATATGATGGAGCCCATGACGATCTCCGCCCTGCGCGCTCGCGGTCTCCGCGTCGAGTTTCCCGGAACGGTCGCCCTCGACCGCGTCGACCTCGACCTGCCCCCAGCGGCCCTCACCGTGATCGTCGGCCCCAACGGCGCGGGCAAGTCGACGCTGCTCGAAGTCCTCGCGGGCGCGCGCCCGCCGACATCCGGGACGATCGAGACCGGCGACCGGTCGATCGCCTTCGTCCCCCAACGTGCCGCCGTCGCGGAACACCTCCCCCTCACCGTCCGCGATGTGGTGACCGTGGGGGCGTGGGGCCGCGTCGGCCCGTTCCGCCGCCTGGGGCGCACCCATCGAGAGGCGATCGACCAGGCGATGCGTCGGCTCGACGTGGCGCACCTGAGTCGGCGTCCGTTCTCCTCCCTGTCCGGAGGGCAGCGCCAGCGCGCGCTTCTCGCGCAGGGCCTCGCGCGCAGAGCCGACATCCTGCTGCTCGACGAGCCGACCACGGGACTCGACGCGGAGAGCGCGGAGCTGAACCGCTCGGCGATCGATGACGAGATCGGCCGAGGTGCGACCGTCGCGTGCGTCAGCCACGACGAGAGGCTGATCGCCGAGGCCGACGTCGTGGTCCGCCTCGAGGCGGGCCGACTCAGACCCGCGTACGCACCCGTTCCGTGATGCGGTGGAGGAGGGCGGCGGCGGCCTCGGCGACCTCGCGCGGCTCCAACAGCACGGCGGCTTCGACCTCGGTCGGGAAGCGGCGCAGACCGGCCCAGGGCTCCACGGTGAGGTCGATCTCGAGATAGATGTGGTTCACGCGCCGGTCGTCCGCGTCGAGTTCGCGGCGCAGCAACCCGCGGCCGATGAGGCGATCGACGAGGGTGGTGACACCTGCCGGCGTCACCCCGAGACGCGATCGCAGGTGCGACGGACGGATGCCCGGCTCGTCGCCGATGCAGCGCAGAGCCGCCGCCTCGAGCTCGCTCACACCGAGGTCGATTCGCGCCTTCGCGGCGATCTCATCTCGTGCTCCGACGTACTCGTCGAGCGCCACTGTCAACGCAGAGGACTGTGTCATTTCCGCCACTTCCCCTTCCGGCCCGGCCGGCCACACCTCCACCATAGTGAACATCTCGAATATTTTGCGTAATTAATTAAATCTGTGAAATACGTGCTACCTTAAAGATTAGCCCGCGACCCCAAGCGAAGGAGATCGTCATGGCCACGTTGTTTTACGGATCGGATCTGAACCCGATCGTTCTGCCCGATCGCCTGATGGGATACATCAAGGTGATCACCTCGACCAAGCTCCGACGCGGTGAGTCCTTCACCCTGACGTGGACGGGCACGGCCGAAGAGACCGGCCGCTCCACCATCTGGCTGCAGCCCTCGATTCCCCTGCGCTTCGTCTTCGACGCCGTCGAACCGGAGCAGCTCGTCGGGGAATACCTCCGCTCCCTCGCCGACCAGGCGAACGCCGCCTCGGGTCTCGTCATCGACACGCGCACGTGGGAGACCGCCGAACAGGCCGTCCACGCCCCCGCACGCGTCACGCGCCCCGCCGGCCGTTCCATACGCGCTGCTTGATGCCATTTCGAGCCAGCCCGATGCCGCCCGACCCCGCACCGTGCATACTGTGGGGGTGCGACACATTCGCGCGAATGGATCGGAGAGGCCCGTGCCGGTACGCACTCTGCTCGACAAAGCACTGCTCGAGGCGTGGCTGACAGAATTCCGCACGCTCGGCTACCTGACGGGCAGCGACATCCGCGTCCTGGATCAGGAGGACGACACCGACCCCGACACCGGGCTGATCGTCGTCGACCTCACCGAGGCGAAGACCATCACGTACCTGCAGCCCATCACGGGCGAGGACGGCGCGTGGAAGGCGACGATGGAGGCGCGGGACGCCACCATCGAGCTCGGGGCTGTCGCCCTGGTCAACCTCGGCAACGAGGTCAACGTGCTCGGCGCACTCGTGAGCTTCCTCGAGGCGAAGTCGAAAGCACTGCTCGCCGCGAGGTGATCCGGACGTCGCATCCGGAACGAAAAAGGGCACCCGATCGGGTGCCCTTTTCTTTCTCGGTGGCGAGTGAGGGATTCGAACCCCCGAATGCAATGCAGTCTGATTTACAGTCAGATCCCTTTGGCCGCTTGGGTAACTCGCCAGGTGCGCACCCGTCCGGCTTTCTCAGTCGACCGGAGGCGCGATAGACCACTCTACTATCCCGCGAGGGATGCTCGAAACCATCCCGGTCACTCGGGCGTGCGCAGCAGGGCACCCTCGTGCCGGCAGGTCGCGGCGGCGACGTCCATGGCCCGCGAGAGCACGGCATCCCACTCCCCTGCATCCGCGGGAAGCCGGTCGCGCACGAGAGCGGCGGTCGTCGCGAGCACCGCGTCTCCTCCGCCCATCGTGTCGACGATGCGGCCGGGCAGATCCGAGATCGGGCGCGACACCGAGCTGCCGGCCGCGTCGATCGCGGCCCCGCCCGCGCCGTACGTGGCGAGCACCGCACCCACACCCAGGTCGACGAGTCGCGCGCGCAGGTCGTCGAGCGGTCCGTCGTACAGCAGCTGCGCGTCGTCCTCGCCGACCTTCACGATCAGAGCCCCGGATGCCGCCCGCTCGAAGCCACGGACGAACTCGGCACGGTCGTGCAACATGCCACTGCGCGGGTTGGGGTCGATCGCGAGGGGCGTCGAGGGCGAGGCAGTCGCCTCGACCAGCAGGGAGGTCTGCTCGGGATCGTCGAAGGGGAAGCAGCTCACCACGACCATCGGCGCCGCGGCGATTGCGGCGCGTTCGGCCTCGCCGTACGCCACGCGACGGTTCTGGGCTGTCTCGTTGAAGACGTACTCGGGCTCGCCGCCCGGTGAACGCGTACTCACGGCGCGCGACGAACCGTGCTCCGCGGGGCTCGCGAGCAGTTCGACATCGTGCTCGTCGAGGAAGGCGCGGATCTGCTCGCCCGCCGCATCGTCGCCGACCATGGCGATGAGGGATGCCGGCACCCCGAGCCGCGACAGGCCCACGGCCACATTGAGCCCGGCGCCGCCGACGAACTCGCGAACGCCGGTCTCGTCGCGGATCTCGTCGATCAGCGCATCGCCGATCACGACCACCCGGCCGGTCATCGCGGGACCTCGGCGGTGTCGAGCACGCGGGCGACGAAGTCTTCGGTGCGGCGCTTGGTGCCGTCGATCTTGCGGTCGACGCTCGCGCGGATCTCGCTCGGGGCGAGCGGGGCCGCCAGGCGCACGGTCTCATGGCACGACATGTCGGCGCAGATGTAGGTGCCGACCGTATCGCCGTGCTCGCCCGCGTCTCCGGCCTTGCGCGCGGTGAACAGCGACACCTGGTCGCCGGGCTGCATCGTGTGGCAGAGGTTGCACATCGCCGACCGCGCTCGCGACTGCCCCTCGGCCGCGCGCAGCACGATCGCGGCGGGTTCTCCGTCGGCCTCGGTCAGGATGTAGCCGCGTCCGCGCGTGCGCGGATCGCGCCACGCCAGGAAGTCGAGGTGGTCCCAGTCGGTCAGGACGAAGTCGTGCGGAAGCTCGACGACCCTCAGCTCCTCGGGGGCGGCGTTGACGAACGCAGCCCGCACCTCTTCTTCGGTGAGTGCTCGCATGGCATCCGAGTCTACGAGCGCCTCTACCCGTGTGGGTCGGACGATGTCGAGGGGGTGTCGACGCAGGGGTCGCGAATAGAATCGATCCATGGCTGATTCTTCGTTCGACATCGTCTCCAAGATCGACCGGCAGGAAGCCGACAACGCGCTCAACCAGGCGCACAAAGAGGTGGAGCAGCGGTACGACTTCAAGGGCACCGATGCGTCCATCGCCTGGAGCGGCGAGTCGATCGTCATCAAGGCGAACTCCGAGGAGCGCGCCAACGCCGTGCTCGACGTCTTCCAGACCAAGCTCATCAAGCGCGGGATCTCACTGAAGAGCCTCGAGACCGGCGAGCCCGTGCAGAGCGGCAAGGAGTACCGCATCACCTCCACGCTGAAAGAGGGCATCTCGCAAGAGAACGCCAAGAAGGTCAACAAGATCATCCGCGATGAGGGCCCCAAGGGCGTCAAGTCGCAGATCCAGGGCGACGAGCTGCGCGTGCAGTCCAAGTCGCGCGACGACCTGCAGGAAGTGCAGCGCATCCTCAAGGCCGCCGACCTCGACGTCGACCTGCAGTTCACGAACTACCGCTGAGCCCCACAGCCGGAGGGATGCCATGGCCGTCCGCGTCGATCTGAACATCTCGCTCGACGGGGTGGCCATGCCCGCTGACCCCTCGCCGGAGAATCCGATGGGCGAGGACTGGGGGCGCCTGGTCGCCGACTACATGGCGACCCGGACGTTCCGCGCGCGTGTCTTCGGCGACACCTCGGGCGCCGGGACCACCGGTATCGACGACCGGTATGCCGCGGCATACTTCGAGGGCGTCGGAGCCGAGGTCATGGGCGCGGCCATGTTCGGACTCCAGTCCTTCCCCGACGATCCGGATTGGCGCGGCTGGTGGGGAGACGACCCGCCGTTCCTTGTTCCGGTGATCGTGCTGACCCATCGCGAGCGCGCCCCCCTCGCCTTCGCCAACGGCACGCGTTTCGAGTTCTTCTCCGAGAGCATCACGGATGCCGTGGCCCGAGCACGCGCTCTCGCCGGCGACGCGGACGTGCGCGTGGGAGGCGGACTGTCGACCGTCCGGGCCGCTCTCGCCGCCGACCTCGTCGACCGCCTCCACGTGGCCGTCCGACCCGTGATCCTGGGCCGCGGAGGTCGGTTGTGGGACGAGCTGCGCGAGCTGGACACGCGGTACACCGTGACGAGCGAGGTCGCCGAGAGCGGCGTCGTCCACGTCACGTTCGCGCGGTGAGCACTCCCGACGGGTTGCCCCGCTGCCCCACGTGCGGTGACCCCCTGCGGTTCGAGGTGCTCGACGACGAGAGGTTCCTCGTGGCGTGGTCGTGCGTGACCTGCGGCCTCATCCGCACGACCGAGCCCAACTGAGCCCACCCGTCAGTTGATGATCTCGGCGTTCTCGTCGCGCATCGTCGTCAGCCTCTCGCGCCAGGCCGCGAGCGCCTCGGGTGTCAGGCGCGTCCAGTCGTCGCGCTCGGCGACGATCCGCAGGGGCGCCGCGCTGCGGAACGACCGCGTGGGGTTGCCGGGGAACTTCTTGTCGGTCACGTTGGGATCGTCCTCGAACGCGCCCGTCGGTTCGACCTCGTAGACGCGGGGCGGCCCGTCACCCGGAATGATCTCCGCGGCCAGGCCTGCACCGTCCAGACGCGAGGTGAAGTACACGTGGTTCATCACGACCTCGGGCCGGTAGTTCGACCGGAACCCGGGTGTGAGCAGATCACCCACAGCGAGGTGGGCCTTCGTCCCGTGGAAGAACGGTCCGGTGTCGAGGGGTTCGACCATCGGCGCGAGGGGCCGTCAGCCCTCGATGCCGTTGATCATCTGCGTGATCTCGCGCTCGGTCTCACGGCCGACGTTGCGCTGCTCGGTGCGCGAGGGCATGTCGCTGTCGTCGTCGACGGTCGGGTTCTCGAACGGCTGCTTCTTGTCCTTGTCCATCTGTCGATGGTGACACGCCGGGGTGGCCGGCGCGAGGGGCTTGCACGTCAGCGATCGCCCCGCAGGGCGGCGTCCGTCCACTCCTCGCAGGTGATCTCGCCGCGCGCGACGGCCTCTTCGCGCTGGCGCAGCTCGACCCGGCGGATCTTGCCCGAAATGGTCTTGGGCAGGTCGAAGAACTCCACGCGGCGCACGCGCTGGAACGGAGCGAGCCGTTCGCGCGCGAAGCGCAGGATGTCGAGCGCGACCTCCTGACCCGCCTCACGGCCCGCGGCGAGAACGATGTACGCCTTCGGCACGGCGAGCCGCAGTTCGTCGGGGGCGGGCACGACGGCGGCCTCCATCACGGCGGGGTGCTCGATGAGCACACTCTCGAGCTCGAACGGACTGATCTTGTAGTCCGACGCCTTGAAGACGTCATCGGTGCGCCCAATGTAGGTGATGCTGCCGGTCTCGTCGCGGCGCGCGACATCGCCCGTGTGGAAGAGTCCGTCGGCGAAGGCCTCGGCGTTGCGCTCGGGGTCGCCCACGTAGCCGGTCATGAGGTTCACCGGACGTTCGGTGAGGTCGATGCAGATCTCGCCCTCGTCGACGCGCTCACCGGTCACCGGGTCGACGAGCACGATCGGGCATCCGGGAAGGGGGCGTCCCATCGATCCCGGCACGAGCGGGGCGCCGGGCGTGTTCGCCACCACGGCGGTCATCTCGGTCTGCCCGTAGCCGTCGCGGATGTCGAGGCCCCACGCCCGCTGCACCGAGGCGATGACCTCGGGGTTCAGCGGCTCGCCGGCCGAGACGACCTCGCGAAGCGCACCGCGGCGCCCGGTGAGATCCGCCTGGATGAGCATGCGCCACACGGTCGGCGGCGCGCAGAAGGTCGTCACGCGGTCGTTCTCGAGCTCCGACAGCAGCCGCTCGGCCGAGAACCGCGAGTAGTTCAGGGCGAGCACGGTCGCCCCCGCGATCCAGGGGGCGAAGAACAGGCTCCACGCGTGCTTCGCCCACCCCGGCGAGCTGATGGCGAGGTGCACGTCGCCGGGCTGCAGCCCGAGCCAGTACATCGTGCTGAGGTGGCCGACCGGGTACGACGAATGCGTGTGCTCGACGAGCTTGGGCTTCGACGTGGTGCCCGAAGTGAAGTAGAGCAGGAGGCGGTCTTCGGCGGTGGTCCCCGGATGCCGGGCCGGCTCGGCATCCGTGTGGAACGCGTCGTCGTACGTCGCCCAGCCGGCGTACTCGCCGCCCACGACGATGCGGCCCAGTCCCTCGGGCAGGTCGTCGAACTTGTCGGCGTCGGCCGCTCCGACCACGACGTGCCGGATCTCGGCACGCACGATGCGGTCGGCGAGATCGACCCGGCCGAGAGCCGTGGTGGTCGGGGCGATGACCCCGCCGATCTTCATGATCGCGAGCATCGCCTCCCAGAGCTCGACGCGATTGTCGAGCATGAGCAGCACCGACTCGCCGCGACGGACACCGCGGGATGCCAGCCACGCCGCGACCTGGTCGGAGCGGCGCGCCAGCTCGTCGAAGCTGCGCTGGTGGTGGGTGCCGTCGTCGTCCACGACGATGAGCGCGGGCGCGTCATTGCCCCGCGCCATCGGGTCGAACCAGTCGATCGCCCAGTTGAACGCACCGTCGAAGGTCGGCCAGCGGAAGGACGCCGCCCGCTCGGGGTCGGTCCGCGCGGCGAGGAGTTCGTCTCGAGCGGCCCGGTAGCGCTCGGTGGCGGACGCGTCGGTGGGGATCATGGTGCTCCTTCGATCGCGTTCTACGCTATCCGTCCCACCCAGGATCCGAGCGCGTCGAAGGCCGCGGCGCGCGCGGCCGGCGCCGACAGGAACACGTCGTGCACCGCCCCTTCGATGCGCGAGATGGTGACGGTGCGGGCGATGCGGGTGGCGGCGCGCGCGATGTCGTCGACCACGAGCACCGAGTCGGTCTCGCGCATCGCGTCGCTCCATCCGAGCGTCACCGTCGATCGGGCCGACAGCAGCACCAGCGTCGGGCACCCCACATCGACCCCGGATGCCACCCGCGCATGACCCGCGATGATCGCGGCGAGCCAGCCGGGATGGGTCGGGAACCCCTGGGCCGGGCGCCACCCCTCGGGACCGTCGGGGAGGGTGCCCAGCTCGCGCTGGGCGCGCGTGTAGAAGCCGAGGTCGACGACCGGATGCGTGCCGAGCGGGTCGAAGCGAGCGCGCGCGTTCACGATCGGGGCGAGAGCCTGGCGACCGAGCGGACCCAGCTGCAGCTCGAGCCACGGGCTGTTGAGCACGAGGGCATCGGCGACACCCGGATGCCGAGCCGCCCAGAGGGTCAGCGTGAGACCGCCGGTGCTGTGTCCGAGCAGCAGGAGGCGCCGCCCCGCGCTCTTGGTGCCCATGGCATCCAGGGCTGCCTCGATGTCGGCGTCGTACACGTCGAGCGCCGCAACGTAGCCCGGGGTCTGACCGGGTCGCAGACTCCGGCCGTACTTGCGCAGGTCCAGGGCGCAGAAGCGGGCACCGCGATCGGTGAAGAACCGGGCGAGATCGGCCTGGAAGAAGTAGTCCGACCACCCGTGCACGTACAGCACGTCGGTCTCACGCAATTCGCCGAACAGACGGGCACCGGGGTGGGGACGCGAGCGCACGAGGGTGGCGACGACCTCGCCCTCGGTATCGCTTCCGAGCGGCAGAGTCTGCTGTTCGAACCCGTCGCCGAGGATATCCGGATGCCACTCCCCCATCGCGCCAGCCTACGGCGGGCGCTTCGCGCACACGACGGGCTGCCGAAGCCGCATCGAACTCCTGAGGCGCACCGCCCAGCGGACTCGACAGGGCGGTTGGCGTCGTTCTCGGCGCCATGTCTCAGGAGTTGCGCACACGCGGCCCGTAAGACGAACGCGAACCGCCCCGTCCGAAGACGGGGCGGTTCGATCGAGAGGTCTACTCGCCGCGCGAGATCGCGATCATCTCGTCGCGCGGAACCACCTTGATGCGCGCACGCTCGTGCGGCGCACCCAAGGCCATCTCGTGCTCGTCGAGGCGGTGCCAGCCCTCGAGGTCGGTCCAGCGCACACCACGCTGCTCGAGCAGGGCCGGGATCGCGTCTTCTTCGGGGTGCGCGGGCTGCCACCACTCACTCGCGTCGTTGATGACGTGGCGCACCGTCTCCATGGCATCCGACTTGGTGTGTCCGATGAGGCCGACGGGGCCGCGCTTGATCCAGCCGGTGGCGTAGACGCCGGGGATCCGCTCGTTCGAGTCGGCGGACAGCACCTGACCCTCGTGGTTCGGGATGACGCCGTGCTGCTCGTCGAAGGGGACGCCCGTCAGCGGCGATCCGAAGTAGCCGACCGCGCGATACAGCGCCTGGATGGGTACCTCGCGGATCTCGCCGGTGCCGACGACACCGCCCTCGGCGTCGGGCTTCGTGCGCTCGTACCGGAACGCGGCGACGCGGCCCCCGGCATCCTTCACGACCTCGACGGGCTTCGCCCAGAAGTGCAGGTGCAGACGGCGCGACGCCTCTCCGCCGGCGTTGTTCACGCCCGGGCGGGTGCGCCACTGCTGCAGGACGCGGTCGATGACCTTGACCTGCTTGTTGGTCTGGATCGCGGCGAGCGACGCCTCGTCGTAGTCGAAGTCCTCGTCGTACACGACCATGTCGACGTCGCGCAGCTCGCCCAATTCGCGCAGCTCGAGCGGCGTGAACTTCACCTGCGCCGGACCGCGACGGCCGAAGACGTGCACGTCGGTGACGGGCGAGGCCTTGAGCCCCTGGTACACGTTGTCGGGCACTTCGGTGGGCAGGAGGTCGTCGGCGTGCTTGGCCAGCATGCGGGTCACGTCGAGCGCCACGTTTCCGTTGCCGATCACCGCGACCGACTCCGCCTCGAGGGGCCACTCGCGCGGCACGTCGGGGTGGCCGTCGAACCAGCTGACGAAGTCGGCGGCGCCGTAGGAGCCGTCGGCGTCGATGCCGGGGATGTCGAGGTCGGCGTCGCGGATGGCGCCGGTCGAGAAGATGACGGCGTTGTAGTGCTGCTTGAGGTCGTCGAGGGTGATGTCCTCGCCGAAGCGCACATTGCCGAAGATGCGGATGTCTCCGCGGTCGAGCACCTCGCGCAGCGCCGTGACGACGCCCTTGATGCGCGGGTGGTCGGGAGCGACGCCGTAGCGGACGAGACCGTACGGCGCGGGCAGCTGCTCGAACAGGTCGATCGACACGTCGAACTGACGCTCGGACTTCAGCAGGATGTCGGCGGCGTAGATGCCGGCGGGGCCGGCTCCGACGATGGCCAGGCGCAGCTTCGTCATGGGTTCCTCTCGATCGCGATCGGGGGGGGGTGGAAAGGGGGGGTCAGGCCGAGCGATCGGCGACCGCGCGGGCGAAGCGCGTCAGCGCCTCGCGCACGGCGCCGTCGGGCAGCGGCGCGAGGGAGTCGATCGCCTCTTGCGACCACTGGTGCGCGAGGCGCAGCGTCTCGTGGGTGGTGTCGTGTTCGCGCAACTCGGCCAGCGGGCCGTCGAGCACCGAGGGGTCGGCTCCGGCGGCGATGCGCTGCTGGCCCTCGTCGATGCGCGCGCGAAGATCGGCGGATGCCGCGTCAGAGCGGTGCCCGAGCAACAGGTACGGCATGGTGGGCACGCCCGCGCGCAGGTCGGTGCCGGGCACCTTGCCCGTCTCGGAGGGGTCGGGCGACAGGTCGATCACGTCGTCGAGCAGTTGGAAGGCCACACCGGCCTTCTCGCCGAAGACGACCATGGGCTGCTCGAACTCCTCCGGCGCACCGGAGTAGATGACCCCCGACTGCGCGGCGGCCGCGATCAGCGACCCCGTCTTGTCCGCAAGCACCTTGAGGTAGAAGTCGACGGGCTCGTCGCCCTCTTGCGGGCCCACGGTCTCGTGCATCTGGCCGAGGACGAGACGCTCGAAGGTGTCGGCCTGCAGCTGGATCGCGCGCTCCCCGCGGCGGGCCATGAGCTGGCTGGCACGGGCGAAGAGGAGGTCGCCGGTGAGGATGGCGATGTTGTTGCCCCACACCGTCTGCGCGCTCGGCACCCCGCGGCGTTTGTCGGCACCGTCCATCACGTCGTCGTGGTACAGCGAACCGAGGTGGGTCAGCTCGAGGGCCGTGGCCACCTCGACGACCTCTTTCGTCGTTCCCTGACCGAGCTGAGCGGTGAGGATCGCGAGCATGGGCCGCACCCGCTTGCCGCCGGCCTCGTAGAGGTAGCGCGCGGTGACGTCGGCGAGCTTGTCGGCGCTGCGGACCTCGCCCTCGAGCTCGGTCTCGACGCGCGCGAGACCCGCCTCGACGGTGGAGAGCAGGGTGCGCGAACGCAGGCCGGCGAAGATGCGGTCACTCAGGCCCAGCTTGCCCGACAGGCGGGTGCCGGCCGCGGGCGGTCTCGGGGTCACGGTTTCAGCCTATCCTGGCGCGCTGAGGGCCCGCCGACGGTTTCTCGACGGTTCACAGGGGTTAGGAAGCGGAGCGGATGCCGCGGTGCAGCGCGACGATGCCGAAGGTGAGGTTGCGGTAGGCCACGTCGTCCCACCCGGCATCCCTCATCCACGCGGCGAGCGTCGGCTGGTCGGGCCAATCGCGGATCGACTCGTTGAGGTAGTCGTAGGCTTCGGCGTTGGAGCTCACGGCCTTCGCGACGATCGGGAGCACGCGATCGTTGTAGAAGCGGTAGAGCCCGTTGAACGCGCGGGACGGCGGGTGCGAGAACTCGCACACCACGATGCGCCCGCCGGGGCGCGTGACGCGCCGCAACTCGCGGAGCGCCCGACGCGGGTCGATGACGTTGCGGAGCCCGAACGACATCGTCACGGCGTCGAACTCCCCGTCGGCGAAGGGGAGGTCGGTGGCGTCGGCCTGCACGAACTCGAGGTTCGGCACGTCACCGTGACGGCGACGCCCCTCTTCGATCATGCCGCGCGAGAAATCGGCGGCAACGACGTGCGCTCCACTCGGCACGAACGCCATCGACGAGGTCCCGGTACCGGCCGCCAGGTCGAGGATGCGCTCCCCCCGCTGCGGCGCGACGGCGCGCAGCGTGGCGACGCGCCAGAGACGGTCGTTGCCGAGGCTCAGCACGGAGTTGGTGCGGTCGTACGCTGCCGCCACCTGGTCGAACATGCCGCTGACGCGCTGCGGATCTTTGCCGAGGTCGGCGCGGTTGGGTTCGCTGCTCACCCGTCGAGTCTAGGCGCGTGCCGTCGAGGGGTCTTCGGGGGTTGCCAGCGCGGCGAGACGTTCGAGCCAGGGGCCCGTCACGGCGTCGGAGAACGGCGCCTCGCGCGAGAGCACCCGGCGTTCCAGGTCGAGGGCCGTCGCCTCGAGGTGCGCGACGATCTCCGCCGGGTAGCCGTACCGCACGCGGTGCTCGTCCCACTCGTCGCGGTCGTCGATCCACGTGCCGCGCTCGTCGGTGCGGCGGACGACGTCGAGATCCATGTCGATGCCGCGGGGCACGCCGTCATCGTGCCAGCGCACGTCCCATCCCAGGTCGATGTAGACGGCCACCGGGTGCGGGTCGGCGTTGTGGGTGAAGGCCCAGTCACCCGTCGCCGGGACCAGCGTGACGTTCGGTTGACGACACACGAACTCGGCCCCCGGCCGAGCACTCCGCCATCCCACCTGCTGGCCGAACCACTCGCCCCACTCGTCGGAACCGAGGTAGACACTGTCCTGCACCCAGTGCGGCGAGCCGTCCCACTTGCGCCACTCGAACATCAGGCGGGTGCCGGGCTCGGGTCGAGGATCCATGTCCGGAGTCTAAAACGCGCGCGGACGCCCGCGTCTCGCTCAACGCCGAAGCATCCCGGTGCCGCGTCCCTCCGGCCCGCCGAACGCGGGTCTACGCTGAAAGACGTGCTGGAACCCGCGGAAGACGTCGTGCCGCGCCTGCGCGTGATCACGCGCGAGCTGCCCCCCATGGACGATGTCCTGGCGTACACGACCCCCTACGACCCCCTCTTCTGGAGTCGCCGCGGCGAGTCGCTCGCCGCCTTCGGCGACCTCCTCACCCTGCGCTACACCGGGGAGCAGCCGGGGGATGCCACCGCGTCGGAGCGCTGGCGTGCGATCGCCGCCGCCGCGGAGGTCGACGATCCCGTCCAGCTCCCGGGTACCGGCCTGGTCGCCTTCGGATCGTTCGTGTTCGACCCCCAGTCCGAGCGCGAGAACGTCCTGCGCGTCCCCGGGATGATCGTCGGCCGGCACAGCGGTCGCGCCTGGGTGACCCGCCTCGCCTTCGACGACACCCCCGACGAGCCCGAACCCGAGCTCCCGCCCCGATCCCCCTTCGGTCCGCACTGGTCCGCCACGCTCGGCCCCGGGAGGCAGACGGCGGAGAAGTACCAGGATGCCGTCCGCCAGGCCATCGAGGCCATCGGCCGTCGCGAGGTGGGAAAGGTGGTGCTGGCGCGCGACATCACCGGCACGGTTCCCGCCGGCTCCGACCTGCGTCGCCTGGTGCGCTCCCTTCTCGAGGGCTACCCGGACTGCTGGGTCTTCGCCGTCGACGGCCTGATCGGCGCAAGCCCCGAGACCCTCGTCACCGTCTCGGGCGGAACCGTCACCGCGCGCGTCCTCGCGGGCACGGTGGCGCGCGGCGGCGACGCCGACGCCGACGTCGCGGCATCCGTGGGTCTCACGCGGAGCACGAAGGACCAGGACGAGCACCGGTTCGCCGTGCAGAGTGTGCTCAAGGCCCTCGCCCCCCACACCTCGGCTCTCGCCGCCGCCGACGAACCCTTCACGCTCAAGCTTCCGAACGTCTGGCACCTCGCCACCGACGTCGAGGGCGAGCTGAGCGAGGATGCGTCTTCCCTCGACCTGCTCTCGGTCCTGCACCCCACTGCCGCCGTGGCGGGTACGCCCACCGCCGTCGCCATGGACGTCATCCGCCGCCTCGAGCCCTTCGACCGCGGCCGCTACGCCGGGGCGGTCGGCTGGACCGCCGCCTCGGGCGACGGCGAGTGGGCGATCGCCCTGCGGTGCGCGCAGATCGACCGTGCGGCCCCCTCGTCGCCCACGGCGCCGATCACGGCCTACGCCGGGGCGGGCATCGTCGCCGACAGCGTGCCGGAATCGGAGCTGCTCGAAACGCGCGTGAAGTTCCGCCCGATCGTCGAGGCACTCGCCTGACTCACGAGTTCGCGAGCCGCTCCTTCTCGACCTCGACGTCGTAGTCGGCCGCGGGCCACCGCGGGTCGATGTCTTCGAGGGCGTCGATCAGCAGTTGCTGGACGGCGAGGCGGGCGTACCACTTGCGATCCGCCGGAACGACGTGCCAGGGAGCGATCGGCGTCGACGTCCGCTCGATCGCGACCTGGTATGCATCCATGTAGGCGTCCCAGAGCTTTCGCTCGTCGACGTCGGACGGGTTGTACTTCCAGTGCTTGTCGGGACGCTCGAGACGCTCGCCCAGGCGCTCGCGCTGCTCGTCCTTCGAGATGTGCAGCATGACCTTGACGACGCGGATGCCCATGTCGGCCGCCCGCGCCTCGAACGACACGATGGCGCCGTAACGGCGTTCGATCTCGTCGCGCGGGGCGAGTTCGCGCACCCGACCGATCAGCACGTCCTCGTAGTGCGACCGGTCGAAGACGCCGAGGCGACCGGCATCCGGCAACCGCTTCTCGATGCGCCAGAGGAAGTCGTGCTCGAGCTCTTCGGCGGTGGGCTTCTTGAACGAGGCGAGCTCCACGCCCTGCGGGTCGACCGCTCCGACGACGTGCCGCACGATCCCGCCCTTACCCGCGGTGTCCATCGCCTGCAGCACGAGCAGCACCGAACCCGTGGCGGTGCCTGCGACGCTCTGCGCGAAGAGACGCTCCTGCAGTCCCTCGAGCGGTGCACGGCCCGCCTCGAGGTCGGCTCGGCCGTCGTTCTTGTCGCCGTCGTAGCCGGGCGTCGAGCGGGGGTCGATGTCGACGAGGCGGAACCCGGGCTCCACCCGCAGGGCGTCGGCGGCGGGCGTGGACCAGCGATTCTTCGAGCTCATAGGCTCATGCTGCCGCGGCATCCGGGATCATCGCCACCCGTTGACGGCCCGGATTCAGCGCGGGAGGGGGACCTCGATCAGCTGCCGGCCGCCGGTAGGGGCGGTGAGCACCTGGTCGAGGGCGACGCGGGTGACGCAGCGGTGATACTCCCACCCGAAGGCGAGGGCGAGCTGCTCGAGGCGGGCCGTGTGCGGCGTGTACTGCACACGCGCCATGGCATCGTCGCCCGCGACCGTCGCCACCTCGAGACCGTCGAAGATCGTGCCGCCACCGTCGTTCCCGACGACGACCTGTAGGCGCGGTTCGGTCTCGCCGGGGGGCAGCATCAGCGCGCCCACATCGTGCAGGAAGGCGAGGTCGCCGAGCAGCAGGCGCGTCACACCGGGGCGCTCCTCGACCTGGCTGGCCAGGGCGACCCCCGTGGCCGTGGCGATGGTTCCGTCGATGCCGGCGAGCCCGCGGTTGGAGTGCACGGCGACCTTCTTGCCGCCGAGCAGCTCGTCGGCGACACGCACGATGCGCGACGAACCGAACACGAGGCGGTCGTGGGGCCAGGTCGCGCGCCAGAGCGCGTCGACCAGCGCGGGGCGATCGAGGGGCGCGCGCATGACCTCGACCTCGGCGTTGATCGCCCCGAGCCGCTCGTGAGGGACGACGGAGGCGAGTCCGTCGGCGTCGGGGGCGGGCGGCGAGAGGTCGACGGCCCGGGCGCGCGAGGCACGCATCCACTCCCCCAGCCACGCGCGGTCGCCCTCGCCCACGCCTGCGCGGACGGCGTCGACGGCGAGGGTGGAACCGTTCAGATTCACCGGTTCACCCGGTCCGCGCACCGCGATCACCTCGACGTCGTCGCGCATCAGCAACCGGGTGACCTCGCGACTGAGCGTGGGCCGACCGAACACGACCGCGCGTTCGATGCGTCCGCCGAGTTCGGGGGCGTTCACGAGCGCGCGGTATCCGTGCACGATCTGCCGACCGAAGCGCGAGCCGCTGACGATCTCGGCGATCAGGGGGAAGCCCCCGTCGTGGGCGAACTGCTCCGCGGCGGCCCCCGCATCGGCGCCCGCGACGACAACCGTTCGCGGCCCGGGCTCGACCACGTACGCCGCCTCGGCCTCGGGCGCCACGTCGGCTTCGCCGATGCCCCCGCCGCCCTGGTAGAGCGCTCCGGAGCCGTCGACGTTCTCTCCGGCGGGACGGGCTCCGGATGCCGCCCGCTCCGCCACCCACGACGGAGCCGCCCCCGCGAGCGGCTCGCGGAACGGGACGTTCAGGTGCACGGGACCCGCGGCCCGCGCACCCTGACCCCGCGCCGCGGCGAGCGCGGAAGCCGCCACGGCATCGAGCTCGGCGGTCTGCGCAGAGCTCGCGTCGTCGTCGGTGACCGTGGGGACCGCCAGGTCGGCTTCGAGGCGGACGGCGGAGCGGAACAGCCCGGGCTGCCGCGTGGTCTGGTTCGCGCCGACCCCGCGCAGTTCGGGCGGCCGATCGGCGGTG
The DNA here is from genome assembly GCF_003385695.1 of Microbacterium sp. AG157. Classification (NCBI taxonomy): domain Bacteria; kingdom Bacillati; phylum Actinomycetota; class Actinomycetes; order Micrococcales; family Microbacteriaceae; genus Microbacterium; species Microbacterium sp. AG157. The sequence continues at coordinate 671,106 of NZ_QRDK01000002.1, forward strand.
AGCAGCAGGAGGGGTACCCCGGCGTGATGCGCCTCGAGGGCGGCCGGCACGAGGTTGGCCACGGCGGTGCCGGAGGTGCAGACGACGACCGCCGGCATCCCGGTCTCACGCCCGATGCCCAGGGCGGTGAAGCCGGCGACACGCTCGTCGATGCGTACGTGCAGGTGAACGAGTCCCTGGCGTTCGAGCTCGGCGGCGACGAGCGCCAGGGCCTGGGATCGGGAACCCGGGCTCACGACGATGTGACGGACGCCGCGGGAGACGAGACCTGCCAGGAGGGCGGCGGCCGCGTCCGTCGCCGGCGCGGCCGCGCGCGCGTTGTCGAGGACCACGACTCAGCCGACGGCGCCGCGCTGACCGCGGGTGTCGTCGTCACCCTTGCCGGGGGTGTCGTCCGGGTCGGTCGTCTTCTTCGGGGGCTGCGGGTCGTCGGCTTCGGAGTCGAGCTGCGCCAGCTCCTCTTCGAGACGGCGGATGCGCTCGTCCTGCTCGGCGCGCGCCGACGCGGTCATGCGACCGAGGAACTCGGGGTCGTCGTCGGGGGCGCGTCGCACGACCGCCTGGGTCGCACGGCCCCGACCGATGGCGAACCACAGGATGCCGCCGAGCACGGGCAGAAGGATCACGATCGCCAGCCACGCGGGCTTGTTGACGCCGCGATGGCGAGAGGGGCTCTGCACGGCGCAGTCCACGATCGTGTAGACCCAGAAGACGGTCGCCACGAGCGCCAGGATGAGAAGCAACCGTGCCATGACCTGATTCTACGTGCGCCGGCTGGGCAGGGGCCCGGAGCCGGCGCGCGGTCTTCCACGCTCGAACCACCCGGGATCGCCGCAGAAGCGCCCGCCGTAGAATGACGGTATGCGCGCTCGTTCGGCCCTCGTCTACACAGTGCTGCGATTGCTCGCCTTCCTCGTGCCCCTCGGGATCCTGCTGCTGTTCCCGGTGTTCCAGGAACTGCCCTGGCTCGCCGCCATCTTCGCCGCTCTGATCGGCTTGAGCCTGTCGACGCTGTTCCTGCGTCGTCCGCTCGACAAGGTCACCGGCGGTCTCGCCGAGCGTCGTGCGCAGCGCACCGCCACCGGTCGCCGGACCGGTGCTCAGACCGACGCCGACGCCGAAGATGCGGTGGTAGATGCCACGCGCAGCGACGTCGCCGAGGACCCGAGCGCGGCGGGCGAGGCTTCGCGCGGCTGATCGCCGCCCCTCGAAGGTGTCGACGGGCCGGTTCTCGCGCTGACGCCCGAGGGCCGCTTCGCGCGAAGCGCCGTCAGACCGCGAACGCCCCGAACAGGACCGCGCCGTACGCGACCGAGGTGAAGCTCGTCACCTGCAACGCCGTGATCAGCTCTCGCGGGGCACGGTAGGTCCACACGATGAGAATCGCGGCGAGACCACCGAGCAGAGGGATTGCCTCCAGCCACGCGACCGGGTAGACCTGCGCCAGGAACGCCGCGATCCCGAACGGCACGAGCACGAAGACCGTGAAGATCACCTGCGTCGCGCGGCGCCCGATGAGCACCGAGAGCGTGCGCTTGCCCGCGAGACGGTCCTGCTCGATGTCGCGCAGATTGTTGGCCAGCAGCACGGCGCACGCCAGAAGACCCGCCGAGACCGCACCGAACCAGGCCTCCTGCGGCAGCGACAGCACCTGCAGCCACGTCGTCCCGAGGGTGGCGACGAGACCGAAGAAGACGAAGACGAAGATCTCGCCCATCGCGTTGTAGCCGTACGGGCGCTTACCGCCGGTGTAGAACCACGCCGCGACGATGCAGACGGCGCCCACCGGGAGGAGCCACCACTGCCCCGTGCGGATCACGAGCGCGAGACCGATGATCGCGGCGAGCGCGAAGAACGCCAGGGCGACGAGCAACACCGTTCGCGGCTTCGCCTTCTTGCCGCCGGTCAGACGCCCCGGCCCGACACGCACATCGTCGGTGCCGCGGATGCCGTCGGAGAAGTCGTTCGCGTAGTTCACGCCGATCTGCAGGGCGAAGGCGACGGCCAGGCACGCGAGAGCGATGACCCAGTGGAGATCGTCGTCGACGAGGGTGGCCGCACCGGTTCCGATGAGCACGGGGGTGATGGCCAGCGGCAGGGTGCGCAGGCGTGCGGCGGCGATCCAGTCGCGCGCGGTCGCCGGGGCGACGGCTCGGGGAGCACCGCTCTTCGCCCTCTGCGGGTTTCCGCCGGGACGACGCTTCTTGGCGGTGTTCGGACGCTTGCGAGACTGGGCTGCCACGAAGGGTCAGTCTAATCCCGCGGGTTCTGCCCGCCCTCGCCGACGAGGCGCCGCAGCATCGCACGATCGGGCTTGCCCGATCGCAGCGTCGGGAGCTCGTCGACCGCGACGACGCACGCCGGCCGCGCGGGCGCTCCGACGGCCGTACCGACGACCTCGCGGATCACGGCGAGCAGATCCCGTTCTCGAGACGCCGCGATCCCCGGCACCACCACGGCCGATCCCTGGCCCCAGGCGGCATCCGGGATCGGTACGACGACGGCGGATTCCAGACCCGGGATGCCGCGCACAGCGGCCTCGACCCGGTCGAGCGAGACGTTCACCCCTCCCGAGACGATCACGTTGTCGAGGCGACCGGTGACGTGCAGCACGCCGTCGTCGATCTGACCACCGTCGCCGGTGCGGTACCAGCGCGTGCCGTCGGCGCGAGGGAACACGGACGCCGTGCGCTCGGGATCGCCGAGGTAGCCCTCGGCCAGAGTCGGACCCGACAAGCGCACCTCGCCGTCGACGATCGCCATGCCGACGCCGTCGAGGGGAACGCCGTCGTACACGCAGCCGCCGCTGGTCTCACTCGAGCCGTAGGTGCGCACCACGCGCGCCCCGGCTGCCTCGGCCCGCTCCCGCACCGAGGGAGCGAGTGCCTGCCCCCCGATGAGGATCGCCTCGAACGAACGCAGCGCCTGGGCGACGGTGGCGTCGTGCTCGGCGGCATCCAACAGTCTCTGCAATTGCGCGGGGACGAGCGAGGTGTAACGGGGGACGCGGGCGCCGTCGAGGTGCGAGGCCATACCGAGGGCCGCGGCGGCGAACGGCTCCGGCCGGAAGGGCCCGGCGACGACCGCGGGCTCGCGATCGGCGAGGAGTGCCCGCACGATCACCTGGACACCCGCGACGTAGGTCGCCGGGACCGCGAGCAGCCACGCGCCCTCCCCGATGCGGGCGGCCGTGGCGTACGCGCTGCTGATGAGGGCGTTGCGGCTGATGACGACCGACTTCGGCACACCCGTCGAGCCCGAGGTGGTCACGACCACGGCGGTGCCCGGTGGCACGTCGCCGAGAAGCCCCGCGCCGCCGAGGGCCACGGCCGGCCCCGCACCGAGGACGGCCGCACGCAGAGAGCGCACCACGTCGCGCGGATCGTCGGATGCCGGCGCCTCGAGCCTCACGCGACGACCTCGCCGGTCAGTAGTGCCACGGCACGTCGGACCAGTCGGGGTCGCGCTTCTCGAGGAACGAATCGCGCCCCTCGGCGGCCTCGTCGGTGCCGTAGGCGAGACGGGTGGCCTCTCCGGCGAAGAGCTGCTGGCCCACAAGTCCGTCGTCGACGGCGTTGAAGGCGTACTTCAGCATGCGGATCGCGGTGGGCGACTTCGTCAGGATCGTCCGCGCCATCGACAGGGCCTCCCGCTCGAGCTCGGCGTGGGGTACGACGCGGTTGACCGCGCCCATCTCGTAGGCGCGCTCGGCCGAATACTCCTCGGCGAGGAAGAAGATCTCGCGCGCGAATTTCTGCCCGATCTGGCGCGCGAAGTACGCCGAGCCATACCCGGCGTCGAACGAGCCGACGTCGGCATCCGTCTGCTTGAACCGACCGTGTTCGGCACTTGCGATCGACAGGTCGCAGACGACGTTGAGCGAGTGCCCGCCGCCCGCAGCCCACCCGGGGACGACCGCGATGACGACCTTGGGCATGAAGCGGATGAGACGCTGCACCTCGAGGATGTGCAGGCGTCCGGCGCGACCCGGGTCGTGCACGGTGGTCTCGTCGGTCGAGTACTTGTAGCCGTCTCGACCACGGATGCGCTGGTCGCCACCGGAGCAGAACGCCCACCCGCCGTCCTTCGCGCTGGGGCCGTTGCCGGTGAGCAGGACGACCCCGATGCGGTGGTCCTGGCGAGCGATGTCGAGGGCGCGGTACAGCTCGTCGACGGTGTGCGGCCGGAAGGCGTTGCGCACCTCGGGCCGGTCGAATGCGATGCGCGCGACGCGCCCATCGTGCGTCACGTGGGCGGTGATGTCGGTGTAGTCCGCGGCGCCGGGCGCCAGGGTCCATTCCGTGGGATCGAAGAGCTCGGAGACGGTCACCCGATCAGCCTACGCGCGGGGGTCTCCGCGAGCGGGGGTTCGAGGGCGGTAGACGACCGCCGCCGTACCCCGTAGCCTGAACGACCCGACGATCGGAGTCATCATGGCGAAGAAAGTGTCGATCCTGGGCCGCATCCGCGAGTACTTCCTCGGAGCGCCCGCACACGAGCAGTCCGAAGACGCGCGGCGGTCGCTGAACCACCAGAGCGAGAGCGCGTACTACCAGGGCGAGGCCGCGAAGAACTGGACGGGGACGTCCGGGGGCGCGCAGTTCACACCGTGACCGCGACGGCGCCCCGACATCGCCGGGGCGCCGTCGTCGTCACGCGTTCTTGCCGTCGCGCCAGCGCAGCCAGCGCTCGACGAGCGAGTAGTCCCAGTCCGGACCGCCGAAGCCGAGGGTGAACAGGCGCGTGCCGGCGTCGTAGAGGGCGTCGGCGACGTCTTCGTCACGATCCTTCAACTCGTTCGAGACGACGAGGCCCGACAGGTCGCGCTGCTCGGCCTCGGCCCACTTCTCGATCACCCCGAACTTGTGCGGCAGCTCATCGGGGGTGACGAAGCTGTGCCAGATGTCGGCGTGACGCGCGACGATGCGCAGCGTCTTCTGCTCGCCCTTGCCGCCGATCATGACGGGGATTCTGCGGGTGGGTGCCGGGTTGAGCTTGCCCCACCGCGCGACGACCCGGTCGAGGTCGGTCGCCAGGGCGTTCAGCCGCGAACCGGCGGTGCCGAAGTCGTAGCCGTACTCGTCGTAATCGCGCTGGAACCAGCCCGAGCCGGTGCCGAAGATGAAGCGACCCGTGTCGCCGCCCTTCTTGCTGATGTGGTCGACGGTGCGGGCCATGTCGGCCTGCAGATCGGGATTGCGGTAGCTGTTGCAGTTGACGAGGGCGCCGAACTCGACGCGCTCGGTCTGCTCGGCCCAGGCGGAGAGCATGGTCCACGACTCGAAGTGCTCGCCCTCGGGGTCACCGTAGAGGGGATAGAAGTGGTCCCAATTGAACAGGACGTCGACGCCCATCTCTTCCAGACGGAGGACGGCGTCGCGGATGTCGGAATACTGCACGTGCTGCGGCTGGATCTGCACGCCGAGCCGGACGGGGGTATCGAAGAGCATGGCGTCAGCCTATGCCCGTGTCTGCGCGCCGAGACGGGTGGACCGCGAGATCGATCTCACATAGCGTGGAGGGCTACCGACGATCGGAGTCAGCATGACGAAGAAGATGTCGAAGCTCGCGCGGCTACGCGATTACCTCTTCGGTCCGCGCCGCACGCACGAGCAGGCCGAGAACGCTCAGCAGTCGCTCGATTCGCAGAAGGACCTGTCGTCCTACACCGTCGAACGCCAGACGTTCTGGCTCGGCGGGTTCGGCGGCGGCGGACCGCGCTGAGCGGCAGGATGAGGGCATGAGCACCGTCGCCCTCCCCCCGCTCGCCGACATCCTCGCAACGGCGCGCGTCGTCGCCCTCCCCCTGGCCGCCCGTTTCCGCGGGATCGAGACGCGCGAGGCGCTCGTCTTCGAGGGGCCCGAGGGCTGGACGGAGTTCTCGCCCTTCGTCGAGTACACCGACGGCGAGGCGGCGACCTGGCTCGCCGGTGCCATCGACTTCGCGTGGAACGCCGCACCCGCCCCCCTGCGTGATCAGGTGCGCGTCAACGCCACGATGCCCGCCGTCGCGGCATCCGAGGTGCCGAGGATCCTCGCCCGGTACGACGGATGCCGCACGGTCAAGGTCAAGGTCGCCGAGGCGGGCCAGACGCTCGCCGATGACGTCGCACGCGTCCGAGCGGTCCGCGAGGCGATCGGCCCCGAGGGGCGCGTGCGCGTCGACGCCAACGGCGCGTGGAACGTCGACGAGGCCGAGCGGGCTGTCCACGCCCTCGCCGCGTTCGACCTCGAGTATGTCGAGCAACCGTGCGCCGAGATCGAAGAACTGGCCGAGCTGCGCGAGCGGATCGGCTACCTCGACATCCCCATCGCCGCCGACGAGAGCGTGCGCAAGGCCGCCGATCCGCTGCGGGTGGCCCGCGCGGGCGCCGCCGATCTGATCGTCATCAAGGCCCAGCCCCTCGGCGGCGTCCACGCGGCGAGAGAGATCGTCGCGCTCGCGGGGCTCCCCGCCGTCGTCTCCAGTGCCCTCGACACGTCGATCGGTCTGTCGATGGGCGTGGCTCTGGCCGCCTCGTTGCCCGAGCTCGACTACGACTGCGGTCTCGGCACCGCGTCGCTCTTCACCGCCGACGTGGTGGCCTCCCCCCTCGTCGCGCGCGGCGGAGCACTGACACTCGACCGCCCCCGGCCCACCTCGGCCGACCTCGATCGAGTGGCCGCCACCGCACAGCGACGCGAGTGGTGGATGGACCGGCTGCGACGGTGCTACGCGGTGCTCGAGCTCACTCCAGGATGAGGCGCACGATCTGCGACAGACGTTCCCCCAGCTGTGCCCGAGAGGCGGCGGGAGACATGCCCGTCATGACGGCGGTCTCGGCCCCCGAGATCCATGCCGACAGAAGCAGCTCCGTGGCGACGTCCGCGGGCAGGCGCAGGGTCAGTCCCTTCGCCTCGGCGATGTCACGGACGAGCTGCGTGACGCTCTCGCACAGGGCACCGTTCGACGAGAGGTACGCGGCGGCGAACTCCGGGTTTCGCAGCGCCTGGACACGCGTCTCTGCACCGAGGAGCACATCGAGCCGGTCTTCTCCCGCGACCTCGAGCACCTCCTGCACGAGATGCAGGACCTCGCCCGCGGCATCCAGCCCTCGGTCTTCGATCGAGGTGACGCGTTCGCGCACGGCGGCGATGGTGGTCTCGGCGGAGCGCGCGCACAGGGCGAGGAAGAGCTCCTCCTTCGAGGCGAAGTTCGAGTAGAAGGCACCGCGCGTGAAGCCCGCGCGGTCGCAGATCGCTTCGACGGAGGCAGCGTCGATGCCGACCTCGGCGAACATCTCCGCGGCGGCGTCCATGAGACGCGTCCGGGTGTTCTCGCGCCGACGCGAGGGGGCGGGTGCGGTGTCGGTCATCCGCGTCTCCTGTTCTGGGTGGACGTCCAGCTAGGATCGCACCCTTCAGGTCTACGATACATTGATGTATCCGATACGGTGATGTATCGACTCGTTCACCGATCGTGGGAGCCGCCGTGTCGACATTCCTCTACACCCTGGGCCGCTGGTCGTTCCGCCACCCCTGGCGCGTGCTGACCGGTTGGCTGCTGATCCTCGCGATCGCGGGCGGCGGCGTCGCCGTGTTCGCGAAGGGCACCGACAACACCTTCGCGATCCCGGGCACCGAATCGCAGGCCGGTCTCGAAATGCTCGATCGCACCTTCCCCCAGGTGAGCGGCGCGAGCGCCGAGATCATCGTCGTCTCGGCCGAGGGCTCGAGCGTGCGCGATCAGGCCTACCAAGACACGATCCAGAAGGCAGAGGGTGAGATCGGCACGCTCGACTTCGTCGAGGCCGTCACCGACCCCTACGACGCACGGATCTCGGGCGGGATCTCCGACGACGGACGGGCGGCGATCGTCCGCATCCAGTTCGCCGGCGAATCGACCGCCGTGCCCGCCGACACGAAGGACGGGCTCCGAGCCGCCACGACGGCCCTCAGCACCGACCTCCCCTCCGGATCGCAGGCGATCCTCGGCGGCCAACTGTTCGCCACCGAGATCCCCGGCGCCTCGCTCACCGAAGCCGTCGGCGTCCTCATCGCCGCGCTCGTGCTCATGATGACGTTCCGCTCGTTCCTCGTGGCCGGGATGCCGCTGGCCACCGCCATCCTCGGCGTCGCCCTCTCGATCGGGCTCATCTTCATCGCGACCGGCTTCGCCACCGTGTCGTCGACCACGCCCCTGCTGGCGGTGATGCTGGGCCTGGCGGTCGGTATCGACTACGCCCTCTTCATCGTGTCGCGACATCAAGACCAGACGCGCGCCGGAATGGACCCCGAGGAATCGACCGCCCGTGCCGTCGGCACCGCCGGATCCGCGGTCGTCTTCGCCGGAATCACGGTGCTCATCGCGCTCATCGGCCTGAGCTTCGCCGGCATCCCGTTCCTGACGACCATGGGCATCGCCGCCTCCGTCGCCGTGGCGATCGCGGTCTGCGTGGGACTCACTCTCACGCCCGCCTTCCTCGGGTTCGCGGGCCACCGCGTCGTGGGGTGGGGATACAAGCGACCGAAGAAGGGCGCTCACGGCGCCCCCGCGAACGACGACGACGAAGCGCGCGAAGCGGACGCCGCCGAGCGCGCAGAGAAGGCGAAAGCCGCCAAGGCGCGCGCCGAACGCAACGGACCGGCCACGCGTTGGGTGGGCCTGGTGACTCGGCATCCCGTGGTCACGACCGTCGCCGTCATCGGCCTGCTCGGCGTCACGGCGATCCCGGCCGCGTCGCTCGCTCTCACGCTCCCGAACGCCGGCCAACTGCCGAAGGGCGACGAGGCGCGCGTCGCCTACGAGCTGACCGACGAGTACTTCGGGCCCGGCGCCAACGGTCCCCTCATCATGACGGGCACGATCGTCACCTCGAACGACCCGCTGAACCTCATGACGAGCATCGGCGACGAGATCGCGAAGATCCCGGGGGTCGCGAAGGTGGCCCTGGCGACGCCGAACGCCACCGCCGACACCGGCATCGTTCAGATCGTGCCCGAGACCGCGCCCGACGACCCGCGCACCGCCGACCTCGTGCGTGCTCTCCGCGCCGCCGAGCCCCGCCTGTACGACCAGTTCGGCGTGCACCTGCTCGTCACCGGCTACACCGCCGTGACGATCGACATCTCCGACCAGCTGGGTGCCGCACTCCTGCCCTTCGGTCTCTTCGTGGTGGGCCTCTCGCTCGTCCTGCTGATGATCGTGTTCCGCTCCATCTGGGTGCCGCTGACCGCTGCCGGCGGGTACCTGCTCTCCGTCGCCGCGTCGTTCGGCGTCGTGGCCGCCGTGTTCGAGTGGGGGTGGTTCGCCGATGCCCTGCACGTGGCGAAGGTCGGCCCCATCATCAGCTTCATGCCGATCGTCGTGATGGGCGTGCTGTTCGGCCTGGCGATGGACTACCAGGTGTTCCTCGTCTCGCGTATGCGCGAGGACTACGTGCACGCGAACCGCGAGGGCCGTACGCCTCGCGAGGTCGCGCTCGGTGCTGTCCGCAGCGGCTTCTCGGCCTCGGCCCGCGTGGTGGTCGCCGCCGCCGTGATCATGTTCGCCGTCTTCGTCGCCTTCGTCCCCGAGGGCGACTCGAGCCTCAAGCCCATCGCGCTGGGCCTCGCCGTGGGCGTCGCGGTCGACGCGTTCCTCGTCCGCATGACCCTCGTTCCGGCGATCCTCGCGCTGCTGGGCGCGAAAGCCTGGTGGATGCCGCGCTGGCTCGACCGGATCCTGCCGAAGCTCGACGTCGAGGGCGAGGCCGTCGAGCGCGAGGTGCGCCTGGCCGATTGGCCGAGCGAGCCCGCAATGGCGATCGCCGCCGACGATCTGCGCGCGATCGGACCGACGGATGCCGAGGAACCGGTGTTCTCGGACGTGTCGCTGCGCCTCGCCTACGGCGGCACCCTGCTGGTCACGGGCGAGACCCGCACGACGCGGACGCTGCTGCTCGCCCTGTCGGGGCGACTGTCGCAGATCGACGGACGACTGCGTGTCGACGGCCTCCTCGTCCCCGAGCGCGCCGGAGCCGTCCGCGCCCGCGTCGGAGTCGCTCTCCTCGACGACCCCGCCGCGGCCGCGGCTGACGTGGCGCAGGCCGCCGCGCGCGGTACACGTGTGCTGCTCGTTTCCGACATCGACCGTCTCGACGACGATGCCCGCGACGACGTCGCCGAGGTGCTCCGTCACGCCGCGACCGAGGTGCGGGCGCGTAGCGAAGACGATGCGTCGGCGTTCACCCTCGTCGTCTCGGCGCGCGACGAACGCCGCGCCCTGGCCCTCCTGGCCGAAGCGCAGCGACCGCACATCGCCTCCCTGCACCTGCCGACCCCTCGTCGTCACCGCACCGAACCCGAAACCTTCGCCGATCTCTCCGAGGTGTTCGCATGACTCTCCCCGTCGAGCGCTCCCGTTCGCGCCGCCCCGTCACCTGGCTCACGCTCATCGGCGTGCTGCTGCTGCCCGCCGTGATCGGCGGCATCCTCGTCGGAGCGCTCTACAAGCCCACCGACCGCCTCGAGAACATCACGGCCGCGATCGTCAACGACGACAAGGCCGTGGAGCTCGACGGGCAGCTCGTCCCCCTCGGGAGACAGCTCACCGGCGGTCTCGTCAAGGGCGCCGACGACCAGCCGAGCAACATCGACTGGGTCATCTCCAACGACGAGGACGCCGCGGCGGGGCTCAAAGACGGCACCTACACGGCCGTCGTGACGATTCCCGAGAACTTCACGGCCGCCTCCCTCTCGACCCGACCGGGCGAGACACCCGAGAAGGCCACGATCGGCGTGCAGACGGCGCCGAACGCCCGCGTGGTCGACGGCGCGATCACCGGGGCCCTGGCATCCACCGCCTCCAACGTCTACGGCAGCACGCTGTCGTCGCAATACCTGAAGAACGTCTTCCTCGGCTTCACGACCCTCAGCGACCAACTCGGTACGGCCGCGAGCGGGGCACACCAGCTCGCCGACGGCGCCTCGCAGGCGTCCCACGGAGCCGAAGGACTCCGCGACGGCCTCGGCCAGCTCTCAAGCGGTGCCGCCGGCCTCGCCGACGGCGCCTCGAAGCTCGCCGCGGGAGCCGGGCCTCTGACCGACGGGGCGACACAGCTCTCGACGGGAGCGGGGGCACTGGCGAACGGGACGCGCTCCGCGGCGGCGGGAGTCACTCAGCTGGCCGACGGCAACGCGGAACTGGCCAGACAGATCACGGCCCTCGCCGCCCAGATCCCGCCCGGATTCGCCGAGGACGCACAGCAGCTGTCGGCCGCCGCGCCGCAGATCAACACCGCTCTCACCGATGCCGCCGCCGCTCTGCGGACAGCCGCGGACACGTGCACCGGAACCCCCGAGCAGTGCGCAGCACTGCGCACCGCCTCTGACAACGCCAACGCGGCCCTGCCGAAAGCGAAGGCGACCGTCGCGCAGATCGGCGGTCTGTCGGCGGAGGCGTCGAAGCTCCCGGCCGGGTTCAGCGCCCTCGCCCAGGCGAACCAGAAGCTCGCCGACGGCGGCTACGACGCCGCGAAGGGCATCGGCACGATCGCGAGCGGCATGGACGGCATCGCGGGCGGAGCCACCACGCTCGCCGACGGCGCCCGCCAGTTCGGCACGGGAGCCTCGGCTCTGGCCTCGGGCGCCGGTCAAGTGGCATCCGGAGCCTCCGGCGCCGAGACCGGAGCAGGCCAGCTCGCGGACGGCATCACCCAGGTCGCGACCGGAACGGCATCCCTCGCGGACGGCCTCGACACCGCCGTCGCGAAACTGCCCACCTACACCGACGCGCAGGCCACGAACCTCGCCGACGTCGTCGCCGACCCCGTCTCGGCGTCGGGCAGCAGCGACTCGCTCTTCGGCGTCGCGGCGGTACCGCTGCTGGCGATGGCCGTGCTGTGGTACGGAGCTCTCGCATCGTTCGTGGTGTTCCAGGCGGTCTCGGCCCGCGCTCTCACCAGCCGGCGTTCATCGGGTCTCGTCGCGCTGCGCGGCTTCGCTCCCGCGGCGGTGGTCGGAGCCGTGCAGGGAATGCTGGTCGCGGGCGTCGTGCAGGTGGCATCCGACTACGACTGGGGCGACTGGGCGTTGTTCGCCATGATCTGCGTGGTCGCGGGCGTGGCCTTCGCGGCCGTGAACCAGGCGCTCGTCGCGCTCTTCGGCGGTGCGGGCCGTTGGATCGCCGCGATCGTCGGCGCGCTCGCCCTCGCGACGAGCATCGTCTCGACGGTGCCGCCCGTCTTGGCGGCCTTCGCCTCGCTGCTGCCGACGGCCCCCGCATACAACGCGATGCTCGGCGCACTCTCGTCCGTCGGCGGCGTGGGAGCGGGAGCCGCGGGACTGGTCGTCTGGGCCGTGCTGGCGCTGGTGGTCACGACGCTGGTCGTCGTGCGCCGCCGTACGGTGTCGGCGCGGGCCGCGAGCGCCGTCGCCACCGCGGGGTAGCCGGCGGCGCGCTCGCGCCCCGCGTCCCGCGCCCCGCGTGCCCCGCGCCCCGCGCCGCCCGGCGCCCGGCGCCCCGCGGTCCGCGCCCCGCGGTCCGCCCCGTTGAGTGTCCAAGACACCCGGACGGATTCGAAAATCGTCCGGGTGTTTTGGACACTCAAGGTGCGCGCGGGCCCAGATGCCGCGCGAGCAGTTCGCGAGGCGGCTCCTCCCCCGTGTTCACGCTTCCGCGCCTCTCCACAACGGGCGTCACGACGCGCGCGGGCTCGCATCGCGACGCGCTGAAGTAGGTGCGTGCAACGCCGACAACTCCCCGAAGAACTCGGAACGTCCTTCACTGTGCGCGAGGCGACGCGGCTCGGGGTGCCGCGCGACCGGCTGACGGCGATGGATCTGCGCTCACCGTTCCACGGAACGCGCACCTCGGTCCACCTCCACACCACCGCCGATCGATGCCGCGCCTACGAGCCCAGGCTCACCGCCGCGCAGTTCTTCAGCCATCAGACGGCGGCGCTTCTCTGGGGCTTGCCGCTGCCCGGCCCTGTACCGCAGCACCTTCACGTCTCGGCGATGCCACCCGGACGTGAGCCGCGTACGCGCGGCGTCATCGGGCACCGACTCGAGATGTCCCCCGACCAGCTGACGCTACGCCACGGCCTACCCGTTGCGAGTCCCTCGGAGACGTGGGCGCAGCTCGCCAGCACGCTCGGCGAGGACGACCTCGTCGCCGTGGGCGATGCGATCCTGACAGCCGATCTCGCTGATCGCGCAGACCTCGTCGAAGCATCCGAGCGCCCACGCCGTCGCGGCGCGAAAGCGCTCGCGGCGGCGGTGCCGTTCCTGCGGGCGGGAGCCGAGTCGCCTCGCGAGTCAGCCGTCCGTCTCGTGCTCGTGCGCGCAGGTCTGCCCGAACCCGAGCTCAATTGGGTACTCCGCGACGCCGCCGGGCGCTTCGTCGCCCGCCTCGATCTGGCCTACCCCGACTACCGGGTAGCCGTGGAGTACGACGGGCGCCAGCACGCTGACCTCGAGCAGTTCCGTCGGGATGCCGACCGGTGGCCGGCCATCGCCGGACAGGGCTGGGTGCTCATCCGCGTGCTCGACCACCACCTTCGCGAGCCCCGAGGCCGCGTCGTCGAACCGACGCGGAAGGCTCTGCAATCACGCGGCTGGCCGTGCTCCCCCGTCGTCGGGTGAGCGTCCCCGGACGAACCCACGAACCCACGAACCCACGAACCCACGAACCCACGAACCCACGAACCCACGAACCCACGATGAGTGTCCAAAACACCCGGACGGATCCGAAAATCGTCCGGGTGTTCTGGACACTCATCACAAGGACAGAGCCACCCAGGGCGCCGACGGAGTTGTCAGGACATCACGCGCTCGGGCGCCAGACGCACGGCACCACCCGCACGCACACCACACCCCCGGGCACCGCACCACGGGCACCGCCCACGCCACGCCCCGGGGGAGCAGCCCGTGTCAGGTGGTCAGGCCGCTGTAGGCGTGCAGGCCCTTGAAGAACACGTTGACGATCGTGAAATTGAACAGCACCGCGGTGAAGCCGATGATCGACAGCCAGGCGGAGCGGGTGCCGCGCCAGCCGCGCGTCGCGCGGGCGTGAATGTATCCGGCGTAGAGCACCCAGATGACGAAGGTCCAGACTTCCTTCGTATCGAAGCCCCAGAAGCGGCCCCACGCGTCGTTCGCCCAGATGGAGCCGGCGATGAGGGTGAAGGTCCAGAAGATGAAGCCGACGATGGCGAAGCGGTACGCCAACGACTCCAGCGCCTCGGCGTTCGGGACGGTGCGCAGGAAGCTGCGCTTGGTCTCGGCATCCGTGGGACCGTCGAGCAGCTTGCGCTCGCGGCGCGTCTGGATGAGCTGCACGACCGACAACCCGAACGCGAGCGCGAACAGGGCCGTCGCGAGGCTGGCGACGAACACGTGCACGACCAGCCACACCGACTTCAGCGGGTCGGCCAGGGGCACGACCTCGACGTGGAAAGCGAGGGTCGCCCCACCCAGCAGCAGCACGGCCAGACCGGTCATGAGCGAACCGAGGAAGCGCAGGTCGTAGCGCGTCAGCACCACGAGGTAGACCGCGATGATCAACAGCAGACCGGTCAGGGCGAACTCGTACATGTTCGACCACGGCACGCGTCCAGCCGCGACTCCACGCAGCACCGTCGCGACGAGGTGGAAGACGAAGCCGAGCGCGGTCAGGACCGTGCCGAGTCGCGCCCAGAGGTAGCGGGGCTTCGCCGACGAAGCGGATGCCGGAGCCCCGGAGCCCGACGAGATCACTCCCCCGCCGCCCGCGGTCACCAGCTCGCGAGCGACGATCTGGTCTTTCGCCTTCAGCGCGAGGTCTGAACGACGGGCGAGATCGATGGCGTAGGCGATGAACGCCAGCACGTAGATGGCGACCGCCGTCCACACCAGGAGGAGGGAGATCTCGTCGAGGAGAAGCGGGTCGGTTCCGGGCATGGTGTCAGTCTACTTTTCCGGTGTCGGGGTGGCTCTGGGAGGGAAGGGTCGCGCCGTGCTTGTCGGCGAGCTGATCGACGGCTGCGGCGAGAGTAGGGTCTTCACCGCGGGCCAGGCCCGCGTATTCGATCTCGACGCTGCCGTCCCGCGGAGTCGCCTTGACCCACATGCGCCGGCGCGGCACGAAGAGGGCCGCGAGCAGACCGAACAGAGCGAGAAGCGCGAAGCCCAGAACCCAGGGACCGGCGAGGTCGCGGTGGATCGACAGCGACGCGAAGCGCTTGACCGACTGCTCGTAGCCGACGGCTCCGGGAGGGGCCTCGTTCTCGAAGGTGATGGTGCCGAGTCCGTTCGGCAGGTCTTCGGTCTGCCCCGGCATCAGCTGGATCGCGGGGTTGCCGCTGTCGCCGCCCGCGATCTGCGTCATCTTCGACGGGTCGAGCGTGTAGACCGACCGCGGCGTACCGTCGTCGATGCCGAGATCGCCCTCGTACACGCGAAGCGTGAGCGTCGGGTACTCGAGGGCGCCGTAGGTCGATGTCAGAGCACCCGAATCGAGCACGTCCATCGTCGGATAGAAGAACCCGAGCAGGCCGAGCTGCTGCGGAAGCCCGTCGGCGACCTTGATGACGCCGAGCGAGGTCATGTTGGCGTCCTGGGGCAGGAACGCGACCGAGTCGTGGAACACCTCTTTGCCGTCGGCGTCGCGGATCGTGACGGTCGGGGCGTACCCGTTGCCGAGCAGGTAGACGCGGTCGCCCTGCACATCGAGGGGGTGGTTGACCCGCACTTCGCCGTCCTGCGCATCGCCTCCGGGTGTCTGGGTCGTCACGTGCGCGACGAAGTTGCCGGCCTGCCCCGAACCGGGCTGTCCGGGCGGGACGTAGGTGACGTCGAACTTGTCGAGGGTCATCGAGTACGGCGTCAGGGTGTCGCCCCCGACGAATCGACCGGGATTGAAGGAGGAGTAGTCGAGCAGGCTGTTGCTGAACGCCTGTCCTTCCACGAGCACGCGCTGACCGGTGTACGTGAAGCCGCCGCCGACGCCCACCGCGATGAGGACACCGACCAGAGCCCCGTGGAACAGCAGGTTGCCGGTCTCACGCAGGTAGCCGCGCTCGGCCGACACCGAGAAGCTGCCCCGGGAGTCGTAACGCGCCACGCGATAGCCGCTCTTGCGCAGCTGGGCGGCCGCGCTCTCCACGGCGGCCGCGGCCACGGCATCCGCGTCCGCGTCGACCTGGATCGTGCGGGTGCGGTGGTCGTCCAGTCGCGACAGTCGGGCGGGGGTGCGCGGAGGCTGCGAGCGCAGGGCCTTCCAGTGGTGCTTGGTGCGCGGCAGCACGCAACCGATGAGCGAGATGAACAGCAGGAGGTAGATCGCCGAGAACCACGGCGAGCTGTACACGTCGAAGAGGCTGAGCTTGTCGAGCACCGGTGCGAGATCGGGGTTGTCGGTGAAGTACTGCGTAACGCCGTTGGGGTCGGCGGTGCGCTGCGGCACGAGCGAACCGGGAACGGCCGCGATGGCGAGCAGCAGCAGCAGCACCAGAGCGGTGCGCATCGACGTCAGCTGGCGCCAGCCCCAGCGAAGCCAGCCCACGACTCCGAGGCGCGGCTGCGTGACCTCGTCGGAGGTCGAGTCGGCGTGGTCGGAGGGACGCAGCGGGTCGGTCACGGTGTTACCTCGGTCGGAACGATCAGAGCGGGAGCTGGACATTGCCGATCACCCCCTGCAGGGTCGACATCCACTGGCCCCAGAACCCGGTCACCATCAGCAGGCCGAGCACGATGAGCAGCGCTCCTCCGATGAGGTTGACCACGCGGATGTGCGTGCGGACGAACGCCACCGACTTCGTCGCCCATCCGAATCCGAGGGCGAGGAGCAGGAACGGGATGCCGAGACCCAGCGAGTACGCCAATCCCAGGAGCGCGGCCCGGCCGGGGTCGCCCAGGTTGTACGACACCGACAGGATCGCGGTGAGCGTGGGCCCGATGCAGGGCGTCCACCCGATGCCGAGGGCGATGCCGAGGAGCGGGGCGCCGATGAGGCCGAGGTTGCTGCGCGACTGCATCCGGATCGAGCGCTGCGCGAGGCCGAAGAGACCGATGAACACCAGCCCCATGAGGATGATGACGACGCCCATGACACGGGTGATCACGTCGGCGTACTCGACGAAGAAGCGACCGAGCGCTCCCCCGAGCACGTTGATCGCCATGAAGACGAGAGTGAAGCCCGCGATGAACAGCAGGGTTCCGCCGAGCAGGCGCCCTCGGCTGGAACCGGATGCCGAGCCCCCGCGGGGAGCGACGGCACCGCCGATGTAGCCGAGGTACCCCGGCACGAGCGGGAGCACGCAGGGCGAGAGGAAGGAGATGAGGCCGGCGGCCAGGGCGATGGGAACGGCGATCCACAGCGCCCCGTCGAAGACGAGGGCGCCCGGGCTCACGCGTTCTCCGCGACCAGCGTGCGCACGATCGACTCGAGGATCGAGGCCTCGGGCAGCTCGCCGACGATACGCGCGGCGACGCGGCCCTGCTTGTCGAGCACGAGGGTCGTGGGGGTGGCGTTCAGGGGTGCCGCGTCGGTGAAGGCGAGCTTGAGCTGCGCGTCCCCCACGGCCATGGCGCTGGAGTACGACACCCCGTGATCGCGGGCGAACGACAGGGCGGTGGCCGGCTGATCGTACGTGTTGATGCCGAGGAAGGCGACGTCCTGGCCCTGGAACGTCTGATACGCCTGCTCGAGGCGCGGGGCCTCGATGATGCACGGGCCGCAGGTGGCGTACCAGAAGTTGACGACGAGCACCTTGCCGGCGAAGTCGGCGCTCGAGACGGCGGAGCCGTTGTCGAGAGAGCCCGTGAATTCGACGGGGTCGCCGCGGTTCTCGGGAGGGATCTCGGTGGTCTGGAAACCGTTGGCGGCGATGTAGCCCTTGTTGTCACCCTCGCGGTACTGCGCGGCGAGCGGGTCTTCCGCGCACGCGGACAGACCCACGACGAGAGCGACCGCGGCGGCGATCGACCCCGCGGCGGTGAGGAATCTGCGCATCAGACGGCTCCTACATCGACGGCTCCGGCGGTGCTCGCCGGCTCGGCGTACGCCACCTCGACCCAGCGCGTCGAGCCGTCGGCGCCGTCTCGCCGTTCGAAGCTCGTCACGCTCGACAACGCGCAGCGGCGCTTGCGGGGGTCGTGGCGGGTGGGTTGGTGGGACAGGGCGAGGTGCGTCACCCAGATCGGGAGTTGATGCGACACGACGACCACATCGCCCGAGGGGACGCGGTCCCAGGCGTCGGTCATCGCGGAGGTCATCCGGGCGACGATGCGCTCGTACGGCTCGCCCCAGCTGGGCACGGACGGGCGGCTCAGGTGCCGCCAGTTGAGGGGGTTGGCGAGGGCCTGCTTCATGCGCCGCCCCTCGAAGACGTTGGTGGGCTCGATGACCCGGTCGTCGATGTACGGCTCGATGTCGAAGAGCTCTTCGAAGGGCTCGGCCGACTCGCGGGTGCGCTGGAGGGGCGAGACCACGAGGGCTTCGACCGGGCGGTCGAGGCCCTTCACGTACTCGGCCGCCTGACGCGCCATCCGGCGCCCGTCCACGCTGAGGCCGAATCCGGGGAGCCGACCGTAGAGCACGCGACGGGGGTTGTGGACCTCTCCGTGGCGCACGAGATGAAGGCGGTCGGCGGGCACGGCGCCAGTCTACGGGCGGGTTCTGTGGTCTGACTGAGTCCGGATGCCGGTTGCCTCGACGTGGAGATAACCCGCGGGACGACTTTCAGGCGTCGCGCGGCGCGGGTGCGGACCCATCGCGATCGCCCTCGCGCTTCGAGGCCAGCAGTGAGCGGACGCGGGAGTACAGGAACCAAGCGACACCGATGGCGACGACGGCGATGACCACGTACTGCAGGATCGAGGCGTACTCCTCGACGATGTGCCAGTTCTCGCCCAGCAGGAAGCCCGAGAGCACGAAGATCGTGTTCCAGATGAGACTTCCCGCGCCGGTGAGCAGACCGAAGCGCCACAGCGGCATCTTCGAGACCCCGGCGGGGATCGAGATGAGGCTCCGGAAGATCGGGATCATCCGCCCGAAGAACACCGCCTTGCCCCCGTGCCGCTCGAACCACGCGACGGTGCGGTCGACGTCTTCGGGGTGCAGCAGCGGCATCTTCGACGCGAACGCGCGAAGTCGCGCGGCCCCGAGCCAGCGCCCGAGGCCGTACAGCATGAAGGCGCCGACGACCGATCCGATCGTCGTCCACAGCAGCGCCTCGAACAGCGTGAACGAGCCGCGGCTGGCGGTGAGCCCCGCCATGGGGAGCACGACCTCGCTGGGCAGAGGCGGGAACAGGTTCTCGAGGGCGATCGCGACCCCGGCACCGACGGGGCCGATGATCTCCATGAGCGAGACCGTCCAGTCCGCGAGCGACGTCAGCCAGGACTGTCCCTCCCCGGATCCGGACGTCGACCGCAGCGGGACGAGAGAGACGGTGGTGTCGGTCATCGGGTGCCTTCGCGCTCGGTGATCGGCCGCCCGGTGCGGGCGCCCGCTCTCAGGTTAGGTCGCGCACCCCCACCCTCCCTGGGGGTTGCCCCCGAACGGATCAGGATGCCGAGACTCCCGCGCCCACGAGGGCAGCGGCGACGAACCACACCGCGACGATGGCGACGACCGTGACCAGCGGCACCCAGAAGGCGAGGCGATGACGCACGAGTCGGACGATGGCGACGATCACCCCGATCAGGAGCACCCCCCAGGGCGAGACCACCGCGGTCCAGAAGCCGATGTTCATCAGCCCGGTGTTGCAGGTCGTCGAGACGCACGCGTCCGAGGCGTACGCGAGGAGCACCCCCGCGTACGAGGCGGCGAGCGCCAGGAGCGGGAGCAGCACGAGCAGCACGATCGTGAGGGCGACATCCCATCCGCGCGACCTGCGCACCGTCGGTTCCGGGCGCAGTGTCCGGAACGACTCGGGCGGCATCGAGAAGGTCACGCCCCCATCGTAGGTTCGCGCCCGGTGTCGTGCGGACCGCGCACGTAGACTGGTCGATCGTGAGCGAACGCGTCCTGGTCAACCAGCTGAAATCCCTCCCCGCCGGCCCCGTCGAGGTGTCGGGATGGGTCGAAACCGTGCGCGATCAGAAGAAGGTGCAGTTCGTCGTCCTCCGCGACGAGACCGGCGCCGTGCAGCTGGTCAACCCGGCGACCCGCCCCTCCGAAGAGACGGAGCAGGATGCCGCCGCCCTCGCGTTGACCGAGACGATCGGCGCCCTCGCGACCGGCACGTTCCTGACCGTTCGCGGCGAACTCAAGCACGACGAGCGCGTCAAGCTCGGCGGCGTCGAGATCAAGGTCGGCGAGCTCGAGATCGCGGCCGCCGCGAACCCCGAGACCCCGATCGCCAGCGACAGCAGCCCCGACAAGCGCATGGACTGGCGCTTCATCGACCTGCGTCAGCGCCGCAACAACCTCATCTTCCGCGTGCAGACGACCCTCGAGCACGCCATGCGCACGTACTGGGTGGAGCGCGACTACATCGAGGTGCACTCCCCCAAGCTCATGGCATCCCCCTCGGAGTCCAACGCCGAGCTGTTCGAGGTGCCCTACTTCGAAGACAAGACCGCCTACCTCGCGCAGAGCCCGCAGTTCTTCAAGCAGATGGCCCAGGTCGCCGGCTTCGGCAAGATCTTCGAGATCGCGCCCGCCTTCCGCGCCGACCCCTCGTTCACCAGCCGTCACGCGACCGAGTTCACCTCGATCGACGCCGAGATCAGCTGGATCGACTCGCACGAAGACGTCGCGCGCATGCAGGAGGAGCTGCTCCACACGGCGTTCCAGGCCGTCGCCGACAAGCACGGCGACGAGATCCGCGAGCTGTTCGGCGTCGAGGTCGAGGTTCCTGCGGTGCCCTTCCCGCGCATCCCGTTGGCCGAGGCTCGAGAGATCGTCGCGGCCCGCGGCTACGACATCCCCCGTACCGACGGCGACCTCGACCCCGAGGGGGAGCGTCAGATCGCCGCTCATGTGCGCGAGACGTACGGCCACCCCTTTGTCTTCATCACCGACTACCACCCCGAGATCCGTGCGTTCTACCACATGCGCGACGAGGAGACCGGGCTGACCAAGTCGTACGACCTGCTGTTCAACGGCGTCGAGATCACGACGGGCGCGCAGCGCGAGCACCGCGTCGACATCCTGATCGAGCAGGCGAAGGAAAAGGGTCTCGACCCCGAGCACCTCGACTTCTACCTCGACTTCTTCCGCTTCGGAGCCCCGCCGCACGGCGGTTTCGGCATGGGCCTCGCGCGCATCCTCATGCTCATGCTGGGCGAGTCGTCGATCCGCGAGGTCACCTTCCTCTTCCGCGGCCCCACCCGTCTCGCCCCGTAAAGGTTCGAGTGAGCGACGCCCGGGGTTCACCGCCCGGGCGTTCGTGCGTCATGCGCTCTTTCTAGCGTGAGCGAATGGTCGCCGTCACCCCCATGGATCCGTCGCCTCTCGGGGAGGCGCCGCGATCGGGGTGGTCCATCGCCCTGCGGGGCGTGCACAGGGAGCGCGCCGGGGTGTCGATCCTGCGCGACATCGACCTCGACGTCGCGCCCGGGACCATCGTCGCCCTCGTCGGCCCGTCGGGCTGCGGAGCGTCGACCCTCCTCCGCGTCGCGAGTGGCGTGGAGCGAGCGGATGCCGGCACGGTGATCGTCGAGGGACGCACGGGCGCCGCAGCGCCCCGCATCGCGGAGGTCCGCGACCGTACGCCGGTCGCTCGCTTCGGACGCGTTCGCGCGGCGATCTCGGCGGCGGCACGGCACGCCGGCGACGACGACCCACGGGCGGAGACCGATCGGCTCCTCGATGTCGTGGGCCTCGACCCCGCCGACAAGAGCGTGCGCCGCCTCTCGCACGGTGATCGACAGCGCTGGGCTCTCGCGCGTGCCCTGGCCGCACGACCGCAGGCCCTCGTCCTCGACGACGCCCTCGCGGCGCTCCACACGACCGCTCGCGCCGAGACCCGCGACCGGCTGGTCCGCGAGCTGCGCGATCGCGGCGTCACGACCCTCTGGGCGACGCGCGACACCGCCGAGGCTGCGGCCGTCGCCGACCACCTCGTTCTCATGGACGAGGGACGCATCGTGGCCGCGGGCCGCCCCGACGAGGTCTACGCCCGCATCGCGGACGCCGCGGTCGCCGAGGTCCTCGGACCGGTGAGCGCGGTCCCCGGAATCGTGGAGGGACTCACGGTCGAGGTCTGGGGCCAGGAGCTGCCCCTCGCGGAGTCCGCGCACGACGGTCACTGCGAGGTCGTCGTCCGCCCCGAGAACGTCCTGCTGGTCGGGGCGGACTCGCCCGGTGTCGACGGAGTGGTCGAGGACTCGACCTTCCTGGGCAGCGTCCGCCGCTCGACGGTCCTCACGAGCGACGGCAGCCGCGTCGTGGTCGAGCATGCTCCCGAGCAGCGACTCGAGGACCGCGACACGGTGCGCCTCGCCCTCGCGATCGTGCCGGCGACGGTGCGGCCGATCGGCTGACAGGAGAGGGCCCCGGGACGCGCCCGGAGCCCCTTCCCTCACCCGCGTCCCGCGCGACGGCGTCGGGTGAAGACGATCAGGACGCCGCCGCCGACCGCCGCGAGAACACCCGCGATGATCAGCCCGGGAACGGCCGAGACTTCCGCGCCGGTCTTCGCCAACGCTGTCGACGTCGATGCCGCGGCACCGCCCACGGCGCGGACGTCGTCCTTGCCGATGGGGCCGGGCGTCAACTGCTCGGGAGACGAGCCGTCCGAGGGCCGAGGCTGCGGTGCCGGCTGGCTCCCGGACCCCGGATCCGACGAGTTCTGCGGAGCATCGGCCGTGACGACGCCGACGCGCACGAGGGCACCGAGGCCGCGACGGTCATCCACTTGGAGCGCCACAGCGGTCTGCGCCTGCCCGTCGAGCGCCTGCGCGTTCAGCGTGACGACCGCCGTCCGCCCCGCCACGGCGAAGCGGGTCCCCGCCGCCACCGCGCCCGCCGGAACCGTCTGTCCGGCGACCGTTCCGCCCCCGGTGGTCAGTGTCGTCCCGACCGCGGTGACCCGGAGGCGCACGTCCCGCAGGGATACCTCCATTGCCGTCCCGGGGTACAGGACGAGGTCGTCCACCCCGACCGAGGCAGCCGCATCGGAGCTGGAGGTCTCGATGCCCCGCACCGCGATCTGCCCGGCGAAACCGTCGGTCACCGCCGTCGCATCGGCGCCGGTCGATGCGACGTGAGCGGTCATCGTCTCCCCGGGCGCCGCGACGAACGCCGGGGCGATGGCCGAGGGGCCCGTGGCGTCGACCGCGAAAGCGTATCGCCGCGGCAGGGGCGGCGCGGTGGTCGTCGTCGGCTCGGGAGTGGGCGTCGGCCCGGCCGCCGCGGGAGACCACCGCACGACACCGAGGCTGACCGCAGGGTAGGCACCGGTGAGGTCCTCGTAGCGCAGCGCGGTGATGAGCACGCTGCCGTCGCTCTGTGCGACGCGCTCGTTCAGGTGCACGCGCACGCGCGGCGAGCCCGTGGCATCCACGCCCGTGTAGAGGTCGGTTCCCGTGTTGATCCAGATGCCGTTGACGAAGACCGCGGACCCCGTATCGGCGAAGGTCAGGCGCGACGAACCATCGCTGTCGACGCTGAGACGCAGACCGTACACGCGCAGGGCCGACCACATGTAGTCCCCCACGGACGACGTATCCGGCACCTGACGGAACGATCCGACCGAGACCGCGCTCGATCCGTCCGCCGCGTGTGCGACCGAGACGTCGGAGGCCGTCGACGCCGGTGCGGTTCCGCTCACCGCCTGTGCGGAGACCGACCCCTCGGCATCCAGGTGCGGAGCTCCCGGAATGAGGACGGCTCCACTCGGCGCCGTGACGGTGACTCCCGAGACCAGGGCGGGAGATGCGAGGGCCGCAGGAGCGCAGACCGCGACACCGAGACGCACGCGCCAGATCTCCGACCACCCGGCTTCGGCCTCAATCCGAAGGGCCGTCACCTGGGCCCGGCCACGGTCGACCGTGCGTTCCCCGACGATCAGCCGCGTCGACCCCCATGTGGCGGACGTCGGCAGTGCGACCGTGTATCCCGCCGACAGCTTCGACGTGTTCAAGACGTTCTTGCCGTCGACGGTCAGGGTGTCGAACGTCACCGATGTGCTTCCATCGGTCCCGCAGCTGGCACGAAGACCGGTGAAAGCGATCGGGACGCGGTCCCGCAACTGGAAGAGTCCGCTGTCGATCGTCGCCTGCGCCCCATCCGAGGCGGCTCGAGCGGTCACCCCGGTCGTGCGGGTGGTGTTGAGCTTCAGCACGTCGCCGGTCTGAGCGAGGGAGTTCTCCACGGTCGCCCCGCCGGTCCATTCGCTGAGGGGCGCCGGTTGCTGGAGCGCCCCGCCGTCGGCATCGAGCATCTGGATGCCGGAGGCGGAGGTCGAGGCGATCGTCGCCGCTCCGCTCGCGGGGACGACGCCCGCGACGATCGCGGCCGTCACGACCGCGCCGAAGACGAGGGTGAGGAGTCCGGTGCGAGGACGCGTGATCACTTTTCTGCTCCGAATCGGTCGAGGAAATCGGTTCCGGTGGGGATGCCGACACCGGTGACCGGGTCCCACCCGGTCGCGGATTGGAGGGATTGCGGGCGCGCGTCCCACAGGTACAGGGTCTCGAGCCACAGTTGGCCGGTGCTCTTGTCACGCCGGTACCAGGTCCCGGCGGAAGCGGGAACGACGTCGCGGATCGCGCTCGACCCGCTCAGCGCGTAGAGGAAGGGCGCGGCGAGGCCGACGTCCACCCCCGTGCGCGCCTTGGCGATCGCCACCATGCTGGCCACCATCGGCGTTGCCAGGCTCGTGCCGCCGTGGGCTTCGTACGACACGGCTCCGTTGCGGGGAACCGCGACGGTGAAGCCCGTGTTGGGGTCGGCGAGCGAGGCGACGTCGGGGACGAGACGCCCCGATCCGGAGTGCGCGATGCGTTCGCTCTGCCAGCTGGGGCGCGGGTAGAAGGCCGACTCCCCGCCCCCGGCACCGTAGAGGAACCCCGGCGGGATGATGCCCCCGTTCTGCGCGAAGCGGGTCTGCACCTCCCACCCGGCCTCGACGGCGATGCGGTTGTCGGCATCGAGCCCGACGCTGGCTCCACCCACGGCGGTGACGTAGGGGCTGGAGGCCGGGGTGGCCACGTCGGTCTCGTCGTGGTGGTCGCCGGCGAGGGAGTAGTCGCCGTCGTTGCCGCTCGAGGCGAAGACGGACACACCGCGAGACGCGGCCTCGACGAGGACGCGGTTCAGCAGAGTTCGATCGGCATCGGTGTCGAGTTCCTCCGGACCACCGAAAGAGAGCGAGACCACGCTCGGAGTGACGGGCGCTTCCACGGCGTCGAGAACGCGCAGGTAGAGCGTCGCCGCGAGGCAGTCGTCGGCGCCCCAGTAGACGATGTCGGCGTCCGGCGCCATCGCGCGCACCGCCTGGACGTCGAGATGCTGCTCGACGGTCCATGCCGAGGGGCCTCCGCAGCGGGTGACGTCCGGGTTCGCGGAAGCGTGGTGGGTGTACTGTCCCTCCCGGAGAGTGGGCAGACCCTCCCGCGCGAAGTACGCGTCGGTGTTCGCGGCGACCGTGTCGTCGTCGAAGACTCCGACGATCGCCACGGTCGCTCCCGCGCCGCGTGCATCCGCCGGGAGCTGGTGGATGGCGCGCAGTTGCGTGGGCCCGTACCCGCATAGTGCATTCGAGCGATGCTCGACCTGGACCGACGACGGCCACGACGACGAGAGCGTCTGCCCCCAGTACGCGGCGCAGTCGTCGCTGCGCACGGGAGCGGCGTCGGTGCTGGGGCTCATCGCGTCGGTGTCGACGAGACCGGCGACGGACTCGATGGCACCGGCCTGGCGAGGGACGGACAGATCGCGCGTGGGCGCGACGGCCGCGCGACCGTCCACGGTCGTCTCGCCGAAGGCGGTGTCGAAGGCCGAGGCGAACGCTGATGCCGGTCCGGTCACGGAGAGCGCTCGGACACTCTCGCGCTCTCGGATGACGTCGATTCCGGCGGTCTCGAGCCACGAACGCGCCGCGCTCGTCTCCGCGGCCGTCGCCGAGTCGGCGAGCAGCACGGTGGCCGTCAGGCGCGCGTCGAGCGACACCTCGGCGGCGCTGGAGGCCCACCCCGGAGCGGTTGCCGTCAGCACTCGACGGTCGTCGACGGAGCCGGGCGATGCGACCGGCGGGGCGCTACAGGCGGTGGATACGGTCGCCGCTGTGAGCAGCAGGGCGGCCAGGGAAGTCGTCGATCGACGACGGAGACGTGGGGGCATGGACAGCTTTCTCGGTCGGAGGCTCGGGTGAACCGATCGAGAGCTTATCGATATTGAGAACCGTTATCATAAACGGGCGAAGAAAGAGGAACCGCAGGGGCCTCCCGCTCAGAACGGGTAGTCGACTGAAGCCCTGTCCGCCACGACGGAGCGCACGAAGGCTGCGACCTCCTGGTGGGCGGGGTGCACCTGGTAGCGCTCGAGCGCGTCGACGTCGGCGAACTCGCTGACCAGAGCGACGTCCCAGTTCGACTGCGGGCTGACGACGTTGCGCCCCACCTCGATGTGCTGGATCTCGTCGATGACCGCGTCGAGAGCCAACAGGCGCTCGGCGATCTGTTCCGCGTGCAGCGCACGCGTATCGGCGTCGTCGGCCGAGAGCTTCCACAGGACGATGTGACGGATGCTCACGCGGAGGCTCCTTGGGTGTCTGCCGCGAGAAGGGCGGCGCGGAGACGGTCGGCCGAGACGCGCCAGTGCGCGTGGAGCTCCCCGTCGATGAGGACGACGGGGATCTTCTCCCACCACTTGTCGTAGAGGGCGGCGTCGTCGGCGATCGAGGCCTGCGTGATCGTGACGCGGTCGGCGGCACCCTCGGGGAGCCCGCCGACGACCGTCTCGACGATCTGCTCCGCCACGTCGCAGAGATGGCAGTCGGGCTTTCCGATCAGCGTGAGAGTCGTCACCTTGACCATCCTAGAAGGCAGGGGAAGGGCGAGACCCGGTGCGCGACGGGCGTGTCCGCTCGCGGCTCAGGACTCGACGTCGTAGCCCGAGGCGATCCACTCGCCCGTGCCACCCTCGACGTTGGTCGCGTCGTGTCCGCGCGCCGTGAGGGCTTCGACGACCCGCGCGGATCGCCCGCCGGCCTGGCAGATGACGTCGAAGGGCTCACCGGGGAGCGCGTCGAGGTGCTCCCCGATGGTCGACATCGGGAGGTTCACGGCGCCGGGGACGTGACCTGCGGCGAACTCGTGCTCCTCGCGCACGTCGATCAGGGGGCGTTCACGCCCCGCGTGCAGGTCGTGGACCGAGATGGACTGCATGCTTACCTCCGGAGAGACGAACGGGACCGGATACACGAAGCGCCCGTCGCGAATCGGACAGGCGCTCGGTGTGGTGGCCGCTTTACTTCTTGTTGCGGCGCTGGTGACGAGTCTTACGAAGCAGCTTGCGGTGCTTCTTCTTCGCCATGCGCTTACGGCGCTTCTTGATGACAGAACCCACGGAAAACCTCACTAAGTCGGGGTCTGGGTGCCGATTTCGGCCCCCGGGAACAGCAGGCGTTGAAAAAAAGCCTCGGATCAGTCTAGCCGACGTCGGACACCGGTCGTTGCACGGCATCGGCGACGGCCGATTCGGGCACTCGGTAGCTGCGACCGAAACGAACCGCGGGCAGTTCCCCCGCGTGCACGAGACGGTAGACCGTCATCTTCGATACGCGCATGAGTTCTGCGAC
This sequence comes from Microbacterium sp. AG157, assembly GCF_003385695.1. Classification (NCBI taxonomy): domain Bacteria; kingdom Bacillati; phylum Actinomycetota; class Actinomycetes; order Micrococcales; family Microbacteriaceae; genus Microbacterium; species Microbacterium sp. AG157. The sequence goes on from NZ_QRDK01000002.1 coordinate 698,801, forward strand.
CTCGGCGACCGTCAAGAACCGCACGTCCGGCAGCTCGGCCATCGCTCACCCCTCGTTCCGGGTGAACTCACCCTCCTGATGCTGACCACACTCTAGGGTCTGTCCGGGACGGCTGTAAACCTATGGGCCCACTGTGACGAATGTGATTCACGGATGCCGGGATTCCGGGCATCCGCGGGGCTCATCGCCCCGGGAGCTTGCGGAACGCGGTCGAGAAGGAGTGCTTCACCGACGCGGCGGCGCGGCCCACGACTTCGGCGGCATGCATCGCGGAATCGGGGAGGGCCGGCTCGTGCTCCTCGTCGATCGAGAAGAACGGCACGAGCCAGTCGTCCACCTCGTCGAGCGGGGCGACCGCGAGGCTGTAATAGCGGTGCTGCCCTTCTTCGCGAACGGATACCAACTCGGCCTCACGCAGCACCTTGAGGTGCTTGGAGACGGTGGGTTGACTCACACCGAGGGCCGCGACGATCTGCGACACACTCGTCCCGCGTTCGCCGCCGGTCGCCCGGTCGAGGAGCAGCTGAAGGATGTCGCGACGCGTTCCGTCAGCGATCACGTCGAAGATGTCCGCCATGGCATCAGATTAGCGGCGCCCCGGCCCGAGTACCATGATTCGGGTTCGGGCACCGAAGGGAGCGGCGCATGGCGGCGACGCCGAACGAGGCTCGACGGGCTGCGCGGCTGCGTCGCATCGCCTACGAGGCATGGGATCGTCTGCGCAACCTGACGACCGCTTCACCCGCGCGATTCGCGGTGCTCGTGTTCGTCACGCTCATCGCGCTGTTCACCGTGCTGTTCTCGCTCCCCGCGGCGTCCGCAACCGGTGAACGCATCCCCTTCGCCGACGCCCTGTTCACCGCGGTGTCGACGATCTGCGTCACGGGACTGTCGACGCTGAACATGTACTCCGACTTCTCGCCCCTGGGCCGTGTCATCACCTATATCGGCGTCAACGTCGGCGCGCTGGGTGTCCTGACCCTCGCTTCGATCCTCGGCCTGGTCATCTCGAAGCGGCTGGGGCTGCGCGCCAAGCTCATCGCCGCGGGCGACAGCAACCCCCTCCGGGTCCACGGCGGTCCGGTCAACGAGGGTCAGACCGTACGCCTCGGCGAGGTCGGCCAGCTTCTTCGCACGGTGGCGCTGTCGACGCTCGTGATCGAAGCGGGACTCACCGTCCTCATCTACCCCTCGCTGGTGGTCGGGGGGATCAATCCCTTCGTGGCTCTGTGGGAGGCTCCGTACTACGCGGCGATGGCGTTCACGAATACGGGATTCGTCCCGAATCCCGACGGGCTGACGCCCTTCGCGCAGGACTACTTCCTCCTCTCGGTGCTGATGGCGGGCGTGTTCCTGGGATCCATCGGTTTCCCGGTGATCTTCACACTGTGGCGGCACTATTGGCGTTTCCGCCTGTGGTCCCTGCACGCGAAGCTCACGATCATCACGACGGTGATCCTGTTCTTCGCCGGAGCCGGAGTCATTCTGCTGCTGGAATACGACAACCCCCTCACATTCGGGAGCATGGATGCGTGGGACACCACGTTCCAGGCGTTCTTCCTCTCCGCCATGACGCGCTCCGGCGGGTTCAGCGTGATCAACATCGGCGATCTCAACGGCGCGACCCTCATCGTGGGCTCGATGCTGATGTTCGTCGGGGGCGGTTCCGCCTCCACCGCGGGCGGCATCAAGGTCACGACGCTCGCCGTGCTCGCCCTCGCGGTGTTCTCCGAGGCGAAGGGGCGCCCGTCGGTCCAGGCGTTCGGTCGCCGTATCCCCAGCGACGTCCAGCGCGTCGCCCTCTCGGTCGTCGCGTGGGGCGCGACGATCGTCGCCCTTTCGACCGTCACGATCAGCCGCATCACCGACGCCCCCATCGAGCACGTTCTGTTCGACGTGGTCTCGGCGTTCGCGACCGTCGGCCTGTCGACGGGCCTCACCGCCGAGCTCCCCGAAGCCGCGAAGTACGTGATGGCGGCCACGATGTTCATGGGGCGCATTGGTACAGTGACACTCGCTGCGGCAGTGGCTGCGTCGTCCCGGTCGCAGCTGTACGCGCTCCCCGTGGAAAGGCCCATCGTTGGTTGAACGCATCCGCAGTGACGCGCCCGTCCTGGTGATCGGGCTCGGCCGCTTCGGCGCCGCCTGCGCCGGGGAGCTCGACCGTCTCGATCGCGAGGTCCTGGCCGTCGACGGAAATCTCGAGCTCGTGCAGAAGTGGTCGGAACGCGTCACGCACGCCGTCCAGGCGGACGCCCGCAACATCGATGCCCTGCGCCAGATCGGCGCCCAGGACTTCCAGGTCGCGGTCGTGGCCGTGGGCTCGCTCATCGAGGCCTCCGTGCTCATCACCGCCAACCTCGTCGACCTCAAGGTGCCGCAGATCTGGGCGAAGGCCGTCTCGCAGTCGCACGGCAAGATCCTCTCCCGCGTCGGCGCCAACCACGTCATCTACCCCGAGGCCGAGGCCGGCGAGCGTGTGGCCCACCTGGTCAGCGGCCGCATGCTCGACTTCATCCGTTTCGACGACGACTTCGTGCTCGCCAAGATGTATCCACCCAAGCTCGTGCGCGGGGTGGGACTCAACGAGTCCGGCGTGCGGTCGAAGTACAACGTGACGGTGGTGGGCGTGAAGAGTCCCGGCCGGCCGTTCCGCTACGCCGAGGCCAACACGGTCGTCACCAACCACGACCTCATCATCGTGTCGGGGACGAACTCCGACATCGAGCGGTTCGCCTCGCTCGACCGCTGAGCGCCCGGCGCCGCACTCAGGCGTCGATGTCGAGCGTGACCTCGACCTCGTCGTCGACGCAGAGGCCCTCGGCATCCTGGAGCGCTTTCTTCACCGGAACGACGTAACCGCCGTCCTTCGGCCAGAGCGAGGTGGTCGTGGTCGTACGGCCGATCGTCACGGAGGCCGGGATCATCCCCCACCCGTACGTCACGACCGCGGCGACCTCGGCGATCATCGCGGCCTCGGCCTCGGGCACCGAGACGAAGTGGAACGGCGCGGGGCCGCGCCAGTACCAGATCGTCCCGGTGAACCGCAGGCGCATGGTCAGTTCCCCTCGGCGAGCTCCTTCGCCCGGGCGAGGGCGGCGTGGGCGGCGGTGGTGAACGTGTCGTCGAGGCGGGCATCCTGCAAGACGGCCACGGCGCGCTCGGTGGTGCCCTTCGGGCTGGTGACACGGCGTCGGAGTTCGGCGGGATCCACATCGGCGGATGCCAGGAGCGCGGTCGCCCCGATGAAGGTCTGCTCCGCGAGCAGACGCGCCTGATCGTCATCGAAGCCCATCCGCACGGCCGCCCGCGTGAACTCCTCGACCAGGAGGAAGACATAGGCGGGGCCGGAGCCCGAGATGGTCGAGAGGGCGTCGATCTGCGACTCGGGGATTTCCAGGACCGACCCCACGGTCTCGAAGAGCGCTCGGACCAGGGCGACGTCATCGGCGGTCGCGGCGGACCCCGCGGCGAGACCGGTGACGCCCTTGCCGACGAGCGAGGGGGTGTTGGGCATGGAACGCAGCGTGGCGACGCCCTCGCCGAGGTGCGCGGCGAACGTGTCGAGGGTGACGCCCGCGGCGAGGCTCACCACGATCGCGCCGGGTCGCAGGTGCGGGGCGATCTCGTCGAGCAGGTCGGGCACCATGGCGGGCTTGACACCCACGAGCACGATGTCGGCGGCGGCCACCGCATCGGTGTTGCCCGCCGGATTCACCTCGAGAGCGACGCTGGTCACCCCGTCGAGGTCGGCGAGCTCAGCGGCCTTCGCGATCGAACGGTTGGTCGCCGTCACCCCTCCCCCGGCGAGGCCGGACGCGACGAGGCCGTGGAGGATCGCGCCTCCCATGGAACCGGCTCCGAGGATCGCGATCGGGGGCAGCGAGGTCGTGGCATCCGTCATGCGAGCCAGTCTACGAACCGGGCTCGGCCCGCGGGGCAAGTCTGAGTGCGACTGATGGGGGCGCGCGTTAGAGTCGGAAAACGGTGTGCCGGAGCACCGGCGAGCGACACGGAGGACTAGCGATGACTCTCTTCGACGGCATCACCGCCCGCCTGGTCGAGACCGACCGGCTGGGGGTGAACGTGCTCGAGCGCGTCGGCGACAGCCCCGCCACCTCTCCCGAGCACACGGTCGTCTTCGTGCACGGTCACGTCGCGTCCTCGCTGTTCTGGCAGGAGATCATGCAGGACCTGCCGAGCGAACTCCGCGTCCTCGCCGTCGACCTGCGCGGCTTCGGTCGGACCGAGCACAGCCCCATCGACGCCACCCGCGGCGTGCGCGACTTCAGCGACGATCTGCACGCGACGCTCGAGGCCCTCGGCATCCCGGCCGCTCACCTCGTCGGCTGGTCGATGGGCGGTGCCGTCGTGCAGCAGTACGCGCTCGATCACCCCGTTCTCTCTCTCACGCTGCAGTCACCCGTATCGCCCTACGGCTTCGGCGGCACGCGGCGCGACGGTTCGCGCCTGAACGACGAGGGCGCGGGTACCGGAGCGGGGGCCGCGAACCCCGACTTCATCCAGAGACTCATCGACCACGACACGACCGCTGAGGCCCCGACCTCGCCGCGCTCCGTGTTCCGCTCGGGCTACGTCGCCGCGGGCTACCAGAGCGAGCACGAGGACGTGTGGGTCGAGGCGATGCTGTCGACCTCGACGGCCACCGGCAATTACCCGGGCGATTCCATCGCCACCTCGACCTGGCCGGGCTTCGCCCCCGGCACGACCGGTGTGCTCAACGCGCTGGCCCCGACCTACTTCGATGTCTCGGGAATCGTGGACCTCGCCGACAAGCCCCCGATCCTGTGGATCCACGGCACCGCCGACGCGATCGTGTCGGACGCGTCGTTCTCGGACGTCAATCACCTGGGTGCGCTCGGGGTGGTTCCCGACTGGCCCGGCGCCGACGTCGCCCCCGCGCAGCCCATGGTCTCGCAAACGCGGGATGTGCTCGCCGCTTACGCCGAGAAGGGCGGTGAGGTCACCGAGGTGTCCGTCGAGGGAGCCGGGCACTCCGTGCACCTCGAGCGACCGGCGCAGTTCCGCCAGGCGCTGCTGACGCACATCGGCTACGTCGGTCGGCCCGCCGACCCGGCGCCGCCGACCGAGGCGATCATTCTGCGTTCCGCCGACTGACGTTCCCCCATCCCGCCCCCGGAGGCCCCCGTGGAGTACTGCCTGTTCACCGAGCCCCAGCAGGGCTTTTCCTACGACGACCAACTCGCCTTCGCGCGTTCGGCGGAGCAGCACGGCCTCGACGGCTTCTTCCGCTCGGACCACTACCTGCGCATGGGCGACGGCGATCCGCGTCCCGGCCCTACCGATGCGTGGACGACCCTCGCCGGCCTCGCGCGCGAGACCTCTCGCATCCGCCTGGGCACGCTCGTGTCGTCGGTGACCTACCGCGTCCCGGCGATCCTCGCGATCCAGGTCGCGCAGGTCGACGCCATGTCGGGCGGACGCGTCGAGCTGGGCCTCGGTACCGGCTGGTTCGAGCGCGAGCACGCGGCCTACGGCATCCCCTTCCCGGCGAAGCGCTTCGACCTGCTCGAGGAGCAGCTCCAGGTCGTGACGGGTCTCTGGTCGACTCCGGATGCCGAGACCTTCACGTTCCGCGGGAAGCACTACACGCTCGACGCGGCGCCGGCGCTGCCGAAGCCGGTGCAATCGCCGGTGCCCGTGATCGTGGGAGGCGGCGGGCCGAAGCGCACCCCCGCTCTCGCCGCGAGATACGCCACGGAATACAACATCGGTTTCGTCGCGGAAGACGTCGTGGCCGAGAAGTTCGCGGTCGTGCGCGCCGCGTGCGAGGCGGTCGGCCGCGACCCGCAGACGCTCAAACTCTCGGTCGCCCTGCCGACCATCGTCGGGTCGGACGACGCGCAGATCGCGCGCAGGGCCGAGGCGATCGGCCGCACGCGCGAGCAGTTCGACGACGGCGCGAACATCATCGGCACGCCCGAGCAGGTCGCCGAGAAGGTCGAACGACTGCGGGCCCTCGGCGCCGAGCGGGTGTACTTCCAGCTCATGGACCTGCGCGACGTGGATCATGCCGATCAGATCGGGGGCGAGGTCCTTCCCCTGCTCCCGCGCTGAGCGATCAGCGGCGATCCTCGAAGAACGCCCGCAGCTGCGCGGCGGCCCGATCCTCCTCGACGCCGCCGACCACCTCGACGCGGTGAGGAAGACGCCGATCACGCAGGACATCGTAAAGAGACCCTGCGGCCCCTGCCTTGGCATCCCACGATCCGAAGACGACACGCCCGATGCGTGCCTGGAGGATCGCCCCCGCGCACATCACGCACGGCTCGAGGGTGACGACCAGCGTGGAGTCGGTCAGGTGCCACGAGCCCAGGTGGCGGGCGGCCTCGCGCAGCGCCACGACCTCGGCGTGTGCGGTGGGGTCCCCCGTCACCTCGCGGAGGTTGCGTCCCTCGCCGATGATGCGACCAGTGGCGTCGACGACGACGGCGCCCACCGGAACGTCCCCGCCGGCAGCGGCGGCGTCGGCGAGTTCGAACGCCCGCCGCATCGCGGCGAGGTCGACGGTGGTGGGCGTCACGGGGACTCCGGAAATCGGGGGCGGTGGCGTGCGGGTGGAGCGGTTAGCCTTGAGCCTATGCGTGTCCACGTCGCCGATCACCCGCTCATCACCCACAAGCTCACGGTGCTGCGTGACGTGCAGACCTCGTCTCCGGTCTTCCGCCAGCTCACCGAGGAGCTCGTGACGCTCCTCGCCTACGAGGCGACCCGCAACGTACGCGTCGACCCGGTCGAGATCCAGACCCCGGTCACCACGACCACGGGCGTGAAGATCAGCGAGCCCCGCCCGATCGTCGTGCCGATCCTGCGTGCCGGCCTCGGCATGCTCGAGGGCATGGTGAAGCTCCTCCCCACCGCCGAGGTCGGCTTCCTCGGCATGGTGCGCGACGAAGAGACCTTCGAGCCGACGACCTACGCCGAGCGCCTGCCCGACGACCTCAGCGACCGCCAGTGCTTCGTGCTCGACCCCATGCTCGCGACCGGCGGCTCGCTCGGCGCGGCCATCAAGTTCCTCTTCGCGCGTGGCGCGCAGGACGTCACCGCGATCTGCCTGCTGGGCGCGCCCGAGGGCGTCGCGGCGATCGAGAAGCAGGTCGAGGGCCACGACGTCACCCTCGTGCTCGGTGCCGTCGACGAGCGCCTCAACGAGAAGGGCTACATCGTGCCCGGTCTCGGTGACGCGGGCGACCGCCTCTACGGCACGGCCTGATCGCCCACCAGTCGAGCGAATCCACTGAGCCGCGCGACCCCCTCGGGGGTCCGCGGCAGATCGTCGAGCAGGGCCGGCGAGTACACCACGTAGGCGGCTTGCATCGCGCGCGAGATCGCGACGTTGATGCGGTTTCGCAGCAGCAGGAACTCCAGCCCGCGCGGCGCCTCCCGGCCCGATGACGCGGCGAGCGTCAGGATCGCGACGACCGCCTCCTTGCCCTGGAACCGATCGACCGTACCGACCGGCACGTCGGCGAAGCCCGCGGCGGCCAGAGCTTCTTCGACGGCGACCTGCTGAGCGTTGTACGGGGTGATGACGATGATGTCGTCTGCCCGCAGCGCGCGGGGTTCGAGCACGGCGGCGGAATCTCCGGCTCCCCCCTCGGCGCCCGTCCACTCGCGTCCGACGAGTTCGGACACCACGCGCGCAACCTCGGCGGCCTCTTCGTGCGAGAACGTCGAGTTGCCACTGTGCCGCACCGGAACGACGTGCAGGCCGGGCTCGACGCCGTCGAGACGACGCAGGGCGGTGGAGGGGTGCGCAGCGAGACGCCCCTCGTACGACAGCCGTGACACCGGCTCGGCGATGGCGGGATGCATGCGGCGCGTGCGGGCGAGGAAGTAGCCGAACTCCTCCGGCACGACCTCGGCGCCGTCGATGATCCAGCCGAGGGCCGAGGTGTCGACGGGCTCGGGGTGCGTGCCCTGGCTCACCTGCGGCAGCTGCTGCGGGTCGCCCAGCAGAAGCAGACGCTGGGCCGCGAGCGACACGGCGATCGTGGAGGCGAGCGAGAACTGTCCTGCCTCGTCGATGACGAGGAGGTCGAGACTCCCGCGCGGGATGCGCGCCTCGTGGCTGAAGTCCCACGCGGTCCCCCCGACGACGAAGCCGGTCGAGACGTTCTCGGCGGTGAACGCCGCGACGCCGTTCTTGGGAAGCACGGTGAAGGCATGCGGAGCGCCCGGGTCTTTCGGAGCCTTTCCGACCCGGGATGCCGGCACACCGGCCGCGATCACCTGATCGAGCATGTGCTCGATGGTCGCGTGGGATTGCGCCACGACCCCGATGCGATATCCGCGCTCGGCGACCAAGCGTGCGATCACGTGCGAACCCACGTAGGTCTTTCCCGTACCGGGAGGGCCCTGGACGGCGAGGTAGCTGCGATCGAGGTCGGCGACGCTGCGAGCGATGGCGGTGACCTCGTCGTCGCCGGTTGCTCCGTCGACGCTCGTGACCGGCGAGAGAGACCCCGACAGCGTGCGCGGAGGGATGCGGCGCAGGATGTCGGCGGCGGCTCCCGCGGGGATGCGCGGAGCGGCCGCGAGGACCGCATCGGCCCACGCGTCGATCGCCTTCTGCTGATTGCCCGCGCGCGGAGGCGCGGGCGGGGTGAGCGCGAGCGGCAGATCGTCCCAGGTCGCGCCGTCGGCGGCGGTCTCTTCGACGATGGCCCCGTCGTCGAGCACCTCGCGCACGGTGACCCGGCGCGCGCCGTGGATCCATCGAGGGCGCGTCTCGAGCGGAAAGGGCGCGGGAAGGTCGTAGACCGCGTAGGGCTCGCCGTCGACGCTGAGGCGCGTTCCGGGGGCGACCTCACCGCGGAGCTCGACGAGGCGACGCTGCGATCCGCGGCCCGACTCGGGGAAATGCCAGTCTTCGACCACGCGCGAGCGCTCAGCGTCGATCACGACGACATCGCGGGTCTCCTCCCACACCGAGAGCGGTTCGCGCAGACGCAGGAAGTGCGTCGCCCAGTAGGTCTTCTCTTCGCGGGGGTAGTAGTCGATGGCGGCCGCAGCGAGGCGGAGCGCGGTCGCGTCCGCTCCGATCGCACCGGGGTCGGCGGGACGGGGGTCGGCGGCACCGGGAGCGGTCGCCTCGGCCGCCCACCTCTGCAGAGCGGTCGCTCGGGGGGACGGTTCGTAGACCTGCTCGTCGGGCTCAGCCCCGGGCGAGGGCACGGCACCCGACTCCCGAGCGCGATCGACGAGCCAGTCACGCAAGCGCCGCGTCGAGACGCAGTCGTAGCGGTTGTAGTCGGCGAGGTCGTCGAGCACGTGCTGTGCGGCGACCGAATCGCCGTCGGCGGCGAGCGCACGGGCCTCGACGTACTTCACGATCGAGTCGTCGCCGCGCTGCACGTCGCTCGTACGCACCTCGTCGCCCATGTACAGGGGCTCGAGCTTCTTGATCGAGTACGAACGGGACCCCACCCGCAGCGCCCTCCGGACGACGGGGTACAGATCGACGAAGACACCGTCGCGCAGAAGCCGATCGACGTCGGCCTCGCGGACGCCGTATCGGGCGGCCATCGCGAGCAGGTGCGTCGGTTCGTAGGGGGCGTAGTGGTAGATGTGCATGCCCGGGTACTGCTGGCGGCGCAGCGCGACCATGTCGAGGAAACGCTCGAGCGCGACCCGCTCTTCGTCGAAGGTGTGCGCCCAGAGGGCTCCATAGCTCTCTCGGGTGTCGACCCACCCGAAGAGGTAGTCGATGCCCCAGTGCGTGCCGACACCCTCGGTGTAGAGCGGATCGCCCTCGAAATCGAAGAAGAGGTCGCCGTGGTCGGGCCGAGGCAGCACGCCGAGCGACTTCGGCGCGACGACCTCGAACGTCGGCACGGCGTGAGCGGTCGCGTCAGCGCCCGGGACCCCGGCGGGGCTCTCGAGTTGCAGGCGCGCCTGTGTGCGCAGCGACGCGAAAGTGTCGGCGCTCATGGCCGCGGGCGGTGCGGACGCAGCCGCCAATCGGTCGATCGTCTCGATGCCACCCGCGCGCAGTCGATCGCGCTGGACGGGCCGCATGCCCGCGACGAGCAACAGGTCGCGGTGGGCGACGACCTCGAGCTCGCACGTGGCGCACCGGCCGCACGCGATGACGCCGAGATCGCCGCGCGAATCGCCCCACGCGATCACGGGACCGGCGACACCGAGGTCGACCCGGCGGTCGGCGATCAGGGCGCGCAGACGCTCGCGGCGCAGGCCGAAGACGGGGAGCAGATCGTCGACGCGATGCGTGCTCGTCGACCCGTCGCCGAGCAGCAGCTGCACCTCGTCGGAGCGCGGTACGCCGAGACGATCGAGCTGATCGACGTAGGCGGCGAGCTGCATGAGCGCCGTCACGCGCGCCCGGCGCGCGAGCTTGGTGTCTTGCACGATCCACCGGCGCGTTCCGTCGGACGACGTCTCCGGTTCACGCACGAGGAAGTCGGCGAACCCGACGAACTCGTCGGTGGCGAAAGCGGCCTGGTAGACCACCTCGACGGACGGGTCGGCGAGCGCCTCGTCGGTGAGGCGCACCGCCTCGGCGAGCGCCTCGGCATCGGACGATCGCGCCGCGGGGATCTCGCGCACCGCCGCGCCGAAGCGGGCGCGGTCGGCGGCGAGCACACGCAGTTCGTGCGCGGTCCCCAAGCGGGCCGCGCGCTCGAGGGTGGCGTCCTCGGGATCGTCGACGGGGGCGATACGCCCGATCTTCGCGTCGATGGCGCGCAGCCACGCGAACTCGCACTCCGCCGCCGCCTTGAGGTCGCTGGCGCTCCAGACGATCCGCCCGTTCTGCTCGATGTACCGCATGGTGTTCCACGCTAATCGGGGCCACCGACATCGGCTGCCGCCGGTCCACAGGCAGGTCGCTCCCGCAACCGGGCTGCACGGTGTCCGAGGGTGCTGACAGACTGAGGGGGTGATCACCGATCTGCCGTTCGAGAACGTGTACCGGCACGGGTTCGCGCGCGTCGCCGCGTGCACGATCCCCGTCGCGGTCGCAGACCCCGCCACGAACGCCGATGCCGTGCTCGACTCGGCGCGCGCCTGCGACGCCGAGGGGGTCGCCGTCGCGGTCTTCCCCGAGCTGTGTCTGACCGGCTATGCCATCGACGACCTCGTCATGCAGGATCCCCTCCTCGACGCCGTCGAGACGGCCCTCGAGCGCCTGGTGCTGGCATCCGCAGACCTCCTCCCGATGCTGCTCGTCGGGGCGCCGCTGCGCCACGGCAACCGCCTGTTCAACTGCGCGGTCATGATCCACCGCGGCCGAGTGCTGGGCGTCGCCCCGAAGGCGTATCTGCCCACCTACCGGGAGTTCTACGAGCATCGCTGGTACGCCCGCGGAGACGATCAGGCCGGCCAGCACATCCGCGTCGCGGGCGAGACCGTGCCGTTCGGCCCCGACCTCCTCTTCGAGGCGGTCGACGTGCCCGGTCTGACGGTGCACGCCGAGGTCTGCGAAGACGTGTGGGTACCGATCCCGCCCTCGTCCGGAGCAGCGCTGGCCGGGGCGACCGTGCTCGCGAACCTGTCGGGCAGCCCCATCACGATCGGGCGCGCCGACGACCGCAACCTGCTCTCGCAGTCGCAGTCGATGCGGTGCCTCGCCGCCTACGTCTACGCGGCCGCGGGCCAGGGCGAGTCGACCAACGACGTCTCGTGGGACGGCCAGACCATGATCTACGAGGGCGGGCAGTTGCTCGCCACGACCGAGCGTTTCCCCGACGGACCGCGGCGCAGTGTCGCCGACGTCGATCTCGACCGACTCCGTCAGGATCGCCTGCGTCAGGGCACGTTCGACGACAACCGCCGCACGACGGCCCCCGCGTTCCGCTCGGTGACGTTCGAGCTCGCCCCGCCCGCGATCGACCTCGGCCTGCGCCGCGCCGTCGATCGCTTCCCGTTCGTCCCCGACGACCCCGCCCGCCTCGCCCAGGACTGCTACGAGGCGTTCAACATCCAAGTGTCGGGCCTTGTGCAACGCCTGCAGGCGATCGGCAACCCGCGGCCCGTGCTCGGAGTGAGTGGCGGACTCGATTCCACGCACGCCCTGCTCGTCATCGCGCGCGCCATGGACCGGATGGGGCGTCCGCGCAGCGACATCCTCACCTACACGCTTCCCGGCTTCGCGACGAGCGAGAAGACCAAGGGCAACGCCATCGCGTTGGCGAAGGCGGTCGGCGCCTCGATCGAAGAGATCGACATCCGCCCCGCGGCGACCGAGATGCTCTCGCGCATGGGGCACCCTTTCGCTTCGGGACAACCCGTGCACGACGTCACCTTCGAGAACGTGCAGGCGGGCCTGCGCACCGACTACCTCTTCCGCCTCGCCAATCAGAACGGCGGGATCGTCGTCGGCACGGGCGATCTGTCGGAGATCGCGCTCGGGTGGTCCACCTACGGCGTGGGTGATCAGATGAGCCACTATTCGGTGAATCCCGGGGTGCCCAAGACGCTCATCCAGCACCTCATCCGGTGGGTGATCTCGTCGGGGGAGCTCAGCGACGACACCGTGCAGGTTCTGCAGGCCGTCCTCGACACCGAGATCAGCCCCGAGCTGGTTCCGGCGGGGCAGGACGGCCGGATGCAGTCCACCGAAGACCGCATCGGCCCCTACAACCTTCACGACTTCACGCTCTACCACGTGCTGCGGTTCGGCTTCCGACCGTCGAAGATCGCCTTCCTCGCGGCGCACGCCTGGCAGGATCCAGATGCCGGTGCCTGGCCTCCCGGCTACCCCGAGGGAGGGCGTCCGACGTACGACCTCGTCACGGTGGCGAAATGGCTCGAGGTGTTCCTCACGCGCTTCTTCGGGTTCGCGCAGTTCAAGCGCTCCGCGACTCCGAACGGGCCGAAGGTGTCGCCCGCGGGGTCGCTCTCGCCGCGCGGCGATTGGCGCGCCCCCTCGGACGGCAACGCGCGGGTGTGGCTCGCCGACCTGCACGCGGCCGTGCCGCAGGCCTTCCGCGGCGACTGAGTCACGGCATCCGGTCGCGGTCCTCTCGGCGCCTCGCGGCGCGGGTCACCACCCCATCGAGCCGGGGACGCCCTTGAACGGACCGGCGAGATCGCTCGTGACCCAGCCGCCGTAGAAGCCGCCCGGCTGGGGCTGGACCGTCTCGCCGCCCAGGACGACACGATCCATGGGGCCCGCGTAGACGGCGACGCGGTCTTCGAGCAGCTCGTACCCCGGCATGGGGTGCGGGTAATTCCAGGCTGCCCGAGGTGCGACCGCTCCCCCGCCGCCGTGCACGTCGAAGTATCGAGCGCCGCCCTTGAACTCGCAGAACGAGGCGCCCTCGCCGAGGGTCAGGGCATCGCCGAACGCGGCGATCGGCACGTAGTAGACGGGCGGGTGGCTGGTCTCGAGTACCCTCACGACGTCGTCCGTGTCGGCGATGCGCACGCCGCCGAAATCGATCTGCACGCGCTTGCGAACGCGCTCCACCCGTGGAGGACGAGGGTAATCCCACACGGATTCCTGGCCGGGGAGGACGGGGTCGGGTACGGGGCGTGGCATGCGCCCACGGTACGCCGCGATCCGCATACTCGGGCGATTCCCCGCCTATCGGCTCAGGAGGCGCACAGCTTTTCGGTAGCCTGGAGCGGAGGGGGCACCGTGAGCGAACACCAGACCACGCCGGTCAGCCGGCGCTATCGCGTCTACCAGATCATCGGCATCGTGCTGGCTCTGCTCTTCCTCGCCCTCGGCGTCATCGCCTACCTCGCCGGCGGAGGACCCATCATCGCCGCCATCGCCGTCATCGGAGGTCTCGCCGTGCTCATCGTCTCGATCATCACGATGGTGCGCTCGTGAGCGCCCCCGAGACCCCGGGTGGCTCCGACGGGAAGAAGAAGTACCCCGCGGGCACCGTCGTCATCTGGATCGCCGGGGCGGGCATCGGCCTGTGGCTGCTCGTCAGCGGACTGATCGGCATCCTCTCCGGGGGCAGCTGAACCCGCGCGTCGCGGGAATGTCCTCGAGTCGTCGTCGTTGACCCTCACGTCAACGATTTCGATAGGAAGGGCATCATGACGCGTATCGGACGCAGCGACGTCGACATCCTCCCCCTCTCCCTGGGCGGCAACGTCTTCGGCTGGACCGCCGACCGCGAGACCTCGTTCGCGGTTCTCGACGCCTTCCACTCCGGGGGCGGGAACTTCATCGACACCGCCGACGCGTACAGCGCCTGGGTGCCCGGCAACTCGGGCGGTGAGAGCGAGACCCTCATCGGCGAGTGGCTGGCCTCCCGCAAGCCCGAGAACGTCGTCGTGGCCACGAAGGTCAGCCAGCACCCCGAGTTCCGTGGGCTGAGCGCAACGAACATCCGCGCCGCCGCGGAAGCCTCGCTCACGCGTCTCGGCGTCGACTCGATCGACCTGTACTACGCCCACTTCGACGACGCGGAGACGCCTCTCGAAGAGACCGTCGCCGGTTTCGCCGACCTCGTGCGCGACGGACTCGTGCGGTACGTGGCGGTATCGAACTACACCGCGGCGCGCATCCGCGAGTGGATCTCGTTGGCCGAAGCATCGGGAGCCGACCTCCCGGTCGCTGTCCAGCCGCACTACAACCTCGTGCACCGCACCGAGGTCGAGAGCGAGATCGTGCCCGTGGCCGAGCAGCACGGCATGTCACTCGTGCCCTATTACGCGCTCGCGAGCGGATTCCTCACCGGCAAGTACCGTTCGTCGGATGCCACCGGCACCTCGCCCCGGGCGGAAGGCGCCGCGAAGCTGGCCACTCCGGCCGGACTGGCGCTGATCGACGCGCTCGAAGAGGTCGGCGACGCGCACGGTGCCTCGATCGCGACCACGGCCCTCGCGTGGCTGCGTGCCCAGCCGACCGTCGCCGCTCCCATCGCGAGCGCCTCGAAGGTGGAGCAGGTCGCGGACCTTCTCGCCAGCGCCTCTCTCGAGCTGACGGCCGACGAGGTCGCGCACCTGTCGTCGGTGTCGGAGGCCGCCCAGGGCTGAGGAGGGCGGGATGCGCGGGTACAGCCCACGCCTTTGCTCCCTCGACCTAGGAACGCCCGCCGTACGGGGATCCGCGTGCAGCGTGTTCCCCCCCCCTACGGCGGGCGTTCCTCGCGGTGGGACTCGCTGCGTCGACACCCGCAGTGGGCGAGAATGAGGACGTGAAGCTCCTCGTTGCCGCCCATGCGTCCGAACTGATCGCCTTCGAGGCGGAGATCCCCGGTTTCGAGCGTCTGCTCACCGGCGTCGGAAAGATCCCCGCCGCCTACGCGCTCACGCGGGCTCTGTGCGAGGGAGACTACGACGAAATCGTTGTCGTCGGCACGGCGGGAGCGATCGACGATGACGTCGAGGGCGGTATCTACGACATCGCTGCAGCGATCCAGCACGACGTGAAGGGCCTGGACGGCACATTCGGAGAGCATGTGTCGCTTCCGTCCCGCGTCGAGACCGGCTCCGAAGGCATGGTCATCGCGACCGGAGACCACTTCGTCGACGACGCAGAAGCCGTGCGCCTCATTCGCGGCCTCGGTGCCCGCCTGGTCGACATGGAGTCGTACGCGTTGATCTGGGTCGCGCAGCAGTTCGGCGTGCCCATCCGCATCCTGCGCGCCGTCTCGGACCGGGCACAGGACGGCGCCACCGAACTGTGGGACGACGTCGTCGAACGGTGCAGCCACGAGTTGCACGCCGAAATCCGCGCCCGCTACGGCGTCTGATTCCGCTCCGGGGATCGCGCGCGCCTAGGGTGTCTGCGACCCCGATCGCGCGCGACCCGCGAGATCGGTGACGCCGACGACGAGCGCGAGCGCGAGGAAGATGCCCACCGTGATCATGCCCGACGCGTAGGCATCGTGGTAGAGCACGGCCGCGTCGTCGACGCTGGCCTGCTCGCGATAGACCGTCGCATAGAACAGAGCGAGGGCGATGGCCGTGCCGACCGCGGTGCCGATGCGTTGCCCCAGTTGCCCCACGGATCCCGCGACACCGCCGCTCTTCACGGGGATCTCGGCGAGGGTGAGCGTCTGGTTGGGCGAGATGACGAGACCGCCCGCAAAGCCGCCGAAGGTCATGACGGCGGCCATCGCCCACGGGGTCCATTCCGGGGGCGTGAAGAGAGCGGCCAGGACGAGGCCCCCGGCGGTGACGACCATGCCCACAATGCCCCAGACCACCAGCGGGCGCCCGAGTCGGGTGACGAGGTTTCCGCCGATCCACGAACTCCACGCGGATGCGACGGCGAAACCGATCGTGACCATCCCGGCGAACACTGGCTCGAGGCCCAGACCGCCCTGCAGGAAGAGCGTCCCGAGCAGGAACATGGCGGGGACCGCGGAGAAATAAGCGGTCGAGATGAGCACGCCGTTGCGATACGACGAGAACGAGAAGATCGCGAACGGCATGAGCGGCATCCGTCCCCGCTCTGCATAGCGGCGCTCCCAGAACACGAACCCCGCGGCGAAGATCACGGACGCCACCAGGAACCACCAACGGTGCGGGTTGTCGTCCGGGCTCCCCGTGGTGAACAGGAACGGCCACATGAGCGACAGGATCGTCAGCGCGAAGAGCACCACACCGACCGGATCGAGATCGAGCTTGCGGTGCGACCTGGTCCGCGTGTCGGGTAACAGCCACGCCGCCAGGGCGATGACGATGGCGACGAGCGGGACGTTGATCCAGAAGATGAGGCGCCAGCCGTCGGTGTCTCCGCCCAGGGCGATGAGCAGACCGCCCAGTGTGGGGCCGAAGGCCGTCGCGATGCCGATCGTCGCACCGAACAGGCCGAACGCGCGGCCTCGCTCCTTGCCCTGGAACAGCTGCTGCACGAGACCGAGAACCTGAGGCATCTGAATGCCGGCGGCGACGCCCTGCAGCAGGCGCGCGACGAGGAGCACGGTCGTGTTCGGGGCGAGAGCGCACGCCAGGCTCGTGACGAGGAACAGCGAGAGCCCGACGAGGAACAGCATGCGTCGCGAACGGAGATCTCCCAAGCGTCCGGCCGGGACGAGCACCAGCCCGAAGGTGAGGATGTATCCCGAGACCACGAGCTGCAGCTCGGTCGGACCGGCATTCAGCGCCGCCTCTATCGAGGGGAGCGCGACGTTGACCTTGGTGAGGTCGAGGATCGTCAACGCGGCGACCGCGACCGCCACCCAGTAGGCGCGCCACCGGTGCTTCGGTGACAGCACGATGTCGCGGGTGGGGGGATGGGCGGAATCCGTGGGCGCGGAAGATGGAGGAGTCATCGCTGCCGACGGTACTCCGGGGCTCGGACACCCGATCCGGGGTTGCGCGGCGGGGCGCGATGACCTCGGGACGAACGCGTCAGTCGGCGTCTCGGCGCGCGAAGACCGCGCGCAGCACGAAGAAGACGATGAGCGCGACGACCGCGACGGCGAGGAGGCGGAAGACGAACGCGATGAGCGAGAACAGGATGTTCACCAGAACCCACGCGATGATCACGGCGACGACGACGCCGAGGATGGTCCACAGGGTGCTCTTGCGCATATGCCCAGCCTAGAGCGGAAGGCTGGCAGATGACCCGGCCCGGGCTTCTCCCCCTGGGCCTGCCGTCCGGCGAAGCGGCCCCTCTCAGGCCATCAGCGCCGGGGCGTCCTGTCGGATCACGCTCGGTCCCCTGGGCGTGGCCGTGACGTGCAGCTGCGCGGGGAGCTGGTCTTTCATCGCCGCGACGTGGCTGATGACGCCGACCGTTCGCCCACCCTGCCGCAGTTCGTCGAGAGTCCGCATGGCGAGGTCGAGCGTGTCGTCGTCGAGCGAGCCGAAGCCCTCGTCGATGAAGAGCGTATCGAGCCGGATGCCGCCCGCTCGCGCCGTCACCACCTCGGCGAGGCCGAGGGCCAGCGCGAGGGAGGTGAGGAACGTCTCACCGCCCGACAGCGACTGCGGGGGCCGGCTCTGCCCCGTGAACGCGTCGACCACCTCGAGCCCGAGTCCGCTCGCCGCTCCGCGGGCGGCCAGGGCGTCGGTGTGCTGAAGACGGTAGCGACCGGACGACATGTCGTCGAGGCGCAGGTTGGCCGCTGCCACGATCTCTTCGAGCTCGGCGGCGAGCACGAAGGTCTCGAGGGTCATGCGACGTGTGTTCGGCGCACGCCCGGCGACGGTATCGGCAAGTCGAGCGATGACGGCGTGCTCGTCGGAAAGCGCCGCCACAGCCGCGTGAGCGTCGTCGGCGCGCTGGGCGAGCCCTCTCAGCCGATCCGCGAGAACCCGAGCGGACGAATGCGCAGCGGTGGTCTGCTGGACGACCTCGCGGGCGCGGGCGACGGCCTCGGCGTACGGGGCGGGGTCGACGGGGTCATCGGGTGCATCGACGAGGAGGAGCTCGAGCTCGAGCAGCCGTTGGCGAACCGAGGCTCTCGCCGCATCGTGTTCGGCGATGGCGGTATCGAGGCGACGGCGATCGGCTGCCGGCCGGAGCGCCCGGATCACGGCGTCGACGTCGGCGAAGGAGCTCTCGCCCACGCGCGACGCGACCGTGTCCGCCGCCTCGAGCTCGTGCGCGGCCGCCGCCTCGACCGCGTCTCTTGCCGCGACCAGCTCGCGCACCGCATCTCGCCGGGAACGCAGATCGCTCTGGCGAGCGGTCACGCTGTCGAAGTCTCCCCGCGCGGCGGCCACCTCGCTACGCAGACCCGTCACCCTCTGCTCGGCCAGAGCGAGATCCTGTCGCGTGCTCGCGAGCCTGCTCGTAAATGCGTCGATACGCGAGGCGACCGCCGCATCGAGGTCGGCCACGCGCGCCCGTTCCGCGTGGAGGCTCTCGCGCTCGGCGACCTCGGCCGAGGCCGCCACGAGCGCCTCATCGGCATGAGCCAACCTCTCCTCGAGGGCTTCGACGCTTTCTCCCCCCGCCAGGGCTGCGGCGAGCGCGTGAGCGTCACGCGCGACGCGAGCAGCGTCGGAGGCGAGTCGGTCCTGCTCGACCGCCGCGTTCTTGCGGTCTTCTGCGGCGGTGATCTCGTCATCGGTCACGGGCTCTTCGTCGCCGCGAGCGGGAGCGGGGTGCTCCCGTGCACCGCACACGGCACACGGCTCTCCGACGACGAGGTCATGGGCCAGCTCGACGGCCGCGCCTGCGAGTCGGCGACGCAGGAGGCTGGTCCACGAGTCGACGGCGCGCTGCACCTCGTCGGCGCGCACCAGAGATGCGAGATCGGCCTGATCGCGTTCGTCTTGCAGCTGCGCCGCACGGCGCGCGGCCTGCACGCGGCGACCCAGGTCGTCGCGCGCGCTCGTCGCGGTGGTCTTGCGGGTCTCGGCGCCGGCGAGCTGTTCGAGGCGCTCGTCGAGAGCACGCAGGGCCTCGGGAACCTCGGCTCGTCCCTCGACGAGAGCATCGCGATCGGCGGCGGTCCGGGCGACCAGGGTCGTGAGCCGATCGAGCTCAGCCTCGAGGACGTCGAGCTCGGCTTCGGCGCTCAGGGCGGACTGTCCCCGCGCGAGCAGCGCGGTGAGCTCGTCGTCGCGGGCGACGAGAACGGCCCGATCGAGGGCGGCTCCGCCGGGAGGGGCGGGGTTCGCCGTCGTGTCCGTCGAGGGTCCGACGGCGGCGCCCGCGCTACGCGGTTCCCCGAGCAGACCGGCCTTCTCTTTCGCCGTGTCGGCGGCGTCCACGGCGGATGCGAGCGCCTTCCGTGCGATCTCGGCCGCATCGATCGCGGCCCGCATCGTCTCGGCCTCGGCCGCGCAGCGCGACTCCTCGCGCGCGGCGGTGATGCGCGCGTCGTCCGCCTCGAGAACCGCCAGACGGTCCCGCAGTCGCGATCGATCCTGCTGGCGTTCATGGAGCGTGGCCGCTTCCCGCTGAGCGGCCAGGGCCCGATCGAGTCGCGCATCGCTATCGTCGCGCTCTCGCGCGGCGGTCTCGACGCGATAGTCGGCGCGTTCCACGGCTCGAACGACGAGGGCGAGCCGTTCGCTCACGCTGACGGGTGCACCTGCCGGGGTCTCGACGACCTCGGCGGCGGCGAGGTCGTCTTCGGGATCGAGTTCGCCGGCAAGACGCTCCGCCTCGTCGAGAAGCGTCGTCACCTCGACGCCCTCGGCAGCGAGACGTTGCGCCGCGCTCTTGCGACGCTCGTCGAGGTCGGCCGCGTACTGCTCGAAGGAGCGCGTCCCGAACAGCGTTCGCAGCAGGCTCAGGCGCTCGTCGTTCTTGGCGAGCAGGAACCGTGCGAACCGGTTTTGCGCGAGCAGGATGACCTGCAGGAACTGCTGCTGGGTCAGGCCCAGGATCTCGTCGAGGCGCGCGGCGACGTCGACGGGCCGTGCGGCCACTCCGGTCCAGCCCTCGGGGGCGAGGATCTCGAGGAGGGCGCGGTGCGGTTCCTTCGTCGTCCCCCCACCGCGCCGTTTCGGACGTTCGAACTCGGGCGAGCGGGTGATGCGCCACCGCTCCCCCTCCGCGCTGAACTCGAGCGTGACGCGCGTGGGGTCGTCGGGTCCGCAGTGGTCGCTGCGCAACCGGCGGTCGGCGCCGTCGTATCGCGGCACGCCTCCGTAGAGGGCGTAGCAGACACCGTCGAGCACGCTCGATTTGCCGGCGCCCGTGCGCCCCGTGATGAGGAAGATGCCGTCTGGCGTGAACGCGTCGAAGTCGACCGTCTGCGCCTCGAGGAACGGACCGAACCCTTCGAGGACGAGGCTGTGGAGTTTCATGCGTTCGCCTCCGCGACGGACCGCGCGTCGAGCACGTCGCGGATGAGCGCACGTTCGGCTTCGGACGCCCCCTCTCCTTCACGGACGTGAGCAAGGAACGTATCGACGATCTCGGCGTCGTCGCGTGCGGCGCGCACACGTCGCGCGTACCCGGCGCCGTCGTCGGCTTGCGTCTCGGCGGGCAGATGGACCACCGTCGCGCACCAGGGGAAGCGCGACTGCAGTCGCCGCATCGGATCGGGCTGAGGCGTGGAATCGGTGTACTCGGCGCGCACCCAGTGCTCGTCGTGGCCTGCGAAGCGCTCGTCGGTGAGCAGCTCGTCGAGGCGGGCGCGAAGCGTCACGAGCGGACGGGGCACCGGCAGATCGAGCCAGGTCACGTCGGCCAGCCCCTCGGCGTCGAGGTCGACCAGCCACGAACCACGGGGTTTTCCTGCCTCGCCGAAGCTGTAGTGCACCGGGGCGCCGGCGTAACGGACGCGATCGGACAACTGCTGACGACCGTGGATGTGGCCGAGGGCGACGTAGTCGGGCCCGTCGAACGCGGGGAGCGGGACGACGTCGAGGCCGCCCTGTCGGATCTCGCGTTCGACTCCCGGGGTGGCATCGACCCCCGCGGCGAAGCAGTGCGCCGCGACCACCGAACGCCCGCCGCGTTCGCCGAGGTCGGCGCGGACGAGGTCGAGCGCGTGCTGCATCGTCTGCGCCTGGCTGCGCAGCTCGACGCCGTCCCAGAGGTGGCGAACGATGGCGGGCTCGAGGTACGGGATGCCGTAGATGTGCACGGGACCGTCCTCGTCGTCGACGGTCACCGGGGTGCCGACGGAACGGGGATCGGTGACGACCGTGATCTCCTTCCGAAGGAGAGCGGACTGGAAACCGAGGCGGGCGGCGGAATCGTGGTTGCCGCTCGTGACGACGACCCGTGCGCCGGCATCGGCGAGCGCGGCCAAAGTGGACGAGAGGACCGGGTAGCAGGCCGCGGAGGGGGCGGCGGAGTCGAAGACGTCGCCCGCGACGATCACCACGTCGACCGCATGCTCGCGGACCTGCGTGACGAGGGCTTCGAGGACGCTGCCCAGTGCGTCGAGCGTCGAGTGCCCGTGGAAGGAGCGCCCGATGTGCCAGTCGGAGGTGTGCAGGATCCGCATGCAGACACGGTACGTCGCCCCTCCGACATCGGCTCGCAGCAAACGCCCGACCACGCTCCCCGCAGACGCGAAAACGCCCCACCGCCGGGTGTTCCCGGGGCGAGGCGCTATCGCGGGGTCAGGAGCCGGCGACCTCGGCGGCCAGTGCCCGGATACGGTCGTCGCCCAGGTCGAGACCGATGTCGAGGAAGCGCTGGCGCAGCACGTCGGCGATCCGCTCCTCGCTCTTGTCTCCGACGTCGGCACGCGTCTGCACGACGACGCCCTGGATACGGGCAGTGTCGTCGGTCGCATGCATGTCCATCGCCGGTTCCGACTGCTCGTCGGGGTGCGAGAGCTTGCGGTCCTGGTGGACAGCGCCGCCCACCGAGTCCGCCGCGTCGGCGCCGCCGCCGGGGCCGCTGCTGGGCTGGGGCGCCCGGGTGTCATCCGACATGTCAGTCCTCCGTGCTCAGATCGGGGTCGATGCCCTGGCTGGCGGCATCCCCCTCG
Source organism: Microbacterium sp. AG157 (assembly GCF_003385695.1). Classification (NCBI taxonomy): domain Bacteria; kingdom Bacillati; phylum Actinomycetota; class Actinomycetes; order Micrococcales; family Microbacteriaceae; genus Microbacterium; species Microbacterium sp. AG157. Next base: position 721,132 of record NZ_QRDK01000002.1, read on the forward strand.
ATGGGGTCCGAGGGCTCCGCGTCGTTCAGTCGCGGCGAGCCCTTCGCGTGCTCGTTCTGTTCTGCGGTCTCGCCGTCTGCGACGGCGTCACTCTCCCAGCCACCGGCGGGGTCGGCGTCGATGACGCCCTCGGGCAGGTCGCGGTCGTCTGTCATGACTTCCCCTTTCTCCGGGTACAGCTTCGTCTCGCCGGCATCCGACCGGGCAGGGGTTGACGACCGCTCACGGGCTGCGTAGGCGCCGGACTCAGCCCGCGGGGCGCTGGTGCAGCAGGCCCGCGCGCTCGGGGTGCGACTCGAACCACTCCCCCACGTACCAGCAGACGGGCAAGATCTCACGGTCGCCCGCCGCCTCGATCGCATCGACCGCCCGCTCGGTGATCACGGCCGCGTACCCGTGGCCGCGGAAGGTGGGGATGGTGAACGCGCGCGTGAGAGCGACGGTGCGTCCGTCGTCGCGGTAGTCGAGAACGGAGACGAGGTCGTCTCCGTTGTGCAGGGTGTAGCGGGACGCGGTCTTATCGTCGGCGAAAAGCAGATCGGCCATGGTCGAGAGGCTACGCCGATGACGACCCCCTGGCTCTGTTCGCGCAGATTGCACGGTCCGAAGCCCCAGGAAGCCACCCGATCTGAGCAGGATGCTCCATACTCGAGCACCTCGTGCGATTTGACGAAGTCCGACGTCCTGCGTCATAATCCCCCCATGACTCTCAACGCGCGTTCTCTGTCCGCCCGGGAGGCGAACAGGACTGCCGGCATGATGATGCCCGGCCGCGTTGCGATGTGTTGTCGAATGTGCCGCTAACAGCGACCCTCGCTCGGACCACCTCGGTTTCTGAACACCGACGTCGTCTCCGGTCGTCTGACGTCCGCGTCGATCACGCGCACCCCGACAACCGCACTCCGGCCCCTCGGCCTCTACCTCCCGTCGAACCCCGCTCTCGTTGACGCCCGGGTTCACACACCCAAGGACTTTCTCCTCATGTCGATCTCCGCCGTTCTCGACCGCCCCGCGACCACCGCCGTCCGTCCCGCCACTCCCCGCGCCACGGCGGGAGTGACGAGCGCCGCCCCCGCGGCACGTCCTGCCGCGCCCGCGACGACCGCCCCGCGCGGATTCGCCCTCTACGTCGGCATCGACGAGGCCAAGGCCGCCGCCGCGGGCGTCAGCCTCGGCACTCTCGTCGAGGCTCTGCGCCGCACCCTCGGCGAATTGGCCCCTGCCGCCGAGACCTACGCCACCGTCGCCCTCGCCCCCGTCGGCTCAGGCGGCCGCGATGTCGATGTCGTGCGCCTCGCGCTGCACGAGCCGTCCGCCGTCGCCCGCACGAAGGACGAGCCCGCTGAGGAAGATCGCGCGCCCGGCGGTGTCGTGGTCGACATCTCACGCAAGCGCGTCCTCATCGACGGCGAATCGGCCGCCTTCACGTTCAAGGAATTCGAGCTGCTGCAGTACCTCGTGCTCCGTGAGGGCCGCACGATCGAGCGCACCGAGCTCGTGGCATCACTCTGGGAGGGCTCGACAGACGACGAAGCCCCGGGTGAGCGCACCATCGACGTGCACGTGCGCCGTCTGCGGGCGAAGCTCGGCGTGTACGAGGACATCGTGCGCACCGTGCGCGGCGTCGGGTACCGCTTCGACCGTCACGCCGACGTGTCGATCCGCTACGGCCACGGAACCCCTTCGCCCGATCGCTTCTGAGCGGCGGCTCGACCGATCGGCCGCGATCGCCCCGGATGCCGCGTTGTCGGTGGGGCGACGTAGGGTGTCGGCATGAGATCGACCGGGGTGCGCGCGCGGCAGATACCGCGCGAGCTCGCCGCCTCGGTCGAGAAGCCGGTGGAGTCCGAGTACCGACCGACGGTTGCCACGGACGTCGGTCGTGCCGTCCTCGCTCAGCGGCACGGCCGCAACGACCCGACATTCACCGCGTCGACCCCCCTGTCGGCGGGAGGCATCGTCTGGCGGGCCAGCCGCACCCCGCTGGGCGTCGCGACCCTCGCCCTGAGACAGAGCGCGGCCGGTACCGTCCGGGCCGCGGCCTGGGGGCCGGGCGCCGAGTGGGCCCTCGACCAGGTGCCGGCCTTGTGCGGCCGCGATGACGATACGGACGGCTTCGACGCGTCGCGGCATCCCTCCGTCTCCGAGTGGCACCGCCGGCACCCCGATCTGCGCATCGGCCGCACCGACCTCGTCTTCGACGCGCTCGTCAGCGCGATCATGGAGCAGAAGGTCACGAGCATGCAGGCCTTCTCCGCGTGGCGGAGCATCGTCACCTGGTACGGCGAGCGCGCACCCGGGCCGACCCCGCGCCCGATGTTCGCCCCACCGACCGTCGACGGCTGGCGTCTCATCCCCTCGTGGGCGTGGCATCGCGCAGGTCTCGAGCCGCCGCAGTCCCGCACGATCGTCGAGACGTCCCGTCGAGGCGCCTCGATCGTGCGCGCGGCGAGCACGGCCGCCGACGGCGAGGCCCGCGACCGCGTCTTCATCAGCCTCCGCGGCGTGGGCATCTGGACGAGTGCCGAGACGCGCATCCGCGCTTTCGGCGATCCGGATGCCGTGAGCGTCGGCGACTACCACCTCGCCCACCAGGTCGGTTTCGCGCTCACCGGGCACCGTACCGATGATGACGGCATGCTCGAGTTGCTCGAGCCCTTCTCTGGACACCGCCAGCGCGTCATCCGTCTCATCTACGCCGGCTCCGCACTCGAGCCGCGCCGCGGCCCCCGACTCCATCCCGAAGACCACCGAGCCCGCTGAGCGAGCTCACCGTGCCGGGTGACAGTCTCGGCTCGACGGTGCACACTGGCGGCATGACAACCGCACTGGTGGCATACCTGCAGTTCCGCTCCTGCACGCGCGAGGCGATGGAGTTCTACCATTCGGTCTTCGGGGGCGAACTCGACGTCGCGAGCTTCGACGACTTCCAGATGCCCGTCGTCGAGGGCGAGGGGCATCTCGTGATGCACGCGCGGCTGCGGACGCCCCGGGGTTTCGTCCTCATGGCCTCTGACACGCCCTCGGGGATGGATGTCTCCCCCGTCGGCGGCTTCTCTCTGGCGCTCACCGGCGACGAGGAGGACACGCTGCGCGAATGGTTCGACGCTCTCGCGGCGGGCGGCCGGATCGACATGCCGGTCGACGTGCCGCCGTGGGGCGGGCTCTACGGGACGCTCGTCGATCGCTTCGGCGTCGCGTGGATGGTCGCCGTCGGCGAGGGCGACTGAGCACTCCCCTAGGCTGGGCGCATGACGCAGACGGGAACCGGCTGGCCGCGAGGGCGCACCTACTGGGTGCTCGGGAGTCTGCTGCTCCTCGGGCTCGGCGTGCTCTTCGGACTGGTGTGGCAGAACGTGTGGCTCGGCATCGTCATCGCCGCCGCGGTGTCGGTGGGATGGCTGATCGCCTACGAATCGAGCCGCGGCCGCAACGTCGGCGTCAACGACGAAGACAACGGCATCCACCTCTGACCACGCAACGCGAGCACGGCGCCGGCGGGCCCGACCCGTCGCCGTGGACCGCGACCGGTGGATGCCGGCCGGATCGCACGGACGGCCCCTAGGCGCGCCCATCGGAGACGTACAGTTCGCACTCCGCGTCGTAGTAGTCCCTCGTAAGGCCCGCGGCAGACATTCCGATGCGCCCCGCCACGCCACCGGAGGCGGTGTTCGCCGGGTTGGTCACGGCGACGACGCGATCGATGCCGTGCCGATGGGCCAGGGAGAGCACCGCGGATGCCGCCTCGGTCGCGTACCCGTGTCCCCAGGCATCGGGGTGAAAGTGCCAGCCGAGCTCGATCTCCTCGTCGCGACCGGTCGCGACGGCCTCCGACCACGGGATGCGCTTGAGCAGCACCGAACCGATCCGCTTCCCGTCGGCGGTTTCGACGGCGCGCACGCCGAGAATCCCCGCGCCCATCCCCTGCCAGCGGTCGAGCAGGACGTCGACCTCGGCGGGATCCGTCATGACCTGACCGTTGGCGAGATACCGCCGCACCTGGGAACGACGGTACATGTCGAAGAGGAAGGCGCGATCGTCGTCGGAGCGCGTCCACTCGCGCAAGATCAGACGCTCGGTGGCGAGGTGCGTGCGCCGCATCGGCACGTGCGGGATCCCGTCCTCGGCGAAGGGCGCGCCCGACACGACGAAGCCGAACCGCCCGTACCAGGGAGCGAGGTGGGCCTGGGCATCCAGCAGGATCGGGATGCCGGGGGCCTCGGCATCCAGCACCTCGATCGCCGCTCGCATGAGCTGGGCGGCGATGCCGCGGCCTCGAGCTTCGGGGGCGGTGGCGACGCGACCGATGCGCGTGTTGGCGGGCTCGCGGAGCACACGGAGCGTTGCGAGGACGTCGTCGCCGTCTGCGGCCCAGAGCAACTCGGCGCCGGGTTCGATGTCTCGCCCGTCGATCTCGGGGTAGGCGGCCTCTTGCTCGACGACGAAGACGGCCACGCGCATCCAGAGGATGCGGTAGAGCGTGAGCGGGGCGATGTCGGCGACGGGCGAACGGTGCACGGAGACGGGCATCCTTCGACCGTACAACGCTGCCCCCTGGGCTCGCTCTCGGCCCGCGCCTGCTCGCGGAAGGCCCCGACGACCCACACGTGAGACCGGTGGATGCCGCCGATGGGCGACCTACCGAAGATGCTGACGGAGCCGGCGACCGCCCCCGTGTCTTGGCTGCTCGGGCCGAGAGGACAGACTGGACACATGGCCTCGATCCTCACCACCGCCGAAGAGTTGCACGACGCCCTCGCCACCGGCCGCTACGACGACGGCGGACCGGTCCGCCTGCTCGACGTGCGGTGGCGCCTCGACCGCCCCGACGGGCGCCCGGACTACCGCTCGGGCCACATCCCCGGGGCGCAGTACGTCGCCCTCGATCACGACCTCGCCGACCATGACGCTCCCGTCACCGAAGGTCGGCATCCGCTCCCCTCCATCGACGATCTGCAGGCGACGGCACGTCGATGGGGGATCGACGCCGGCGATACCGTCATCGTCTACGACGACGCGAAGAACATGGCGAGCGCCCGGGCCTGGTGGCTCCTGCGCTCTGCCGGCTTCGCCGACGTGCGTCTGCTCGACGGCGCCCTGCGCGCGTGGATCGATGCGGGTTACGAGACGGAGGAAGGGGATGCCGCGACCCCGGCACCCGGATCCGTCGAACTCTCCTACGGGGCACTCCCGTCGCTCGCTCTCGACGACGTCGCCGGATTCGCGGAACACGGACTGCTGCTCGACGCGCGGGCGGGCGAGCGCTACCGCGGCGAGACCGAGCCGATCGATCCGCGCGCAGGCCACGTCCCGGGAGCGGTGAGCGCACCGACCACCGAGAACACGAGCGAGGACGGACGGTTCCGTTCGCCCGAAGACCTGCGGTCGCGGTTCCGCATGCTCGGCGCCGAGGACGGCATGAGCGTCGGCGTCTACTGCGGGTCCGGGGTCACCGCGGCGCACCAGGCCGTTGCGCTCAGCCTCGCGGGCTTCGAGCCTCGACTGTTCCCGGGCTCGTGGAGTCAGTGGTCGAACCACCCCGAGCTGCCCGTGGCGACGGGGCCCGAGCCTCGTTAGAGCGGTCGCGCAGCTCCGTCACGGCGGCCGCACTGCACGAAGGCGGCTGAGCCTGCCGGGGCACGGGCTCCGCGGCTACGCCCAGAGGTCGCTGACCGGAATCTTCGCACCGAGCACGTTCTGCGCCGCCCGGTGCCCCGACAGCAGGGCGCCGGGGACGGTCGCGGGATCGTCGCCCCACGTCGCCTCCCCGGCGAGGTGCAGGACGCCGTCGACGGGCTCCGCGAGATCGTCGTGGTCGGCGCCGATCGAACCGGGGAGCATGAACGCGTACGAGCCCCGCGAGAACGGATCGTCCTGCCAGCGGGTGACGATCGCGCTCGTCGGGTCGGGCACGGCCTTCCCGTACAGCCGCCGCAGTTGCGTCAGCGTCGAGGCGACGATCTGCTCGTCGCTCCAGGTGCGCGTGGCGACCGCGGCGGGGCCGGCCGCGAAGGTGAGTAGCGCCGGCTCGTCGTGGAGTCGTCCGAGGTCGTACCAGGAGTGCCACCACTCCCCCTCGTCGCCGAGCTGACGGATGCCGTAGACCCCGGCATCCCAGAATCGTTCGGCGAAGCGCAGCACGACCTTCTCGAACGCGTTCATGCGAAGCAGACCGAGGGCGCGCTGGTGCGCCTCGGGAAGGGGGGGCTCGATCGACAGATCGCCCGCATGGAGGATCCCGACGGGGACCGTCACCACGACCTCGCGCGCCGCGAACGTTCCGCGGTCGGTCTCGACGACGACGCCGGCGGGGGAACGCTCGACGCGCGACACCACGTGCTCCAGACGCACGTCGAGGCCCGCGGCGAGGTTCGTCGCGAGCTCGTCATAGCCGCGAGGGAAGACCACCTCGTCACCGTCGACGGTGTCGTCGTCGAGGCCGTGCGCCCCGAGCTCGCTCATGCCGATGCCGTACTGCTCCTGCGCCCGGCGGTCGTTGTACTCGCGCACGCGTTCCGCGCGCTCGGAATCCCAGTCCTGCTCGGCGAGAGCGCGCTCGACCGCTTCGGCGTAGGTCGCCTCGGGCTCGGCCCGGGCGATGACCTCGGTCAGCGTCGCATTGAGCGTGCGGATGTCGGCGGCGTACTGCCGCACCGCGTCGGAGCCCAGTCGCTGCCCACGGGCGTCGAAGTAGGCCAGCGGCCGGGAGTCGGGCTGGTACCCGCCGACGGTGAACTCGATCATGGGCATGCCGAAGGCGCGGGCCGCGGCGGCCACCGGACTGTCGTTGATGCCGTGGATCCATGAGGCACCGCGGTCGGTGACGTGCCCGCCGGAGCGATCGGTGAAGACGCGTCCGCCCACCCGGTCGCGGGCTTCGAGCACCACGACCCGGCGCCCGCCCCGCGCGATCAGGCGAGCGGCGGCGAGTCCCGCCACCCCCGCCCCGACGACGACGGTGTCGACGGTTTCCATGGGTCCTCCCGCGTGCTCGGTGTTGCGGCGACGCTACTGCGGGCAGCGGGGTCCCAGCATCCGCCACCCCGGCGCTCGGGAGGGGCAGGACTGGACGCGGTGTACAGCCCCTCTCGGCTCAGGCGACGGGCGCTTCTTCGTCGCGGCGCGTGGGCGCGAGGCCCCGGCGGCCGTAACGCAACCAGAAGATCAGATAGCACAGGCCCACGAACGGGATGCCGAAGTACAGCGCCGCGACCTGGTTCGGGTCGAACGCGATCGCCACGATCGACGCGGTGAGCAGCACGAACGCGAGGATCGGGACCAGCGGGTACAGCGGCGTGCGGTAGGCGAGGGTCGAGAGGTCGCCGCCCTCGCGCAGGAACGCGCGCCGGTGGAAGAACTGCGCAGCGACGATCGCCATCCACACCGCCACGGCCGCGAACCCGGCGATCGACACGAGCACGATGTACACCGTCTCGGCTGCGACGACACTCGTGATGAGCGAGACGAGGCCGATCGCGAGGCTGACCACCAGAGCCACCATCGGGATGCCACGGCGCGTCAGCTTCGTGAACGCCCGCGGCGCATATCCCTCTTCGGCGAGCGAGAACAGCATGCGCGCACAGGAGTACAGGCCGCTGTTGCCGACCGAGAGCAGGGCGGTGATGACGACGAAGTTCATGATGTCGGCGGCATACGGCACCCCGACGATGTCGAAAACCTCGACGAAGGGGCTCTCGCTGACGCCGGCTTCGTCGTACGGCAACAGGGCGGCGATCACGACGATCGACCCGACGAACAGCACGAGCAGGCGGAGCACCGTCGAGCGCAGGGCCCGCGGGATGTTGCGGGCGGGGTCCTTCGTCTCACCGGCGGCGACTCCGACGATCTCGGCACCGCTGAAGGCGTAGAAGACGGCGAGCGAGGTGATGAGCACGCCGCCCAGACCGGCGGGCAGCAGCCCCTCGGGCGTGACGAAGTTGCTCAACAGCACCGCTTCGTGCGGCTCGGACGACAGAGGGGTGAAGCCGAAGATGGCCATGCCCCCGAGGACGATGAGCGCCACGATCGCGAGCACCTTGATGAGGGCGAACCAGAACTCGGTCTCGCCGAACACCCGCGCCGAGATGGCGTTGAGGGTGAACAGGATGGCGGCGAAGACGACGCACCACACCCACACATCGACGTTCGGGAACCACCTCTGCATGAGGATCCCGGATGCCGTGAACTCCGACCCGAGAGCCACGACCCAGCACAGCCAGTACAGCCAGGCCGTGGCGAAGCCGGTCGCCGGCCCCATGGTGCGCGCGGCGTAGATGTGGATCGAGCCCGACACGGGGTAGGTCACCGCGAGCTCGCCCAGGCACACCATGACCAGCCACACAACGAACGCACCGAGCAGGTACGCGAGCACGGCGCCGAGCGGACCCGCCTGCGCGATCGTGTACCCCGAGCTGAGGAAGAGTCCCGACCCGATGACGCCGCCGAGGGCGATCATGACGAGGTGGCGAGCATTCATCGCCCGACGGAGCTGCCGCGGCTCGGACGACCCGGCGGTCTCGTCGGAGGGACCCGAGGGTCGGTTCATGAGGGATCTCGCATTCGTCCTCGAGCCCGCGCGTTCGGGCGACCGCAGGTCAGAGTAGTTCATGAGCGCTGGCTACGCTGATCGAGGCGCGCGCACCGAGTCCGGAAGGTGCGACAGGAAGGACGCCGTCATGGCCGAACGCCCCGACCGCACCGACAGCGGCACCCTCGCCGAGGCGAGCCTCGCCGTGCACGGCGGCAAGCTGCTCGACAGCACGAGGGCGCTGCGCACGCCGCTGGTCATGTCGAACTCGTACGAGCTACCCGAGGACCCGAGCGAGATCAGCTGGTCGGCCACCGCGCCCGGGCTCTACACGCGCAATACGGGCGTCAACCAACTCGCGCTGGAGCGCAAGCTCGCCGCCCTCGAGGGCGGCGAAGAGGCCGTGGCCCTCGCCTCGGGCGTCGCCGCGCTTCACGCGGTGTTCTTCACGCACGTGAGCGCGGGCGATCACGTCGTCGTGAGCGATGTCGTCTACGAAGCGACCTGGCGGCTGTGGACCGAGCTGCTCCCCCGGCGCTACGGCATCCGGGCCACCTTCGTGGACATCTCGGATCCGGATGCCGTCCGCGCGGCCATGCGACCCGAGACACGGCTCGTGTGCGTCGAGGCGATCGCGAACCCGACGACGAAGGTGACCGATGTCGCGGCCGTCGCCGAGATCGCCCATGCCGCCGGGGCCCTGCTCATGGTGGATTCGACCTTCACCCCTCCGCCGTTCTACCGACCGCTGGCGGACGGCGCCGACCTGGTCGTGCACTCGCTGACGAAATACATCAACGGACACGGCGATGCGATGGGCGGGGCGGTGATCGGAAGGTCCGAGCTGATCGAGCCGATCAAGGCCGACGCGATGGTCGACGTCGGCGGGGTGATCTCGCCCTTCAACGCGTGGATGATCGAGCGCGGATCGGTCACGCTTCCCCTGCGCCTGCGCCAGCACCTCTCGTCGGCGGAGCGAGTTGCCGCATTCCTCGACGCCGACCCGCGGGTGGCGTTCGTCGCCTACCCGGGGCTCGAGTCCCATCCCGAGCATGGGATCGCGCGACGCCAGTTCGGCGGGCGGGGGTACGGCGGAATGCTGGCCTTCGCCATCGACGGCGGTCCCGAGGCGCAGAACCGCTTCGTCGCGCACCTGCGGTTGATCACCTCGGGCTTCTCGCTCGGGCACGACGACAGCCTGATCGTGCACACCGCCGCCGACGGGCCGCGAACGGCGACCTACCCGGAGGAGTTCCGACAGTACGGACACCTGCGCCTGTCGGTCGGGCTCGAAGATCCCGACGACCTCCTCGCCGACCTCGCGGCGGCGTTGGAGGCGTCGGAGGTCTGAGCGCTCAGGCGTCGGGGAACAATTCGTCGATGGTGGTCAGCACGCCGTGGTCGAGGTGGGACGGGGCACGGTATCGGGCGCGGGCGACGACCTCGGGATGGGCTTCACGCATCGCGTACGACCAGTCCGCGGCATCCAGCATCTCGAGATCGTTGAGGTAGTCGCCGAACGCCGCCGTCTGCGCCGACGTGAGGCCGAGGCCCTTCTGAAGGCGGCGAAGGGCCGCGCCCTTGTCGACGTCGACGTTCATGATGTCGACCCAGTGGCGCCCCGACACCACGACGCGGTGCGTACGGGCGATCTCGTCGAGGGCGGGCGCGACGCTGTGCTCGGCGACGGCGAAGTCGTAGATCGCGATCTTGAGAATGTCGTCGTCGACCGCGAGCACGTCGTCCACGGCTTCGAGGGCCGCGTAGTACGCGTCGGCCTCGGCACGGAAGGCATCGTCTGTGCGCTCGATGTACGCCGAACGCTTCCCGCACAGCACGACACCCAGGTCGTACCCCCGCTGACCCAGGTCGCGAAGGTGCCGGATGACGCGCTCGACGACGACGCGGTCGATGCTGTCGGACGACACCTCGACGCCCTTGCTCACGACGTAGGCACCGTTCTCGGCGATGAACGTCATCTCATCGGCCGCGTCGCCGAACGAGCGCTGCAGTGTGGCGAGCTGTCGCCCCGAAGCCGGCACGAAGGCGACCCCGCGCTCCGCCAGGCGCGGCAGGAGCGTCCAGAGTGGCGCGGGGATGTTCCCCTCACCGTCGAGGAGGGTGCCGTCCATGTCGACGGCGATGAGGCGGATGTCGTGGGGCACGGTTCCATCCTCCCAGGCCGCTCACCGACGTCCGGGCCCGAGGCGCCCGACGTGTGGCTCGAGGTGGGTCCCGACACGGGGGTGACACACGGGTGAGCAGGCGGTGCTGGTTGACTCGAGGAGTGAGCCTCGAGCGGTGTCGACCGACGGACGTCGACGCATTGACCGACTTTCTCGCTGCCGTCGACCTCACCCTGAGCGGCCTGGATGCACCGACGGTGCGGCTCTGGATCGAGCGCGACGCCACGGGGACGGTGACGGGAAGCACCGGGTACGAACTGAGCGGCGACGGCCGCCACGCCCTGATCCGCAGCGTCGCCGTCAGCCCGCACGCACGTTCTCGGGGGCGCGGGACCGGGCTGGCGCGCTTCGCTCTTGCGCGGGCCGCCGACGAGGGCGCGTCGCGGGCGTGGTTGTTCAGTCGGCGCTCGGGGCCGTTCTGGAGGAGCCTGGGCTTCGTCCCCGCCGATCGCGACGACCTGGCTGCGGCGCTAGCGGACACCCATCAGGTGCGCCTGTTCTCGAGCACGGGCCAGCTGAACCGTGAGGTGGCATGGTCCCGCGCACTGGCTCGAGGGGAGTCCGACGGAAGGCCCGACCACGGACGCAACCTATGAAACAGAGAAGAACGCTGCGACGCCTCTTCCGCACCGTTACCTCACCGTTATAGAGTGCTCGCACGGTAGTTGTTTTGCTGTGGCAGCTGCCGACATGTGATTGCAGGACACTCTGGTGCAGGAAAGGGCCGGTCGGGAATCTCCCGACCGGCCCTTCGTCCGTTCCGTGCCCGCCGTCGCCCCTGCGTCGGCGCTCACAAGGCAGGATGAAGACGTGAAGGACGACGACCTGACCGAACCCGACGGACGCCTCGTGCTCGTGCGCCACGGCGAGACCGAGTGGAGCCGCACGGGCAAGCACACGGGACTCACCGACATCCCCCTCACCGAGACGGGCGCCTACAAGGCCGAGCTCGCGGGCACCCTCCTGGCGACCCGCCATTACGACCTCGTGCTCACGAGCCCTCTGGAGCGCGCCGTCGAGACCGCCCGTCGTGCGGGGTACCCCGGCGCACAGCCGGAGCCGCGCCTCGTCGAGTGGGATTACGGCGCGTACGAGGGCTTGACCACGCCCGAGATCGTCGAGCAGCTCGGTCGCCCGTGGACGATCTGGCAAGCGGGCGCCCCCGCCGGGGCCACCCCGGGCGAAACGGTGGAACAGGTCACGGCTCGCGCCGAATCCCTCCTCGACGACCTCCGCCCGCGCGTGCGCGCGGGAGAACAGGTGCTGGTGTTCTCCCACTCGCACTTCCTGCGCGCCCTCGCGGGCACGTGGCTGGGTCTGACGGCCGCGGGCGGCCGGTACTTCGTGTTGGGCACTTCCGCGGTCAGCGAGCTCGGCTTCGAGCACGGCTCCGAGGTCATCACGCAGTGGAACCACGTGCGCGGGCGCTGACATCAGCCCGGTCGAAAGAGATCACGAAAATATAACGGCAGCCTCTTCCCCTCCGTTACCTCACCGTTATAGAGTGCAAGCACGGTAGTTGTTTTGCTGTGGCAGCTACCGACATGTGATTGCAGGACACTCTTGGTGCAGGGACAAGGGCCGGTCGGAAGCCTCTCCGACCGGCCCTTACTCTTGCGTCACACGCGGGACGAACGGGTTGCCGACGGCTCTACGCTGAACGTATGACCGATCGCCGTCTCGCCGTGCAGGCCTGGGAGAGCCTCTTCCGCGCTCAGCACGAAGTCTTCGAAGACATCCGGTCGGATTTCGACAGCACCGAGTTGACCCAGGCGGAGTACGACGTGCTCCTCACCGTCACGCGAGCGCCTCGCATGACAGCGCGCTTGCGCGACGTGACCGGCAACATGCTCATCAGCCAGCCGAGCGTCTCGCGCCTGGTCGAACGCATGGTCTCCCGGGGGCTGCTGACCAAGTGCGCCGACCCCGAGGACGGGCGCGGCTCGCTGGTGACCGCCACCGAGAACGGCGCCGTCATGTTCCGCCGCCTCGCCGCCGCGCACGGCCGCTCGATCGCCGAGCGCATGGCCCGTCTCGACAACGACGAGCTCGCGCAGCTCCACGCCCTCACCGCGAAGCTGCGCGGACGGGACTGACCCCCGGTCGGTGCACTTCAGCACTCGATGACGTTCACCGCGAGACCGCCCTCGCTGGTCTCCTTGTACTTCGTCGACATGTCGATACCGGTCTGACGCATCGTCTCGACCACGGCATCCAGCGACACATAGTGCGACCCGTCGCCCCGCAGCGCGAGCCGCGCCGCCGTCACGGCCGTGGACGCGGCGATCGCGTTGCGCTCGATGCAGGGGATCTGCACGAGGCCGCCCACCGGGTCGCACGTGAGCCCGAGGTGATGCTCCATCGCGATCTCGGCGGCGTTCTCGATCTGCCGGTTCGTTCCGCCCATCACCGCGGTGAGGCCCCCGGCGGCCATCGCGCACGCCGAGCCGACCTCCGCCTGGCACCCACCCTCGGCGCCGGAGATCGACGCGTTGGCCTTGAAGAGCGACCCCAGCGCCGTCGCGGTGAGGAGGAACCGGCGGATACCGCGTCGGCGGTTGGCCTCGGCCACGTCACCGTCGTCCCATCCCGCCACTTCGCCGCGCGTCACCGCGTGTCCGTCGTAGCCGAGCAGTGCACTGCCCACGAGCTCGCCGTAGGGCGTGACAGCGTTGCCGGCGCCGAGACCCGAGTCGGCCAGGAACCGCCACCAGTACATCGCCACCGCGGGCAGGATGCCCGCCGCGCCGTTCGTGGGCGCCGTGACGACGCGCCCACCGGCGGCGTTCTCCTCGTTGACCGCGAGGGCGAAGGCTCCGAGCCACTCCCCCGGAAGTTCCCGGTGCCCCTCGGCCTCGATGGCATCCAGCTGCCCTCGAATGACCGCGGCTCGCCGTTTCACTTTCAGGATGCCGGGGAGCACGCCGTCGTTCTCGAGCCCCGCAGTCACACACGCCGCCATCGCGTCCCAGATGCGGTCCAGACCCGCCGCGATCTCTTCGTCCGAGCGGAGTGCGGCCTCGTTCAGGCGCGCCGCCTCGGCGATCGTGATGCCGCGCTCGTCACACAGCTCGATCAGGGTCGCCGCGTCGTCGAAGTCGAGCGGCACCGGCACTGCGGCCACGCGCGCCGGCTCGCCCTCACGGCGGATGAAGCCGCCGCCGATCGAGTAGAACGTGTCCTCCGCGACGACAGCTCCCTCGCTGTCGCGGGCGATGAGCGTCATCGCGTTCGGGTGGCCGGGCAGGCGCGTGCGTGGCTCGAGAACGATGTCGGTCTTGCGGAACGGTATCCCGTGCCGGCCCGCGAGCGCCAGACTCTGCCCCTCGGGCCAATCCGACCACGCCCGCCGGACGGCATCCGGATCGACGGTCTCGGGATCGAGACCCTGCAGACCCGCCACGACCGCGTCGGGGGTGCCGTGGCCGATACCTGTCGCACCGAGCGAACCGTAGAGGGCGCACGAGACGGATGCCACCGTGTCGAGGACGCCGTCGTCCTCGAGTCGCGCGACGAAGTGGAGGGCGGCCTTCATGGGGCCGACGGTGTGGGAGCTCGAGGGTCCGATCCCGATGGAGAACAACTCGAACGCGGAGGTGTATGCGCTCATGCGGCCAGCGTACGTCGCGCCCCGTCAAGACACCTGGTCGCCACCGCCGCGCCACGCCCGGGATGCACGCCGTTCCGGGCCGATTAGACGTCTCCGTCGGCCCCGGCTATGCTGGACCACGGCCTGCGCGCCGTTTCGCGCGGAGGCCCTGCGCCCGTAGCTCAATGGATAGAGCATCTGACTACGGATCAGAAGGTTAGGGGTTCGAGTCCCTTCGGGCGCACACTGTGTTGAGACAGTATGAGAAGCCCTGGCGTGAGGAAACTCCGCCGGGGCTTTTTCTCTGCCCGGATGCCGAGACCCCGGCCGAGCCACGAGCCCTCAGGCCTCGTCCGGGTGTGCCGCGCGCGGGAACGGGGTCAGCGCGCGGTGGATTTCTTCTTCTTGCCGCTCTTGCCCGATTCGGCTGCGTCGCTCGGCTCCTTCGCCTCGTCTGCAGCGGCGCGATCCTTCGCCCGGCGCTTCGCCTGCGAGGCGAGGCGGGCGAGGTCGACCATGCGAAGGGCGTCCATGCGCGCCTTGCGCATCTGGGCGTACTCGGGATCGGCATCCGCCGTCATGCCCTCGACGTCGAGTCGTTGGCTGAGGTTCGCCTCGACATCACCCCAGGCGGCGATCCGCGCATCGCCGACCAGCGCCTTCACCCGCTCGGGATCGTCGGCGAGCGCACGCAGTTCTTTCGCGACGCCGCGGGACTGCTTCGCGCGACGACGAAGGTTGCGCGTGTCGCGGTCGCGGTAATCGTGGGTGCCCGACGAGTCGGAGAACCGGCCCCAGGCGCGCTTGCGCTGATGCGTCACGCGCTCGGCCGCCTGGTCCTGCTCGTCGGCGAGAGAACGCAGCGTCTCACGCGCGAACTCGGCGAAGACCTCGCCGTCGAACTGACCACCGCGAGCGATCGTGTCGACGAGGATCCGGTTGCGCACGGCGAGCCGCGCCGCGGCTGTCGCGATCGACAGTCCCTCGGCGATGGCCTCCTTCGTGCGCCCCACGTGACCTCCCCGTCCAGGCTATCGCCCGGGGCGCATCGGCCGCTCAGGTGAGCTTCGCCACGACGGTTTCGATGCGACGGGTGCGGGTGTCGGCGGTCTTCGCTGCAGCGACGTTCGTCACGTGCGCCTTACGCGCGCTCGGCGAGAGTGCGTCGAACGCCTCGCGCACGCCCGCGGAGCCGAGGGCCGCGGCCAGGTCGTCGGGCACCTCCACCGTGCGGGGCACCGTGTCGAGGGTGAGCTCGACGGAGATGGCATCCCCTCCCGACAATCCCGTGGCGGCGCGTTTATCGGCGGAGAAGGGGATGAGCGATTTCCCACCCATCGCTCCGATCGTGCTGGGGAAGGTGAACCCGTTCACGTCGACGACGACAGCGGCACGCTTCCCGCCGCCCAGACCGTCGATCACCTCGGGCGGTACCTCGATCCCCGTGTTGTTGCCCATCTGCAGCAGGGTCGTCTCGAAACGCATGGCGAGAGTGTGGCAGACAACCGAGTATGTGACCAGCAGCCGAAATGCAATCCCCTCCGCCCGCACGGGGGGTCTGTCTATCGTCTCTTCTGTTGCGGAGGGCCTCGGAGAGTACTCGGGGGCCTTCTGTCGTTTCCGCGCTCATAGCGGACATGACCGGTGCGCGCAAAGCCCAATCCGAATTGAGCATTGTCTCCGAAGATGTGGTGAAGCGACCGGACGGTCGCTGCCAACAATCTGGGAGGTTCATCATGAGCTCGTCACCCAACCGTCTCGTGGCCACCGTCTTCGGCGCTGTCTACCTGCTCGTCGGTCTGCTCGGCTTCGCCGTCACCGGCGGGGTCGGTTTCATCGCGACACAGGGCGGACTGCTCCTCGGCATCTTCGAGGTCAACCCGCTGCACAACATCGCCCACCTTCTGATCGGTGCCGCGCTGCTGGTCGCCGGTCTGGCCAACGCTCGCGCCGCCAAGGGCGTCAACACGACCGTCGGTGCTGTCTACCTGCTCCTCGGTATCGTGGGCTTCTTCCTGGTCGGCACCGCCGCGAACATCCTCGCGCTGAACGTGCCCGACCACTTCCTCCACCTCGCCAGCGCCGTCGTGCTGCTGGGTGTCGGCCTCGGCACCGAGCGCAACGTCCCGCGTACCGCGGCGGTCTGAGCATGACTGCTGCGACCTTCGTGAGGTCGTGGCCCTCCGTATCCGCGTGGGGGGCCGGTCTCATCACCGCCGCCCTCGGCGCGGGTGCCGTCATCCGTCCCGATTCCGGGGCCGTCGCAAGCGGCCTCGGAATCGGGATGGTGATTCTCGGCCTCGCCTCCCTCACCTGGGGAGCGGCCACCCTGTCGGCGGGGCGACTCGTGGTCCCGCGCACCGCTCTGGCGGGCGCCCTCGCCGCTCTCGCGCTCACGACGGCCCTGATGTTCGCCGCACCGGCGCACACGAGCATCCTCGGCGTCGCTGCGGCATCCGCTCTGCTCGTCGTCGTGGGAGCCACCGCTGCCGTCCACCTTCGTCGCGCGAGCCGCGGCCCCGGTGCGACGCGCACCGCTCAGCCGATGAGCGTCGTCGGACTCCTCGTCGCCGCCGCCGTCATCGCCGTGGTCGTCACCCCCGCTCTCGGGGCGACGCAGAACGCCGTGCTGCTGCGCGACGACGGCACCGTCCCCGTCATCTCCCACGAGGGACACTGAGCACTTTCCCGGGGCCCACCCGCTCAGACGGTGGCACGCTGGAAGAGTGACGATCGCCCCCTCTTCTTCCGTTCCCGGATGGATCTCGTCGCTGCGCGGCAAGATCCTCGTCGCCCTGGCGGGGGATCCCACCGGCATGGCGCCGTACGTCCGCGCCATCGCCGACGGAGACGACACCGGCTACTTCGTCGAGAACGGCCCCGCGTGGACCGTGCACGCCGGAATGGGCACGCTGGTGGCCGGCATCCGGGCTCTGCTCCTCCAAGCCCTGCACCCGGGCGCTCTCGCCGGCGTGCACGACTGGTCGCGCTATCGCGAGGATCCGATCGGCCGGCTCACCGGTACCGTCCGGTGGGTCATCACGCTCACGTACGGCTCGCGGACGCAGGCGGATGCCGAGACCGCGCGGGTCGCGAGATTCCACCGCCGGGTGAAGGGCGAGTACGTCGGCGGCGACGGGAGCGAGCGCGCGTACACCGCCGACGCGACCGACCTCGTGCGCTGGGTGCACCTCGCCTTCACCGATGCGTTCCTCGCCGGGCACGAGGTGTCGCGCACGGCCATCCCCGGGGGGCCCGACGCCTACGTCGCCGACTGGGCGACCGCGGGCCGGCTCATGCGGGTCGTCGACCCTCCCCTCACGCGTGACGCCCTGCGGGCCGAGATCGACGGCTTCGCCGACCGCGGCGAGCTGCGCGGCGACGAGCGCGTCGCCGACGTCGTGCGATTCCTGCGCAAGCCGCCGTTCCCCGGCGTGATGGGCCTGTCGTATCGCGTGCTCTTCGCCGCCGCGGTCGCGACCATCCCCCGTCGCTACCGGAAGATGCTCGGGGTGCGGCGGTGGCCGCTTCCTGTGCTGACGCTCACGCGGCTGATCCTGCGCGTCACCGAGCGCGCGCTGGGCTCCGGTCCGCGCGCCCAGGACATGGCGCGGCTACGACTGGCCCGGCTGGAGCGTGAGGGACGGGAGGCCGCGTGAACGACGACGCCCGCCAGGCGGCCGAGCGATATCGGCTCGACCGACAGCTCCGCGACGCCGGCCTCGAACCCGAACCCGCCGAACCCGAGGGGCCCGCGCGGGGCTCGACCGCCGAGGAGCGCGCCGCCTTCGTCGAGACCTCGATCCAGCAGGCGATCCGCCGCGGCGAGTTCGACAACCTCCCCGGCGCGGGCAAGCCCCTGCCCGACCTCGGCGGCTCCCACGATCCCGACTGGTGGATCCGCCGCAAGATCGAGACCGAGCAGCTGACCGGTCTCGGTCCTCCCGCGCTGACCCTGCGCGTCGAGCACAGAGAGATGGCCGAACGGCTGGATGCCATCGCCCGCGAATCCGAGGTGCGCGAGGCGGTCGAGGACTTCAACCGCCGTGTGATCGAGGCACGGCGGCAGCTTCAGGGCGGCCCTCCGGTGGTGACGCCGACGGTGGACGTGGATGCCGAGGTGGAGGCGTGGATCGAAAGGCGTCGGGCGCGTGCGGATGCCGCCGCGATGGCCGCGCCGACGCGGCGGCGGCGGTGGTTCCGGCGCGCCTGACCGGTGTCCGCTCGGCCGCGGCGGGCATGGAGATCCCCCGATCGGAGCGAGTTCACGCGTTCCGGCGCTCGTATCGCGACATCTCGAGAGGACCGTGCGATCTCGCGGGGCGCAGAGCCGGGGAGGACGAGCGCGGGACCCGTCCGCCGTCAGAGCGCCGCCAGCGCCTCCGCGCGCTCGACCAGCGCTCGCGCGCGAGCCAGCGTCGGCGCGTACGAGCCGTCGACCGGGCCGTCGGGCGTCGTCGACAGCAGGGACCGAGCCGCCTCCACCTCTGCGGGCGCGGGCGTGAACCCGGCATGGGCGCCGGAGACGGCGGCATCCCGCAGCGCGAGCGTTCCGGTGAAGCCCATCGCGACGGCGTGCAGGGCGGCATCCCGAGCCTGATCGACCGGACCGCACGGGCCGTCGATCGGCCCGGCGATCCCTGCCGCAGCGGAAGCGACGACGAGCTGTGCGCGCGGCCACGACAGTGCGATGCGATCGGCGGCCATCCCGGTGTCGCGGCGGAAATCGCCGGTACCGAAAGCGAGGCGACGGGTCGCGGGGTGGGCGGCGATGGCAGGGGCGGCCAAAAGCGCCGCGGCCGACTCGACCATGGCGACGATCGGGACGCCGGAGGGGAGGGATGCCGCGACGTGAGCCACGTCGTCGGCACTCGCGCACATCGCCAGGACGACGCCGGCGAGGCGGTCGTCGAGGTCGCGACCGAGTGCGAGATCGGCTTCTCCGTCGCTCGTTCCGGCAGCACTGATGCGCAACCACACGGGTGCCTCAGCGGCCGCCCGGCGAGCGCGGTCACGTCCCTCGGCCTTGCGTCCGGAGGGCAAGCCGTCTTCGAGATCGAGGACGAGGACATCGGCCGCGGTCTCGAGTCCCCCCGCGAGGGGCGAGCGGAGCATCCACGTGCGCGCGAGGTCGACGCGCGCCGGGGCGGGGGCGGCCGAAGCCGCCCCCGCCGAGGTGTTGTGCGTGAGGGTCACGAGCGGCCCCGTGCGGCGGCCTCGGCCTCCGCCTGCGCGCGGAAGGCGTCGAGCGACTGCGTGTCGACGGTCGCGGCGGGGCCGGTACCCGCCTGTGCCGACGCCTGTTCCTTGGCATCCGCTGCGGGCGTCGCCGAGTGGTCGTGGCCGGTCAGCAGCGTCTCGTCGAAGGGGATGTTGCCGGCGAGGACGTCGCGGACACGCTGACCGTCGTACTCCTTCGTCCAGACACCGATGAGCATCGTGGCCACGGCGTTGCCGGTGAAGTTGGTCACGGCGCGTGCCTCGGACATGAAGCGGTCGATACCGACGATGACGCCGACGCCGTCGACCAGGTCGGGGCGATAGGCCGACAGACCACCGGCGAGGGTGGCGAGACCGGCACCGGTGACACCTGCGGCGCCCTTGGAGGCGATGATCATGAAGATCATGAGACCGATCTGCTCACCGATCGACATGGGCGAGCCCATCGCGGTGGCGATGAACAGCGAGGCCATCGTGAGGTAGATCGCCGTGCCGTCGAGGTTGAACGAGTACCCGGTGGGGACCGTGATGCCCACCACGGGCTTCGAGACACCGAGGTGCTCCATCTTGGCGATGAGACGGGGAAGAGCGGCCTCGGACGACGAGGTGCCGACGATGAGCAGGTACTCGCGGCCCAGGTACTTCATCAGCGTGAAGATGTTGACGCGGGTCACGACGTACAGGAGCGTGCCGAGCACCACGGCAATGAAGAGGAAGCACGTGATGTAGAAGGCGCCCATCAGGATGCCGAGGCTGATCACGGCCTGGAACCCGGTCTTGCCGACGACCGCGGCGATCGCGCCGAAGGCGCCGATGGGCGCGAGCCACAGGATCATGCCGAGGATGCGGAAGACGAGCACCTGGAAGTTGCGGATGCCCTCGACCATGCGCGCGCCGCGCTCGCCCATGCCCTGCAGGGCGAAGCCGACAAGCAGGGCGATGAACAGCACCTGCAGGATGCTGCCGCCGGTGAAGGCCGAGAAGAAGGTGGTCGGGATGATCCCGAGGATGAACTCCTGGGTGGAGGTCGCCTCGGCCGCGGGGGCGTCGTACTGGGCGCCCGCGATGTTCAGTCCCTCACCCGGGTGGATGATGTTGCCGACGACCAGGCCGATGATCAGGGCGAACGACGACATGACGAGGAAGTAGACCATCGCCAGGCCGCCGATCTTGCCGACCGTGGAGGCCTTCGCGATCGAGCCGATGCCCACGACGATCGTGCAGAAGATCACCGGGGCGATCATCATCTTGATGAGGCTGACGAAGCCCTTGCCGATGGGCTCGAGAGCGGTGGCGAACTGCGGCGCGACGAGGCCCACGATGACACCGGCCACCACCGCGACGATGACGGAGATGTAGAGCCAGTGATTGCGGTCGATCTTCTTACGCGGCCGGCCGTCGCGTGTGGTGCGGAGTGAGAGTGCCATGAGCGACTTCCCCTTTTCTAACGCCTTCGTTGAGTCCGGCGGGGGCGCCGGTTGATGTGACGACTGTGGTCGACGCGGGACCTGCGGGCGATTTGTGGTCGTATTGTTCACGGCAGGCGCGACGAAGGGCGGGGTGATGAGACTGAGCGTGGGTGGTCGGCTGGCGTTGGTATCCCTGGGCGTCGTCGTGCTCGTCGCGGGCGTCCTGGCGGCGCTGCTGTCGGTGCAGTTGAGCGACTCCGGCAGGCGCGAGGCCGAGAAGGTCACCCGCTCCGTGGCCGAGACGCTCGCGCACGAACCCGACGTCGCCGCTCTCGTCTCGCTGCGCGACTCGGACGCCCTGCAGCCGATGGTCGAACAGATCCTCCCCGACGCCGACCTGTCGTTCGTCACGATCATGACGCCCGACGGCATCCGCCTCACGCACCGCAACCGCTCCGAGATCGGCGACCAGTACCTCGGGTCTCGCGCCGAGGCGCTGGCCGGACAGACCTTCACCGAGGTTTACGACGGCACCCTGGGCCCCTCGGTGCGCACGATCGCGCCGATCCGCGACGGAGGCGACGAGAGCGGCGACATCGTGGGTCTCGTCGCCGTGGGGGTCACGCTCGGCGCGGTCCAGCAGGATCTCGCCGCTCGCGCACCGCTGATCGTCCTGGCATCCGCCGCCATCGTCGGCCTGGGCGTGCTGGGCGCTGTCTACGTCCGACGGAGTGCGCGACGCGTGACCGGCTCGTACACGCCCGCCGAGCTGTCGCGCCTCGTCGAGAGCTACGAGACGGTGCTGCACTCGCTGCGCGAGGGTCTCGTCGTGACCGACCGCTCGGGGCAGATCGTGCTCTACAACGACGAGGCCGCCGACCTGCTGGGACTGCCCCCGGCCACCTCGGGGCAGGTATCGCTCGACCCTCGCGACATCGACATGGATGCCGGCCTCGCCGAGGCGATCGCAAGCGGTCGGCGCATGGTCGAGGAGACCGTGGTCAACGGGGAGCGGGTCCTGCTGGTCAATCAGGAGGAAGCGCGCGATCTGGCGGGACGACGCGCCCCCGAACGCGGTCGCGTCATGACCCTGCGCGACCGGTCGGAGCTGCAGGCACTGCTCGGCGAACTCGAGGGCGTCCGCACCCTGAGCGACACCCTGCGCTCGCAGACCCACGAGCACGGCAACCGCCTGCACGCGCTGCTGGCCCTGCTCGAGCTCGGGCGCATCGACGAGGCCCGCCGCCTGATCGTGGCCTCGACCGGTGACCGCCAGGAACTGGCCGACCGCCTGGTCTCGGACGACGACGACGCCGTCGTCGTGGCTCTGCTGCTCGGCAAGCTCGACGAGGCGGCCGAGCGCGGCGTGCGTCTCGACCTCGACGTCGCCGAGCCCACCCCCGCTCTCCCCCTCGCCGCGGCCGAGGCGGTGACGGTTGTCGGAAACCTCGTCGACAACGCCCTGGATGCCGCCGCGACCGGGGCGGAACCCCGCTGGGTGCGCGCGGTGCTCCGCGAGGGCGGTGGCGATGTGGTGGTCGAGGTGTCCGACAGCGGCACCGGCTTCGACCCCGCGCTCGCCGACCCCTTCGCCTTCGGCGCCTCGACCAAGCCCGCGCACTCCCCCGGCGGTCGGGGCGTCGGTCTCGCCCTCGTGCGCGATATCGTCGCGGCGCACGGCGGAACCTTGCAGATCGCCCAAGACCCCACGACCGTGCGCGTCTTCCTCCCCGCCGCGATCTCGGAGGTGGTTCCGTGATCCGCGTGCTGGTCGTCGACGACGACGCCCTCGCCCTCGAGCTGCACCGCGCCTACGTCGAGCGCGTGCCGGGGTTCGAGGTCGCCGGCCTCGCCTCCGGTGCCCGCGCGGCGGTCACGGCCCTGGCCGACCCGGATCGCGAGATCGACCTCGTCCTGCTCGACATGACCATGCCCGACGGGTCCGGACTCGACGTGGCGCGGCGCCTGCGTGCGACGGGATCGCGCGTGGACATCATCGCCGTGACCGCGGTGCGCGATGCCGCGACGGTACGAGCGGCCGTGTCGATCGGGGTCGTGCAGTATCTGATCAAGCCGTTCGCGTTCGCGGCGTTCCGCGAGCGTCTCGAGGCCTACCGCTCCTATGTGGAGGGGCTGGACCGCGCTGCGGGCGAGGCCACCCAGTCCGAGGTCGACGCTCTGCTCGGGTCGCTGCGCGCGGTGACGGCGCCCGCCCTTCCGAAGGGTCTCAGCGATGAGACGCTGCAGGCCGTCGCCGAGCACGTGCGCACCGCCGCAGGAGCCGTGTCGTCGACCGAGGTCGGCGAGAGCGAGGGGATGTCGCGCGTGACCGCCCGCCGCTATCTCGAGCACCTCGCCGACGTGGGCCGCGTGCGCCGCGTCCCCCGCTACGGCGGCCCGGGCCGCCCCGAGATCACCTACGCCTGGGTGCGCGCGTAGAGCCCGGCCGTCGAGGCTGCGCGCTGCTCACCACTCACCCCGGGCGTCGTACTGCCCTTTGAGTGTCCAAAACACCCGGACGTTTCCGAAAAGCGTCCGGGTGTTTTGGACGCTCACGCGAGGGGCGAGCCCGCGGCAGCGACGTGGCCGCGGCTACAGGGAGAACGCGGCGCGGACGCCCTCGTTCACCACGACGCCGGCGCGCACGTTCAGGCCCTTGGCCAGGGCGGGATCGGCGGATGCCGCGGCCTCCCATCCCTGGTCGGCGATGCGCGTGATGTAGGGCAGGGTGGCGTTCGAGAGGGCTCGGGTCGAGGTGTGCGGCACCGCGCCGGGCATGTTCGCGACGCAGTAGTACAGCGACTCGTGCACGCGGAACGTCGGGTCGTCGTGGGTCGTGGGACGCGAGCCCTCGAAGCAGCCGCCCTGGTCGATCGCGATGTCGACGAGCACCGAGCCGGGCTTCATCGCCGCGACCATGTCATCGGTGACGAGCTTGGGGGCGGCGGCCCCCGGAATGAGCACCGATCCGATGACGAGGTCGGCGTCGGCGAGCTGCTCGGCGATCTCGAGGCGGGTCGAGGCGCGCGTCTCGATCGCGCCGCCGAAGCGCTCCTCGAGCTGGCGGAGCTTGGGCAGCGAGATGTCGACGACCGTCACACGGGCCCCGAGACCCAGGGCGTTCGCGGCGGCGTGCTCGCCGGCGACGCCGCCGCCGATGACGACGACCTTCGCACGAGGGGTACCGGGAACGCCACCGGGGAGAAGCCCGCGTCCGCCCGAGGCGCGCAACAGGTGGTGGGCGCCCTCGATGATCGAGAGGCGTCCGGCGACCTCGCTCATCGGCGCCAGCAACGGCAGGGCGCGATCGGCGGTCTGCACGGTCTCGTAGGCGACGGCCGTGGTTCCCGCGGCCACGAGCGCGTCGGTCAGGGGCCGATCGGCGGCGAGGTGGAGGTAGGTGAAGAGAGTGAGGTCTTCGCGCAGGAAGCCGTATTCGGGCGAGATCGGCTCCTTGACCTTGACCAGGAGCTCGGCGCGCGCCCATGTCTCTTCTGCGGTGGCGATGATCTCGGCACCGGCTGCGCGGTACTGCTCGTCGGAGAAGCCGCTGCCCTCGCCCGCGCCGGCCTGCACGAGCACCTCGTGGCCGCGGTGCACGAGCGCATCGACCCCCGCGGGCGTCATCGCGACGCGGTTCTCGTTGTTCTTGATCTCGGACGGCACAGAGACGCGCATGGGGTTCTCCTCGAGCGGATGAGCGATGCGGAGAGAATCGCAGGAAAAGGTGTTTCCGTGGTGTTTCCCCGTAGATACTTCGGCTATCCCGTCAGGAGAGCAGATATCGTCGTATAACGGGGGCCCAACCGGCCCTCGGATGCGAAGGATCTGCGATGACCGAAGACGACCTCCACCCGCTCGACGCACGGATCATCGAGTTGCTCTCCGCCGACGCCCGGATGACGAACGCCGCCCTCGCCGACGCGCTCGGGGTCGCGGCATCCACTGCCCATGCCCGCCTGCGAGGCCTCACCGATCGTGGTCTCATTTCGGGTTTCCACGCCGCCGTCGACCAGAGCCGTCTCGGCCGCGGCCTGCAGGCGATCGTCGGGGTGACCCTGCGCCCGGGGCAGCGCCAGGAGAGCATCCGCGCGTTCGCACACGAGGTCCGTCGCCACCCGGACGTCATCCAGCTGTTCTTCCTAGGCGGGGCCGACGACTTCCTCGTGCACATCGCGGTCGACGATTCGTCGGCTGTGCGCCGCTTCGTCGTCGACCACCTCTCGGCGCGGCACAGCGTGGCCTCCACCCGCACGAGCATCATCTTCGAGTACCACCGCAACGCGCTGGCGGCCGATTTCGACTGAACCCCGCCCGCGTCGATAGCTTCTCGCGCAACCGGCGTCAAGACGGACGGTGCACCCCACCACGCCGCCATGATGAGACCCCGGAGGGGGTTCCATGGTGCTGTCGATCGGTGTGGCCGTGATGTGCGTCGGGCTGGCGATCGGCGTGGTGTGGGTGATCCTCCCGCGCATCGGCTCCACGGGTCCTCTGGGGGTGTTCCTGCGCGTCGGGGCCCTCTCGGGAGCGGTCTCGGTCGGCGCGGGTGTGCTGGACATCATGGCCTCGAGCGGCGCCGGAGACCTCAGTCGCGTGGCGGCCGACGCCGCGATGGTCCTCGCCCCCGCGTTGCTGTGCGCCGCTCTCGTCGTCGCGCCCGGTCGCCCCCTCGCTCGATCCCTGCCGATAGCGGCGACGGTCGCGGCCGGCGCCGCCCTGAGCTTCGCCCTCGTCCCCGCCGCGGCTCCGACGATCAAGGCGTTCACGCTCACAGCGGCCTGCGGCCTCTGCGCGGTGCTGGCGTTGCGGGCGCCGGCTCTCCCCCGCCGATCCCGCTTCGTGCTCGCCGCCACGATGGGCTCCTACGGCCTGTATTCGGCTGTGCGCGGGGTTCTCTCCGTCACGGGTGACTCCCTGGGCCCCGCGTTCGCTCCCCACGGCGTCATCGTGGCCGGCATCGCGGCGATGCTGTCGACGGGTGTCTCGATCATGATGGTCGGTCTGCCCTCCGCGAGCGGTGCCACCGGGGGACGCCGGCGCGGGGCGTCGATCTCGATCGGCGACTGGAATCTCGCCACCGCCGCCCTCGGCCGCGAGCGCGTGCGCGTTCTCCTGCTCGATCTGCGTCTGGCCGCGCGCGATCTGGACCCCGCGGCCATCGACGGACCGCGCGGTGTCGAGACCTCGCTGCCGTCGGCGGCAACGGCGCTGCGCGAACGCCTGGCCACCGGCTACGGCTGGCGCCCCGAGGAGGTCGAATTGATCACCGACGCGACCCCCCGGCGGCGATTGCGCATCACCATCTGAGCGTCGCGATCGCTGGCCGCTGTGCCGGGGTGGCGGCTCAGCCCACCGCGGCCGCGATCGCCGCGATGTCGGCGGGCGTCGAGCGGCAGCAGCCGCCTACCAGGCGCGCACCGGCAGCGACCCACGAGGGAGCATCGTCGGCCAACGCCGCCGCGCCCCCATGCCACGTTCGCGTCGCGGCATCCCACCGCTCACCGGTGTTCGGATAAGCGAGGAGAGGGATGCCGGGAGCTTCGCCGAGCGCCGAGAGCACGGAGCCGGGCGCGCAGCAGTTGACGCCGACGGCGAGCACGCTCGAGACGGATGCCGCGACGCGCAGGGCTTCGGCCCGCGAACCGCCGGGCGCGAAACCCGTGCTGTCGGCGGAGACGCTGACGAAGGCGGGGACACCGAGGCCGTCGAGTTCGAGGGCGAGGGCTTCCACCTCGAGAAGGGAGGGAATCGTCTCGACCGCGAGAACGTCGGCGCCCGACTCGGCCACCACGTGCAGGCGTCGGCGGTGGGCCTCGCGCAGCTCATCGAGGGTCAGTCCGTAGGCACCGGTGTATTCACTGCCGTCGGCGCGCAGGGCTCCCACCGGGCCGACGGATGCCGCAACCACCACGTCGGCGGCCTCACGAGCAACAGACACCGAGCGGCGTAGGAGCGCTTCGACCTCGGCATCCGGGATCGCTCCGCCGTAACCCAGCTGGTAGGAGGCGGTGATCACGACCTCGGCCCCCGCGGCGGCGAACTCGGCATGGGCAGCGCGTACCTCGTCGGGCTCGTCGCGCAGCACTCGTGCCGACCACAGTGCGGAAGTCACGTCGTTGCCGCGCGCTTCGAGCAGAGTGCCCAGGCCACCGTCGAGGACGACGGGGCGCTGCGCGAGAGCGGTGGCGAGGTCGATCACGCCTCGTGCGTCTCGCCCGCGGCCAGCACACGCAGCGCGCTCGCGAGCAGGGCCTGATCCTGACGGCTGACCTCGCGCAGAGCCTCGGCCTCGAGGCGCACGAGTTCGGTCATCGCGGCATCCACGCGCTCGATGCCCTCGGGGGTGATCGCGACGAGGATCGCCCGGCCGTCGGAGGGGTTGGGGCGGCGGTTGACGAGTCCGCGCTCGGCGAGCTTGTCGAGCCGGTTGGTCATGGCGGCGCTGCCGATCATCGTCGCGGTGATCAGGCGCGTGGCGCTGAGCTCGGTGCCGGCGCGGCGGAGGACGGCGAGCACGTCGAACTCCCAGACGGCGATCTCGGCGCTGGCGAAGGCCTTGGCCCGGAGCTTCGACAGATGAAACGCCGCGCGGCGCAGGCGCGACATCACGTCGAGGGGCGTCAGATCGACGTCGGGAAGCAACTGCGACCACGCGTCGATGAGGAGGTCGACCTCGTCGTCTTTACTGCTGGCAGTGGGCACCCTCCGACGGTACCCGAGCCGCGGGGTGGTGCGGTGCGCGACGGGCGGGGTGGGCGTTTTCACATACTCCCGGGGTGGAGCGCGTCGAGTGTCCAGAACACCCGGACGTTTTCTCGGGGCGTCCGGGTTTCTTGGACACTCACCGGGCCGATCGGGGCGATGACCGCGGTCGAGACACCCGATCACGTCTCGCGGCGCGGCTCACCGGCGGCGCGGCTCACCGGCGGCGCGGCTCACCGGCGGCGCGGCTCAGCGCGAGCGCAGCTCAGCGCGAGCGCGGCGGCGCGGTCGTCCCCCGCGCCACGAGGCGCGTGGCGAGTTCGATGTGCGTCTCGGGCAGGGTCTCCCCCGCGAGGAGCGCCAGCACCATCCGCACGGCCTCGGCACCGAGACGCTTCATCGGCTGGCGGACCGTGGTCAGGGCGGGCTGCGCGCGAGCGGCCTCGGGGACGTCGTCGAAACCGACCACCGACAGGTCGTCGGGCACTCTCAGCCCGCGCGCGACGGCGACCTCGATGATCGACAGCGCCGAGAGGTCGTTCGCGGCGAACACCGCCGTGGGCGGGTCGTCGAGCGAGAGCATGGCCTCGGCGGCTTCGCGCGCGACGTCCTGTTCGTAGCGTCCGACCCCGACCAGCGCCGGGTCGAACGGCAGGCCCGCGGCCGCGAGCCCGGCACGGTACCCCGAGGCCCGCGCGACCGCCGAGCGCAGATCGGGCCGCCCCGCGATGAAGCCGATGCGCCGGTGACCGAGCTGCGCGAGGTGATGCACGGCCTGCTGCGCGCCGGTGTAGCTGTCGGACTCGACGGTGGGCAGGTCTCCGCGACCCGTGTGGGGGTCGATCGCGACGATCGGCACCTCGCCCGAGACGGTGACGACGGTCGGCGTGACGATGATGGCCGCGTCGATCAGCGTGCCGCTCAGGCGGCTCAGCGAGCGGCGCTCCCATCCCTCCCCGTCGCGGCGCGCACCGGTGTAGGCGAGCAGGTCGTACCCGGTGCCGGAGAGGGCTCCGCCGACGCCCTTGAGGATCTCGGCGGAGAAAGGCTCGATGTCGGCCACGAGCACGCCGATCACACCGGTGCGGCGCGAGCGCATGCTGCTCGCGACGAGGCTCGACTCGTATCCGAGGGTCTTCACGGCGTCCAGCACCCGCACGACGGTCTCGGCCGACACCCCGTAGCGACCGTTCACCGCTTTCGACACCGTGGCCACCGAGACTCCGGCCGCCGCGGCGACGTCGTGGATGGTCGCGCGCCTCGTCATGGCATCCGACCCTAGCGTGGAAAACATTTTCGAAAACGTTTGACGACTCCGCGACCGCCGGGCGACACTGCTCACACCTCGGCGGGCAGCAGACCCCGAGAAGCGCACGAACGGCGAAGCAGCCGAACACCGACGCGTCCCACGGCGCACCTCGACGAAGAGAAACGGGAATCACATGAACACGCGCAAGATCCTCGCCGGAGCGGCCCTCGCCGTCGCCGGAACACTCGCGCTCGGCGGCTGCGCCGCGGGCGGCGGCGGGCAGAACGCCGACGGTTCGGTCACTCTGACGCTGTGGCACAACTCCACGACCGGCGACGGCAAGAAGTACTGGGAAGACACGGCCGCAGCGTTCGAGGCGGCCAACCCCGGCGTCACGATCGAGATCCAGGCCGTGCAGAACGAAGAGATGGACGGCAAGCTCCAGACCGCCCTCAACTCCGGCGACGCCCCCGACCTGTTCATGGCCCGCGGAGGCGGCAAGCTCGCCGACATCGTCGCGGCCGGCCAGGCGATGGATCTCACCGACAAGATCTCAACGGATGCCAAGACCGCCCTCGGCACCTCGCTCGGCGCCTTCGAGGTCGACGGGAAGAACTACGGCATGCCCGTCGCCGTTCTGCCCTCGGGAATCTTCACCTCGCAGGACCTCCTCACCGCGGCCGGGGTCACCGCCGCCCCCGCCACGATCGACGACCTCAAGGCCGCCGACGCGAAGATCCGCGCCACGGGCGTCGCCCCGATCGCCGTCGGCGCGAAGGACGCCTGGCCCGCGGCTCACTGGTACTACAACTTCGCGCTCCGCGCCTGCTCGAAGGACGTCCTGGACAGCGCGGCACAGAGTCGCAGCTTCGACGACCCGTGCTGGCTCCAAGCGGGCGAGAACCTCGAGTCGTTCCTGAAGACCCAGCCCTTCAATGACGGCTTCCTCACCACGGCCGCCCAGCAGGGCGCCGGTTCGTCGGCGGGACTTCTCGCCAACCACCAGGCCGCCATGGAACTCATGGGCGCCTGGAACCCCGGCGTGATCGCCTCGCTCACGCCCGACGAGAAGCCCCTCGCCGACCTCGGTTGGTTCCCCTTCCCCGAGGTTCCCGGGGGCAAGGGCGAAGAGGGCGCGATCATGGGTGGCGTCGACGGCTACTCCTGCTGGGTCAACGCCCCGGCGCAGTGCACCGACTTCCTGAACTTCCTCGTCAACAAGGAGAACCAGGAGAAGTACGCCGCGGCCTTCCAGACCATCCCCGCCTCGAGCGAGGCGACGGATGCCGTCACCACCCCCGCCCTGCAGTCGGCGCTGAAGGCGTACACCGACGCCCCCTACGTCTCGGTCTGGCTCGACACGCTGTACGGGCAGAACGTCGGCAACGCGTTGAACGTCGCCGTGGTCGACCTGTTCGCCGGCAAGGGCAGCCCGCAGGGCATCGTCGACGCCGTCAACGCCGCCGCCTCCCGCTGAGGACACCGACCATGACCACCCAACTCGCCGTTTCGGCGACCGACGCCGGGTCTCGTCGCCCGGCCGGGGAGGGCGCCACGCGCGCCCCCTCGGCCGGGCGGCCGCCCGCGCGGCGCCGGCTCGAGAACTGGCGCATCCGCGGCGAACTCGCGATCCTCCTGGGCCCCGCCCTGGTGGTGTTCGTGTCGTTCGTCATTCTGCCCGTCGCCCTCGCCGCTTACTACGGCTTCTACAAGTGGTCGGGCTTCGGCGCTCCGGTCGACTTCGTCGGACTGCGCAACTACGTCACCATCCTCACCGACCCGGCCTTCCACGAGGCCCTCGGCCACAATGCGTTCATCGTCGTCGGCTCCCTCGTCCTGCAGGGGCCGCTCGCGCTGGGTCTCGCACTGCTGTTGAACCGCAAGATGCGCGCGCAGTCGCTCATCCGCGTGCTGATCTTCGTGCCCTACGTCATCTCCGAGGTCGTCGTGGGTCTCGGGTGGGGCCTCATGCTGCAGTCGGGGGGCGCGCTCAACGGGGCTCTGGAGAAGATCGGGCTCGGCTCACTTCGCGCGGACTGGATCTCCGACCCGGCACTCGCGATCTGGACGCTGCTCATCATCATCACGTGGAAGTACATCGGCTTCGCCGTGATCCTCTTCCTCGCCGGGCTCCAGGGCATCCCCGAGGAGCTGAGCGAGGCTGCCGCGATCGACGGCGCCTCGTACTGGCAGATCCAGCGCCACATCGTTCTTCCGCTCATGGGTCCGACGATCCGCATCTGGGCGTTCCTGTCGATCATCGGCTCGCTGCAGTTGTTCGACCTCGTCTGGATCATCTGGGGTCAGTACGTCGCCTCGACGGCGGGCACCTCCACCATGGCCACCTACATGGTCGCCAACGGCCGCAACGCCGGCAGCTTCGGCTACGGCAGCGCCGTCGCCGTGGTGATGTTCCTCATCTCGCTCGCCGTCGCCCTCATCTACCAGCGCTTCGTGCTCCGCCGCGACACGGCCGGCGCTCTCACGGGAGGCACCTCATGACCGCCACCGCCACCCTCGTCGCCCCGAAAGCTCCGCGGTCGGTGCGCCGCGCCCCGGCCGGCTCGAAGCGCTCGACCGGCGTCGTCGTCGGCTTCGTCGCCCTGCTGCTCATCGGGCTGATGCTCGCCCCCGTGGTGTTCATCATCCTGGGCGGCTTCCGCTCCAATGCCGAGATCACGGTCGACCCCTCGGGCTTGCCGACCACGTGGAACTGGCAGAACTACGCCGACGTGCTGACGAGCGGCGTCTTCTGGGGACAGGTCGGCAACTCCGCGATCGCCGCGATCGCCACGACACTGTTCGTCGTCGCGCTGGGTCTGATGGCCGCCTACGGCCTGTCTCGCTATCGATTCCGCGGCCGCGGCGCGGTGTTCGCGCTGTTCACCGCGGGGCTCATGTTCCCGATGACCGTGGCCATCACGCCGTTGTACATCCTCGTGCGCAACCTCGGCCTGATGAACTCCCTCGCCGGCGTCATCGTGCCGCAGATCGCGTTCGCGTTGCCGCTGACGATCATCATCCTGTCGCCGTTCCTCTCCGCGATCCCGCGAGAACTGCAGGAGGCGGCATCCATCGACGGACTCGGTCGCCTCGGCTTCTTCTGGCGCATGGTGCTCCCCCTCGCGGTGCCCGCGGTGGTGACGGTCGGCATCCTGGCCTTCGTCAACAGCTGGAACTCCTACATGCTGCCGCTATTCATCCTCAACAACGAAGCCGCCTACACGCTGCCGCTCGGCACGCAGGCCTTCGCCTCGCAGTACTCCGTCGACACCGCGCGAGTGCTCGCGTTCACCTCGCTGTCGATGATCCCCGCTCTGCTGTTCTTCAGCGTGTTCGAGCGGCGCATCGTCGGCGGCCTCACCGGCGCCGTGAAGGGCTGATCCCCCATGACCATCCAGAACACCGACGTCGGTGCTGCCCGCGCACCGGGAATCTCCCCCCGCGTGCTGGCCCTCGTGGCCGACATGACCCTCGACGAGAAGCTCGCGCAGCTCGTCGGGTACTGGGTCGACCAGGGCGACGAGGTCGTCGCGCCCCTGTCGGGCGAGAAGATCACCTCGGCGGCCTACACGGATGCCACGGTGCACGGCCTCGGGCACCTCACGCGCGTCTACGGCACGCGGCCCGTCGACCCGGTCGAGCGCGCCGCCTGGCTGTGGGGCGAGCAGCGCCGCCTGCAGACCGACACCCGCCTCGGCATCCCAGCTCTCGTGCACGAGGAGTGCCTGACCGGGTTCGCGGCGTGGAAGGCGGCGACCTTCCCCACGCCCCTGGCCTGGGGTGCGTCGTTCGACCCGGAGGCCGTGGAGCTCATGGCCTCCGCGATCGGTCGCTCCATGCGCGAGGTGGGGGTTCACCAGGGCCTGGCTCCGGTGCTCGACGTCGTGCGCGACGCGCGGTGGGGCCGGGTCGACGAGTGCATCGCCGAGGACCCCTACGTCGTGGGCACGATCGGCACCGCGTACGTGCGCGGGCTGCAGGCGGCGGGCGTGCACGCGACGCTCAAGCACTTCGTGGGCTACTCCGCCTCACGCGCCGGCCGCAACCACGCACCCGTGTCGGCCGGTCGGCGCGAGCTGCAGGATGTCTTCCTCCCCCCGTTCGAGATGGCGGTGCGCGACGGCGGGGTGCGGAGCGTCATGAACTCGTACACCGAGATCGACGGTGTGCCCGTCGCCTCGAACCCCGAGCTGCTGACCGACCTGCTCCGCCGCCGCTGGGGCTTCGACGGCACCGTCGTCTCGGACTACTTCGCCGTGGAGTTCCTCCGATCGATGCACGGGGTCGCGGCCGACCGCGGCGAGGCCGCGCAACTCGCGCTCGAAGCGGGGATCGACGTCGAACTCCCGGGGCCCGACGCGTATCCGCACCTGGCCGAGCGGGTGGCATCCGGAGACCTCCCCGAAGCCGTCGTCGACCGCGCCGTCGCGCGGGTGCTCGCCGAGAAGGAAGATCTCGGACTCCTGGATGCCGACTTCTCCGCGGCCCCGACCGATATCGACCTCGACGATGCCCAGCACCGAGCGCTGGCCCGCCGTCTCGCGGAGGAGTCGGTCGTGCTGCTGCGCAACGACGGGGTGCTGCCGCTTCGCGCGCCGGGACGGATCGCGGTGATCGGCCCGAACGCCGACAGCACCGACGCCCTCATGGGCTGCTATTCGTTCGCGAACCACGTACTCGCGCACCACCCGAGCTTCCCGCTCGGCTTCTCGCTGCCGACCGTGCGCGAGGCCTTGGTCGAGCGCTTCGGCGAGGTGGCGTACGCGGAAGGATGCGCCGTGGAGGGCTCGGACCTCTCGGGGCTGGATGCCGCCGCCGCCCTCGCCCGCGAGGCCGAGGTCGCGATCGTCGTCGTCGGCGACCGTGCCGGGCTCTTCGGCCGCGGAACCGTCGGCGAGGGCAACGACGCCGACTCGCTCGACCTGCCGGGCGTGCAGCGCCAGCTCGTCGAGGCGGTCGTGGCGACGGGAACCCCCGTCGTGCTCGTCCTGCTGACGGGGCGCCCCTACGCTCTGGATTGGGCGCTCGACACCGCAGGCGGTCCCGCCGCGGTGTTGCAGGCGTTCTTCCCCGGCGAGGAGGGCGCGCCGGCGCTCGCTGCGCTCGTGGCAGGGGATGCCACCCCCTCGGGCCGTCTGCCCGTCTCGCTCCCCCGTTCGGCCGGCGCGCAGCCGTACTCGTACCTTCACCCGCTCTTGGGCGGACCGTCGGGTGTGACGAGCACCGACTCGACGCCCGTGCGTCCGTTCGGGTTCGGGCTGTCGTACACGTCGTTCGAGCGCGGGGGGTTGACGGTGGACGGGGTCGCGGCGGCCGCAGCTGCCGGTGGCGCCGGTGTGCCGGCATCCGGAGCTTCTGTCGAGGTGCGCGCCGGTGACGCGTTCACCGTGTCGGCGCGCGTGACGAACACCGGAGACCGGCACGGGGCGGACGTCGTGCAGGTGTACGCGCACCGCGCGGTGGCCAGCGTCACACGCCCGGTGGCGCAGCTCGTAGCGTACGCGCGGGTCGAGCTCGCGCCCGGCGAAAGCGCCGAGGTGCGCTTCACCGTGCCTGCCTCGCGGCTGGCCTACAGCGACCGTTCGATGCGGCGCGTCGTCGAGGCGGGCGAGGTGGAGCTGCGGCTCGGGTCCTCGTGCGCCGACATCGACGAGGCGGTGGCGCTGCGGATCGTCGGGCCGACGTACGAGCTGGGCGTCGAGGACGCGCGGATCGTCGAGGTCGAGGTGCGGCGGGGCTGACGGCGCGGGCGGGGTGCGAGACAGACCACCGCATCGGCTCTCGCACCGGTTTTCACACCTGCTCGGAACCGCGCGGCGAGCAGTGGCGGCCGGTGACGCACGCAGCCCCGCGCTTCAGCTGGTGCTGTCGAGGATGAGTCGTGTCGCTTCGTGGGGAACGTCCCATTGCGGAAAGTGGCCGCATCGTTCGAACCAGTGCAGCGAAGCGTCGGGGAACAGGTGGATGGCGCGATCGGCCTGTTTGGGCACGGTCACCAGGTCGCGCCGACCCCACCCGATCGTGACCCGGCCGGGTACCGTGCCCGCGGGGGCGCCCTGTTGCAGGGGGCCCTTGGTGAGGGCATTCATGGCGGCTCCGACCGAGGGGGAATCGGCCAGTCCGCGCACGTCCGGCAGCACCGTTTCCCGCGAAAGGACCCACGGTCGCGCTGACAATTGCGCCAGAAGCACCGTCCGTCCGACGGGGTTACTGAGCAAGGCGGGCAGAACGCCGCGCAATGCGCGAACCAGCACGATCGACGGCCGCAGCGTGGCGGCGAAGACAGCGCGCTCGCGGGGACTCCAGAACCCGCCAGGGTCCAAAGCGACGCTGTCCCCGCCCACTCCGCGCCGCGCAAGCTCGAGCACGATTCGGCCGCCCATCGACTGCCCGACGGTTGAGACCCCCTCCAGTCCCTGCTCGCGGATGAAGTCCGCGACGGAGTCGGCCAGCGTGGCAATCGAGACGTCACCGGACAGCGGCGGTGTCTCACCGAATCCCGGCAGGTCGACGGCGATGACCTCACGGTGCCGGGCCAGCTCATCGAGGATCGGAGTCCAGGATCGCCAGCCTGCGCCCAGGCCGTGCACCAGCAGCAGTGGGCTGCCACTCCCGCGTCGAACATGATTCAGCGTCATGCTCGCAACGCTAACCCGGGTACTTTTCGAGCGCTCGGCGACTCGGACGATTGCGTCGGTCAGCATCGAGGCGTATAAGAGGGAGCTGCGTTTTCCCAGCGAGCGCCACGGTCACTACGGTGCCGCCCGGCGTGGGCGCCGGGTTCGGGTTTTCACGGCCGGCGGGATGCTAGGAAGTCAGCAGTCGCGTTCAGGAGCCGGTCGGCGTCGTCCCGCGTGTTGTACGGCGCGAGGCCGACCCGGAGAGCGCCACCATCGCCGAGTCCGAGTCGTCGTGAGGCTTCGATGGCGTAGAAGTGACTGGCCGGGGCATTGATGTCGCGGCTGGCGAGAAAACGGGCGAGTTCCTGATCGCGACCGCCCGCGACCGAGACGAACAGGGTCGGAGACCGACGCGCGGCACGCGAGTGCACGGGGAGGTCGTCGAAGGCGGCGAAGCCGGTCTCGATGACTTCTCGCAAATCGGTCTCGTGCTCGTCGATCGCTTCGATCGCTCGGACGAGGCGTTCGCGGCGGGTTCCCTCGGGGCCGCCGATCGCGGCGATGAAATCGACCGCGGCAGTCGTGCCGGCCATCAGCTCATAGGGCAGGGTGCCGAGCTCCCGGCGGTGACTCGGGTGAACGACCCGGGCCTGGACGGGGACAGCCAGCACCAGAAGGCCTCCCGGGTTCTCCCCCACGGTTCGGGGAGCAGGGTCTCCTTCGAGCTGAACGCCACCCCGCAAGAGACCGACGAGGTGCCGCGGGAGCGGCGACCGTCTCTCTCGTCCCACGCAGGAGAGCCGTCGCCGCCAGAACCACCGCCGTCAACGGGGAACGACACGGCCGAGACGGCGCGTTAGCGTGGATCCACGTCGTCGACGCCGCGAGAGGACCGCTTTGCTCCACAACGAGACCACTCCCCCGGCATTCGCTGCGCGCCCGGGGCACGTGAACGTCGACCAAGACGCCGTCGTCGGCAACCCGGCATCCCGCGTGCACCCCGACCACGACGACGCTCGCGCCGACCCGTGGTCGATCGATCTGGAGCGCATCCAGTTCTCGCCGTACTTCTCGCGGCTGTCGGCCGTCACGCAGGTCGTGTCGCCGTCGATCGGCGGGGCGCCCGTGCACAACCGACTCACCCACACACTCAAGGTCAGCGCGATCGCGCGCGTCGTCGCCCAGCAGCTCAACACCCGTTCGCGGCAGGCCGGCGAGGGCGACGTCTGCAACGCCACGGTCGTCGAGGCGGCCGCCTACGCCCACGACCTCGGCCACCCGCCGTTCGGCCACCTCGGCGAATCCACCCTCGACCGCCTCGCGCGCGACGAGCTGGGCCTGACCGACGGGTTCGAAGGCAACGCCCAGACCTATCGCATCCTCACCGCCCTCGACGTGGTCGAGAACGCCCCTCGGGGACTCAACCTCACCGCCGCCGTGCGCGCCGCGTCGGCGAAGTACCCGTGGGCACCGTCGGTCGAGGCGGCCGACGTCGAGCGGATCGGCCCGCCCCGTGGCATCCGCCGCTCCGCCGACGGCGCGTATCGGGTGCACAAGTACTCGGCGTACGACCTCGATCTCGCCGACCTGGCCGCCGCCCGGGAGGGGGTGGATGCCGCGCCCCTGCGCCAGAGCATCGAGGGCGCCGTGATGGACCTCGCCGACGACATCGCGTACTCGGTGCACGACGTCGACGATTTCTACCGGGCGGGGATCCTGGACCACGCGCCCATCGCGGCGGAGTTCCGCGGCTGGCTCGACGACGTGCTCGAGTGGCGCGACCGCGACGACGCCGAGGTGCGGGCCGAGCTCATGCCCGGGGCGGGCCTGGAGCGCCTGCGCCGCAAGATGCGCCGCGACGACCCATGGATCGCCGACGACGAGGCCTTCCTCGACGCCGTCAGCGACGTGGATGCCGAGATGGTCACCGACCTGCTCGCCCGCCCCTTCGACGGCTCGCTGACGGCCGAGCGCCGGCTCGCGGCCTTCACCGATCGGTGGATCCGTCGGTTCCAGGAGTCGGCGCAGCTGCGGCCCCTCGACACCCCCCGAGCGGGGCCGGTCGTGCTGTCGCCCTGGGCCTGGCACCACGTCGAGGTGCTGAAGTTCGTGCACAAGCGCTTCGTGCTGAGCCGCCCCGACCTGGCGATCCAGCAGCGCGGGATGAGTCGCATCCTCGCCCGCTCGGTGCGGGCACTGGGCGAATGGCTCGACGACGACCTCGACCGCGCTCGCACGCCCCGCCGCTTGCGGGAGCTCATCTCCCTGGCCCGTGAGCAGTACGCGACCCTGCCCGCCGAGCGTCGACCCTCGGATGCCGAGGCCGAGACGCTCGCGCGATCCCGCGGGATCGTCGACTACGTGGCATCCCTCACCGATTCGCAGGCGTTCGCGCTGTCGGAGGCGATCTCGGGGCGCGCGGACCGGCTCTGGGCGCTGGGGCAACGGCTGTAGGCCGGGGCCCTTCCCCCTGTCCCGAGATGTGCGGCGGGACGCGATGGAAGGTGCACGGAGTGGGACATCTCGCGCGAGCGTCACCCGCCGACAGCCGTGTCCCAGAATGCGCAGACGGACGCGACGAGAGCTGCACGAAGTGGGACACCACCGCACTGACTTCGCGCAGCGACACACGCCAGCGGATGCCACGGCAGCCGTGTCCCCACATGCGCAGCCGGACGCCACGAAAGTTGCACAAAGTGGGACATCTCGCGCGAGCGGACCGCGTGCGCGAGCTCAGGGAATGAGACGCGCCGCCCGGTACCGCTCGAACAGGCGCGAGAACGAGTCCCGCGTGCGGTGATGCTCGACGAAGCCCGCCAGGCGGCTCTTCGACATGTCGGTCATCACTTCGATGTCGCGTCCGAGATCGGCATCCGTGTGCCACCACGAAGCGACACGCGCAAGGTCCGGCTCGACGAGACCGTGCTTCTCGACGATCTCGGCCCACACCGGCGCCGCATCCGCCATCTGCTGCTCGAACGGTCGAGGCGCGGTGTCGAAGCCCTCGGCCTCCACACCGAGGTCCGACGCGATGCGCGGCCACATCCAGCGCCAGCGGAACACGTCGCCGTTCGCCGTGTTGAAGGCCTCGTCGGCGCCCTCGGGGTGAGTGGCCGCCCACGCCATCTGGCTCGCGAGCAGATCGGCGTCGGTCACGTCGGTCAGGCCGTTCCACTGCGTCTCGCTGCCGGGGAAGACGAGCGGGCGACCGGTGTGGGGGCTGATCGCCGCGGCCACGGCGATGGTGAGGCCCATGTTCATCGCGTTGCCCACCGCGTGCCCGAGCACGGTGTGCGAGCGGTGCACCGACCAGGTGAAGCCCTGGCGCTTCGCCGCGGCGAAGAGCTCATCCTCTTGCGCGTAATAGAAGTTGTCGACGTCGAGCCGCGGCTCGTCCTCGTGGAACGGGGTGTCGGGCATCTCGCCCTGACCGTAGGCCTCGAAGGGCCCGAGGTAGTGCTTCAGCCCGGTCATCAGAGCGACGTGCCGCACCGGCGCCTCGGCGAGCGCGGCGAGCAGGTCGCGGACCATGCCGCCGTTGACGGCGATGTTCTCGGCCTCGGTCTCCTGCCGTGACCACGCGGTGAAGAAGACGTGCGTGACGGGGACGCCCCGCAGGGTCGAGGTCAGCGCCTCGAGCGAGCGCAGGTCGGCCGACCGCCAGGTCACTCCCGGTCGCGCCGGGCCGGGCCGCCGCGACAACGCCGTCACCTCCCAGCCGTCGTCGACCAGTCGATCGAGCAGGGCGCCGCCGGCGATACCGGTCGCGCCCACCACGAGGGCATGTGAGGAGTCAGTCAAGAGGAGGGTTCCCATCGATCGAGGTGAACGAGGGGCAACCACGGGTGTTCGGCGGGTATTCCTCGGTACGGGGTTCCGTTCCGCGAGCGACCGCGCGACCCTGGAGTGATGCAGTCCACCCACCCGATCCCGGGAGACCCCTGGCCGCACGACATGATCCTGGCCATCGAGGACGACCCGCACGAAGCGATCGAGATGCTCTGGGTCCGCGAGGCTTTCGCGCTCGAGGTCGCCGGCGACGTTCCGCCGCCGCTGATCGACACTCCCGCCCCGGGCGCGCGAACGCTCGGCGAGACCGAGCGTGCTCGATGGCAGTCCGCCTGGGCCGCTCTCTGGGCTCGGGTCGTCGCACACGCGGGGCGCCCGACCGGCTCCCCCGCCATGAACAGGCTCATGCGGCAGGATCTGCCACCCGAGGAGCGCGCGGCCCTGCTCGCCGAGGTCACCGGCCCCTCGTGGCGCGAGGAATTCGGCGACGGCGTCTTCGACGATCCGTCGTTCCACGACGCGCGGGACCGCGCATCCGACGCGCGGCGTTCGGCACGGCCGCACTCGTTCGCCGACATCCCCGAACGCCGCGATGTCGAGGCTCTCCTCCCCGCCTGGCGGCAGGGCCTCGTGCGGATCGTGGTCATCCCGTGCCGGGGAGCGTACGCCCGGTCCCTCGGCGCGACGGGCCTTCTCGTCACACCCGGGGTCCGTGCCGACTCGTCCGTCTACCGCGCCGCGCTGGCATCCTTCGCGCCGACGGCGGCGTCTTGATCGGTCGCCTGACACCGCGACCCCGGATGCCACGGCATCCATGTCCCAAAAAGGGCGGCCTCAGCACTCCGCAGGCCGCACAACTTGGGACACGACCCCGCCGAAACCGGGACACGGCCCCCACCACCGGATGCCACGGCACCCATGTCCCAAAAAAGGCGGCCTCAGCACCCCGCAGGCCGCACAACTTGGGACACCACCCCACCCAAACCGGGACACGGCCCCCACCACCGGATGCCACGACACCCATGTCCCAAAAAAGGCGGCCTCAGCACCCCGCAGGCCGCACAACCTGGGACACCACCCCACCGAAACCGGGACACGGCCCCCTCGCGTGGACCGAGCACCCCCCCGCACCAGAAGTGCCCCGGATCCCGGGCAGCCCACCGCCACCAGGGATCCGGGGCACGGTCCGCTCGCCGAGGCGGTAAGGGGCACCTCGGCGAGCGGGGCGCGTTCCGAGCGAACGGAACGCGCACGTGCCGCACCGCCCCGGGGCATCACGCTCCCGGGGCGGCGGGGGTCTTACAGGCCCTGGGCCAGGCGGTAGTACGCCTGGTTCCAGCGCAGCTCGCTCTGGAAACCGCGGACCGTGGTGTCGTCGTCGATGACGACGAGCTCGGTCTTGGCGATCTCGGCGAAGTCGCGGAACACCTCGATGCCCACGGCCGTCGTCATGACGGTGTGGTGCGCGGCACCCGCGGCGAGCCAGCAGCCGGCGGAGGTCGCGAAGTCGGGGGCGGGCTTCCACACCGCGCGGCCCACGGGCAGCTTCGGCAGGTCGGGGGCGTCCACGTTCTCAACGACGTTGGCCACGAGGCGGAAACGGTCGCGCATGTCGCTCATCGCGACGACGAGGGCGGGGCCGGCGTCGGCCGTGAAGACCAGGCGCACCGGGTCGTCCTTGCCGCCGATGCCCAGCTCGTGGATCTCGAGGCGCGGCTTCTTCGTGGTCAGCGAGGGCGAGACCTCGAGCATGTGCGCACCCAGGATGCGCTCCGACCCGGGCACCAGGTCATAGGTGTAGTCCTCCATGAGCGAGGCGCCGCCGGGCAGGCCCGCACCCATGACGTTGGCGACGCGCACGAGGATCGCCGTCTTCCAGTCACCCTCGGCGCCGAAGCCGTAGCCCTCGGCCATGAGGCGCTGCACCGCGAGACCGGGAAGCTGCTTCAGCGCGCCCAGGTCTTCGAAAGAGGTGGTGAAGGCGCCGAAGCCGCCCTCCTCGAGGAACGAGCGCAGGCCCAGCTCGATCGCCGCGCCGTCGCGCAGCGACTGATGACGCGCGCCGCCCGGGAGCAGTTCGTCGACGACGTCGTAGCTGTCGACGTACTCCTGCACGAGGGCGTCGATGTCGGCATCCGATGCCTGCTCGACGGCCTCGACGAGCTCGTTGACGCCCCACGTGTTGACCTGCACGCCGAAGCGCAGTTCGGCCTCGGTCTTGTCGCCCTCGGTGACGGCGACGAAGCGCATGTTGTCGCCGAAGCGCGCGAGCTTGAGGGTGCGGGCGGCGGTCCAACCGGCGGCGGCGCGCTCCCAGTCCTCGATCTGCTGGCGTACGGCCGGGTTCGACACGTGGCCGACGACGGTCTTGCGCGACACACCCAGGCGCGTCTGGATATACCCGAACTCGCGGTCGCCGTGGGCGGCCTGGTTGAGGTTCATGAAGTCGAAGTCGATGTCGTTCCACGGCAGCTCGACGTTGGCCTGCGTGTGCAGGTGCAGCAGCGGCTTCTGCAGCGCGTCGAGGCCGGCGATCCACATCTTCGCGGGGCTGAACGTGTGCATCCACGCGATCACGCCGATGACGTCGTCGCGACCGTTGATCTCGAGAGCCATGCGGCGGATGCTGTCGGAGTCCTTCAGCACGGGCTTCCAGACGACCTTCACGGGCAGGCCGGAAAGGCCCTCGACGACGGCCTGCGACTGCTCGGCGACCTGCTTCAGCGTCTCTTCGCCGTAGAGGTTCTGGCTGCCGGTGACGAACCAGACCTCGTAGCCGTCGAGGTCGTTCTTGAGGGGAGAGCGGGTCATGACTGTTCCTTTTCGAGTGATCAGAGGGATGCCACGGCGGCGGCCTCGACGGCGAGTCCGGCGCGGTAACGGTCGAGGTAGGTCGAAAATCCGGCGACATCGGCCGGGTCGGGGTCGGCGGTGACGATCGGCGCGTCGGCGAAGATCGCCTCGCGCAGGTAGGTGTCGAGATCGCGGC
Organism: Microbacterium sp. AG157; assembly: GCF_003385695.1. NCBI lineage: Bacteria > Bacillati > Actinomycetota > Actinomycetes > Micrococcales > Microbacteriaceae > Microbacterium > Microbacterium sp. AG157. The sequence continues at coordinate 763,418 of NZ_QRDK01000002.1, forward strand.
CCTGGCCGTCGACGACGTAGGCCGCGAGCACGGCGATGCCCCACGCGCCGCCCTCGGATGCCGTCTCGGCGACCGCGACGGGCGCGTCGAGGGCTGCCGCGAGGAAGCGCTGAGCGACACCGGCCGTGCGGAACATGCCGCCGTGCGCGTACATCCGGTCGAGCTGCACGCCCTCGCCGTGGAGCACGTCCATGCCGAGCGCGAGCGTTCCGAACACGCCGTACAGCTGCGCGCGCATGAAGTTCGGCAACGTGAGGCGGCTGTCGGGCGTGCGCACGACCAGCGGTCGACCCTCGTCGAGACCCGCGATGGGCTCACCGGCGAGGTGGTTGTAGGCCAGCAGTCCCCCCGCGTCGGGCTCGCCGTTCAGGGCCGCTTCGAACAGCGCCGCGTACGTGGCATCCGGGGTCACGGGTGTGCCCGCCGCGGCAGAGAACGCGGTGAACATGTTGGCCCACGCGGCCAGCTCGCTCGCGCCGTTGTTGCAGTGCACCATCGCGACCGCGTCGCCCGAGGGCGTCGTGACGAGGTCAAGCTCGTGGTGCACCTCGCTGAGCGGGCGCTCGAGCACGACCATCGCGAAGATGCTCGTGCCGGCGCTGACGTTGCCCGTGCGGGGGGCGACGGCGCAGGTGGCGACCATGCCGGTGCCCGCGTCGCCCTCGGGAGGTGCGAACGGGATGCCGGGACGCAGGGTTCCACTCGGGTCGAGGAGCTGAGCCCCCTCATCGGTCAGGTTCCCGGCGGAGGTGCCGGCGACGAGCGACTGCGGCAGCAGGTCTTTCAGCGCCGGGACGCGGCCTGCGGCCACGTGGTCGTAGCGGGCGACGAGCTCGGCGTCGTAGTCGCGGGTGGCGGAGTCGATGGGGAACATGCCCGAGGCATCGCCCACGCCGAGCACCTTCTCACCGGTGAGCTTCCAGTGGACGTAACCCGCGAGGGTCGTGAGGAAGCGGATCTCGGGCACGTGGGGCTCGGCGTCGACGACGGCCTGGTGCAGGTGGGCGATCGACCAGCGGAGCGGGATGTTCACGCCCAGCAGCTCGGTGAGCTCGGCGGCCGCGACCCCGGTGTTGGTGTTTCGCCACGTGCGGAAGGGCGCGAGCAGCTCGCCGTCGGCATCGAACGCGAGGTAGCCGTGCATCATCGCCGACACCCCCATCGCGGCGTACCGCTCGGGGGTGACGCCGTACTTCTGCTGCACGTCGGCGACCAGCTCGGCGTACGCGGCCTGCAGGCCCGACCACACGGCATCCAGGGAGTAGGTCCAGAGCTTGTCGGCGTAGACGTTCTCCCACTCGTGGGAGCCGGTCGCGAGCACCTCGGCGTCGGGGCCGATGAGGCACGCCTTGATGCGGGTCGAGCCGAGCTCGATGCCGAGGGAGGCGCGGCCTTCTTCGACCAGGGCGGTGATGCGGGCGTTCATCGGCGGTCGTCCGTGCTCTGTCCGTAGACGTTCTGGTAGCGGTTGTAGAGGGCGTCGATCTTGTCCTGCGGGATCGGGATGAGCGGGCCGGCCTCACGCGCGATGTGCACGGTGCGGGCGACGTCTTCGAGCATGACGGCGGCCTTGACGGCGTCTTTCGCGTTCGTGCCGATCGTGAAGGGACCGTGGTTCTGCATGATCACGCCGCGCGAGCGGTGGCCGCGCAGGGTCTCGACGATGCCGCGACCGATCGAGTCGTCGCCGATGATCGCGAAGGGGCCGACAGGGATGGGACCGCCGAACTCGTCGGCCATGGCCGTGATGACGCAGGGGATCTCTTCGCCGCGTGCCGCCCAGGCGACGCCGTAGGTGGAGTGCGTGTGCACGACGCCGCCGACCTCGGGCATGTTGCGGTAGACGTAGGCGTGCGCCGCGGTGTCGCTCGAGGGGCTGCGTTCGGAGCCGGGGGTGCCGGGGATGGCGTTGCCGTCGAGGTCGCAGAGGATCATGTTCTCGGGCGCGAGATCGTCGTACGAGACACCGGAGGGCTTGATCACGAACAGGTCGGCGCCGGGCACGCGACCCGAGACGTTGCCGCCGGTCCAGACGATCAGGTTGTAACGCACGAGCTCGGCGTGCAGCTTCGCGACGTCGGCGCGCACGGCGTCGATCGCCTGCTGCACCCCGGGCGTGAACGGGGCGGCGTCGGACACGCAGTCTCCTTCGACGGGGTTCGGGTGATGGGGCGCGGCGCCCTCGTGTTCCAATGTTACCGGTAACATCGCGACGGCGCGAGAGCTTTATGAGCCGAACTCCTGAGCCATCGACGAGCCCGCCCGCTCCACCCGACGATTTCGAGGCTCTCCCGTAGCCTCGACCCCGAAACTCAGGAATTTCGCTCGGTCACCGACCCCTGTCGCGAACGGAGACCACCCGCAGGGGCCGTGGAGTCCCGCACCACCAACTCCGGCTCCGCCGGGAGCTCCGCCGCATGCCCGAGCACGGCGGCCACCGCGTACTCGGCCTCGCCCTCGACGTCGAGACGCACCGTGGTGAGCGAGGGCGTGTAGAACGCGGCATCCGGGTTGTCGTCGAAACCTGTGACCGAGACGTCCGCCGGCACCCGCAGCCCCCGCGCGGCGAGGCCGGCGGTGAGCCCGAGCGCCATCTGATCGTTCGCCACGGCGACGGCCGTGGCCCCGGCTGCGATGCGCCGGGCGACCGCATCGGCGACGGCGGATCCCGAGGCGGCACTCCAATCCCCCTCGACCCGCTCGACGAGATCGAGACCGCGTCGACAGACGGCGTCGGCGACCCCCGCGGTGCGGGCGAGAGCCTCCCGCCAGTCCGCGGGCCCCGCGACCTCGACGATCGCGCGATGTCCGAGGTCGGCGAGATGATCCACGACGAGAGCGGCCGCGTCGCGCTGACGGATCCCCGATTCGCCGTACAGCGGCACGATCGGCACGTCGTATCCCTCAAGAGGAGTGGCACCGTGCGCCGCAACCAGCACGACCCCGTCGACACCCTGCGCGAGCAGGTGCCGCACCGCGGCGTCGATATCGGCGGGGTCGTCGGAATCGGTGTAGGCGGTCGAGATCCACCGCCCGCGCGCCCGCGCTGCACGTTCGAGAGCGGCGATGCCCGCCGCGGGCCCGTGGAGGACGGCATCGGATGCCACCACCCCCACCGTGCGCGTCAGGCTGGTACCGAGCGCACGCGCGGCATTGTTGACGCGGTAGTCGAGGTCGGCGACCGCGGCGAGGACTCGTTCGCGGGTGCTCTCGCGGATGCCCGCGTAGCCGTTGAGCACACGCGAGACGGTCTGCGTCGAGACTCCCGCGGCGGCGGCGACCTCGCGCACGCCGATGCGCTTACCCCCGACCTCGCCGCTCATGGTCCCTCACAGTAGCGGCGCGCAACCCCCTCGGCTCACCGGCGTCGCTCGCCGCGCGATGGCGTGATGACCTCGCGCACCGGCATACCCCGTCTTGCCGAGGCGCCCGTGGCACACGCGATCGGCGCCCGATGAGACCGCTCCCGTAGACGGGGCGAACCCGCCGACGCCCCCCTTACAAGACGCCGACGGGCCCGCGTCTACTCTCGCGCACGGAGGGCGGCGATTGCCTCGTAGTTGCGGCGGATCAGCTCACGGTGGTTTGATTCGACCGCGCGTGTCGTCGCGACCGTCCAGTCGATCGGACCACCCGCGAGAACGCCCGCGGCCTGTCTCGCCGCACCGAGGGCGACGTACTCCCCCGCGGCCGGCACGACGATGTCGGCGTCGAACACTTCGGCGGCGATTCGCGCGACACCGGCGTTGGCCGCCGCCCCGCCGATGAGCAGGATCCGCCGCACCTCGACGCCCTGCGCCTGGATGGCTTCGAGTCCGGCAGCCAGCCCGCTGAGCATGCCCTCGATCGCGGCGCGAGCCAGGTTCGGTCGGTTCGTGGATGCCAGGGTCAGGCCGTTCACCGATGCTTTCGCGTTCGGCAGGTTGGGCGTGCGCTCCCCCTCGAACCAGGGAACGACGACGACACCGCCCGCGCCGGACTCGGCCTGGAGAGCGAGGGTGCCGAGCTCCTCGTGGGTCACACCCAGGAGACCCGCAATCGCATCGAGCACGCGCGCCGCGTTCAGCGTCGCGACGAGCGGCAGGAATCGGCCGGTCGCATCCGCGAAACCCGCGACAGCGCCCGTCGTGTCACGTGTGGGAGCCTCGGCGACGGCGAACACCGTGCCCGACGTCCCCAGCGACACCACGACGTCGCCCGGGCCCGCCCCCAATCCCAGGGCCGCACCGGCGTTGTCGCCCGCGCCGGGGCCCACAAGCGCACCCCCCGGCAGCGTGCCCGCGCTCTCCCACGGCTCGAGGACGCGCGGCAGCACCGCATCGTGGCCGAGAGCGCGACGGAAGAGATCGAGGTCGTAACCGTCGGCGCCCCAATAGGCGGTGCCCGAGGCGTCGGAGCGGTCGGTGACGAGTTCTTCGAGCACCGCGTTGCCCGGGCCGAAGCCCCGTAGACGCCAGGTCAGCCAGTCGTGCGGCAGCGCGACCGCGGCCACGCGCGCCGCGTTCTCGGGCTCGGCGTCGCGCAGCCACCGCAGTTTCGTGCCGGTGAACGAGGCGACCGGAACCGCGCCGGTCCGCTCCGCATAGGCGTCGGCACCGACCTCGTCGATGAGGTCGCGCGCGGCCTGCGCCGAACGGGTGTCGTTCCACAGCAGGGCGTCGCGGATCACCGCGCCGTCCGCGTCGAGCACGACCATGCCGTGCTGCTGACCGGCGATCGACACCGCCGCGACGTCGTTCAGACCGCCGGCCTGGGCGATGGCATCCTGAAGCGCCCTCCACCACGCCTCCGGGTCGACCGACGTTCCGGCCGGGTGCAACGCACGCCCCTCGCGCACGACCCGCCCGGTCTCGGCGTCGACGACGACGACCTTGCACGACTGCGTCGACGAATCGACTCCCATGACGAGCGCCATGCTCTGCCTTCCTCTCCGCCGCGCCTCCGTCGGCACGGCCCATGTTGTCTGGTGCGGGGCATCCGCCCCAAGCGTCGAGTGGCAGCCGCGGCCCTGACCCCACCGGTGAGTGTCCAAAACACCCGGAGGACTTTCTGAGCCGTCCGGGTGTTTTGGACACTCGACACGGCTAGAGCGCGATGCGCCTGGCACGTCCTCCCACCGCGCGCGAGACGCGGGGACCGCGCCCCGGCTCCGACCGCGCCCCGCTTGAGTGTCCAAAACACCCGGAGTGATTTCGAGATCGTCCGGGTGTTCTGGACACTCAACGCGGGTGCGCGGCGCCGGGACGGGCCTGGATGCCGCGGTATCCAGGCCCGAGAGGCTCAGCGGGCGCCGAGCAGGTGCTCGGTGGCGAGCTGCTGCAGGCGGACGAAGCCGAAGCCCTTGCCGCCGAGGTACGCGTCGGCGTCGAAGTCCTCGTAGGCCGAGCGGTCGGCGAGGAAGTCGTCGTAGGTCTCGCCCTCGTTGAGCGTCGGCTGTGCGAGCTCGGCGACCTTCGCGGCCTCGAGGGCCTCCTGCACCTCGGGGTCGGCGCGGAAGGCCGCGGCGCGCTCCTTGAGCAGCAGGTAGGTGTTCATGTTGGCCGAGACGGAGTCCCAGACTCCGGTCTCGTCCTCGGTGCGAGAAGGCTTGTAGTCGAAGTGACGGGGGCCGTCGTACGCGGGGACCCCGCCGGGGCCGCCGTTCTCGAGCAGGTCGACCAGGGCGAAGGCGTTGTGCAGATCGCCGTGGCCGAAGACGAGGTCCTGGTCGTACTTGATGCCGCGCTGACCGTTGAGGTCGATGTGGAAGAGCTTGCCGTGATACAGCGCCTGGGCGATGCCGGCGGCGAAGTTCAGGCCCGCCATCTGCTCGTGGCCGACCTCGGGGTTCAGGCCCACCAGCTCGGGACGCTCGAGCGAGTCGATGAACGCGATGGCGTGTCCGAGGGTCGGCAGCAGGATGTCGCCGCGGGGCTCGTTGGGCTTGGGCTCGATCGCGAAGCGAATGTCGTAGCCCTTGTCGGTGACGTAGTCGCCGAGCAGGTTGACGGCCTCGCGGTAGCGCTCGAGCGCCTGGCGGATGTCCTTCGCCGAGTCGTACTCGGCGCCCTCGCGGCCGCCCCACATGACGAAGGTCTTCGCGCCGAGCTCGGCGGCGAGGTCGAGGTTGCGCAGCACCTTTCGCAGCGCGAACCGGCGCACCTGGCGGTCGTTGGAGGTGAAGCCGCCGTCCTTGAACACGGGGGCCGAGAAGAGGTTCGTGGTCACCATCGGCGTGATGATGCCGGTGTCCTTCATCGCGCCCTTGAGGCGGTCGATCTGCGTCTGGCGCTCGGCGTCGGTCGAGCCGAAGGCGAACAGATCGTCGTCGTGGAAGGTCAGGCCGTAGGCGCCGAGCTCGGCGAGCTTCTCGACGACGTGAACGACGTCGAGGGGCTCACGGGTCGGGCCGCCGAAGGGGTCGGTGCCGTTGTAGCCGACGGTCCAGAGTCCGAACGAGAACTTGTCATCGCGGGTGGGGGTGGGCATTCCTGCTCCTTCGCATGGACGCACGAGCACGCGGTGGCGCGCAGCGGGTTTGTTGGTGCTCACAACATATATCCCGGATGCCGTGGCGTCCAGCGCTCGGCTCAGATTCCCAGGGCCGAGTCCACGACGGAGAACACCGCGGGATCCCACGTCAGCGCGCGCTCCCAGGGCAGCCCGAACCCGTCGGCGAAGAAGATGCTGTGGACGTGGTCGGGGAACGAATGCCGGTCGATGACGGGCACCACCTCGAGGGGGACGTCGTCGGCCCGGCCGCTTCGCAGCGAGACCAACCCGTCGTGCGGCCAGAGCTGCGCGGGCTCGCTCGCGGCCGCGAAGTGCCCCGCGCCGATCGCGGTGACGGGGATGCCGTCGAGCACACCCGCCTGCTTCTCATTCCAGGTCCGCAGGAACCGACGCGACACCTGCTCGGCCGCCCCTTGAGAGTGGGCCGCAGCGTAGGCGAGCGCCTGCGCGAGAATGGTCGTCGTCGCCGGGTCGCCGTGGGCATCGGCTTCGGTGATGTCTCCCGCGACGGCGTCGCCGAGGACCGCCCCGTCCCACGGCGTTCCGAGCGTCACCAGTCTCTCGACCCGCGGCCCGTCGGGGCGCAACTCGCGGATCGCCGCCCGCGAGAACAGACCGCCCATCGAGTGACCGACGAGGTCGACGCTCTCGAACCCGTGCTCGGCGCCCAGCCAGCGGACGAACGCGGCGAGCGCGACACCGGCATCGTCGACCGCCCCGACCGCGTTGACCGTCATCTCGGCGGGCAGCACGAGGGGTACGTCGTCGAAGCCCTGCCACCCGGCATCGCGTTCGACCGTGCCCACCCCCATGCGGGCGGGCGCTGTGAAGACCGGCACGCCCGCCGAGACGACGTGCGCGCGAAGCGCGGTGAGAGTGTTGCCCGCGGCCAGACCGGTCGCCGCGGCGCGTTCGGGCTCGGTGTACGGCGTGACGGCGGCACCACCGGAGACGAGGACGACGGCATCTGCCACGGGGACTCCTTCGCGGGTCGGATCCCGGTCAGGATAGGGCAGGCCGCCGACATCGCCGGCGCTTGCGGAACCGGAGCCGGGGCGTCAGCGCGGCAGCGCGTCCTCGATCGCGGCGACCACCTCGGGGGCGTCGGGCTGCGTACGCGGGCTGAAGCGCGTGATCCGGCCGTCGGGGGCGACGACGAACTTCTCGAAGTTCCACGAGATCCGACCGGCCTTGCCCTCGGCATCCGGGGTCGTGGTCAGCTCCTTGTAGAGCGGGTGGGCGTTGCGCCCGTTGATCTTCACCTTCTCCGACATCGGGAACGTGACACCCCACGTGGCGGAGCAGTACTCGGCGATCTTGTCCTCGTCGCTGAGTTCCTGCAGGAACTGGTTGCTGGGGAAGCCGATGACCGTGAAGCCGCGGTCGCCGTACTTCTTGTGAAGCGCCTCGAGGGTTTCGTACTGCCCCGCGAGGCCGCAGCGCGAGGCCACGTTCACCACGAGGGCGGCTTTGCCGTCGGTCAGCGCGCCGAAGGTCGTCTGTTCGCCGCGGATGGTCGTGATCGGGATGCCGGAGAGGTCCATGCTCCGATCCTGGCACCGCCCGCTCTGCCCGGGGTGGGAATGAACAGGTCGATCACCGATGCATAAACGCGATTCGCACGCATAAACGCGCTGTGCACGCGTTTCCGCGCGTGGATCGCGTTTATGCGAGAGAGACGACCCGGTCGGGCCGCGCCACACGGGTCGCCTCGCACCGGACGCCGCGACGGCGCGGCTCGGCGCGTGGCACAGTGGTCGGATGGTCACCGCGGGCAGTCGGGGCGACGGCATGCGCCGCGCCAACCTGTCGCTCGTGCTGCGCACCGTGCACCGCGACGGACCACGCTCCCGCGCGGCACTGACCGAGGCGACGGGACTGAACCGTTCCACGATCGCCGACCTCGTCGGGGAGCTGCACCGCGCGGGACTCGTGCGCGAGCGCGCGTCCGAGGCGCTGGGGCGTGTCGGCCGCCCCTCCCCGATCGTGGAGCCCGATCCCCGGGTTGTCGCGGTGGCGGTGAACCCCGAGGTCGACGCCCTCGATATCGGAGCCGTCGCTCTCGACGGGGCGATCGTCGCGCGCGAACGCCTCGATCAGCCGTCGCTGCTCACGCCCGAGCGCACGGCCGAGCTCGTCGGCATCCATCTCGATCGATGGCGCGGCGGTGTTCTCGCCCAGGCGCGTCTGATCGGTGTGGGCGTCGCGGTGCCGGGCCCCGTGCGGGCGACCGACGGGCTCGTGCGCGACGCGCCGCACCTCGGGTGGACCGACGCCCCGCTGGCGCGTCTGATGACGGATGCCACGGGCCTGGCGACCCACGTCGCCAACGACGCAGCCCTGGGCGCCGTCGCGGAGCACCTCTTCGGGGCCGCGCGCGGGGCGCGCGATGTCGTCTACCTCAACGGCGGCGCGAGCGGTATCGGCGGCGCGGTCATCGTGGGCGGGATCCCGCTGGGCGGAGCGGGCGGCTACGCCGGCGAGTTCGGCCAGAACCGCCCGGGCATCGCGGATCCGTCCGACCGTCGAGCCGTCGACGGGGTGCTCGAAGACGAGGTGAGTCGGTCGTTGCTCCTGGCGGCGGTGGGGCGCGAGGCCCGCGACGACACCGCCCTCGCCGCGGCCCTCGCGGACAGTAGCGACGCCGCGGTGCGCGCGGAGACGGACCGGCAGCGGCGCATCCTCGCCACGGCGCTCGCGAACGCCGCGAACGTCATGAACCCCGCCGTGATCGTGCTCGGCGGCTTCCTCGCCGCGCTCGCCGAGCTCGACCTCCCGGGCCTCGACCGGGCGGTTCGGGCGCAGACGATCCCCGCGTGCGCCGAGGGCCTGCGCCTGGCCGTCGCGGAGCTCGGTGAAGACCGACTCCTCGTCGGGGCGGCCGAGGCCGTGTTCGAGGCGGCACTGTTCCCGACACGCTAGCTCCCGGAATCGGACGGTGGGCGGAGGGGATCCGCGCAGCGGAGGACGTCTCGCACCCCTGCGCCCTCCTTCCGCAGCATCTCCTCCCGTAGCCCGCGGTCGGTCCGGCGCGACCCGCATGTCGGTGGGGCGGGGCAGGATGGAGGCGTCCGCCCCGACCCCGCAGGAGACCCCATGATCGAGACACGTTCCGCCGGAGCCACCTGGTCGGGCAATCACCGCTACCGCGCCACCGAGGTGCTGCTGCCCGCCGACCTCGGCGAACTCGCCGAGGTCGTGGCCTCCTCGCACTCCCTCCGCGTGCAGGCGACCCGCCACACGTTCAACGACATCGCCGATTCCGAGGCCGCGCTCGTGTCGCTCGAGCGTCTGCCCGTGCGCATCGAGATCGACGGCGACCGCGTGCGCGTCGAGGGTCTCGTCACCTTCGCCGAACTCGCCCCGGTCCTCGAGGCCGAGGGGCGGGCGCTGCACAACCTCGGCTCGCTCCCCCACATCTCGATCGTGGGGGCCACCGCCACCGGTACCCACGGCTCGGGCGTGCGCAACGGAAACCTCTCGAGCGCCCTCCGCGCCGTCGAGATCATGGATGCCGACGGCCGCACACACCGTATCGATCACACGCACGAGTGGTTCGGCGCGGCCGCCCTCGGCCTCGGCGCCCTCGGCGTCGTCACCGCCGTCGAGCTGCAGACCGAACCCACGTACGAGGTCACGCAGCAGGCCTACACCGGCGTCGCCTGGGAAGACATCGTCGGAGACATCGAGGGGGTGTTCGGCGGCTCGCGCAGCGTGAGCGTCTTCACGACCTGGGGCGATCCCGAGCACGACCTCGTGTGGGCGAAGAGCGACGACGGCGCACCGTCGTGGGTCGAGGAGCTCGGCGGCCGAGCCGTCGGCGACGACATCCACCTCGGCCGCATCCGCACGGTCGACAACACCACCCCGCGCGGCACGCCCGGCCCGTGGCACACGCGCCTTCCGCACTTCCGTGCCGACGCCCTGCCGAGCGACGGCGACGAGATCCAGAGCGAGTACTTCGTGCCCCTCGCCTCGGCGCGCGAGGCCCTGGCAGCCGTGCGAGCCCTCGCCTCGACGTTCGACGATCAGCTGCTCGTGACCGAGCTGCGCACGGTCGCAGCCGACGACCTGTGGCTGAGCCCGGCGTACCGGCGCGATGTCATGGTCATCCACTTCACGTGGCGCAACGACACCGACGGCGTCCTGGCGGTGCTCCCCGCGATCGAGCAGGCGCTCGCCCCCTTCGACGCCCGCCCGCACTGGGGCAAGGCCTTCACCATGCCCGGCGAGCGGATCCTGTCGACCCTCCCCCGCTCGGACGACTTCCTCGGCGTGGCGCGAGAGATCGACCCGCGCGGTGTCTTCCGCAACGACTACGTGCGGCGGACGCTGGGCTTGTAGCTCGGGACGGGCCCGCGCACGCTCAGCGCCCCGCACAAAGTCACCCCCGAGGCCCGAAACCCGACTGAGCTCGCGCGAATCCCCGAGGGTGCGCGACGCGCCCGCCCCGAACCGCGAAAGCGGCGCCGCCCACCGCGGCGCCGCCTCCGCGGCATCCGGGATCAGCGGCTGGAGTAGCCGCCGTCGATGGGGAGCGAGACGCCCGAGATCATGCCGGCGGCGTCGCTGAGCAGGAAGACGATGGGGGCGGCGATGTCGTCCTCGGTCGCCCACTTGTGCAGCGGCATGGCCTCGAGGAAGGGGCCCTCGATGTCGGGGCGGCCCCAGTACCAGGCCGACATCGGCGTCATCACGACCGTCGGATTCACGCTGTTCACGCGGATGCCGTAGCCGCCGAGCTCGAGGGCCGAGACGCGCGTGATGTTGTCGAGCGCCGCCTTCGACGAGCCGTACGAGATGTGACCGGTGAGAGCGACCAAGCTGGCCTGGCTCGAGACGTTGACGATCGCGCCGCCCTTGCCGACGCGGATCATCTCGCGTGAGGCGTACTTGGTGACCAGCAGCGAGCCGCGGGCGTTGATGCTCATGACCTTGTCGAAGACGTCGATGTCGGTGTCCATCGGGGTCGCGATCTCACCGCCCCATCCGCCGCAGTTGACGACGCCGTAGAGGTCGCGGCCCTCGATCGCGGTGCGGATCTGCTCCTCGGACTCGAGGTCGAAGACGACGGGCTCGGCTCCGGTCTCCGCGGAGATCGCGGCGACGCTTTCCGCGTCGCGACCGGCGGCGAGGACGGTCGCCCCGGCGGCGACGAGGTGGCGGACGGTCGCTCCGCCGATGCCGCCGCCGGCTCCGGTGACGAGGATGGTGCGGTCGGTGAGTGCGGTCATGGGAGGGCTCTTTCGCGGGTCCTGGTGGCGGGGACGACGTCGGTGTCGTCGCGGCCCATGATAACCACAGAATCACGCGGATGACTTCGGTGTCATGACGAATTGATCACGGGTGTTGACACCGGTGTCACGGTGGGCTTACCGTAACCGGAGTTCGACCGACGACTCGCTCGCCGGAACCGCTTCATCGACGCAGCACACCCGACGTGCGGCGTCCCCGGAAGGACCACACCGCCGTGACCCCCACCTCGGAGAACGCCGCGCCGACCACCGCAGCTACCGTGCACCTCGTCGACCTCGTCGAGCGTGCGCGGCAGCTGGTCGCGACCGGCGAGCGTCGTGTGCTCGGGCTGTGCGGAACCCCCGGCGCGGGCAAGTCCACCGTGAGCGACGCCCTCCTGGCCGCCCTGGGCGACGATGCCGTCCTCGTCGGCATGGACGGCTTCCACCTCGCGAACGAGGAGCTCCTCCGCCTCGGCCGGCGCGACCGCAAGGGCGCACCCGACACCTTCGACGTCGACGGCTACGTGTCGCTGCTCGATCGCATCCGGGCCGGTCACACCGTGTACGCCCCGCGCTTCGACCGCGGGCTGGAGGAGTCGATCGGCTCCGCGGTCCTCGTCCCCGCCGACGTCCCGCTCGTCGTCACCGAGGGTAACTACCTCCTGCACGACGAGTTCGGGTGGGATGCCGTGGCTCCCCGCCTCGACGAGGTGTGGTTCCTCGACATCGAGGCGCACGCCCGCCGCGAGCGACTCATCGCCCGCCGTCTCTCCCACGACCACCCCCACGACGAGGCCGTCGCCTGGGTCCGCGAGGTCGATGAGCGCAACGCGCTCGTCGTCGAACGCGGACGCCACCGCGCCGACCTGATCGTGACCGTCTCCGATGCCCCCATCGGTCTCCACGAAGGAGCTTCCTCATGAGCACCACCACGACCGTGCCCGTGCTGCAGGCGCGCGGCCTGTCGCGTCAGTTCGGATCCGTCCGCGCCCTCAACAACGTGGACTTCGAGGTCTACCCCGGTGAGGTCACCGCTCTCATCGGCGACAACGGCGCCGGCAAATCGACCCTGGTGAAGGCCCTGTCGGGCAACCTCGCGGTCGACGAGGGCGAGATCCTCTTCGACGGCAAGCCCATCGACATGTCGAACCCGCAGATCGCCTCGAGCCTCGGCATCGAGACGGTCTACCAGGACCTCGCTCTCGCCCCCCACCTCGACCCGGTGCAGAACATGTATCTCGGCCGCGAGATCCGCCGCCCCGGCGTGGCGGGGGCCCTGGGCTTCATGAAGACCAAGGACATGGCGAAGGCCTCCCGCGCGGCGTTCGACGAGCTCGGCGCCACGGTGCGTTCCCTCACCTCGCCCGTCGGCGAGATGTCGGGCGGTCAGCGCCAGGCGATCGCCATCGCCCGCGCGGTGCACTGGGCGTCTCGCGTGGTGTTCCTCGATGAACCGACCGCGGCCCTCGGTGTGCGGCAGACCAAGAACGTCCTCGAGACCATCCGACGCGTCCGCGACAAGGGCATCGCCGTCGTCTTCATCTCCCACTCGATGCCGCACGTCATCGACGTCTCGGACCGCATCCAGGTGCTGCGCCTGGGCACCCGCGTCGCGAACGTCGATGCGAAGAACACCTCCATGGAAGAACTCGTCGGGCTCATGACCGGCGCCGTCACGAAGGACGACCAGAAGTGAGCGTCAAGACTCCCCCGACCGAGACCGTCGCCATCGGCACGTTCGATGACAACAAGAAGACGAACCCCGTCGTCGCGGCCCTGCGGACCCAGGCGTTCCAGATCCTCCTGGTGCTGCTGGCGATCATCATCGTGTTCAGCATCATCGCGCCGGACTCTTTCGCGCAGTGGTCGAACTTCCGCCTCATCATCCAGAACGCCTCGATCCTCGCCGTCCTCGCGGTGGGCATGACCTACGTCATCATCACCGCGGGTATCGACCTCTCCGTCGGCTCGGTGCTGGTGTTCTCCGGCGTCGTCTCGGCGCTCGCCATGCGGGCGATGGGCGGAGAGGGCTGGGGCGTCGCGACCGTCGGAATCATCGTCGCCGTGCTCAGCGGTGTGTGCTGGGGCCTGTTCAACGGCTTCCTCATCGCGAAGGCGAAGATCCCGCCGCTCATCGTCACGCTCGGCTCGCTCGGCATGGCCCTGGGCCTCGCGCAGATCCTCACCGGCGGCGTCGACATCCGCGACGTGCCCACCGTCCTCACGGTCTCCATCGGGTACGGCAACGTCTTCGGGTCCGTCCCGATCATCAGCGTCATCGCCCTGGTCGTCGTCCTGATCGGCGCGGTCGTGCTGCACTTCACGCGCTTCGGTCTCTACACGCTGGCGGTGGGATCGAGTGAGATCGCCGCCCGCCGGGTCGGCGTGAAGGTCGACGCGCAGTTGATCAAGATCTACACGATCTCCGGCGCCCTGGCCGGGCTCGGCGGCATCCTGTCGCTCTCACAGTTCTCGACCACCGCAATCGCGGGTCAGTCGCAGACCAACCTCAACGTGATCGCCGCCGTCGTCATCGGCGGAACGTCGCTCTTCGGCGGCGTCGGCACGATCATGGGCACCGTCGTCGGCCTGTTCATCCCCGCGGTGCTGCAGAACGGCTTCGTCATCACCGGCGTGCAGCCCTTCTGGCAGCAGGTCGCGGTGGGCGCCGTCCTGATCGCAGCGGTCTACGTCGACCAGGTGCGTCGCACGGCCGCGACCCGCGGCAACTCTCAAGGCCTCTGGCGCAAGTTCGTCAGCGGAGGCCGGCGCGGCTGAGCCGCGGCGGCGTCCCTTTCCCCAACCCCCTACCAACCCGAACAAAGAACGGTGAACACAATGAAGTGGAACAGCAAGGCGACCGCCCTGACGGTCTTCGGTGTCGCGGCGACCCTGACCCTCGCGGGCTGCTCCGGCGGCTCGGCCTCGGGCGGCGCGTCGGGCGGAGCCGACGGCGGGTACAAGATCGCGTTCGTGCAGGGCGTCGCCGGGGATGAGTTCTACATCTCCATGCAGTGCGGCATCCAGTCCGAAGCCGCCAAAG
>NZ_QRDK01000003.1:0-721273 GCF_003385695.1 Microbacterium sp. AG157
CCAACAAAAGTCAGACCGACGAGGAATAAATTGGCATTTGACAAGTGCACGCTGTTGAGTTCTCAAGGAACGGACGCACCCACAGAAACGATCTCTCGACCTACCCGTGAGGCGGTTCACTTCATTTGACCTGCGGACTCGACAACCAAACCAGCGCAATTGAGCTTCGCTAAGAAGCAGTCAGACTGAGTTTGTGTGCCGAGTGGCAGGATCCCAACTGTAGACCAAAGAGTCGAAACTCTCAAGTGTTGGTGTTGGGGGTGGTTCGCCGCTTGAGAGGACGCGGGGCCTTTCGGCCGCTCCGCTCTCCCCTGTGGGGCGAACATGTAAGAGCTTACGTGCGACCCCGGGTTCGGTCGAACTCATGCGCTTCCCGGGCGTGTCGCGAAGCTGATTCCTCGGAATTCCGCGGAAGTCGGTGGACTCAGAGGAACCGAGGGGCTCCGCCCCACGCGCCCAGCCACGCTTCGACCGACGGTTCCGCCCGCAGGACGTGCATGCCCTCGATGACGCGAGTGGTCTCTGCGTGCCCCGACCTCGTGCTCCACCGTGTGCTCCTGGCGCGGGCCCGGCGGCTCGTCGCCGACCCGAGCGGCACCCCCTCCGCAGACCGCAGATGCACTCGTCCCACGTCACCTTCGCCGAGGACGGCGAGGGCATCGCTCAGCGCATCGGGACGCAACACGACCACCGGGTGCTCCAGCTCCACCCTCACGCGCGGGTCCTCGGTGACGGCAGAGCGAACGCGGGGGTCAGCGCGCAGCGCGGCCGCATCCGGGACCGGCGCCATCACGACAGCGGCTCTCGGCAGCGCCGCAAGGAGCGAGTCGGCGCACACGAACGCGGCCGCGGTCGTCGTCACCGGCACGCGTACCTCGATGTCGGGCATCGCGGGAAGGAGACCTCGTGCCGCTGACCCATCGACGGGGATCTTCGTCACCAGCTGAATCGACTGCCGATTGCCCTCGGCGTCACGCTCGGAGTCCCCCCGGCCCGCCCAGTCCGGGCCGTCGTGCCAGGCCACGGCATCCGGAACATGCGCGAGAACCGCGCCGGCTTGCCAGCACCGGTGCGCCCATTCCCAATCCTCTCCTCCGTACGACGAGAAGGTCTCGTCGAAACCGCCCACCTCGTCGAAGAATGATCGGGAGCAGGCGACGACGGCGCTGATGACATACCGATAGGACCGGTCGTCGGCGAGCAGGAGATTCTGGCTGCGCTGGTACGCGTCTCGGAGCCAGGCCGGTTCGGGGAGTTCCCGTGCGGGACCGCATTCCTCGACCGGGATCTGGGCCGGGACGCCCGCGAAGTCCGCGTGTCGACGGCGCCCCACCGTCACCGCCTCGGACAGGAGTGCGGGAAGACGCGAGATCCGTCGCACGTACTCGGGTTCCGGGCTGGTGTCGGCATCCAAGAAGCAGAGAACATCGCCCGACGCGGCCGCCGCTCCCAGGTTTCGAGCGGCAGCCGCGCGGAAACCGCGGTCCTCCTGACGAACCAGCAGGACGCCCTCTGGGACCGACGGCGCCTCGGGAGAGCCGTCGTCGGCGACGATGATCTCGAGACGGTTGCGCGGGTGATCCTGTCGGCGGAGAGCCTCGAGGGTGCGGGCGAGTTCCGCCGGCTGAGCGTAATGGGTGACGATGACGCTCACGCGCGGCGGTTGGGGCTCGAGGTGTGCGACCAGGTCCCAGCGGTTGCCCGGCACCCATGGCATCCGGTCGTTCCAGGGGGTGTCCCCCGTCATGACGTGACCTCGCTCCACCAGCGGAGGTACGCGCGGGCGGCGTCAGCGCGTCCGAAAGGCACAGGGTGCTGGCCGTGCCATGTGGAGGGTGCGTCGACACGGGCGGCGGAGATCGCCGCCGCGAGGGCGTCCGGCTCGACGAGGGTGACGGTGTCGGGCCTGAGCGCGGCCATCTCGTCGTTGTAGCGGTTGCGGACGGCGAGAGGACGGCGTCCCCAGCCGATCCACGAGGCCAGAGAGCCCGACGCCGAGACATGCCGGTGCGCGATCACCGGGACGGCGATGCGACGCACCCGGTCGGCCATCTCGGCGTCGTCGAGCCACCCGGTCACTTCCACCGACACCCCCCGCGCGCCGGCGAGTCGCGCGAAGGCGTCGAGGTCGCCCGCGTGGCCGTCGGAGGCGCGTCCGAGCACGGTCAGTCGCGTCAGCCCCGCGGTGGCAGCGGCTTCGAGCGCCTCGTCATGACCCTTGCCGGGGTAGAAGTATCCGAGGACGCCGACGGAGTCGTCGACCTCCGGCGTTGCGAGCGGCACGGCCACGGAATCGACCGGGAGAGGCACGACGGCGACCGGGCCGTCGAAGACGCCCTCTTCGCGCAGCAGTTCGCGCTCATGGGCGCTGTTGACGACGACCCCGCGCGACGCCTCGGTCACGGCGCGATAGAAGGCTCGGCGCCGCGGGCGGTTGCGTTCGCCGTCGGATTCCTGCGGCACGTCGTGCAGCGTCACGGTGAGCGGATGCCGGGCGGCGAGGCCCGTGAGCGCGTGCGTCGCCTCCTCGGGCGATGCTCCCCACAGGCGGTCGGTGACGTGAGCGTGCACCGGCGTCCCTTCGGGGAGGGCGGCGAGAGCATCGACGGTCGTGATCCGCGCGTGCGGCTCCGCCGCCACGACTTCGGCCGCGATCTGCCGGGCGTAGACCGCGACGCCGTGCGGGCCGGGATGGACGAGGAGCACCGGGAGGGTGGCATCCGGGATCGAGATCTTCGAAC
This sequence comes from Microbacterium sp. AG157, assembly GCF_003385695.1. Taxonomy (NCBI): domain Bacteria; kingdom Bacillati; phylum Actinomycetota; class Actinomycetes; order Micrococcales; family Microbacteriaceae; genus Microbacterium; species Microbacterium sp. AG157. The sequence continues at coordinate 2,742 of NZ_QRDK01000003.1, forward strand.
TCATGCGGCGGCGCTCCAGGTGCGCAGCAGCGGGGCCATACGGTCGACGACGGCGGCGAGGAGGGCGGGACGTTTCGCGTAATAGGCGAGGTGGGCGCGGCGCACGGCGTCGGCCGAGACGGTCTCGCCGGCCACGATCCATTCGGGGCGAGGTGCGGCGTCGAGGTTCCACGCGTCGACGACCCACGATTCGAGCGGCGCGCGCACCGAAGCGAGGATCGGCCGCCCCGGGTCGACGACGCGTCCGGGCGAGCCCAGTGCCTCGACGATGCGCTCCCCCAGGGGCAGGAAGAGGGCGTTGCCGGGGTGATTGACCGTGCGCGCGAGGTCTTCGACGACGGGAGAGAAGAGGTCGGATGCCGCGACGTCGAGGCCGAGGGCCTCGCGGCGACGCAGTTCCGCAACGGAGGCGTCGGCCAGAGCGCGAACCGCCGAGGCGGGAAGGTGCGCGGGCACGCTCAGCCCGGCCGCTTCGGCGACCGTGCGGACGTCGTGATAGGCCACCAGGGGCGGGTCCTCGGGGAACGCGGGGAGTCGGAGCACCGCCTGGAACGGGTGCAGACCCGCGAAGCGAACAGCGGGAACGAGCACCACGCGGGCGCCGGAAGGAAGCGAAGCCCGCAACTGCGCGGTGCCGAGCGGGAGGCCGCGGTAGTCGTCGCGGATGGGCTGCGACACGAGGAAGGACGCCCCCGCGAGCAGAGCGTGCAGACGGGACGCTTCGGCGGCGTCGAGCTCGTGCACGGCGGGGATCCGCACGGCCGGCAGCTGTTCGGAGGCGATGACGAGCCGCAGGGACTCGGCCTGGCAGTTGCCGACGACGACGCCGTAGCCGTCGGGGGCGGGTGCGTCGCCGAAGAACTCGGCGTAGTGGACACGACGCGCTATCACCGCGTCGCCGTGGTCCGCAAGGCTTGTCGCGCCTGCCCTCTCCGCACCCATGATGTGAACGTATCCGTCGGTGTCGTCGTCGTCCCAACCGCCCCGTTGCATTGCGATGTGCCTGGCGATGCGGTACGCGCACCGTCACGCACGCAATCACGAGGAGGAGAGAAGATCGTCGTCACCCCCATTCGAGTCGCCGCCGTTCCCTCGGCCCATCCCTACGTCGCCGCCATCGCGGATCCGCACCACGTTCGCGTGCTGGCCGACCCGCCGCCGCCGGGAGCTCCGGCCGGCCAGTGGTGGCCCCCGCAGGTCCTGCTGCCGGCGTGGCTCGAGGCGAACGTCGAAGATTTCGACCTGGTCCACGTGCATTTCGGGATCGAGTCGTACAGCCCCGCGGAACTCGAGGACACGGTCGCGACCCTGCGCCGCCTCGGTCGGCCATTGGTCTACACGGTGCACGATCTGGAGAACCCCCAGCTGAGCGCGCAGGACGAGCACCGCGCTTCGCTCGCCGTGCTCGCCGCCGCAGCGGACGAGCTCATCACCCTCACCGACACCGCCGGGGCCGAGGTGCACACGATCGCGCACCGCGCCACGACCGTGATCCCGCATCCGACCCTCCTCGGAGACGATCCGCGTCCGACCGGATCGGCCCACGACACCACCCGTGTGGGCGTTCACCTGCGCGACCTCCGCCCCAACATCGACGGCGTCGGAACCACCGCCACGCTCGTGCGGGCCATTTCCGACCTGCGCGCTCAGGGAGCGCGCGTCGAGGCCGTCGTGCGGGTGAACGAGCGGGTACGCGACGAGGAGGCCGCGGCATCCATCGATCTGCTGGTCGCGGGGACCGAGGGCGTCCGCGTCGAGCGCGGGCCCCGTCTCGACGACGACGCGCTCGCCCGCTGGCTCGCCGACCTCGACGCGTGCGTGCTGCCCTACCGACACGGCACGCAGTCGGGATGGGCCGAGCTCTGCTACGACCTGGCCGTCCCAGTGATCGGTACGCGCATCGGACACATCGCGGCTCAGCATCCGGACGATTTCCACACCTTCGACGTGGGTGAGCCCGTGTCCCTCGCGCGAGCGATCCTCGACGCCACGCACGAGGTGTGGTCCACGCCCGGTTCCGCTCGACGCGAGGGCGAAGTCCTGCGCCGACGCAGCGAGCGCTCCGCGGAGCTCGAGGACGTGCGATCAGCGCACCTCGCCGTCTATCGCCGCGTGCTCGCCGCCGAGGTGGCCGCGTGATCCGCGGGCAGCGGCCGCTGCGCGTGCTGGTCGTCGCGCCGTCGCGCTACCCGCTTCGACAACCACACGCGGGCGGCCTCGAGGCCACCGTCTGGGATCGGGTGCGCTGGCTCCGTTCCCGCGGACACCAGGTCACCCTGTGCGCGGCGGAGGGTTCCGACTTCCTCGACGACGTGCCCGAGTTCCGCCTTCCCGCGCCGGAGTGGACGCGGCCGGAGCACTCCTCCGACACCGAGTACCCGCGGGGATACGCCGAAGCCGTCGACGCGGCCTTCGACGCCGCCCGGGACCGGCTGATCGCCGACCGCCATCACTTCGACGTCGTCGACAACCACAGCCTGCACCCGGCTCCCATCCGCTGGAGCGTCGAGGCCGACATCCCCGTCGTCACGACCCTGCACACGCCTCCGCTGGAGGCCCTGCTCGAGGCGGCAGCCGAGGTGTCCGAGGCCTCCCATCGGTTCGTCGCCGTGAGCCAGGCCACCGCGCGCGCCTGGTCGGTCGAGGGCGTCGACGCATTCGTCTTCCCCAACGGTGTCGACACCGATCAGTGGATCCGCGGTGCGGGCGGACCCTCGTGGGTCTGGTCGGGGCGCGTCGTCCCCGAGAAGGCCCCCCACCTGGCGATCGAGGCGGCGCGCGAGGCCGATGCGCACATCGTGCTGGCCGGGCGGATCGGCGATGTGGACTATTTCGAGCAGGAGATCGTCCCCCGTCTCGGCGTGCACGCGCGATACGTCGGCCCGCTTCACCAGGCCGATCTCTGCCGCCTGGTCGGGTCTTCGGCGGTCGCTCTCGTGACGCCGATGTGGGAGGAGCCGTTCGGGCTCGTGATCGCCGAGGCCCTCGCGACCGGGACTCCCGTCGCGGCCTTCGACATCGGCGGCGTCTCCGAGGTGCTCGCGGGCATGCCGGGTTCGGCGACGGTCATGCCCGGCGACATCGTCGCCCTCGCGAAGGCCGCCGCCCACCTCGCCGCCGAGGGCGTTCGCGAGCCGCTCACGCGCGTGTGGACACGCCAAGCCGCGGTACGTCAGCATTCCCTCGCTCACCGGCACCGCGAGGTCGAGCGCGTGCTCACCCACGTCGCGCAGCCCGCCGCCGCGCGCAGGGTGCCGGCGGTGTCGTGGTGATCGGCTGGTACGTCCACCATCACGGCTACGGGCATGTCGCGCGGTTCCTCGCGGTGACCCCGCACCTGCGGACGCCCGTCGTCGCCTTCTCGTCGATGCCCCGCCCGGCGGGCCTTGCTGCGGGGGTGGACTGGATCGAACTGCCCCCGGATGCCGACCCCTTCCCCCGGGCCGATGGGTCGACGGCCGATCCGCGAGACGCCGACCCCACGGTGCGCGGTCATCTGCACTGGGCACCGCACGATCACCCGGGCCATCGCGACCGTCTGGCACTCATCGCTTCGACCGCCGCCGAACGGTCCGTGACGGCCCTGGTGGTGGACGTGAGCGTCGAGGTCGTGGCGCTCGCGCGCCTGCTCGGACTGCGCACCCTCGCCATGACGCAGCCCGGGACGCGCACGGACGCGCCGCACGCGCTCGCCTACGACCTCGCCGACGCCATCCTCGCGCCCTGGCCGCGCGGCGCCGTCTGCGCCGACGCACTGACGGCGCACGCCGATCGCGTGGTCTGGACGGGCGGGATCTCGCGCTTCGACGGACGCGAACGCGACGCACCGCGCGAGGAACGGTCGGTGCTGCTGCTGGGCCGGGTGGTCGACGAGCACGTCCGCGAGGATGCCGTCGCACGGCTTCGCGAGCGGGGATGGGACGTCACCTCGGCGGGACACGACCCCTCTTCCCGGGTCGACGATCCGTGGCCGCTGCTCGCACGCAGCACGGTCGTGGTGAGCGCCGCCGGGCAGAACAGCGTGGCGGATCTGGCTGCAGCGGGCGCGCGTGCAGTGGTCGTCGCGCAGGAGCGCCCGTTCGACGAGCAGCGGGACACGGCCGCAGCGCTCGAGCGGTGGGGGCTCGCCCGGCAGGGCGGCAGCGGCATCGACGCCGCGGGTCTCGTGGCGCTCGTCGAGCTCGCCGCCGGAGACGACCCCGACTGGTCGCGGTGGCAGGTCGACGGAGCGGCCGCGCGCATGGCCGCGGCGATCGAGGCGGCGCTGCCGTGAAGACCGCCGTCCTCACGGTCGCCTCGCGATCCCGGCGGGAGCACCTGGACCGCCAACGACGCGTGCTCGCCGAGGTCGCCGACGACATCGTGCGCGTCGAGGTCTGGCTCGATGAGACACCGCCGGCCGACGTCCCGGATGCCGGCACCCTCACGCTGCACGTTCCACCGGGGTCGACGGGGCTCCGCGTCGGCGAAGGTCGCAACCGTGCCGCCGCGGCGGCCATCGAGGCAGGGGCCGAGCTGCTCGTCTTCCTCGACGTGGACTGCCTGCCCGGCGCCGACCTGCTTTCCGCATACCGGACCGCGGCCTCGAGCAACCCCGACGCCGTCCTCTCGGGAGCGGTCACGTACCTGGTGAGCGTGCAGCGGCCGGAAACGGCATCCGATCTGCCCTTCCTCACCCGTCCCCACCGGGCCCGGCCCGCCCTGCCCGCCGGTGCGACCCGCCGAGCGACCCCGGAGGAGTACGACCTGTTCTGGTCGCTGTCCTTCGCCGTCACCCCCGCGACGTGGAAGCGCATCGGGGGGTTTCACCCGGGCTACGAGGGGTACGGCGCGGAAGACACCGACCTCGCCTGGACGGCGCGAGCGGCCGACATCGAGATGCTCTGGGTGGGCGGCGCGGACGCGTACCACCAGTGGCATCCGGTGTCTTCTCCCCCGTGGCAGCATCTCGACGACATCCTGCGCAACGGCGCCACCTTCCACGAACGGTGGGGCGTGTGGCCGATGGGCGGGTGGCTCGAGGCGTTCGCAGCGGCCGGGGCCATCGAGCGACGCGAGGACGGGTGGGCGCGGGTGCGCTGAATCCCGATCAGCGCACGACCTCGCGGAGCGCGTCGACGATGCGCGTCGCGCGGGGATCGTCGGCCTCCATCCAGTTGGTCACGAAGGCGAATCCGATCCGGGAGTCGAGGTCGGCGAACGCCACCTGACCACCGGCTCCATCGTGCCCGAAGCTCGTGGGGCCCAGGTAACGGCGGGCCTCGGAGTCGAGCTGGAAGCCGGCCGCCCACCGCGGCCACGGCGCAGGAGCGGCGAAGACCGGCGGACCGGCGGTCCGTTCCCGCGTCACCACCCGAAGGGTCTCGTCGTCCAGGAGGCGGACGCCCTCGGTGACGGCGACGGTGGCGGACCACATCGCCGCGACGGCACGAGCGGTGGCGATGGCGCCGGCGCCGGGGATGACCGCGGCGCGGACGTCGTCGGCATTGAAGCCGTCGTCATCGGTGACCAGCGTCTCGGGGAGCGCGCCGCCGAGGGTCATCGCCCGCTCGAGCCAGTCGGTGGTCGCGGGTTCCCGCCCCTCCCGCTGCCGGGCCACATGAGCGGCCAGCGTGGGCCCGACGCGCAGGTGCGCGACGGATGCCGCGACCTCGGGCGGCATCCCGAGCCATGCGCCCCCGCCCACGGCCGCCGCCATCTCGGCGAAGGCCGCTCCCGGTTCCGTCGCGCCGGCGCGACGAACGATCTCTCCGGAGATCCAGCCGTGGGTGAGCGCGTGATAGGCCCATCCCTCGCCCGGTTGCCACAAGGGTTGCTGTCGCGCGAGCAGAGCCGCCATCGCGTCGAAGTCGAGGAGCTGCGCGCGCGAGACGTCCTCTCTGGGAGCCGACACTCCGGCGCGGTGGGCGAGGGCGTCACCGACGCTCACCCGGTCCTTCCCGCGCGCACCGAACTCGGGCCAGAGCGCACTGAGAGGCTCATCGAGGTCGAGACGGCCCGACGCGACCAGCCGCGCCGCCAGGATCGCCATGAGGCCCTTGGTGCAGGAGAACACCACGGACGGCGTCTCGCGCTGCCATCGTCTACCGTCGCGACTGTCGGCCACGCCGCCCCACAGGTCGAGGACGCTGCGACCCTCCACGCGCACAGCGAGAGCGCCGCCCATCTCGGGCAGCCCCTCGAAGGCGGCGGCGAACGCGTCGGCGACGGCCTCGAACCCGGGGGCGACGGTGCCCTCCACAGCCGTCACCGGAGCGCTCCCTCGGTCTCGAGGCGGTCGTCGTTCCATCGCACCGCCACGGGATCGGAGAGCGTTCCGACGAAGACCCCGTCGGAGCTCGTGTTCTCAAAAGCAAGCATGACGGAGCGACCCTCGGCGTCCTGCGCGATGCGACCGCTGTACAGGCTCTCGTCGGTCACGAGGGTGGCGCGCTCCACCGGATACGGCCCCCGCGGATCGTCGAGGGCGACGGCCCAGATCCCGCCGACCTGCCCTTCTCTCGCTCCGGCGAGATGCGCGGAGTCGCACGAGAACAGCAGGACCCACCGTCCCTCGACGTGCACGACCTGCGGCACCTCGAGGTGGGCGAATCCCGCGCCCGGGGCACTGAGCGGAGGCCGCACCTCCCAACGGCGCAGATCGGCCGACCAGGCGTGACCGATCACCCCGCGGTCGCGCGAGACACCCTCCCGCGCACGAGCGGTGACGAGCATGTGCCAGCCGTCCCCGTCCGGGTCGGCGAACACCCACGGATCGCGCCAGGCTTCTTCGTGCCAGGTTCCGTGCGCGAGCGTCTCGTACCACCGGGGGTCGGCGGAGACGACCACAGCCGGGTCCTTCGTCCATGCGGCGAGGTCGTCCGAGGCGGCGGCCAGCACCGTCTCGACGTTCGTGATCTCGCCCTCGCGGAGAAACCGCGATCCGGTGTAGAACATGCGCCAGTCGGCATCCGTCCGCACGATGCTGCCCGTCCAGGTGGCCGTGGCGTCGGGGGCCTGACCGCCCGACGGCTCCAGTACCGTCCCGTGGACGGTCCACGAGCGCAGGTCGTCGGAGGTGGCGTAGCCGACACTGGCGTTGCGATGGCGCAGATCCGGGTCGCCGAGGCTCATGGGTGCCTGGAGGAACATCATGTGGTGGGTGTCGCCGTCGTGGGCGAGCCAGAAGTCCCAGACCCAGTGGTCGGGCAGCGTGAACGTCATGGGGATCCGTTTCGAGATGGTGGGAGCGCTCAGCCCTTGACCGCGCCCTGGACGAGGGCGCGGATGAACTGGCGCTGGAAGACGAGGAACAGCAGGACGGCGGGAGTGATGATGATCAGGGCCCCCGCATTCAGCAGCGGGATGCTCAGCGAGTACTGGCCCTGGAAGAAGGTCAGGGCGCCCGCAACCGTCCGCTGCAGTGGGTCGGCGATGAGGACGACGGGAAGCAGGAACTGGTTCCACGTCCAGATGAACAGCAGGATCGCCAGGGCCGACAGAGCGGGGGCCGCCAACGGCAGCTGGATGCTGCGGAACTCGCGCCAGATCGACGCGCCGTCCACCCGCGCCGCCTCGGAGAGCTCGCGCGGCACGTTGATGAAGTGGGCGCGCATCCAGAAGACGCCAAAGGGCATGTAGAGCCCGATCAGGGGGAAGATCACCGCCCACGGGGTGTTCACGGTGCCCAACGACTGCGCTTGGTAGTACAGCGGGATGATCAGGGCCTCGAATGGGATGGTGAGCCCGAGAACGAAGAACACCAGGATGCCGCGACCGAAGCGCACCTGAAGGGATCCCAGCGCGAATCCGGCGAGGGTCGCGGCCACCAGACTCACCGGCACGACTCCGAGGACGATCAGCAGGCTGGAACCCATGAGCTGCCAGACGTGACCCGTCTCGAAGGCCGTGGCGAAGTTCCCCCACTGCGGATCGGTCGGCCAGGTCAGCCCCGTCGGGTTGCGGTCGGCCGGCTGCAGGGCGGCCGACAGCATGCTGATCAGCGGCAGGAGCGTCACGATCGTGGCGACGCTGAGGAGGAGGATGCCGAGCAGGCGCTCGGTGCGGCTGGCGATCACGAGTCGCTCGCTCTCGAGAGGCGTTGGATGGGAAGGACCACGACGAGCACGAGCGCCATGAGCACGATGCCGAAGGCGGAGGCCAGGCCCACGTCACTCTGTGTGAAACCGATGCGGAAGATCGACAGGCCGGGAACGAGGGTCGCCCGTCCCGGACCGCCCTGGGTCGAGGTGTAGATGATGTCGAAGCTCGACAGCGCGGCGATGACGGTGACGGTGACGAGCACCGCGATCTCTTGACGCAACCCGGGCAGGGTGATGGTGAAGAACTCGCGCCACCATCCGGCGCCGTCGAGACGGATCGCCTCGTACAGCGACACGTCGATCTTGCCGAGGCCGGTCAGCAGGAGCACGGTGCACAGGCCCGTCAGCACCCACGAACCGATGAGTCCCACCGCGGGGAGGGCGGTGCCGTAGTCGGCGAGCCACGGCCGCGTGATCCAGCCGAGGCCGACCCCTCCGAGGATCTGGTTGATCGCACCGGTCTGGGCGTACATCCACGACCAGGCGATACCCGCCGCGGCCAGCGGGATGATCTGCGGGAGGAAGAGGACGGTCTGCGCGGCCGCCGCGAATCCCTTGTATCGGATGCCGCGGATGAGCGTGGCCAGGACGAGTCCCAGGCTCACGGGAATCACGGTGAAGAACGCGATCAGGATGAAGGCGTTGCGGATGGCGCCGAGGAGGTCGGGGTCGGTGAAGACGGTGAGGTAGTTGCCGAAGCCCACCCATCGGGCGACGCCGATACCGTTCCAGTCGTAGAACGAGTACTGCACGCCTTGGAGGAGCGGCCAGACCACGAACGCGACGTAGAACCCCAGCGCCGGCACGAGCAGCAGCCATCCGGTGCGGGCCGCCCGTCGGGCCACCGCGCGTGCGGCAGCCCGACGAGGAGGTGCGGTCGTTGTCGCCGGAGGGGCGCCGTCGGGTCGAGGGGCCGCCGCGACGGCGACCGCACGATCGGTCATTACTTGCCGACCTCGCTCTCGTAGAACTTCTGCACGCGGTCGACGAAGTCCTGACCGGTAATCTGACTGGTCACCAGCAGCTGCGACTCGGGGATGATCGAGCCGGCGTAGATTCCCGCGGTGGTGTTGGCCATGAAGTCGACCTGCCCGTTCTCGGCGCCGATCTGCGCGGACATCTTCAGGGCGTTCTCGATCAGCGAGCCGGACTCCACCGTGGGCAGGTCCTGCGCCGGGTCGCCACCGGGCGACGCCCCCGTGACATCGACGATGATCTGTCGGGCCGTGGGGTCGGTGTGCACCCAGTTGAGGAAATAGACGATCTCGTTGATGTGCGGCGACTTCGCCGCGACCGAGAACGAGTTCGCCGCTCCCATCGCGACGTGGTCGACTCCCGCCTCTGCGGGCGGCACCAAGAAGAACTCGACGTTCGAGCCGAGTGCCTTCTGATAGTTCGCGGCCTCCCAGTTGCCGTTGAAGGTGAAGAGGCCCTCTCCGCCGGAGAACCGGCTCGTGAAGGTGAAGTAGTCGATCGCGTTGATGTCGGAGGGGAAGTATCCGGCGTCCGCCCACTTGCGCACCAGCTCGGCACCCTCGACGTTTCCGGACTCGTCGTAGCGCGCTCCCGGTTCGTTGAACATCCACGACAGGAATTTGTCCTTGTCGACGTACTGGTTCATCGCGGCCTGCACGACGAAGTTGACGACGCCGTCCTTGTCGCCCGCCATGATCGGCAGGATGCCGGCGGCCTTCGCCTTCGCCATGTCGGCCTCGAGCTCGGCCAGTGTCTGCGGCGGAGAGTCGATGCCCACCTGCGCGGCCAAGGTGGTGTTCATGTAGATCCCGGTGATGCTGTAGCCGAGGCCGAGCTGGTACAGCGAGCCGGAACCGCGCACGCCGTCGTCGTTCATCCGGAGGGGAGCGAGCTGAGACGCGGGCCACGCGCTCCATCCGTACGCGTCGAAATAGGGGTCGAGGTTCGCGACCAGACCGTCGCGGACCGTGTCGCCGAGCGTGGGGAGGCGGATGAGGTCGGGCGGCGTCGCACTGGCGAGGAGCTTCGGGGCGTTCGCGGTGAGGTTCTGGAACGTGTCGCGGTTGATCGTGAAGGTCACGTTCGGGTGCTGCTTGGTGAACTCCTCGGTCAGCTTGTCGGTGACCGGAAAGCCCGTCTCATCGGCGATCGTGAGCTGGACGGGGTCGCTCGTCAGCTCGGTGCTCACCTGGACGTCGTTCTGCGCGGCGGGGGCGGCGCTTCCGGGAGCACAACCGGTGAGCGCGGCGCCGGTGAGGCCCGCGATGGTCAGCAGCGCCAGGGATACCCCTCGGCGACGGCGCGGGAAACGGGTGTTCATGTCGACTCCTTCGTCAATGCTGCGGTGCCGGCGCTCGGGCGGTTCCGGCGTCGGGACTTCTGGTGCGATACCCTTGCTGAAAGGATTTAGCAGGATTATTTATACAGACCTCCACGGCGCTGTCAAGATCGCTGCGAAGATCGTGACCGCGGCATCGAGGCCGCAGAACGGGGGCATCGATGGGCAAGAGGGTCACGCTGGCCGACGTCGCACGCCTGGCCGGTTTGTCCCCCGCGGCGGCGTCGATGATCCTGAACGGCCGACCCGACACCCGGTTGTCGCAGGACGCTCACGAACGCGTCCACGCCGCGGCGGCCGAGCTCGGCTACCGCCCGAACATGGCCGCTCGGGCACTGCGCACCGACACCTCGCACACGGTCGGATTCGTCTCCGACCTGGTCGCCACGACCCGATTCGCCAGTGGACTGATCAAGGGCGCCCTCGGTGCGGCCGAGGCAGCGGGGCAAGTGGTGCTCGTGGCCGAGACCGGTGGCGAGCCCGAGCGCGAGGCCGAGGCGGTGTCGGCACTGCTGGACCGCCAGGTCGACGGCATCATCTTCGCCTCGATGCGCGCACGCGAGACCTTCGTCCCGCCACTCCCCTCGAACCTGCGCGTCGTCATGCTGAACGCGACCAACGAGGTGCATCGCTGCAGCGTGCTCCCCGACGAGGAGACCGGCGGCCGGCGGGCGATCGAGCTTCTCGTCGACGCGGGGATCCGCGACGGCATCCTGCTGCTGGGATACGACGCCGAGGCCGAACGGGACCTCTTCCGCTCCGCCACCGTAGCCGCGCGCGTCCGCGGGATCTCGGCGGCGATGGCCGATGCCGGAGCGCGTTTCCTCCACGAGGAATCGATCTGGTTGTGGGAGCCCGCTCCCGGTTACGAGTTCACCGCGCGCCTGCTCGCGAGAGGCCTGCGGCCGCGCGCGATCGTCTGCCTCAACGACCGGCTCGCCTTCGGCGCCCTCCAGGCCCTCGGAGATGCCGGGCTCCGCGTCCCCGAGGACGTCTCGCTCGTCTCGTTCGACAACGACGAGCTCGCCGCCTACCTCCGCCCGGGGCTCACGACCATCGGCCTCCCGCACGAGGACATGGGGCGTCGCGCCGTCGAGCTGCTCCTGTCGCCCGGGGGCCCGCCCGCGGGGCACCACCTCGTCGACATGCCGGTCGTGGTCCGCGAGTCCATCCGGCGTTCCTGAGCGATCGGGCGATCCGCAAACGAGGTCGCGTGTCCGACACATCCGGATCGTCCGAGGGCTCGTCCCGGATGTGTCGGACGCTCGACATCATCGAGGCAGTGCGTGAGCGCACGCACGCCCCGGCACTCGCGGTACCGGGGCGTGCGTGAGGCGTCAGGCGCGGCGGAGCCAGACCGTCGTCTCACCGGGCAGGAGGTCGCCCTCGAGCGCCGTGCTCGACAGCAGCACGTCACCCGAGGGGAGGGCGGCCGGCTCGCTGCCGAAGTTGGTCACGACCGTCCAGCCGTTCGGGCGCTCGAAGGCCACGACCTCGCCGGGAGTGCCGTCGATCCACCGCAGCTGCTCGTCGGTCTGCAGCTCGTGCCGCAGGTCGAGAGCGCGCCGGTACAGCGTCAGCGTCGAGTCGGCATCGCCGTCCTGCGCGTCGACCGCGTAGGAGCCGAACCACTCCGGCTGCGGCAGGTGCGCGCCGCCCCCTCCGAAGCCGAACGCGGGGCCGATCGCGCTCCACGGCAGGGGCACGCGGCATCCGTCCCGACCCTGATCGATGCCGGGGCTGCGGAAGAACGTCGGATCCTGCCGCGCGGCGTCGGGGATCTCGGCCACCTCGTGCAGACCGAGCTCCTCACCCTGGTACAGGTACGCCGAACCGGGCAGGCCCAGGACGAACATCGCGGCGGCGCGGGCTCGGCGCTCTCCGCGCGCGGCATCGAGCGTCGGCGACTGTCCCCCGGACAGCAACCACTCGTTGCCGTGCTTGAGGGTCGGGCGTCCGTCGTCCCCGCGCTCGGCATCGGGCAGCCCGTAGCGCGTCGCGTGCCGGACGACGTCGTGGTTCGACAGCACCCACGTCGTCGACGATCCCGACTGCGCGGCGAGCGCGAGGTTGTCGGCGACGATGCGGCGGAACTGCGCGGGGTCGAAGTCGGCCTCGAGCAGGTCGAAGTTGAACGCCTGCCCGAGGCTGTCGGCACTCGCGTACAGCGGCACCCGCGAGGGGTGCACCCACGCCTCGGCGACCGCCGTCCGCGGCGGATCGTACGAGTTGAAGACCGCGCGCCACTCGGCGTAGACCTCGTGCACGTCGTCGCGATCGATCATCGGGTGGGAGCCGTCCTGCGGAAGCGCTTCGAGCTCGGCGCGGGAGGGCAGCGGCTCGCTGAGGTCTTTCGTGAGCATGTGCGCCACGTCGATGCGGAAGCCGTCGACTCCCCGGTCGCTCCAGAAACGCAGCGTCGTGACGAAGTCGGCGCGCACCGCGGGGTTCGACCAGTCGAGGTCGGGTTGCGACACGTCGAAGTTGTGCAGGTACCACTGCCCGTCCTCCACCCGCTCCCACGCCGAGCCGCCGAAGATCGACACCCAGTCGGTGGGCGGTTCCCCGCCGTCGGGCCCGGTGCCCTCACGGAAGATGTAACGCGCACGCGCCGCCGACCCGCGGCCCGCGGCCAGCGCCTCCTGGAACCAGGCGTGCCTGTCGGACGTGTGGTTGGGCACGATGTCGACGACGACCCGGATGCCATGGGCGTGCAGCTGCGCGATGAGCTCGTCCATGTCGGCCAGGGTCCCCAGCCGCGGGTCGACGTCGCGGTAGTCGGCGACGTCGTAGCCGCCGTCCGCGAGATCGGAGGGGTAGAAGGGGCTGAGCCAGACGGCATCCACCCCCAGCTCTGCCAGATACGGCACGCGCGAGGTGATTCCGCGGATGTCGCCCAGGCCGTCGCCGTCGGTGTCGGCGAAGCTGCGGGGATACACCTGGTACACCACGGCCTGGCGCCACCAGTCGGGGGCTGCGCTGAGTTCGCGGGTCTGCACGGAGGGTGCGGCGGTGGTCACGTTTTTCCTTTCGAGGGGGGTGGTCGGTCAGCCCTTGACGGCGCCCTGGGTCACGCCCGCCATCACCCAGCGCTGGGTGAAGAGGTAGGCGATGATGGCGGGGGCCATGGCCATGAGGTACGACGCGAAAGCGACGTTGTAGTTGTTGCTGAACTGCGTCTGGAAGAGGTTCTGCCGCACCGGCAGGGTCTGCAGCGCCGGGTCGCTGATGATGAGCGAGGGCATCATGAAGTCGTTCCACGCGTAGAGGAAGGCGAAGATGCCGACGGTGGCGCTCATAGGGGCCAGGAGCGGGAAGATGAGCCGCCAGAACGTCTGCCAGGTCGTCGCCCCGTCGATGCGTGCGCTCTCTTCGAGTTCGAGCGGGATCGACCGGAGGAAGGCCGTGAACAGCAGCACGCTGAAGCTCAGCTGGAACATCGTAGCGAGGATGATCACGCCGACGGGGTTGTCGAGCCCCACCCGACCGGTGAGCTGGATCTGCGGAAGCGCCACGACGGGGAACGGGATGAACATCGCCGCGAGCAGGTAGAAGAACGAGTACCGGAAGAGCTTCCGGTCCCAGTTGCGCGCGATCGCGTACGAGGCGAAGGCGGCGAGCACGATCGTCGCCACGACCGTGCCGGCGGTCACCAGCAGCGAGATCGCCAGACCCACGGGGAACTTCGTCAGCGTCCACGCCTGGACGAAGCCGTCGAAGCTGAGCGGCGAGGGGAACGAGAACGCGTTGCCGTCGACGACCTGCGTGCCGCTCTTCAGCGCCATCGAGACCGTGACGTACAACGGCAGCAGCACCGTAAGGGAACAGAGCACCAGGATCGTCGTCGTCGACCAGTTGATGCGCTCCATGCCGACGCGACGACGGCGGCGGGGAGCCTGGGGGCCCTGACGATCGGGGACGGCGAGCTCGGCCTGCTCGAAGGCGAGGGCCGGCTGGTTGAGAGCGGTCATGACAGGGTGTTCCTTCCCCGGGTCAGCGAGAGCTGCAGGAGCGAGATGACGATGGCCACGACGAAGAAGAGCGCTGCGTTCGCCATCTGATACGCGTAGTCGCCGCCGTTGAAGCCGAGGATGATCGACATCGCGACGCTGCGGGTCGCGGTACCGGGGCCTCCGCCGGTGAGCCCGACGATGATGTCGTAGGCGTTCAGGAAGCCCTTGAAGCCCAGGATGATGTTGATCACCACGTACCCCGCGACGAGCGGGAGCGTGATGCGCAGCAGTTGCTGGGTCTTGCTCGCCCCGTCGAGGCCCGCGGCCTCGTAGACGTCGCCGGGGACGGAGAGGAGCCCCGCGATGTAGATGAGCAGCGTGCCGGGCACGGCCTGCCAGGCGGTGACGATCACGATCGCCACCCACGCCAGGTCGGGGTTGGCGAGCAGGCTCGTCTCGAGCCACGGGATGCCGAGGGCAGCCCCGGCCTGGGGCACCGAGTTGCTGAAGAGGAAATTGAAGACGTAGGCGATGATGATGCCCGAGATCACCATCGGGATGACGAACACCGTCCGCAGGGCCTTCGTGAACCGGATCTGCGAGGTGAGCCCGACCGCGAGCAGGAACGCGGCCACGTTGACCACGATGACCGTGGCCACCGAGAAGCCGAAGGTGAACAGGTACGCCTGCAGGATCGCCGGGTCGCTGAAGATCGCGATGTAGTTGGTCAGGCCCGTGAAGCTCCACTCCCCCAGCCCGATGGAGTCCGTGAAGCTGAAGAAGATGCCGATGAGACCCGGAACCGTGATCGCGAGCGTGAACAGCACGAGGGTCGGCAGCAGGAACAGGTAGTAGATCGGCTCGATCCGGCGGGAGCTGCGACGCGCGGTCGCTTTGCCCCCGGTGACGATCGTGGTGGTGGTGGTCATCGCGCGGCCTCCTCGCCAGCGGCATCGTTCGTCGAGGCCGGGGGCTGGCGGAACGCGAGGCGCGACCAGTCCTCGTCCATGGTGCGCAGGGTGGTCTCGGGCGCTGCGCCGAAGATCATCGCCTGCGCGTAGTTGAAGGTGGGGATCGTCTTGGGCACGAGCACCGAGGCGCCCTGGTAGATGCGGCCTTCGTCGTAGTACGGCACCATGCCCGCCACGCGCGGGTCGCTCGGCGACGGGGCGTCCGCCGTGGGCGCGAAGCCGAGCTGCGACTCGTTGTAGGCCTCGATCACCTCGGGGCGGTAGAGGTACTCGAGGAAGTCGCGAGCGGCATCCTGGTGATGCGATGCCTCGGGGATGATGGCGGCGAGGTCCATGTTGACGCGCACCTTAAGGTCGTCGGGGTCGTCGGTCATCGGCAGGGGGAAGGTACCGACCGGCAGGTCCGGCGCGGTCTTGGCGATCTCGCCGAGCGCCCACGGCCCCTGCAGGTACATCGCCGCCTGCCCCTGTGCGAAGGCGAGGTTCCCATCGCCGTAGGCCCGGCTCTCGGCATCCGCATTCGTGTAGTTCGTCGCGAGCTCGAGCATGCGGTACATGGGCTGGGTGAAGTCCTTCGCGAACGACACCGACGAGTCGGGGCCGACCTGATCGCCCTCGGCGGCCAGGGAGTCGAAGAAGTCGAGCACGTCCAGCGAGCCCCCGACGGAGTAGTCGTACCAGCCCTGGGCGACGGTCCAGTCGTCTTTGAAGGTGCCGTAGAACGGGGTGATGCCGTTGGCCTTCAGGGTCTCGGACACCTCGAGGAGCTCGCCCCACGTGGTGGGGACCGACAGGCCGAGCTGGTCGAAGATCTGCGTGTTGTAGATGACGGATGCCGCCATCACCGAGTACGGCAGGGCGCTGGTGCGACCCGCGCACGAGCCGTACTGGTCCATGAGCGGCTGCAGGTCTTCGCGCACGCTCGCCGCCGCCGCGGTGCCGCTGAGGTCGGAGAGGGCGCAGCGCTGCACGAACCGGGCGACCTCGTAGTTGTAGTTCGCCAGCATGATGTCGGGCGGGTTGCCGCGGACGAAGCTGGCCGAGACGACGTCGACGCCGGAGCTGTCCATCTCGACGCGCACCCTGTCTTGAGAGGCGTTGTACTGCGCGACGACGTCGTTCATGAACGAGAGCGCCTCGCGTTTGCTGAAGGTGAAGCGGATGGTCTCGCGCCCATCGGCCGAGCAGCCCGCGAGCAGGCTCGCCCCGAGCACCCCCACCGCGGCCGCCGCGACCCACCGCCGGGTCGCCCTGGTCTTCGTCGACACCTGGTTCCTCCTCCGCCGCACTGCGAATATGTTGTGTTGATGACTAAATCTAGTCGCCAAATCAATGTCGTGCAGGCAGTATTGCAGGGGGAACACACGGCGGTCAAGAGCGACCGCCCGACGCGAAGAGAGGGCGGATGCCGATGGATGCCGTGACCGCGACGCCCTCGCTGCGACGTCACAGCCTCGACGCCGTGCTGCGCCACGCCTGGCAGGTCGACGCCTTCACCGCCAGCGACGTGATCGCCGCGATCGGGGTGACCCGCTCCACCGCCATCGACGTGCTCGACGAGCTGACCGCGCGGCGCCTGCTCGCGGAGATGCCCAACGCGCGCGCCGTCGGCGAGTACTCCAAGGGGCGCCCCGCGCGCCGTTTCGCCTTCCGGCCCGAGGCGGGCGTCGTGGTGGGGGTCGACGCGGGACGCGGGCATCTGACGGCCACGGTGGCCGACCTGCGCGGCGAGACGCTCGCGACCTCGCGCCTGACGGTCGACCCCGAGCGCGATTCGCCCGAACGGCGCCGGCGTGCGGCGGAGGCGACCGTGGAGGCGACCCTGAAACGCGCACGACGCGATCGCTCCGAGATCGTCGCGCTGTGCGCGGGGGTTCCCGCCCCGGTCGACCGCGAGGGCCGCTCCCCCGTGCACCACGACCGCTTCTGGGAACGGATGAACCCCGGCTTCATCGACACCTTCCAGAGCTGGTCGCCCGTGGTGCGGGTCGAGAACGACGCGACCCTGGCCGCGGTGGCCGAGCACGCGCGCGGGGCGGCCGCCGATTGCGACGACTTCGTCGCCCTCTTGGCCGG
This sequence comes from Microbacterium sp. AG157, assembly GCF_003385695.1. Lineage (NCBI taxonomy): Bacteria > Bacillati > Actinomycetota > Actinomycetes > Micrococcales > Microbacteriaceae > Microbacterium > Microbacterium sp. AG157. The sequence continues at coordinate 20,137 of NZ_QRDK01000003.1, forward strand.
TGAACGCTTCGGCGCCGGGATCTGCCTCGACGGGCACCTCCTGCGCGGAAAGCACGGCGGCGCGGGAGAGACCGTGGCCTTCGACCGCGTCGAGGGCGTCGGCAGCGCCGAGGGGCTCGCGCCCCGCTGCGTCGAGGCGGCGCGGGCGGCACTGCGCTCCGGCTCGCTGCCCGCGCAGAGCGCCCTGCACGACATCGACCCCGCGGCGATCGACGCCAAGAGCGTGCTCGACCTCGCGGCATCCGGAGATCCAGGAGCCCTCGCCGTCGCTCGCGAGGTGGGGGGCGCCCTCGCCGGCGTCGTGGGCATCTTCGGGAGCCTGTTCGACGTGGATCGCGTGATCGTCTCCGGCGCCATCGCCGCGGGCGCGGCCCCCATCATCACGGCCGCCATCGACGCCCTCCCGCGCGCGCTCGACCTCCCCGCCCCCGCGATCGTCGCCTCGACCCTCGGCGCCGACATCGTCTCGATCGGCGCGGTCGCCGCCGCCGTCGACGCCGCACGCGATCACGCCCTCGACCTGCCGGTCTTCTCCCTCCCGGACGACCGCGCGCGAGCGTGACCCCCGGCATCCGCCCCCACAACCCCCCGCGTCGCCGCGGCGACGGAGGGATAGCGTCGAACTGCGCCGGCGCCGACCCGCCGGGCCGAGGAGAATCCATGCCCGCGTGGCCCGAACACGTCATCTGGTGGCACGTCTACCCGCTGGGATTCGTCGGTGCGCCGATCCGTGACGACGTGGATCCGGATGCCGACCCGGTGCACCGTCTCGACCGCCTCGACCCGTGGCTCGACCACGTCATCGAGCTGGGGCTCAACGGTCTGCTCCTGGGCCCGGTGTTCGCGTCGGAGACACACGGCTACGACACCGTCGACCACCTCCGCATCGACCCACGACTCGGCGACACCGCTGATCTCGACCGACTCGTCTCCGCGGCGCGTGGGCGTGGCATCCGGGTCCTTCTCGACGGCGTCTTCAACCACGTCGGGCGGGGGCACCCGGCGTTCCGCGACCTGCGGGAGGACGGGCCGAGCCTGTTCCGGGGGCGGTGGGTCGACGGGCGCTTCGAGCCCGAGGTCTTCGAGGGGCACGACGCCCTCGTCGCGCTGGATCACGCGTCTGCCGACGTCGTCGATCTCGTGGTGGAGGTCATGTGTCACTGGCTCGACCACGGGATCGACGGATGGAGACTGGATGCCGCGTACGCGGTGCCGTCGTCGTTCTGGGCCCAGGTGCTTCCGCGGGTGCGCGAGCGCTTCCCCGACGCATGGTTCCTGGGCGAGGTCATCCACGGCGACGGTCCGCAGATCGTGCGGGAATCGACTATCGACTCGCTGACGCAGTACGAGCTGTGGCAGGGGATCTGGCACGGCATGTCCGACGGCAACCTCTTCGAGCTCAGCCACGCCATCGAGCGGCATGACGAGTTGCTGTCGACCTACGCCCCGCAGACCTTCGTCGGCAACCACGATGTCAGCCGTATCTCCTCGGCGGTGGGCGCGGATCTCGTGCCGCACGCCCTCGCGGTGCTGTTCACCGTCGCGGGAACGCCCTCGGTGTACGCCGGCGACGAGTTCGGGTGGACCGGGGTGAAAGAGGAGCGGCTCGGCGGCGACGATGCGGTGCGCCCGGAGTTCCCCGCGCGCCCCGACGAGGTCGATCCCGACGAGGGCATCCTGCGGGTGCACCGGGAACTGATCGCGCTGCGGCGCCGCAAACCATGGCTCTGGCGCGCGCACACCGACGTGATCGAGGTGACAAACACGGCGATCGCTCTGCGCACGGCCGTGGGAGACGACGCCGTGGTGGTGGCGCTGAACATCGGCGACGAGCCCGTATCGCTGCCGGTCGCCGACGGACGGCAGCTGGTCACGGGCGAGGGCGCGCCGGCGGACGGCCGGATCGAGCTGGGCCCGCGAGGGTGGGCGGTACTGGAGGCCTGAGCGCGGCGCGCTGATCCTCGCGCCCTGGCCGCGGCGCGAGGTCCCTGGACCCGCGCACCGAGGCCCCTGAGCCCGCGCACCGAGGTCCCTGAGCCTGTCGAAGGGACCGGGCTCCGCAGCACGCCCGGTGACGTCGACACGCTCAGCCACCTCTACCCCGCGCTGTGTCGAAGAATCGTGCCGCCTGCGCGAGTCAGCCCCCGGCGCGGAAGCGGTGCTCGGGGCGACCGGTGGTGCCGTAGCGCAGACTCACCTGCACGAGGCCCCTCTCGGCGAGGGCGGTCAAGTGGCGTTGCGCCGTCGCGCGCGAGACGCCGATGCGCTCGGCCACCTCGGTCGCCGAGGCCTCGTCAGCGCCGAGGGCGGCGAGCACGGTCTGCTCGGTCGCGGATCGGGCGAGAGAGGCACCCTCGCGCTCCCCGCGCATGACCGAGGCTGCGCGGTCGATGTCGTCCTGCGACAGGGGCCGCGGGCTCGCGAGGAGGTTGCGGTACCGCGCGTACCGGTCGAGGCGTTCCGCCAGCACCCGCGTGTCGAAGGGCTTCACGAGGAAGGCGAGGGCCCCGGCGGTGAACGCCCGGCGCACGGTCGCGGCATCCGTCGCCGCCGACAGGACGAACGCGTCGACGCCGGCCGAGCGCACCAACTCGATGCCGTCGCCGTCGGGGAGGTAGACGTCGGCCAGCAGCAGGTCGGGAGCGTGCGCGGCGAGCGCGGCGCGGGCCTCGCCGACGGTGCGCGCGGGCTCGAGCGCGACGAACCCCGGGCGCGCGGTCACGGCGTCGCGGTGCAGTCCCGCGACCCGGAAGTCATCGTCGACGACGAGGACGCGGATGTCTGTCATTCGGTTTCTCCTCGGGTCACGCCGGGCAGTCTCGCGGCCACGACGGCGCCGTGACCGTCGCCTCCCGGGTCGACGACCCAGACGTCGCCGCCGCGCCGACGGGCGAACTCGCGCGACAGGGGGAGGCCGATGCCGAGTCCGTGCACCGCGGAAGGGTCGTCGCTCCGCTCTCGCGGGAGGAAGGCGGCCTCGGGGTCGGCGATACCCGCCCCCGTGTCGCCGACCGTGAGCACGACGGCATCCCCGTCGCCGAGCACCGCCACCTCGACCTCTCGGGGTGCCGGCGCCGCCGCTGCCGCCGTCACGGCGTTGTCGACGAGGTTGCCGAGGACGGCCACGACGTCCTCGACCTCGTCGATCGGAGTGCGCAGGAACGTCTCGTCGGCGACGCGCAGCACCACGCCGCGCTCGCGGGCCGAGAGGGCCTTCGCCCCCAGGAACGACTGCAGCATCGCATCGCCCACGAGGTCGATCCCGGGCACCGCCCAGTCGACCGAGCCCCGGTCGACGAGATCGGCGAGGAAGGAGCGCGCCTCGTGGGTGCGCCCCGCGTCGAGCAGGCCCACCGCCGCGTGCAGCCGGTTGGCGTTCTCGTGCCGCTGCACGCGCAGCGCGTCGCCCATCGCGCGGACGCTGTCGAGCCGCCCCGAGAGCGCCATGACGTCGGTGCGGTCGCGAAGGGTCGCCACGCGTCCGAAGGTGCGGGCCCCGCGTCGCACCGGGCGCACGTCGACGAACACCACGCGGTCGCCCAGCGGAAGCCCGCTGGAGGCACCGGTGCCCGACAGTGCGGCGGTGACGGCCGGGGGCAGCCCGAGCTCGCGCACCGACCGACCCACGGCATCCGTCACTCCGAGAAGCCGTTCGGCGGCAGCCGTGCACACACGTACGACGCCCGTGTCGTCGAGGGCGACCACCCCTTCATCGGCGCTCTCGAGCACGGCGGTCTGCGTCTGGACGAGCGAGACCAGCTCCTCGGGCTGCACGCCGAGAGTGAGCCGCTCGAGGCGGCGGCGCATGAGCAGCGCGACCACGGCGCCGATCGCGACGGCGAGCGCCACGGCCACGGCGATCCCGCCGATGAGGGCCGGGAGGTCGTCGAAGACGCTCGCTCGCTCGAACCCGACGCTGACCTCCCCCACCGGGGACCCCCCACCGGGCGGGTAGATCGGCACCTTCGCGCGGGCGGACTCGCCGAGCGTCCCCGTCTCCCACGTGACCACCTCTCGCCCCGCCAACGCGTCCGCGAAGCTCGTGCTCACGACCTCTCCGAGACGATCGGGATCGGGATGGGCCAGACGGATGCCGTGATCGTCGGTGATGACGACGAACAACCCCTCCGTGCGGTTGGTGACATCGACCGCGTAACGCTGCAGCACGCCGTTGCGCAGGCCCGCGGCATCCGGGGTGCCGGGATCGGCCGAGTACGTCTCGACGAGGTCGCGGACCTCGGGGGCCTCGGCGACGGAGCGGGCGATGTTCAGCGCCGAGGAATCGGCCTCGGCCTTGAGCTGCTGCACGCCGAGCCAGGCGAAGACGGCGGTGCACACCGCGACGACGGCGACCTGCGTGGCGACCTGTACGACCAGCATGCGCGTGGCGAACCGCATGTGCCCCTCCCGCCTCGACTCACGTCCTCGTGCGCGAAATGCGCAGAACACACGGTACGCGCATAACCGTCCGCAATGCGAGCAAGCGCGCGTCGGACGCCCCGGCATCCGTAGTGTCGCCGGATCGAGCGCGAGAGACGCGCCCGTCACGACGAAGGAGTCGCGATGACCCCCCTGATCCTTGCGGCCGACGCGGCCGAGTACCCGGTGGCCTACACGCCCGCCGACGGGGTGCTCGTGGCCCTCGGCTTCCTCATGGTCCTGTCGTTCATGGCCCTGATCATGACGCGGCGCCTGACCCCGATGGTCGCCCTGATCGTCGTTCCCACGGTCTTCGGCCTCATCGCCGGTGCGGGCCTGGGCCTCGGCGACATGGTGATCGACGCGATCAGCAAGATGGCTCCGACGGCCGCCCTGCTCATGTTCGCGATCATGTACTTCGGCATCATGATCGACGTCGGGCTCTTCGACCCGCTCATCCGCGTGATCACGCGCGTGCTGGGCGACGACCCGGCCAAGATCGTCCTCGGCACGGCCATCCTCGCCGGGGCCGTCTCTCTCGACGGCGATGGCTCGACGACCTTCATCATCACCACCTCGGCGATGCTGCCGCTGTACCTGCGCCTGGGCATGAGCCCCGTCGTGCTCACCTGCGTCGCGGGTCTCATGAACGGCACGATGAACATCGTTCCCTGGGGCGGACCGACGGTTCGCGCCGCGACCGCCCTCGGCCTCCAGCCCACCGACGTCTTCGTGCCGATGATCCCCTCGCTGCTTGCCGGCCTGGTCGTCTCTCTCGCCTTCGCCTGGTTCCTGGGCCTCGCCGAGCGCAAGCGTCTCGCCGGCGCGGTCGACACCTCGAAGCTCGACGCCACCGGCGGCTTCGGCCGCCTCGGCGCACCGAAGCTGTTCCGCGGCGCGGAGCCCAAGCCCGGCGCGGTCGCCTCGCTGCGCACCGGCAACATCGTCACCGTCCGCGGCGGCCGCGACGCCGTCGCCGCGACCCAGCTCGTCGACACCGCCGACACCGCGATGGCCGACACCATGCTCGACCCGAACCGCGCGACGCTGCGACCCAAGCTCCTCTGGTTCAACCTGGCGCTGACGGCGGCGGTCATGGTCCTGCTGGTGATGGACCTGTTCCCGCTGGCCTTCGTGTTCATGGTCGGCGCGGCGCTGGCGCTCATCGTGAACTTCCCCAAGCTCCGCTCGCAGGCCGACGAGATCGTCGCGCACGCGCCGAGCATCGTCGGCGTCGTGTCGATGGTGCTCGCCGCGGGCGTCCTGGTCGGCGTGCTCAACGGAACGGGCATGGTGACGGCGATGGCGTCGTGGATCACCGAGGTGATCCCCTCGTCGATGGGACCGTTCCTCGCGGTCATCACCGGCGTGCTGTCGATCCCGTTCACGTTCTTCATGTCGAACGACGCGTTCTACTTCGGCATCCTGCCGGTGCTCGCCGAGAGCGCCGCGAACTACGGCATCGCCCCGGTCGAGATGGCGCGCGCGTCGATCACCGGCCAGCCGGTGCACCTGCAGAGCCCGCTGGTCCCGGCGATCCTGCTGCTCGTCTCGCTCGCGGGCGTCAACCTCGGCGACCACCACAAGAAGGTGCTGTGGCGGGCGACGGTCGTCTCGCTCGTCATGCTCGCCGTCGGCGTGCTCGTGGGCGCGGTGCCCTTGCTGGGCTGACACCCGGAACACGACGAGACCCCGGATGCCATGGCATCCGGGGTCTTCTCGCTCTCACCCTCGCCCCTCACGTCGTCGCGGATCGGCCCTGGAGAGCGAAGCGGACCGCCGCGACCACCTCCGGCATCGCGCCGTCGCGGACGAACAGGGGGATGCGCTCGAGAGGGGCGTCCACCTCGATCTCTTCCCCGCCGCGGTGCACAGCTCCGGTCCACAGGTCGGTCCAGTCCGCGCCGGCCGGCAGCATCACGTTCCGGGCTCGGATGCCGGGCTCGACGACGGGAGCCACGAGCAGATCCGGGCCGAGCAGGTATTGGTCCTTCACGCTCCAGGACCGGGCGTCGGCCGGGAACTCGTGGAACAGCCCCCGCAGCACCGGCTGACCGTCGTCGTGCGCGTCACGCATGACCGTGCGCAGGTACGGGCGCAGTGCCTCGCGCGCGAAGAGGTAGCGCTCCAGGATCGGCGCGGCCTCGTCGCCGAAGCTCCACACCTCGTTGGGCCCGCCGGTTGGCGAGCGCCGTGACCCGTCGGCGGCGTACACCTCTCGCGTGGGCAGGCGATCGCCGTGCAGGCGCATCACGGGGCTGAACGCCCCGAACTGGAACCATCGCACGAGCAACTCGCGGAAACCCTCGTCGTCGGGGTCTCCGTGGTGGAAGCCGCCGATGTCGGTGGTGAACCACGGGATGCCCGCGACGCCCATGTGGATCCCGGCCGTGATTTGCGCGCGCAGCGCTGCGAAGGTCGAGGCGATGTCGCCCGACCACACCAGGGCTCCGTACCGCTGCGATCCGGCCCAGGCCGTGCGCAGCAGGTTCACGACCTCGGTCTCACCGTCGCCCCACTGCCCCTCGGCGAAGGCGCGTGCGTAGTGCTGCGGGTACAGGTTGCCCACCTGCGCGACCGGACCCGCGTGATACCGATAGTTGTCGTAGTCGTAGAGCCCGAACTCGGGTTCGGCCTCGTCGAGCCAGAAGGTGCGGATGCCGTGCCGCCCGTAGTTCTGACGGCATCGCTGCCACACGAAGTCGCGTGCACGCGGGTTCGTCGCGTCGAGGAAGGCGCTCGGACCCTCGAAGGACATGTGCACGTCGAGCCCGCGCTCGGCACGGACGAGGAGGTTCTCCTTCTTCATGCGCGCGTAGTTCTCGCTCTCGAGCGACACCTGCGGCCAGACCGACACCATCAGCTCGACGCCGAGGCTGTCGAGCTCGCGCACCATCGCCTCGGGGTCGGGCCAGAACTCGTCCTCGAAGCGGAAATCGCCCATCTTCGGCCAGTGGAAGAAGTCGGCGACGATCACGTCGAGCGGCAGTCCGCGGCGGGTGTGCTCCCGGGCGACGGCGAGCAGCTCGTCCTGCGAGGAGTACCGCAGCTTGCACTGCCAGAACCCCAGACCGCGCTCGGGCATCATCGGGGCGTGCCCCGTGGCATCCGCGTACGCCCGCGCGATCTCACGCGGCGTCTGTCCCGCGGTCACCCAGTAGTCGAGCTGCTCGGTCGACTCGGCCTCCCATCGGGTGCCGTTCGCGGCGAACGTCGCCCTCCCGATCGCCGGGTTGTGCCAGAGGAAGCCGTAACCGCGGCTCGACATCACGAACGGAACGCTCGACTGCGAGTTGCGATGCGCGAGCTCGAGGGAGCACCCCTTCAGGTCCAGAACGTCCTGCTGGTACTGCCCCATGCCGTACAGCCGCTCGTCGGCGGCGGTCTCGAACGACGCGGTCAGTCGCACGTCGCCGCCGAGGATCGGTCGGTGCTCTCGCGCCACGAGGGCCAGCGACCCGCCGGCATCCCTCTCCTGGAAGAGCAGACGGCCCGAGGCGTCGAAGAAGGCGAGATGGCAGAAGTTGCGGTCGTATCCGGTCTGCAGCTGGATGCCGGTGCTCGAGGTCGCCACCACCCGCAGGCGCCCGTTCGTCAGGGTCGCCCGCTCTGCGTCGACCTCGATCGTCGCGTCGACGGGATCGGCGGGAAGGAGCGCCCAGTCATGGTCGGCGACGTCGTGCATGAGGCGCGCACGCACGCGGACGCTGTCTCGGCCCCACGGCTCGATCAGCACGGTCTCGCCGTCCCCGCGCCAGAGGAGGCGTGTCCCGTCGACGCAGAAGTGCGCGGTGACGGCGGTCACACGCGCGCCTCGACGTCTGCAGCGCCCGTGGCGCGGGCCGCGCGACGGCGTTCGACGTGGTCGTGCGCGAAGACCAGGTACACGCTCGCGGTCCAGGTGTAGGCGCGGTCGCGGAGCCCCTCGCCAGTCAGGGCGTCGAAGTTCTCGGCGAAGCCGGAGCGCTCGCACAGGGCGCGGAACCGCTCGCTGATCGTGTCGGCGAGCGCGTCGCGACCGCCGCGGCGCAGCCCCTCCTCGATGAGCATCGTCGAGGGTGCCCAGATGGGTCCCCTCCAGTACCCGTCGCTCTCGTACTCCTCCGTGTCGATGCGCTGGGTCGCCGGTCCCCACTCGGTCAGGTGCGCCGCGATCCCGTCGGCGAGCGTGTCGACCACCTCGCCGGGCAGCCGCGGCGAGGCGAGCACGGGCAGCAGATTGAGCAGGCTCGTGCGCTTGCTGCGCGCACGGCTCAGAGCGCCCACGGCGAAGAAGCCGTCGGCGTCGCGCAGCTCGGTCAAGAGCGCCAGCTCCACTCGGTCGCGTTCGTCGCGCCAGTGGGCTGCGTCGTCGAGCCCGAGCTCGTCGGCGAGGTCGGCGACGACGTCGAGCTGCACGGCGAGGAAGGCCGCGAGGTCGGGCGCCTCGATGACGCGGTCGTGGTCGAAGGTCGTGGAGTTGTCCCAGCCACTGTCGTTGCCGTGCTGGTAGTAGGGCAGTGCACGACCCGCGACCGTGCGCGAATCGAGCCAGAACCGCGACCAGCGCGCGAGTCGCGCGTAGACCGTCTCGAGCTCGACCCGGCCAAGGGGGCGGCCCAGCCGTTCGCGCAGGCGGGTCAGCGCCCACCCGTGGATCGGCGGCTTGACGAAGTTGTAGAGCACCTCGGAGTGGGTGATCGAATCGGGCATCGCACCCGCGGCATCCTGATGGTCGAACGGCGCCAAGAACTGGTCGAGCGCCAGCTCGGGGGCCCCGGGCGCGAGGGCCAGGGCGTTGAAGGTGTGATCCCAGCTCCAGACCTTGTCCATCCAGTGCTTCGACATCAGCACCGACTCTCGAGTCACGAAGCCCGCGGGCGCCACCGTGGCCGACCACAGCACGTAGGCGGCGAGCGCCACGGCAGGGGTGTCATCGGTTCGCCACCCGCCGACCGCGGCCAGGTACTCCTCGAACTCCTCCGTCACGCGCTGCGCCACCTCGGCGAAGGTCTCGAACGAGGTGAATGCCGGCGCTGCGGTCTCGATCTGCTCGACCGCGATCTCCCACCCGTCAGCGCCGCTCACCGTCACCGCGCGCACGCTCTGGCCGAGGGCCTCCTCCCCCTCGGCGGAGGCCGAACCCGTCAGCACGCTGATGCGGTAGCGCCGGCCCGTCTCGTACGAGGTGAACACCCACGATCCGTCGCGGGGCTCGCGGAAGAAGTACGAGCCGGTGAACGGGGTGAGCTCCTCAGCGGCATCCGAGAGCACGAGATCGGCCCCGGCACCCTTCAGTCGCACCACGTCGACCGACTCGAACACCGCCGAGGCGACGGCCTCTCCCCCGACCAGCCACGACAGCGTCGAGGGGTCGGCCGAGGTCTCGGCATCCACCGACGAACCGTCCCGGCGCAGAGACAGACGCAGCACCGCGTGCATCCCGGTGAGGTGCGACACGAGGTGAACGTCATCGACGCGGCGGTGCAGCCCGATCACGGGCGACAGGTTCATCCACGATCCGCGACGGCTGAAGGGGATTTCGCGCACGTCGAACGACGGCAGGGAGGGAACGGACACGAAGAGCCTTTCGAGGGTCAGTCTTTGACAGCGCCGGCGGTGACACCGGCCGCCACGTAACGCTGAGCGAGGATGAGCAGGACGGCGGCGGGAATGGATGCCACGACGGCGGTCGCCATGATCGCGTTCCACTCCTGGTTGTTGTTGCCGATGTAGCGGTAGATGCCGATCGTGATGGGCTGCAGCTTGCCTCCGCTGTTCAGGGTCGAGGCGAAGATGAAGTCCGACCACGACCACAGGAACGCGAACAGCGACACCGTCACGATCGAGTTGCGGCTCACGGGCAGCACGATCGAGCGGAAGGTGCGCCACGTTCCGGCCCCGTCGATGCGGGCGGCGGCGAGCAGTTCGTCGGGTATGCCGCGCATGAACGCGGTGAAGATCAGCACGCCGAACGGCACCGCGAGCGTGGAGTCGGCGAGGATCAGCCCCGGCACGGTGTTGAGGATCCCGGCGTTGAGGTAGATCGCGTAGAACCCCATCGCCATGATGATCCCCGGGATCATCTGCGCGATGAGCAACGCGAAGCTCAACGCGTTGCCGCCGCGCGGGCGCAGTTTGGCGAGGGCGTAGGCCGCCGGAGCCGACAGCACGAGGGTCAGCACCACCGTGCCGACACCGATGACGAAGCTCGTGCCGAGGTAGGGCAGCTGGTCGGACACCACCTTCTCGTACCCCTCGAAGGTCGGGGTGAGCGGGAACAGGTCGGGCGGCGACTTGCGCATGTCGCTCTGCGGGGTGAGCGAGACATTGATCATCCAGTAGATCGGGAACAGCATGATCCCGGTCAGAACCACCCCCACGAGGGTGATCCACCACGGTCGACGTTTCATCAGACCTCCAGACGGCGCTGGGCGCGGATGTAGATCAGCCCGAACACGAGGGCGATCACGATGAGCAGGTTGCCGACCGCGGCTGCGGGACTGAGATCGGGCAGGGCCGAACCGAAGCCCAACCGGTAGGACCAGATCGCGAACGTGGTGGAGCTGGAGCCCGGACCGCCGCGCGTCATGATCCAGATGATGTCGAACACTTTCAGCGTGTAGACCAGCCCCAAGAGGATGGTGATCGCCGAGACCGGGCGCAGCAGCGGGAAGGTGATGCGCCAGAACTTCTGCCACGCGTTCGCCCCGTCGATGGATGCCGCCTCGTAGATGTCGGTCGAGATGTTCTGCAGGCCGCTGTAGAGGATGACGAGGTTGAACGGCACGCCGATCCAGATGTTCGCGATGAGGACCGACACCAGCGCCCACTGCGGGGACGTCAGCCAGTTCACCGGATCGATGCCCGCCGCGCTGAGAGCGGCGTTGACCACTCCCGAGTCGGAATTGAGCATCCACGACCACGCCGAGGCCGAGACCAGCAGCGGCAGCAGCCACGGCACGAGGAAGAGCGCGCGAAGCGTCGCCGAAAGCGGGAAGCGCTGGAAGAAGAACACCGCCAGCGCCATGCCGAGCGAGTACTGGAACGCGATCGAGACGAGGGTGAACGTAGCGGTGTTGGCGAGGGCCGGCCAGAAGGTGGGGTCCTGGAAGATCGCGACGTAGTTGGCGAACCAGACGAAGGGCGCGTTCCCGTCGATGAACGAGCGGACCGTGTAGTCGCGCAGGCTCAGGTCGAGGTTGCGGTAGAGCGGATAGGCGTAGAAGACGACCAGGTAGACGACGACGGGGGCGAGGAACGCCCACGCCGCCCACTGCCCCCGGCGCCGCGGACGGCGACCGGGGGTGGGGAGGGCAGCGGATCGCTCCGCCGCCCTCCCGGTGTCGCCGGTGCCCGTCGAAGCAGTGATCTGCGTCGCGGTCATGTCGGCGTACCCCTTTCGATGGATGGGATCACTTGGACGAGGCGGCCTGCTGAGCCGCCTTCAGGGCGTCCTGCGGCGACTGGGCGCCGGTGAGGGAGTTCTGCACCGCTGTCCACAACTGCTCGGAGATGACCGGGTACTTCACACCGAGGTTGTCTCCGGTACGCGCCTTGGCGGCACCGACGGCCTCGATCCAGGGCTCGAGCGTGGGATCCTTCGCGAGCTGCGCCTTCTGCGCCTCGGGAGTCGCGGCGATGTAGTTCAACGTGTTGTCGGTGTCGACCACGTTCGCGGTGCTGGTGAGGCACTCGACGATCTTCGACGAGGTGGCGTAGCGGGCGGAATCCTTCTGGACCGGCAGCGTCAGGAACTCGCCTCCGGTGGGAGCCGGTGCCGCGCCGCCCTTGGCCGCGGGGATGGGTATGACCTCGTAGCCCGCCTTGGCCGCGCCGGCCTTCTGCCAGGTGCCGTTCTCGGCGAAACCGAAGTCGCCGGTCTGGAACTCCTGCCAGCTGGTGGTCTGCGTGTTGTTGATGACCGAGTTCGGCGCCCAGCCCTTCTTCACCCAATCCGTCCAGAGTTGCACGGCCGAAGCGGCCTGCGAGGAGTCGAGCTGCGTGAGGTCTGCGCCCGCTCCCCAGAACCAGGGCAGGAACTGGAAGCTGCCCTCTTCGGTGCCGATCCCCGAGAAGGTGATGCCCTTCTTACCGGATGCCACGACCTTCTCGATCGCGCTGTTCAGGCTCGACCAGTCCTTGATGGAGGACGGGTCGACGCCCGCGGCGCTGAGAACGGTGGGGTTGTAGTACAGGGCGAGGGTGTTCGCCCCGATCGGGACGCCGTAGGTCTTCCCGTCGACGACCGAGGCGCCGAGGATGTTCTCGGCGACGTCGCCGACCTGCAGGCCGTTCTCGTCGGTCGAGGTGACGATGCCCGCCTCGACCAGCGTCGAGACCGCGGGGTTGTCGATCAGCAGGATGTCGGGCGAATCGCCCTGCTGTCCGGCGAGGAGGGCCTTGCTGGTCAAGTCGCTGGTGTCGAAACCGGTGCGTTCGACGGTGACGCCGGCGTCGGCCGCGCATTTGTCGATGACTTTGGCCCAGTCCGAGCTGGCGTCGTACTGCGGGTACGGGTCCCAGAAGGTGTAGGTGCCGCCGGCGGCGTCGGTGCTACCGGAACCTCCGGCGCCACCGCCGGAGCAACCGGCCAGGACACCGACGGCGACGGCGCCGATGGCGAGCGCTCCGAGAGCGCGGGTACGGGTGATTGACGTGCTCACTTGCGATTTCCTCTCTGAAATGTGACTGCGTTGTCGTGCGAGCGACGCGTTGAACCGGTTCGACGATGAGCCGACGAGAACGGGGCGCGTCTACCGCCCCGTCAGGCGGTGCTCCCCCGGTCGGTCAGTTCCGGCTCGATGAACCCGACCACGGGGGGTCCGTAGGCGGGTTCGGCGATACGCCGGACGAGGTGCTGGACCGCCTTGCGGCCCAGACCGTCGGGGGAGGTCTCCACTGCCGTGTACGGCAGAAGGAAGGTGCGTCCGAAGTCCCTCGAATAGAGGCTGACGACGGAGAGGTCTCGGGGGACCAGGGTGCCGCGCTCACGGAGCACGCCCGGGAGCGCCGCGATCGAGGCGTCGTTGTGCACGATGAGCGCCGTGGCGTCGGTGCGCGTGTCGAGGATCGCGTTGAGGCTGCGCTCGATCCCGGGCTGCTGCGATTCGCCGTAGTGAGCATGGATGCGGATGCCGTACCGTGCCGCGCGCTCGAGTGCGGCGTCACGGAAACGCCAGGCGTAGGCGCCGCCGCGCTCGAACACGTGCCGCGGGGGCGAGACGAGGACGATGTCGTGGTGACCGAGGCCGTAGAGGTGGTCGACGATGAGGCGCGCCGCTTCGCCGAAGTCGAGGTCGAAGACGTCGAGGCCCTCGGTGTCGCGGGGAAGACCCACGAGCGCGCCGGGCTGTCGAGCCTGACGGAGCGCCTCGAGACGGGGGTCGTCGTGAGTGACGTCGAGCAGGACGACCCCGTCGACCATGTTCGACGACGTGATGCGACGGATCGCTCCCGGGCCGTCGCCGTCGGTGACCATGAGGATGTCGTAGCCGAGCTCGCGGGCGGCGTCCGACACGGCGAGGATGTACTGCAGCATGGCCGGCGGGAACTCGTCTTCGTGGAACTGCAGCAGCAGCCCGAGGACCATGGTCTGCGAGGTGGCGAGGGCGCGAGCCCCCGCATTCACGGTGAATCCCAGCTCCGAGATCGCGGCGTCGATACGCTCGCGGGTCTCGCGAGAGATGGGGCGGTTACCGGACAGCGCGTACGAGACGGTGCTGCGCGAGACTCCCGCGGCCTTGGCCACGTCACCGATGGTGGTCATTCCCCCGCTCCCTTCATCGTCGAACCGGTTCGATCAGTGTAGCGCCACGAATCGCACTCAGCAACATTTTTGCAGTCGAACGAGCGTGTTTTTTCCCACCCGTCTCGGCACCCTCGACCGCGCGAAGACGCCCCGGGGGTTCGGGCCCCCGGGGCGTCTTCGCGATTCGCGGTCAGGAGCGCGCGCGCTCCCGTCGACGGGCGACCAGGGCCACGCCGGCCGCGAGGATGGCCGCTCCGGCGAGGAGTCCGCCGAAGCCCGCGAAGGTGGAGCCGGTCATCGCGAGGGAACCCGACGCAGACGCCGTCGTCGACGCGCGCGATCCACCGGCCGCCGCTCCCCCACCGCCAGCCGGCACCGCCCCGGCGCCGCCTCCGCCCGCTTCGCCGCCGGCGGCGGCGGTGATCGCGAGAGCCGTCGACGCCGAGCGCTGAGAGAGCGCCCCCGTGGCGATCAACTGGTGGTCTCCGACCGGTGCCGATACCGGCACCGCGAGGGTCGCCGACACCGCCCCCGCGGCATCCGCCGTCGCCTCGCCCAGCACGATCGGGTCGGAGTGCAGGACGAACCCGACTTTCTCGCCCGGCGCGTATCCGGCGCCCGAGACCTCGACCGATCCCCCCTGCGCCACCGAGGACGCGTGGGTCGAGACCGTTGCGGCGGCCGGGGTCGTGTCGGGCCGAAGGGCGGTGAAGGTCATCCGGTCGAGATTCGGCGCCCACTGCGAACGAAGTCCCAGGGTGGGGTACCGCTCGGAGATGTACGTGACCCCGTCGAAGTCGGGCTGCTCCTCCGACGCGAAGCGGATCGAGTTCTCCCCCGCCTGCAACTGCACCTCGACGGTGAGATCCCAGAACTGGTTGGCGTTGTAGCTCTGCGGGAACAGCACCTTCTGGATCGGGCCTCCGTTGACGGAGATGTCGGCTCGACGAGCCACCGGGTCGGGGTTGTAGTGGGACGACGGCGACTGCTCCTCGTTGGAGTAGCGCAGGGTCATCGCGTACGTCCCTGCCTGGGCAACGGTCACCTTCTGGGTGAGGGTGTTGCCGTTGCCGGGCGCTCCACCGATGCCGACGACCGCCTTGCCGCCGCTGGCGAGCGAGAGGTCCTGAGCCTTCGCCGAGCCCGCGAGAGTTCCGGCCTCCGCCTCGATGGTCTGCGAGGCCAGCTCGTTCTTCGAGGCCTGCACCGCCACGCGGTCCAGGGCGAGGGTCCCGGACGCCCCGACGACCTCCACCTTGTTGATACCGCCGACGAGGAAGGCCGGGATCACGGCGGTGTCGGCCACCGTGCCGAGATCCACACCGTTGACGCGCAGGGTCGCGGTGCCGCCTCCGAGGGTCTTCACCTCGAGGGACTTCTCGGAGTCGTCGGCGTTGTACACCCAGAAGGTGACCGACTCGCCGCTCGCGACGGGCACGTACCCCGATCCCGAGACGCCCGCCTTGTCGTACGCGGCCGCGGCGCCGTGCAGGACGGCGTTCTCGGCCTCGTAGATGGGCGTGTACCCGGGGTTGGGCTGGGTCAGGTCGATCTTGTCGATGATCGCCGTACCGACGGTCTGCTTGGTCCCGTCCAGACTCTTCGCCGCGATGGTGATGGTGTTCTTGCCCGCCTGCAGGTCGACCGTCGTGTCACTGTGATTCCAGACGACCCACTTGTATCCGAGCTCCGCGTAGATCTCCTGTTCGGCGCCGCCGTTCACGGTCACGAACATGTTCACCGGCCCCTGCGCGAGATTGAGCTGGTCCTTGTTGTACGCGCTGGCGAGGACGCTGAGATCGTAGGAGCCGGCGGCGGGCACGTCGACGTCGAAGGAGATCTGCAGGTTCGATCCACCGCGGATCCCACCGACGTCCTTCGTTCCCGAGGTGTAGAAGCCGCCCACGTTGCTCGGCGTGCCCTCGGGACCGTTGATCTCGGGGGCTGCTCCGCTGAAGCGGGCGTCCTCCGCCTCGTACACGCCGCGCCACGACACCGGGGACTGCGCCGGGCTCGAGGCGTTCTGCCCCGGAGTGACGATGATCTCGTAGGCCGAATCGGTACCGAGCGGCGGCAGGCCACCCTCGCCGAATCGGAGACCGAGCGACCCGTTCGTCACGGGAGCATCGAACTCTGCGACCGTCTGCGGCTCGCCGGAGTCGCCGATCTGACCTGTCCAGCGGATGTCTCGCACCTGGACGTGAGCCGTTTGCGACAGGTAGTCCGGCAAGCGGTCGAAGTACACGTTCTGGTTACCCGAGCTCCCACCCAGCAGAGCGTGGACCTTCTTGTCGGCGTCGTCCACGGTGGCGACGCCCTGCAGGGTGTAGCTCTGTCCGGGGCGCGGCGGATGCACCGCCACCGTGTCACCGGTCATGTTGCCGTAGGCGTTCAGCAGCCACCACTGGCCGTTCCCGCGGTTGGACTGGACGGCGGAGTCGCTCAGATTGCCGTCGATGTTCCAGTAGGCGATGTCGGCGTCGATCTTGCTGTCCTCGATCGCGGAGATCCACTGGATCATCTGCGCGGGAACCGAGGTGTGGTAGTTGAACGCGTACTCGTTGACGTTGATCGGCAGGTGCTGACCCGCCCACTTCGTACCCGCGAAGAGCTCGTCCTCCCACCCGCGGTACTTCGCGACGGAGTCGCGGATCGTGGCGGGATTGCTGAGCTCGTGCCAGGTGAAGGCCTGGGGCACGGTGTCGTTGGCGATCGCGTGCGCGAGGAACCCGTGGTCTTGGTCGAAGAGCACACTGGTGTTCGGGCCGCCGATTCGCGCATCGGGGATCTTCGAGGTGATCAGCCGATAGGCGCGATCCCACGCGCTGAAGAAGCGGTCGGGGTTGTCGAGCCAGCTCTGACCCCAGAACGACTGGTCGCCGTTGCCGTACATGTTGCCCTCGGGCTCGTTGAAGGGCACGAAGACGATGCGCTTGCGGTACTCCTCGGGCAGCTGAAGGACCTGGTCGACCTGTTTGCCGATCGAATCGAGGAACCACGCCTCCTTCTCCGCGCCGTTCGCCCCGGGCACCTCGTAGGGGAAGCCGCGGTTGATGTCGGTCATGTAGATGTACACGTCGCCGTTCGAGGAGTCGGCGAGCGGCTTGACCACCTCGAGGGCGTCGGCACCGGGGTGCTGCGGCCCGTCCTGAGCCTTGGTCGAGACGGTGCGCAGCTGGATACCGTCGATCAGATTGTTCGAGGGGAGGCCCGGACCGTAGAGCCCGTAGAGCGTTCCGGACGCGCCACCCATGAACGCCCCGGTGCGGTCGCCGACGTCGATCGAGAACTCGTCGGGCGTCGTGACGCGCACTGTCGCGGTGACCGCGGTGTCGGTGCCGTCCACCGTGCCGGTGACGGTGAAGACGCCGCGCTGGGCGTAGGCGGATGCCGGCACATCGGCCCAGGTGACGGGAGCGAGGCGTTGCTGCCCATCGTCGAACTCGGCTTTCACCCCGGGGAGGTTCGGAGCTGCGCCGACGTCGGTCTGCACATCGACGCTCTTCTGCAGGACGGTTGTGAGCTTCGGCGCAGCGTCGCCGGCGAGTGCTCGCACCTGTCCGAGGGTGAGGGCGGTGTCGTACACCTGGAAGTCGTCGATGGCACCGGCGAAGAAGGGGTGCACCCCGGTCCAGAAGGGCTGCCCGATGTAACCGGAGTTGGGTGACGAGGAGCCGAACAGGGCAGTGGAGACGTCGGCACCGACATTGGTGCGGCTCACCTCGAGGCCGTCCAGGTAGTAGACCAGCGCCCCGGAGTCGATGGTCGTGGTGACGAGGTGCCACTCACCGGTGGGCAGAGCCGTCGACCCCGATGCCCCGGCTTCACCCCGGGTGGTGGGCTTGACGTTGGAGCGGGCCTTGTCGTCGCCCTGGAACCGCGGGGTGTAGAAGGCCGCGCTGTCTTTGTCCTTGCCCAGGGTGTACAACCACTGGAAGGCGTCGCCCCCGTCCCATTTGACCCATGAGGAGATGGTCGTCGAGGTCAGCCCCTGGAAGAGTCCCGCGGGCACCGTGATGTAGGGCGAGGTGGTCGAACCGGCCGCGCCGCCCGAGAGGTGGAGGGCTTTTCCGCCCGACGGGCCGTCGACCAGTTGCGCCGACCCCGGGTTGGCCAGCAGACCATCGCGTCCCTTGCCCGACTCGTCCTTCACCGTCGCGGTGACGGATGCCGCGCCGTCGAAGTCGTAGTCGAGGATCAGGTGGCTGCCGGCGTCGGCGCCTGCTGCCGCCTCGGCCTGCGGGGGGTGTGCGGGGGAGCCGATGGCGAGGGCGGCGACGACCAGCCCTGCGGTGACGGTGGCGATGGGCGCGCGTGCGGCACGCCGTCGTGTCGACCTCATGGAACTCTTCTCTCATCGTCGAGGGGGAAGCCGGTTCGATCGTCGAACCGGTTCGACACACAATAGACGGGTGAACCGCGGAAGGTCAACGGGTGATTTCGGGGACGCAGGGTTGGGCGCAGGTCGTCCCGTCTCTCATCCGCGATGCACCCATCCCGCGTCCGTTCCACGGGAGAGGGGCCCGGATGCTATGGCATCCGGGCCCCTCTCTTTTCACCTTCTGCCGGCTACGACACCGCGCGACGCGGTCGACGCGTCACCCAGACCGCCGCTCCCGCGACCAACAGGAACGCCGCGAGCAGCGCTCCCCCGAGGGGACCCTGGGCGCCGGTCGCGGCGAGTTGCCCCTTCGGCACGACCGTGATCGGCACGCGCTGGACGATCGAGCCGTCCGCCGCGAAGACGACGATCGTGTGCGCGCCCGCTTCGAGGTCCGCCGGGATGCGGACGTCGAAGACGACCCGACCTGCCGCATCGGCGACGGGGATGCCGGCGATGCGGATCGGCGTGCTGCGCAGTTCGGCGGTGACCTGCTCACCGGCCTTCAGGCCGGTCACGGTCACCCGTACCGTGCCACCGCGCTCGACGGTCGTCGTCGACACCGAGGCCGAGGGGGCCACCGGAGACGCCGTCGGCTGCACCGTGGGCTGACCCGTCGGGGCGACGGTCGGCGTCGGGCTCGCGCTGGGCGAGTCGCTCGGCGAAGGCGACGGGCTCCCGGTCGGGGAACCGCTGGGTGACGGCGACGGGCTCGGCTCCGGGTTCGTCTCGGTGGGGACCTCGCGCGGGGCGACGCTGGTGAGCGTCGGAGTCACGGTTTGGAAGAGGCCGTCGGCCCCGATCCGGACCCGATCGATCGTCGTCTCCCGGTTGGTCCCGCCGCCGCCGGGGATGGCGAAGCGATGGTAGGCGATGTACCACTCGTCGGTTCCGGGCACGTTGACGATCGAGCTGTGCGCCGGTCCGAGGATGCCCTGCGAAGGATCCTTCTGCAGCAGGATGCCGCGGTAGGTCCACGGTCCGTCGATGCTCGTCGACGTGGCATAACCGACGCGGTAGTCGGGAGATCCGGTGTCGTCGATCGAATACGTCAGATGGTACGTCCCGTCTCGGAAGTTCATGAAGAGCCCCTCACGGAAGTCCGGCAGACCGGTGATCGGTTTGATCGTGCCCGCCGTGATGCTCTTCATGTCGTCGGACAGCTCGCCGTAGACCGGCTTGCCGTTCCCCCAGAACAGGTAGTACTTGCCGGTCTGGGGATCCCGGAACGCGGCCGGATCGATCGCCTGCCCGCTGTTGACGCTCTCACCGTTGGTGATCATCGGCTGCGCCTCGGCGGTGAACGGACCTTCGGGGCTGCTTGCGACGGCCACACCGATCATCTTGCGGTTGGCGTTCGGCTCGTGCCCGCTGAAGTAGAAGTAGTACTTCCCGCCCTTCTCGATGATCGTCGGAGCCCAGGCGTTGCCGGTGGCCCAGGGGACGTTGCCTTTCGCACCGTCGAGCGTGAGGAACGGCTTGTCCGACCGCGTCCAGTCCACGAGGTTCTTGGACTTCCAGACGTAGAAGGTGTTGCCGCCCCAGCCGGGGGTGCCGTCGGTGGTGGCGTAGATGTAGTACGTGTCGCCGAACACCGCGATGTTCGGGTCGGCATACAGCCCCGGCAGGACCGGACTCTTCATCTCCACGGCCCGGAGCGTCCACACCGTGTCATCCTGGCCCGGCGTCTTCAGCGTGACGGTCACCGGAGCGCCGAGGTCGCGCAGTGTGCCCGACGGCGGGGTGGCCGTCGTGCCCGTTGCGGTGGTGAAGGTCGGCCGCAGCTTCGTCAGGTCGGTGCCCGGCTTGACCGGGAGGGTCACCGTGCGAGAGGCGGCGTCGACCATGGGGGCGACTTTCAAAGCACTCGCATCCTGCAGGCTCACCGATCCGAGGATCGACCCGTTGCCC
Source organism: Microbacterium sp. AG157 (assembly GCF_003385695.1). Classification (NCBI taxonomy): domain Bacteria; kingdom Bacillati; phylum Actinomycetota; class Actinomycetes; order Micrococcales; family Microbacteriaceae; genus Microbacterium; species Microbacterium sp. AG157. The sequence continues at coordinate 40,578 of NZ_QRDK01000003.1, forward strand.
GATTGTGCGACGATCTCGGCGCCCGAGAGCGCGCGGTTGTAGAGGGCGAACTCGCGCACCTGGCCACGGAGCAGATTGTCGGCGTTGTAGACCGACTTGCCGATGTAATTCGCGAGCGTTCGCCCTCCGCCGATATCGCCCGGGCGCACCGTGACGTTCGTGTTCTCGGCGACCTGTTGGCCGTCGAGGTACAGCCGTGCCGTGGATCCGCTGAGGGTGTATGTGACGTTCACCCAGCGATCGCGCGGCAACGCCGACGCGGACTGCGCGTTCTGCTCCCCCGACCAGTTGCCCGTCGTGAGCGCTCCGCGCAGCTGATTGTTCCCCGTCGCGAAGAGGTAGCCGTTGCCGGTGCCGTCCTGCGCGGTGTTTCCGAACGCGTACAGGAAGTACGGGTTCTTCTGAGCCGCGTCGACGCGCATCTCGGCCTGGACCGTGATGTCGGTCGTCCCCGCCAGCACGTTGTCGGGCAGATCGACGTAGTCGTCGGTGCCATCGAAGGTCAGGGCGTCGTCACCCCAGGCGGCGTTTCCCTTGATCTGCGCGTCACGCCCCGCACCGGAGCGGTCGTGCAGGGTCGACCCGGACCCATCGGTGAAGTCGTACCGCAGGAGCTCGCCCTTCTCGTTCGCGGCGAGCGGCTGCGGGAGGTTCGCGCGCAGCGCCGTGAGCTCCGCCTGCGTGACGGGCATGACCGTTCCATGACGGGGGCTGCCGGGCAGACGGTACGAGGCCGGGACCTTCCAGTCCGGGTTGGCGATGTCGGTGGTCGCGAGCGGGATGTAGCCGCGTCCGCCGTACTCGTCGACGAACAGGTAGTACTTGTCGCCGTTGACGTCACCCGGGTTGGACTTGAAGATACTCGGCCCCTCGACCGCCTGCGTGCCGGCGTTCTTGCCGATGCACGAGGTGACGAGCTTCCACTGGTCGAGCGGGGCGGTCAGCACGGGCGAGCTCTCCTGGATGATGTCGCTGCACCCGGTGGTGCCGGCGCCCTCGTCCTTGGTGAAGCGCTGATAGACGCCGTTCGCCTTGATCACGGTGGAGTCGATGCGCGACATGCCGCCCTGCCAGACCTTGGTGTCGCTGAAGGTGACGAAGTCGCGCGTGGTGGCGTACAGCATGCTGTTGGCGACGTTCGAGGTGTGGTTCGGGTCGTTCTCGGGGTAGATCTTCGACGCCCAGAACACGACGTACTCGCCCAGCGACTCGTCCCAGTACGCCTCGGGCGCCCAGGTGTTGCCCGCCGTGTCGGGCGAGACCTTCACATGGCGCTGCGCGCTCCAGGTGACGAGGTCGTGCGACTCCCACACCTCGAGGTACTTCGAACCGGTGCGCTGCGAGCGGTCCCAGTTGCCGTCGCGTCCGATCGAGAGGTCGGTGGCGATCAGGTAGAACGTGTCACCCTCGGGGGAACGGATGAGGAAAGGGTCTCGCAGCCCCTTCTCGCCGAACGTCGAGGTGAGCGTGGGCTGTCCGTTGTTCAGCTCCGTCCACGACAGGGCGTTGTTGCCGTTGCTCGCGGCGAAGTAGATGTTCTCGCCCGCGACGGAGTTACCGGTGAAGTAGGCGAAGGTGTAGCCCTCGAAGGGGCCGATCTGCGCCGCCTTGCGGACCGTCGCGGAGAAGTCGCGCGTCTGTGTGACGGCGTTCTTGGTGACGGATGCCGTGAGGGTCACGGTCGCGTCGGCCGACGGCCGCGTGACGGCTCCGTCGGCGGTCACGATCTTCGCGTCCGAGGTCGTCCAGGTGACCGGGAGCCCCTGCGACGAACCGGGGAGGGTCAGGTTGCCGCGGACGTCGTCGACGTTCGTCACCGTCAACGCGCCGAGAGCCGACTGCACGGCGGCACCGTCTTCGGGCGTCTTCACGAGGGCTTTGACCTCGGTGGCCGAGAGGGCGCGGTCGTAGATGCGGAAGTCGCGCAGACTTCCGGCCAGGCGCTTGTCGGGGGTGTAGTTGGAGCGACCGAGGTAGTTCGCGGTCGTGGTCCCGCCGCCGATCATGCGGGGGAGCGTGGTGGTGTCTGTGTTCTCGGCGATCTGGACGCCGTCGATGTACATGCGCGACGTCTTCGACCCGGCGTCGAGCGTGTAGGTCAGCTTCTTCCACACCCCGCGCTCGAGGGCGGCAGTGCCCTCGGCCTTCTGCTCGGTGCTCCAGTTGCCGAGGGCGATGCCGGTGCGCGCCGGGTTGCCCGTCGCGAAGAGGTAGCCGTTGCCGTACCAATCCGTGGTGTTGCCCAGACCCCAGATGAAGTAGTTGCCGCTCTGCTCGGGGCGCACGATCACGTCGGTACTGACCGTGATGGAATCGAGCCCCTTCAAGATGTCGTTCGGTAGCTTGATGTCGTCGTCGACGCCGTCGAGACGGACGCCGTCCGCGCCCGCGAGCGTCGGCCCACCCTCGAGCGTCGCGTTACGACCGTTGCCGGAGGTGTCGCGTGCGACGGTTCCGGAGGTCTCGTCGAGCGGGTAGGCGGCGACGAGACCCGCGTCCGCGGCGACGGCGCCGGCGATCACGGGCGCGGTAAGGGGCGCCGCGACGAGGGCGGCGATGACAGGGACGGCGAGCGTCCAGCGGGAACGGCGGCGCGAGGGCGCCGATCGGTCGTCAGGGATCACGGGGGTGGGGTCCTCTCGTGGGTGCGTCATTGCAGGAACCGTCGTCATCGACGGCCACCTGCATGTTAGCGCTCACACACCACGATGACCAGGATGGTTACGTCAACAGCTGCTCCGCCGACCGTGGGAGCGGTGTCATCACATCGCGTTTCGCGGCCGGGCGCCGCCCCCGACCGACAGGAAGGCGAGACGACCGTACCGGTGGCCTCAGCGGGAGCGCCGCGAACCGGTGGGCCGCTCGGCGGGCGCCGAGTCACGAACGACGAGACGCGTCGGGAGAGGGGTGCTCTCGCTCACCGTGTCGGGCTCCTCGACCGCGAGCAGCACCTTCTGCATGAGGATCTCCCCGAGCGCCGCGAAGTCCTGACGGACGGTCGTCAGCGACGGGTAGAGGAAAGCCGCCTCCGGGACGTCGTCGATCCCGACGACCCCGACGTCTTCGGGGACCCGCAGTCCGCGCTCGCGCAGGGCCGAGAGCACACCGATCGCCATGTGATCGTTGGCGACGAAGATGCCCTCCCCCGGGGCGATGTCCGCCTCGCTCGCGATGCGGTACCCGCTTTCCGCCGACCAGTCCCCGTGCACGAGCGCGGTCGACTCGCTGCGCGAGGAAGCGAGCTCCTCGCGCCATCCGCGGATGCGCTCGACGGCGTCGGGATTGCGGGCGGGGCCGGCGATGTGACGGATCGGACCGTACCCGGCCTCGCGCAGGTGCCGCACGGCGCTGCGGGCCGCGCGGTACTGGTCGATCGCCACGAGCCGCGGGTGGGGACGGCTCGTCGTCGCCGACGCGACGATGGGGATGTCGAGATCGAGCGCCTGGACGGATGCCAGCACCTCGGTGTCGACGACGATGAGCACGATGGCATCCACTCGCTGCTTCAACAGCCCGTCGATGGCCGCGCGCACCGCCACGGCGTCGCCCTGCGGAGAGCTGATGGCGTCGACGTTGTACCGGGCCGCGCGGGCGGCGAAGTTGAAGTTCATCGCGATCGACGAGGGGCCGTAGTCGACGCTGCCCGGGGTGACGAGGCCGATGGTGCGGGTACGGCGCGTGACGAGGGCCCGGGCGGCCGGCGACGGGCTGTACCGCAGCTGTGCGATCGCCTGCTCCACCCGTGCGCGGGTGGCCGGGCGCACGTTGGGCATGTTGTTGAGCACGCGCGAGACCGTCTGATGCGAGACGCCCGCCAGGCGGGCCACATCGAAGATGTTCGCCGTACGCGCCGCTTTGTCGTCAGCCATGGGCCGCCTCACCGGGACTCTCGGGCTTGGCCACGAGAGCCAGGAGGGCGTCGGGGGTGAGGTCGACGGCGGGGACGATCTGTGCGAGGACTCCATCGCGCATCACCGCCACCAGGTGCGCCACGCGCAGTACTTCGTCGAGCTCGGCCGAGATGTAGATGATCGAGAGCCCGTTGTCGGACAGTTCGCCGACGAGGCGCTGGATCTCGGCCTTGGCACCGACGTCGATCCCCCGCGTCGGTTCGTCGAGGACGATCACACGGGGAGAGAGGGCGAGCAGGCGCGCGAGGAGCACCTTCTGCTGGTTGCCGCCCGACAGCGTCGAGACGGGGCGGTCGATGTCGGCGGGTCGGATGTGCAGAGCCTCCACCCAGCTGGTCGCGAGCTCGCGGCGCCGCGCCGTGCTCATACGACGCAGGACGCCGCGCTGGGCCTGCAGAGCGAGGCTGATGTTGTCGAGCACGCTGAGGTCGCCGATGACGCCCTCTGTCCGTCGGTTCTCGGACGAATAGGCGATACGGCGGCTCATGGCCTCGCGCGGCGAACCGAACCGCACGGGGTCACCGTCGACGAACACCTCCCCCGAGCCCGGCCGGTCCACGCCGGTCAAGGCCCGGGCGAGCTCGCTGCGTCCGGAGCCGAGGAGGCCGGCGACCCCGATCACCTCACCCTCGGCGAGGTCGAGATCGGCGTCGCGCAGACGCGGACCGGCGGTCAGGCCACGCGCGCTGACGACGGCGGGGCCCTCGCTCTCATCGACGGTCCGCTGGCCGAGAGGGGCGAGAACGCCCGCAGCAGCGCCGAGCATCTTCTCGACGAGATCGATGCGCAGCAGTTCCTGGGTCGCGTACTCGCCGACGAGGAAGCCACCGCGCAGGACCGTGACGCGATCGCAGATCTCGTAGACCTGGTCGAGGAAGTGCGACACGAACACCACCGCGATACCGGTCTCCTTCAGCTCGCGGATCACCCGGAAGAGTTCCGCGACCTCGTCGGCGTCGAGGCTCGAGGTCGGCTCGTCGAGGACGAGCACCTTGACGTCGACCGAGACCGCGCGAGCGATCGCGACGAGTTGCTGGATCGCCAGCGGATGCGACGACAGGATCGAGACCGGATCCACCTCGACACCCAGAGACGCCAGGGCGGAGGTGGCCCGACGACGCATCTCGGCGTGGTCGATCATGCCCCACTTGCGGGGCTCGCGGCCGAGGGAGATGTTCTCGGCCACCGTGAGGTTGGGGAGGAGATCGATCTCCTGGTACACCGTCGAGATGCCGGCCGCCTGCGCCTCGGCGGGGGACGACAGCCGGACGGGCGTGCCCTCGACGAGGATCTCGCCGCTGTCGAGACGGAGGGCTCCGGTGATCGCCTTGATCAGCGTGGACTTGCCGGCACCGTTCTCGCCCATGAGCGAGTGGACCTCGCCGGCCTGCAGCCGGAAGTCGACGCCCGAGAGCGCCGACTCGACGCCGAAACGCACCGACGCCCCGCGCACCTCGAGGAGGGGCGGGGCGACGGCGGCGGGCATGGGGTCCATCATGCCCGCGTCGGAGCGAGAGCGCTAACACCGCGCGGCAGTGTGTTTCCGCGCAGCCCGCGGCCGAATGTCAGCGACTGAGCGCGGAGCGCGACACGATGACCCGCTGCACGACCACGAACAGCAGCAGCAGGGCACCGACGGTGATGCGCGTCCAGGACTGCTCGGCTCCCGAGAAGGAGATGATCGTGCGGATGAGGCCGTAGACGAAGACGCCGATCATCGAGCCAATGACGAAGCCGCTGCCTCCGGTCAGGAGGGTGCCGCCGATGACGACCGCGGCGATGGTGTCGAGCTCGGTACCCACACCGTTCAGCGGGTAGCCGGCGCCGGAATACGCGGTCAGGACGATACCGGCGAGACCCGCGCACACTCCGCTGATGACGTAGACCGACAGCTTCGCGCGGACGACGGGCAGGCCCATCAGGCGAGCCGACTGCTCGTTGCCGCCGACCGCGTAGACCGTGCGGCCGAAGCGCGTGTAACGGAGGACGAAGGCGGCCAGCGCCACCGTCAGGAGCGCGATGATGCCCGTCGGGGTGATGTACCAGCCGGCGAACGAGAATCGCGTCGACTGCAGCCACAGCAACCCCTCGTTGTCGACCTTGATCGACTCGAGGCTGACGACGAAGGCCAGGCCGCGGGCGAGGAACATGCCGATGAGCGAGGCGATGAACGGCTGCACGTCGAAGAACTGCACCAGCACACCGATTAGCAGTCCGATCGCCGCACCGATGAGCACCATCGCGGGGATGGCCACGGCCACCGGGACCCCGTCGCCGAGCATCTTCGCGCACAGGATGCCGGTGAACGCCATCACGGCCCCAACCGAGAGGTCGATCCCCCCGGTGAGGATGACGAAGGTCATTCCCACCGCGAGCACGAGCAGGTACGCGTTGTCGAGCAGGATCGACGACATGATGCGGTTCAGCTGGAAGTTCGGGAAGTACCACATGGCCCCGGCGATCATCACGACCAGGATGATGACCGCGGCGAAGACGGGCACCCACGAGATGTGACGGCTGAGGAAACGGCGGTACGAGACCGCGGACGACGACGTCGAGCGTCGTTCTTCGGTGAGAGTGGCCATCAGGACAGCACCTTTGCGTCAGGACGTCGGGTGATCGGACGAAGCGCACTGCGCCCCGCCGTGTGGAAGTACGCGCGGAAGCGTCGCGACTGCAGGAGCACCACGATCAGCACGGCCGCGGCCATGAACACGGGGCTGACCGCGGGCGGAACACCCAGGAAGGTGATGGTGCTCTTCAGCGTCTGGATGGTGAAGACACCCACGACGGTTCCGGCGAGGCTGAACTTTCCCCCCGCGAGCGAGGTACCGCCCAGAACGACCGCGAGGATGGCATCCAGCTCGATGTAGAGACCGGCGGCGTTGGCGTCGGCGGCCATGATGTTCGAGCTGTAGAGGATGCCGGCGATACCCGCGAGGGCGCCGCTGGCGATGTAGGCGCCCCAGATGATGCCGCGCGAGCGGACACCCGCCAGGCGGCTGGCCTCGGGGTTGATACCCACGGCCTCGGTGAGCATGCCGAGGGCCGTTCGACGCTCGAGGATACCGACGACGATCACCGCGAAGATCGCGACGAAGAACGCGAAGGGGAGCCCCAGGACGTACCCGCCGGCGATGAACTTGTAGGGATCACTGTTGATCGTGGTGATGAAGCCGCCCGTGATCAGCAGCGCCACACCGCGGCCGGCGAGCATGAGCACCAGCGTGGCGATGATCGGTTGGATGCCGAGGACAGAGACGAGGAACCCGTTCCAGACCCCGAGGAGCAGGGCGACGCCGACGGCCGCGGCGATCGCGGTGAAGACCACCCCGAGGTTGCCGGGGTCGGGCGACGCCTCGATGACGGTGAGGGCGACAGCCCCCGAGACGGCCATGATCGCGCCGACCGAGAGGTCGATCCCTCGGGTGGCGATGACCAGGGTCATGCCGAGGGCGACGAGCATGAGCGGCGCGCTGTTGCGCAGGATGTCGATCAGCGACCCGTAGAACTGACCGTTCTGCATCGTGATGCTGAGGAAGGACGGTCGCGAGATCGTGTTGATGGCGATGAGCGCGAGCAGCGCCGCGATCGGCCACACGAGGCGGTGGGTGAGGAATTTCTTCATGCGATCTTCTCCCGATCGGACGACAGTGTCTCGGGTGCGGTGTGCGGCGGTGCGGCGGATGCCGACTCGGGTTGCCCCTCGGCGATGTAGGCCACGAGAGCGTCGAGGTCGACGTCGCGGGTGGCCAGTTCGCCGATCTTACGACGGTCGCGCAGGACCGCCACGCGCTGGGCGAGGCGCAGCACCTCTTCGAGTTCGGACGAGATGAAGATGACCGCGAGGCCCTTCTCGGCGAGCTCGGCGACCTTGCGCTGGATATCGGCCTTGGCACCGACGTCGATGCCACGGGTGGGCTCGTCGAGGATGAGCAGCTCGGGCGCGGTGGCCAGCCACCGTGCCAGCAGGACCTTCTGCTGGTTCCCGCCCGACAGGTTGCGGATCAGGGCGTTCGGATCGGCGGGGCGCACGCCGAGCGCCGTGATGTACTCCTCGACGACGGCCTGCTTCTCTGCGGCGCTGATCTTGCGCAGGGCGCCGCGGCGGGCCTGGATGCCGAGCACGATGTTCTCGGCGACGGTCAGGTCGCCGACGATGCCCTCGGCGCGGCGGTCCTCCGACGAGAACGCGATGCCGCGGTCGAGAGCGTGGCGGGGCGACCCGGTGCGAGCGCCCGAGCCGGACACGTGCACGGTGCCGTCGTCGGGCCGATCGGCGCCGGCGATCAGGCGAGCGAGTTCGGTGCGGCCGGAACCGAGGAGTCCGGCCAGTCCCACGACCTCGCCCGGGTAGACGTCGAGGTCGACCGGCTCGAGGGCGTTCTTGCGCCCCAGCGAGAGCGCGCGCAGCACCGGGGTGCCGCTGCGGTCGATCGGGCGCTCGGCGCTGGCGGAGATGGCATCCAGCTCGCCCAGCTCGCGTCCGATCATCTTCGCCACCAGCTGCTCACGGCCGAGCTCGGTGACGGGGTACTCCCCCACGAGGGTGCCGTTGCGAAGCACCGTGAGTCGGTCGGAGATCTCGTAGATCTGGTCGAGGAAGTGCGAGACGAAGAGGATCGCCACGCCGCGGTCGCGGAGATCGCGGACGACGCCGAAGAGCTGCTCGACCTCGCCGCGGTCGAGGCTCGAGGTGGGCTCGTCGAGCACGAGCACCTTGGTGTCGACGACCATCGCGCGGCTGATGGCGACAAGCTGCTGAAGGGCGATCGAGTGGCTGGCGAGGATCGATCGCGTGTCGATGTGCACGCCCAGCTCTGCGAGGTAGGTGGCGGCCGCGGCGTGCGTGGCCTTCCAATCGACCATGCCGGCTCGACGGATCTCGTTGCCGAGCATGACGTTCTCACCGACGGTGAGGTTCTGGCAGAGGTTGACCTCTTGATAGACGGTGGCGATGCCCGCGGCCTGGGCGTCGGCGGTGGCACGGAACTGACGCTCGGCCCCCTCGACGCGGATGACGCCTTCGTCGATGCCGTAGACGCCGGTCAGGGCCTTGATCAGGGTGGACTTGCCGGCGCCGTTCTCTCCCATGAGGGAGTGCACCTCACCGGCGTAGAGGGTGAAGTCCACGCCGTCGAGCGCCTTCACCCCGGGGAACTGGATGCTGATGCCGCGCATCTCCACCACGGCTGACCGTTCGGATGGCTTCACGGCGACCCGTTCAGATGTCATTGTCGATCGCTTTCTCGGATCGGGAGCGTGCGGGGCCGGTGGGTACCGACCCCGCACGCCGGGGAGGATGGTCCGTCGATGCCGGGGCGATCGGACGGGGTGCCGTCGAGGGGAGTCGACGACGGATCCGTGCGGATCAGTAGGGACGGCTGTCCAGGACCTTCTTGGCCTGCTCCTGGTCGAACGCCTGGTCCTCGACGATGTAGCTCTTGTCGACGGACTCGCCGGCCACGACCTTCTTGACGACCTCGGCGGTCTTCTCACCGAGGAGCGGGTTGCACTCGACGATGTAGTTGAACTCGCCGTTCGAGAGGGCGGTCATGCCGTCCTTCACCGCGTCGATCGTGACGATCTTGATGTCGGTGCCGGGCTTGAGGCCCGCCGCCTTGATCGCCTCGAGAGCGCCGAGGCCCATGTCGTCGTTGTGGGCGAAGAGCAGGTTGATCTGCGAGCCGTACTTCTGCAGGAAGCCCTCCATGACGGTCTTGCCGTCGGCGCGGGTGAAGTTACCGGTCTGCGAGTCGAGGACCTTGATGTCGGTGCCCTTGATCGCGTCGTTGAAGCCGGTGGCGCGGTCGGTCGCGGCGGACGAACCCGTGGTGCCCTCGAGAACGACGAGGTTGGTGGGCGTCTTGCCGAAGTTGTCGGCGACCCACGTGCCCGCGGTCTCGCCCTCCTTCTTGAAGTCGAGGCCGATCCAGCTGGCGTAGAGGTCCTTGGATGCCGAGACCGTGCGGTCTTCGAGGATGACGGGGATGTTGGCGTCCTTGGCTTCCTTGAGGACGTCGTCCCAGCCGTCGCTCACGATGGGGGCGAGCACGATGGCGTCGACACCCTGGTTGATGAAGCTGCGGACCGCGGCGATCTGCGCCTCGGGCTTGTTGTCGGCCGCGTTGAAGACGAGGTTGAAGCCGTTGGCCTCGCTGAACGCCTCTTTCATCGACTCGGTGTTGGCGCTGCGCCATCCGCTCTCGGAGCCGGTCTGGGCGAAGCCGACCGTGATCTTGTCGCCGCTGCCGCCACCGGCGTTTCCGCCGCCGCCCGCACCGGCGCAGCCGGTGGCCGTGAACGCGATCGCTCCGACGAGCGCGATGCCCGCGATGATCTTGTTCGCCTTCATGATGAAACCTCCTCGTTTCGCCGGCTCCGATGCCGGTCATGTGATGCAGCCCCTCGGGTGAGCCGTGTGTGAATGTTAGCGCTCACAGAACGTCTTGTGTCAAGGAATTCGGCGTTACGGATGATCACGGATTGATAAATGTGAAGCCTCACACGGCAGCCGGGGTCGATCGCGTGATCGCCGGGAGCGTTTCGCCGTATTGCGTCCGGAGGGCCTATCCCCCGCGGGAGCGCCTACGGTCGTAGTCATGACTTCGCTTCCGCACAGCGCCCCCGAGGGCACTCCCGCCATCGGCACCTCGGTCTCGGCGGACGACTTCAAGAGAGCCTTCCGCGGCCACCCCGGCGGCATCGCCGTCATCACCGCGTACGGAGAGAACGGCCCCGTCGCGCTCACCGCCTCGTCGGTGTCGTCGGTGAGCGCCGACCCGCCTCTGCTGATCTTCTCGGTGTCGGCCCTGTCGTCGGCGACGCCGACGATCATCGCCGCCGATACGATCGTGGTGCACCTGCTCGACGCCGAGGACATCTCGCTCGCCCGCGCCGGAGCCACCAGCGGACTCGACCGCTTCGCCGACACCACCACCTGGTCGCGCCTGTCCACCGGGGAGCCCGTCTACCACGGCGTGCGCGCGTGGCTGCGGTGCAAGGTCGTCAGCCGCATGGATGCCGGTGGCTCCACCGTCATCGCCGCTCAGGCCCTGCAGGTCGACGTCGAGCGCGACCTCGAACCCGGGGAATCCGGCGCCGCGCTGGTGTACCACAACCGTGCGTGGCACCGCCTCGGCGAGCACTCGCGCCTCGACGACTGACGCCCGCCGGCGCGTACGGCGCAGGGAAGGGAACTCAAGGCCGAACCGGGCGAGAGCTTCTCGACCGCCCGTGGGTGAACGTCAGTGCGCGGCTGCGCCGCGTCGCGTCAGTCGCGAGATACCGGTCACGACGCCCACGATGAGGAGCCCCAGGATCAGCCCGAAGACGGCCGACATCGCGGTCTCGACGGTCCAGACCACCACCGGGCCTGCGGCCTCGATCGCGTGCGTGACGAGATGGACCACGTCGTAGGGCCCCGACCACAGCGTCTCGGCGAGGTTCTGCAGCACGAGGTGCCCACCGACCCACAGCATCGCGACGGTGCCGATCACGCTGATCACGCGGAAGACCGCGGGCATGGATGCCACGACCCGGGCGCCGAAGCGGCGGACGCCTCGCGACTCGCTCTTCATGAACCGCAGGCCGATGTCGTCGATCTTCACCAGCAGCGCGACCGCACCGTAGACGACCACCGTCATGGCCAGGCCGATGACGAGCAGGGCCCCCAGCGTCATCCAGATGCCGAAGTCGGGGTCGAGGCTCGACAGGGCGATGAGCATGATCTCGGTGCTGAGGATGAGGTCGGTGCGGACGGCCCCGAGGACGAGCTTCTTTTCGTCGCGCGGCTCGTCGGCGTCGTGCTCGCCGTGGCTCACGCCGAACCACTCGAGCACCTTCTCGGCGCCCTCGAAGCAGAGGAACCCACCGCCGATGATGAGCAGGTACGGCAGCACCCACGGCGCGAACGCGGTGAGCAGCAGCGCGATCGGGATGATGATCACGTACTTGTTGATGATGCTGCCGAGCGCGATCTTCCAGACCACGGGCAGCTCTCGCGCGGGGGTGAGCCCCTGCACGTACTGCGGAGTCACGGCGGCGTCGTCGATCACGACGCCGGCCGTCTTCGCGCTCGCGCGCATGGCGGCGCTGAGGATGTCATCGACGACGGCGAGCAGACCGACCGACATGCGCTTCTCCCTGGGGTGCGAGGGGCACGGCGCATGCGCACCGCAGGCACGACCCTATCGGGCCGGGGCGCCGCCTCGACGGGGGTGGCATGGCGGCACGCACGGTCACTTCGCGCGCGGAGGAGAACGTACGCGCGGAGGACATTCCACGGCGCCAGGTCCTCCCCTCGCCGATTCTCCTCCCGTCCAGGCGCTGTGTTCCGCGCACGCCCGAAGTTAGGGTGAGGCCAACACGAGCAGCAGGGGGTCGTATGTCGTTCATCACGCGAGGGTTCTCGGGCCGGCGACGGGAGCGCGATCCGCGGCTCCCGCCCGGGCAGACGCTCGTCGGTGACTGGCCTGTGCTCTCGGCCGGCCCGACCCCCGTCGTCGCCGACGAGACGTGGGAGTTCGCAATCGGCACCGAGAACGGCGTGCATCGCTGGACACGAGCCGAACTCGAGGCGCTCGGGGTAGAGGACGTCACCGTCGACATCCACTGCGTCACGCACTGGACCAAGCTCGACATGCCGTGGCGTGGGGTCTCGCTCGACCGTCTCTTCGCCGAGGTCGAGACCTCGCACCGCTACGCGATGGTGCATTCCTTCGGCGGCTACACGACGAACATCGCGCTCGACGACCTGCGCGGCGGCAAGAGCTGGATCGCCTTCGAAGCCGACGGGGCACCCCTCACCCCCGAGCACGGGGGACCCGCGCGGTTGCTCGTGCCCCACCTGTATTTCTGGAAGAGCGCGAAGTGGGTGCAGGGGCTCGTCACCATGCCGAGCGACAAACCCGGATTCTGGGAGCAGAACGGGTATCACCCGCACGGCGACCCGTGGCGGGAAGAGCGCTACGGGTGACCCGCCGCTCCCCCGCCTGGCACGTCGCAACCGTCGTCGAGTCGCGCCCCGAGACCACGACGGCGCGCCGCATCGAGCTCGAGGTGCCCACCTGGCCCGGCAATGACGCGGGCGCTCACGTCGACGTCCGCCTGACGGCTCCCGACGGCTACCAGGCATCTCGTTCGTACTCCCTGGCCTCGTCGGGCGCGGGCACGCGGCTCGTGCTGGCCGTCGACGAGGTGCCCGAGGGAGAGGTGTCGCCCTTCCTCGTGCACGACCTCCGCGCGGGAGACCAGATCGAGGTTCACGGACCCCTCGGCGCGTTCTTCATCTGGCATCCCTCCGACGATCCCTCGCCCGTGCAACTGATCGCCGGCGGCTCGGGCGTCGTGCCCCTCTTCGCCATGGCGTCGGCGCACGCCGCGAGCGATGACCCCGCGCCGTTCCGCCTGCTGTACTCGGTTCGCTCTCCGCAGGATGTCTTCTTCGCCGACGAGGTGTCCGCCCTCGCCGACGATCGCTTCCGTCTCGACACCGTCTACACACGCCGCATCCCGCCCGCGTGGCCAGAGCCGCCCGGTCGGTTGACCCCTGAACGCCTGCGGCACGCCGTGTTCTCGCCGCTCGAGCGCCCGCGCATCTACGTGTGCGGCCCCACCCCCTTCGTCGAGGCCGTTGCGGGATGGCTCGTCGACGCCGGGCACGACCCCGTCCGTGTGAGGACGGAGCGGTTCGGCGGCGCTTGACGACTCCGCGCGACGGCGATGCCCCGAGCGGTCCGTTCGTCGAGCTTTCTTGGGGTGGGATGCCAAGGCATCCCACGTCTCATGCTCCTGACGCGGGCCCGCGGAAGGCGTGGCCGCGGTCGTCGTGTTCGCGAGCCCGAGGAGACCGGCAGCGGCCCGGGCATCAGAAAAGCCCCGGCGAACCGGGGCTTTTTCTGCGGAGACGGAGGGATTTGAACCCTCGGTCCCCTTACGGGGACTCCACCTTAGCAGGGTGGTGCACTAGGCCTGACTATGCGACGTCTCCAGGTGATCGACGCCCTGCGGCGCGAACACACCGGTCCATACTAACCGGATGCCGCCCGGCATTCGAACCACGTTCGGCATGCCGGGCGGCGAGGCTCAGCCGCGGACGTTTCCATTCGAGCAGGTCGCTTGCGCGGCGGTCTGCCCGGCGATGCCGCTCGGCAGCTGGATCGCGTCCGACGTGGGCGCGGGCGAGGCCTGAGCGGTCTCGGTCGGCGCCGGGCTGGCGGTGTTGACCGGGGCGGGCGTCTGGGTGGGAGCGGGCGTCGCGTTCGCATCGACGACCACACCGTTCCCGTCGCTGAGGTTGCCCGACAGCTCGAGGGGCTGGTTCGCCGCGAGGGCGGCCCACAGCGTGTCGGCGTCAGTGCGGTCGGGCACGACGCGGTTGGGGTTGGAGGGGTCGGTGTAGGTCGGGTACTGGATGAAGACGATCTCGTTGAACGGCACGTCCTTGACCGCGGACGCGATCTGCACGAGCGTCAGCGGGTTCGTCAGCGACGTCGAGGGGTCGACGTTGCGCAGCGCCGTCGAGGCGAGCTTGTAGAGCGTCGCCGGGTTCGACAGCACGTCCTGGCTCTTCAGCTTGTTCGCCAGTCGCGACATGTACTGCTGCTGGTTGGAGATGCGGCCCAGGTCGCCGCCGTCGCCGACACCGTGACGGGTGCGGAGGAACTGCAGGGCGTCCAGACCCTGTACCGTGCGCATGCCGGCGGGCCAGTCGATTCCGGTGTAGCGATCCTTGATTCCGTTGGCGATGCAGACGTCGACGCCGCCGATCGCGTCGGTGATGTTGATGACGCCGCCGAAGCTGACCTTCGCGGCGAAGGGGATCTCAAGGCCGCTCAGCTCCGAGATGGTCTGCACGACGCACGAGAGGCCGCCGTACGAGAACGACGAGTTGATCTGCTGCTTGCTCATCGCGGAGGTCTCGTTGCCGTCCTTGTCGGTGCACGACGGGATCGGCACCATGAGGTCGCGCGGGAACGAGATGACGGTGACCCGGCGAGGAGCGTCGGAGATGTGCACCAACATGTTGACGTCGTTGAGGCTGCCCTCGGAGTCGGCGCCCGTGCAGCGATCGCCGAAGAGCTGGGCGAAGCTCGGCTCGCACTCGTCGGTACCGACGAGGAGCATGTTCACGCCGCCCTTGAGCTCACCGAGGTCGGGCGGGACGGCCGGCTGACCCTTCAGCTCGACGGCGTCGGCGGTGAAGCTCTGGGTGAGATCGACCGCCGCGTAGGCCAGGACAGCACCGCCCGAGACCAAGAGGACGGCGAGAGCGATCGCAACGCCGCGGAACAACTGCGCGAGGGGGCCCGGCGAGGTGAGTCGCCCGTGGCGCGCGACGGTTCGCTGACCGCGCGGGGTGGAGGTCTTGCTCACTCGTGTCCTTTCGAGACGGATGCCACCGGCCCGGCAGCACGTCGACCTCGACGAATCGGCGAGAGGTCGGGGTAATACTAGGGACCGCGATCTGTGAATGCCGTGAGGATCGGGCGTTTCGCCGTGGGTTTGCGCGGAGCGGCTCAGGGCCCGAGACGGGGAAGCCCACCCAGGTAGGCGCAGGGAGTCAGGCCTGAAGCGTCAGCAATCGATCCACGAGATGTTGCAGTGATGGCTCGCCCGCAACGCCCCACTCGGGGCGAGTGCGACTCAGTCGCTCGAAGAAGGAGATGAGCCGCCGCCGAAGTTCGCCCTCATCAGGCTCTGCATCGATGGCCGGCACTATACGCACGACCTCCCCGTCGACATAGACGCGTAGGCGGCGACCGGTGGCGTCGAAGGCCTCATACACGCCATCTTCGACGTCGATTGCCTCGACGTACTGGCGTGCGCCGGAGATCGACAGATGAGCGGTGAGGTCTCCCGCATCATCCAGAACCACCGGAAGATGGATTTCGGGGGAGAGTGCGCTGCTCGCCAACGGCTTCTCGGATTCTTCTGGCGGGGCCTGAGAGGGTGGCAGTGCTCACCGTCATCGGCATCTCGACGAGTCGGTAATGATAACGGGGATGAACGTCCGCGAGGTCACGCTTGTGCCGGCGACCGCGACGTCAAGCCGAAACCCCGCCCAAACTCTCGCTTGGACGGGGTTTGAACACGGCACGTGTGGCGGAACCTGCGCGATGGCTTTCGAACCCCTCGTGGGAGACGAAGCGACTTCTCGACTGGATTGCATCGCGTGGGTAGGTACGCGCTCTATCGCAGTAGCAGAGCAGATCCTTGATTGATACTCGCTTCGCCTCCGGGAAGTGGACGAGATATCCGCTGTATCAGAGTACCGGCGGCACTTGAGGTGTCAGGCCTTCTCATCAGGCACCAAAAGCGCTGATGTCCCGTCCTCAAGTCGAAGCAAATCGGCAGCAAGCATGTATGTCCAAACAACACACATCTCGGCCTCAGCCGTCGTTACGGTGTCATGCACTCCCTTGCTCGCTAGAGCATCGAGAGACTTCAGCCTCCCGCCCAGCGAGTCCAAGGTCTTTTGCATCGCGTCACTCTGGCCATGCTTGCCGAGCGTATCGCGAACGTACTGCAATAGTCGGTTTTTGTAGTGGTCATCCGACATCTTTCGATCGACCCCATCTACACCCGTGATGATCGCATCTGTGGCTGGGTATAGATGGTCGGCGAGTTCCTTGATCATTCGACGGCAAGAGGTCAATGATTGAGATAGTTCTTGAGGAGAACCATCGTGGAGGCGATCCTGTGCCGCCACAAACTCAGCAAGAGCGGAAGGCGCGTATTTAGACAACGAAGAGTCAACGTATTCCTGAGCTCGAACAAAGACACCGGCGCGAGTCTCGCCGTTATCCAAGTCCATCTCAGTCGTGACGAGAAATTCATGGAGGGCCGTCCTGACGCGCCCAAGAATTGATTGAAGATGGTCGATAAGCGGTAGCATTTTAGCCTGACCACTGTCCGCATTACGCTGCGCGATCTGTAATTCATACCCGGACAACCCCACAGGGACAGCGAAACTTTCATATGCTGCCTTCACCGTCACCAGGCGGTCTTCTAGCTTGTTGATGGGCGTCGTATCTACACCATCGTTACCGTTGATGTCAGTCGACCGGTTTCTTTCGTAAATCTCATAGGCCCGCAGAGACTCCTGAGCACCCGCCTCGGCCCCAAGGAGCGAATCGATCTCCGACCGGATGCGGACGATCGTCGCATTAGCTCGATCTAGACGAGCCTCCGCCCTTATGTCAGTAACCTCAAACTGCATCCACAGTTGGTGCCCGTAGTCCTTGCGCAGAGCCGCAATCCGGCTCGCCCTACGTAAATGCACCGAGAGGTTCATACCCGGCGAATCGAACTCATCAAACGCCTGGGAGAGAAGGTGACGTATCCGCGTCGAGTCTGGCACATGCTCACACTAAGACCACACGGAGCGCTCAGCGAGGATTGAAAGACCGCGCGGCTCTGGCCCCATATTGGGACGAGACCGTCCGAACAGTGTGCGTAGCCCCCCATCGGAGAGGCCTAAGTCGTTGTCCGCTACGCTCCCCGCCCACGAAGGGCCAAAAGCTCTACGCCTGCTTGACACAGTCGTGACAACGTCTCATAGTCAGCCCACAGATTGCGGCAAGCCGACCACCGACGTCGGAGGCCGCCACCAGACTGTCAAAGAAGCGGCCTGCGGCCAGATGGGGGACGATATTGATGGATGACGACGAGGACTCGCTACGCCGGGTCAGATTCTATGGAGTACACGACCTGTCTACGGGGTGGCAGTTGCCTCGCGTGGTCGAAGTTGTCGAGCATTTCGATCCCGAGAACCCTCCTGCAGACACCGTCGACGTTCTCGAACTGTTCAACGTGGAGCAGTACCTAACGGAGAACATCCTCCCCTCCGACTACAGCGCGGCGCAGAGGTCCGACGCGATGGCAAAACTGCCGCAGATTCGCGGCGTCATCGCACGACACTTCTCGGCGATCAACGAAGGCAACTTCGCTGAGCAGATCGCCGGGGTTGACTGGCAGTTTCGCGACGACTTGCTTGAGCTGCTCGGACGCCACGGAGCGTTCAAGCGGTGTGACGGCCAAACAGTCCTGAACGAACTTCAGAAGATTCGGATGCATGTAGGCCAGATGCTTGCGCATCAGGCTCTCGTTAAGGCGTACGACGCAGACCTAACGACCCTACTGTTGAGCACCCCCGCAAATGCAGAAATTCTCATACGGAAACACATTGAGGGATCGTCGAGGAGTCCGATCTTCACCCCATCCAGTCTCTCCACAGCACAATCCCGGGGACTAATAGCAAGCTACCTCGATAGCGAGGAAGCAAATCTAAACTTTGTCAGACTAGTCCGTGATGCCCGAACCATCGCCGCCATAGGACTCGATGCAAAGCTGAAGCTACAAGCGAAGCGTCGACACGAAGAGATGACGAAGAAGTTCTTCGAGGAAAACAATGCAATAAAGACAGGTTACGGAGTCGGCCTCTCGGATGATCAAGATGAGCCTGTTCGCGCCGAGATGAACGACGACGATGGCTGGTCTGTCCAGTACACATATAGCGTCGCCTGGCTTGAGGACACGCTCGACGAGCCGAGCATACTCAACAACTTCATGCATGTGTTCGAGTTTGTCGACGATCAAGCGCTCCTCACGATGCCCTCATACGCGAACCAAATTGGAGCAATCGAGGGACTGTTCGGCTCGAAGGGCAAAGATGACTATGCCACTGGCAGCGCGTTCGGAATGGTTGATAGTCTCACGTTTCTTCGGCTGCACATCTACGTGCGGTTCCTTGAGTCGAAGAACATCGAAATTGAGAAAGTCATTCAGTGGTTCTTCGAATCCTACATTCTCGAAGAGTTTGGTGCAGCGAACTTCTCGTTCACACCCTCAGCCCAAAGTACGTCTTATTTGACGAGAGCGCGGCAGCTTTTCGCCGAGATGGAAAGCATCGCAAGCCAGTTTGATCTATACGCACAGGAGGGGCATCTAGACCGAGACCTTCTCGCTATCGGAGCCGATCAGGTGCGGTACAAGTCCATCGCTAGCCTCGTAGCCGACAAGTATGCATATCCAGTCGACGGCAGCACAGTATCAATCGTCATCTTCCAACTCTTCTCAGACCAGTCCCCGATCCACTACATCAGCGAGGACCTGAACGCGGACAGCGCAGAAGAACTCCTTACAACTGAGAACGTCTCTTACGATGACTTTCGGCCGGACCAGCGGCATGTCGTTGACTTCCTTATCGAGAACGGGGCGATAGAGAAAGTAGGTTCGCGCATACTGATCACCAATCGTGCGCGACTAAGGATTCTGCGCTCGTTCTACGATAGGGAAGCTGTGAATATCTCTCATCTGTCCACAGCCGGGAAGGAGGAGATCAAGAGTATGGCGGAAATGGGTTGGGTAACAGTAGAGTCAACCCTTCTTACAGCACCAGAGGGGACGTATTTCAATTACATGCTCAACACCCTGGAACATGGAAACGGCCCTAAGCTTCGAAACAAGTATCTGCACGGCACTCAAGCAAACGGTGCAACAGAGAACGAGCACGCGATCGCATACACCCGTGCACTTCGCCTCCTCATCGCAATAGTTATAAAAATCAACGATGACTTCTGTTCCCAGGCCGAGGTTGCCCGCATGGAAGGGGAACCGTCGGAGACACTCTGACAGATAACCAGTCGACAGCGTGAATTCGTAAAGAAGATACATAGAGATGGCCCCCTGTCAGGGCGTCCAGAAGAAATTTGGATCCATGAAGATTTCCATTGAAACCCGAAGGATAATTCTCAAATGAGCATCCGTATGCTGAAATTTCGAAACTATCGGTCGTTCACAGACGGAACCGTGGAGTTACCCGTAGATCAGCAGTTTCTGGCCCTAGTGGGGGTTAATAATTCGGGCAAGTCCTCGCTTCTGAGGACTCTCTACGAGTTGCGAGCGCCTTTGTCGGCACTTACAGGCATGTTTACCGGCTCGAGCGAGTTGAATAAGCTATTACGCGGCTACCCTCTAGAGCACGCTCGGGTGCGCCTGGAACCCGGCGAACATTTAACGCCGGATGGACTTGGGGACGCGGTAAATCCCGAAGTAACCATAGTCTTCGATCGAGAAAGATCGGCCAGTTCGGAGCTTATCCGCGAGCTTACTTTTGAAATTCAAGGCACCCAAGTCGCATTGGCGCGAATTGCCATTGGGCACGGTCGCGAAGTGACCTGCAGGCCAGGCCTCAATGTGCAATCTTATAGCGGAGGCATGACCGGAAACCTGATCCACATAGACGATCAATCCAGCTCAATCGAGGTTGACTGGAATGAAATACACAACGACATTCGATGGCTTGTCGGCAATTTCTATGTTGGGCCCTTCCGCAATGCAATCAACACGGCAGGGAACTCATACTACGATCTTCAGATCGGCAAAGACTTCATCGCCACCTTCAACCAGTATCTGAATGGCGACGACTATCGGCAGAACAAAGCGATGCGAAAGTTGATTGCAGAACTCGCCGACATATTTGGATACGAGCGCTTGGAGGTGTCACCGTCACCAGACGGCACTCATCTGGTATTTACTACGGACGGGAGTAGCTTCCGCGCAAGCGAGTCAGGGGCAGGAATCTCACAGTTCGTAATTGTTGCCGCGAGCGTCCTGATGAATCGTCCAAACATACTACTGATCGATGAACCGGAACTGAATCTACACGCCAGTCTTCAACTCCGGTTTCTGACGCTTCTTGCGCGGTACGTAAGTGGCCCCGTCCTGTTCGCCACCCATTCGCTGGGTCTCGCGCGCTCCGCTGCTGATCAAATACTTGTCGCTACCCGAAATCCCAGGGGCAGCTCAATCCTCAAAGATTATCAAGCTTCGCGAGACCTGGTGCAAACTTTGGGCGAACTGGGCTATGGCGAGTACCGAGACGAAGCATACAAGGCTGTCCTCTTGGTAGAAGGCGTGACGGACGTGCGAGCCGCGATGGAGCTGCTGTCCAAGTATGGAGTTCGCAATGAAGTAGCGATTGTGGCGCTGGGAGGGGATGACATGGCGATCGGGGGGCGAGACGTCGAACTTAGCCAGCTCGCGAAGCTTTCACCTTTCGTCTTCGCCGTCGTCGACAGCGAGGCGAAAACCTCGGACGCTGGTCCTTCTTCGCGACGATCAAACTTTGCGACCAGCTGTAGCGCTGCGGGAATCGAATGCCTGGTACTGGGGCGCAGGTCCATCGAGAACTATCTAAACCACGAAGCGACGAACGCAGTAATGAAGATATCTGGCGCGGAAAGTCTATCCGCGTTTGCGGCTCCGCCAGCAGGTTGGTCAAAATCGTCGAATTGGCGCGCCGCACGCGCGATACCGAAGGATCATTTCGACGGCACCGACATTGGCGCATTCCTCACGAAGATAGCTGCCGTCGTAACGAGCACCGAAAATTCCAGATAGCTTCGCGACCAATGACGGCACGAGTACGGCTAACCGATCAGTAGTCGTATGCCTGCATGAGGTCGCTCACGCGGCACCAATGGTCGCTGACACCTCGAAGGCTGGGCGCTATCGCCGCCTCAAGGTCGGGTGACAGCTGTCCGAAGACCTCGCCCATGGCATCTACCGTGTCGACGAGTTCGACCATCCCATAGTATTGCTGCTCCTCACGGTCCCAGATGAAGCCGCCATCCTCGGGGCGCACGAAGGCCTCACCGAAGGTTTGAAGCATCTTGTTGATCGTTTTGTCCCACGCAGGCCCAAAACCTCCGGACCATCGCAGTGTCGAATCGCCAGACGATACGTACAACACCTCGCCCAGAGACACATCGTCAAGGAACGCCGGCCGGCCACCCTCGTCTGTCACGAGCATAGATACGTCAGCAATAGAGAATTCCAAATTCCCTTGCACCCGCCATTCGCGTTCCCACCGCCAGTCGTTTGGCGCACTACCGTGTCGGTCGCGCACATCCTCAATGAAGGGCGTGAGCCGCCAGATAGGGGCAGACGGATCGGACATGGCGGCACGCATAGCGACGCGAAGCGCGTCCCTCTGGGGGGATGGATTGTTCACATACCAGACAGGCTGAGCACCATAGTCCCGCCTCAGGCGCTCCTTATCGAAAACGATGCCCCATGGGCGCCGACGGGTCATGCGACGGAGTTCATGAAGTGGGACCTCCGTAAGACAGACGGAGCGGTGGATGGGTTGCGTCTCGTAGAGCGAACTGCCGATGCCGTACGCCTGACGTGCCTCGATCACTCCCATGCTCAAGATAGATATGAGGTCAGCTTCGGAGCGCGTGAGGTGCACGAGCCACCGTGAAAGGTCCGAAGCATCACTATGTTGCGGCGTGCCCTGCCACTCGGGTTTGAAATTGTTCACGTACGCCCCCATATGCTCAACGACGACGATACCGCCGCAAGTAGCTGTGTCGCTCGGCGAGAGGACCTTGGGCCGTTGACGCCCCAGCGGTCATCTAGGGACGGGCATCGGATACCGCGCGCTCACCGGTTTGAGCTTCTCGCCGGAAACACCCGGGGCGGAGGATCGTGCACACAACCCCGACTCGCGTCGGTGACGCGGAGAAGCCTGGAGAGTCCAATTTCTGCCTGTGGACTATGTGCGCATCCGCACGGAGTCCGAAAATGAACGCGGAATTCATTGGACTGATCAATTTTCGGAGGTTGTGCGCCGCAAGATGGCGGCGCTGCATGAGGATCTCATAGAGGAAGCTCACAACGGATACCTCGTTGCGGAGCTCGACGAGAAGGTTCTCGCCCTACTGATGCGCCACTCACGCCTTGAACCGCGAGCTGACACGCTCGCGGAGGCGCTTACAGACCCTTTCGTGGCTGACGCAGATTGCGGATTGGCTAGCAGCGATCCCGCTGGCGCTAGCGGCCATCAACGGTCAGTGGTTGGAGTCGGGCATGGTCAATTCGGCAGGCGAGCTGCTCTCAGACATGGAGCCGTTCTTCGAGGGAGCGAACGATGTGCTTCTCGAGGAGCGCGTGGGCTGGCTGTACCTACACCAACGGTTTCGTCGACGCGAGAGCCAGCCCCTCCACGTTGACGTCATTCAGCCGATGGAGGCCCTGCTGAGCGCCGACCCGCGGTTCGAAGCCGCTGAGCGTGCATACGGCGAGGCCACCAACAACTTGGCTCAGGGAAACTACGGCTCCGCTGTCTCATTGACGTACTCTGCGGTGCAGGAAACTCTGCAAGCGCTCGGCGCAACCGGCAACGATCTAGGCGCGCTTTTCGCCTCGGCGAAGGACAAAGGTTTTTTGAACGCTGCGGACTCGCAGTTGATTCAGGCCATCAAGAACTTGCTGAGCTGGCTCACCGCCAATCGGTCCGCGCGCGGGAACGCCCATGGGGCTTCTTCAGCGACGCGGCATGACGCCCAATTCGCCGTCAACACCGCGGCGTCGCTCATGCTTCGTTTGATGCAGTTCCCGCCGTCCGAATAAGAAGGGCACTGCACCGCATCCTTCGGATCGCGTTCCCGTTGCTGTCCTGGATCGTTCGCCGTGGCAGCAAACACGAAGAAGAGCCGCACCTCCCGACGGTGGGAGACAGCTCTTCCTCGACGAGTGCAGCCGGAACGGCTCCGAATTCGCCGGCGCGCCGCGATAGTGCAGTTAGGCCCGGCTGGTCCCCCGCCGAACCACAGCAAGCCGACGCCCGCTTTACGCTCGGTGAAGCGAGACGACGTCACACAGTCCTCAAAAATGAACAGGCCGCGCTCATGAAGGCGCACTACGCGGGCGCTGTGCCCCTCGACATCTTGAAGAGCGAGATGGATCGGATCACCCTCGAGGTGGACGCAGCGGAACACCAATCGCCGTTTCGGAGCAAGCCCTCGACCAGCTCCACGAACAGCTAGAGCGGGCTCTCGAAGTGGCCCGACTCTGTCACGAGCAGTACGCGGCCGCCGTTCCCGCCGAGCGACGACTCCTCAACCAGGGGCTATTCGAGAAGCTGTTCATCGGCCCGGACGGTTTGGTCGAAGACGCCGAAGTACAGACCCTCTTCGCCGGCCTCCTGGCAAACGACTCGGCGCTCCGCACGGAAACGAGAGAAGTGGCGGTTCTTCCCGTACCCACCCAGGAGCAAGACGCGCTCGCAGCAACGGGCACGGACGGCGTGCTCGTGCCCGTCCGAGAGTGGGGGAACCGCCCAGAACGCCGCTGGAACCCTTCAGCGGTACTGCTTCGCATGCAGGAGGATGACCTAGCCCGCCACGCCGAAACCCCGCCCAAACTCTCGCTTGGACGGGGTTCGAACACGGCACGTGTGGCGGAGGGTGTGGGATTCGAACCCACGGGACATTGCTGCCCACTGGTTTTCAAGACCAGGTCCATCGGCCGCTCGGACAACCCTCCTGAACGCACCGAGTCTACCGAGCCGCGAACGCGGCGCCGCACGGTGAGGAGAGGCCGCAGCGACGACCCCGGGCGAATCGCACCCGGGGCCGCCGTGCGAGCTCACCCCAGCGCGCCGTACAGGGCGGGCGTCGTGCGGGCGTGGGTCGCCTGCTCGAAGCCGTAGGCAAGGCCCAGGAGCGGGCCCTCCGCGAAGTCGCGGCCGAGGAACTCGAGGTTCACTCCCCCGGTCGAAGCCTCGGTCGGCAGCCCCTGGCCCATGGGCACCGTGACGGCCGGCAGACCCGTGTTGGGGCTCAGGCGCATGTTGGTCCCGATGGTGCCGTAGGGGTTGCCGGTCGGGTAGACCACGGCATCCAGCTTCTGGTCGTCCATGAAGGCCGTCATGATCTGCTTGCCCTTGGCGAGCTGCAGGGTGTGCGATCCCTGCGGACCGGCCCAGGCCTGGTAAGCCGACTCGGTGATGGCGGCGCGCTGGCCGTAGGGGCTGTTCGCGCGGCCGGGGACGATGTTCGGCGACTGCGAGATCGCGAGCAGGCTCCGTGCGCTCACCGACGGGTTCAGGTAGGCGTTGATGTAGTTCTGCAGGTCGTGGTTGAACTCCGGCCCGCTGCCGCTGCCCTCGCCCACGATGGCCGAGAAGCCGTCGGGCGGCGTGAGCGCGACGACCGTCGCGCCCTGCGCCTCCATGGCGGCCTTCGCGTCGGCGAAGAGACGCTGCGTGATCGGGTTCGAGCCGAGCATCGTCGTCAGATAGCCGATCCTCTTGCCCTTCAGCGACCCGCTGTCGAGGTACGACGTGTACGTCTCCGGCACCTTGCCGGCCTGACGCGCGGTGACGGGGTCACCCGCGTCTTCGCCGACGACGGCGTCGAGGGCGATCGCGGCATCCTGAACAGAACGGGCGATCGGACCACCGGTGTCCTGCGAGAGCGCGAGCGGCACGATGCCGTCGCGGCTGGCGAGGCCGACCGTCGGACGCACACCCACGAGCTGGTTGTACGTCGAGGGGATGCGGATCGACCCACCGGTGTCGGTGCCGAATCCGATGCCGGCGAGGTTGGCAGCGATCGCGGCTCCCGTTCCCCCGCTCGAGCCGCCGGAGGTCTGGGCGGTGTCGTAGGGGCTCGACACGGTCAGCGCCGTTCCGTTGGGCTGGAAGGCCGACCACTGCGACGACAGGTTGATGGCGAACTCGTCCATCGACGCCTTGGCGACGATGACCGCTCCGTCGGCGCGCAGACCCTTGACCATCGTGGCGTCGGTCGAGGTCTGGTTGCCGGCCCAGCAGCCGCAGCCGGCGGTGGTGGGCATGTCGGCGGTGTTGTAGTTGTCTTTCAGCGCCACCGGGATGCCGAGCAGCATCCCCGTCATGCCCTTCTCAGCGCGGATCGCGTCGGCGGCCGCGGCGGCCTTCAGCGCGACCTCGCTCGTCGAGATGATCGAGTTGAGCGGGCGCACACCCGCGGGACGCACGACCTTGTCGTAGGCCGCGATGCGGTCGAGGTACTGCTGCGTCAGCGACACCGAGGTGATGACCCCGGCGTTCATCGCCGCCTGCATCGCCACCGCGTCGGCCTCGACGATCTGGAAGGGGCCGTCGTCGTAGATGATGCGCTCCGACAGCAGGGCCAGATCGGATGCCGTCACGGCACCGTCGTCGTCGAGGTCGAACCGCGCGGCATCCGCCCATCCGGCATCGCTCGCGGTCGTTCCCAGGTACGGGGCCAGGGCCTCGAGGTCGGCCGTGGTCACCTGCGCATCGCCCGTGACGTCGAGCTCGGTGTAGTACGGCGCGAGGAAGGGAGCTGCCGCAGGAGACGGCGCGGGGGCGGCGAGGGCGGCGGCCGGGGCGACGACGGCCCCGGCGACGACGACACCGAGCGAAGCGGACACGGCCAGAACACGGCGGGCCAGGGGGGTCATGACGGATCCTTCGCGAAACGGGACGGACGAGCGGGACGCGGTCATTCGCGCACCGCCTGACGACGGCGGAGCACGAGCAACGTGCCTCCGGCGAGGAGGGCGACACCGAGTGCGCCGGAGACGAACCACGGGGTTGCGTCGACGCCCGTCGTCGCGAGGTCGTTCGGGCCCTGGGCTGCGGGCGCCGGGGCGGCCGTGGCCGACGCGGACACCGAGGGCGACGGCGACGACGGGTCGGACGGCTGCGGCTCGGGAACGGGGACGGCCGCGATGACGACGGTTCCGGATGCCACATCGTTCGCCGTCACGACCTCTCCGGTCGACGACACCAGACGCACTGACGACAGCTGGACGAGGGCCGACCCTGCCGCGAGCGAACGGAGGGGGATGGATGCCAGGACGACATCGCTCGTGCCCGACAGCCCGGGCGAGGTGCCGAGGCGCGTGTGCGAGACGGTCAGCGTGCCGGGCCCCGTGACGGTCGAGGTGAAGCCGCCCGCGGGACCGGTGGGCGCGTCGGTGGCGGGCTCGACGAGAGCGGGGTCGTAGCTGAGCTCCAGGTCGTAGGAGTAGAGGTCGCTCACCGCCGCACCCGTGACGGTCACGACGAACGGGTCACCCGCGGTGACCTCGGCCGGGTCGATCTCGAGCGAGAGGGTCGCGGTGGGAGGGGCGGCATGCGCCGCGGACGCGGCGGCCAGCGGCCCGAAAAGGGCGAGGGCCGCCACGAGGGCGGCGCCGAGACGGCGTGCCGATCTCGGGCGTGAGGCGGGGCTGTGGGCAGTCATGCGTGGGTCAAGCTCCTCGGGTGATGGAACGAGCACGACCGGGATCCGCGTGGGCCTCTCGGCGTCCGTCGGTCGTGGGGGGCGACCCGACCCTGCCAGAGCGGCATGTCGGACAAGTTGCGGCACATTTCCATCGCATATCCATAAGCGAATGAGAGGCCGTTTTCAGCCGCCCGAGGTCGTCGTCCAGCCCCGGGCTCCGGCACAGTACGCCGGATAGCGTCGGAGCATGGCCTTGACGACCCGCAGCCCCCTGGCATCCTTCTTCCTCCGACTCGGCAGGCAGGTATGGGTGCGCGCGGCGCTGTTCACCGTCATCGGGGTGATCGTCGCCCTCGCAGCGGGTCTGCTCGGGCCACTGCTGCCGTTCGAGTTCGGTCTGGAGCTGGGCCAGGATGCCGTGGGCTCGCTGCTGCAGATCATCGCGACCGCGATGCTCACCGTGAGCACCTTCTCGGTGACGGCGATGGTCACGGCGTTCTCGTCGGCGACGACCACCGCGACGCCCCGGTCGACGCCCCTGCTGATCGCGGACACGACCTCGCAGAACGCCGTGTCGACCTTCGTCGGCGCCTTCACCTTCTCGCTCGTCGGGATCGTCGCCCTGTCGACGGGTTACTACCACCCGCAAGGGCGGGCGATCCTCTTCGTCAGCACACTGGTCATCATCGGAATCGTCGTGTTCACCCTGCTGCGATGGATCTCGCACCTCTCGACCTTCGGCCGGATGGCCGACGTCATCGATCGTGTGGAGAAAGCGGCCACGGCCTCTCTGGAATGGCATGCTGAGCGGCCGACGTTGGGGGCTCGCGCCTCGACCGCGCCGCCCTCGGGGGCCGTCGGAGTGCACGCCGACGAGGTGGGCTACGTCACTCATGTCGACGTCGCGGGACTCGACCGCATCGCCCGCCAGCACGACCTCGAGGTGCACGTGCACGCCACGCCGGGACGCATCGCCGATGCGCGCGTGCCCGTCGCCTTCGTCGTCGGCCGAGTCGACGACGCCGTAGAGACGGCGGTGCGCCGGGCGTTCCGCATCGAACACCACCGGACGTTCGAGCAGGATCCGCGATTCGGCGTCATCGCCCTCACCGAGATCGGCAGCCGCGCGCTATCGGCCGCCACGAACGATCCGGGGACGGCGATCGAGGTGATCGCAGCGCTGCAACGGGTGTTCTCCCGAGCATTCGCCGTCGACACCGATCCGTCCGTGGACTTCGAGCGGGTGTTCCTCCCCGCACCGCGCCTCGCCGACCTGGTCGACGACGCCTTCCGGCCGTTGGCGCGTGACGGTGCGGCCGACGTCGAGGTGCAGGTGCGACTGCAGAAGTGCCTCGCCTCGCTCGCGGCATCCGCTCCCGACCGGGCGGAGGTCTTCCGGGATGCCGCCCGCGCGGCCCTCGAGCGCAGTCGGCGCGCCTTGGACCGCACCGACGCGCGCACCCTGCGTGCCGCCACCCGAGGGGCGTGGAGTCCCCGCGGTCTCTGAGTGCGGGATACGCCGCGGCTATGGAGTTGCTGCGTTCGCGGGCGAAAACGTTGAACCGCTCCGGTGACCGGCGTAGACCGAGAACATCACCCCACGACCCGCCGGGCCGTTCGAGTTGAGGAGGTCATCATGCTCGTCACCACGCTGTCAGCGCAGGTCGTTCTCGCCGTCTTCGCGCTCGTCTACGCGGCATCCGTCTTCGCCGCCATCGTCGCCCTGCGCGACCCGCAGGCGTCTGCCGGACTCAAGGCCGCCTGGGCGACCGCCCTGCTGCTGCTGCCGCCGGTCGGTCTCGTCGCGTGGGAGGCGGCGCGCGTCGTCGACCACCGGGCGGCGCACCGACCCGTGACCGTCGTCGACCGCACCGCCTATCTCGCCGACCGCGCCGCACACGTCGCCAGCGGCTCCGCGCGAGTCTGACCCCCACGCCGGGCGTGAGCCCGCGCGGGTCCGGTCGCGCCGGGCCCGCGGGCCGCCCGCATGGCGTCAGAGCGCGCGAAGAATCGCGGCGACACCGCCCTCGGTGACCGAGAGGCCGACCTCGCCCGCCGCGGCGTGCACCTCGGGCGGACCCTGGTGCATCGCGACCGCGCGGCCGCCGTTGCGGACCGCCCACTGCATCATCTCGATATCGTTGCGGCCGTCGCCCATCACCAGTACGTTCTCGGGCGCGATGTCGAGCCAGCCGCGCACGAGCTCGAGGGCGGTCGACTTGTCCACCCCCTGCGGGGCGATGTCGAGCCACGCGGTCCATCCGATCGCGTACGACACCTGGTTGAGGCCGATGCGCTCGACCAGCTCGAGGAAGTCCTGGTCGGTCTGCTCGGGCGCCACCACGACCACCCGGCAGACCGGCTGCAGCGAGAGCTCGGCGAACGACACCTTGTTCGCTCCCTGGAGATTCCAGTCGTCGAGGTAATCGGTGAACAGTCGCGAGCCGTCGGGCAGTTCGACGAGGAAGTGCGCATCGGGCAGGTGCTCGCCGAGCAGCGTCAGCACCTCTGTGGGGTCGAACGTCTCGACGTGAGCACGCTCGTACACGGCGGCGTCGGCGTCTCCGACCCGGCGCATGACGATCGCCCCGTTCGAGCAGACCGCGTACTCGGGACGGATGCCGAGGCGATCCATGATCGGGTGGGTGCTGGCCCAGCTGCGACCGGTGGCGAGCATCACCTCGTGACCGGCGTGCTGCGCGCGCACCGCCGCCTCGGCGACGCCCGGGCTGAGCGAGTCGTCCTCGAGCAGAACCGTACCGTCGATGTCGAGCGCGATGAGCATGCGCTCCGCGGGTTTCTCGTCGGCGAGGTCGGCGACCAGATCGGCCGCCTCCTGCTTCGGCGCGCTCTCGACGGCACCGGTCTGGGGAAAGGCGGCCTCGTCGGTCACGCGATCGGCTCCATGACCTCGAGCCCGCCGAGGTACGGACGCAGAACCTCGGGCACCGTCACCGACCCGTCGGCGCGCTGATGCGTCTCGAGCAGGGCCACGATCCACCGGGTCGTGGCGAGAGTGCCGTTGAGGGTGGCGACCGGCTGGGTCTTGCCGCCGTCCGGACGGAAACGGGTATCGAGGCGACGAGCCTGGTACGTGGTGCAGTTCGAGGTGCTGGTGAGCTCGCGGTAGGCGCCCTGCGTGGGCACCCACGCCTCGATGTCGAACTTGCGCGCGGCACTCGAGCCGAGGTCGCCGGCGGCGACGTCGATCAGGCGGTAGGCGAGACCGAGGTCCTGCAGCATGCTCTCCTGCATCGCGACGAGGCGCTCGTGCTCGGCCTCGGCGTCGGCGGGATCGGTGTAGACGAACATCTCCAGCTTGTTGAACTGGTGCACCCGGATGATGCCGCGGGTGTCCTTGCCATACGAGCCCGCCTCGCTGCGGTAACAGGTGGACCACCCGGCGTAGCGCTTCGCACCGCGTTCCAGATCGAGGATCTCGTCCATGTGGTACCCGGCGAGGGGGACCTCGCTCGTTCCCACGAGGTAGAGGTCCTCTTTGTCGAGGTGGTACACCTCGTCGGCGTGCTGGCCGAGGAACCCGGTGCCGCGCATGACCTCGGGACGCACGAGCGTCGGGGGGATCATCGGGGTGAAGCCCGCCTGCAGCGCCCGGTCGAGGGCGAGGGTCATGAGCGCGAGCTCGAGTCGCGCACCGATGCCGGTGAGGAAGTAGAAGCGACTGCCCGAGACCTTCGTGCCGCGCTCCATGTCGATCGCGCCGAGCTTCTCGCCGAGGGCGAGGTGGTCGAGCGGCTCGAAGTCGTAGGACGGGATCTCGCCGTGCGTGCGGAGTGTGACGAAGTTCTCTTCGCCACCCGAGGGCACTCCCTCGAGGACGATGTTCTCGATCTTGCCGAGGGCGGCGTCGGCGGCGGCCTCGGCCTCGGCGACGGCGTGTTGAGCGGTCTTGACGCGCTCGCTGAGCTCTTTCGCCTCGGCCACGAGCGCGGCCTTCTCGTCTTTGGGCGCCTGGGCGACGCGCTTGCCGTGCGCGTTCTGCGCGGCACGCAACTCCTCGAAGGCGGTGATGGCGGCGCGGCGGTCGCGGTCGGCGGCGAGGGCCTCGTCCACCGAATCCGGCGACTCCCCGCGGGCGATCTGGGAGCGCTTCACGAGCTCGGGATCTTCACGCAGCAGAGTCAGGTCGATCACGCGTCCATCCTATGGTCGCCGCCGGGGCCGATCCTGCGCCGCCACGACCCCGCGTGGTGAGCACCGGACCGCGGAACGACGGGCTCATTCTCGGGGCGCATGGGTCTTCGGCATCCCCCGTCAAGCCCGCCTCTGCCGCGCGTATCGGGATCCACCGCGGTCCTATGGTGGAGCCATGGCCGCCCCTGACGAGCCGCGTGACGACGCGGACGCTCCCGAAACAGTCTCCGCCGATGCCCCCGCCGAGGTGAAGGCGGATGCCGCCGCAGCCGAGGGCTCCGACGACCACTTCCACGCCGCACGCCTGGGCGACGACGTCGGCGACCGCCCGCGCAAGGACGTGCCCGACCCGAAAGACGCGGCCGAGCCCGACGACGTCATCCACCAGCCCGAGGACGTCGCCCCCGACACCTCGGAAAAGTCGCCGGGCAAGACCCAGCGCGTCGACGCCGACGGCGACGAGGCACCCATGGATGCCGAGCCGACCCAGAACAAGCGCGCCGCCCTCGTCTACAACCCCACCAAGGTCGAGCCCGAGACGCTGCGCGCCCGCGTGGCCGAGCTCGCGGCCGCCGCCGAGTGGGCCGAGCCCCTGTTCTACGAGACGACGGTCGACGACCTCGGCGACGACGCGACCCGCGCTGCTCTCGACGAGAAGGTGGACGCCGTGCTCGTGGCCGGCGGCGACGGCACGGTGCGCGCGGTGGCCGAGGCTCTGACCTCGACGGGCGTCCCGCTGACGATCATCCCGAGCGGCACAGGGAACCTGCTCGCCCGCAATCTCAACCTTCCGCTCACCGACACCGACGCGATGATCCGCGCGACGTTCGAGGGCGACATCCTCTCCATCGACACCGGCATCGCCCGCATCCGACGCGTCGACGGCGAGGTCGAAGAGCACGGGTTCTCGGTCATGGCCGGCATCGGCCTGGACGCCGCGATGATCCAGAACACGCGTGACGATCTGAAGAAGCAGGTCGGCTGGGTCGCCTACGTCGACGGAGCGGCACGCTCGCTCGTCTCGGCGAAGCCGTTCCGCGTCATGTACCAGCTGGACGGACACCGCCTGCACTCGGCGAAGGTGCAGAGCGTGCTCTTCGCGAACTGCGGGGCCCTGCAGGGCGGCGTGGCGCTGATCCCCGATGCGTCCGTCGCAGACGGTCGACTCGACGTGGCCGTCCTGCAGCCCAGCGGTGTGCTGGGGTGGCTGGGCGTGTGGCGCAGCATCGTGTGGGACAACTCGGTGCTGCGCAAGTTCCGCGCCGGACGCCGCGTGCTCGAGCGCCGCAAGGACACCTCGGTGCGCTACCTCCGCGGCACCGGCATCGAACTGGCCACGGCCCCCGCGCAGCCGATCGAGCTGGACGGCGACGAGTTCGGTGAGGCGACGCGCATCTACACCCGCATCATCGCCGGCGGGCTCGTGGTCGCGCTGCCGAAGGGCCACGACACCTCGACGCTCTGACCGGGCGGGGTTCGCGCCAGATCACGTGATCTGGCCGAACGCACGCGCCACGGCGCGTGGCATCGGCGAGGTCACGTGATCTCGTTGGTCCAGCCGAGCGGCGGGCGGCGCGACGGCACAGCGGGTGTCAAGCCCGAAGAGCCGGATGCCGCGATCGATAGCGTCGGGGAATGGCTTCGCCCTCGATCGTATGGTTCCGTGACGACCTGCGCCTGACCGACAACCCGGCACTACGAGCCGCCCTCGACCGCGACGAACCGATCATCGCGCTCTACGTGCTGGACGAGGAGTCCGATGGCGTTCGCGCGATCGGCGGGGCGGCGCGGTGGTGGTTGCACGGGTCGCTGACGTCGCTCGGCGAGCGCCTCGCGGAACGCGGGAGCACCCTCGTGCTTCGCCGGGGCGCGGCATCCGAGGTCCTCCCGGCCGTGGTCGAAGAGGTGGGAGCCGGCGCGGTGTTCTGGAACCGGCGCTACGGCGGGGCCGAGCGCGAGATCGACGCGGGCCTCAAAGAGAAGTTGCGCGACGAGGGGGTCGATGTCGCCTCGTTCGCCGCCAACCTGCTGTACGAACCGTGGACGGTGCGTACGCAGTCCGACAAGCCCTATGGCGTCTACAGCCCGTTCGCCCGGGCGGTGCAGAAGCTTGCGGCCCCGCGTCCACCGATGCCCGAGGCACGCAAGGTGCCCGGGGTGTCGGCATCCGTCGACTCCGACGACCTGTCGTCCTGGGGCCTGCTGCCGTCGGAGCCCGACTGGGCCGGAGGTCTGCGCGAGACCTGGGAGCCGGGGGAACCGGCGGCGAAGGCGCGTCTCAAGGAGTTCCTCGACGACGACCTCGGCGACTACTCGACGTATCGCGACGAGTTCGCCGGCGGTGCCACCTCGAACCTGTCCCCGCGCCTGCGCTGGGGCGAGCTCAGCCCGTACCAGGTGTGGCACGAGACCCTCGAACACAAGGGATCGGGTGAGCATGCGAAGAGCGCGGGCGGCTTCCTGTCCGAGCTGGTGTGGCGGGAGTTCGCCTGGCACGTCACGTTCCACTCGCCCGACATCGCGACGGTGAACTGGCGCCGAAACTTCGACGACTTCCCCTGGCCGAAGCTGAACCGCTCCCACCTCGAGACCTGGCAGCAGGGCAAGACGGGGGTGGCCGTGGTCGATGCCGGGATGCGCCAGCTCTGGCACACCGGCGTCATGCACAACCGCGTGCGCATGGTCACGGCATCCTTCCTCATCAAGAACCTGCTGATCGACTGGCGACACGGTGAGCAGTGGTTCTGGGATTGCCTGGTCGATGCGGATGCCGCGAGCAACCCCTTCAACTGGCAGTGGGTCGCGGGAAGCGGCGCGGATGCCGCTCCCTACTTCCGCGTGTTCAATCCCGAGACGCAACGCAAGAAGTTCGACTCCCACGACCAGTACGTGCGCGAGTGGGCGCCCGAGTACCTCGGCGACAATCCGCCGGAGCCCATGGTCGACCTCGGCGAGACCCGCAAGCGCGCGCTCGACGCGTACGCGCAGGTGCGGCACGGGGGCTGAGGTTCCGGCCGCCCCACGGGTGATCGGGTCCCGGCATCCGGGCACACGAAAGGGGCGCCACCTCATGGTGACGCCCCTTCACGAGACGGGTGTCAGTTGACGCGCTGCTCGTCGGCGTCGTCCTCGTCGTCACCCGGGATGAAGACGTCGACCACGGTCACGTTGATCTCGGCGACCTTCATGCCCACGAGCTCGGTGATGGCCTGGTGCACGGCCGAACGGACGTCCGAGGCCACGCGCTGCAGCTGCTCGGGGTAGTCGACCTGGATCGCGATGTCGGCGGCGACCTCGGTCTCGCCGACCTCGACGCTCACGCCCTGCGCGTGGTCCTTGGCGCCGACCGCCTGGCGAATGTTGCCGATGACGCGAGCGGCACCGCCGCCGAGGGCGTGGACGCCGGGAACCTCGGCCGCGGCGATGCCGGCGACCTTGGCGACGACGGCGTCGACGATGACAGTCGAGCCGCCGTCCTTCGTGGCGGGGGTGGTCGTGGCGGTGGTGGTGTTCTCGGCCATGTTCGCTTCCTTCCGTCGTTCCGGGACCGTGTGTCCCGCGATGTCATAAGTGAGACGCGACGGGCGGCGCCTTCGTCACGCCCTCTTGCTGAGAGAAGCCTGAGGATGGCGGCGCGAAAGACGGAATAGCGGATGCCGCCACGGCGTTCCAGCCGAGGTGAACGACGCTATGCCCTCCCTCTCCGTTCTCGACCTCGTCCCCGTTCGCGGGGGACAGACCAGCGCGCAGGCGGTGAGTTCGGCCCTCGATCTCGTCGAGCGCGCCGACCGCCTCGGATATCGCCGCTACTGGTTCGCCGAGCACCACAACATGCCCTCCGTGGCATCCACCACTCCCCCGGTGCTGATCGCCGCGGCGGCCGCGCGCACCTCGCGCATCCGCGTCGGCTCGGGTGGCGTCATGCTGCCCAACCACTCGCCGCTCATCGTCGCGGAGCAGTTCGCCGCTCTCGAGGCCCTGGCCCCGGGCCGCATCGATCTCGGCATCGGGCGCGCCCCCGGCAGCGACCCCGTCATCACCCAGCTGCTGAACCGTTCGGGCACCACGAGCGACGTCTCGCGCTTTCCCGACCACGTCACCGACATCATGGCGCTCACTTCTCCCGAGGGCGCCACCGTCCGTTTCACCTCGGGCACCGAGTACCAGGTGAAGGCCACGCCCGCGGCATCCGGAATGCCCCAGGTCTGGCTCCTCGGATCGAGCGACTACTCCGCGCAGCTCGCGGCGAGCTTCGGCCTGCCCTACGTGTTCGCCAACCACTTCGCCGGCGAGGGCCTCGAGCACGCCCTGCGTCTCTACCGCGACCAGTTCGTGCCGAACGAGTCGGGTGAGGGTCCCCGCACCTTCGTCACCGCGAACGTCGTCGCCGCCCCCACCTCCGAAGAGGCCGAGGAGCGCGCGATCCCGCAGCTGCGCATGATGGCGCGACTGCGCACCAACCGCCCCCTCACGCCGCTTGAGACGATCGAGGCCGCCCAGGCCGATCCGTTCGACGCGATGACCGAGTCGATCATGGCCTCGACCCGCCAGAAGTGGTTCGTCGGCACGGGCGACGACGTGCGCGCGCAGCTCAGCGCCTTCGCCGCGCAGCACGGCGTCGACGAGATCATGGTGTCGCCCGTGGCGGGCGCGTACGAGGGCGAGACGTCGGAGGGGCGCGCGCAGACGCTCGAGCTGCTCGCGGCTCCGGCGGCCGTCGCGGCCTGACACGCCCTGACCGTCACGGCCTGACGTGTCCGTTACCGCGTCCCGGGCGCGGGGGCGGGGGCACGACACCGCCTCGCAAGACGGCATCTCGCTGACAAAGAGGCGTCATCTCGCTACCGAATCGTCAGCGAGATGCGGTTTCGCGACGAAGGGGCCCACGCCGCGCCCATCACGGGCGATTCCAGAGGCTCTGGGTCAGGCCTCGGGCTCGCCGCTGAGCAGGCCGCGCAGCCAGTCGCGCGCTTCGACGAACACATCGTCGCTGTAGCGCTGCGGGTACCGGACGATCGCACGGTCGGCGCGGGCGTACGAGCCGAGGAAGATCACCTTGGGGCTGAAGCGGCGGAGGCCGAGCAGGGCGTCGGCCATGCGCTCGTCGAGGACGTGCCCGTCGGCATCGATGACGAAGCGGTAGCGGCCGAGAGCGTCGCCGATGGGGCGGGATGCCAACAGGCTCAGGTTGATCCCGCGCGTGGCGAACTGCTCGAGCAGTTCCAGAAGCGCGCCCGGGTGGTCCTCGGGCAGCTCGACGATGAGCGACGTCTTGTCGGCGCCGGTGGGGGGCGCGGGAGCGACGGTGCGGCTCACGAGCACGAAGCGCGTCACGGCGTTGGGGTTGTCGCCGATGCTCTCGGCGAGCACCGTCAGGTCGTGGTGGGCGACGATTCCGGGCGCGGCGATCGCGGCATCCGCGGCGCTCGTCCCGTCGAGGACGCCGAGGGCACTCGCGACGTTGCTCTCGGCAGGAAGGTGGGCGTGGGCGGGGACGTTCTCGCTCAGCCACTTCAAGCACTGGGCGTAGGCCACGGGGTGCGCGGCGATCAGCGACACGTCGGCGAGGGTCGCACCGGGGCGTGCGACGAGCACGAAGTTCACCGGCACGAGGTACTCGCCCACGATGCGCAGCCCGGGCACGGTGGCCAGGGCGTCTTGCGCGGTGGAGACGCCGCCGTCGACCGAGTTCTCGATCGCGATCATCGCGGCATCCGAACGGCCCTCGACCACGTCGGCGAGTGCTTCGCCGACGTTGCGGACGGGCCGCCAGATCTGGTCACGCGCCTCCGGCACCTGAGCGAGGGCGGCCTCGGTGAAGGTTCCGGCCGGCCCTAGGTAGCTGTAGGTACGGCGGGCGGGCGCGGAATCTGTGTCGGGCAGCACCGGCTCAGCCTAGCCGCGTCGCCGAGGCCGCCTGTCGACGGATTCGCTCTGAATGCGTCACGGCGTGTGCGCATGTCGGAGGGAGCGGGCAGACTGGGCGCATGAGCAGTCGCGCAGGGCAGCCCGCAGAGGCATCCGATCTCATCGACGTCGACGAACTGATCGCCGCGTATTACGACCGCAAACCGGATGCCACGGTGCCCGAGCAGCGTGTCGCGTTCGGCACCAGCGGTCACCGCGGATCGTCGCTGAGCACCAGCTTCAACGAGGACCACATCCTCGCCACGACCCAGGCGATCGTCGACTATCGCACCGCTCAGGGGATCACCGGCCCGCTCTTCCTCGGTCGCGACACCCACGGGCTGTCGCTTCCCGCCGAGCGCAGCGCCGTCGAGGTGCTGGTCGCCAACGGCGTCGACGTGCGCGTCGACGCGCGCGACGCCTGGGTGCCGACGCCGGCTCTCAGCCACGCGATCCTCACGTACAACCGCGGCCGCGCCGCCGACGACCCGGGCCGTTCCGACGGCATCGTCGTCACCCCCTCGCACAACCCGCCCCGCGACGGCGGCTTCAAGTACAACCCGCCGCACGGCGGCCCCGCCGACACCGACGCCACCGGCTGGATCGCGGACCGCGCCAATGAGCTCATCGCGGCGGGGCTCGAGGGCGTGAAGCGCACGCGTCACGCCGACATCGACCTCGACGGCCTGGGCCAGTACGACTTCCGCGACGCGTATGTGCGAGATCTGGCATCCATCATCGACATCGAGGCCATCAAGAACGCGGGCGTGCGCATCGGCGCCGACCCGCTGGGCGGCGCATCGGTGGAGTATTGGGCGCTCATCGCCGAGATCTACGGACTCGACCTGACCGTGGTCAACCCCGAGGTCGACCCGACCTGGAAGTTCATGACCCTCGACTGGGACGAGAAGATCCGCATGGATCCCTCCTCCCCCTCGGCCATGGCGTCGCTGGTCGCCGCGCGCGACGAGTACGACATCCTCACGGGCAACGATGCCGATGCCGACCGCCACGGCATCGTCACCCCCGACGCGGGGCTCATGAACCCCAACCACTACCTCGCCGTCGCGATCGACTACCTGTTCTCGCACCGCCCGCACTGGCCGGCCGACGCCGCCGTGGGCAAGACGCTCGTGTCGTCGATGATCATCGACCGCGTCGCCGCCTCACTCGGCAAGACGCTGCTCGAGGTCCCCGTGGG
This sequence comes from Microbacterium sp. AG157, assembly GCF_003385695.1. Lineage (NCBI taxonomy): Bacteria > Bacillati > Actinomycetota > Actinomycetes > Micrococcales > Microbacteriaceae > Microbacterium > Microbacterium sp. AG157. The sequence goes on from NZ_QRDK01000003.1 coordinate 78,785, forward strand.
CTTCAAGTGGTTCGTGCCCGGTCTGCTCGACGGCTCCGTCGCGTTCGGCGGCGAGGAGTCGGCCGGCGCGTCGTTCCTGCGCAAGGACGGAACCGTCTGGACCACCGACAAGGACGGCATCCTGCTCTGCCTGCTGGCCGCCGAGATCCTCGCCGTCACCGGCAAGACTCCCTCGCAGCGCTACGCGGAGCTCGAGAGCGAGTTCGGCGCCTCGGCGTACCAGCGCGTCGATGCCCCGGCTTCGCCCGCGCAGAAGTCGGCTCTGTCGAAGCTGTCTCCGGATGCCGTGACCGCCACCGAGCTCGCGGGTGAGCCGATCACCGCGAAGCTCTCGCACGCGCCCGGCAACGGCGCGGCGATCGGCGGGCTGAAAGTGCAGACCGAGTCGGCGTGGTTCGCCGCGCGCCCCTCGGGCACCGAAGACGTCTACAAGCTGTACGCCGAGTCTCTTCGCGGCGAGGAGCACCTGCGCGCGGTGCAGGAAGAAGCACGGGCGGTCGTCTCAGCCGCGCTCGGCCAGGCCTGAGTCTCCGCAGCCCAAAGCGGCGTCACCCCGAGGGGTGGCGCCGCTTTCGCGTGGGCGGGCGGCGGGCGACCGGTGCGCGACCCGGTGGTGTCGCGGGGCCGAGGGGCGGGGTCCCGCGGTTTCGGGGCGTGCTGGGGTGGCCGGTGCACGCATAAACGGCATCCGCGCGCATAAACACGAGGAACACGCGTTTATGCGCGCGGATCGCGTTTATGCGTCGGTGGCGCCCGACCACAGGATCACGGCAACACCACGGCGGTCGCGGGAACCGCCCCGGCGGGCGCGGGAACACCACGGCGGGCGCGGGAACACCACGGCGGGCACGGGAACACCACGGCCCCGGCGTTCGGGGAACGTCGGGGCCGTGGCATCCGGGATCGTCCGGACCTCAGCGGGCGAGGATCAGGCGGGGGCGAAGGTCTTCGCGTCGATCACGAAGCGGTAGCGCACGTCGCTCTTCAGCACGCGCTCGTAGGCCTCGTTGATCTGGTCGGCCGAGATGAGCTCGGTCTCGGGCGCGATGCCGTTCTCGGCGCAGAAGTCGAGCATCTCCTGGGTCTCGCGGATGCCGCCGATCGACGAACCCGCGAAGGAACGACGGTTGGTGAACAGCGTGAAGACCTGGATGGGCAGCGGCTCCGGCGGGGCGCCGACGTTGACCATCGTGCCGTTGAGGGCGAGCAGGCCCAGGTACTGCTTGAGGTCGAGCGGGGCGCTGACGGTGTTGATGATGAGGTCGAAGTTCTTCTTGAGCGTCTCGAAGGTCTCTTCGTCCTTCGTCGCGTAGTAGTGGTCGGCGCCCATCTTCAGGCCGTCGTCCTTCTTGCTCAGCGTCTGCGAGAGCACGGTGACCTCGGCGCCCATGGCGTGGGCGATCTTGACGGCCATGTGGCCGAGACCGCCGAGGCCGACGACGGCGACCTTCTTGCCGGGGCCGGCGTTCCAGTGGTTCAGGGGCGAGTAGGTCGTGATGCCGGCGCACAGCAGCGGCGCGGCCTTCTCGTAGGGGATCGACTCGGGAACGCGCAGCACGAAGTGCTCGTCGACGACGATCTTCTCGCTGTAGCCGCCCTGGGTGATCGTTCCGTCGACGTCCTTGGCGCCGTAGGTGCCGATGTTGCCCTTCTCGCAGTACTGCTCCTCCCCGGCGAGGCAGTTCTCGCACTCGCGGCAGGAGTTGACCATGCAGCCCACGCCGACGCGGTCGCCGACCTTGTGGCTGGTGACGTCTGCGCCGACCTCGGCGACCGTGCCGACGATCTCGTGGCCGACGGTCAGGGGGTAGGGCACGTCACCCCATTCGCCGCGGATGGTGTGGATGTCGGAGTGGCAGATGCCGGCGTAGGCGATGTCGATGAGGACGTCCTTCGGGCCGACGTCACGACGCTCGATGGTCGTGGGCTCGAGGGGCGAGGTCGCGGACGACGCCGCGTAGGCGTTGACGTGCATGGTTCTCCTCAGAGGGGTCGATGCGGATGGATCCATCCTCCCCCGGGTCGGGGCCGCAGGGCTCGGGGTTGCACGGATGTGCGCGAGGGGGAAGGGATGCCGGCACCCCGGCCCCTCGGCAACGCCGAAGGCCGTGGCGGTCGCGGGGAGGCGACCGACACGGCCTTCGGTTTCAGAGAGTCACACGCGAGAGCGGCGACGTCGCAGCACGACCGCGCCGGCTCCGAGCAGGAGCAGGACGAGCCCGCCGATGCTCAGGACGAGCACGCCTTCGGTGTTCTGACCGGTAGTGGCCAGGTCACGGCCGTTCGCCGCAGAGCCCGCACCGGTGTTCGCGGAGCCCGCCGGCGAGCCGTTGCCTGCCCCGGCACCGGGTCCGGTGGAGCCGGAACCCGCGCCCGGGGTTCCCGATCCGCCGTCCGTTCCGCCGCCCGTCCCCGGGTCGGACACCGCTGCCGTGGGGACGACTGCCGCCGATCGGGCGGTGCCCGTCGCGAAGCCGGCGGCGCTCGCGGTCGCCTCGACCGTGATCTGTCGACCCTCGTCGGCCGCGGTCAGCCCGTAGGTGTCGGCGGTGGCGCCGTCGATGGCGACCCCGTCGCGCATCCACACGTAGGCCGCGGTCGCGTCGGCCGGGTCGGTCACGACCGCTGCCCTCACGGTGGACCCCACGCGAGGCTCGCCCGTCACCGTGACGCTCGTGACGCCGACAGCCCGGTTCACGGTCACCGAGTAGGTGCGCGACGTTCCGTCGGGAGCGGTGACCTGCACGGTTCCGACGTTGCCCGCCGTCGCGAGGGCTGTCGCGCGCGCGGTGTCGTTCGCCGCGGACGCACCGGGCTGGGTGATGACGACGCTCGCGTCCTCATCGACGGCCAGGGCGTGCAGGGTCGGCCAAGCCGCCCCCGTGGACGAGGCGGTGTACTCGAGCACGTCGGGCGCGAAGCCCTCGACCGACCGGTCGCCCACGGTGAGACGGGCGAGATCGGCGATCCCCGCGGGAGCCGGAGCCGCCGCGAAGATCTCGACCTCGGACACGATCATGTGCGTCTGCGAACGGGCGTTCATGACCACGCGGACCTCGTCGGCAGCGCCGGTGACCGGCACATCGACCTTCGGCGCACCGCTCGAGGGGGTGGGCACGGTCACCAGATCGCCCTGGATCCACTCCCCGCCGCTCACGCGACGGTCCACACGCATCGTCGCGGGCCAGCTCATCGTGTTGCCGTCGCGGTAGAACTGCACGGCGACGTGCGTGAGGGTCTCGCGCTGCTTCAGCGCGTAGCTCAGCGTGTCCTGCTCGTTCTTCGTGCCCGAGCGCCAGTTCGACCAGCCCTTGTCGGTCGAACTGCCGTTGATGGTGTTCGCGACGCCGTACTGCGAGCTCTCGGTGAAGGTCGCCGACGGCTGGCTCTGCGGGGCGACGTTGCGCTCCGACGCCGCGGTGACGATGACCGTCAGGCGCGCGTCGAGCTTCTCGCCGCTGGGCCCGGTTGCGATGCCCGTCACCTCGACGGTCCCCGTCTGAGCGAAGGATGCGTCGGTGAGCCCGTCCCAGCTCCACTGGACCGGAACCCAGAAGCCGGAGCCCGAGGGGCTGAGCTCGGCCTGCACGCTGCCGTCGGCCTGGCTCCGCACCACGTCGAGCGCACTGCCGGCGGGAACGGTGACGGATGCCGGCCGGGTCGCGGTGTACGGGCCCACCTCGACCGTGGCCGTGGCCTCGAAGGCGTTACCGAACAGGTCGGTGCCGGTCCCGCGCACCTGGACGGTGCCCAGGCGCGAGAAGTCCACGCCGTCGGTCTGCCAGCTCACCGCGGCACTGCGCAGGGTACGTCCGGCGTAGCGCAGGGTGACGGTACCGGGCAGGGTGGGGCTCACGCCCACGCCCGTCGAAACCGACACCGGCTCGGCCCCGATGATCGAGGTCCCGGCGATGCGCCACTGCTGGTTTCCGCCGCCGTTGGAGGTCCACAGTCCCACGGAGGCACCGGGGGCGGTGCTCGCCCCGTTGACGTCGAGCACGCGTTCGCTCGCAACGTTCAGCAGGGAGGAGTACGTCCCGTCAGTCGTCGACGCCATCCACTGCAATGCCGGATCGGTCGCGGCCGCAGCCGGGTCGGCATCCACGAGAGCCGTGCCGGTGCCGCTCGAGGCGAGGAACTTCCCCGTCCCGTTCTGCAGCGTGAACCGGTGACGGTTCGTGCCCTCACCATCGATCGTGCGAACCGTCCACGACTGGGCGCGGGCAGCGTCGGGGGTGGTGGCGAGGGTGCGCACGGCGAGCGTCGAAGCGCCGTCGAGGGCGAGGCCGCTCTGCAGACCCGTCAGCTGCACCGTCTGACCGTTGCGGAACGCGGCGGCGTCGGCAGAGACCCCCGAGACGCCGTCGATCTCGAACGTCACGACCGACTTGGCGGGGATGGTGAGCGTGGCGGTCTTGGATGCCGCGTCGACGGCGACCGGCTGACCCTTCTTCAGCGCGTTGACCGACGGCGCATCCGCCGTCGACTGCGTCGTGACGATCGGGGTCACGGTCGCACCGGGGGCGACGGTGCCGAAGTCGCGCAGGTCGATCTGCACGGCGCGCTCGGTCGCCTCGGCGTTGACGTGGACGATCGTCGCACCCTGGCCGTCGGCGTCGATCGCGGCGGTCGACTGCGCGTTGTCGGTCGCCATGAGGTGGTCACCGGGGGCGATGTAGTGCGTGAAGTTGCGCACGGTGTTGAACTTCTCGTTCGTCAGCACCTGGCACGAGGGGTCGGCGTCGCCGTCCTTCAGACGACGCTCGGATTGCCCCTGCGCGTTGCAGTCGAAGTCGATGAAGACGCTGCCCCAGTTGAGCTTCTCGACCTTCTGCATGTTGTAGAGGTCTTCCACGGGCTGCCAGAACACCCAGGCGTCGGGCTCGAGCTCGCGCAGGTCGCCCACGATGTGCTGGGCCATGCCGAGACCGTTGTCGATGTCGTCGGTGACGAAGCCCTTGTTCTGGGCGGTCCAGTTGCCCTCGACTTCGCTCATCCACAGCGGCTTGTCCGCCGCCTTGGCGATGTCGCGCACGACCTGACGGCCGTCGGTGCCGTAGGTGTGCACGTTCAGCTGATCGACAAGGCTCTTGGACTGCGCCGACCACGCGTTCCAGTTGGTCGCGAAGATGCCGGGGTTGGTCTCGTCCATCGCCGAGATGACGGCGTCGGTCGTCGTGCTCGGCTGCGCGAGCCGGGCAGCGAGCGCCTTGACCATGGCATCCTGCGCCTGGGGTCCGATGTGGGCGCCCTCCTGGCGCCCGCCGGTCGGCCAGGTGGCGCCGTTCGGGATCTGCGTCTGCCAGTAGTTGGTGTTCGGCTCGTTGAACGGATCGATCGTGTCGAACCGGATGCCGTGCTCCTTCTCGAGCTCGTCGACGACGGTCGTGAGATACCCGGCGAATTTGTCCATGTCTTCGGTCGCGAGCTGCTCGCTCGTGGCGTTGTTGATGCCGCCCGAGGCGTAGCCGCTCTGCGTGAGGAAATAGGGCGGGGAGTTGCTGAAGGCCTCCCAGTGGGTGACCTTGTCTTTGAGGGCGTCGAGCCACCAGCGCTGGGCGGAATCCTTCGTGAAGTCGTAGGCGCCGGGGTCGTCGGGGTTCCAGGCCGCCTTGTAGCGCGCGCGATCGGCGTAGTTCGAGGTGATCGCCCCGTCCGCGTCGGTCGCGTTCAGCTCCGGATTCCAGAAGCCGGGTACCGCGCCACCGGGGCGGAGGTACGACGGGACGTCCGAGGCGTTGCCGCCGCCGATGTTGTAGCGCGCGATGTTGAGATTGAGCCCGTCGTCGCCGAAGACGGCGTCGAACAGCTTCTGGCGCACGTCGGCGGGGTAGTTGCCGGTCGCGTTGGCGAACCACACCAGGCTCGTGCCCCAGCCCTCGAACGGCTTCTCGGAGGCGGTGGCGGGGTTGGGGGTGATGCGCACGGGAGCGGCGGCGGCCGCCTCGGCGGACGGGGGTGCCACGGCGGCCGTGGCGGTGATCGCGCCGGCGGCCAGCGCCACGGCACAGGTCATCGACAACAGTCGAGCTGACTTCATCGTCATTCCGATCCGGCCGCAACGGTGCGACCTCAGGTGGGGGGTGTTGACGTCAACATGTTGACGTCAACACCGAGCCTAAGGGAACGCTATGGATCACCGCAACGGTTGCCCCGAACGGGATGCGCGGCTCGCCGGGAACGGCGCTCCGCCGGTCAGGAACGCCGACCCGAGCTGGCGCGCACCACCAACGAGGTGGGGACGAGGGTGCGGGCGTGCTCGCCGCCGTCGCCCTCGATGTCGGCGATCAGAGCGCTCATCGCCTCTTCGCCGACGCGCTCGAATCGCTGCCGCACCGTCGTCAGCGGCGGCCAGAAGTTCGCCGCCTCGGGCATGTCGTCGAAGCCGACCACGCTGACATCTCGCGGCACGACCCGTCCCGCCTCGTGCAGGGCGCGGATCACGCCGAGCGCCATCTGGTCGTTGGCGGCGAAGACGGCAGTGACGGCGGGGTCCTTCGCGAGCGCCTGTCCGATCCGATGCCCCGAGTCGGCCGTCCAGTCACCGATCTGCACCTCGGGCACACGGCATCCGCGATCCTCGAGGGCCGAACGCCATGCGTCGCGGCGACGTTCCGCGGCGAACGACTCGGGCGGACCCGAGACGTGCCACACGGTCTCGTGGCCGAGGTCGAGCAGGTGCTCGGTCGCCAGGCGGGCGCCCTGAGCCTGGTCGTTGTCGACGACCGCGTAGGGGTAGTCGGCACTCGAATCGACGACCACGACCGGCAGCCCGGTGGGCAGCGAGAGCTCGTTCTCACCGAGACGGTGGGTCTCGATCAGGATCACGATGCCGTCGACCGCGTGCTCGTGCAGGCGGAGGAAGGCACCCGACACGTCGGACTGCGAGGCGGATTGGACCGTGATGAGGGTGATGGAGTACCCGGATGCCGCGGCCATCGACGCCAACGCGTCGAGCGTGCGCGTGTTGCCGTACGAGCTCAGCGAGAACATGATGACGCCGATGCTGCGGAAACGTCCCGACCGCAGCGCCCGAGCGGCACTGTTCGGGCGGTACCCCAGCGTGGACATCGCGTCGAGCACTCGCTGTCGAGTGTCGGGGTCGACGTTCGCGCGGCCGTTGGCGACGCGGGAGACGGTCTGTCCCGACACCCCCGCGGCCGCGGCCACGTCGGCCATCGACACCTCGCGTCGACGCTCGCGCGTCGGAATCGCGGTCGACGTCGTCGTCGTCTCGCTCATGCGTGCCCCCTCGGGATGTTGACGTTGACACACTAGCGGGGCCGAGTTATGTTTACGTCAACATCTCGGCCAACCCGACCGAGATGCGCACCAATGAAGAGGCACCGGACGATGACGACCACTGCGGCACCCCCGCCCGCCCTGCGCACCCCCCAGCGCAAGCGGCGTTCCCGAATCGAAGACCGCGGCTGGCTGTTCGTCGCCCCGTTCGCCCTCGTCTTCGCCCTCGTGTTCCTGGCGCCGCTGGCGTACTCGGTCTACCTGAGCCTGTTCCGCGACCAGCTCATCGGCGGCAACGCCTTCGTCGGTCTCGACAACTACATCGCGGCCTTCGGCGACTCGAAGTTCTGGGACGGCTTCGGGCGCGTCCTGCTCTTCCTCGTGGTGCAGGTGCCGATCATGCTGCTGCTCGCCCTCGGCGCCGCCCTCGCGATCGACAGCGCACGGCTTCACGCGGCAGGTTTCTACCGCATGGTGATCTTCTTGCCGTACGCGGTGCCCGCCGTCGTGGCCGTGCTCATGTGGGGCTACATCTACGGCGACCAGTTCGGCCTGACCCGCAACCTCAACGACCTGCTGGGCGGTCAGTTCGTGCAGCCCTTCCTGCCCGAATGGATGCTGCTGTCGATCGGCAACATCGTCACGTGGCAGTTCGTCGGCTACAACATGCTGATCTTCTACTCCTCGCTGAAGACCATCCCGAACGAGCTGTACGAAGCGGCATCCATCGACGGAGCGGGCGCGTGGCGCACGATCTTCTCGATCAAGATCCCGGCCGTCCGCGGCGCGGTCGTCATCGCGACCATCTTCTCGATCATCGGCAGCTTCCAGCTCTTCAACGAGCCGAACATCCTCAAGCCGCTCGCGCCCAACGTGATCTCGACGTTCTTCACGCCGAACATGTACGCGTACAACCTCTCGTTCGCCGGCCAGCAGTACAACTACGCCGCCACGATCGCCATCATCATGGGCGTCATCACCGCCGTCATCGCTTACGTCGTGCAGCTGCGCGGCTCCCGTCAGGAGGCGCGATGACCACCGCGACCGCACCCCGTACCGACACCGTCGCCGTGACCACTCCCCGTCAGGGCACGCGCCGCCGCTTCGCACGCAGCTCCCCCACGCACAGCAAGAAGTCCGTGGTGCTGAGCATCGTCATGGCGCTGTACCTGCTGTACACGCTCGTTCCCCTGGCGTGGCTGCTCATCAACTCCACCAAGACCCAGCCCGAGCTCTTCTCGACGTTCGGCCTGTGGTTCGGCAGCGACTTCGCGCTCGGCGACAACATCGTGCAGACCCTGACCTACCGCGACGGGATCTTCCTGCGCTGGCTCGGCAACACGCTGCTCTACGTCGTCGTCGGCGCAGGTGGCGCGACCCTGCTCGCCACCCTCGCGGGCTACGGCCTGGCGAAGTACAACTTCCGCGGCCGCAAGGCGGTCTTCGCCGTCGTCCTGGGCGCGATCGCCGTTCCGGGTACCGCTCTGGCGGTGCCGACGTTCCTGCTGTTCAGCCAGCTGGGCATCACGAACACCCCGTGGGCCATCATCATCCCCTCCCTCATCAGCCCGTTCGGCCTCTACCTGATCTGGGTCTACGCGACGGACGCCATCCCCACCGAGCTGCTCGAAGCCGCCCGGATGGACGGGGCGGGGGAGTTCCGCACCTTCTTCACCATCTCGATCCGCCTGCTCACCCCGGGCATCGTCACCGTGCTGCTGTTCGCGGTGGTGGCGACCTGGAACAACTACTTCCTCCCGCTGATCATGCTGAGCGACCCCGCCTGGTACCCGCTCACGGTCGGCCTCAACCAGTGGAACGCGCAGGCGACCGGCGTCGCCGCGCAGCCCATCTACAACCTCGTGATCACCGGATCGCTGCTCTCGATCATCCCGATCGTCGCGGCTTTCCTCCTGCTGCAGCGCTTCTGGCAGTCGGGCCTGACCGCCGGCAGCGTCAAGGAATGATCCGCCCCAGCTCCCCCTGACCGGGGTATCCCCCCGGATGACCCGCAACACCACACCACCGGAGCGTCCTGCCCCGGAACACACAACACCCCCGGGGCCTCGGCCCCGACTCCACAACAACGAAGTGAAGGAACCGATGACATTCATGCGCAAGAGCACCGCCGCTCGGCGGGCCGTCTTCGCCGTCGCCGCCACCGCCCTGACGGTCGGCGCGCTGACCGCGTGCTCGGGCGGTAACGCCGGCGGTGCTGCCGGCGGATCGGCCGACGACATCGAGAAGGCCCTCGAGGCCGGCGGCGAGATCACGTACTGGTCCTGGACCCCCTCGGCCGAGGCGCAGGTCAAGGCCTTCGAGGCGAAGTACCCCAAGGTCAAGGTCAACTACGTCAACGCGGGCACCAACACCGAGGAGTACACCAAGCTCCAGAACGCCATCAAGGCGGGCTCCGGCGCTCCCGACGTCGTGCAGATCGAGTACTACGCCTTCCCGCAGTTCGCGCTCTCGGACTCGCTGGTCGACCTGTCGTCGTACGGCTTCGCCGACCTCAAGGACGACTACGCGACCGGCCCGTGGGGCTCGGTCAACTTCGACGGCAAGCTGTACGGCCTGCCGCAGGACTCGGGCCCCATGGCCCTCTTCTACAACAAGTCGGTCTTCGACCAGTACGGCATCGCCGTCCCCACCACGTGGGACGAGTACGTCGCGGCGGCCGAGAAGCTGCACGCCGCCGACCCGACGAAGTACATCACCGCCGACAACGGCGACTCGGGCTTCACGACCAGCATGATCTGGCAGGCCGGCGGCACGCCCTTCAAGACCTCGGGCACCGACGTCACCATCGACCTGCAGGACGAGGGCTCGAAGAAGTTCGCCGACAACTGGAACCGTCTCATCGAAGGCGGCCTGATCTCCAACACCCCCAGCTGGAGCGACGAGTGGTTCAAGGGCCTCGGTGACGGTTCGATCGCCTCTCTCGTCATCGGCGCCTGGATGCCCGGCGTCCTGGAGTCCTCGGTGAAGGACGGCTCGGGCAAGTGGGCCGTGGCCCCCATCCCGACCTACGACGGCAAGGCCGTGACGGCGGAGAACGGCGGCGGCGGCCAGGCCGTGACCAAGCAGAGCAAGAACCCCGCGCTCGCGGCCGGTTTCCTCAAGTGGCTCAACAACGACGACGAGAGCCTGAAGATCTTCGCCGAGTCGGGTGGCTTCCCCTCGACCACCGCGCAGCTGAGCGACCCCGCCTTCGTCGACAAGAAGTCGGACTACTTCGGCGGCCAGCAGATCAACCAGGTGCTCACGCAGGCCTCGAGCGAGGTGCGCGAGGGGTGGAGCTACCTGCCCTTCCAGGTGTACGCCAACAGCATCTACGGCGACACCGTGGGCCAGGCCTACTCGAAGAAGAGCGACCTGAACGCGGGCCTCACCGCGTGGCAGGACCAGCTCGTCCAGTACGGCAACGACCAGGGCTTCTCGGTCAACAAGTAAGCAGTTCCCCGGGGGCGGGTCCGCGTGCACGCATGCGGCCCGCCCCTTCCCTTCCCTCGCCAGGAGAGACCCGAATGACCTCCCCCACCCGCATCGTCGTGGACCGCACCGCCGTCGGAGCCGACGTCCCCCGCCGCCTGTTCGGCTCGTTCGTCGAGCACATGGGCCGTTGCGTCTACGACGGCATCCACTCCCCCGGGCACGACACCGCCGACGGCCAGGGCTTCCGCGCCGACGTGCTCGAGCTCGTGCGCGAGCTGGGCGCCACCGTCGTGCGCTACCCCGGCGGCAACTTCGTGTCGGGCTACCGCTGGGAGGACGGCGTGGGCCCGCGCGAGGAGCGTCCGGTTCGGCTGGATGCCGCGTGGCACAGCACCGAGACCAATCAGGTGGGCCTGCACGAGTTCGCCGAGTGGGCGGATGCCGCGGGCCTCGAGGTCATGGAGGCGGTGAACCTGGGTACGCGCGGCGTGGCCGAGGCCGCCGACCTGCTCGAGTACGCCAACCACCCCTCGGGCACCGCCCTGAGCGACCGCCGCCGCGACAACGGCCGCGAAGACCCTTTCGGCATCCGCCTGTGGTGCCTGGGCAACGAGATGGACGGCCCCTGGCAGATCGGCCACAAGACCGCTGACGAGTACGGCCGTCTGTCCGCCGAGACCGCGCGCATGATGCGCTTCATCGACCCGACGGTCGAGCTCGTGGCCGCGGGAAGCTCGAACCACGAGATGCCGACCTTCGGCGAGTGGGAGCGCACCGTGCTGCGTCACACCGCGGGACTGATCGACCACATCTCGGTCCACGCGTACTACGAAGAAGACCCCGCCGACCCCGCCAGCTTCCTCGCCAGCGGCGTCGCCCTCGACCGCTACATCGGCGAAGTCGCGGACATCATCGACGAGGTCGGGGCGACGACTCCCGACGGCCGCCCGATCGGCATCAGCGTCGACGAGTGGAACGTCTGGAACCAGACCCGCTGGAACGAGGTCGACAAGCCGCGCGTGTTCACGGGCGACTGGCCGATCGCGCCGCGCCTCATCGAAGACGACTACACCGTCACCGATGCCGTCGTCGTCGGCTCGCTCCTGATCACGCTGCTCCGCCGCTCCGACCGCGTGTCGATGGCGAACCTCGCACAGCTCGTGAACGTCATCGCCCCCATTCGCACCGAGCCCGACGGCGGCACGGCCTGGAGACAGACGATCTTCCACCCCTTCGCCCTCACCGCCACGGCGGCATCCGGTCGTGTGGTCGTCCCGAGCGTCGACGGCGCCACGATCGACACCCCGCGCCACGGACCGGTCGACGCCGTGGACTCGATCGCCACGATCGACGGCGACACGGTCTCGGTGTTCTTCGCGCACCGCGACCTCGAGGCCCCGACCCCGGTCGAGCTCGACCTCGGCCGCGTCGCCGACGTCGAGGCCCTGGTGATCACGATCCCCGAGGGCGGGGACCGCCACACCACCAACTCCGCCGACGGCGAGCCCGTCGCTCCCCTCGACCTGCCCGTGAAGGTGGGCGACGACGGCATCCTGCGTTTCACCCTCCCCGCCCTCGCCTGGGTGCGCCTGACCGCTCGCCTCATCGACTGACCCGAAAGACATCGTGACGACTTTTTCCATCGGCGAGACCGACTTCCTGCTCGACGGGAAGCCCCACCAGGTCATCTCCGGAACGCTGCACTACTTCCGCATCCACCCCGACCATTGGGTCGACCGCATCCGCACCGCCAAGGCCATGGGGCTCAACACCATCGAGACCTACGTGGCGTGGAACGCCCACGAGCCCGTTCGCGGGGAGTGGGATGCCACGGGGTGGAACGACCTCGGACGCTTCCTCGACCTGATCGCCGACGAAGGCCTGCACGCGATCGTGCGCCCGGGCCCGTACATCTGCGCGGAATGGCACAACGGCGGGTTGCCGGTGTGGCTGACCTCGACGCCGGGCATCGGCATCCGGCGTTCGGAACCGCAGTTCATCGACGCGGTGTCGGAGTACCTGCGCCGGGTCTACGAGATCGTGGCACCCCGCCAGATCGATCGCGGCGGCAATGTGGTGCTCGTGCAGATCGAGAACGAGTACGGCGCCTACGGCTCCGACAAGACCTATCTGCGCGAGCTCGTGCGCGTGACCGAGGACGCCGGCATCACGGTACCGCTGACCACCGTCGACCAGCCGATGCCGTGGATGCTCGAGGCCGGAAGCCTGCCGGGGCTGCACCTCACCGGGTCGTTCGGATCGCGGTCCGAGGAGCGCCTCGCGACCCTCCGCGAGCATCAGCCCACCGGCCCGCTCATGTGCAGCGAGTTCTGGGACGGCTGGTTCGACTGGTGGGGCAGCATCCACCACACGACCGACCCCGCGGCATCCGCCCACGACCTCGACGTGCTGCTCGCCGCGGGCGCCTCGGTGAACATCTACATGGTGCACGGCGGCACGAACTTCGGCACGACGAACGGGGCCAACGACAAGGGCCGGTTCGACCCGATCGTCACCTCGTACGACTACGACGCGCCGATCGACGAGTCGGGGCAACCGACGGCGAAGTTCCACGCGTTCCGCGAGGTCATCGCCAAGTACGCCCCCGTTCCCGAGTTCGTGCCCGCGCCCCGCCCGGAGGCGCCCGCCTTCGAGGTGGCGCTGTCGGGCGAGGGCGACTGGATGCCGGCCCCCACCCCCGTCGCGATCGCCGACGATCCGCCGAGTTTCGAGCAGATCGCGCACCTCGGCCCGCTCGTGCGGTACGACGTGGAGCTGCCCGCGTTCGCGGGTCCTGCGGCGCTCGTGTTCGCCGAGGTGCGGGATCTGGCATGGGTGCACGTGGACGACACTCCCGTGGGTCGACTCTCGCGGACGCTGCACGAGCGCGCCCTCACGATCCCCGCGGGCGCTCGGCTCACGGTCCTCGTCGAGGACCAGGGCCGCGTGAACTACGCCGACCGCCTCGGCGAGGCCAAGGGCCTGTTCGGACCCGTCACCCTGAACGGCGAGCCGCTCACGGGCTGGACGGCGACGCCCGTCGCCCTGGAAGCCGCGGAAGGAACGGGAGCCGGTTCGGTGGGCCGCGTGCTGCTGCGCGGTTCTTTCGACCTGGACGCGTCCGCCGATCTGTTCCTCGACACCACGTCGTGGGGCAAGGGCTTCGCCTTCGTCAACGGTTTCTTCCTCGGCCGGTACTGGAACAACGTGCCGCAGAACACCCTGTACGTCCCGGGTCCCGCGACGCGCGCGGGAGCGAACGAGATCGTCGTCCTCGAACTGGAGCACGCGGTCGAGGCCGTCGCCCGCTTCGTCGCCGAGCCGTCCCTGGGGCAGCTCGAGGAGTAGTCCGTCACGAGCACGGGCGCGTGCGCCGAGAACAGGCCGATTCCGCGCGGATCGGCCTGTTCTCGTGGCATCCCTCCCGCCCGGGTGCCCGCGCGTGAGGCACCCGTCTTTGTCGCTTCCCGAGCGCCGGAAGCGACGATTCTTGGCGCCTCACACGGGCAAGGCGCGTGCCCGGGAGGAGCAGGATGGGGGCATGACGATGGCTCCCTGGCTCCGGTCGCTCCCCTCGCTCACGGGGACTCCCCCCGACCGGGATGCCGAGCCGCTCCCCGACGCACCCGAGGCGCTGTTCGAGCGGTGGCTGCGCCAGGCCGTCGACGCCGGCATCGTCGAAGCACACGGCGCCACCCTCGCGACGGTCGACGCCGACGGAATCCCGGACGCCCGCACGCTGATCCTCAAGGACCTGGGGCCGGAGGGGTGGGCCTTCGCCGGTCCGCGCGCCTCCGCCAAGGGTGAGCAACTCGCGGCCCGACCCGCCGCGGCGCTGAACTTCTGGTGGCCGGCGGTCCTGCGAGCCGTGCGCGTGCGCGGGCGAGTGGTCGAAGCCTCGGCCGAAAAGAGCGCGGCCGACCTCGCCGCCCGGTCCGCCGCCGCCCGCGACGGGATCGAGCCGGGCGGGTGGGTGCTCTGGCGACTCGTCCCCGACCGGGTCGAGTTCTGGCAGGGCTCCCCCGACCGCCGGCACCTGCGCACGATCTACCGGCGCACCGCCGAGGGCTGGCAGCTGACCGAACCCGCGAACGAAAGCGAGAACCGATGAGCGACTACGAGGTCACCGAGATCGGCGGGCTGGCCGACTGGCGCGACCACTTCGGGGGGTTCGCCCCGGCGCGCTCCCGCGACGGGCGGCGCGTCGTCGACCACGAGCTGACCATGCAGTTCATCGGGATGACGGCGAACGCCCTGCTGCCCGGAGAAGAGGCCGGCTACTGGCACACGCACACCCGGGTCGAGGAACTGTACGTCTTCCTCGAGGGTCGCGGCCAGATGGGCCTCGACGACGACGTGATCGACGTCGGCCCCGGCAGCGTCGTGCGTGTCGGGCAGAACGTCTGGCGCACCTGGCGCGCGACCCCGGGCGGCGACAGCGAGCTGCGGTGGCTCTGCATCCGCGCGGGAGGCGAGGCTCTTCCGCCCCTGCCCGACGACAGTTCTCGCGATCCCGAACGGCCGATGCCGTGGGGTGACGTGGTCTGACGGCGGTCTCGCCTCAGACGCGCGATCTCGCGTGGTGGCGCTTGACGCGGTTGCGGTTGCCGCAGCCGGCGGCGGTGCACCAGATGCGGTTGTGCCGGGGGGAGGTGTCGAGGTACACCCAGCCGCACGCGTCGTCGCCGCACTGCCGCGCCGCGCGAAGGTCCGAGGTCAGCAGGTCGTGAGCGAGAAGGGCGATCGCCGCGCGCGGACCGGTCAGATCGGCGGGCGGATGCCAGCGCCACCGATAACCGTCCCGTTGCAGGCTCGAACGGCTCAACGCGTCGATGTGCTCACGGGCGATGAGGGCCACGGCATCCGGTGACTCCTCGAAAACGGCCTCGTAGACGGCCTCGCGGAGCGCGGTGATCGCCGCATGTTCCGCGGTCGCCGTTGCGGGCGCGGCGGAGGCGAGAGCGCGGAGGGCGTCGGGGTCGGCGATCACGTCGATCTCGGCGCACCAGTCGAGCACCGCCTCGACGTCGGGCAGGGTGTCGATCGCGCGGGTGTCGTCGAGACGCCAGTGCACCGTGTCGACGAGATCGAAGGCCGGGTGGCCCCCGACCCGGGGAAACGTCGTCGCACCCATACCGGACATCCTAATGCGTGAAGAGGTCTTGACGCGTTACCGAAGGGGCCGACATGTTTAACGGGTGAAGATGGAAACACACGTTAGAACGCGATTGGGCGGCGACTTCCACCGGTTCTGGCTGGCGCAGACGACCTCGGCCGTGGGCAGCCAGGTCGGCGACCTGGCCGTGCCGCTGCTGGCCGTGGTGATCCTGCACGCGACGGCGGCGGAGGCCGGACTCGTGGGAGTCGCCCGCTGGCTGCCGTTCCTTCTACTCGCGCTCCCCCTCGGGGTCCTGGTGGATCGGCGGCGGCGCCGGCCCGTCCTCGTCGCGGCCGACATCGCGCGCGCAGCCCTCATCGTCGTTCTCGTCACCGTGGCCGTGGCGGGATCACTGACCCTCCCGGTGCTGCTGGGGCTCATCTTCGTCATCGGGACCCTCACCGTCGCGTTCGAGGTGGCGTACCAGTCCTTCCTGCCCACGGTCGCTGCGCGAGACGACCTCGAACGAGCCAACGGGCGATTGCAGGCCACCGCCTCCGCCGCACAGGTGGGAGGACCGGGCCTGGGCGGCTGGCTCGTGCAGACCCTGACGGCCCCGTGGGCACTCCTCTCGCAAGCCGTCACCTACGCCGTCTCGGCCGTCGCGCTCCTCGGCATCCGCTCCTCCGAGTCCGATCCTCTGCCTCAGCGCCGCGGCGCCCTCGCCGAGCTGCGCGAGGGACTGGGGTTCGTGCGGCACGATCGCTACCTGGTCTCGCTCGTGGGATTCTCGGCGATCTACAACCTTTTCGCGCAGTGGATCACCGTGCTGCTGCTCGTGCACGCCGTGCGCGAGCTCGGCCTGACGGCGGGGCATCTCGGCCTCGTCTTCAGCCTCGGCGCGGTGGGAGCCGTGGTCGGAGCCGCGGCCGCCCCCGCGAGCGTGCGGCGCTTCGGCGTCGGACCGGTGCTCATCGCCTGCGCCGGAGCCGAGAGCCTCGTTCTCGGCGTCATCCCGTTCGTGGATGCCGCGTGGTCGACGCCCGTGATCGTCGCCGCGCTCGTGGGCGTCTTCGCCGTCAACGGCGCGGGCACCTCACTCTCGAGCGTGGTGGCTCTGACCCTGCGGCAGCTGCGGACGCCCGACCACCTGCTTGGACGGGTCAACGCGACCGTGCGGTGGATCTCGTACGGCGTCGTCGCGATCGGCGGGGGCCTCGGCGGTCTCGCGGGCGAGACCCTGGGCACGCGGGCCGGGATCGCGGTGGGGTGCGTCGGGGTGGCGCTCACCGTCGTGTGGGTGGCGGCCTCGCCGCTTCGCACCGTCCGCACCACCGCGAGCCTCGCCCTGGGGTGACCGACGGCAGCGCCGCACGGCGTCACGATCACGGGCTCCGCGACATTCGGGAGTGCGTCCTCGCCCCGCAACGGACGGAGGGCCAGGCGCCCCGAGCAAGACGGGGGGGATCTGCGCCGGGTCAGTCGACGGAGAACAAGAGCGACATCTCGTCGGCCACGGCGGCCAGTCGCGTATCGAAGGTGGCGATGGGGACGCGCAGGTGCACCGCCACCGCGAGAACGCACGTGTCGGGCATTTCCAGGGCGTGCGTGGCACGCAATCGCGCCAGCAGCAGGGGCTCATCGGGCCCCATCGCCGCCACCTCTCCCCCGAGGCTGCGCAGGGCGTCCCACAACTCCCCCTCGCGCTCGACACGTGCGGCGACGACGAGGGTCTCCGCGACGGTCAGCGAATGCAGGAGGGCCCCGCCTGTCGGACGAAGAGAGCCTTGGCCCGGTCGTGGTGGGCATCGTCGGGGCTGAACAGGGCGATGACGACTCCGGCATCGAGAACGACCACTCGGGCCAGTCCCCGCGGAGCTCGTGGAGATACCCGTCGGGATAGATCCCCGCCAGCCGCTGGACCGCCGCGTCCACGGCGGCGCGACGATCGATCGCACGCTGCGACTGCTCATCTTGGATCGCCTGCCCACCCCGCACGACCAGGTGCATGAGCAAGGCGCTGGGCGACTCGTCGGGCCATCGAGAGCGCGCGATCTCCAGGGCCTGTTCGACCGCTCGCGTGTGCGTCACTTGCGTGCGCGGTCGGGTGGTCGGCATGTGGTCAGTGTGCCACCGAGAGAATGGGGTGTACCACCTCTGGTTCGTCACCTGCTCCCGCTGCTCGCACGCACCACGAGGGCCGCGGGCACCGTTTCGACGACGGGGGCTCCCCCCTCGATCGCCGCGACCAGAGCGGCCACCGCGCGGCCGCCGAGGGCGTCGAAGTCCTGGCGCACAGTGCTCAACGGAGGCCGGAACTCCGCGGCATCCACGATGTCGTCGAAGCCCACAACGGCGACGTCGGAGGGGATGCCCCGACCCCCGTCGGCGAAAGCCCGCAGAACGCCGAGCGCCATCTGGTCGTTGGCGACGAAGACGGCGGTGGCGGCGTCGAGCCCCGCGGCCGCACGATGACCGGATGCCGAGGTCCAGTCGCCCCGAACGGGTTCGACGATCGCGGCGCCGGCGCCGGCGAGGGCGTCGCGCCAGCCGCGCTCGCGCTCGGCCGCGGCGAAGGAGCGGGCGGGGCCGGCGACGTGATGAACGGTCGCGTGGCCGAGCGAGAGCAGGTGCGCGGTCGCGGCGCGGGCTCCCCCGGCGTGGTCGGTCTGCACGATCGAGAAACGCTCGTCGGGCGGAGAGTCCACGACGACGAGGTGCAGGTCGGCGGGGGGTTCGGCGTCGCGCGCGAGCTCGGTCGCTTCGTTCAGCACGACGGCACCGTCGACGCCCTGGGAGCGGAGTCGGGCGAAAGCCTCGTGGATGCCTCGTTCTCCGACCGTGACCACGGCCAGGGCGTAGTCGCGAGCGGCGGCGGCCTCGGAGATGGCCTGCAGCATGCGGGAGTTTCCGACCGAGGCGAGGGTCGACACGACGAGTCCGATGGTGGAGGTCTGCCCCGTGCGCAGAGCACGCGCGGCCCGGTGCATGCGGTAGCCGAGATCGGCCATGGCCCTCTCGACCCGGGCTCGGGTGGCGGGATCGACGCGCGGGCTGCCGTTCGCCACGCGCGACACCGTCTGCGCCGAGACCCCGGCCTCAGCGGCCACATCGGCCATGGATACGCGCATCACGCCCCCTCCATGTTGACGATATCACGCGCCAGATGTAGCGTGTTATCGTGAACACGGACAGTCCCACCGCCCAGCCGCTGGGCGCCGGCGTCGTCAAACGCTCGACGCGCCTGGCCGACGGCCGCGAGCTGATGTACTTCGACGACCCCGGCACGACGCTCGGCGCCGACCGCTCGGTCGACGCCCGCACCCTCGACCCCCGCCCCGCCACCGCCACCATGCGGCAGGACGTGCTGACCGGCGACTGGATCACCGTGGCATCCAATCGGCAGAACCGCGCGTTCCTGCCGCCCGCGCACCTCGACCCGCTCTCGCCGCAGACCCCGAGCAACCCGTCCGAGATCCCCTCGCTCTACGACGTCGCCGTCTTCGAGAACAAGTCGCCCTCGTTCGGGCCCGCCCTCGACGCCGCGGTCGGCGATGCCCCCGCGGCCGTCGACCCGCCCCGCAGCGACGACGACCTCGAACACCTGGGCCTCGGCCGCACCCGCACCTCGGTGGGCCGTTGCGAGGTCGTGTGCTTCAGTCCCCAGCACGAGGGATCGTTCGGCTCGCTCTCGCGGACGCGCGCCCGCACCGTCATCGAAGCGTGGGCCGACCGGACCGCGGCTCTGTCGGTTCTGCCCGGCATCCGTCAGGTGTTCCCCTTCGAGAACCGCGGACAGGAGATCGGGGTCACCCTCCCCCACCCGCACGGGCAGATCTACGCCTACCCGTACGTGACCCCGCGCACCCACCGCCTGCTCGACACGATCTCGCGCACCTCCGACGACCTGTTCGCCCGCATCCTCGCCTTCGAGCAGGCCGGCGAACGCGTCGTGCTGCGCGGAGAGCACTGGACGGCGTACGTGCCCTTCGCCGCCCGCTGGCCCATCGAGGTGCACGTGCTGCCGCACCGTCACGTCGCCGACCTCGCTGAGACGACCGACGCCGAGCGCGACGAGCTCGCCCCGTTCTACCTGCGCCTCCTGCGGGGGATCGACGCCCTGTACGACACCCCCACCCCCTACATCGCCGCCTGGCACCAGGCGCCGGTCGGCCGCGGACGCGAGGCCGTGCGCCTCAACCTGCAGATCACGTCTCCGCGTCGCGCCGCCGACAAGCTGAAGTACCTCGCCGGATCCGAGGCCGCCATGGGCGCCTGGATCGGCGACGTGACCCCCGAGTCGCAGGCCGAACGCCTGCGCGCCGCCATCGACACCGTTCCGGAGGTGACGGCATGACCGCCGTCGACGACGCCCGCGCCCTGCTCACCTCGCTGACGGATGCCCCGATCGTGGGGGTGTGGTCTGCCCCCGGCCGCGCCAACCTCATCGGCGAGCACACCGACTACAACGAGGGCTTCGTCTTCCCCTTCGCGATCGCCCAGCGCACCGCGGCCGCCGTCGCCCTGCGCGACGACGACGTGATCCGCGTGCGCTCGACCTTCTCCCCCGACGCCGTGGAGGTCTCGCTCGCCGGGCTCGACGCGGCGATCGCCGCCGGCGGCCTCGACTGGGCGGGCTACCCCCTGGGTGTCGCGTGGGCGTTGCGTCAGGCGGCTCCGGATGCCGAGACCCGGGGCGTCGACATCGCTCTGGCCTCGGATGTGCCGGTGGGCGCGGGACTGTCGTCGTCGGCCGCGATCGAGGGGGCCGTGGCATCCGCCCTCAACGACGTGTGGAACGCCGGTCTCGACAAGGTCGCCCTCGCCCGCGTCGGCCGCGTCGCCGAGAACGACGCCGTGGGCGCCCCGACCGGGATCATGGACCAGATGGCCTCGATGCTGGGCGTCGCGGATGCGGCCACCTTCCTCGACTGCCGATCGCTCGACACGCGTGCGGTGCCCCTCGGCTTCGCCGACGCCGGCCTGTCGATCCTCGTCACCGACACGCTGGTCGAGCACGCGCATTCCACCGGCGGATACCGCGAACGCCGCGACGCATGCGAGCGTGGAGCCGCAGCCTTCGGCGTCTCGTCGCTGCGCGACCTCACCGTCGACGACCTCCCACGCGCCGAGCAGATCCTCGACGACGTCACCTTCCGCCGCGTGCGCCACGTGATCACCGAGAACCAGCGCGTGCTCGACACGGTCGCCGCCCTCGACGCGGACGGCCCGTCCGCGATCGGCGACCTGCTCGTCGCCTCGCACGCCTCGATGCGCGACGACTTCGAGATCTCGGTCCCCGAGCTCGATCTGTCCGTCGACACGGCGCTGTCGAACGGCGCCCTGGGGGCACGCATGACCGGCGGAGGCTTCGGCGGGGCGGCGATCGCCCTGATTCCCACCGGACTCGTCCCGGCGGCGACGGCAGCCCTTCGCGCCGCGTTTGCGGCATCCGGCTTCCGCGCTCCGAACATCTTCACGGTGACCCCGTCGGAGGGTGCGCGCCGCGACGTCTGACCCTCCGGCGGTGTCGGCCGCGACGTCGGCGACCGCGCGCGACCCGCGACGGGCTCGCCCAGCTCGCGCCGCAACGGGCCCGCCCCGCTTGCTTCCCACGCATAAACGCGATCCACACGTATAAACGCGCTCTGCTCGCGTTTCCGCGCGCCGATCGCGTTTATGCGTGGGTCGAGGTGCCGCCGGCCGCGACTTCGCGCGACGCGTGCCGCACGGGCGGGACATCGCCGCTTCGCGAGGGCAGGATGAGGGCATGGATGCCGCTCCGCTCGCGCACACGTCGAAGGGTGACGTCCGCGGGTTTCGGCGCGGCGCCACCGCCGTCTTCCTCGGCATCCCGTTCGCCCGGCCGCCCATCGGGGCGCTGCGCTTCGCGGCTCCGGTCCCGCTCGAGCCCTGGGGAGGCGAGCGAGACGCCACGGCCTACGGGCCGACCGCGCAACGGGGCGACGCGGGCATCACCCTCATCCCGGAGCCGAGCGTGCCGGGAGACGCGACCCTGAACGTCAACGTCTTCGCTCCCGCGGATGCAGCCCCGGATGCCGACCTCCCGGTGCTCGTGTGGATCCACGGCGGCGGCTTCACCTCGGGCTCCCCCGCCAGTCGCTGGTACGACGGTGACGCGTTCGCGCGGGACGGGATCATCACCGTGGTGATCTCGTACCGGATCGGATTCGACGGCTTCGGCCTCATCGACGGCGCCCCCGCCAACCGGGGCCTGCGCGACCAGATCGCCGCCCTCGAGTGGGTGCGCGACGAGATCCGTGCGTTCGGTGGCGACCCCGCCCGGGTGACCGTGGCCGGGCAGTCGGCGGGCGGCGGGTCGGTGCTCGCGCTGATGACGAGCCCGATGGCGTCCGGACTCTTCTCCGCGGCGATGGCCGTCTCGCCGGCGATCGGTGCCGTCTCGCGGCAGGCCGCGGGGGCGTTCGCCGCTCGTGTCGCCGCCCGTGCGGGCGTCCGCGCCGACCGCGCGGGCTTCGCCTCCGTGCCCGAAGAGCGCATCGTCGCGGCGCAGAGGAGCGCCCTCGCGCCGCACCTGGTCCGTGCGCGCTCGTCGCTCGCGACCCTGCTCGACGACGGTCTGCCGCTCGGACCGGTCGTCGACGGAGACGTGCTGCCGCGGCATCCGCTCGACGCTCTTTCGGACAGCGCCTCGTCCGACGTCCCGCTCGTGATCGGATCGACCGACGACGAGTTCACGGCTCTCACCGCCCGTTTCGCCGGGGTCCTTCGCCTCGTCCCCGTGCCGCTCGCCCTGGCGGTGCTCGGCCTTCGGCGCACGCGACGACGGGCCTACCTCGACAGCATCCGCCGGCGCGGAGCCGCAGCCGTGCTGGGCGGGTTCTTCACCGACCGCGTCATCCGCTCGACCGTGCTGAAGACGGCCCGGGTGCGGGGCGCGGCTCCGACCTGGCTGTATCGCTTCGCCTGGGCGTCGCCCGTGCCGTCCATCGGCGTCGCGTGCCACTGCCTCGACGTGCCGTTCTGGTTCGACCACCTGGACGCCGACGGGGTCGCCACGATCGCGGGCACCCCTCCGGCCGACCTGGCCGCGCAGATGCACGGCGCAGCCGTATCGTTCGCGCGAGACCGAGACCCGGGGTGGCCGACCTGGGATGCCACGGCACGGCGCGCGCGCGTGTTCGATGCCCCGGCATCCACCCCCGCCGTGGAGACCGACGCCTACGCCGAGGTCGCGCCGCTGGTCTGAACGCTCCGCGGGGCGCTGGTCTGCGCTGGTCCGCGCGCGGGCGCGCGGGGCGCACGGGAATCGGATAAATGCAGCAGAATCGGATGCCACACGCCCGTGGATCCGATTTCGGTGCGGTGATCCGATTCCGGTGCGTCGGCCTGCATCCGTGATGCCGCACGCCCGTGGACCCGGGCACGCTGCGGCAGCCCGATTCCGGTGCGCCGACCCGCATTCGATCGGCCCGCCGGGGCCGCGCGGGGCGCCCGAGGGTCAGAGGTGCGGAATGACCTCGCGCTCGAAGAGCGAGATGCCGGAGGTGTCGTAGGCAGCCTCGGGGAAGTAGTGGATCGCGTAGCCGAGGCCGTGATCCGCGCGCTCGCGCAGGCGCTCGACGATCTGCTCGGGCGTGCCGAAAGCGTCGGACGAGCGGTAGTCGGCCTCGATGGCATCCGCCCGCTCGTCGCCCACGTGCGGGCGCAGCCGCGCGACGACCGCGGCCAGGCGGTCGGACGCCTCGGCCTCGGTCTCGGCGACGATCGTGTTGAAGTTCGTCGAGCGGGTGATCTCCGACGCGTCGCGACCGAGGGTCTCGCAGTGCCCGCGCAGCACCTCGGACTTGTGGTCGAACTCCTCGAGCGAGCCGCCGAAGTTCGTGTACGAGGCGTACTTCGCCGCGATCTTGAGCGTGACCTTCTCGCCGCCGCCGGCGATCCAGAGCGGGATGCCGCCGGGCTGAAGGGGCTTCGGCTGCACGATCGCGCCGTCGACCTCGTAGTACTTCCCCGACAGGGTCGCCTCGCCGGTGGTCCAGGCCTGGTGCATGATCTCGACTCCCTCGCGCAGTCGCCCGAGACGCTCCGCGATGGGCGGGAAGCCGTAGCCGTAGGCCTTCCACTCGTGCTCATACCAGCCGCCGCCGATGCCCATTTCGGCGCGGCCGCCCGAGATCGCGTCGACCGTGGCCGCGACCTTGGCGAGGTACGCGGGGTTGCGGTAGCCCATGCACGTGCACATCTGGCCGAGGCGGACGCGGTCGGTCGCGGCGGCGAAGGCAGCCATGAGCGTCCACGCCTCGTGGGTGGCCTCCGTGCTGGGAACCGGCGTGGTGTGGAAGTGGTCGTACACCCACAGCGAGGCCCACGGACCGTCGTCGGCGCTCTGGGCGAGGGAGTTCATCACCCGCCAGTGCTCCGCGGGGTCGATCCCCACGAGGTCGAAGCGCCAGCCCTGCGGAACGAAGATGCCGAAGTCCATGGGCTCACCCTAGGCGGGGGCGCCGGCATCGCGGGCCGTTCGTGCGGAACCCGCCCGGGGTGGGGCACGATGCGCGGCGCGCGCCCTGACGCGGTGCGGCGCCGGGGCGCGGAACGTGCACCGGGGCGCTCACCGGACGCCCCGGTGCACATCGCGCGCCCCGGTGCGGCGCGATGCGCGCGGAGGCAGCCGGGCCGGCCGACGACAGCGACGCCGAAGACGGCTCAGCCGGCGAACGGCTCCAGGCGCCCTCGCATCACGGCCACGGCATCGGCGTTGTCGTCGATGAGCACCGAGTGCCGGCCCAGGGGGGCGGCGACGGCGCCGAGCGTGCCACTGCCGGCGAACATGTCGAGGACACGATCGCCGGGGCGCGAGGACGCCTGCACCATGCGGCGCAGGACGCCCTCGGGCTTCTGCGTCGGGTACCCCGTCTTCTCGCGACCGGTGGTCGGCACGATCGTGTGCCACCACACGTCGGTGGGCATCTTGCCGCGCGCGGCCTTCTCGGCGGTGACGAGACCCGGGGCCATGTACGGCTCGCGGTCCACGGCGTCCGAGTCGAAGAAGTACTTCGCGGGGTTCTTGACGTACACCAGGATCGTCTCGTGCTTGGTGGGCCAGCGACGCTTCGTCTTGGCGCCATAGTCGTACGCCCAGATCAGCTCGTTGAGGAACTTGTCGCGCCCGAACAGTGCATCGCACATGACCTTGGCGTAGTGGACCTCGCGGTAGTCCAGGTGCAGGTAGAGGGTGCCGTCGTCGGCGAGCAGGCGCCACGCCTCGACGAGCCGCGGCTCGAGAAAGCCCCAGTAGTCGTCGAAACGGTCGTCGTAGGTACGCAGATCGCCGCGCAGGCGCGCGTACTCGCGCCCGTGGAAGCCGCGCTGGACCACCGGGGGCGGGGGCGGCTCCTCTTCGGGGAACTCGAGCATGTTCGGATCGTCGAGGGATGCCGCGGCCTCGGGCGGGGCGGCATCCGGGGCCTCCTCCACCGATGCTCGGCGCGTCGCCGACTCGACGGCCTTCGAACGCGTGCGCCCGGTGTTGAAGGGCGGATCGAGGTAGACGAGCGCGAACGACCCATCGGGATAGTTCGGGGTGACGCTGAGGTTGTCGGCGTGGTGGATCTCGACGCCGCCCGGAGCGGGCGCGTCGGCGGGGATCTCGGCGCTCACGGGACGCGCTGCAGCCACGCGTCGGTGGCGAACTTCGAGTCGACGAGCGCCTGGGCCTCGGCGTACTCCTCGTCGCTGATGTGCCCCGGGGTCGCCCCGTACAGCGTGGTGAAGGTCTGGATGAAGCGCTCGATGACCTCGGCCCGGGGAAGACCGGTCTGGCTGCGCAGCGGGTCGACGCGCTTGGCGGCCGACACGGTGCCCTTATCGCTGAGCTTCTCGCGGCCGATGCGCAGCACCTCGGTGAGCACCTGGCCGTCCATGTCGTAGCTGAGGGTCGCGTGGTGCAGCACCCCGCCGTTGGCGAGGCGCTTCTGGGCGGCGCCGCCGATCTTGCCGTGAGGACCCGCGATGTCGTTGAGCGGCTGGTACACCGCGTCGATGCCGAGCGAGCGCAGCGCCTGGAGCACCCAGTCGTCGAGGAACGCGTACGAGTCGGCGAAGGTCATACCGGCGACGAGGGAGGCCGGGACGTACAGCGAGTAGGTCACGATCGAGTTGGCTGCCATCATCATCGCGCCACCGCCCGAGATGCGGCGGACGATGTCGAAGCCGTGCTTCTCGGCGCCCGCCGGGTCGACCTCGTTGCGCAGCGACTGGAACGAGCCGATGACGACGGCGCTCTCGTCCCACTCCCACAGGCGCAACGTGGGCTTGCGCAGCCCCGCGCCCACGCGGGTGGTGAGCACCTCGTCGAGGGCGAGGTTCATGCGGGGCGAGACGGGCTCGTCGTGCACGACCTCCCACTCGAAGTCGGCCCAGCCGGGAGCGGTCACCAGCGCGCGGCGGATCGCGGTCGCCACCGATTCGGGCGTGAAGCCGAGAAGCTGCGCCCCCTCGGGAAGGGCCGCGCGGATCGCCGCGGCGATCGTGGGGACGTCGGACTCGACCGGAAGACCGTTGACGGCCGCGTCGATGTCGTCGAGGGCGTCGTCGGGCTCGAGGAAGAAGTCGCCCGCGAGGTGGAAGCCGTGGATACGGCCCTCGCGCTCTTCGAGGTCGACGACGACCAGTTTTCCCCCGGGGACCTTGTACTCGCCGTGCATGGCTCCAGCCTACGGCGGTGCGGCCGCACGCGCGGCGGCCCGAGACGGCGCGGAGCGCGAGACGGTGCCGCTCGGCGCCGAGGCGTCAGCGGGAGGCGGTCTCGAGGCTCGGGAGGCCCTCGGGCATCACGAGGGGGACCGAGCGCGCGCCCGGCCACCAGTTCGCGCGGCCGAGGAGCGTCATCAGAGCGGGTAGAAGGAGCCCGCGCACGACCGTGACGTCGAGGATCACGGCCACGACCATCCCCACCCCGATCTCTTTCATCGCCACGAGCTCGCCGAACGCGAAGCCGAGGAAGACGATGCAGATGGCCACGGCGGCCAGCGTCACCACCGGACCCGTGCGGGCGATGCCGTGGCGCACGGCCTCGGCGTTCGCGGACCGCGGGTCGGCGAAGAGGTCGCGCGCGCGCCAGCGTTCGGTGATGCGGGCGAGCAGGAACACCTCGTAGTCCATGGTCAGGCCGAAGGCGAGGAGTCCGATGAGCAGCGGGGTGGTGACATCGAGCGTGCCCGTCGGCTCGAACCCGAGCAGGGGCGCGCCCCAGCCCCACCCGAAGACGGCGGTCAGCACGCCCAGGGTCGAGGCCACGGTGAGGCCGGCGAGCACGAGCGCTTTCGCCGGCACGACGACGGAGCGGGTGAGGGCGAACAGCAGCGCGAAGCTGGCCGCGGCGACGATGAAGAGCGCCCACGGCAGGCGCGAGGCCAGGTGGTCGCGCGTGTCGATGAGCGAAGCGGCGGGACCCGTGACCTCGAGCGGCACCGGGGAGTCCAGACCGCGCACCGCGTGCACGAGGCTCTGCGCCGCCGGCCCCGTCGCACTGTCGCCGGTGGGCGTGAAGGCGACCGCGGTGACCTCGGGCGGCAGGCCCTGGACCACGTCGGCGTCGGCGACCTCGGGCAGGGCGGCGATCCGATCGAGGACGCCGGTGACCGCGGCATCCCGGATCGTTCCATCGAGGACGACCGTGACGGGCTCGATCCCGATCCCGGTGAAGCCGGTCGTCGTCGCCTCGTACGCCCGGCGCTCCTCCGCGGCCGCGGGGAGAGAACGGATGTCGGAGTCGTCGAGGGCGAGGGATGCCACGGGAGCGGCGAACAGCATCAGCAGAGCCGCGGCGGCGACGGCGGCGACGCCCGGGCGCCGTTGCGCGAAGCGCGTGGAACGAGCGAGCACGCCCTCGCGCGCGGCGCGACCGGCCCAGGGGCGAGCCCAGGTGCGCGCTTCGGCGGAGGGGAGGGCGCGGTGCAGGAGCGAGAGCGTGGCGGGAACGAGGGTGAGGCCCGCGAGGGTCGAGATGACGACGACCACGGCTCCGCCGAGCGCCATGCCCGACAGCAACGGGTCGCCGAGCGCCAGGATGCCGACGAGGGCCACCGTCACGGCGAGACCCGACACGAGCACCGCGCGACCGGCGCCGGCGACGGTGCGGGCGATCAGCTCGTCGAGGGGGACGACGGGGTCGGCGGTGCGTTCCTCGCGGAGGCGCAGCACCACCAGGAGGCTGTAGTCGACCGCGAGGCCGAGCCCCAGGATCGTGACGACGTTGACCGCGAACTCGTTGACGTCGACGACGCGGGTGAGCAGGCCCAGGACCGCCAGCGTCGGGGCGATCGCCGCGAGGGCGGCGACCACGGGGATCATCGCGATGCGCAGCGACCCGAGCGCGAGGGTGAGCAGCACGACGAGGACGAGGATCGCGGCGCCCTCACCGAGGGCGGCGTCGGCGGTGGCGCGGTCGACGAAGGCCTCTTCGGCCAGCAGAGGGCCCCCGACGAGCACCTCGGGAGCGTCGATCCCGTGCAGCAGGCCGGAGACGGCGGATGCCGTGGCGACGGCCTCGTCGCCGCTGAGGCCGACGGCCAGTTCGACGACGACCAGCGACGAGCGTCCGTCGTCGCCGATCGCCCCGCCGGCCGTGTAGGCGTCGGTGACCTCGGCGACCCCGGGCAGGGAGCGGATGGACGACATCGCCGCGGTCGCGCTGTCGCGCAGCGTCGGGGAGAAGAAGTCCTCCCCACGGAGAACGGCGGTGACGATCTCGCCCTCGGGGTCGAGGGCATCGAGGCGGTCGCTCGCGCGCAGTGACTCGCTCCCGGCGGGAGCGTCGGCGACCGAGACCGTGCGGTCGAAGGCGTCGCCGGCGAGGGCACCACCGCCGACGACCAGCACTGCCCACACGAGGAGGACGAACAGGCGATGCCGGCTGACGCGGCGACCGAGGGAGAACAGCATGGGGAACCTCTGGGACATGAGGGAGCGCCCCCGGCGACGGACGCGAGTCCGCCGCCGGGGGCGCCGGGGGGATCAGCCGCAGCTCTTGGCCGCGTACGAGGCCGTGGCCTCTCCGGTGCGACCGTCGCCGGTCGCCGACACCGTCGCTTCGCCGGCGGGGACCGAGACGGCACGGGTGGTGAAGGTGTGGAACACCGTCGCCCCGGGCTGGACGGCGGGGATGACCCGCTCGCCCCACGCCGTCGTGAGGGTCACGTCGACCGGCACCGTGTCGGTGTTGGTCGCGCGCACCGTCAGCGTCGCCTTCTTCGCCATGCAACGGACCTCGGCGGAGGCCGTCACCGCGAGGGGTGCCGGCTCGTCGATGTCCTTGACCCGAACGTTGCGGTACGACACCGCTTCGCCCCCGCCGTGGTTCTGCAGGCCGATGAAGCCCTGCGAGAGGTCACGCGCGGGGTCGGTGCTGGTGAAGTCGTTCACGAGCGTGCCGTTGAGGAAGATCTTGATGGTCTGCCCCTTCACGACGATCTCGTACGCGTTCCACGAGCCGACGGGCTTGAGCGCAGCCTCGACCGCCGCGGCATCCGCACCCTGGAAGGTGTAGATCGCACCGGTGGTGCGGTCGGCGGCGTCGGTGGCGTCGATCTGGATCTCATAGCCCTGGTTGACCGCGACCCACGGGTCGTTCTGCGGGTCGGGGAAGCCGACGAAGACGCCGCCGTTGTGATCGGCGATGAGCTTCCAGTCCAGCTTGAGGCTGTACTCGTTCAACTCCTGCGCCTTGTGCCAGAGCAGACCCATTCCCCCCTCGCCGCGGATGCTGCAGTCGTTCTGTCGACCGAAGCCCCCGGGGCCCGCCATGCGCCAGCCGGCGTTCAGGCTCTCGAGAGTGCCGTCGAACAGCGAGCGGTACCCGTCCTCGACCTGCGCCGGAGCGCAGATGTCGGCGGTGCCGATCGAGAGGACGTCGACGTTGATGTTGCCCTTGTTGCCCGACTCGTACTTCAGCGCGATCGTGTTCGCCCCGGCGACCAGCGGCATGTCGCGCGTGATCGTGGCCCAGGTCTTCCAGTCACCGGTCGAGGGGAAGTCCCACTTGCCGAGGTTCTGGCCGTTGACGTACAGGTTCACATCCTTGGTGCCGGGCGCGGGGTTCGGCCCGTTGGAGTAGCGCACGTTGACCGGAACGGTGCCCGCGGCTTCGGCGTTCACCGTGAACTCGAACGCGGAACCGGCCTGCCACAGGCCACCGGCGAAACCGGCACCCGAGTAGCCGCTGTGCTCCACGTCGAACTTGGCACCGCCGATCAGGCGGGCCTCTTCGGCCTCGTACCAGCCCTGGTCGGCCGGCGAGACGTAGCCCGGCAGGGAGTTGAGCGTGTACCAGGCCTCGGTGCTCCACAGCTTGTCGCCACTGGCGGCGGCGAAGGGCTGCGGGGAGCGCAGGTGCACGACGCGGCCCTGCTTGAGACCGTCGAAGGTCACTGTGACCGTCTTGCGGTCGGCGGATGCCGTGGCGCTCGTCAGCGAAAGGATCTCTTCGTCGACCTTGGGACCGCCGTAGGTGGAGGTCGGCAGGTAGCGCCACTGCTCGGCGCGGTATGCCGTGGCGAGGTTCGCCACCGTCTCGTCGGACAGGGGCTGGGTGTACTCGATCTCGAAACCGCCCTCGACGACCTTCATCGAGGTCATGTCGAACGTGTTCTGCGTGGTCTTCGGGACGAGCTTCTGCAGGCCGTAGGTGAGCTTGCCCGCCTCGCCCCAGTTGCCGCCCTCACCCGTGCCGCCGATGTAGAGCGACTTGTCGGGGCCCTCGATGACGCGGTTCACGCCGACCTCGAAGCCCGCGGAGTGGCGGAACACCGCCCCCTGGAACTCGCCGTCGACCTTTTCGAGGAAGGCGCGCTGCAGGCCGCCGTAGGTGACGTCGCCGAACATCATCTGGCCGGCGAAGGGGCCGTCCTTCAGCATGATGGGCGTGCTCGGCGAGTTGCCGATCTCGTTCTGCGGGATCCACACCACCGGCGGGGTCACCGGGTTGGCGTCGAAGGGCCCGGCGGGGTTCGTGTAGTGGTTGAAGAACCGGTCCTGCTTGATGTTGACGAGCTTGTTCGCGGGCAGCCAGGCACCCTGGTTGTCCATCGCGAACAGTTCGTTCTCGGGGCCGAAGGCCACGCCGTTGGGCGTGCGGAGACCCCCGGCGACGTAGCTGATCGCTCCGGTGGCCCGGTCGATCTTCACCGAGGTGCCGCGGTTCTTCGCGGGCTGCGGGTTGGTGGTGGCCCCGCCGTTGTCGATCGCGACCGAGAGGTTGACGTAGAAGTTGTCCTCGTCGTGGATCAGGCCGAAGGCGAACTCGTGGAAGTTGTTGCCCGAGGGGTACTCCGCGACCTTGCGCTTCGTCTCGTACGAGCCGTCGCCGTTCGTGTCGCTGAGCTCGGTGAGCTGGTAGCGCTCGGAGACGTAGATCTTGTCGTCGATGACATCGATGCCCATGGGGTTGAGCAGACCGCCGGCCGCCTCGACGACGGTGACGTCCTCGGGGCCGTCGGCCGCCTGGGCGCCCTTGAGCACGAAGACCTTGCCGGGGGTGGAGGTGTCCCACCCGCCGGAGTTGACCGAACCGGTGGTCAGCACGGCGAGGTCGCCGTTGCCGAGGAAGGCCAGACCCGAGACCTTCGGGGTGAAGCCCTCGGGGCGCAGGTTCACGAGCGTGTAGTCGGGGTTCACGGCATCCAGGCGCAGACCGTCTCCGGCGGAGTCGGTGCTGCCCTCGCAGTACTTCGTTCCGGGGGCGGTCACGCGGACGACGCCCGCCTCGGTGCTGAGCACGTCGTTCGGGATGACGGTGAAGCTCGACGAGCCCGGGGTCTTCCACTCCACCGTGAGTTGCTGGCCGTTGGTGGCCTCGAACATCTCGACGAAGAGGTCGTGCACGCCCACGTCGAGCGTGACGGTGCCCTCGACGGATTCCGCTCCGTGGAGGCCGTCGTTGTCGATCAGCTGCGTGCCGTCGAGCGTGAGGCGTGAACCGTCGTCGCTCGTCAGGCGGAAGACGTACTGACCGGGGGTGCTGATGGTCAGATTGGCCAGGGCGTGCGTGATGAAGTTGTCGCCCGCGCCGAACTGCTCGTCGGTGCTCCAGTCGATGGTCGACATGAGCTTGTCGACGTTGGGGGTCTGACCTGACTTGAGCGTGCAGAGCTCGGTGAGGGGCGGGGTGGAGTACGTGCGAAGCGTCACCCCCGGTTCTTGTTTGGGCAGGTCCGCCGGCGTATTGACGGCGGGGGCGACGGCGGCATTGGCGGGCAGGATCGCTCCTGTGGCCACCAGTGCTCCGCCCAGGAGACCGGCCGCGAGGGTTCTCGCGACGCGGGTGCTGCGCCGGCGGGGGCCGGACAAGACAGCGGGTACGGGCATCATTGCTCCTTCGGATCAGCGGCGGGGGTGACGGCGTCCGCTCGGACCGCACAGGTCGCCCTCGACCGTGGTCACTGTAGGAGTCTTTTGTCGGTACGTCTACAAAACCTGACTAATTTGCGTGAAGAACTGCTGAAATCTGGCCCGCGCACGGCCCACCGAAGACAGTAGCGCCCGCGAGACGTACCAAATTTCCCGATGAGGGCAATAAAAGAGCGAACGAGAAGCAGTCCGAGCACCGTGCAACTTTTGCTTGACGACCCGCGGAAGCCGCACTACTGTCGCAACGAACCCGCAGAACCGACCCGTGACAGCGCCGCCACGAGGCTCCCCCGAGTCCGCCGCGCCCGCTCGAAACGACGGCATCCCACGTTCACCGATCGGCTGGACGCCGGTCGTCCCGACCACCCGCCGGCGCCCGCCGACGACTCCACCCCTCGCGGTGGAAGAACGGAGCACCCATGTCCCCCACCTCCCGTCGCGGCCTGTCGGCCCGCATCGGAGTCGCAGCCCTCGGCGTCGGCATCCTGGCCGCCGCGGGTAGCGGCAGTGCGTTCGCGGCCGACGAGGACACCGTCGACGTGCAGGTCGAGATCGCCCCGGCGGCCGAGCCCGGAGTGCTCGCCCTGACCGTCGCCGGTGAGGCCACCGCCCTCACGGAGGGAGAGCCGTCGGGAACCGACCGCACCTTCACCGGCACCCTGCCGACGGTCACCGTCACCGACACCCGCCTGGCCGAGAACGTCGACCCCGAGGCGTACTGGTACGTCATGGGCGCCATCAGCGACTTCACCGGCACCGCAGGTCAGCCCGCGATCTCGTCGGCCGACAGCTTCGGCTGGTACCCCACCATCGTCGCGGGCGACAGCAGCCTCGTGGCGCCCGGCGACGACGTCGACCCGGGCATCGGCGGCTTCGTCGACGCCGAACTGCTCGCCAACGCCGACACCTCCGCCGCCGCCGCGGGCGGGTCGTATTCGGCCTCGGCGGGCCTGTTGCTGCAGACCCCGGCCACGGTCGCACCCGGCTCCTACTCGGCCACCATCACCCTGACCCTCCTCGAGGGGTGAGCGTCACGATGAGGACGACGGTCGCGCGGGGAGGATCCGCCACCCTGGCGGTGCTCTTCGGGGCCGCGGCCGCACTCGTCTCGGCGCCTCCCGCCACGGCGGACGACGCCGCCGACGCGGCGGTCACCTGGTCGGTGACCCCGGCCTCAGCGGAGGGGGCGGACGGCCGTCGCGTCATGCAGGTCGAACTCGATCCGGGTCAGCGGACGACCGAGCACCTCGCGGTCAAGAACTTCAGCGAGCGCGAGGCGACCTTCGCCCTCACCGCGGCGGACGGCTACTACACCGAGACCGGGCGCTTCACGATGCTCCCCGCCGACCGCACCTCGGTCGACGCGGGCACCTGGATCACCGTCGAACCATCGGTCACCCTCGCCCCCAACGAGACGCGGATCATCGCGTTCGAGATCGCGGTTCCAAACAATGCCACCCCGGGCGATCACGCGGCCGGGGTCTCGGCTTCGGTTCGATCCACTTCCGCGGGGAACGACGGCACGAAGGTGGGCGTCGACAGCCGGGTCGGCTTCCGCGTCTCGACCCGGGTGACGGGCGAGCTCGCACCCGCGGTGGGCGTCGGCGAGGTCCGCGCGGAGTACACGCCGTCGTGGAACCTCTTCGCACCGGGGTCGCTGGCGTACTCGTACACCGCCGAGAACACCGGCAACACCGCCCTCGTCGTGACCGACGTGATCGATGGGGCCACCGGGGAACGCGGCGTGCTGCTCCCCGGGGAATCGCGTCAGGTGCAGACCGAGGCCCAGCCCGCGTGGCCGACCTTCCTGCTCGTGAAGGACGTGACGGTGGATGCCGCGGTGCCCGACGCGACACTCACCGCGACCCCCGTGACGCACAGCGTCACCGTCTGGGCGGTGCCGTGGCTGCACCTCGCGGCGGCGATCGGGGTCGCCCTCATCGTCGCGGCCGTCGCCTCGGGTCGCCGTCGCTCGCGACGCCGCCTCGACGACCTCGTGGCGCAGGCGCGCGAAGAGGGTCGGCGCGAGGCGGTGACGCTCTCATGAGCGACGTCGTGTTCCTGAGCGCCGCCGTCGCCGACGACGGCGTCGGCGTGACCGTCGAGATCACCCCTCAGCCGACGGCCACCTGCACCGTGGACTGCTCCCCGCCGCCCGGCGCGGGCCCGGGATCCCCGGGCGGCGGGCTCGCCATGACCGGTGGCGACATCGCCTCGATCCTGCTCGCCGCAGCGCTCGTGGCCGCGGGACTCACGGCGACGGTGTGGGCGCGATGGCGGCGACCGAGGCCCGACCGGAACTGACCGGCTCC
Source organism: Microbacterium sp. AG157 (assembly GCF_003385695.1). NCBI lineage: Bacteria > Bacillati > Actinomycetota > Actinomycetes > Micrococcales > Microbacteriaceae > Microbacterium > Microbacterium sp. AG157. The sequence goes on from NZ_QRDK01000003.1 coordinate 113,264, forward strand.
TCGCCGGCGCCGCCGCTCGCTTCGTCACGCGAGCGGCGGTGTCGGCGTTCGATCGCCTGCCCCGCGTACGACGCGGCGATGATGAGCACGGCGCCGATCATCCCGGGCGCGCCGACCGCCTCGCCGCCGATGGCGACACCCACGGCGAGCGCCCACACTGGCTCGGTACCCATGAGGATGCTCGCGCGGGTCGCCGAGGTGCGCCGCACCGCCCACAACTGCACCACGAACGCGAAGACCGAGCACAGCAGTCCGAGGAAGAGCACGTCGACCCATCCGGATGCCGAGAGCCCCGCGGCCGCACGCGGCAGGTCGGCGCCGGCCACGGCCGACGAGGCCAGGGCGCACACGAGCAGTTGGACGAAGACGACGGCGAGGGTGCTGTCGTGTCGGCCGCGGGTGAGGTGCCCGCTCGCGGTGACGTGCACGGCGCGGACGACCGCCGCGGCGATGACGAGAGCGTCGCCCAGGTTGGGGGTACGGAGGCCGCCGTCCGAGACGAGCAGGGCCACGCCGACCACCGCAGCCACGGCCGCGACGAAGTACGTCCGCGGGAGCCACGAGCGCGCGGCGACGCTCTCCAGCACCGGGGTGAAGACGAGGGCGAGACTGATGAGGAGCCCGGCGTTGGTCGCCGAGGTGAGGTGCACGCCCGCGGTCTCGAGCCCGATGATCGCCGCCTGCGAGCAGCCGAGCAGAGCGGCGATCGCGAGGCCGCGCCCCCGCGGCATCCGTTCCCGTCTCATCAGGCACAGGATGCCGAGGGCGATCGCGGCCACGACGAAGCGCAGCGCCACGCCGGAGGCGACGCCGGTCTCGGCCACCAGCTCCTTCGCGGCGAGGAAGCTGGCACCCCAGACTGCGGCGACCGCGACGAGGAGGAGGTCGACGACGATTTCGGGGACGCGGCGGGCCATACGCCTACCGTCGCTGGCTGCAGACAGAAGATCAACGGGCACTTTCTTCACTGTGACGTAAGTTCTTCCTTATGGATGTGGCCCACTTGCGCCTGCTGCGCGAACTCCGCGACCGGGGAAGCGTGGCGGCCGTGGCGGAGTCGCTGCACGTCTCGGCGTCGGCGGTGTCGCAGCAGCTCTCGGCACTCCAGGCGCACGTGCCCGTTCCGCTGACCACCCGGCGCGGGCGCGCCCTCGCCCTCACACCCGCCGGCCAGGCCCTCGCTGCCGCCGGGACGCGGGTCGACGAGGCCCTGGTCTCGGCCCGAGAGGCCGTGGGCGCCTTCCTCGACACGAGCGACCGCCCGGTGCGCGTCTCGGCCTTCCACAGCGCCGCGCTCGCGCTCTTCGGGCCCCTCCTGCGCGAACTCGACGGCACGCCGCCGCTGCACCTCGCCGACGCCGACGTGGCACACCGCGACTTTCCGGGACTGACGGCCGACCACGACATCGTCGTAGCGCACCGCCTCGCGCACGACGAACCGTGGCCCGTGGACCGCGTGGTCACGGTGCCGCTGCTCGAAGAGCCGCTCGACATCGCCCTGCCGGCCGAGCACCCGCTGGCCCGACGCGACGAGCTGCGCGCGACCGACCTCGTCGCCGAGAGGTGGGTGTCGGTGCACCCCGGATTCCCGCTCGCCGGGGTGCTCGATCATCTCGCCGCCCACGTCGGGCGTCCTCTCGAGGTCGCCCACCGCATCAACGAGTTCTCGGTGACGGCCGAGGTCGTGCGCGCCGGGGCGGCGATCGCCGTCATGCCGCGCACCACGACGACACCCCTCGCCGTCGATGGACTGGTGCTGCGACCGCTCGCCGATGTCGCCCTGGTCCGCCACGTGGACGCGCTGGCGCGACCCGACGCACTGGCCTACGCCGCGGTGCGGCGCGTGCTCTCGGCGCTGCGTACCGTGTCGGCGCGGGCGTCGGCACGCGTCGCAGGCGCCGACTCCGACTGACCCGCGGGGCGCGGCGCGACGTCGGGCGGCTTCACGGCGGCGCGGCGACGGGAAACGGCGCGTCCCGGAGCGCTCAGCGCGTCGGCGGCGGATCCGCGACGGCTGCTGCGGGCCGGGGGGCGGGGTGCGCCGGCTCGACCCCGGGGTCGAGCGGAACCTCGTCGTCGTCCTTCATCGCCTTCAGCTCGCCCTTGAACAGCCGGGCCGATCTGCCGACACTCTGGGCGAGGGCCGGCAGCTTGGCCGCGCCGAACAAGAGGACGATCACCGCGAGAACGATCAGCAGATGCCATCCGGTCAGTCCATGGAGCATGGGGCCTCCTCGGCCGTGTCGGCCGCTCTGCCGACGGGTGGGGGATCGGCGCTCGTCGCACCGTTCGGCGATGCTAGCCCGCGACGAAGGCAGACCACAAGACTCGTGTTAGCCGTTCTTTTGTTGTGCGCACATTACGCATCTTTTGATTGACCTATGGAAAAACATCCGTCAAGATGACGACGAGCGACGTCCCGCACCGCAGGACGCCTCATCCCCCCGAGGCTCGCCGCGCGAACCGCCCTGAGAGGCGATGATCGGCGACCCCTCCCACTCGACGAAGAGTAAGGAGCACGCACCGCGTGTGGCCGACCGCCACCGCATGAAGAGCCCGGGCCGCCACGACCAGCCGTTGAGACCGACTGAGTGGCGACCCGGTGAAAACAACTCGAACGCATTCACAGGAGCTGTTTCACGATGAACTCTACTTCTCGGCATCCGGTCGTCCGGTCCCGGTTGACGGCGGTCCTCGCGGCCACCGCGCTGGGCCTGGGCGCCATCGCCGCAGCGCCCGTCCCCGCCTTCGCGCACGACGGGCACGACCACGGCACGACCGACCCCGGGGGCGACCACGGCGACCCCACCGACCCCGGCACCCCCGACCCCGGCGACACCGGCGAGAACGGCGGCGCTCTGGACTGGAGCAACTACGAGCGCGTGCTGCTGACCAAGGACGTGGGCGAGCCCATCGACCTCGCGGTCCTGCCCGACAAGCGCGTGCTGCACACCGCCCGCAACGGCGACGTGCGCCTGACCGACCCGGCGACGGGCGTCACGCGCGTCACCAACACGCTCGACGTCTACGCCAACTCCGAGGACGGCCTGCAGACGGTCGCCCTCGACCCGAACTTCGCCGAGAACAACTGGGTGTACCTCGTGTACTCCCCGCGCGACGCGGACGGCGACGGCGTGGCCGACACCCCGGCGGGCAACTCCCCCAACACGCTCCCCGCGGGCGCCGACGAGTCGTACTGGGACCAGTGGGTCGGCGTGAACCGTCTCGCCCGCTTCCAGTGGAACGGAGACGCCCTCGACCTCGCGAGCGAGCAGGTCGTCCTCGACGTCGAGGTCCAGCGCGGGCAGTGCTGCCACGTCGGTGCCGACATCGGCTTCGACGGCGACGGCAACCTCTACCTGAGCACGGGCGACAACACCCCGGCATCCACCCCGGGAGCCAACGGCTTCGCGCCCAACAACGACGCCCCCGGTTACAACCCCGGCTTCGACTCGCGCCGCGGCGCCGGCAACACCAACGACCTGCGCGGCAAGATCCTGCGCATCCACGTCGAGGACGACGGCTCGTACACGATCCCCGAGGGCAACCTCTTCGCCCCCGGAACCGAGCTCACCCGCCCCGAGATCTTCGTGATGGGCGTGCGCAACCCCTTCCGCATCGAGGTCGACATCGAGACCAACTCGCTGTCGTGGGGCGACTACGGCCCCGACGCGACGAAGGCCGTCGCCGAGACCGCGGGCCGCGGACCCATGGGCCTGGTGGAGTGGAACGCCATCAGCCTCGACGAGCCGCAGAACGCCGGCTGGCCCTACGTGCACGCCGACAACCAGGCGTACAACGACTGGGACTTCGCCACGGCGACGCCGGGTGCGTTCTTCGACCCGGACAACCTCAAGAACGAGTCGCGGTGGAACACCGGTCTCACCGATCTTCCCCCCGCGCAGCCCGCGACCCTCTGGTACGGCGACAACCCCGGCGACCAGCCGTGGGACGAGCTGGTGAACTTCGGAGCCGGTAACGGCCAGGGCCCCATGGGCGGCCCCGTCTACCACTACGACGAGAACAACCCCTCGCCCACGAAGCTCCCCCAGCACTGGGACCGCAAGGCGTTCATGGGCGAGTTCTCGCAGGACTACATCGCCGCGTTCACGCTCGACTGGGACACCTTCGAGGTCAGCGCGATCGAGGACTTCCTGCCCAACGCCGCTCTGAGCACCCTCGGTCAGCCGCCGCACGACAACCCCATGGACATGGAGATCGGGCCCGACGGCTCGATGTACGTGCTCGACTACGGCGACGGCTTCTTCCGCGCGAACCCCGATGCAGGCCTGTACCGCATCGACTACGTGGCCGGGAACAAGTCGCCCCAGGCGCGCTTCACCGCGACGCCCACCTCGTCGTCGCAGGCGCCCCTGACCGTCGAGTTCGACGCGTCGACCTCGACCGACCCCGACGGAGACACCCTCACCTACGAGTGGGACTTCGACGGCGACGGGGACTACGACGCCACCGGCGTCACCGCGTCGTACACGTACACCGAGCTGGGCAACTACAGCGCTCGCCTGCGCGTGTCCGACCCGGGTGGACGCTTCGGCCTGACCTCGCGCACCATCTCGGTGGGCAACCAGGCACCCGAGGTGACCGTGGCCTTCCCCGGCAACGGCGCGTTCTTCGACTGGGGTCAGGCGATCCCCTTCCAGGTGACGACGACGGATGCCGAGGACGGCGACGCCACGGACTGCTCGCGCGTGACGTGGACCTACGGTCTCGGCCACGACGAGCACGCCCACCCCGAGGTCTCGGGCACGGGCTGCACCGGCGTCTTCCGCACCGACCCGAACTCGCCCGAGCACGGCCCCGGCGCCCTGCTCTACGGCGCGGTCGTGGTCACCTACACCGACGCGGGCGCCAACGGACTGCCGGCGGCCACGGGCGAGGCGACCGTTCGCCTGAACCCCAAGCTGCAGCAGGCCGAGCACGCGATCCGCCGCGAGGGCGTCACGACGTACGCCGACGCCGGCGCCTCGGGCGGAAACGCCGTCCGCGGCCTCGGAGCGGGCGACTTCCTCGCCTTCGACCCGGTGAACTTCGCCGGGATCGACGGCGCCGTGGTCCGCGCGAGCGGTGCGGGAGAGGTGCAACTGCGCTGGGGCGCGGCCGACGCCGAGCCCTTCGCGACCGCCACCATCCCCGCGGGGAACGGCTGGCAGGACGTCGAGATCGCCCTCGACGCCCCCGAGGGCACCGGAGCGCTCTACGTCACCTCGGCCGACGAACTCGCCGTCGATGCGCTGACGATGGTCGGCGACGGCGTCGGAGACGTCACACCCCCGACGGTCGCGCACACGCTGGCCCCCGCCACCCCCACGGGTGTCGGCGGCGTGTTCAACGAGCCGGTGCGTTTCTCGGTGCAGGCCGCCGACAACGGCACGCTCGCGAGCGTCGAGTACTCCCGCGACAAAGGCGCGACCTGGGTGACCCTCGCGGCGAACCAGCAGTACGGGGTCACGTTCGACCAGGACGGCGCCTACGACATCCGCTACCGCGCCACCGACACCGGCGGCAACGTCTCGGAGCTCGGTTCGGTCTCGTTCACGATCGACCTCGACGCTCCCGATGAGCCGACCGTCGACACCCGCACGCTCGTCTCGCTCGGCTCCCCGCGCGTCACCTACGGCGCCCCCGGCGACGTGACGGTGTCGGTGCGCGGAGAGGGCGGCGCCCCCACGGGCGAGGTCGTGCTCACGGTCGGCGAGACCGAACTCGGTCGCGCGACGCTGGACGCCGACGGCAACGCCGTCGTCGTCCTCCCGGCGGACCTCCCGGTCGGCACGCACACCCTGCGGGCCACCTACGGGGCCGACGAGACCTTCAAGGGATCGGCCGGCATCGGTCGTCTCACGGTCTCGCAGGCGAAGTCGACGACCTCGGTCGCCGTCTCGCCGACGCCGGTCAAGCCCGCCGTGGCCGCCACCGCCACGGTCCAGGTGGCCTCGTCGACGGGCATCGTCCCGACCGGCGACGCCACGGTGACGATCCGCCGCAACAACGCGGTCGTCACCACCCTCACCGGCACGCTCGGCGCAGACGGCACCGTCCAGGTGACCCTGCCCAAGCTCAGCGCGGAGGGCACCTACCAGGTGCAGGCCTCTTACACCGGTTCGACCGGGATCGCGAAGAGCAGCGGCAGCGCGACCCTGACCGTCAAGAAGTAACACCCCGGTGGGGGTCGCGCACCGCGGCCCCCACCACCCCCACGGTCGTCCCCGGCCCCGGGGCGGACCCACCTCGAAGGAGAGTCATGAGTCACCACCACGACCACGCGCACCCCACGGTGCCGGATCGGCCCATGAGCCGGCGCACCCTGCTCAAGGCCCTGGCGGCATCGTCCGTCGCCATCGGCATCGGCGCCGCCGCCATGCCCGCCGCCGCCTCGGCATCCACCGCTCTCGGCGCCCGCGCCGCGGCGGCCGCTCCCCCGGTCAGCGCCGGCAAGCGCCTCGTCCCCGTCAACCGCATCGGCATCCAGCTCTACACCGTCCGAGACAAGGTCAGCTCGCTGGGCTTCCGTGCGGTGTTCGAGGAGCTGGCTCGCATCGGCTACTCGGAGATCGAGTTCGCGGGCTACACGCAGGGAGGCGTCGGCGCCATCACCCCGCAGGAGATCCGCCAGCTGCTCGACGACAACGGCCTGCGCGCGACCGGTGCCCACGTCAACCTCACCCCGGCCAACATCGACCAGCAGCTCGAGATCGCGCACGTGCTGGGCATGCCGCACCTGGGTCAGGGCGGGCCCATCGCCGGCGGGTACGGCGGACCCCTCGCCAAGGATGCCTGGATGCAGGCCATCGGCACGTGGAACCAGATGGGCGAGAAGGGGCGCGCAGCGGGAATCAAGCTCTACCTGCACAACCACGCGCAGGAATGGGGTTTCACGACCGACACGAACGAGCGCATCTACGACCTGTACTGGGCGAACCTCAACCCCGAGACGGTGTTCTTCGAGATGGACGTCTACTGGGCGCACGTCGGAAAGCACCTGTACCCGGGGTTCGAGCCGATCGACTACATCAAGCGCGACCCCCGTCGCTTCCCGATCCTCCATCTGAAGGACGGCAAGCTCAACCCGAGCAGCGCCAACGGGTACGACATCGTCGAGTTCGGCGCCGGGAACATCGATTACACGGCGTTCCTGTCGCAGCTGCGCGACCGCGGCCAGCGCTTCGGCATGTTCGAACAGGACAACGCCTCCACGGTGCCGGTCAACCCCGGTGACTCGCTCGCCAACGCCGACCGCAGCTACGACAACATCGCAGCCCTGCGCGGCTGAGCGACGAGGAAGAACCGATGAACAGAATCACGAAACTCACCACCGTCGGACTCCTCGTCATCGGGGGCAGCGTCGTCGCCGTCCCCGCGTACGCGGCCGACCTCACCTGCACCGACGACCTGGGCAGCCAGACCGTCTCGGGAAACCTGATCGTCCCCGGCGGAGCGGACTGCGTCCTGGGCGGAGCGACCGTCGAAGGCGACATCGTCGTCGAGGCGGGCGGGTGGCTGGATGCCACCTCGGTCACCGTCACCGGAGACGTCGTCGCCACCGACGCGTACGGCGTCTCGCTCGACGGCACGAGCGTCGCCGGCGACATCAGCGCCTACTCCGCCGACACCACGGTGGGCTTCCTCTACGTCAACGACCTGAAGGTCGGGGGCTCGGTGGAGGCCGGCGGCATCGACGTGGAGGTCGTCGACAGCGCGATCTCGGGCTCGCTTCTCACCCAGCGGGCGAACTACGTCGACGTCGTGCGCTCCTCGGTCGGCGCCGATGTGTCGGTCGACGGCTCGGGCTGGGGTGTGTCGATGACGGGAGCCGTCGTCAAGGGCGACGTCACCGTGAGCGGCAGCTCGCGCGACGTGCTGATCGGCGCCACCGCCGACGGCGGCTCCGACGCGTTCGCCAACTCGATCGGCGGGAATCTCTCGCTCACCGGGAACACCGCGAACCTGCGCGTGGCGAACACCACGGTGTACGGGGCTCTCGCACTCGACGGCAACTCCCCCGCCGCCGCGTTCGGTGCGGGCGTCCGCGCCGGTTCGACCACGGGCGACTACACGGGTGAGGCGCCGACCGCGCCTCCTGCCGGTGACCAGGCCATCGCGGTGACGGTTCCCGACCAGGGCTCGGGCGAGCTCACGTGGTCGATCGAGGGCACCTCGCGCCTGGTCGACCTGGGAGTGGCGACCGAGAACCTCGACCACTACGCCGCCTCCGGTGAGATCGTGCCGATCCGCGTGCAGGACACGCGGGCCGGCAACCCCGGGTGGTCGCTGACCGCTCAGGTGTCGAACTTCACCGCCGGCGGCCAGGAAGTGTCGAGCAAGTACCTCGGCTGGACGCCCGAGGTCCTCGAGACGCAGGGCGGTGCCGTCGCCGGCGCTCCCGTGCCCTCCGGCTTCGACAGCGGCCAGGGCCTGTCGGTCGCCCGCACCCTCGCTCAGGCGAACGACGGCCACGAGCGCGGCTCCTCGCTCGTGGGCGCCGACCTGGATCTCAAGCTCCCGCTCGAGACCCCCCGCGGTACCTACACCGCGACCGTGACGCTGACCGCCCTCAGCTGATCCCCCCTCCTGCCGGGGTCGCGCTCCCCGAGAACGCGGCCCCGGCGGGACCCCTTCCACACGAAAGCCACGCCCATGTCCCCGGCGAAGACCTCCCCCCGTTCCCTCCGTATTCTCGTGTCGTTCCTCGCCGGCCTCGCGCTGCTGCTGGGAACCCCCGTCGCCGCCTCCGCGGCCGCCGCTCCTTCCGCCGAGACCACGGTGACGTGGAGCGTCAAGCCCGCCGACACCGCGCAAGGGCGCGACCGGCCCAACTACGCGTACGACCTGCTGCCCGGGGGCACGGTCGGCGACGCCCTGTACGTCGCCAACCGCAGCCCCCAGCCGATCACCCTGCGCGTCTACGCCGCGGACGGCTTCCTCACCGAAGACGGAGCCCTCGACATCCTCGCCGGAGGCGCGGAGTCCACCGACCTCGGCAGCTGGGTCTCGATCGAATCGTCCGAGCTCACCCTCGACAGTGGCGCGAGCGCCGAGGTGCCCTTCACCGTCGCCGTCCCCGCCGACGCAGCTCCCGGCGACTACGCCGCCGGCATCGTGGCATCCATGCTCGTCACCGCCGACAACGGCACCGTCACCGAACGCCGTCTCGGCTCGCGCGTGCACCTGCGCGTGCAGGGCGACCTCGCCCCCTCTCTCGCCGTGGGCGAGGTGGCCGTCGACTACCACGGCACCGCGAACCCCGCCGAGGCCGGCTCCGCCACCGTCACCTACACCCTGACCAACACCGGCAACACCCGCCTCGACCCGAACGTCGAGGTCGCCCTGGGCGGTCCCTTCGGCTGGGCGCGCGTGACCGCGGCCGACGACGCCCCCGAGCTGCTCCCCGGCAGCTCGCTGGAGCGCACCGTCGAGGTCGCCGGGGTCGTGCCCCTCGTGCTGCTCTCGGCCGATGTGACGGCGACCTCGCAGGTGGTCTCGCGCACGCTCGCCGGCGCCGAGCCCTCCACCCTCGACCCCCTCGTCTCGCAGGGCGCCGCCGCCACCGCCGCCGTGCCGTGGACCGCGCTCGCGATCCTCGCCGTCATCGTCCTGCTCGTCGCCTGGCGCATCGTCGCGGCCCGGCGCCGCAGGGCCGCTCACGCGCGCGAGATCGCCGCCGCGGTGGCCGCCGCGCGGGCGGATGCCGCGGGGACGGATGCCGACGCGGACGCGGACGCCGGTCGCGAGACGGTGCCCGCGGGTGCCGTCGCCGAACCCGGTTCATCGAACGACGACGTCGGCCCCGCGACCCGCGCCTCGCGCCGGTCGCCCTGAGACCCGCTCGCGGCGTGGAGAGGGACACTCCGCGCCGCGAGCGACCCACGACGCCCGTCGTGCTGCGGCACGGTGGGCGTTGTTCGTGCCGCGGGCCCGCGTGCCGCGCGCACGACAGCGGACTCCACGCGATACGCCGGGTCGCCGGCATCCGGAACCGACGTGTCAGGGGAACACTCCGCCGCTGGGTACGGGGCACCGGGGCCCACGGACCGTCGCGACCCGCGGCGAGCGCGGCGCGCTCGACAGCGGACTCCACCGCGATCCGCGGCGCCCCGCCCGCGCGGGTCAGGCGCGTAGGAACGCGGCGTTCAGCGACTCGGGCGCCAGGGCGTGCTCGACGGCGAGCATGCTCGCGCCGATGACGGCGGCCTTCTCGGCGGCGACCGACTGCACGATCGACAGGTATTCGGTGGCGAGGGGCGTGGAGCGGGTGTAGACGACCTCGCGGACTCCCGCGATGAGGTGCTCGCCGACGCGGGCCATGGAGCCGCCGATCGCGATGACCGAGGGGTTCATGAGGCTCACGCAGGTGGTGAGCACCTCGCCGATGTCGCGGCCCGCCTGACGCACGGCCTGGATCGCGTCGATGTTGCCGCGCTTGACGAGGTCGACCACGTCGGAGCCGGTGTGGGCCTCGATCCCCTGCGCGCGCAGGGCACGGGCGATGGCGGGGCCGGATGCCAGGGCCTCGAGGCACCCGCGATTGCCGCACTGGCACGGGATGTCGGCGCCGCGCGCGACCTGGACGTGGCCGATGTCGCCGGCGATTCCCTGGGCGCCGCGCTGCAGGTGGCCGTCGGAGATGATGCCGGTGCCGATACCGGTGGCCACCTTCACGAACATGAAGTGGTCGACCGCGGGCCAGGCGATGCTGCGTTCGCCCAGGGCCATGATGTTGACGTCGTTGTCGACGAGGACCGGGACGGGCATGTGCTGGTAGATCCAGCCCGGAATGTCGAAGCGATCCCAGCCGGGCATGATCGGGGGGTTCACCGGCTGGCCGGTGGAGTGCTCGACGGGCCCCGGAACGCCGATGCCCATCGCGGCGACGTCGGAGGCCGAACGACCGGACTCGGTCAGCAGCGCGGTCGCCGTCTCGACGAGCCAGGTCAGCACGGGCTCGGGGCCGGTGGCGATGTCGATCTCGCCGGTGCGCTCGCTGAGCACCTTGCCGGTGAGGTCGGCGATCGCGACGGTCGCGTGCGACGCACCGAGGTCGACGGCGACGACGACCTTGGCCGCGGGGTTGATGGCGAACTGCGACGGGGGTCGACCGCCGGTGGACACCGCGTCGGCGACGGGGGTGATGAGGCCCATCCGCATGAGCTCGTCGACGCGGACGGCGACGGTCGATCGGGCGAGGCCAGTCGACTTGGCCAACTCCGCTCGCGTACGCGGTACGCCGTCTCGCAGCAGCTGGAACAACTGGCTCACGCCATTGACCGACTGCACGGAATCTGTCGTCATCCTCTTCACGCCCTCAGTACACCATTAGTAGCAATGCATTCCATCCACATGCCGACGGCGACTACGCGAATCACGCAGCCGCCGTCGGCATAAGTGTCGTCAGCCCCGTCCCGGGGGACGGGAGAAGCGCTGCTGCAGGAGCACCGCGACCACGATGATGACACCTTTCGCCACCGCCTGGACGGAAGACGAGAGATTGTTCTGGATGAACACGTTCGACAACGTCGCGAAGATGAGGACGCCGAACACCGTACCGGTGATCGTGCCCCGGCCGCCGACGAGCAGCGTGCCGCCCACGACGACCGCCGCGATGGCATCCAACTCGTAGAGCTGACCGTGCGTGGACGTGCCGGCCGTGGTGCGGCCGAGGATCATGACGGCCGCGATTCCCGCGCACAGACCCGTGATGGCGTAGAGCCACATCGTGTGGCGGCGCACGTCGATGCCGGCGAGGCGCGCGGCCTCGCGATTGCCGCCGACGGCCACGGTGCGCCGACCGAAGGTCGTGCGGTTCAAGAGCACCCAGCCGAGGGCCGCGACGATCGCGAAGATCCAGATGAGGATGTCGACGCCGAGGATGTCGGCGTTCATGAAGGTGATGAAGCCGCGGTCCTGCACGACGAGCGTGCGACGCTCGGCGAGGATCTCGGCCAGGCCTCGGGCACCAACGAGCATCGCGAGGGTGGCCATGAACGCCACGACGTTCCCGTAGGCGATGACGATGCCGTTGATGAGGCCCGCACCGACCCCCACCGCGAGCGCGATGACGACCATGACGCTCCAGTGCAGGTTGTCGGCGAGATCCTGGACCGCGGCGAGGGTCGCGACGACCGAGGCGAGGCCCATGACGGAGCCGACCGAAAGGTCGATGCCGCCCGCGATGATCACGAGGGTCATGCCGATGCTGATGACGCCGATGATCGAGGCCTGGCGGAGGATGACGAGCAGGTTGTCGACGCTGGTGAACGATCCGGGAGCGGTGACGGCGCCGACGATCACGATCACGAGCAGCGCGACGACGAGGCCGATGTTGCGACCGGCCGAGCCGGAGAGGAACCGGCGCCAGGCCGGCGCGGGAGCCGGAGCCGCGACAGCCCCGGTCTCTGTGGGGACCGTGCGCGCACGGGTCGGGGTGGTCTGCTCGCTCACGCGGCGGATCCTTTCATGACGAGATCGAGCACGCCGTGCTCGTCGATCTGGTGGGAGGGGAGGGTGCTCAGGATGCGGCCGTCGGCGACGACGAGGACGACGTCGGCGAGGCCGAGCACCTCTTCGATCTCGCTGGAGACGACGACGACGGCGTTGCCCGCGGCGGCGAGATCGCGGATGAGGGCGTAGATCTCGGCGCGAGCGCCGACGTCGACGCCGCGGGTGGGTTCGTCGAGCAGCAGCACCTCGGTGCCGTGCACGAGCCAGCGCGCGAGGAGGATCTTCTGCTGGTTGCCGCCGGACAGGGTGCGGGCGGGACGATCGGGGTCGGCGGGACGCAGTTCGAAGGCGTCGATCTGCTCCCGGGCGATCTTGCGGGCGGCGCGGTCGTCGAGGAAGCCGCCCTTGGCGAAGCGCTTCATCGAGGCGAGGGCGATGTTGACGAAGATCGGCTCGTCGAGGACGAGGCCCTGACTCTTGCGCTCCTCGGGGGACAGACCGATGCCGGCGTGCACGGCGGCTCGCACCGATCCGCGCGAGAGTGTCTTCTCGCGCACGCGCACGGTACCCGCGGTCGCGCGTCGGGCCCCGTAGACGGTCTCGAGGATCTCGGATCGACCCGAGCCGACCAGTCCCGCCAGCCCCACGACCTCGCCGGCGCGCACCGAGAACGACACGTCGGAGAAGACCCCGTCCAGGCCCAGGCCCTGCACGTCGAGCACGACCGGAGCATCGGATGCCACGGGCACGCGCTCCGGGAAGACGTTGGCGACCTCGCGCCCGGTCATGAGCCGAATGAGCTCCGCCTTGGGGGTGTCGGCGGCGGAGAGGCCGACCGCGGTGGTGCGTCCGTCTTTCAGGACGGTGATGCGGTCGCCGATCTCGCGGATCTCTTCGAGGCGGTGCGTGATGTAGACCACGGCGATGCCGGCGGCGGTCAGTTCGCGCACGACCGCGAAGAGGTTCTTGACCTCTTCGGTGTCGAGCACGGCCGAGGGCTCGTCCATGATGATGAGCTTGATGTCGTGCGACAGGGCGCGGGCCATGCTCACGATCTGCTTGTTCGCGGCGCTGAGCGAGCCCACCTCGGTGTTCGGTGAGAGGGTGGCGTGGCCGAGGCGTCGCAGCAGCTCCTTCGTCTGGCGGGCGGCCTCGGCGCGCTGCGTGAAGCCGCCGCGGGCGAGTTCGTGGCCCAGGAAGATGTTCTCGGCGATGGTGAGGCCGTCGACGACGTCGAGTTCCTGGTACATCGTCGCGATGCCGAGCTCGATGGCCGCGTCGGGGTCGGCGATCTCGACGCTCTCACCGAGCCAGACGATCTCGCCCTCGTCGGGGCGGTGCACTCCCGCGAGCGTCTTGATGAGAGTCGACTTGCCCGCGCCGTTCTGGCCCAGCACGCAGTGCACCTCTCCGGCGACGATGTCGAGATCGACACCGCGCAGGGCGCGAACGCCGGCGAAGGACTTGGTCACGCCTCGGACGGTGAGTAATGACGACTGATGGTCAACTTTGATCACGCGGCGAACATAACACGCCGCCTCGTCGTCGCGCGACCCGAATCAGGCCCGCGAGCTCTCGCCGGCCTCCCGCGTGCACGCGATCCACTTCCCCGCGGAAAGACGTCGTGGCCGGACTTATGCAGATTAAAAAACAAAAGATGCTCATCTGGACGACACTTCTGCTAGCTTGAGCCGCGTCAGAGTGGACCCTTCCTTCCGGAATGACCCGGGGCCGCGATGACCCCAGCTGCATCACATTTCAAGGAGGAAACATGCGCTCACAGTGGAAGTCGCGTTCGCGACTCGTCCTGACCGGCATCGCCGTCGTCGCCTCGGTCGGCCTGCTCGCCGGTTGCACCGGTTCGGGCGGCGACAACGACAGCATCGTCGGCCAGGGCACCACGACCGAGGAGAACGCCGCCACGGGCGACACCGTCACCATCGGCTTCTCCGGCCCCGCCGCCGACCACGGTTGGCTCGGCGCCATCAACTCCGGTGCGCTCGCCGCCGCCGAGAGCTTCCCCGACGTCGACCTGAAGGTCGCCGAGGGCACGAACGACGTCAACGCGCAGATCGCCGCTGTCGAGACGTTCATCAACGACGGCGTGGACGCCATCGTGCTCCTGCCGAGCGACGGCGCCGCGCTCACCGAGGTCGCGATCAAGGCGATGAACGCGGGCATCCCGGTCATCAACGTCGACCGCGAGTTCTCGAGCCCCTTCGCCGCTCGTTCGACGATCCTCGGCGACAACTACGGCATGGGCGTCAGCGCCGGCACCTACATCTGCGAGCAGCTCGAGGGCAACAGCAACGCCATCGTCGGCGAGATCGCGGGCATCGACTCGCTGCCCCTCACCCAGGACCGCTCCGCGGGCTTCGCCGACGCTCTGTCGGACTGCGGCCTCAAGGTCGGGCCGCGCGTCGCCGCGGACTTCACCGTGCAGGGCGGCGAGGCCTCGACCTCGCAGCTGCTGTCGGCCAACCCGAAGATCGACGCTCTGTGGAACCACGACGACGACCAGGGCATCGGCGTGCTCGCGGCCATCACGGCGGCCGGTCGCGACGAGTTCCTCATGGTGGGCGGCGCGGGCAGCCGGAACGCGATGGAGTCCATCCAGGCCGACGACAGTGTGCTGAAGGCGACGGTCATCTACCCGTCGACGCAGGCCGCCGACGGCATCGCGCTGGCACGCCTCATCGCCCAGGGCAAGACCGCGGGAGACCTCATCACGCCCAGCGTTCCCAACCGCATCGTGTTGGACGCCCCCGTGGTGACGAAGGACAACGTCGCGTCCTTCATCGACCTCGCGTTCCAGTCCTGACCGATCCGGGGCGTCCGCGTTCATCGCGGGCGCCCCGTCCCTCGTCCCCCAGAGAAAGACCTCATCGTGACCCAGCCCCTTCGCATCGCCATGATCGGTGCGGGATTCATGGGCGCCGCGCATTCCCAGGGATGGCGCGTCGCCCCTCGTTTCTTCGACCTCCCCCTCGCCCCCGAGATGAGCGTGCTCGTCGGGCGCGACATCGCCCGCACACGGGCGGCCGCCGACACCTGGGGCTGGCTCGAGAGTGCGACCGACTGGCGCGAGGTCATCCACCGCTCCGACATCGACGTCGTCGACATCGTGACGCCCGGCGACTCGCACGCCGAGATCGCCATCGCCGCCCTCGCCGCCGGCAAGCACGTCATCTGCGAGAAGCCCCTCGCCAACACCGTCGATGAAGCCCGCCGCATGGCCGAAGCCGCCGCGGCCGCGTCCGCCAGCGGCATCCGTTCCATGGTCGGCTTCACCTATCGGCGGCTTCCGGCCACCACCTTCGCTCGCGACCTCGTCGCCGCCGGGCGCCTCGGCGACATCCGCCAGGTGCGCGCCGAGTACCTGCAGGACTGGCTGAGCGACGCCGAGGCCCCGCTCACGTGGCGCCTGCAGAAGGACCGCGCCGGCTCCGGTGCCCTCGGCGACATCGGCGCCCATGCCGTCGACCTCACCGAGTTCATGACCGGGCAGCGGGTGACCCGCGTCGCCGGCATCCTCGAGACGATCGTCGCCGAGCGTCCCGTCCTCGCCTCCTCGTCCGGCCTCTCGGGGTCGGCGGGCACCGAGCGCGGATCCGTCACCGTCGACGACCTCGCCCTCTTCACCGGCCGCCTCGAGAGCGGCGCCCTCGCCTCGTTCGAGGCCTCGCGCTTCCGCCTGGGCCGCAAGAACGCCCTGCGCATCGAGATCGCGGGTTCGCTCGGCTCCCTGTCGTTCGACCTCGAGAGCCCGAACGAACTGCAGTTCTACGACGCCACCGCACCGTCCACCGAGCAGGGCTTCCGTCGAATCCTCGTCACCGAACCCGAGCACCCCTACGTCGCGGCGTGGTGGCCCACCGGCCACATGCTCGGCTACGAGCACGGCTTCTCGCACCAGGCGAAGGACTTCGTCGAAGCTGTCGCCGCGGGCACCGCACCGACCCCGTCGTTTGCCGACGGCCTGCACGTGCAGGAGGTTCTCGACGCCGTCGCACGCAGCTCCGAGAGCGAGGGCGTGTGGACCGGGGTCGACGCCGATCTCGCCGCCGCCCCTGCCGCCGACCGCGCGTTCGCGGCATCCTGAACCCGATCCCGCACCCGCACCGACGAAAGGACGACGCGATGACGCGACCGATCACTCTCTTCACCGGCCAGTGGGCCGATCTGCCCTTCGAGGAGGTTGCCCGTCTCGCCGGCGAATGGGGCTACGACGGCCTCGAGATCGCCTGCTGGGGAGACCACCTCGACCCCTGGCGCTGGGACGACGAGGCCTACGTGCAGGACAAGCTCGCCGTCCTCGAGCGCAACGGCCTGAAGGTCTGGACCATCTCGAACCACCTCAAAGGACAGGTGGTCTGCGACGATCCCATCGACCAGCGACACCGCGACATCGTCTCGGACCGCGTGTGGGGCGACGGCGACCCCGAGGGCGTACGCCAGCGCGCCGCCGAGGAGCTGAAGAACACCGCGCGCCTCGCCGCCAAGCTCGGGGTGAAAACGGTCACGGGCTTCACCGGATCGAGCATCTGGAAGTACGTCGCGATGTTCCCGCCCGCCACCGCAGCGATGGTGGATGCCGGCTATCAGGACTTCGCGGACCGGTGGAACCCGATCCTCGACGTGTTCGACGAGGTCGGCGTCCGATTCGCCCACGAGGTGCACCCCTCGGAGATCGCGTACGACTACTGGACGACGAAGCGCGCGCTCGAAGCCATCGGCCACCGCGCGGCGTTCGGGCTGAACTGGGACCCCTCGCACATGGTGTGGCAGGACATCGACCCGGTCGCGTTCCTGTGGGACTTCCAGGACAAGATCTTCCACGTGCACTGCAAGGACACCAAGAAGCGACTGGGCAACGGCCGCAACGGCCGACTGTCGTCGCACCTGCCGTGGGCCGACCCGCGCCGCGGCTGGGACTTCATCTCGACCGGCCACGGCGACGTGCCCTGGGAAGACGCGTTCCGCATGCTGAACGCGATCGGCTACGACGGTCCGCTGTCGGTCGAGTGGGAGGACGCGGGCATGGACCGCCTGGTCGGAGCGCCCGAGGCGCTCGGCTTCGTGCGGAAGCTGTCGTCGTACGAGCCGTCGGGGGCGGCGTTCGACGCGGCGTTCAGCCAGCGCTGATCCGGGGGGATCGGTCGGAAGCGAAACGAGGGGCCGGATGCCATGGCATCCGGCCCCTCCGCATGTGCGGGCCGTCCCCTTCGTCAAGGCGGACGCGCGGATCGCGCGACCCGCGGGGCGGCAGGGTCGCGCGCCACCGGAACAGCGGGATGCCACCGGAGCAGGACGCATCCGCCCCGAACGACCGGTTCTCGGCGCATCCCTGTTCTCGATGCACCGCCCGCGCCGCAGGCAACCCGCGCGTCAGACGCCCAGCCCGCGCAGCACCAGGTCGCGCACGCCCGCGGCAGGCAGCGCCTCGGTGTCGGGCAGCAGGCCGGCGTCGCTCGTGACGAGCATCGGCCCGTCGCGGCGCGACGACGACAGGCGCCCATGCGTCCCCCGGACGCACGACGGATCGAGCGGCACCGTGCTCATCGCGTAGCGCAGGCCCAGCCTCTTCTTCACGAGGTTCGCCCCGGCCTTGGCCTTCGCGAGCCGGTCGGCCGGGTCGAAGAACAGCTCGGCGGGGTCGTACCCCGGCTTGCGGTGGATGTCGACGCCCCGGGCGTACTCGGGCGCGCGGTCGTCGTCGAGCCAGAAGTAGTAGGTGAACCACGCCCCGGGCTCGGCCACGACGACCAGTTCGCCCGACCGCTCGTGGTCGAGGCCGTACCGCGCCTGCGCCTCGCGATCGAGCACCTCATCGACGCCCTCGAGCCCGCGCAACAGTGCCGTGACGCGCGGGAGGTCGGCGGCATCCGGAACGTACACGTGAGCGACCTGATGGTCGGCGACGGCGAACGCCCGTGAGGTCCAGGGGTCGAGCTGCTCGCGACCGTCCTGCACGTAGACCTCGAGCAGCCCGTCGCGGCGGAGGGCGCGGTTGATGTCGACCGGTCGGGACGCCTGCTCGATGCCGTACTCCGACACCGCGACGACCGTGTAGCCGCGCTCGGCCGCGTCGTCGAGCAGCGGGGCGATCGCGTCGTCGAGTTCGCGGGCCGCGCGGGCGGCTTCGGCGCCGTTCGGCCCGAAGCGCTGCAGGTCGTAGTCGAGGTGCGGCAGGTACGCCATCGCCAGGTCGGGCGCCGGACCCCACCGCTCGGTGATGACGCCGCGCGTCGCCTCGGCGAGCCACGCGCTGCTCTGGATGGTCGCGGTCGGCCCCCAGTACTGGAACAGCGGGAACTCCCCCAGCGCCCCCACGAGCTGGTCGTGCAGGGCCGCCGGTCGCACGTAGGCGTCGGGGCTCTTCCGCCCGTCGGCGTGGTAGATCGGGCGCGGCGTCACGGTGATGTCGGTCGTCGCCCCCATCGCGAACCACCAGCCGAGGTTGGCGGTCGTCAGCTCGGGGCGCGAGCGGCGGGCGGTCTCCCACACCTTCTCGCCCGCGACGAGCTTGTTGTGCTGGCGCCACAGCAGCGGGTCGCCGAGACCGCGGAAGTGCCAGCCGTTGCCGACGATCCCGTGCTCGCGCGGCATGGTGCCGGTGAGCATCGTCGATTGCACGCTGCACGTGACGGCCGGGAGGATCGTGTCGAGTCCGAGGTGGCCGCCCGCGCGACCGAGGGCGGTGAGCCGGGGCATCGCGGCGAGCGCGCGCGGCGTGAGCCCCACGATGTCCAGCAGCAGAACCTTGCTCATGCGCGGCTCCTTTCGTCGGTTCCGGATGCCGGGACCCCGGCGACGGCGCGCGGCAGGTGCGCGTGCACCCACCGCAGTTCGGCGGCGATGCCGCTGACGAGCGTCTCGGGCTGCAGGTCGTCGGGCAGTACCGACCAGGTGTAGGTCTCGACGTCGAGGTGCGCCGCGTCGCCGTGGGGCGCCGCGAGGACCGCATCGACGGCCGCGAGAAGCACCTCGGTCGTGGCGCGAAGCGGCGATGCGGGCCGGGCGTGCAGGGGGATGTGAACGTGCACGCGCCACGCGCGGTCGGTCGGCCACGGGTCGGTGGCGTCGAGCACCTCGGGCAGGTCGTCGGCCCGCCGCGTGCCCGCGGCCTCGCGCACCTGGTGCACGTAGCGCTCCTCGGCGAAGGGCCGCAGCGCCTCCGCCGTGCGGGGGTCGGCGGGATCGGGCACCTCGAGGGCGACCGAGGCCTGCACCTTGACGATCCGGATGCCGGCGGCGGTGGCCGCGGCGACTGCTCCGGCGGGGTCGGCGAACGAGACGGCGAGGTGGCAGGTGTCGAGGCACAGCCCGAGGCGCCCCTCGTGCGTGAGGTGCGGGCGCGCGTCGAGCCACGCGATCACGTCGGCGACGTCGTCGAGGATGCAGCCGGGCTCGGGCTCGATCGCGACGCGCACGGTGCGGCCGGTCTCGCGTTCGAGGGCGGCGAGGCCTTCGACCAGCCGCTCCAGGTTGTCGTGCGCGGCGCGGTCGGCCGCGGCATCCCACCCTGCTCTCCACCCGAGCGGGAGCGTCGAGATGCTCCCCTCGCCCCCGTCGGGGAGCAGGGCCGCGAGGGCGCGCGCGCAGTCCAGCGTGTACCGCAGCCGCTCGGGCGTGGTCCAGTCGGGGCGGTAGACCGCGAGCTTGACGACATCATCGTGGAACCCGCGGTACGGGAAGGCGTTCATGGTCCGCAGCTCCAGACCGTTGTGCTCGAGGGCGTCGGCGAGAACCGCCCGTGCCTGCGGGTCGTCGGAGAGGGCGGATGCCACGCCCACCGGCATCCACAGTCCGACGCCGAGGCGGTCGAGGCCCGCCGCCCGCCGGATCGGGCCCGCGTGCTCGTCGAGCTGGCGGACGATGCCCGGGAGGTCTTCGGCGGGGTGGACGTTGGTGCAGTACGACAGCTCCACCCTCAGGCCCCCTGGCGCGACGCCATGCCGCGCAGCACCGAATTGCCCTCGAACAGCTCGGGGCCCTGGTTCGCGGGGGCGAAGCCCTCGATCGGGTCGGTGTTCACACGGCCGCTCTGCGCGTAGAAGTCACGGGGATTGCGCCACAGGACGCGGTCGACGTCGTCGTCGCTGAAGCCGGCGTCGAGCATGGCGAGGCCCGTCTTCGCGGTCTTGAGCGGGTCGGAGCGGCCCCAGTCGGCCGCGGAGTTGACGATCACCCGGTCCAGGCCGATGCGCCGCATGATCGCGACCACGCGCTGTTCGTCCATCTTCGTGTCGGGGTAGATCGAGAAGCCCATCCAGGCGCCGCTGTCGGCGACCGCGTCGACGCAGGTCTCGTTGAGATGGTCGACGAGCACACGCTCCATCGCGATGCCCGACTCGGCGACCACGTCGAGCGTGCGCTGCGTGCCGACGGTCTTGTCGCGGTGCGGGGTGTGCACGAGGACGGGGAGGGCGAACTCGATGCCGAGGGCGAGGTGCTGACGGAGGATCTCGTCTTCTTCGGGGGTCATCGAGTCGTACCCGGTCTCACCGACGGCGACGACCCCGTCCTTGGCGAGGTAGGTCGGCAGCTCGGCCATCACCTCGCGGCAGCGCGCGTCGTTCGCCTCTTTGGGGTTCAACGCGATCGTGCAGTGGTGGCGGATGCCGAACTGCGCGGCGCGGAACCTCTCCCACCCGATCAGGGCGTCGAAGTAGTCGAGGAACGACCCCACGCTCGTGCGAGGTTGACCGAGCCAGAACGCCGGTTCCACGAGCGCGCGCACGCCCGCGTCGTACATGGCCTCGTAATCGTCGGTGGTGCGCGCCGACATGTGGATGTGGGGGTCGAAGATGCGCATGTCAGGCCCTTTCGCGAGCACGCAGGAGGAGCAGGTCGTCGGGCACGGGCCGGCCCGCGGCGCGACGCTCGGCCGCGAAGCGCTCGGCCATCGCGGCGAGTTCGTCGTCGGCGCGGACCTCCAGGCCCGAGACGACGGAGAGGGGGATGCCGAGGAACACGCACTTCAGCACGCCGTGGCGCCACGTGTGATCGTCGAGGTGCTCCGCGGCGAAGGTCCCGAGCGCGGCGGCGACGAGCCGGGTGTCGTTGGCACGGAGGGCGTCGACGACCAGCTCGAGACCGGCTTCGCGCCACGCGGCGGCGGGTGCGGCGAGCGCGTCGAGTCCGCGCAGCACGCCGCGGCGTTCGGCGTCGTCTCCGCGTCGGTACAGCGCGACCGCCACGGCGGGGTCGGCGCCGCTGTCGGCCAGGGTCGCGATGATCGCGGCGCGCGCGGCATCGTCGGCGGTCGGCGCGAAGGGCTCGGCGGAGAGGGGGTCGCGCCCCACCTCGCGCCCCGCCGAGGCGAACAGGTGCGGGGCGCGGGTGGCATCCGTCCGTATCTGCTCGATGGCGCGGGTGGTCCAGGTGTGTGCCGGCGGGGCCGCGGGTCCGGGAGCGGAGGAGATTCCGGGGGCGGAGGGCTCTGCGGAGGCCCGGGGCCCTCCCCCGGCCGAATCTCCTCCCCCCGCAGCCCCCACGGGACCCGCCCCGGGAGCGGAGGAGATTCGGGGAGCGGAGGACTCTGCGAGGGACCGGGGCCCTCCCCCGGCCGAAACTCCTCCCCCCGTAGCCCCCACGGGACCCGCCCCGGGAGCGGAGGAGATTCGGGCAGCGGAGGACTCTGCGGAGGACCAGGGCCCTCCCCCGGCCGAAACTCCTCCCCCCGCAGGCCCCGCGCTCGCCGTGCCCGCCGCGCCTTCCGCGGGCGCCGTTCGCTCCGCCGCCGCGACCAGCGCCGCCATGCTCGCGCGGGCCAGTTCCGGGGCCGCGTGCGCGTGCCGCGGCAGCTCGACCGCGATCACTCCGGCGTAGTCGATCTCGCGCAGCGTCGAGAGGGCGGCATCCAGATCGAGCTCACCCTCTCCGAAAGGCAGGTGCTCGTGCGCGGCGGGCAGCATGTCGTCGGCTTGGACGTTGCGCAGCAGCCCGCCCGCGGCGCGCAGGGCCCCGACCACTCCCGCCGGCTCGACGACCACGCAGTGCCCGAGATCGACGGTCAGGCCCAGGTTCGCGGGGTGGCCGAGGCGGGCGCGGAGCGCGAGAGCATCGGCCACGGTCTCGACGAGCATGCCGGGTTCGGGCTCGAGGGCGAGGGTGACGCCCGCGTCGGCGGCGAACGCGGTGATCTCGAGCAGACGCTCCTCGAGCAGCACGCGGGCCTGCTCGACCGAGACGTCGTCGGGCACGACTCCGCTCCACAGCGACACGCAGTCGGCATCGAGGACCGCGGCGATCTCGATGGCCCGGCGCAGGAAGGCCATCCGCGACCCGGCCTCGCGGTCGACCAGGGTCGGCCGGTGTTTGCGCAGCGGGTCGAGAAGGTAGCGGGCCCCCGTCTCGACGACCACACGCAGGCCGCGGCGACGCAGGTCGGCGGCGAGCGCCTGGGTCTGCGCGCGCCAGTCGGCGGCGAAGGGGTCGAGGTGCGGGTGACCGAGCGTGAGGGCCACGGCGCCGTAGCCGTGATGCTGCAGCACGTCGAGAGCGGCGGGCAGCGGGTGGTCGGTGAAGCCGTTGGTGCCGTATCCCCAGGTCCAGCTCATGTGATGTCTCCCGTCGATCGGCGGCGGCCGAGCACGCGGCCGAGGGTCTCGACGCCCAGCAGGGCGGCGGTGGCGAGCGGCGAGCCCGCGCGGGCGGCGAGGGCCGACTGCAGGGGGACGACCGAGCGGATGCCGGCGCGGGTCGCGTCTCGCGCTTCGGCGGCTCCGGGCCGGCGGGCCACGCGCAGCTGCCCGGGCAGGACCGCGGCGAGGTAGCGAGCCGCCCCGAGGAGGGCGGCGGGGCGGTTTCCCCGACCGAGCAGACCGGATGCCGCGACGGCGACGCTCACGGCCACGGCGGCGCGCCCGGTGGTCACGGTCGATCCGTCGACCTCGCCCCGCGAGATCGCGGTGACGGCGACGGTGTGCGCGGCGACGGCGCCCGCGGGAACCAGCGCCGAGCGCCACCCCGGGCCCGCGGCGCCCATCATCACGTCGAGCCCCCGGCACGCGGCCATGACCACGGGGCCTGCCGCGGTGGGCTTGAACACGGTGTCGTAGGCCCACAGCGCCCCGGCGAGAGCGATCGCGACCAGACCCGAGGAGCGACCGGCGACGAAGGCCGAGCCGACGCCCAGAACGGTGAGTCCCGCGCCGACCGCGAGGGCGCGGTCACGTCTGATCCGCCCCGAGGGAATGGGGCGTTCCGGGCGTTCGAGCGCGTCGAGGTCGGCATCCGCCCAGTCGTTCAGAGCCATGCCGGCGCTGTACAGGCAGACCGACGATGCCGCGAGGGCACCGATCCGCAGGGGGGCGGCCGCACCCGGCCCGCGCGCACTCAGCGCCCCGACGAGTGCGTCGCCGAGGACGGTGAGCGAGGCGGGGGCGCGGACGAGGTCGAGGTAGTCCGCGGCCCGGGTCACGGTGCGGCGACCCGAGCTGCCGCGACGGCGGCGGCGGTCTCGTGCACCCACGAGACGAAGCGGGCGGTCTGCTCGCCGAAGCCGTGGACGTCGCTGCCCCACGGGTCTTTGAAGAAGCAGCCGAGGGCGGTGACGACACCGGCGTGGCCGGCGCGGGTCGCGAGCGACAACGCACGGACGAGGTCGATGACCAGGGGCGCGGCGAGAGCGGAGTCGTACGCGCTCCACGTGGTCTGCAGCGTCACGCGGCTGCCGAGGAAACCGGTCGCGCTGACGTGGTCCCACGCGGTCTTGACGTCGCCGAGGTCGGGCACGTTGTCGATGTGCAGCGGGGTCACGACGTCGTCGCCGACCAGGGCGTGCAGGCCGCGATTCTTCGACACGAGCTTGGAGCGCACCGCCTCGGGATCGGCCAGGGTCGCGCCGTCGCCGCCGCCGAGCAGGTTCGTGCCGGCCCAGGACTGCACGCGGAAACCGCGGGCCGTGAACATCGGGGCCAGCACCGTGCGCAGCAGCGTCTCGCCGGTCTTGCCGTCCTGACCGGCGTAGGCGATGCCCGCGCGTTCGGCGCGGTCGCGCAGGACGGGGAGGTTGAGAGATGCCGAGGGGGTGAAGGCCGCGTAGGCGGCTCCGGCCGCGATCGCGGCGAGGGCGGCGCGCGAGCTGGGCGGCAGGACCCGCACGCCCGGCGTCGTGAGAGCCGTCTGCAGCAGCTCCTCGTCCTCGAATCCCGGGTGGTAGGGCGGCAGGGGCTCGGTGGACGAGACGTCGATCACGACGACCTCGCGCAACTCGTAGCGCTCGCGGAAGTCGATGATGTCGGCCGCGAGGAGGTCGATCTCCTCCTGCTGGGTCGCCGTCATCGTGGGGACGGGGCGGAGGTTCTGCTCGGTCTCGCGCAGGCGCTCGACGACCCGATCGACGAGTGCCGCGGGGAACATGCCCCCGGCGGCGAGCTGCCGCGCACGCTCTTCGAGCGGGGTGGTCGCGATGTCGTGTCCGCCGACGACGATGTCGGCGATCGCGGGGAACTCGTCGACGCGCACCGCGTCGGTCTCGGTCGTGAGGCCCACGGGGGTGGCGGCCCCCGTGGCGAGGGCGTGGATGCCGAGGGTCGCGGTCGTGGCGAGGGAGCCTCGCGCACCGATGAACCAGGCGCCGACGTCGGCGGTGCGGCGGGTGTCCGAAGTGTTCACGTGGGGGTCCGTTCTTCGTTGAGGGACGTCGATTGCCGGGCACGCGCGACGGCGCGACTCCGCGGGTGGGAGGTGTTCGGGTGGGACGCTCCCGTGGGGGGAGGGGGCGGCCCGGGGGTGATCGAGGGGGGACTCGTCGTCGAGGTGTCCTGGTCCTTCCGACAGTAGTGAGGCTTTTGCAGAAAGGCAACCAAAAGTTGTCGCATCAGGGCGCAATATTCGGAGCCAATTCGACGCCGGCCGCGGGGCGCATGTCGAGGCGGACCCGCGAGCCTCGCCTGCGACACTGCTCTCATGACGGCCAGCGACGACACGACAGCACCCGACACCGAGTTCGAGAAGTGGGTGACGCACTTCACCTCGAACCGTCGACGGCACGACGCGATCGAGGCGGAGATCGACGGGGAGACTCCCGCTCGCCTACCGAGCGAAGTCCGGGCCGCCCTCGTGCGGTCGTTTCAAAGGTTCGAGCTGGGTGAGGGTGGCGACGGGCTCCATCTGCTCCGCAAGGCAGCGGGCTGTAGTCCCGCCCAACGGGAGGCCCTGAGGCTCCTGGTGGCGGAGGAGCAGGAACACTCGGCGCTGTTCCGACGCGGCCTTCGGCACCTCGGGGCCGGCACGTTGACCGCTCATTGGTCCGACCTCGTCTTCACGCGACTTCGGCGCGCGCTCGGGCTGCGCACCGAGCTGGCCCTGTTCCTGACGGCCGAAGCCGTCGCCATGCCCTACTTCGTCGTCCTTGCGCGTTCCGGGCCCGACCCCGTGATCCGCGGAATCGGCATGCGCATCGCGCGGGACGAAGAGCATCACCTCGCTTTTCAGATCGCTCAGCTCCGGGGAGGGCTCGCCTCCCTCGCGACACCCGTGCGGGCGCTCGTCCTGCTCCTGTGGTGGGTGGTCGCCGTCGGAGCGGCGACCGTCGTGGCCATCGACCACGGATCCGCTCTGCGCGCGTGCGGCCTCCCCGTGCGGCGCTATTGGGGAGCAGCGCTGCGCTCTTTCCGTCGGGCCGTCGAGGCGACGGTGTCCTGAGCGGCGGCGCCGGTCACGCCCGCTGGTCTCGAACCCGACTCTCGTCCCGCGTCACTGTTCACTCCGCGCCGTCGCAGCGCTCCGGGGCGCCGCGTCAGCCGTGCACGGCGAGCGCGCGCAGCACCTCGAGCTGGTGCACCGGACCGCCACCCTCGTGGCCGTTCCACGGGTAGACGCGGATGCTCTTCTCACCCGCGTAGTGGTTGTACGCCGCATACACGGTCGACGGCGGGCACACGGCATCCCGAAGTCCGACCGAGAACAGCGCGGTGACATTCGCCCTCGCGGCGAAGTTCACGCCGTCGAAGTAGGAGAGCGTGCGGAAGACCTCCTCTTCCTGCCCGCGCCGGGTCTGCAGGTAGGTGACGATCTCGCTGTAGGGCGCGGCGTCGGTGATCGCGACGGCCCGACGCATGGCGCTCAGGAACGGGAAGTCGATCGCGGCGAACCGCAGCCCCTCGCTCAGCGCCGTCGCGGCGAGGGCGATGCCCCCACCCTGGCTGCCGCCCCACACGCTCACGCGCGTCGCGTCGATGGCCGGGTGCGCGCGCACGGCGTCGATCGCGAGCACCGCGTCGCAGAACACGCGCCGGTAGTACGAGCGGGCGGGGTCGTCGAGGCCCTCGGTGACGCGACCGGCGACGTGCGGAGCGCCGCCCACGGGGTCGGCGGTCGCACCGGGGAGCGCCCCGCTGGTCTGGCCTCGCGTGTCCATGACCATCACCGCGAAGCCGGCGGAGGGCAGGAGCGTGTGCTGGTGCGCGAGGCCGCGGCCCGAGTTGTAGCCGATGTATTGCACGACGCACGGCAGGGGGCCGGAGGCCCCGCGCGGGCGCAGCAGCCACGCCCGCACCTCGTGTCCCGCGAACCCCGCGAAGACGACGTCGTCGACCTCGACGCCGATCACACCGCTGTCGGCGGCGTCGACCGGGGTGAATCGCGCGGGCCATGCCGCCGCGCGCGCCTCGGCGAGCGTCTCGGTCCAGAACCGGTCGAAGTCGACGGGCTCCTCGCGTTCCGGGCAGAACGCCTCGAGCTCGGCCAGGGGCAGATCGAACTGGGTCACGGGTTCTCCTTCTCCCCGACGAGGCGCGAGAGCACCCCGTCGATGTGAGCGCGCGTGGCGGCGAAAGCCCGTATCCGGACCTCGTCGAGACCGGCGTACTCGCGATGGCCGTAGGGCTGCACGTCGAGCTCGAGCTCGGCCCCCGGCGCCTCGTCGATCGCATTCGCGACCGCGAACTGGCCGGGCGGGGGAACGTGGCGGTCGCGCAGCGCGCACTCCACGCGAACCGGCACGCGCAGGAAGGTCGCCGCCGTCGAAGCGTCGAAGAAGCGCAACACCTCGCGCGCCTCGGGGTGGGTGGCGACGTGGGCGCGCACCCGCTCCCCGCTGCCCTCGCACGGCAGGCGCAATCGCAGGTCGTACTGGCCGAAGCTCGGCACGATCAGCGTCGCGCCGACGAATCGGTCGTCCCACGGCAGGGCCAGCGCGCCGATCCCGCCCCCGAAGCTCTCGCCCACGTAATACAGGGGAACGGACCCGGCGAGCGCCCGCAGCGCCGACCCGGCGTGCCAGAGGTCGACGGCGCACCTGCCGAGGACGTACTCCTCGATCGAGTGGATGCCGTGGAGCACATGCCCCTCGGCGGGCGTCGGCGCCCCGAGACCGGCGTTGAGCACCCCTTGCCCCCGGGCGACGGGGAAGAACACCGCCGCATCGTCCGGGACGCGGTCGACGTCGGGCGCCTCTCGACCGCCGTAGCCGTGGCCGTGCACGATGCCCACGCGGGGCGGCACCCCGTCGACGGTCGTGGCGAACCACCCGCGCAGGCGCAGGCCGTCGGCGACGGTGTGCTCGACCAGGAACAGGGCACGGCCGGCGACCCGCCCCAGGGGGCTCATGCGGGGGTCGGGGTCGACCCGCATCGCCTCCGCCGCCCAGGCCCGCCAGCGCTCGGCGAACCCGACGGGCGGAGCGACCGGTGGCACCGCGCGCAGGGCCGGCAGCTCGAAGCCGTAGGCTCCATCGCCCGCGGGATCGGCGATGACGCCGTTCACGAGCGGACCGCCGTGGAAGACTGGAGGCCCGAACGAGAGGAGCGATCGTGCTCGCCGCCGAACGCCGATCCCGCCTCCTGGCCGAGGTCCGCCGCCAGGGCGCCGCCGCGGTCCCCGACCTGGCCGTGACCCTCGGCGTCAGCGAGATGACCGTCCGGCGCGATCTCGACGTGCTGGCGGCCGACGGCCGCGTCGACAAGGTGCGCGGCGGAGCCCGCAGCCCGCAGCCCGGAATCGGCGGCTCTCGCGACCTCGCCACGCAGGCCCGCCGCAACGGCGACGGCAAGCGTGCCATCGCCCGCCGCGCCGCCGAACTCGTCGAGGCGGGCATGTCGGTGGGTCTGGGCGGCGGATCCACGACCTGGGCGCTCGCCCGCGAGCTGCGCGGGATCGACGACCTCACGATCGTCACGAACTCGCTGCCCGTCGCCGACGTCTTCGCCCGCCCCGACCGGGCGGACGAGCCCTACACCCAGACCGTCGTGCTCACCGGCGGCGTCCGCACCCCGGCCGACGCGCTCGTCGGTCCGGTCGCGGTCGCTTCGCTCGAGCACCTCCATTGCGACATCGTCTTCCTCGGCGTCCGTGGGATCGACCTCACCGCGGGGTTGACGACCTCGAACCTGCTCGAGGCCGAGACGAACCGCGCGCTGGTCGCTGCGGGGGCCCGGGCGGTCGTGCTCGCCGACCACACGAAGTGGGGGGCGGTGGGACTCACCACGATCGTCGACCTGAACGAGGTCGACCTCGTCGTCACCGACGCGGGGCTCTCCCCCGAAGCCGAAGAGACACTGCGCGCGCACGTCGCCGAGCTCTGGGTGGCCGCCGACGGCGACGACTGAGACGCGCCCGCGTCCTCGAGAAGACCGGGCGGCGACAGCCGCGCTCACCGTGCCGTGCTCGCTCGCGCGATGACCGTGGCGTCGACCACGATGTGCCGGACCGGGACGTCGGCGCCCGGGCGAGCCGCCATCTGACGCTCGAGCTCGGCGAACGCCGCCTCGACGATGCCGTGGTCGTCGGGGGCGACCGACGACAGCGCCGGCACCGAGAACTGCGCCGCGTGCACGTTGTCGATACCGATCACCGCGACATCGCCGGGCACCGCGAGCCCGCGCTCGTGCAGCGCCGCCAGCACGCCGAAGGCCACGGAATCGTTCGAGCACACCACGCCGTCGAAGGCGATGCCGGAGTCGTGCAGACGCCGCAGCGCCTCCGCACCCTCTTCCGAGGTGAAGGCGTCGACCGGCACGATCAGGCCGGGCTCGTCGGCCAAGCCCAGGCGCGACACGGCGTCGCGGTAGCCGGCGAAGCGTTGGTCCGCGGCATCCGAGGGACGGGACACGCGAGGACCCAGGAAGGCGACCCGACCGCACCCGGAGGAGGCGAGGTGCGCCGTCGCCAGGTCCGCCGTGCGACGGTTGTCGATCGAGACGTGGGTGAAGGGGCTCACGGCGATGTGCTCGCCGAGCAGGACGAGGGGGCCCGGGTCGGTGCGCCGCGTCAGGTCTCCGACGGTCAAGGACCGAGGGATGTGGATCAGGCCGTCGGTCGCCGGGAGCCCCACCCCGTTCGCGACATCGATCTCTCGCTGGTGGTCGCCCTCGGTCTGCTGGATGAGGATCGACAGCCCGCGCGCCTCGGCGCCGCGTGCCAGCAGGGTCGTCAGCTCGGCGAAGTACGGCTCTTCGAGATTCGGCACCGCCAGCGCGACGATTCCCGTGCGCTCGCGACGCGACAGGGGGGAGATCCGCCGCGTCGCCGAGGGCGTGTCGGTCATGGCGGGGCTCCTCGTCGAGGACCGGGCGGTGCTCGCGCGCGCCGCGGGGCGGTCTGTTCTGGGGGCTACGGTATCGCGCGGCATGTCACTCCTGAACACGGAAGGCCACGATGCGGGCCTCCGGCGCGCCGTGGGTCGCCGTCACCACCACTCGCGCGGCGCTGATCGCGCCGAGCCCCTCGGGGAGCGGGTGCCGGCGGCGGCGACGTCTGTTCTGCGTCACCACCGCGACCTCGACCCATTCCTGCGCCCCGGCCGTCTGCGCCTCGACCCGGTAGGCCTCGACGAGCGAGGGCATCACGAGGTGGGGATCGCGATGGTGGTGGAGGGTGTTGAGCTCGACATCGGGGTCGTCGTCGAAGACCAGCACGACCTCGCGCGCGACGACCGGCTGCTCCCAGTCGAGACGGAGCCATGCGTCGCCCTCGGCCAGAGGAGCCGAGGCCCAGAGGTTCGGACCACCGAAGGGGCGCTGGTAGCCGCCGACCGCCCGCTCGGGCGCCAGCGCCTCTGACGGCGTGGGCACACCGAACTGCACCGACCGCCCCCGCAACGGCTTGGTCGGCCATTGCACGAGCAGCTCGTCGAGGCTCACCTGGACGTTCTGGTCGTCGGCATCCGAGGTGTGCACGAGGGTCAGGATGCCGGGAGGAAGCTCGTCCGACACGAACACGCTCACGCCGGGTCGGGCGCGCACGACGACGACCGCGTTGGCCGGGGCCTGCGGCTCCCACCGCACCGGGGCGTGCACCCACTGCGCCTGGCCCGCGGTCACGGCGACGGTGACCGCGTGCTCGAGGTGCTCGGGGACGACGTTCTGCGGGAGCCCCGTCGACCACACCTCGACCTCGAGATCGACGTCGTGCTCGGCGGTGACCCGCAGGTCGAAGCCATCGAGACGCGGGTGCACGGGCACGACGATGCCGAGGTCGTGCTCGAGCGGATGGGGCCGGACCGAAGCCGCCTCGCTCGGTCCGAGACCCGCGCGCACGCCCGAGGCCGTCACCCGCGCCGAGGCGGCGAGGTTCTGCGGGTCGGTGTCGGCCACGCCGATGAGCGGGGCGTCCTGTCGCAACAGCAGCTGCCGGAGTTCTTCACGGTGATTCTCGTAGAGCCCGCGGGGGCTCGTGTGATGAGCGAGGGCGAGGGATGCCGCGGTCCCCGCCGCCTCGCCCATCGCGGCGCACGTGGCCATGACGCGCGCGGCGCCGAACGCGATGTGGGTGGCCGAGACGTCGCGCCCCGCCATGAAGAGGTTCTCGACGTCGGCGGAGTAGAGGGAGCGGAACGGGATCTCGAAGACGCCGTTCGAGAAGCGCTGCACGGCGCCCGCACCGGTCGAGTACATCCCTTCTTTGGGGTGCAGGTCGATCGACCAGCCCCCGAAGGCCACGCCGTCGTCGAAGCGCGTCTGCTCGATGATGTCGCGCTGGTGCAGCGTGTAGTCGCCGACGAGGCGGCGGTACTCGCGCTTGCCGGGGACGTTGCCGATCCACTCCAGGTCGAGGTTGTCGGCGTCGAACTCGCCCGAGTTCTTGATGTGGTCCCAGATGCCCAGGATCACCGAGCGCAGTTCGTCGCGGATGCGCTCGTTGTCGTGCACGATGTCGAGCTCGCCGCCCCACTCGATCCACCAGTAGTGCGCTCCGCTGTCACCGCTTCGGATGATGCGCGACGACGGGATCGGGGTCTCGAGGATCGACTTCGCCGAATCGGGTGCGACGAAACGCACCGGATGCCCCACGTCCTTCGTGTAGAACAACAGCGTCGAGCCGAGGAAGGTGCGCTCGGCCTCTTCCGGCGCCCAGTCCTCGTCGAACTCCACCCGCGACTCCTTGCCGAGCCGCGCCCTCGCCCCGGAGAGGTGGCCGACGAGTCCGTCACCGGTGCAGTCGAGGAAGACCGGGGCGACGAAGCGCGTCTCGGTCTCGGCTCCCATGGTCCATCCCGTCACCGACTCGATGCGCCGCGCACCCTCGGGGCCGGTGGCGGCCACGTCGCGCACGTCGGTGTTGAGGTAGAGCGAGATGTTCGGCTCGGCACGCACGGCATCCAGCACCACGTCGTCCCAGTGGATGGGATTGCCGTCGGGGTTGCGGTACTGGTTCTCGAGGTACAGCTCGCCGATGATGCCGTTCTCGCGCGCCCAGCGCTGATTGCCGTGCGCGGTCGCCCCGCACACCCAGACACGGACCTCCGACGAGGAGTTCCCGCCCAGGACCGGTCGGTTGTTGATGAGGGCGACGCGCCGGTCGAGCCGGGCGGCGGCGATGGCGGCGGCGACTCCGGCGAGTCCTCCGCCGACGACGACCACGTCGTAGTCGGCCGTGTGTGAACGCATTCTGCGGGTGTCCTTCCTGGGGACGCGGGGGCGTCCGAATGTGATGCGGGGAGAGATCGACGGGCTCAGTCCACGGCGATCGCCTCGATCTCGAAGACCCGGGCGACGTCGGTGGTGGATGCCGACGGGTCGCTGATGAGCAGCCGCACGCCGTCCGCGACGACGCCGCCGGCCGGAACGGTCACGAGGCGCTGCGTGTTCGCGGTGACGGAGCCGAGACTCGTCCAGCCCGTGGGGGTGTGCACCTGCACCTCGAAGGAGCGCAGGACGGCGGCGGAGCCCGAGTCGGCGCTGTAACCGCTGCGCACGCGCACCTCGTCGAGCGTCGCCGGCGCGGTCAGGCTCAGCGAGATCCACGGAGCGGTGTCACCGACCGCCGAGATCCACCGGCTGGCGTCGCTGCAGACGCCGTCGACGGCGAGTGCGGGGCCGGTGCCGGCGCGCAGGCTCGACGAGGCGGTGGCCGTCGCGCCCAGCGCGACGTTCACGCCGCCCGGGTCGTCGCGGAGGTCCGAGACGAGGGTCGACAGCGAGGTGGCGGGACCGACGGCCGCGTCTCGAGGAACGACGGCGCGGGCGAGACGGGCGGGGGCCGCCGCAGGAGCGGAGAGGTAGACGACGTCGGCGTCATCGGTCGATCGCGTCTGCGCCCGCAGGCGCTGCTGACCCAGACGGGACTCACCGACAGCGGCATAGGTCCACGCGGCGGCCGCGTCGGCGCGCTCGGCGACGATTGCGCGGCTGCGCACCTCGCCGCAGACCTGGGCGGTGACGACGGTGTAGAGGCGCGTCGTCGACCCGGCGCGGGTGAGGTCGACGGCAGCCGACGTGGCGACGCCGTCGCCGAGGGCCGCGGAGTCCACGACCTTCTCGTCGATCCAGGACGATCCGTCCCACCGCACGAAGCGGGCGTCGTAGGCCGTGCGGTCCTTCTCGACGAAGCGGTAACCGATGCCCGCGAGAGCGGAGCCGTCGAGGGCGAGCTTCGCGGACTGCACCGCCGGGGTGTAGCTGCGGATCGTCTCGCCGGTGAGGAACGGTCGCCAGACGATCGCGCCCGTCGAGGCGGGGGTGATCGGGCCGGGGACCGTGGTGCCGGCAGCGTCCGCGAGCGACCCCGTCGCCGGATCGTAGACGGCGTACGAGCCGAGGTGGCGCGCGGGGTCGGCGGGGAACGGACCCCACTCCCACAGCACGTGCACGCGACCGTCGGGCGAGACCTCGAGGTCGTCGGGGTAGAAGGAGTAGCCCTTCGCCGCGGCGATGGTCGTCTCGCGCCCCCATGAGCCGGCATTCCGGTCGTAGTGGTAGAGCACGCCCTCGCGCGCACCGTCGGCATCCGTCCCGGTCCGCACCAGCACCCACGCGTCGCCGTCGGCTCCGCGGGCGGTCACGGGGTAGGTGATGTCGACGTCGAGATCGGGCATGGTCGAGGTGCGATCCACCATCGTGCTCACGTCGCCCGCGGTGTCGGAGCGGAAATAGTTCCACTGCTCGTTGTGCATCGAGACGAAGGCATGGATGACCCCGTCACCGTCGACGACGATGGAGGGCTGGTTGTGACCGTTGTCGTCGACGAAGGTGACGCACGCCGCTCCCGGGGAGGTGCGCAGGCACCCCTCGGCCCACGTGCCGTCGGCCGCACGCGAGGCGAGATGCACCTCGTGCCGCGCGGCCTGGGCCGCGGGGGCGTTGAAGGCGAAGTAGGTCACGTCCCCCACGACATCGAGGGGGTTCCACCACGCCGCCTGGTTCGACGAGTCGACCGCGAACGGGAGCTCTTCGACCGTCGGCACCCCACCGACGGCGTGTGCCGACGGCGCGACGACGAGCCCGAGGGTCAGCGCGGCGATCGCCGCCGCGCTCCCTCCGCGCAGAAACCGCACGTCAGCCGACCAGCTTCTGCGCGGCCTCGCCGGCCCGCTTCATCGCGTCCGCCGGCGAAGCGGATCCGATCAGCACGGCCTGGACGTTGTCGGCGATCGCCGACTCGATCTGCGAGTACGCGGTGAACTTCCACAGCGGGTTCGAGCTGGCCGTGGCCGTGATGCGCTCGCTGAACTGCGCGCCGAAGGTGTCGGCGGCGACCTCCGACGACGAGAGCGCCTCGGTGGTCGCCGGCGGCAGACCGCGCAGGGCGTAGTCGGCCAGGATCGCGTCGAGGTCGGACGTGGCGTACTGGGCGAAGTCGCCCGCGGTGGCCGCACCCGTTCCGTTGACCACGGCGATCGCGCCGCCCCAGACGAGCGCGCGCGGCGTGTCACCCGCCTTCAGCACCGGGCGCGACACGGGGGCGAGCTTGCTCGCGAGACTCGCGTCGGGCGATTCCTTCGTCACCGCGGCGCGGCCCACGGGGGCGTCGTCGTACATCGCGGCGCGCCCCTGTGCGAACAGGCTCCGCGCGTCGAAGCGATCGACGTCGGCGGCGATCAGGCCCTGGTCGTAGAGCCCCTTGTACCAGGTGACCGCTTCGATGCTGGCGTCGTCGCCGATCGTGACGGTGTCGCCGTCGACCAGCGGGCTGCCGAAGGTCTGCATCCAGATGAGGATGTCCTTCAGCTGCGCGGCCTTGGTCGAGGCGGCGTACGGGATGAGGCCGTTTCCGAGGCCCTTGAGCGCGACCAGGGTCTTCTCGAACTCGTCCACCGTCGTCGGGAACGCATCGGGGGCGACGCCGACCTTGCCGAGCGTCTCGGAGTTGGCGACGAGGCCGATCGCGCCGATGGTCCACGGCAGGGCGTACTGAACGCCGTCGAAGGTGGCCGCCTGCAGGGCCGAAGAGGTGTAGCCGCGACCGGACGCCAGGGCCGAGACGTCCTGCAGCTTGCCGGTGGCCGCGAGGCTTCCGAGCCAAGCGACGTCGACGTGCGCGGCGCCGGTGAACTGACCGCCCGTGACCTGCAGCATGAGCTGGTTGATGTACTCGTTGTACGGGAACGCCGTGCGCTTGATCGCGATGCCGCGAGCCTTCTCGTACGCCGCGAGGGTGCCCTCGAGCGCCGGCTTCGCCGACTCCTCGGTGAGCGACCACGACGAGAACGCGAAGTCGGTGGGATCGGCGCCGTTCAGGCCGGCCGCGCCCGCGGCGGGCCCGGCGCTGCCGGTGGGTACGCATCCGGCCAGGGCCGCGGCGGCGGCACCGATGCCGAACATCTGCAGCGCGCGACGGCGGGTGATCAACGGGTGGGGAAGCGATGAAGCTGACATAGGTGTCCTCCTTGACAGGTGAGCAGAAGAAAGGGAGTGGAGCGGTCAGCCCTTGACGGCACCGGCCGTCATACCGCTGACGAGGAAGCGCTGCAGCAGCATGAAGGCGATCGCCACGGGAAGCGACACCACGAGCGAGGCGGCCATGAGCTCGGGCCACGCCGTTGCCGCTTCGCCGACATAGGTGTTGACGAGGCCCGGGGGCAGCGTCTGCTTGTCGGGGCCGGCGAGGGTCAGGGCGAAGATGAAGTCGTTCCAACCGCGGACGAAGGCGAACAGGCCCGCGGCGACCAGACCGGGGGCCGCCAGCGGGAGCACGATCGAGTGGATCGTGCGCAGGCGCGAAGCGCCGTCGACCCGGGCCGCCTCGATCAGCTCGTCGGGGATGGTGTCGAAGAAGCCCTTCAGCATCCAGACGCACAGCGGCAGCGTGAAGGTCGTGAACGACAGCACCAGCGCCGTGTAGGTGTTGAGCAGACCGTAGGCGCTGAACACGCTGTAGAGGGTGACGAGCAGCAGGGCCTGCGGGAACATCTGAGAGGCCAGCACGAAGTACATCAGCTGGCGGCGCCCGCGGTACCGGAACTTCGAGAACGAGTACCCCATGTAGGCCGAGACGATCACCGACAGCAGAGCGGTGATGACCGAGACGATCACGCTGTTCTGCAGGTAGGTGAACAGCTGCGGGTTGGAGGTCAGCGAGGTGTAGGCGTCGAAGGTGATCTCGGTGGGGAACAGCTTCGGCGGGTACGAGAAGACCTGGTCCCGCGGGGTCAACGAGGTGGCGAGCAGCCAGTAGACCGGAAGCAGGGCGAAGCCGCCGCAGACGATCAGCGCGGCCCACGAGGCGAGTCGGACACCCGGGCGGTCGGAGCGCAGCCCCGAGCTCGGGCGACGACGACGCTCGGGCGCCGGAGCGACCACGGGCGGCACGTCGGGGGCGGGGGTGACGGTGGGCAGTGCGGTGCTGGTCATCGCTTCTCGCCCCTCTCGGAGAATCGGACGTAGACGACGACGAGCGCCATGAGCAGGATGAGCCAGAGCAGGCCGAGCGCACCGGCGTGACCGAGATCGAAGCCGTGGAAGGCCGTCTCGTACACCGAGGTCGCGAAGGTCTCGGTGGATCCGGCCGGACCTCCGCCGGTGAGCACGTAGATGATGTCAAAGTGCTGGAAGTTCCAGATGAACTCCAGCAGCAGCACGAGGCCGATGATCCCGCCGATCTGCGGGACGGTGATCGAGAAGAATCGGCGCACGGTACCGGCCCCGTCCATCTCGGCGGCCTCGTGCAGCTCCTTCGGTACCGTCTGCAGGCCGGCCAGGAGCATGACCATCATCCAGGGGAACGACTGCCAGGTCTTGGCCACGATCACGGCGAACATCGCGGTCCCGGGCTGGGCGAGCCACGCCTGCGGACTGACCCCGAGCGGCTCGAGGATCGCGTTCATCACGCCGTAGTTGGCGTTGAAGATCCACATCCACAGGAACGAGACGACGACCCCCGGAACGAGCCAGGGGATGAGCATGAGCCCGCGGAAGACCTTCGACCCGCGAATCTGCGTGTTCAGGGCCAGCGCCAGCGCGAAGCCGATGACGAACGGGGCGATCGTGGTGCCGAGCGTGAAGACCAGCGTCTGCCACAGCAGGCGAAGGAAGTCGTCCTGCAGCACGTCGACGATGTTCTGGAACCCGACGAACTCGCGACCGGGCAGCACCAGGCTCTGCCTGAAGAAGGCGGTCACCAAGGCCGAGACGAGGGGATACGCCACGACGACGGCCATGAGCGCCATGCCCGGCACCACCAACAGGACGGCGAACATGCCGTTGCCGAGCCGCTCCGGGCGCGAAGCCCGAGCCTGAACCCGCCTCGGCGATCTGTTGAGTTTGTCTGGTTCTGTTACTAATTGTGAGTTCGTCATCGTCACGTCCGTGTGCGCTTTCCTCAGCATTGAGGGACCCAGGGGCCCGTTTGCGGCGCCTCGCGCCGTCATCGACCGCTTCAGCTTGGCCGCTCACGGCCGCGGGGTCAATTCGTGAGAGGTAACGCTTGAATCACGGCGTGTTCGTACATGTTCGTACATGTTATTAACGTGTGAAATAGCACACGCGATGGACCGCGCGCGAACACAGCGACCCCGCGACGAAGAGCGGCGTGCGCCATCCGGGTCAGCGGCGCGATGGCATCCGTTCATCGAGCCAGGCCAGCAGGTCGGCCCGCACCTCGGCCTGGCACGTCTCGGCGAAGATCTCGTGCCGGGCACCCGGGTACACGAGCGTCGTGACGTCCGTCAACCCGGAACGACGCGTGTAGGCGTCCGCGAGCTTGTGCACGCTGCGCGGCCCACCGACGGTGTCGTCGCGACCGACCATGAGCAACAGGGGCACATCGCGCTCGAGGTCGCGTCGCGGTCGACCGAGAAGCTTCACCGTCTCGATGGGCCCGAACAGCCGCGCGAGCGGCGTGGAGGTCGTGAGCGGATCGGCGACGAAATCGAGACCCACCTGCTCGTCGCTCGACAGCCACTCCATGCCCGAGCCGCGCAGGTGCTTCCACGGGGCGTTCAGGTCGCCGGCGTTCAGCGAGCCGGGGACCCGCAGGGCCGAGCCGGTCATCACGACGGCGTCGAAGGCCTGGGGATGCCGATCCAGCAGCATCTGCGCGAGGAACGAGCCCCAGGAGTGACCGAGCAGCACCAGGGGAAGCGCCGGGTGCTCCTCGCGGATGCGCTGCGTCAGCGTCCAGACGGCGTCTCGGGCGGCTCCGAGCCCGCCGGGCCCGAGCCGGCCGAGCTTGCGGTGGTCATCGTCCCATTGGCGCAGACCCGTCCGGCCGTGACCCCGGTGATCGTCCGCGTAGACCGTGTACCCCGCGTCGACGAGCGCCTCGATCAGAGCGCCGTACCGCCCCGCGTGCTCCCCCACACCATGCAACAGCTGCACCACCGCCCGCGGCCCGGTCGCTTCGTGCACGTCGTAGACGATCGGGATGCCATAGGCGTCGACGAACTCGGGCATGGGGGGAGTCTAGGGCGGTGCCGCTCCGGTGACGCTAGGGCGTCGGCGTCGCCTGCGCGATGACCACGAGGTTGTCCCGCGCCGCGGTCCCCTCGCGCGGGACGCACGTGATCACGATGAGCCGCCCAGCCGCAGGGATCCACAGGTCTTCGTCGAAGGCCAGATCGGGTTTCGGGACACGGCGCACCTGCGTCACCGTGTACCTCGTGGTCGCGACGTCGATGAGGTCGCCGGCCCCGACCATCGTCGTGCCGGTGGTCGGGTCGATGAACGCGTTCCCCGGGGCGGATCCGCCCGACAGTGCGTGCATGGCCACCACCACGGTGCCGGTCGACGCGTCATCCAACGCCACGCTTCGATCGCGCACGACGTACGCCGAGGTGAATCCCGGCGGAGTGACCTCGCCGTCGACCGAGTCCAGCGACCCGAGGGCGACGTCGAGTCCGTGCGAAGCCGCGCGCAGCCGCATCCCCTCGTCATCGACGGCCCGCGACCGCGATGCCGGGGGTGGGCTCGCCCCCGGCTCGAACGCGACCGCGGCTCCCTCGAGATCGCGCGGCGTCGCCGACGCATCGGTCCCGGAGCCGACGAGGCTCCCGGCGACGACGGCGACGACGCCCGCGCACGCGAGGATGCCGACGACTGCCCACCGATGACCTCGGCGACGCGGCTTCACCGGCGTGCCCGCGACCGGAACGTGAGCAGGACGGCGAGACCGATCGCGGCCAACAGCGCGGTCAGGCCGGCGAACACCAGCAGACCCATCAGCCGCGACTCCGTGCTCACGGTGCCTCCGGTGTGGGCCGAGAGGCCGAGGGGTGCGGGCGCCGCAACCACCGACGGGGTCGGCGTGGCGATCGGCGTGGGTGCGGGGATCGGCGTGGGCGTCGCGCTCGGCACCGGCGTCGCGCTCGACACCGGCGTCGCGCTCGGCACCGGCGTGGGCGATGCACTCGGCGCAGGTGCCTGCCCTCCGCCCGTCCCCCCGCCCCCGTGGCGCACGACCTGACCGGTCACGGCGGTGTCGCTCGCGCCCGCGATGCTGATCTCGGCGCGGTTCTCGTAGCGTCCCGCGACTCCCTGATCGGTGACCCGAGCGGCGAAGCGCACGTCGTAGTAATGCCCGGCCTGCGCCGTGAACGTCACGGTGCGATCGGTCGCGGCGTACGTCGAACGGTCGACGGGTGCCCAGGCGCCGGGTGATTCCCGACCGTCGGCACCGGTGACCAGGCGAGGAGACGACCAGAGCTCGGCGTAGCGCACGCCGTTCAACTCGGCGAGGAGTTCTTGGTTCTCGGCGAGCACGTCGGTCACGGTGACGACCTCTCCCCCCGACAACCCGTCACGACCCGAACCGATCTGTACGACCCAGACGATGGTGCCGGCGGCGGCGTCGTACATACCCCACTTCCCCGCGCCGCGCCCGGGGAAGGCGCAGTTCTCGGTGCACACCCCGGGGCCGGTGCCCGTACCCGGATCGGGCGACGGCTGCACATCGATGGCGAGGGTATGGCCGCCGACATCGTAGGTGACGAGCCCTCCCCCGCCGGGCTCGTTGCGCACCGTCACCCAGAAGAAGAACGTGCCGTGCAGGTTCTCGGGGTGCGCCGTCAGGTAGTCCGCGGCGAACGTGCACTCCAGGGTCGACGCGTCGACGACGCATCGCCCCATGACCGCCCCCTGAGGATCGAGCAGCGGGAATCCGTCCGACCGGCCGGCGAGCTCCGGGGGCAGGGCCAGCGTGAACCCCGCGGGAACGGTCGGGTGGTCGGGCAACGACCAGGTACCGCGGATCTCGGCCGACGATCCCGACGCCACTGTCTCACTGGTGAAGTCCAGAGAGTCGATCGATGCCGTGGTGGCTCGCTCGACCGCGGCTCCCGACGCTGGGGCCGGCAAGGTGAACGAGGCACCGACGATGCCGAGAGCGGCCAATGCGGCCAACGACACGCGCGCCCAGGTGCGCGGTCTCACGGGCAAGGGGAATGAGGTCACGATGACTCCAATGCAGGACTGGTCTCAACTCCCGCACCGTCTCGAACGGTACGGCTTCCCCTGAGAGAGACGGCCCGACGTGTTTCATCACGCGATACGACCGAAGATTCTCGAGACGGCCCGTCACCGCGTCATCGCTCCGCGACAGCACCCCGTCATCGCACGGTGCCTGCAGACGGGGTCGCGCACCCTACGCGCCTGACGGTGTCGCTCAGCCGACGGGCGAGACCGTGAACGTCACCCGCGTCGTACCCGCGGCGCTTGCGTCGAGCCGCTGGTAGGCGACCTCGAGCTCGTGAATCCCCGGGGCGAGACCGATGAGCCCCGACGCCGTCGACCGCCCGATCCGTCGATCGAGAACTGCGGATGCCGGAATCTCCAGGCCGCGCGCCAGTTCCCGACCATCGAGACGGACCACGAGCCTGCTCGAGGCCCACCCGCGAACGCGGAGGGCGACGGGATCGACCCCCGACGCTGTCCCCTCCGTGGGCGCCTCGACGAGAGGAACGAACGCGAAGGGCGCAGACGACACAGTCGGCGAACGCCTCCCCTGCGGATCGATCGCGACGGCCGCCACTGCGGCATCCGTGGGGCGCAGATCCTCGATCCGCATCGACCATGCTCCGGATGCCGGCACCTCCGTCTCGACAGCGGCCTCAGGGCGGCCCTCGGGCCAGATGCGCACGCGCGCCCCCGGTGCTGCACGCCCCTCGATGAGCGGCGCGACGGTCGCCGCGGGATCCCACTCGTCATTCAGCGTCGGAGCCTCGGGCGCGAGGGCGGCCTCCGTCTCGGATGCGTCCGAGGGGGAAGCTTCCTCTGACGAGGACTCCACGGTCGATTGTCCGTCTTGCTGCGGAGCGAGCGGCGCGACGGGGGCCGATGGTTCCGGTGCCGCCGGCGACGGAACGGGGAGAGGCTGATCGGGCTCGGCGATCACGACGGTGTCCTCCGGGTCGGTGGCCGGCCCGACGACGTTCTCCGGGATCGATGCGTCGTCGAGGATGACCGGTGGAACGTCCGTCGGGTTCGCCCCCTCCGTGGTCACGCCGCCGTCGACGACGGAGCTCGCCGACGAGCCGAAGGACGCCGTCACGGCAACCCCCGCACCCGCCCCCGCCCCGACCAGGGCGACGATCGACGCGGCAACGACGAGCGACCGGCCCGGGGTCGTTCTCCGCTCCCCGGGAACTGTCTTCGCTTCGGGCACAGGACGCGCGCCCCACCCGACCGCAGCCGTGGCGGACAGTCCCCCGATGAGGAGAAGCAGAGCCGGCAGCACGCGCGCGACCGAGCGCACCTCCTCGACGAGCGGCGGGCACCAGGGGCACGTGGACACATGATCCTCGAACGACCGACGATCCCGGGCCGAGGCGGTTCCCTCTTCGACGGCACCGAAGACGGCGAGTGCGCGGCGGCAGTCGTCGGGGCGTCCCTCGAGTTCGAGGTGGGCTTGCATCCAGGCCGCGCGCAACGAGCGGCGCGCCCGGTAGGCCAGCGCCGACGTCGCGTGCGGCGAGAGCCCGAGCAGAGGAGCGACCCGGCGCGGCGGGAGGCGCTCGACGTCGACGTACCAGAGCACTGTCTGCCAGCGCTCCGGCAAGGCGCGAAACGCCCGCCCGAGCAGCGACTCACCGAGGCGGGTCGCGAACATCGCCGCGGGGTCGTTCTCGATCGTCGCTTCGTCGATGGAGTCGAGCTCCACGGCATCGGCGAAGCGTTGTCCGCGACGATGCTCCCGCGATGCGAGGTTGCGCACGACCGTGTACAGATAGGGCCGCATGAGCTCTTCGGGCCCGGAGCCCCGACGCAGCGCGAGCATGGTGCGCTCGAACGCCTCCGACGTGAGGTCGTCCGCCATCGATGGAGACGACACCACCGCTGCCAGCTTCGTGACGGGCTTGTGGTGCCGACGCCACAGCAGAGCGACGGCTTCGTCGTCTCCCCGGCGGATCCGAGCGATGAGCGCACGGTCGCTCGTTTCCGATACCGACATGCGCTTCCCCCTGCCACCGATTCGCGGCAGCCACCCGCGGTGTCGAGCGTCACCCCCCTCCGAACCGGCACGGGAGGACTTTCGGCCGCCAGACGTTCACGATAACGAAATTCACCTGATGGGTGAATGTGAGGGTGAAATTGCGCGACGAAAGGGGGGATCGCGGGTGACGGGAGGGCCGACAGCGATCCGTTCCGATGCGCACCACGAGCGCGACGCCGTTTCCCGGCAGCCCCATACCCTTAGCAAGGCTAATGAGATACCCTAAGAAAAGGAATATGAACGATCGCGTCGACGAATCCCCCCTTCCCGACCAGAATTCCGACCACAGCGCCGCAGCATCCGAGCTGCGCATGGCGACGTTCCGCCTCGCGCGACGCCTCCGGGCGCAGCGAGCAATCGACACCATGAGCGACGGGCAGTTCGCCGTCCTCGCCGCATTGACCGTGCACGGAGCGCACACGCTCGGCCAGCTGGCCGACCGCGAGCGCGTC
The DNA here is from genome assembly GCF_003385695.1 of Microbacterium sp. AG157. NCBI lineage: Bacteria > Bacillati > Actinomycetota > Actinomycetes > Micrococcales > Microbacteriaceae > Microbacterium > Microbacterium sp. AG157. The sequence goes on from NZ_QRDK01000003.1 coordinate 156,265, forward strand.
ACGGCTCCGTCGATGAATCGCACGGTGTCGCAGCTCGAGGAAGTGGGGTACCTGACGCGCATTCCCGACGAGGTCGATCGACGCCGCGTCACCATCGACCTCACCGATCTCGGACGCCGGATCGTCGACGAGACGGTCCGACGCCGGGACGCCTTCGTCGAGGAGGCTCTCGCCGAGCTCTCCCCCGAAGAACGACAGGTGCTGGCCCGCGCCACCACGATCATGAGGAAGGTGGCTGACAGATGAGCACGTCGATGTTCCGGTCGCTGTCGATCTTCAACTACCGCGTCTGGTTCATCGGAGCCCTCGTCTCGAACGTCGGCGCCTGGATGCAGTCCACGGCCCAGAACTGGGTGGTGCTGACGCAGCTCACGAACAACGACGCCGCCGCCATGGGCGTCACCATGGCCCTGCAGTTCGCTCCCCCGCTGCTCCTGGTCAGCGTCACCGGGTGGGTCGCCGACCGGTTCGACCGTCGCAGGCTCATCATGTGCACCCAGAGCGCCCTGCTGCTGCTGGCCGTGTCCCTGGGCATCCTGCTGCTGAGCGGAGCGATGACCCTGCCGTTGATGTTCGGGTTCGCGCTCGCGCTCGGAGTCGTCACGGCCTTCGACAACCCGGCGCGCCAGGCCTTCGTCTCCGACCTCGTCTCTCAAGAGAACGCGTCGAACGCCGTCGCCCTCAACGCCGCCTCGTTCAACATGGCGCGCCTGATCGGCCCGGCCGCCGCCGGCGTCATGATCGTGCTCGTCGGCACGGGCTGGGTCTTCCTCGTGAACGCCTTCACCTTCCTGGCGATGCTCGGCGCCCTGTTCCTCATGCGCCCGCACGAGCTCGTCGCCCGCCAACGCCGCGGAGGCCCCGCGCGTCTGGCCGACGGCTTCCGCTACGTGGCCCGGCGCCCCGATCTCGTGGTCATCTTCGTCATGGTGTTCCTGCTCGGGGCGTTCGGCATGAACTTCCCGATCTTCGCGTCCACGATGGCGCTCGAGTTCGGCCGCGGTGCCGACGGGTTCGGCCTGCTGAGCTCCTTCGTCGCCATCGGCTCCCTCGCCGGAGCACTCCTGGCCGCGCGCCGCGAGCGCGCCCGCATGCGCGTGGTCGTCCTCGGCTCGGGCGGCTTCGCCGTGGCATCCGCCCTCTCGGTCTTCGCTCCCAGCTACGGGGCCTATGCGGCCACGCTCGTACTGACCGGCTTCTGCGTCGTCACAACGCTGACGACCGCGAACGGCTACGTGCAGACCACGACCGACCCCGTGCTGCGCGGCCGCGTGCTGGCGCTGTACATGGCGATCCTCCTCGGCGGCACGCCCGTGGGGGCACCGATCGTCGGCGCCGTGGCGGCGGAGTTCGGCCCCCGCGTGGCGATCGGCCTGGCCGCGATCGTGGCCGTCATCGCGTGCGGGATCGGAGCGACCTGGACGGCGATGTCAGGCCGCCTGCACCGCCACGAGACCAAGCGCTTCCGCCTCACGCTCGACGAGACGCGCCCGATCACGACCATCGCGCCCGAACCCGAGGACTTCAGCGACGAGGTCGCCGGCACGACGCCGATCCCGCTGCCCCCGGGCGAGCGGTCGCCGCGCGCGACACCCCGCCCGCGCCACGGCGGCTGACACAGCTTCGCCCCAGCGGCGTCCCACGGGCGAGCGTCGGCGCGCGAACCGGGTGAGTCCATTCAGTCGCACTTCTGCCACGACGACGCAGGCGTTGTCAAGCCAACGGGCGCACCCGTCCGAGGCCCAGCAGCTCCCCTATTGTGCGGGTGTCCAATACGCACATCGATCTCGTGGGGAGATCCATCATGCCGAAGTTCACACGCCGTTCCTCTCGCATCGCCACCGCGATCGCCCTTCCCGCGGCTGTCGTCGCGGCGGGGCTGCTGGTGTCGACGAGTTCGTACGCCGCCTTCTCCGACACCGCCTCCAATGAACGCAACGGCTGGCGGGCGGGGACCGTCCAGCTCGACGACGACGCCGCCGGCCGCGCCTTGTTCACGGCCGGCAACGCCAAGCCGGGCGACGGGGCGACGACCTGCATCGCCGTCACCTCGACCGGAACCCTGGCCTCGCAGGTACGCCTCTACGCCGCGGATGCCTCGGGATCCGCGGGCCTGGCCGACCACCTGATCCTGCGCGTCGAGCAGGGAACCGGCGGCGGTTACGGCACCTGCAACGGCTTCACCTCGCAGAGCACCGTCTTCGACGGCCGCCTCTCGGGCTTCACCGGGGCACACACCTCGTACCGGTCGGGAGCAGCCACGTGGAGCCCGGGCGGGGGCGGAAGCGAGACGCGCACCTTCCGCATCACGTGGAGGCTCGCCGACGACGCGCCGAACGCGGTCCAGGGCGGCACCGCCTCGACCGCGTTCGTCTGGGAAGCGCAGAACAGCTGAGTCCGTGCGCTCCCGTCGCATCCTCCTCGTCGCGGGGGTGGCGGCGGCGCGGGCGGTCGTGGCGCTGGTGCTGGCGTTGGCGTTCTGGGCGGCGGCTCCCGTGGCCCTGGGGTGGCCGCCGACCACTGTGATGACGGCGTCCATGACGCCGGCCATCGAGGTGGGTGATGTCGTCGTGTCGCGGCCCGCCCCGCGGGAGGCGCTCCTTCCGGGACGTGTCGTGCTGGCGATCGACCCGGACTGGACCGACCGCCTGCGCCTGCACCGCGTCGCCGAGCTCGACCCCGACGGTGGCCTCGTCACGAAGGGCGACGCCAACCCCGACGCCGACTCGACGCCGCTGCACCCCGATGCCGTTCTCGGCATCGGGGTGCTGCGGGTGCCCGGGATCGGGCTGCCGATCGTGTGGCTGCGCACCGGAGAGGTCGTCCCGCTCGCGGTGAGTGTCGCGGGGTTCGCTCTGTGTCTCGCTGTCGCGCTGCGCCGGGGCGCCGACGACGACCCCGACGAGCCGAGTCCGCCGCGAGACGCCGCCGCGCACGCGCAACCGCTCACGCGTCGCGCTCTTCGCGCCCGCTCGTCGAGAACCCGCCGGCTCGGCCGCGCCCTCGGCCTCGCGGTCGCCGTCGCCCTGACCGGGGCGGCCGTGAGCACCCCGGCCTCGGCGTCGTTCAGCGGCGAGGCCGCGGCATCCGGAACCGTCACGGCCGGGCGCGCGACCGGCCCCTGGTCGCTCGGCTGTGACAACGACGGCGGAGCCGTGGTGACGTGGGCGTACGACGGGTGGGAGCCCCGCAGCTTCGACCTGCTGGTCGACGGGCGGGTCGTGGTCGATGACATCCCACCGTGGTTCCGAGCCGTTCGCGTGCCCAACGACGGCTCGTACTCCCTCTTCCGCACCGACACGGTGACGGTGCGGACGAACATCGGCGCGCACTGGTCGGCCGAGTCGAGCGAGAGCGTGCCCGTCGGCGGCGTCCTGTTCGGTTTCGGGCGGCCCTTCTGCCGGTGATCAGACGCGGGCGTCCTGCCCCTGTCCCCCCACCGGCACGAGGCGCGTCAGCTGCGTCACGTGCCGCGGCTCCAGCTCGGCGAGGGAGGAGACACCGAGCAGGGTCATCGTGCGCTCGATCTCGCTGCGCAAGATCGCGATCGTCCGGTCGACCCCCTGACGCCCGCCTGCCATGAGGCCGTAGAGGTACGCCCGTCCGATCAGGGTGAAGGTCGCCCCCAGAGCGACGGATGCCACGATGTCGGCGCCGTTCATGATGCCGGTGTCGACCATGACCGTCGCATCCTTGCCGACCTCGCGTACGACCTTCGGCAGCAGGTGGAAGGGGATGGGCGCACGGTCGAGCTGACGACCGCCGTGGTTCGACAGCACGATGCCGTCGACGCCGAGATCGACCAGACGCGCGGCGTCCTGGACGTTCTGCACGCCCTTGACGACGATCTTGCCGGGCCACATCCCGCGGATGATGTCGAGGTCGTCGTAGCCGATGGTGGGGTCCATCGCGGCGTTCAGCAGCTCGCCGACGGTTCCGCCCGTCGTGCTCAGCGACGCGAATTCGAGCTTCGGGGTGGTGAGGAAGTCGATCCACCACCAGGGGCGCGGGATCGCGTTGACGATGGTTCCGACGGTCAGCTGCGGCGGAATGGAGAAGCCGTTGCGCTTGTCGCGCAGGCGCGCCCCGGCGATGGGGGTGTCGACGGTGAACATGAGGGTGTCGAAGCCCGCCCGGGCGGCGCGTTCGACGAGCCCGTACGAGATCTCGCGCTGGCGCATCACGTACAGCTGGAACCAGTTGCGACCGACCGGGTTCGCGGCCTTGACGTCTTCGATCGAGGTGGTGCCGAGGGTCGAGAGGGTGAACGGGATGCCGGCGGCGGCCGCCGCAGACGCGCCCGCCGTCTCACCCTCGGTCTGCATGAGACGCGTGAAACCGGTGGGCGCGATGCCGAAGGGCAGCGCGGAGGGGGCGCCGAGGATCTCGCACGAGGTGTCGACGTCGGCGGCGGGCCGCAGGATGTCGGGGTGGAACTCGACGTCTTCGAACGCGCGGCGGGCGCGGTCGAGCGAGAGCTCGCCCTCGGCGGCACCGTCGGTGTAATCGAAGGCGGCCTTGGGTGTGCGCCTCTTGGCGATGGTCCGGAGGTCGGCGATGGTCAGCGCCGCGTCCAGGCGGCGCTTGCGCGCGTCGAATTCGGGCTTCTTGAACTGCATGAGCTCGAGGAGCTCGTTGACCTTGGGGAGCTGTCGCTGGACCATGGGAGACCCTCTCGTACGGTGTGGTCAGACCACACTACGCGCGAGAGAGCCCCCCGACCAGGGCCCGTGTGCGAGCACCGCCTCAACGCCCTCGACCGCACACCGCCCCGCGAGGAGTGGGCGCGCTACGCCGACCGCGGCGAGACCGCCGGCCTGCTCACCCTGTGCTGTGACGCCCAGCCGTTGCGAGACGCGCCGGCATTCGCGATCACCTGCGGCAATCCGTTCCGTCGTGCCGTGCCGTCACGCGGACGTCGTGTTCGACACACCGGTTCAGGATGCCGGCGCCCGGGCGGAGTGTCGAGCACGGACTCCGCATGACGGCCCGCGTCCGAGCCCGCGGCGTCGCCTCGGCGCTCAGGTCTCGCGCGTGATCGTGACCTTGACCTTCAGGTTGCTCTTGCCGGGGCCGGCGTACACACCGCGCAGCGGGGGCACGTCGTTGTAGTCGCGTCCGCGGCCCACCAGCACGTGCCGGTCGCCGATCTCGATGTTGTTGGTGGGGTCGAAGCCCTGCCAGTCGCCGGCGAACCACTCGACCCACGCGTGCGACTCCCCCGTCACCGCTTCGCCGACCTCGGCGGAGGGCTTCGGGTGCAGGTAGCCCGACACGTAGCGGGCCGGGATGCCGACCTCGCGCAGGGCCCCGATCGCGATGTGCGCGATGTCCTGGCAGACGCCTTTTCGCGCCTCCCACGCGTCGACCGCCGTGGAGTGCACGCCGGTGACGCCCTGCATGTAGTCGATGGCGTCGCCGATCGCCTCGGCGATCGCGTGCGCCGCGGGGCCCGGCCGGTCGTGCTGCGCCGCGATCGAGCGGGCGAGCTCCGCCACCTCGGGGTGCGGGGTCGTGCGACGGGTCTGCGTCAACTGCTCGACGGTCGTGATCGAGCGGGAGGCCTCGGCGGCCAGTTGCTCCCATGTGATGTCGGCGTGTTCGATGGGGCGCGGACGCACCTCGACGAGGGAGCGCGCGGTGATCGTGAGCGCCCCGTGCGGCGACAGCACATCGAACGCCGCCACCCGCGTGCCGAAGTAGTCGACGTACTGGTTGACCGAGGTCGACGGCTCGATGTCGAGCGACGAGCTCAGCACGAACTGGCTGTCGGTCGAGTGCGGGAGCATGCGGGCCTCGTTGTACGACGCGACGACGTCGCCCGGGTAGACGAACCCGGTCTGGTGTTCGATGCGAAGGCGTTTCATGAGATCTCCCCGATCCAGCTCGGCTCGGCCTGCGTCGGGAAGAAGCGCGACCGGATCGCCTCCGACGCTTCGCGGGTCACGGTCTGCACGCGCTGCATGTGCTCGGGCAGCTCCGCCAGGATGTCGCTGACCGGGCGGTACTCGAGATCGTTGCGGATCTGTCCGAGGGCCCGGAGAACGGTGTTGGAGTGGCCGACGCGGTCGGCGCGCGGATCGATGGCGCTCATGCAGTCCTCGGCGCGCTGGATCGAGTAGATGATCGAGCGCGGGAAGAGACGGTCGAGCAGGAGGAACTCGGCGGCATTGCGCGCGCTCGGCATCCCCCGGTACGTGCGCAGGTACGCCTCGTACGCGCCGCACGAGCGGAGGATCGTCGTCCACGACGGGCCCGACACCTCGGTGAGCGAGCGCGTCGCCAGCAGGCGCGCGGTCATATCGGTGCGCTCGATGCTGCGCCCGAGGGTGAAGAACTGCCAGGCCTCGTCGCGGTTCGTCGAGGAGTCGACGATGCCGATCGCCAGGGCCGCGCGCTCGCGCACCCACTGGAAGAACTCGTGCACCTTCTCGGTCTGCAGCCGTCGCGGCATCCGGGCGTTCGTGGTGTTGAGGATCTCCCACAGCTCGGTCGAGACGATCTCGCGCGCACGCCGGGCGTTCTCGCGCGCCGCGGTGAGCGAGTAGGCGATGCTCGAGGGGTTCATCCGATCGACCGCGAGACGGGCGAGGACATCGTCTCGTCGCACGGAGTCGACGTTCTCGGGCCACGCCGAACCCATGACGCTCAGGAGCGATCGGCACGCGGTGTCTTCGTCGATCCATGGATCTTCGAGCAGCAGCTGCAGGTGCACGTCGAGGATGCGAGCGGTTCCGTCGCTGCGCTCGATGTAGCGCCCGATCCAGAACAGCGATTCGGCGATACGACTCAGCACCCCGGCACCTCCTGCGACTGCTGCTGCTGCTCGGCCTGCGGACCGTGCTGCACCGCGGCATCCTGCTGCTGCTGCTCCTGCTGCTCTTTGCCGGAGGGGCCGTTACCCGGACGGGGGTCGCGGGGCGAGGTCGCGGGAGCGGGTTGGCCGTCGTAGATGATCGGAATCGCCTCGGTCACCGCGGCCTGGTCGGCGACGAGACCCGAGACGCCGTTGCCCTGACCGTACTCGACGTGGGAGGGCGCCGAGCCGCCGACGATCCAGGTGTCCTTCGAACCGCCGCCCTGACTGGAGTTCACCACGAGCTGCCCCTCGGGCAGCGCGACGCGGGTCAGGCCACCGGGGAGCACCCAGATGTCGTCTCCGTCGTTGACCGCGAAGGGGCGCAGGTCGGCGTGACGCGGACGCATTCCGTCTTCGACGAGGGTCGGGATGGTCGAGAGCATCACGACGGGCTGCGCGATCCATCCGCGCGGGTCGGCGAGCAAGCGCTTGCGCAGGGCGTCGAGCTCGGCGGGCGAGGCGTCGGGCCCCACGACCAGCCCCTTGCCACCCGAGCCGTCGACCGGCTTGACCACGAGTTCGGGCAGACGGTCGAGCACCTCTTCGAGGGCGCCCGGGTCTTCGAGACGCCAGGTGTCGACGTTCTTGAGAATGGGCTCTTCGGCGAGGTAGTACCGGATGAGATCCGGCACATACGTGTAGAGCAGCTTGTCGTCGGCGACGCCGTTGCCCACGGCATTGGCGATCGTGACGTTGCCCAGGCGCGCGGCGAGCATGAGGCCGGGCGCGCCCAGCATCGAGTCGGCGCGGAACTGCAGCGGGTCGAGGAAATCGTCGTCGACGCGGCGATAGATGACATCGACGCGCTGCGGGCCGCGAGTGGTGCGCATGAACACCTTGCCGCCGATGCACAGCAGGTCGCGGCCCTCGACGAGCTCGACGCCCATGAGGCGCGCGAGCAGCGTGTGCTCGAAGTACGCCGAGTTGTAGACGCCCGGCGTGAGCACGACGATGTTCGGGTCGTCGATCCCGGGCGGGGCCGACGCGCGGAGGGCGGCGAGCAGCTTGTTCGGATAGTCGCCGACGGGGCGCACCCGCATCGACACGAACAGCTCGGGAAGCGTCTGCGCCATGACGCGGCGGTTCGAGATCACGTACGAGACGCCGGAGGGCACGCGCACGTTGTCTTCGAGCACGCGCATCTCGCCGTGCTCGTCGCGGATGAGGTCGATGCCCGACACCTGGATCCGCACGCCGTTGGCGCTGCGGATGCCGGCCGCCTGACGGTAGAAGTACTGCGACGACGAGATGAGACCCGCGGGCAGGATGCCGTCGCGGACGCAGTGCTGATTGCCGTACGCGTCGTCGAGGAACGCCTCGAGGGCCTTGACGCGCTGCTTCACGCCGGCCTCGATGCGCGACCACTCGTCGTAGGCGATGACCCGGGGCACGGCATCCAGGGGGAACGGTCGTTCCTCGCCCGCGAAGTCGAACGTGACACCCTGCGCGAGATACGAACTGGCGAGCGACTCGGTGCGTCCGCGCAGCTCCTCCTGCGTCATCTGCGCGAGCGTCTGGTACAGCTCCCGGTACGCCTCACGAGACGGGGCGGCTTCTCCGGGACTCGCCGGAACGCCGAACATCTCGTCGAACGCCGGGATGCCGGAAGCGGTCTTGCGCGGCGCCAGCGTGGAGCCGTAACCGTCGAACAGGTCACCCATGCGACGACTCTACTCAGCGCCGTGTTGCGGACACGTTTCCCACCCGCGCTCTTGCGCCGCCGAGCACGGCGTGCGCACGAGCGGCTCCGTCGAACGGCTCAGGTGCCGGGGCGCAGCACCACCTTGATGCAGCCGTCCTGCTTCTTCTGGAACGTCTCGTACAGGCCCGGGGCGTCATCGAGCGGGGCGTGGTGCGTGACGAGGTCCATCACACCGAGCGGGTCGGCGGGGTCCTCGACCAGCGGCAGCAGGTCGTCGACCCAGCGCTTGACGTTGCACTGGCCCATCCGGAGGGCGATCTGCTTGTCGAACATCGTCTTCATCGGCAGCACGTCGGCCTCTCCGGCGTACACCCCGCTCAACGACACCGTGCCGCCGCGGCGGACGAGGTCGATCGAGGCGTACACCGCCGCCAAGCGGTCGAGCCCGGCCTTGTCCATGAGCTTCTGCGCGAGCGCGTCGGGGAGAAGGCCCACGGCCTTCTGCGCCAGCTCGACGCCCCCGTTGCCGTGGGCCTCCATGCCGACGGCATCCACCACACCGTCGGCCCCACGCCCCTCGGTGAGGTCGACCAGTTCGTCGACCACCGTGTCGGTCAGGTCGTAGGTCAGGATGCCGTGCCGCTCGGCCATGGCGCGCCGCTCGGGCTCGGGCTCGACCGCGAGCACGCGGTAGCCCAGGTGCACGCCGATACGGGCGGCGAACTGCCCCACCGGGCCGAGGCCCATCACCGCGAGCGTGCCGCCCTCGGGGACGTTCGCGTACTGCACGCCCTGCCACGCCGTGGGCACGATGTCGCTGAGGAAGAGGTAGCGATCGTCGGGCAGGTCGTCTCCGACGCGGATGTGGTTGTAATCGGCCAGCGGGACGCGCAAGTACTCGGCCTGACCGCCCGGTACCTGACCGTAGAGCTTCGTGTAGCCGAAGAGCGCCGCGCCGCTGCCGTACTCGCGCACCTGCGTTGTCTCGCACTGCGACTGCAGGCCGCGGCGGCACAGGAAGCAGTGGCCGCACGAGATGTTGAAGGGCACGACGATGCGGTCGCCGACGGCGAGATTCGTCACGGCCGAGCCCACCTCGACGACGACGCCCATCGGCTCGTGTCCGAGCACGTCGCCCTTGTCGATGAAGGGGCCGAACAGTTCGTACAGGTGCAGGTCGGAGCCGCAGATCGCGGTCGAGGTGATCTTCACGATCGCGTCGGTCGGCTCGAGGATCTCGGGGTCGGGGACCTCCTCGACGCTCACGTTGCGCGTGCCCTGCCAGGTCAGTGCCTTCATGGTGGTGCCTCTCGTTCCGGGGGGGGACGATCAGTCTGCGCCGCGAGCGCGCAACCGGCGAGGTGGTTGACGAGCCCCCGCGCGATGCGTCAGGCGCCGGGGGCCGCCAGGGGTGGAGCATCGACCCAGGAGTGCACCCGCGCGAGGAACGCGGCGTAGCCGGCGGGCGTGCGCCCCGTGAATCGGCCGGAGGTCTCGACCTCGTGCGCATCGCTCGCCCGCTCCCGGGCGCCGAGGGCCCGGGCCGCCCGGACGAGGGCCACGTCCTCGTGTTCGACGAGATCCGGGATGCCGCCCGCCCGGCCGTACGTGCTCGCGCGCACGCCGAGGTTGGCGCCGTGGACGTTCCCGGGCGGTGCGCCCCGATGGTGCGTGGCGCGCCAGTACGCGGCGTGGCGGGCGCTGAGGTCGGCGAAGTCGGGGCGCACGGTTCCGAGCACGAGGTCGACCCCGGTGTCGGCGAGATCGAGCTGGTGGGTGACCCAGTTCGGGGGCACGACGGTGTCGGCATCCGTCATCGCGATCCACGTGTCGACCGGGCTCGCCGAGAGCGTCCCGAGCGCGTGCGCGACACCGACCCGCCGCGCGGTGCCCACGCGGCGAGCGCCGATCTCGACCGTCTCGACGGGCCAGCGCCGCACCTGCGCGGCGGTGGTGTCGGTGCACGCATCGAGCACGACGACGACCGCGACGGCCAGGTCGGGCGTGCGCTTCTTCGCGCGAGAGACGGCCCGGTCGACCGATGCCAGGCAGCGCCCGATCAGCGCTTCCTCGTCGTGCGCCGGGATCACCACGGCCACCGCCCTCACGGGACGAGTCCGGACTCGGCCGCCACCGAACGCGCGCCCGGGTGCGCGTACACCTCGAGCACGAAGTCCTCCTCCTCGTGCCGCACGAGACGCACGAGATCGGGACGTGCGGCGAGCGCGGCGTGCACCTCGTCGCCGCTGCGGGGGTATTCGGCCACCGGGTGCCGCCAGTGACAGGCGACGAGGCGACCGTCGGCGCTGAGCGAGGCGGTGGCCGCGGTGAGCCCGCGGTCGAGATCGACGCCGGCCCAGTAGTAGGCCACCTCCGACAGCACGACGAGGTCGAACTCCCCCTCGGGCCATGCGTCGGGGAGCGTCGCGAGGCGGAGCTCGACGTTCTCGCGACCCGCGAGGCGCGTCCGCGCGCGCTCGAGGGCCGCGGGCGCGAGGTCGACGGCGAGCACCCGGTCGCTCCGGTCGGCCAGATGCACCGTCAGCGCCCCCGTCGAGCACCCCGCCTCGAGGGTCGAGCGGTAGTGGCGCCACGGGAGGGCGGCCAGGAGCACGGAACGTTTGCGCTCTTCGTACCAGCGCGAGTCGAAGCCCCAGGGATCGTCGTGGCGGGCGTACATGTCGTCGAAGTACTGCCTTCCGACGCTGCCCGCCGGGGTCGCGGGCGGCTCCGGGGCGATGAAGAGCTCGGCGTCGCGCTCGGCGTGCGCGCGCATGCCGGCGTGGATCGTCGCCTCATCCCCCGGGGCGCCCGACAGCGGCTCGAGCTGACTTCGGTGCGCGTCGAGGGCGCGGGTCTTGACCTCTCGCGAGCGGGGCTCGAGGGCGAGACGCTCGACGCGGTCCCACGGCACGTCGTCGAGGCCGCCCCAGTGCCAGAGCCAGATCGGGAAGGCGCGCGAGCGCACCCCGCGGGCGGCGCAGACCTGTTCCACGATCTCGCCGACGACCCGGTGGTCGCGATGCCCGTCTCCCCGCCACGGCGACAGCACCAGCACGCGCCGACCGGCCGCGGCGTCGAGCGTTTCGCGCAGCGCCGCGGTGATGGCATCCCGGTACTCCTCCGTCCCGCCATCCGGCAGGCCGAGGAAGATCGGATCGCCGACCAGGCCCACGATGCGCGCCGCATCGTGAAGCTCGCGGCGGCGCAGGAGCGCGAGGGTCGCGGGCCCGTGGGTGGGCGAACCGGGGTGAGAGCCCTCGCCGTCGGTCACGACGAGAAGATCGATCGGGATGCCGCGCGCGGCCGCGGTCGCGAGCAGACCCGCGGCTCCGAGGCTCTCGTCGTCGGGGTGCGCGGCGACCACGATCAGATGGTCGACGTCGAGATCGAGCGGGGGCAGGTCACGGCGGAGTGCGTCCGTCCAGACGCTCTCGTCGGTCCCGGGATCGCGGTGGTCGAAGCTCACCACGCGCCCGCCCCCGTCGCGACGTCGACGCCGATTCTCGCGACGTCGCGCTCGCCGTGATGCTGGCGCAGGTAGACCTGCAGGTCGGCGACGCGACGCGCGTACGCCTCGTCGGCGACGAGCGGCAGCGGTCCGAGCGCGTGCGCGGCCTCGGCGAGGGTCGTCTCGACGGCGTCGGCGACCACGGTGCGCGCGCGGGCGGCACGCAGGCCCGCGGATGCCGAGCCCCCGGCACCGAAGACCGTCGCCGTCTCGCGCAGCACGGCGCGCGCGGCCCAGAGGGCGGTGTCGGCACGCCCGAGATGCACGCGCGAGAGCTGATCGGCGCGGTCGGACGCGGCGGCCTCGCTCAACGCATCACGCAGCGGCAGGGCCCCACCCCACCAGCAGGCCGCGACTCCGACCCCGCCGTGCGCGAAGCCCGATCGACGCAGGTACCAGCCGGGCTCGCCCACGGGGACGGCGACCGCCCCGTCGACGTCGATCGGGGCGCTGACGACCCGGTCGAGTCCGCGGGCGTACCAGGGGCCGGTCCGCGAGGTGACACCCGGGGCGCGCAGGTCGAGCGCGAAGAGCTGTCGCCGTTCGTCGTCGACCCACGCGGTCACGAGGGCACGGTCGAGGTGGGCCGCGAGCGAGCACCAGGGCTTGGTTCCGCGCAGCGTCCAGGTTCCGGCATCCTGTCGAGCCTCGAGTCGCATGCCGGGGCCCTCCGCCGCGAAGACGCCCCACGACCCGCCGGGCTCGAGCGCGACGTCGATCCCCTCGCGGGCGGCTTCGCCGAGGATCGCGAGCGCGTCGAGGTGCGGCTCGAGCACGCGAGCGGCGGCGACGTCTCGCCTGGCCACGGACGCGAGGAGTTCCCAGGTCGCGGCGAGGGAGCGCGGAGGGGTCACGCTCGTCGCCCACGCGAGCGTGGCCGCGACGTCGCTGCCGAGCCCCTTGACGGCATCCGCCCTGCGAAGGGCCTCACGGACGTCGTCGAGGTCGGGGGCGTCGTCGGAGAGGAGGAGGGGGGATGGCAAAGCTCCGCGGTGTCTCACCGCGACAGCGTGGGGACCGCGGCGGGTTTCGGCGAGGACCTTGACACCGCCGCCCGTCTCGGGCAGAGCAGAGCGGCGGATGCCGGTTGGCTGTGAATACCGCGCGTCCGGCGCCGGGGTGCCCGGGGCTCCCTAGGCTCCCTTCGTGACCCCCGCATCTTTCCGCCGCCGCGATCTCGCGGCGATCGTCGCGTCGATCGCCGCCACCGTGTTCGGCGCCGGCCTCGGCGAGCTCGCCGCGGCGATCGTCTCGCCCACCGCGAGCCCGTTCGCCGTCATCGGCGGGGGCATGATCGACCTCGCCCCGGCCTGGGCGAAAGACCTGGCCATCGACCTGTTCGGTACGGGCGACAAGGCGGCCCTGCTCGTGGGAATCGCGGTGCTGCTGCTGATCGTCGCCGGCGTCGCCGGAGTTCTCGAACGGCGCAAGGCCCCGTGGGGGCGGGTCGTCCTCGTGGCGCTCGGGGTGATCGGCGCGATCGTCTCGATGACGCGGGCGGATGCCGGGACACTGTCGCCCCTCCCGTCGCTGGTCGCGGGAGCCGCCGCCGCCCTGGTGGCCGGGCTGCTGGTCGCCCGGCTCCGGCGACGGTCGACGAAGGCCCCGACCGACGACGGCGTCTCGCGCCGCAGCGTCCTCGCGCTGTCGGGGGTGGCCGTCATGGCCGGCGCCCTCGCCGCCGTCGGATCCGTCGCGGTGAGCGGGGGCGCGCGCGCCGTCAGCGCGGTGCGCTCCGCCCTGCGCCTGCCCTCCCCCGCGACGACCACGCCCGTTCCGGCCGGAGCCGACCTCGGGATCGACGGGCTCGGGCCGATCATCACTCCCGCGTCGGACTTCTACCGCATCGACACCGCTCTCGTCGTGCCGCAGGTGGACCCCGCGACCTGGACACTGCGGGTGCACGGCATGGTCGAGCAAGAGGTGGTGCTGCGGTGGGACGATCTGGTCGCCCTCCCCCAGAAGGAGACCGTCGCAACCCTCGTGTGCGTGTCGAACGAGGTGGGCGGATCGCTCATCGGCACCGCCCGCTGGCTGGGGGTGCCCCTTCGCGACATCCTCGAGCGCGCGAAGCCGACGACCGAGGCCGACATGGTGCTCTCGCACTCGGTCGACGGGTTCACGGCATCCACCCCCCTCGAAGCCCTCACCGACGACCGCAACGCCCTGCTGGCCATCGGCATGAACGGCGAACCCCTGCCGATCGAGCACGGCTTCCCCGTGCGGATGGTCGTGCCGGGGCTCTACGGCTACGTGTCGGCGACGAAGTGGGTCAGCGAGCTCGAGGTCACCCGCTACGACCGCGCCGAGGGGTACTGGACCTCGCGCGGCTGGTCGGAGCGCGGACCCGTGAAACTGCAGTCGCGCATCGACGTGCCCCGGTCGGGCGCGCGGGTCGGCGCGGGCGACACCGTCATCGCCGGAGTCGCCTGGCAGACGCACGTGGGCGTCTCGGGCGTCGAGGTGCAGATCGACGACGGTCCGTGGCAGGCAGCGACGCTCGCCAGCGCGATCTCGGCCGACACCTGGGTGCAGTGGAGCCTGCCGTGGAACGCCACGAGCGGATCGCACACCCTGCGCTGCCGGGCCGTCTCGGCCACGGGCGAGACGCAGACCGCCGACACGGCCGCCCCGGCACCCGACGGCGCGACCGGCTGGGATCAGCGCACGGTGTCGGTGGCCTGAGCCCGCTCGGAGGCGCGACGCCTGTCCGCGGCGCGACGGCCCGTGTCCCCCCTCGTGCAGAACATCCGCACGAAGGGGGACACGCACGCCTCGGCGCGGGCGCGACGCGGGGTCGTTCGGCGCTCAGGCCGACAGCACGTGCCGTACCTGCTCGACGGCCCAGTCCAGCTCGGTCGCGCGGATCGTCAGCGGCGGCGCGATGCGGATCGTCTGGCCGTGCGTGTCTTTCACGAGCACGCCGCGGGCGAGCAGCTTCTCGGCGATCTCGCGACCGGTGCCGTAGGCGGGGTCGATGTCGACGCCGGCCCAGAGCCCCGCGATACGCACGGTCGTGACGCCGTGGCCGATCAGCGACTGCAGCGACGCCTCGAGGTGCGCCCCCAGCGCCTTCGCGCGCGTCTGGAATTCTCCGGATGCCAGCATCTCGACGACCCGCAGACCCACGGCCGCGGCCAGCGGGTTGCCGCCGAAGGTCGAGCCGTGCTCCCCCGCGCGGATGACGCCGAGCACGTCCTCGTTCGCGACGACGGCCGACAGGGGCAGGATGCCGCCGCCGAGCGCCTTGCCGAGCAGATAGACGTCGGGCACGACGCCCTCGCGATCGCAGGCGAACGTCTCGCCCACGCGTCCCAGACCCGACTGGATCTCATCGGCGATGAAGAGCACGTCGTTCGCGGTGCAGATCTCGCGGACCCGCTGCAGGAACCCCTCGGGCGGGAGGACAACCCCGGCCTCGCCCTGGATGGGCTCGAGCAGCACGGCGGCGGTGTTCTCGTCGATCGCCGCAGCGATGGCATCCGCGTCGCCGTAGGGCACGTGCACGAAGCCCGGCGCATACGGACCGAAGTCGTCGTGCGCCGTGGGGTCGTCGCTGAAGCCGACGATCGTGGTGGTGCGGCCGTGGAAGTTGCCGTTCGCGACGATGATCGTCGCGGCGTCGGGGGCGATGCCCTTGGTGCGGTACCCCCAGGCACGCGCGACCTTGATGCCGGTCTCGACGGCCTCGGCGCCGGTGTTCATCGGTAGTACGAGGTCTTTGCCGCAGAGCTGCGCGAGCGCGGTGGCGAAGGGACCGAGCCGGTCGTTGTGGTACGCGCGACTGGTGAGGGTCAGGCGATCGAGCTGCTCTCGGGCGGCCGCGAGGATCGCGGGGTGACCGTGCCCAAAGTTGAGCGCGGAGTAGGCCGACAGCAGGTCGAGGTAGCGCTTGCCCTCGACGTCGGTGACCCACACGCCCTCGGCGCGCGAGACGACGACGGGCAGCGGGTGGTAGTTGTGGGCGAGGTGTGCGCCCTCTTCGGCGATCAGGCGGGCGCCGAGGTCGTCGACGGTGGTGCTCATCGCGAACCGCCGCGCAGCTCCAGCGTGCAGCACTTGATCCCGCCGCCGCCGAGCAGCAGCTCGGACAGGTCGACCTTCACGGGGGTGTACCCGCGCTCGCGCAGCTGCGCCTCGAAGCCCACCGCGCGCGGCGAGATGATGACGTTCTTGCCGTCGCTCGCCGAGTTCAGGCCGAACACCGCGCCGTCGCTGTCGGACACGCGGATGGCATCCGGGTACCGCTCGCGCAGGATCGCCTGGCTGCGCTCGTCGAACGCGGTGGGCAGGTACGCGATGTTCGCCTTTTCGACGCCGCCAGGGCCCTCGACGGGATCGAGCACCGCGATCGCGGTGTCGAGGTGGTAGAACCGCGGGTCGGTCAGCGTCAGCGACACGACCTCTCGCGAGAAGACCTCGCCCACCTCGCGGTGGCTGTCGCCGGTCGAGCGGAAGCCCGTGCCGGCGAGGATCGTGTCGCCCACGAGCAGGAAGTCGCCCTCGCCCTCGTTGACCTCGACCGGCTCGGCGACCTCGAAGCCGTTCGCGGCGAACCAGTCGATGAACGCGGGCGCCTCGGCGGCGCGCTCGCGGAAGCGGAACTTGGGGCCGTACGCGACCCCGTCGATCACGAAACCGCCGTTGGCCGTGTAGACCATGTCGGGCAGCCCCTCGAGCGGGTCGATGAGCTCGATCTCGTGGCCGAGCTCCGTGTAGGTGTCGTAGAGCGACTGCCACTGCGTCACCGCGAGGTTCGTGTCGGTGGGGCGCGAGGGCTCCATCCACGGGTTGATGCTGTAGCTGACCGTGAAGTGCTCGGGCCGGCACATGAGGTACCGGCGGTGCTGCTGCACGCGCTCGTCGGGCGTGGCCTCGGCGGTGGTGGCGACGGGGGTAGCGGACATCTCTGCTCCTCGGAGGAAAGGTGCGGCGGACGCTGTCCTGGGGCTCGGTGGCCCTTCGAACCCGCGCGGCACCCATCGACTGCATGTGGCGCCGTGCGGGGAAAGGTCGGTCCGAGCACGCCGGTGTCATTCTCGCACGCGTGTGCGCGTGGAGGCGAGCGGCACGGCACGGCGGTCCGCCCTGCCGCCGGTGGTCCCGCGAGAAAGCCCGGGCGTCGCACCTTGCGCGGAATGCGCACGCGAAGAGGGTCGTCCCACGAGACCCGCGTCCCTCAGCCCGTGCGCCGCAGCGACAGCGCGATCCACGCGACGGGCGGGAGGGACACCGACAGGATGCCGTTCACCAGGCGCGTCTCGACTGCCCGCGGCCGCACCCGCTCGGGCTCGTCGAGGGTGTTCGCGGCACCGGGGTCGTCGTCGTGGAGGAGGTGGGTCTCGACGACCTCCACCTCGCCGAGCGCGCTGACGTCGATGTCGACGGCGACGGGGTGTTCGAGCCCCCTGTGGACGACGAAGACCGCGGCGGTTCCGGCCGCGTCGTCGACGGTGGCCACGGCATCCACCGCGGGCACCGTCCCGTACCGAGCGGTGTCGAGCGTCGGGGCCTCGAGGGGCAGTCGCACCGCATGCCCCCGCGCGAGGCGCGACGTGATCGCGAAGGGGAAGAAGGTCGTCTGGCGCCAGGCGGGCCCGCCGGGCTCGGTCATGATCGGGGCGATGACGTTCACGAGTTGAGCGAGGGAGGCCGACGCCACCCGATCGGCGTGCTTCAGCAGCGAGATGAGCAGACCGCCGAAGACCACGGCATCCAGGACCGAGTACACGTCTTCGAGCAGGCGCGGGGCGACCGGCCAGTCGTCGATGGCGGTGGGCTTCACGGCGTCGACGCGGTCGATGTACCAGACGTTCCATTCGTCGAACGAGATGTCGATGCGCTTCGCGCTGCCGCGAGCCGCTCCGACGTGGTCGGCCGTGGCGACGACCGCCTCGATGAAGCGTTCCATGTCGACGGCGGAGGCGAGGAAGGATGCCGCGTCGCCGTCGTGCTCCTGGTAGTAGGCGTGACACGAGATCATGTCGACGTCGTCGTAGGTGTGCTCGAGCACGACGCGCTCCCAGTCGCCGAAGGTGGGCATCTGCGCACCCGACGAACCGCACACGACGAGTTCGATCGAGGGGTCGAGCTGGCGCATGCCCTTCGCCGTGCGGGAGGCGAGCTTTCCGTAGTCGTCGGCGGAGCGGTGGCCGAGCTGCCACGGGCCGTCCATCTCGTTGCCGAGGCACCACACGCGCACGTCGAACGGTGCGGCTCGGCCGTTGTCGATGCGGCGCTGCGACAGGGTCGAGCCGTCGGGGACGTTGGCGTATTCGAGCAGGTCGATCGCCTCGAGAGTGCCCCGCGTGCCGAGGTTGACCGCGAGCATGAGGTCGCTGCCGACGGCGTCGAGCCAGTCTGAGAACTCGTGCAGGCCCACCTCGTTCGTCTCGGTCGAGTGCCAGGCGAGATCGAGGCGGCGCGGGCGCGCGACGCGCGGCCCGACGCTGTCTTCCCAGCGGAATCCCGAGACGAAGTTGCCGCCGGGGTACCGGATCGTCGAGACACCCAGCTCGCGGACGAGCGCGATGACGTCGCGGCGGAACCCGCGCCCGTCGGCCTCGGGATGACCGGGCTCGTAGAGACCGTCGTAGATGTGGCGGCCGAGGTGCTCGACGAACCCGCCGAACAGGCGCCGGCGCACGGGGCCGATCGCGAAACGGGGGTCGACGGTCAGTCGGGCAGCGGTCATCGGTGCTCCTCGCGGTTCCGACGACGGTACCCCGGCGCGCGCGCAACGCTAAACGTTTTCGAAAACGCCGTGCTGCCGCGCCACAGCCGTCCGGTCGCCCTGCGAGACACCTGGACCGGAGGAGATTCAGGCACGGGAGGATGCCTCGACGGGCACGGACCCTCCCCCGGCAAAATCTCCTCCCGCCACACGTGCCCCCACGGGCGAGCGCGCGCCGGGCGTGCAACCCACCGGGCGCTCCGCGAGACACCTGGACCGGAGGAGATTCAGGCACGGGAGGATGCCTCGACGGGCACGGACCCTCCCCCGGCAAAATCTCCTCCCGCCACACGGGCCTCCGCGGGCGTGCGCCCCACGGGCGTGCAACCCACCGGTCGCACCGCGAGACACCCGGACCGGAGGAGATTCAGGCACGGGAGGATGCCTCGACGGGCACGGACCCTCCCCCGGCAAAATCTCCTCCCGCCACACGTGCCCCCACGGGCGAGCGCGCGCCGGGCGTGCAACCGAGCGGGCGCACCGGACGGGCGCGGGCGCGCGGCCGGTCAGATGACCGCGGCGCTCCAGGTGTCGACGGCACCGAAGCGGAACGCGCCGATCGACACCGCCTGCTCACGCAGGAACGGCAGGAGCTCCAGCCGCCCGGCCGTGGTCACCTCGTTCGCATACACGGTCAGGGAGACGTCGCCCCCGACCGTCTCGGCGACGGCCGTGCGCAGCGTCGCCACCGTCTCAGCGGGGCCCACGAGGCGCAGGCGCCCGGGGCGCGGGGCGGCGACGAGGTTCTCGGCGTCGCCGTCGGCGGCATCCGGGATGCCACCCGCCAGACGCTGCAGCCACTCGGCGTCGCTCTCGACCGAGACCGCGACCCCGCTGTCGCCCAGCAGGTGTCGGACGGCGGCGGGAAGACCCACCGGGGTACTGAGGCTGAAGGCCGAGCCCGAGCGCACCGCGGCCACCAGAACGCGCAGCACCGCCTCCCACGCGGCGTCCGCGGTGGCGCGGACGGCCACATCGACCGGTCGGTAGCGGCGGAGGTTGCGCTCGACGCCGAGTCGCGACACGTCGCGTACGCGCCCGAACTCGCGGTCCCACGCGACAGCGTCTGCGAGGGCACCGCGGCGGAGCCAGTCGAAGGCCTCGTACGACAGGGTCGGTTGAGCTGCTTCGATCAGCGCTGTGATGCGCGAATCGAGGCCGCGCAGGTGCAGGGTCGACGACGATGCCCCGCCCGACGACGGTCGCCACGATCCGAGCGTGACGAGACGGTTCGGCCCGCCCGACATCGCCCCGTCGCCCACCGACGCCTCGCCCCAGCCGCCGATCGGCTCGCGCTGCACGACCGCTCCGGTCGAGGGACGGTTGACCCGCAGCACGGCGGCCTCGACGGTATCGAGCCACAACTCGAGATCGGCCTCGTCGCGGGTATGGAGACCGGCGACGAAGCCCGACCCGATCGCGTTCTGCAGTTCGATCGCGCGGGTCACGGTGGGGGCGTGCAGGTTGCCGAGCACCGGCGCCGCCACCGCGGCCCGGGTGAGGTGCGACCCGGCGGTGACGCCCGTGCGCACGCCCGGCGACCAGAACCGGCCGGCCGTCTCGGGCCCGAGATCGAGCTCGCGCGGCTCCACGAGCCAGCGTTCGCCATCGCCGAGGACGGTCAGGGCGCGACGCACCTCGCCCACGGGTTCTTCGACGAGGGGGCCGATGTCGGAGAGCGGGTCGTCAGCGGGACCGACGCGCAACGACGACACCGCATCCTTGAGTTGCTCGGTGAAGCGCGACGAGCGCCCGAGCGCCCCGACGAGAATCACGAGCGATACGGCTGTGGCGGCCTGCCCCGCTCGGGCGAAGGCCCCGGCCACGATGTCGGCGACGGCGGCGTCCACGTCGGCGGAGGGGGCGACGATCGCGACGTTGCGCCCGGCGGTGAACGCCTGCAGGGGCAGAGCCGCTCGCCACGCAACGAAGCGCTCGGCCGTCGCGCGGGCTCCCGCGAGCAGCACGCGGTCGACGCCCGGGTGGGCGATGAGCGCGCGCCCCGACGCGTCCTCGTTGAGGTCGACGTAGACGAGCACGTCACGCGGCACTCCCGCGGCCCACAGCGCCTCGGCGATGACGGCACCCGAGCGTCGCGCGCGCGGCGAGGGCGTGAGCACCACCCCCGACCCGGCGGCCAGAGCGGCGAGAGTCTCGGCGGCGCAGAGTCCCACCGGGGCGTTCCACCGCGGAGCCACGACGCTCAGCCGGTCGGGCACGAACACGGCACCGGGCACGCGATCGAGCTCCTTCGCGGTTGCGGCGTAGTACGCGGCGGCGTCGACGGCCTGGCTGACCTCGGCGTCGGCCTCGGCGAGCAGGGCTCCTCCCTCGGACGCGAGCACCTCGACGAGCTCGGCGCGGCGCTGCTCGAGGCTGCGCGCGACCGACTGCAGCACGGCGGCGCGGTCGGCAGCGGCGAGCGCCCCCCACGGCTCGGCCGCGGCACGCACGCGATCGATCACTGCATCGAGTCCCGCTTGGTCGTCGACGCGCCCCGCGGCGGCCGTGGCATCCCCCGCGGTCGAGCCGGCGACGCGGCCGAGGACGGACAGCGCCCAGGCGCGGTCGGCGGGGACGGTCGGATCGGTGTCGGAGACGTTACGGAACCCGGGAGCGCCGCCCGCGAGCTCTGCGCTCTCACGGGCCGAGAACACGGCGGTGTCGACGAAAGCCTGTCCGCCGAACAGCATCTGCTGCACGTCGGGACCCAGGGCGGAGGTGTCCCCGGATGCCGCGGCCTCGCGCGCGATGCCCAGCACCGCCTGCGTGAGCCCCGGCTCGGCGGCATCGTCGTCGGCGCGCTCGCGCAGGATCGCCGGGAGCGCCTCGACATCGCGCTGCGGAATGCGCCCGCCGAGAGCCGGGAGCTCGGCGGCGGCCAGCGCGCGCCGGACGCGGGCAGCGATCGACGCGGTCTCGGGGGTGTGCTCGTCCGCGTCCTCGCCCCGCTCGTCTTCGGAGGCGGTGGGCGATTCGGGCACCGCAAGCGGCAGGGCGGGCGCACCGGCGACCACCGTCGCGTAGCTCGCGGCGAGGCGCGCGACGACGGCGTCGAGGTCATCGTGGTGCGCGGTCGGCGCCGTCCGAAGGTGCCCCTCTCCCGGGGTCCAGGGCGAGGTGTGCGGCAGGGCGAGGGCGAGTGCGGCCTCCGCGTCGGCCGCGAGGGCCAGGGCGAGGGCGGCGCGCTCGGGGTCGGCGGTCGCCAGCTCGACGGCGAAGCCCTCGAGCCCCCTCGAACTCAGCGCCTCGCGAAGGCTGCGAACGAGGGCGGCGTCAACGTCGTCTCGCGCCGTGACCGCCGGGGCGGGCCACCCGTGGCGCGCCGCCGACACGGTATCCGGGGTCTCGATGAGGGCGTCGCTCAGACGCAGCGTCAGGCGGGCGCCGCCCGCGGAGGTGCGCACGCGCGCCCACGCCGACAGCTCACGGACGGCCTCGGGCGTCTCCCCGACGGCCGCGGGCAACTGGATGCCGGCTCGGAGTTCGACGAGACGCGGTTCCTCGAGCACGCGCGTGAGCACCCCGACGGTGAGGTCGACGTCGTCGCGTCCCTCCGCGATCAGCGTCACGTGGGTGCGCGCGGCGAGCGCGTCGAGGAAGACCGGCAGCAACCGCTCGGCGGCGTGCTCGACCTCGGCATCGAACGCCCACGGCGACGGCGTGACGACGACATCGGAGATCGCGAGCGAGATCCGCGACACGTCGTCGCGGGACAGCAGCGACCGGATGCCGTCGAGCCGGCGCCGTGCGCCGGCATCGCCGACGATCGCGGGCCCGACCAGACGCACCTCGACCGCGGAGCCCAGGGCCTCGAGGGCCGGGCTGAGCCGCTCGGGGCGCACGTCGAGCACGAGGGCGGCGAGGAGGTCGCGCATCGCGCGGCGAGCGAGGGGCACCGCGGGACTCGGGAGCACGGGCGCGACGGCGCCGCCGATCTGCAGCGCTCCGCGCACGAACCACGGGAGGGAGGCGGGGAGGTCGTCGGCGAGCCGATGCAGCGCCGAAGCGGCGGAGGTGAGCGACTCCGGGCGCGAGACACCGTCGATCGCGGCGGCCAGGAACGCGGCGACGGCAGGGTCCGCGGGCAGGTCGCCGAGACGAGGCACGGTCCCCGGGACCGTCCGCCGCGAGAACGTCGCGGCGATGCGAGCGGCACGAGAGGGGAGGCCGGGAGAGAGCGCGGGAACGGGGGCGCCGGAGTCGTTCGTGCTCATGCTCGTCAGCCTAATTACCGCGTGCACGGCGCCCCGGCGGCCCGCCGCGCAACCCGCGGATCAGCGGCCGGGTCCCCGGTCGCGAGAGGACCGATGCCCTGTCCCCCGAATGGTCGACATTTATGCACTCTGATCATAAATTCACAGGAAATCCTTCGCATTTCGTCCGGTTCGTGTTTCTATGGCGGTGGGTACCCCGCCATTTATCCCCCTGGATGGAAGGTCACTCCACGTGAACCGCATATCGAAAACCGTCGTGGGTGCAGCAGCCCTCGGCCTGTTCCTGACCACCGCCGCCACCGCTCCCGCGCTGGCCCAGACCCCCACGTCATCGCCCGACGCGGCCGTCGACGGAGTCGACGCGCAGCTGCTCGAAGCGATGGCCGCCGATCTCGGCACCGACGTGTCGGGCGCGCAGGACGTCCTGCGTTTCCAGGCCGACGCGGCCGGGACCGCCGACGACGTCGCCGCCGCCGCCGGTGACGCCTTCGCCGGAACCTGGCTCGACGAATCGACGCGCACCGTCTACGCCGCGGCCACCACGGACGCCGCTCGCGAAGCGGCCGCCGACGCCGGGGCCGTCCCCGTCGCCGCGGAGCACTCGCTCGACGACCTCGAGGCGATCGCCGCGAAGCTCGAGGCGAGCCCCGCACTGCCCGACGTCATCCCCTCATGGTGGATCGACGTCGAGCAGAACGACCTCGTCGTCGACGTGGTCGCCGGCGGCGATCAGGCCGCGGCCGACTTCGTCGCGACCCTCGGCGCCCCTGCCGACGCCGTCCGCCTGGAAACCGGTGCCGAAGCGCCCGAGACCTTCGCGACGATCCAGGGCGGCATCGCCTACAACATCAACAACCAGAGCCGCTGCTCGGTGGGCTTCGCGGTGCAGGGCGGTTTCGTCACCGCCGGCCACTGCGGCGACGCGGGCGACAGCACCACCTACGGCACGTTCCAGGGCTCCTCGTTCCCCGGCAACGACTACGCCTGGGTCAGCACGCCCAACCACACCCCGGTCGGCTCGGTGTCGAACTACTCCGGCGGCTCCGTCGCCGTGAAGGGCTCGACGGCCGCCGCCGTCGGCGCGACCGTCTGCCGCTCGGGCTCGACCACCGGTTGGCACTGCGGCCAGATCCAGGGCTACAACTCCACGGTGCGCTACGCCGAGGGGTCGGTCTCGGGCCTGATCCGCACGAACGTCTGCGCCGAGCCGGGTGACTCCGGCGGCTCGCTCCTCGCGGGCAACCAGGCACAGGGCGTCACCTCCGGCGGTTCGGGCGACTGCACGAACGGCGGTACGACGTACTTCCAGCCCGTGAACGAGATCCTGCAGAACTACGGCCTGCGCCTGCTGACCAGCTGATCCCCTCCGGGTACCCCCGACGCCCGGTCGCCTCACGGCGGCCGGGCGTCGTTCTTTTCCTCACCCGATCAGGACGCCGCGGTCGCCTCACGGCGGCCGGGCGTCGTGCTCTCGCGTCTGCCGACGGGGATGCCGCGATCACGCGAACGCGGCGGCGGCATCCCCCGGTCTCGGCTCAGCCGATCGCGCCGCGGCGGCGCCTCAGAACCGCACCGATCAGCACCGCGAGCAGGCCGAGGGCGAGGGCACCACCCCCGACCGCGCCGCCGGTCACCGCGAGCGGCGAGGGCACCGAACCGGTCGAACCGCCCGGAGCCGGCGGAAGCACCGGAGAGGCGCCGTCAGCACCGGCCCGCACCTCGATGGCCACTGCGGCTTCGACGCCGCCGATACGCGCGATCACCCGATGCGCGCCCGCCGGGGTGTCGGCCGGGATCGTGACGTTCACGAGGAACGACCCGTTCGCGTCGGTGCGGACGGCCCCCAGCTGCACGGGAGTGGAACGCAGCTCGAGCTCACCGTCGGCGTTCGCCGGCCAGCCCAATCCCGACACCGTGATCACTCCGCCCGCGACGAAGTCGCCCGAGACCGACAGCGTCGGGTCTCCCGCGTTCGCGCCGATCGAGGTCGAGCCCGTCCCACTGACGTTGCCGGCCACGTCGACCGCGCGGTACGACACGGTCGTGGCCCCGTCACCGACGGCCACGGCCGCCTGCGCGCCGGCCGTCGTCGTCCAGGTCGCCGCGTCGCCGAGGCGGTACTCCACGCGCGCCACCCCCGAACCGCTGTCGCTCGCCGCGAGCGTGACGCTCCGAGCCGCGGCATCCGTCGTCGCCGTCGTCACCGGGGCGGTGCGGTCGAACTTCACCGCGGCCGTCACGGGGGTCGAGACGTTCTTCGACGCGTCGGTCGCCCGGAACGCGAGGTTCCAGGTCCCCTCCGCCGGGGTCACCGCACCGGTATATGCCGCCCAGGTCGTCCCCCCGTCGGTGCTGACCTCGAGGCGCGGTGCGGCGTCGACGTCGTCGGTGGCCGTGGCGGTGACGGACGGCTGCGAAACGAACCAGCCTTCGGCCCCGTCCGGCACGGCCGGCGTGGTCTGCACCGCCACCGTGGGCGCCGTCGTGTCGGCCTCGCGGGTGTGCATCCGCACGAACGTGACCGAGTACGGCTCGAAGGAGTGGGTGAAGCTGCTCGAGACCGCCATCTGCGAGGTCTTCGGTGCCACCGGCGTCTCGGTCGCGGTGTTCAGCGCCGAGGGGGCCGCCGCCAGGGTGGTCACGTCGGCCGTGGGCAGGACGCCGATCCCGCCGAGGTCGATCGTGGTCTCGGCGGCCTTGGCCTGGGCGTTGACGACCTTGAGCAGCACGTCACCGGTGGCGTCGTCCCGCGTCATGACCTGGGCGAAGGGTTCGACCTCGGTGTTGGTGAACTGTCCCTGCTGCACCCCGTCGGCGAACAGCGTCACCTGCGCGCCGCGCACCTGGATGCGCAGGTCGTAGGTGCGGTTCGTCTCGACGCGCGACAGGCCCGTGTCGGTGACGATCGACTTGGCGCCGCCCACGGCCTTCTCCACGACGCTGCGGGTGTTGCCCCAGCCGCCCAGGTTCCACCACATGTAGTCGGCGGATCCCTTCACCCCGAACCCGACGAGGAAGCCCTCGGCGCCGGCGAGCTTGGTGGCCTTGAGCGACACGTCGTAGTCGGTGGCGTCCATCGCGGGACCGGCGACGAGCGTGTTGTTCGCCGTCGTCGACGACTGCACGTAGCTGCCATCGGCCGCCGACCAGGAGCCCGCGCCCGCGAGCTTCGTCCACCCCTCGTCGTTCTTGTCGGCGAAGTCGTCGGAGAAGAGCGTCTTCCCGTCGGGCGTCGTGACCTTCACGTCGTCGTAGCGAGCGGAGGTGCTCCAGGTCGACAGGCCCACGGCACCGGAGACAGCGGTGGATGCCAGATCCCCGCCCGCCGTGGTCGGGATGACCCGGTCGCCGACGTTGCTCATGAAGAGCTTCTGCACCTCGTAGTTCGCCGAACCCCACACCTGGTCGCGGTCGAACCAGATGAGGTCGGGGCGCCACTGCACGTTGCTGGTGTCGGCCAGCAGCGGCGCGTACGACGCCATCTTGACCACGTCGGCGTTGCGTTCGAGGCCCGTCATGTACGCCGCCTCCGACAGGGCGTTGAAGAAGCGGTTGTCGCGCGAGGCGTACTCGCCGATCCACACCGCGGGTCCGCCCCGGTCGTACGAGTCGTACCGCTGGTTGTGCGAGAGGAACCATGAGGGGTCGCGGTAGTAGTGCTCGTCGACCATGTCGACCTTCTCGGCCCTGTTCTGCTCCCAGTGCTTCTCGAAGCTCGCGCCCTCGGCGTCGGGGCCCGAGTTGCTGATGAGGATCATGTCGGGATACTTCGCTTCGATGGCATCCCGGAACTGCACGAAGTTCGCCATGAACGCCTCGGGGTAGTTCTCCTCGTTGCCGATCTCGATGCGGTCGAGACCGAAGGGCGCGGGGTGGCCCATGTCGGCGCGGAGCTTGCCCCACGTCGTGTCGACGCCGCCGTTGGCGAACTCGATGAGGTCGAGGGTGTCCTGGATATGGCGCTGCAGCAGAGCCGGGTCGGTCGGCTGCAGGGCCTGACCGCAGCCGTTCATCAGAGCGGGGACGTCGGGCACGGGCTTTGCGCCGATGTCTTCCGCGAACTGGAAGTACTCGTAGTACCCGAGGCCCAGCGACTGGTTGTAGCCCCAGAAGTTGGCGTTGGTCGCGCGGGTCTCGACCGGGCCGACGCTGTCTTTCCACTGGTACGAGCGGGCGCGCTCGTAGTTCGAGTCGGCCGAGTAGTCCTCGTGGCTGTTGACGTTGACGATGCAGCCGCCCGGGAAGCGCACGAACTTCGGGTGCAGGTCGGCGATCTTCTGCGCGATGTCCTTGCGCAGGCCGTTCTCACGGCCCTTGAAGGTGTCGCGCGGGAACACCGAGACCTCGTCGAGGCGGAGCGTTCCCGCCCCTGCCGCCTGCACGAGCACGCGCGCGGCGTCGGTCGTGGCCGTCGCCGTGACGGAGCCGCGGTACTTCACCCAGCCGTCTCCCCCCACGGTCGCGGTGAAGGGATTCGACAGCACGGTGCCGTCGGCGGAGCGCAGCACGAGCGAGACGGGGCTTCCGGCGGTCGCGGTGGTGCGCGCCCAGAACGACACGTCGTAGACGCCGTCCTTCGTCAGGGCCACCCCGGTGTCGAAGCCGGCGTTCTCGACGCCGTACGTTCCCACACCGCTGTTCAGGTCGAGCTGCAGGTAGGTGCGGTTGCGCTCGTTCATGCGCTTGTCGTCGTCGACCGGCTTCGCCGATCCCGCACCGCCGCCGAGCGCCACGGGCGTCCACGCGGTCATCCCGGTGAAGCTGCGGTTGTCGACGGGCAGGAACTCGAACGAGCGGTTGCGCACGAGCTCGGCGTACAGGCCGCCGTCGGCCGCGTTGTTGATGTCCTCGAAGAAGACGCCGTACATCGCGTCGTCGATCTCGGCGCCGTCCTTGCCCGGGTCGGCCGTGATCGAGTAGTCCGCGGTCTCGTCCGTCGGGTACGCCGCGAGCAGCCTCTGCTGCTCGGCCGCGCTGATCGGCAGGACGGTCCCGTGACGCGGACGCGGCGGGAGGGTGGCATCCAGAACCGAGGTCCAGGTGCCCGACGCGATGTCGCGGGTCTCGAACATCATGTAGCCCTGGCCGCCGTGGTAGCTCGGCTGGTCGATCAGCATGTACCAGTGACCGGCTTCGGCGTTGTCGGCGAACACCGTCGGGCCCTCGCCGTTGGTGAAGGTCCCGCCCCAGGGGTTGGGCTGACCGACGCCGATCTGCTCCTTCACGAGCTGCCAGCCGGGGCTCGAGGTCGTGGTCGGAAGGGCTCCGGTGACGGTCGCGGTGAGCGTGGTCGAGCGCTCCTGGCGCACGGTCATCGACGCCTCGTCCTTGATGAAGCGGTAGTACGTGTCGCCATCGCGCACGACGGTGGCGTCGATCGTGCCCTTACCCGCGCCGCGCTGGACGTCGACCCACGGCTGCGGCTCGCTGAAGGTGACGAAGTCGCGCGTGGTGACCATCATCATGCGGTTGTAGGTGTCCGATGCCTTGCGACCCGCGGTGGACGCGCTCGGGTACAGGTTCGATGCCCAGTAGACGACGTACTCACCGCGGTCGGCGTCCCACGTGGCCTCGGGAGCCCAGGTGTTGCCTGCCAGCTCGCTCGACACGGTGATCTGCCGGAGCGGGCTCCAGGTCGCGAGGTCGTCGGACTGCCAGACGTTGAGCTTTCGGCTGCCGACCTCTTGCGCGCGGCCGAAGTCGCCGTTGTAGAGGTCGAACATGTTCAGATCGGTCGACAGCATGTAGAAGCGGTCGCCGTCGGGCGAGCGCATGACGAAGGGGTCGCGGATCCCCTTCTCGCCCTGGTCGGAGGTGAGCACGGGCTGGCCGTCGTTCAGGGTCAGCCAGTTCTTCGGGTCGTCACCACGGCTCGTGGCGAAAGAGATCTCCTCGTCCGTCGTCGTGCTCTCCCCGGTGAAGAACGGGAAGAAGTAGCCCTCGAGCTTCTGTTGCGCAGGCTTCGGCTGCACGACGAGATCGAAGGTGCGCGTGGTCTCACTCGACCCCTTCGCGATCGTCGCGGTGAGCGTCACCGTCACGGCCGCCGACCCGGTGGCCGGCCGTGTGACCTCGCCGGTCGGGGTGACGACCTGCGCGTTCGACGACGACCACGCCACCGACGTGCCGTTCGCCCCGGTCGCGGGAAGGGTCACGTTGCCGCGCACGTCGTCGGCATCCGGGATCGAGAGGGCCTTCGCGGCGGCGTCGACGTCGTGCTCGTTCGTCGGGGTGCCCTGTGCGACGAGCGCCTTCACCTCGGCGTCGGTCAGCGCGCTGTCGAAGATCGCGACGTCGCGCACGCCGCCCTTCCACACCCGATCGGGGTAGGACGAACGACCGATGTAGCCCACGAGGCCGGAGCCGAAGTCGGCGATCGATCGCGAGGTGGCGACGGTGCCGATCTTCGTCTCGCCGAGGTAGGCGGTGATCGAGGTGGGCGTGATGACCGTCGTATAAAGGGCCCACTCCGCGGTGGCGGTCGGGCCCGGGATGCCGCGGGTGCCGTCGGTCGGAGCGATTCCGCGTTCGAGGGTCCAGGGCTGGGCGATCCGCGGCCCGTCCGTCAGCACCGACTTGACCTGCCCGGCCGGGTTGGCGGGGTTGAGCAACCAGTACTGCTGGGGGAGGTTCTCCGTGGTGCCGAAGAACATCGCCGCCTGGTTGCCGGAGCCGGTGCGGTCCTGGAGCCAGGCGGAGACGGTGACGGTGCTGCGGCCGTCGAAGAGCCCCGGCGGCAGTTCGACATAGGCCGCCGACGATCCGTTCGCACCACCGGGGAGCGAAAGCGCATCGCCGTCGACGATCGCGCCGGTCCCGCGAATGACCGCGTCGCGACCGTGACCCGAGGCGTCGGGGACCGTGGTGCCCGAGACGGCGGCGAAGTCGTACGACGCCAGGGGTGTCGGCACGGGCGCCGCCGAGGCGGCAGCACCGGGAACGAGGCCGGCCAGAACGACGGCGGCGGCCGCGGCGATCGCTCCCACGCGGCGCACCGGCCCCTTGGGCAGATGGGGTCGTGACAGCACCATGGTCGTCCTCCTTGACGATGGGTGGCCGACTGAGGCCAGCGGCGACTGCGCTCCATGTGAGCGCTCACTATGCGTAGTCTCTGAGACCGCGAGGGAGAAAGTCAACGCTCAGATGCCCTTTTCCGTGCGTGTCCCTGATGCGATGTGAGGCTTCACAGAGGTAACGACCAGCTGGGAGAAATCTGGGCGATTGTCGTTTCCCGGCCAGGAAGGTGTTTTACTGCGGACGGGTACCCCAACCATTTATCCCCCTGGATGGAAGGTCACTCCGTGAACCGCATATCGAAAATGGCCGTGAGCGCATCCGCTCTCGGGTTGATCGCCGTTTCGGCGGCGGCTGCGCCCGCGCTGGCCCAACCGGCATTTGCCGTACCCTCACCTTCCTCCGAGACACAGCTGCTCGACGCCATGGCCGAAGCCCTCGGCACCGATGTCGCCGGCGCGCAGGACGTCTTGCGCTTCCAGGCCGACGCCACCGCCCTCACCACCACCGTCGCATCGGTCGTCGGCGACGCCTACGCCGGCGCGTGGATCGACGAGAGCAGTCGCACCGTCTATGCCGCCGCCACCAGCGACGCCGCCCGCGCGCTCGTGGCGAGCGCCGGTGCGACCCCCATCCCCGCCGACCACTCCCTGAGCGAGTTGGAGGGTCTCACCGCGCGCATCAGCGGTGCCGACCGCCCCGCGGGAGTCGCCTCGTGGCACGTCGACGTCGCCGCCAACGACGTCGTCGTCGAAGCCCTCCCCGGCTCCGAGACGAACGTGACGGCCTTCGTGACCGCCCTCGGCGCCCCCGCCGACGCGGTGCGCGTCGAGACGGCCGGCGGTGTTCCACAGACGTTCGACGACCTTCGCGGCGGCATCGCGTATTTCATCGAGAACCAGTACCGGTGCTCGATCGGTTTCGGCGTCGTGGGCGGCTTCGTCACCGCCGGCCACTGCGGCAGCCAGGGCGAGAGCACGAACTACGGCACCTTCGCGGGTTCGTCGTTCCCCGGCAACGACTACGCCTGGGTCTCGACGCCGAACCACACCCCGCTGGGCGAGGTCGTCGACTGGTCGGGCGGCAACGTGGCGGTCGCGGGCTCCACACCCGCGCCCGTCGGAGCGACGGTCTGCCGGTCCGGGTCGACCACCGGGTGGCATTGCGGTGAGATCCTCGCGTACGACACGTCGGTGCAGTACGGCAGCAACACCGTCAACGGTCTCATCGAGACCACCGTGTGCGCCGAGCCCGGCGACTCGGGCGGTTCGCTCCTCGCCGGCGATCAGGCGCAGGGCGTGACCTCCGGCGGATGGGGCGACTGCAGCAGCGGCGGGCAGACCTGGTTCCAGCCGGTGAACGAGATCCTCGACGCCTACGGCCTCACTCTGCTCACCAGCTGAGCCTCTCGTGACGCCCCGGCCGCCCTCGCGCGGTAGGGGCGTCGCCGTGCCCGCTACTGTCGATTCTCATGGCCGTGACCTTCACCGATATGCCCGTCGACCTGCTGCGCGCGTACCGCCCCTCCCTGGTCGAGCCCGCCGGTTTCGACGACTTCTGGAGCGAGACCCTGGCGACGGCGCGGGATGCCGCCCGCCCGGCATCCCTCACCCCGGTCGAGGCCCCGGTCACCGCGCTCAGCGTTCACGATCTGACGTTCACCGGCTTCGCGGGCGATGAGATCCGCGGGTGGGTCGTGCGTCCACACGGCGACGACGTCCTCCCCGCCGTCATCGAGTACATCGGCTACGGCGGTGGTCGCGGGCTCCCCGGCGAGAAGCTGTCGTGGGCGGCGGCCGGGTACGTCCACGTCATCATGGACACGCGCGGCCAGGGATCCACGTGGAGCACCGGCGACACCCCCGACCCGCACGGCTCGGCGGCCGCGTTCCCCGGTGTCATGACGCGCGGCATCCTCGACCCGCGCGACTACTACTACCGCCGCCTCTATACCGACGCCGCACGTCTGGTCGATGTGGTGCGCGAGCTCCCCGGCGTCGATCCCTCGCGCGTGGCCGTCACCGGGGGCAGCCAGGGCGGGGCACTGTCGATCGCGGCGGCTGCCCTCAGCGGCGGTGCGGTGGCGGCGGTCATGCCCGACGTGCCATTCCTGTGCGACATCCCGAACGCGATCGTTCGCACGCCGTCAGCACCCTTCACAGAGATCACGCGCTACCTGGCGGTGCACCGCGACGACGCCGAGCGCGCGCTGCACACTCTCTCGCACATCGACGGCGCGATCCTCGCGCGCCGCATCAGCGCGCCCGCCTACTTCTCCGTCGGCTTCATGGACGATGTCGTGCTGCCATCGGGAGTATTCGCGGCGTTCCACGCACTGACCTCCGACGACGCGGCGATCGAGGAGTACACCTACAACGGCCACGAGGGCGGCGGCCACCGCCACTGGATGAAACAGGTGGCCTGGCTCGACGCGCGCTTCGGCCGGTAAGGACGGCACCGAGCACCGGTCGGCCCCGCCTCAGCGGCGCGTCCACGGCGCGTCCCACCGCGCCGGCGAGGGGTGACCCCTCACTCCCAGACGCTGGGCGCGGGCCGCTTCGTCGACGGCAGCGCCGACCCCGCGGCCCAGTCGTGCACCCACTGCTCGATGTCGGGCAGCCCCTCGGGGCGGCCGACCGCGGCGAAGAGCTCGTCGTGCGGGACCGTGCCACCGGTGCGGCGCAGGATACGGGCGCGGATCATGGCGCGGGCGTAGATCTCACCGTTCACCAGCGCGCGGTGTTCCAGGTAGACGGCGCGGTCGTCGTGTCCGATCAGTCGCGTCTCGAGCTCGAACCGCTGCCCGAGTTCGAGAGAACGACGGAACGTGATGGTCTCGGCGGCGACCACCGCGTACCAGCCCTGCGCGGTCATCGCGGCCAGCAGCCCGGTGCGCGTCAGCAGATCCCAGCGCCCGAGGTCGAACAGCGACAGATAGCGGCCGTTGTTCAGGTGGCGCAGCAGATCGATGTCGGTGGGGAGCACGCGGATCGACATGCGGGCCACGGTGTTCGGATCGATGGGGCCTTCGCGACGAAGACGACGGCGAGCACGAGCCAGCACCAGCAGGGTGCGCCAGAGGACGTTCACGAGGGGCGAGCGTAGCGATGCGACGACGGATCGGCGATCCCGTTGTGGGTTCACCACAAGATGGCCGCGTCGATGTATAGCGCATTCGACGGGCCCCTCGGCTCGATTTCACCCGCGACGACCCCCCGCGTAGAGTCGCGCCATGACTGCGGAAGCCCGAACCGACATCGTCGTCCGTCCGGTAAGAGATGTGGATGCCGAGGCCCTCGGCCGCGTGCACGCCACCTGCTGGCACGAGACCTACGACCACCTGATCAGCAAGGCCGCCCTCGAGGCGGTCTCTCCGCGACGCATGGCCGAACTCTGGACCCACTGGGCCGCCCAGGGCGAGGACTACCGCATGCACGCGGCCCTCGTCGACGGCGAGATCGTCGGCTTTGTCGGCTCGGGCCCCGCCCGTGACGACGACGCTCCCCGCGAGCGCGAGCTGTACTTCATCTACCTGCTCGACGCGTACCACGGCACCGGCATCGGCCAGCAGCTGTTCGACGCCGCGATCGACGGCGGCGAGGGCGTGTACCTCTGGGTCGCCGACGACAATCCGCGCGCGCACCGCTTCTACACGCGCAACGGCTTCGCGCTCGACGGTGCCTCCCAGGTGCAGCCCTTCCTCGGCGAAGAGCTCACCGAGGTGCGCTTCGTCCGCTGACGTGCTGCAGATCTGGGCCCTCGACGGCATCCGCGAGATCACCCCGGGCGACGACCTCGTCCGGGTGATCCTGGATGCCACGACCGAGCCCCTGCGTGACGGTGCCGGCGGGTCGCTCCGCGACGGTGACATCGTGGTCGTCACGAGCAAGATCGTGTCGAAGGCCGAGGGCCGGATCATCCATGCCTCGGACCGCGAGGACGCCATCACGCGCGAGACCGTGCGTCTCGTGGCATCCCGCACCTCTCCCACCGGGCACGTGACGCGCATCGTCGAGAACCCTCTCGGGATCGTCTCGGCGGCCGCCGGGGTCGACGCCAGCAACACCCCCGAGGGCACCGTGCTGCTGCTGCCGGTCGATCCCGACGCGTCCGCGCGCGCCCTGGCGACCGGGCTGCGCGCCGCGACGGGGGCCCACGTGGGCGTGATCGTCACCGACACCCTCGGCCGCGCCTGGCGCGAGGGCCAGACCGACCACGCCATCGGCGCGGGCGGCGTGCACGTGTTCGAAGATCTCCGTGGGACGACGGATGCCGAGGGCCGCCCCCTCGTGGTGACCCTGCCGTGCGTGGCCGACGAGATCGCCGCGGCCACCGACCTCGTCAAGGGCAAGGCCGCACGACGGCCCGTGGCGATCGTGCGCGGGCGCGGAGACCTGGTGGGCGACCTCGACCTGCCCGGCGCCCGCTCGATCGTGCGCGATCCCGTCCGCGACATGTTCCGCCAAGGCGCCGACGAGGCCTATGCCGAGGGCTTCGCGGCCGGTCGGGCCGCCGCGGGGTAGAGGCTGTTCCGCCGCGGCCGCCCCGGTGAGCCTCCGTGCGCGAG
Organism: Microbacterium sp. AG157; assembly: GCF_003385695.1. Lineage (NCBI taxonomy): Bacteria > Bacillati > Actinomycetota > Actinomycetes > Micrococcales > Microbacteriaceae > Microbacterium > Microbacterium sp. AG157. Next base: position 190,808 of record NZ_QRDK01000003.1, read on the forward strand.
GTCGCTCGTCCGGCGCGAGAGCGGATCATGCGACGTCGGTCGCCGCGGACAGGCCTCAACGGATGCCGCGCGCCGCGAGAGCGTCGCCGAGGTCATCGGCGTGACGCAGGGCGACCACCAGAAAGGGCAGGGCGCCGCGCGCGAATGACGGGCGCAGTCCCCGTGCGCGCTGCGCCTCGCGCACCTCGGCGGCGAGGCGCGCGAGAACAGGGATCGTCGTCAGCGTCACGGTCAGCAGGAGTGCTACCCGTACCGGATCGATGCCGATCAGACCGAGCGGCGTCATCCCGCGTTCCATCGCGTCGAGCATCGACGACACCCGCGTCGTCAGCGGCAGCAGCCCCACCACGAGCAGTGCCGACACCACCCGTGCCGTGTTGACCGCGGCGGACTCGGGCCCGAGGAAGATCAGTTGGCCCACGCCGGTGAGCACGACGACCCCGCGCAACGCCCACCCCTGCCTCGCCAGTTCGCGGACGCCGGACACGACCCCCATCCCGGCACCGAGGTACAGCACCGCCGGCACGACGACGGCGATCAGCGCCCCCGCCCACGAGAACGGCAAGGCCGCGAGCAGGAGCGCGACGACCGTCAGGAGCGTGATCTTCGGGCCCGCCGGCATCCGATGCATCCATCCGCCGCCCGGGCGGTACAGGCTCAGCACGACAGCGCCGTGTCATAGGCGTCTACGACGTCTGCGGCGACCCCGGATGCCACGACCCGCCCGTCCGCGAACAGCACCGCCGCCTCGCACCGGCGCGCGAGAGCCAGGTCGTGGGTGACGAGGACGAGCGTGTGCCCGGTGTCGGCGAGCAGATGACCGGCGACCGTTCGAGCGTTACGGGCGTCGAGAAAGGCTGTCGGCTCGTCGGCCACGACCACCCGGGGCCGGCGCACGAAGGCCCCGCACAATGCCAGCAGCTGCTTCTGCCCACCGGACAGATCGTGCGCGGCCCGGTCGCCGAGGCCGCCGAGGCCGAAACGGACCAGTGCCTCGCTGACGCGCAGATCGCGCTCCGCCCGCGCCAGGCGCTCGGGCCGGAGCGAGAGCGCGACGTCTTCCGACACCGTGGGCATGACGATCTGCGCGTCAGGATTGCTCAGCACCAGGGCGACGCGACGGCGATGCCCCGCGGCGTCCGTGTCGGGGTCCCGCCCGCAGACCTCGAGCGCGCCCTCGGTGCGGCGGACGAGCCCGGCCACGACTCGAGCGAATGTCGACTTGCCCGAGCCGTTGTCGCCCACCACGGCGATCGTGCGGGCGTCGAGGTCGAGAGTCACGTCGCGCAGCACCACGCGGTCGTCGAGGCGCACGCCGAGACCCGCGCAGCGCAGGGTCGCACCCGGGCCCGTCACCGCACGACCTCGAACACCGCGGCGATGCCCAGGCCGCCGCCCACCGACGCCGCGGCCACACCGTAGGCGCCCGCGGGCGCTCCGGCACGCACGAGACGGCTGAACAATCGCACGACGGCGACCGCGCCACTCGCGCCCCACGGGTGTCCCAGCGCGAGGGCGCCGCCATCGGCGCAGACCCGTGGATCGTCGTCGGCGAGCCCGAGGCGCGACAACACCGCGATGCTCTGCGCGGCGAACGCCTCGACGATCTCGAAGGCGGCGACCTCGACCAGCTCGACGCCCGCGTCGGTCAGGGCAGCCTCGACGGCGAATGCCGCGCCGACACCCGGGAGGGCGGGGTCGCAGCCGACGACGGCGGACCCGCGCAGCGCCAGCCCCGTCGCTGCTCCCGCTGGCGCGATCGCCACCGCCGCGGCGCCGTCCCCGATCCGCGTCGAGGTGCCCGCGGTGACCGTGCCTCCGGGGAACAGCGGCGCCAGCCGCGCCAGCACCGTCGCACCGGTACCCGCAGCTTCGTCCTCGCGCACGCCGTCGACCGCGACGATCTCCGCGACGAGACGACCCGCCGACCGCGCGGCCGCGGCCCGTGCGTGACTGCGCTCGGCGCACGCGTCCTGCCGCGCCCGCGTGAGCCCGTCGTGGCGGGCGAGATCCTCGGCGGCACGGAGCATATCGGGGTCGGCGAACCCCGCGGGGGCGAACGGCGCCCGGGCGTATGCGGTGCCGTCGATGCTGCGAACGGGCGCGGTCGAGGCGCTCTCGACGCCTCCCGCCACGCGGTGACGGCCGTCCGTGCGCACCGCGAGAGCGGCGTCCAGGATCGCGGAGAGCCCGCTGCCGCACTGCCGGTCGACGGCGCCGCCCGGCACGGTCGGCCCCAGACCCGCCGCGAGAGCCGACAGCCGGCCGGGGTTCCCCCCGGGGCCCATGCAGTTGCCCATCACCACGTCGGCGATCGGGGGTGCCCCCGCGTCGGCGACGACCGCCGCGACGACGGCGCCGCCCAGACGAGCCACGTCGGCGCGCGCGAGTCCGCGTCCGCGCACGGCGAGCGCGCTGCGGCGGGCGGCGACGACGACCGGGTCCGTCACGGACACCACGGGGCGTCCTCGACCTGACGTGCGATCTCGGCACGCGCGGGCTTGCCCGACGGCGTGCGCGGAATCTCACCGACGAACCACCGTCGCGGTCGATGCGAGGGCGCGAGACGTTCCCCTGCCTCGGCGCGCAGATCGATCGCGGCACCGGCGTCGATCTCGACGAGGGCCGCGACGAGAGCGCCGACGCCGGGGCGCGGCATCCCGAACACGACGGCGTCCCGCACACCGGGGATCTCGCGCAGCGACACCTCGACGTCTTCGGGGACGACCGTCGCGGACGCGCTGAGGATGGCCCCGTCGCGACGGCCGCGCAACCGGAGCCGGCCGTCGTCCCACTCCGCCCGGTCGCCGACGGTCGCCCACCTGCCCGCGCGGTGCAAGGGGCCGTCCGATCCGAGATATCCGGATGCCACGAACGCCGATCGCACCCACACCTCGCCGCCGCGCACGTCGAGCTCCGCACCCGGGAAGGCCCGGAGGCCGTCGCCGAGGTCGACCGCGACGAAGGAGAGTTCGGCGGCGCCGTAGTAGGCGATCACGCGGATGCCCGCTGCTTCGGCGCGGGCGCGCAGCGCCGGGTCCACGGCCGAGCCGCCCACCAGCGCCACTCGCATCGCGTCCGGAGCACCGCGGTCGAGGACGGCCCGCAGGTTCTCGGGGGTGCCGTGCAGGCAGGTCGCTGCGGCGTCGACACCGAGCCGCACGCGCGGCCCCCCGGCGGCCGCGTGGGCCAGCGAGAAGAGGGTGAGCGACGCGGCGGGCGGGGACGGCAGCGCGAGGATGTCGTCGGGACCGACGTCGAGCAGATCCGCCACCGTGTCGAAGGATGCCTCCCAGGACTCGGCCGTCCGCAGCACGATGCGTGCCGCCCCGCTGCTCCCCGAGGTCAGGGTCGCCCACGCCGTCCCGGCCGGCACGGCCGTTCCGGATGCCCGCCTCGCGATGCCCGCGCGCTGCGAATCGCTCCATCGCGGATCGGCGATGAGGACGGCGTCCCCCGCCGCCCGGACGTCACGGATCCGCTCGGACAGGCCGCGAGCGGCCCCGTCCACGACGACGATCATGCCGCGGCGCCCACCCGGGTGCGGTCGGGCGCGGGTGCGATGCGCCACGCGCGACGGAAACCCCGGGGGTACGCCCGCACGAGCACGGTGACGATCACCGTCGCGAGGGTCGCCTTGACGATGTCGCCGGGGAGGAAGACGAGGCTGGTGACCGCGGTGTCACCCAGCGGGAGACGCGTGACCGCGCTCTGCACCGGGATGCCCAGGGCGTAGATCGCGCCGATTCCCCCGGCGACCATCGCCAGGGCCGTTCGCCACGCGACCGGACGACGACCGCCCGCGTGCACGATCAGCCCCACCACGACAGCACCCAGGATCCACCCGATCGCGTAGCCGGCCGACGGCCCGAGGAAGACTCCCAGGCCGCCGCGGCCTCCGGCCAGAAGAGGGAGTCCCGCCGCGACGAGTGCCAGGAGCACCGTGACCGCGAGTGCCCCGAACCACGGGCCCAGCACGGCGCCGGCGAGCATGACGCCGAGCGTCTGGGCCGTGATGGGCACGCCGCCCACGAGCGGGAAGCTGCCCGGCAACCCGAGCACCGCGATGAGGGCCGCGAAGACGGCGATGCGGGCGAGGTCGGTGACATCGGGGGTGCGCATGGGCTTCCTTCCTGAACGCTGTTCACCTGAACGGCGTTCACTATACTCATTCGCATGGCTCCCCGTGGACACTCCGCAGACGATGTCGCTCGAACGGCCTTGCGAATCCTCGACGATCACGGCCTCCCCGACCTCACGATGCGACGGCTCGCGACAGCGCTCGAGGTGCAGCCGAGCGCTCTCTACTGGCACTTCCCCAACAAGCAGGCGTTGCTCGCCGAGTTGTCCGATCGGATCGTGAGGCGCATGGCATCCGGCACCTCCGACGACCTGCGCACGCGGGCCGGCGCCCTGCGCGACGCCCTACTGGCCTATCGCGACGGCGCCGAGGTCGTCTCCAGCACGCTCGCCCTCGGCCTCGGCTCGACGCTCGCGCACGACCGGCTCGCCGACGCCGTCGCCGCCGACGGCTTCGCCCCCGACACCGCCCGGCGGGTCGCCACCACGGTGCTGCACTACGTGCTCGGATTCGTCTGGCACGAACAGCAGCGCCTGCAGTACGACAGCGCCGGTGTACGCGAGGGCACGACCGGGCTCGCGAGCGACGACTTCGACTTCGGCCTCGAGCTCATCGTCGCGGGACTGCGCGCGCGCCGGCGGGTCTGACCGACGCCCGGCCCCTCGGCGGCGAGGACGCGGGTGTGCCGCGGGCCGCGCGGCGGGCGAAGCCGCGGGAGCGACGAGGCCGCAGGCGGTCATTCGCGATGTCGTGGCCGTCGACGAACGGGCGCGTCTTCGAGAGTCTTCGGCGGGCTTCCGCTCGGGTGGCGGGTCAGCGCTGTTTGACCTCGCCGAACAGGCGCGCGATCGGCACGAGCACCGCGGGGCGCGCGGCCACCCATGCTGCGGCCATCACGACGAGGGATGCCGCGAAGATCAGCAACCCGGTCGGGTCACTGCTGAACGCCTCCGGGTCGACCGACCCGCGCGCGGCGTACATGTGGTTCAGATTGCGCAGGGCGCCGGTGGCGAGCACGAGCGCGACGTGCACGATGATGAACGCGACGAAGAAGAGCATGGTGGGGAAGTGGACCTTGCGGGCCCACTCGATCGGGTACAGGCGGTTCAGCTTCTCGGCGTTCTTCGGCCACACACCCGACAGGCGCACACCGCTGACGATCGCGAGAGGCGCCGCGACGAAGGTGATCGCGAAGTACGACAGCTGCTGCAGGCTGTTGTAGTTCACCCAGCCGTTCTCGGTGGGCCAGTCGAGAGAGGCGTACTGCAGGGCGGCCGAGAGCGCGTTGGGGAAGACGTCCCACGAGGTGGGCACGATCCGCATCCACTGCCCGGTGACGAACAGCAGCACCACGAAGACGACGCCGTTCGCGATCCACAGGATGTCGAGCGCCTGGTGGAACCACAGCGCGAGACTGATGCGGCGCTTCTTGTTGCTCCGCGGCGACCAGAACGCCGCAGGCCTCTTCTCGCGGCGCACCTGCCAGCCGGTGCGGATGATGAGCAGCAGGAAGAAGCTGTTGAGGAAATGCGACCAGTTCAGCCAGGCCGGGAGCCCGACCGGCGCCGACGCGGGCAGCGGGTACTCACCGGGGAACGCGGCGAGGAACTCGCGCCCCGGGCCGATCGCGAGCACGAAGCGCGCGAGCAGCACGACGATGCCGACGAGGGCGAGCGCGAAGACGCCGAGCACCGCGGTCGAACCGAGCACCTGGACGGGCGAGTAGTCGCCGAGCGCGACACGAGCCCCGGGCCGCGGCGGGGTCGCCGCCGCACGCTTCTGCCCCGCGACCCCCGCCGTCGCTGCGTGGCTTCGGGCCGCAGCTCCCGGCCAGACCGTGCGGGGAACGGTCAGCGCCGGGCGCGCGGGCGCCGACGCGGAGGGGATGCCGCTCTGCGCCGCCGGAATGCGATTCGCCTGGGGGCTACCGGGCGGCGCAGTCGGACCCGCCGGCGCGCGCCCGGTCGGGGCAGCCCCACCCTGATCGGATCCGCGCGACATCGCAGGGTTCCCGGCATCCCGTTCGCTCGTCGTCATGGCTTCCGCGGCCCCGGCCTCCGCACCGAAAGCGGATTCGCTCTCCAGAATCGGACGCACCGGCACCGCCGATCCGATTCCGCCGCGATTCTCCGATTCTGCGGCGTCGCGAGGGCGCGCGGCCCCGGACGGATTCGCGGATGCCGGCGGCCAGGGCTCCCCGCCCGGCTCGCGGGGCAGACCCCGGCGCACGGCATCCGCCCCCGGGGCCGAGGGGGACGACTGCGGCTTGGTCTCCGCATTGACGGGCTCGGGCGGGGGCGCGGGCGCGGGAAGTGACGGTGCCGGGGAGCGCACACCGGAGCGGCCGGACGGAACAGTGGATGCCGGCGGCCAGGGCTCCCCGCCCGGCTCGCGCGGGAGCCCCCGGCGCACACCGGTCGCCGCGGGATCCGATGTCGCGCTCTCGTGTTCCGGTCCGATCACGCGACTTCCGGCCTCAACGGATTCGGAAGCGTGCACCGGATTCGGACGCGGAGTCGCCTCTGATCCGAATTCATCGCGCGGACCCGAATCCGCTGCGGGTGAGCCGGCGCCCCGCTTCTCGACGGCAGACGCGGCACCATCCGCGGCATCCTGAGGCGGACGCGCCGCGGACGCGCCAGGGCCCGCGGGCGGCCAGGGCTCCCCACCGGGGACGCGCGGCAGCCCGCGACGCGGAGTGCGGGGTGTGGACGCCATCTACTTCTTGTGGGCCTCTAGCGCGCTGATGAGTTGCGGGACGACGGTGAACAGGTCTCCGACGATACCGAAGTCGGCGATGTCGAAGATGGGCGCCTCGGGGTTCTTGTCGATCGCGACGATCGTGCGAGCGGTCTGCATGCCCGCGCGGTGCTGGATCGCACCCGAGATCCCCAGGGCGACGTACAGCCTCGGCGAGACCGACACTCCCGTCTGCCCGACCTGCGCGGTCGCGGGCACGTACCCCGCGTCGACGGCCGCACGCGAGGCGCCGACGGCGGCCCCGAGCGCATCGGCGAGCTGCTCGACCAGGGCGAAGTCCTCTTTCGATCCCACGCCCCGCCCACCCGCGACGACGACGTCCGCACCGCGCAGCTCGGGCCGCGTCGAGGGCGCCGACGTCTCGGAGAACGCCTCGACGCGCGCGGAGGGGATTCCGGATGCCGACTCCTCGAGGGCCCGCACGGCGAGCGGCTGCGCGTCGAGGCGACCCTCGACGGAACCGTGCCGCAGGGTCGCGACGAGGGGTCCGAAGGTGGGCGCGCCGTCGACGGTGAAAGCGCCGCCGAACGCCGAATGGTGGGCGACGACCCCGAGATCGTCGCGGGAGACGCCGACCACGTCCGTCGCAAGCGGCAGGCGCAACCGCACCGCGAGGCGGGCCACGATGTCGCGGGATTCGACCGCGTTGGACGCCAGCACGAGGTCGGGACCCTCGGCCGCCACCGCGGCGGCGAGCGCGTCGACCGCCGGACCGGTCAGCGCGGTCGGGTCGACCGCGGCGGTGAGCACGCGCACCGCACCGAGTTGTGCGGCCTCTTCGGCGGAGCGCTCGAGCGCGGCGTCGGGGGCCGCGATCACCGCGACCGGCTCCCCCACCGCGGCGGCGGCCACCAGCAGCCCGGGAGACGAGGCCGCGAGCGCACCGGAGGGCAGCACCTCGAGCAGCACCAGAGTGACGCTCATCACGCCACCCCCTCGGCCACGAGGAAGGCCGCGAGCTTCTCACCGGCGTCGCCCTCGTCGACGATCGTGGTCCCGGCCGCGCGCGGCGGCCTCTCGGCGACCGACAGCATGATGTACCGGGCCTGGGCAGGGTCTTCGACCTCGACGCCGAGTTCGCCGGCATCCAGCGTCTCGTACGACTTCTTCTTGGCGGCCATGATGCCCTTGAACGTCGTGAACCGCCCCTCGGGGAGCGCCTCGGTCACCGAGACCACCGCCGGCAGCGATGCCGACACCCGCATCGTCCCGGCGTCGCTCACGCGCTCGCCGGACACGGCGTCGTCGGTGACCTCGAGACTCGACAACGCGGTCAGCTGCGGCACACCGAGGAGCTCGGCGACCATGGCGGGAACGACTCCCCCGCCGCCGTCGGTGGAGAGGTTGCCCGCGATCACCAGGTCGAAACCCGTGCGCCGAACCGCGGCCGCGAGGACGTCGGCCGTCAGCAGCAGATCGGCACCGCGCAGGCCGTCGTCGACGACGTGCACGGCCGAGGTCGCGCCCATCGCGAGGGCCTTGCGCACGGTCGCGGCGGCCGAGGCGGGAGCCATCGTGAGCACGACGACCTCGGTGCCGGGGTGCGCGTCGGCGTGGGCGAGGGCGGCTTCGACCGCGCGCTCGTCGATCTCGTCGAGCACGGGGGCCGATGCGGCGCGGTCGGCGAGACCTGTCTCGAGGTCGAGGCGACGCTCACCCCACGTGTCGGGAACTTCTTTGACCAGCACCACGATCTTCATCGACCTGGCTCCTTCGGTGAGGGGACGGATGCCGCGATCCCGCGGCGGCGGTCGAGCCCGCGGCGAGAGGGCTCCGACCACCTCAGCCATCGCCCCGCAGCGCGCACCGCGGGCGAACGGTACCGTGAAACGCGAGGAGGACCGATGACGCGACGACTGCCTGTCGACCCGATCGCCGAGGCGAAGCGCCAGTGGCTCGCGCACGGATGGGACGACGCCGCCGACGGCATGACGGTGGTGACCTCGGTGATCCGTGCGCACCAGTTGCTCATGGCATCCATCGATCGGGCGTTGAAGCCGTTCGACCTGTCGTTCTCGCGGTTCGAGATGCTGCGGCTGCTCGCCTTCACTCGCGAGGGGCGGATGCCGATGGCCAGCGCCATCGCGCGCCTGCAGGTGCATCCGACGAGCGTCACCAACACGGTCGAGCGCCTCGCGCGCGACGGCTTCGTGACGCGCGAGCCGCACCCCACCGACGGGCGCGCGGCGCTGCTCGCGCTCACCCCGGACGGGCGACGGCGGGTCGATGAGGCCACGACGGCCCTGAACGAGGTGTTCGCCGACCTGGGTCTCGACGACGACGACGCGACGGCGCTCGTGCGGATCATCGCGCGCTTCCGCAAGGGTGCCGGCGACTTCGCCGACCCCTCACCGGTTCCCGATCCGCTCTGAGCTCTCATCGGTGCGTGAACGACGGCGCCCGCTTCTCGCGGAACGCCGCCATCCCCTCCTTCTGGTCGGCGGTGTCGAACAGCGCCGCAAAAGCCTGACGCTCGAACCGCACCCCCTCGGCGAGTGTCGACTCGAGCGCGACGTCGAGCGCCGCCTTCGCCGCGTACAGCGCGGGGAGGGGCTTCTCGGCGATCGTCTGCGCCACCTTCTCGGCCTCGTCGAGCAACTCCGCCGCGGGCACGATGCGTGAGACGAGCCCGGCCCGCTCGGCCTCGGCGGCGTCGATCATGCGGCCGGTGAGCACCAGCTCGGCGGCCTTGTAGTACCCCAGCGCCCGCACGAGCCGCTGCGTCCCGCCCATGCCCGGAATCACACCGAGCTGCACCTCGGGCTGTCCGAACTTCGCCCGATCGGATGCCAGGATCACATCGCACATGAGAGCGAGCTCGCACCCGCCGCCCAGGGCGTACCCCGAGACCGCGGCGATCACGGGCGTACGGACGGCGGCGAAGCGCGCCCAGGCGCCGAAGTGGTCGGTGAGCATCATGTCGAGACCCGACTTCTGCTCCATCTCTTTGATGTCGGCGCCCGCGGCGAAGGCCTTCTCGCTCCCGGTCACCACGATCGCGCCGACGCCCTCGTCGGCGTCGAACGCCTCGGCCGCCGCGACGACCTCGGTCATGGTTCGCGTGTTCAGCGCGTTCAGGGCCTCGGGACGATCGAGGGTGATCCACCCGACGCGTCCACGCTGCTCGACGCGGATCGTCTCGTATCCGGCATCCGGCTCGGTCATGGTGACTCCCGTCGTCTCGAGTGATGATCGCAGCGGTTTCGCCCGCCCTCGAATGCTCGCACGCCCCACCGACATCGACCGAGGGTCTTGCCTCGCCGCGTCGGCGTCTGCGCCCTACACGGCGACCCGGGCCGTTCGGGGCCCGTTCCTCTTCGCGGGGCGGGACGCACACGCCCCGTAGGGCGGATCCGCCCCGAATCGAAGAGGGGGCACCTCAGGCCGCCAGGACGCTGCGACCCACGATGAGCCGCATGATCTCGTTCGTCCCCTCGAGGATCTGGTGCACACGCAGATCGCGAACGACCTTCTCGATGCCGTAGTCCTGCAGGTAGCCGTATCCGCCGTGCAACTGCAGCGACTCGTTGGCGACGCGGAAGCCGACGTCGGTCGCGAACCTCTTCGCCATGGCGCACCGGGTCGCGGCATCCGGAGTCTTCGCATCCAGGGCGGACGCCGCATCGCGCACGAGCAGTCGTGCGGCTTCGAGCTCGGTCGCCATGTCGGCCACCGCGAACACGACCGACTGCTTCTCGGCGAGGGCCTCGCCGAAGGTGAAACGCTCGTGCACGTAGGCGATCGCGCGATCGAGCGCCCAGCGCGCCCCGCCGATCGAGCACGTGGCGATGTTCAGGCGACCGCCGTTGAGGGCGTTCATCGCGATCGAGAAGCCGCGTCCCTCGCCGCCGAGGAGGTTCTCGGCGGGCACGCGCACCTCGTCGAGGATGACGGGACGGGTGGGCTGCGCGTTCCAGCCCATCTTCTTCTCGTTCGCTCCGAACGACAGTCCTTCGGAGTCGGCGGGCACGAGGAAGGCGCTGATGCCGCGCGCTCCCGGCTCCCCCGTGCGAGCCATGACGACGTAGACCGACGCCTCGCCGGCGCCCGAGATGAACTGCTTGACCCCCGTCAGCACGTAGGTGTCGCCGTGCCGGATCGCCGAGGTGGTGATGGCCGCGGCGTCGGACCCGGCGCCGGGCTCGGTGAGGCAGTAGGCGCCGAGATCTTCCATGGCCACCAGCGACGGCAGCCACCGCTCGCGCTGCTCGGCGGTGCCGTAGGTGTCGATCATCCACGCGACCATGTTGTGGATCGTGATGTAGGCCGTGACCGTCGGGTCGCCGTAGGCGAGCTCCTCGAAGATCGCCACCGCGTCGACGCGCGACAACCCGGCGCCGCCCACGTCGTCGTTGACGTAGACGCCGCCGAGACCCAGCTCCCCCGCGCGGCGCAGCACGTCGCGGGGGAAGTGCTTCTCGGCATCCCATTCGAGGGTGCGCGGGGCGAACTCGGTCGCCGCGAAGTCGCGCACCGCGTCGAGGATGGCATCGCGCTCGTCGGAACTCAGGGTGCCGGTCGACGGGGCGTCGAGCGCGGGAGCAGGGGTGGTGTCCATGCGGCTCTCCTTCGGAAAGCGACGGCGTCGTCGCTCCCCTCAGATTACCTGGACGTCCTACTAATTGATAGAGGTACCGACTACGAGGCGGAGACCCCGAACAACGCGCCGACCGCGTAGGTCGCGGCGAGCGCGAGCGCACCGCCGATCACCGTGCGCAGCACCGCCCGCCCGCGCCGCGCCCCACCGAGCACGGCGGCGACGTAGCCCGTGATCGCGAGCGCGATGAGCACGGCGACGAAGGTGAGCGGAACGCGGATCTCGACCGGCGCGAGCAGGATCGTCGCGAGCGGCAAGAGGGCGCCGATGGTGAAGGCGACCGCCGAGGCGAAGGCCGCGGCCCACGGGCTCACGACGTCTTCGGCGTCGATGTTCAGCTCGACCGAGAGGTGGGCCTTGAGGGCGTCGGATGCCGTGAGCTCGTTCGCCACGCGCGTCGCTGTGTCACGCGAGAGCCCCTGGGCCTCGTACATGCCCACGAGCTCGGCGAGTTCGGCCTCGGGGTCATCGGCGAGCTCACGCCTCTCTTTCTGGATGAGGGCGTGCTCGCTGTCGCGCTGGCTCGACACGGAGACGTACTCACCGAGTGCCATCGAGATGGCGCCACCGACGAGGGCGGCGAGACCCGCGACGAGCACCGGACCGGTGTCGCTCGTGGCGCCCGCGACACCGACCACGACCGCGGCGGTCGAGACGATGCCGTCGTTGGCGCCGAGCACGCCGGCGCGCAACCAGTTCAGTCTCTGCGAGAGCCCCTGGCGATGGGGCTCATCGGAGTGGGACCCCGGGGGCGTCGCCGCGGGCGCGTTCTCGGTCATGCGACGAGCGTACGACCGCATCCGTCCCGACGGGCCGATGACGGTTCACGGCCGTCGCGTTCCCTCCCCGTTCACCGGGTCGTCACGAACTCCAGGCAAAATCCACAGGATCGCGCCGCCCGCGCGGGTCGCTCCCCCACCCGAATCCGAGGACACAGCCATGCCTTCGACCTTCCTCCGCCGCGCCGCCGCGTTCACCGCGACGACCGCGGCGGTGTGCGCGCTCGCCCTGTCGAGCACCACCGCGGCCTCCGCCGCAATCGTCCCTCAGCCCGTCTCGAACAGCGTCACCGGCGCCGCGATCAGCGTCACCCCGGTCGGCTCGTACGACACCGGCGTTTACGACGCCTCCGCCGCTGAGATCGTCCAGGCGTACCGCGACCGCCTGCTCGTCGTCAACGCCCAGGCGGGCACCGTGACGGTGCTCGACAACAGCGACCCCGAGAAGCCCGTCAAGCTGTTCGACATCTCGTCGAACGGTGTCGCCAACTCGGTCGCGGTCCGCGACGACGGCCTCGGCGTCATCGCCTTCGAAGCCAAGACGAAGACCGATCCCGGTCACCTGGTCTTCTTCGACGCCAACAAGACGGATGCCGCGAGTGCGAAGCTCGGCGAGGTCGCCGTCGGCGCTCTTCCCGACATGGTGACCTTTTCGAAGGACGGCTCCTACGCCGTCGTCGCCAACGAGGGCGAGCCGGCGGCGGACTTCTCGGTCGACCCCGAGGGCTCGGTCAGCGTCATCGCGCTGTCGTCCGCCCTGTCCGCCCCCGCGCAGAGCGCCGTCAAGACGGCGGGCTTCCGCGCCTTCGAGCCCGGCGGGAGCAAGACGCTCGACTCCAAGGTGCGCATCTTCGGCCCCGACGTCGCCGCCCCGGGTCAGGATGCCGCGACCCTGTCGACGAACCGCGTCTCGCGCAACCTCGAGCCGGAGTACATCACCACCGACGGCACCGTGGCCTACGTCACCCTGCAGGAGAACAACGCCGTCGCGACGGTGGATCTGACGAAGGCCGAGGTGACCGGCATCCTGCCCCTCGGGTACAAGGACTGGAGCAAGGTCGGACTCGACCCGAGCGACAAAGACGGCACGACGGCTGTCAACAGCATCCGCCCCGTCGCCGGCCTCAAGGGCCTGTACATGCCTGACGGCATCGCCTCGTATTCGGCGAGCACCAACGGGAAGGCCACGACCTACCTCGTCACCGCCAACGAGGGCGACGGGCGCAAGTGGGGCTCCTTCGACGATGAGGCGCGCATCAAGGCCTTCGGCAAGAACGGCCTGGCGCCCATCTGCGCCTCGAGCCCGCTCGCGGGCCAGACGGCCGATGACGCCGCCGGTCGCCTCAAGGTCGTCACCGACCTCGGCAAGACAGCGGACGGCTGCTACAGCGAGCTCTACGCCTACGGCGGGCGCTCCTTTTCGATCTGGGACACCACGGGTGCTCTCGTCTTCGACTCGGGCGATCAGTTCGAGAAGAAGCTCAAGGACGTCGCCCCGCAGCTGTTCAACGTCTCGAACGACAACAACACCCTCGACGACCGCAGCGACGACAAGGGCCCCGAGCCCGAGAACGTCACCATCGGCGTGGTCGACGGCCGCACCTACGCCTTCATCGGTCTCGAGCGCGCGGGTGGCGTGATGGTCTACGACATCACCGACCCGACCAAGGCGACGTATGTCACGTACGTCAACAACCGCAACGCCTCCGCCGACGTCAAGACGGCCTCGGCCGGCGACCTCGGCCCCGAGGGCATCGCCTTCGTCTCGGCCCTGCGCTCGCCGACCGGTGTGCCGCTGCTGGTCACGGGCAACGAGGTCTCGGGCACCACCACCGTGTTCGAGGTCCGCCCGACGCAGCCGAAGACGCCCGACCTGCAGATCCTCACGATCAACGACTTCCACGGCCGTCTGCTGCAGGAGACCGGGGGCGTCGCCGGGGCCGCGGTGCTCGCCGGCGCCGTCGAGAAGTACCGCCAGCAGAACCCGAACACGCTGTTCGTGTCGGCGGGCGACAACATCGGCGCGAGCGCCTTCGAGTCGTTCATCGACCAGGACACCCCGACCATCAAGGCTCTGAAGGCCGCGACGCTCGATGTCAGCGCGGTGGGCAACCACGAGTTCGACCGCGGCTTCGCCGACCTCACCGGTCGGGTCATCCCCGCCTACGGCAACAACTCGGGAGCCCTCAGCGACTTCGCCCTCGGGGCGAACGTCTACAACAAGGGCACGAAGACCCCCGCCCTGAAGCCGTACACGATCAAGCAGGTCGGCAACACGAAGGTCGCGTTCGTCGGCACCGTGACGCCTCAGACCGCGGGCATGGTCGACCCGTCGAAGATCACCACGATCGAGTTCGGCGACGAGACCGAGGCCGTCAACCGCGAGGCGAAGAACGCCCGCGCGGCGGGTGCCGACATCGTCATCGTCCTCGTCCACGACGGCTCCGAGAGCACGGACTGCACCACGATCGCGACCGAGTCGACCGACTTCGGCGCCGTCGTCCGCGGCGCCTCAGCCGATGTGAACGCGATCGTCTCGGCGCACACGCACCAGAAGTACTCGTGCACCATCGGGGGACGCTCAGTCATCCAGACCGGCTCGTACGGCACGAACCTGGGCACGCTCGACATCGATCTGGATGCCACCGGCAAGCTCGCATCGATCACGCCCGGCGTGCGTGCGCTGCTCGACCCCGCGGTGACGCAGTACATCGCGTACCCGCAGATCGCGACCGCGAAGATCGTGGCGGATGCCAAGACCACCGCCGACACGAAGGGCAAGGTCGAGGTCGGCACGATCACCGCCGACATCACCCGCGCGAAGAACAGCTCGGGTGCCGAGGACCGCGGTGCCTACTCCACGCTCGGCAACACCGTCGCGGACGTGTACCTCTGGGCCACGAGCGAGAACCCCTCGTTCAACGGGCAGGACGCGCAGATCGCGTTCATGAACCCCGGCGGTCTGCGGGCCGACCTGCTCTACGGCTCTGACAACGGCTCCGTGTCGTACCGCGAGGCGGCCAACGTGCAGCCCTTCGGCAACACGCTGGTGACGCTGTCGCTCACGGGTGCGCAGCTGAAGCAGCTGCTCGAGCAGCAGTGGCAGCCGGGGAAGCCGCGTCCGGTCCTCGCGCTGGGAGTGTCGAAGGGCTTCACCTTCGAGTACGACCCCGCCGCGGCGCAGGACAAGCGCATCGGCAAGATCCAGCTGAACGGAAAGCCGATCGTCAAAACGGAGTCCTACCGCGTCGTGACCAACTCGTTCCTCGCGGCGGGAGGCGACAACTTCGGCATCTTCGCGCAGGGAACGAACAAGGCCGACTCGGGTCAGATCGACCTGCAGGCCACGGTCGACTACTTCACCGCGAAGAAGAGCGTCGCACCCTCGCCGCTCGGCCGGGCGTACCTGACAGGTTCCCAGCCCGTCGACGAGGGAACCGGCACGCCGAGCCCGACGCCCACGACGAACCCCACGGGTCAGCCCACCGGCAGCCCCACGGCTTCGCCGTCGGCCTCCGCGAGCATCACGGCGAGCGCGACGCGCGTCGAGCAGGGCGGGTCGTTCTCGGTCACCGTGTCGGGGCTCAACGCCGGCGAGCAGCTGACGGCGACGCTCAACAGCACGCCGATCGTGATCACCGGCATCCCCGCCGCCGACGCCTCCGGCACCGTGACCTTCCGGGTGAACGTGCCCGCGGCTCTCGAGCCCGGAGCGCACACGGTGGTCATCACGCGCGCCGACGGCACCGTGCTCCCGGCTCTCGCGGTCGAGGTGGTCCGCAAGGGCGCCCTGGCGGCGACGGGCGCGCAAGCGCCGTGGGGCATCGCCCTCGCGGGCGGGTTCCTCGTTGTCGCGGGCGGTCTCGCCTTCGCGCTGCGCCGCCGCCGCACCGCCTGACGCATCGCCTGCCGAAACGGCCCTCACCCCTCGGGGTGGGGGCCGTTTCCCGTCCGCGAGTCACCGGCGCCTGTCGCTTCGGAGCCCCACGAGCGACGACTCCCGGCGACGCGCGCGGCGAGGCCGGACGCGAAGAGTCAGGCGCGGAGCACCTGGACGTGGACCCCGGATGCCGCGGACTCCACGCGCCAGACCTGCCCCGCGCCGCGGACGGCCGGGGCCGCCTGCGCCGAGATCACCAGGGCGGTGTTCTCGTCGATCGCCACCCCGTCGGAGACGAGCCCGGCATCGACAGCAGCGACCAGACGGGAAAGGGTCCCCCACTGGGCGGCGTGCACGTCGACGGCGAAGTCCAGCAGCCCGAGGCCCCCGCGGACCTCGAGCTCGTCGAGCTCTTCGCCGGCGTTCTCCGACACGACCTCGACCCCGCCCAGACGGTATCCGCCGACCAGTGCCGGACCCGCGGCGATCGCGGAGCCGGCAGAGAACCCGGCGTACGGCATTCCGTCGCGGACGCGCTCGGGCACGGCATCCCGAATCTGCGCGAAAGCATCCAGGTAGGCCGGGGTGAGGCCGCCGCCGACGAACAGCGCGTCGGCGGCGAGCGCCGAGGCATCGAAGACCTCGCCCTCGACGATCGTCTCGACGCGGATCTCGGCGGGCACCGCCTGCGCTGCGTCCAACATGTCGCGGTGGAGGGCGATCCTGGTGTCGTCGCCGGCCTCGAGCACGAGCAGCAGCGCGATCACGGGCGAGCGGTCACCGGCACGCTCGCGCGCCTCGAGGACGAAGGGACGCAGCAGGTCGCCGCAGCGGGCGACATCGCGCCCGCCGCCGAGAAGGAACACGCTCATACGCCCAGTATCGCGGGCACATCCGCGTCGCGATTCCTAGACTCGACGGATGGACATCCGTCTGCGACCGAGCGTGCCCGACGACATCGAGTGGCTCGTCGAACTGCGCGCCGAGGTGCTGCGCACCGATCTCGAGCGCCTCGGCCGCTACGACGAGCACCGTGTGCGCGCGCGCATGCGCGCGGGTTTCCGTCCCGAGTTCACGCGCGTCATCGTCGTCGACGGGGCGGATGCCGGCTCCCTCACCGTCCGTCCGGACGGGGCCTCGCGCTGGCTCGAGCACTTCTATCTGGCATCCGCTCTGCAGGGTCGGGGAGTGGGCGGTCTGGTCCTGTCTCGGGTGCTGGCGGAGCCGTGGGACGGGCCGACGCGACTGAACGTGCTGCAGGGCAGCCCCGCCCGTCGCCTGTACGAACGTGCGGGCTTCGAACTCGACTCCGAGGACGAGATCGACGTGTACATGGTTCAGCGGCCACCGCGGGCGTGACTGTCCAGCGGATAAGACGCTCCGTCCCAGCGAACCTCCCGCCGCGTCCGGGAACCGTCCATCCGCGGCGGGGGTTTTCCGACCGCCCTGCGGATCCCACCCCCGGCACGCCGCCCGGCCACCCCGCCGACCCGGCATGTCGCAGACGAGCTCCGCAGGGCATCCCGCCGAGGGCGGATCGACCGGCTCAGTACCGCCGCAGCAGCGCCGCCAGGGCTTGGCCGCCTCCGATGCACATCGTCACGACCGCGTACTCGAGGTCGCGACGACGCAGGTCGAGGGCCGCGCGCACGGTCAGAATCGCGCCGGTCGCGCCCACGGGGTGACCGAGGGCGATCGCCCCGCCGTAGGGGTTCACCTTCTCGGGGTCGAGGCCCGCGTCGCGGATCACCGCGACGGCCTGCGCGGCGAACGCCTCGTTCAGCTCGATCACGTCGACATCGGCGGGGGTGAGCCCCGTCTGCTCCCACAACCGCTGCAGGGCGATGACGGGGGCGTACCCCATGATCTCGGGGTCGACGCCCGCGGTGGTCACGGCCTCCAGCGTCGCGAGCCCCGTCAGGCCGCGCTCGCGCACGTCGTCCTCGCGCATCAGCACGGTCGCCGCGGCGCCGTCGTTGATGCCCGAGGAGTTGCCCGCGGTGACCGACCCGTCCTTCTCGAAAGCGGGCCGCAGACCGGCGAGGGCCTCCATCGTCGTTCCGGGGCGCGGGTGCTCGTCGACCGAGACCTCGACGGGCTTCCGGCCGCCGGTGGTCACGGGCACGATCTCTTCCGCGAAGGCCGCGCGCGCGGCATCCGTCGCCGCCCGGCGCTGGCTCTCGACGGCGAAGGCGTCCTGCTCCTCGCGCGAGACGGAGTATCGGGATGCCACGACCTCGGCCGTCGTGCCCATGTGCCGGCCGCTGAAGGGGTCGGTGAGGATCGCGAGCGTGCCGTCGAGCAGGGTCCGGTCGCCGAGTCGGGAGTTGCCGCGGGCACCGTAGTCGAGGAAGGGCGTGCGCGACATGCTCTCATCGCCCCCGGCCACGGCCACGTCGATCCCGCCCCAGCGCAGTTCTTGAGCCGCCGACCAGATCGCCTGCAGGCCCGAGCCGCACAGGCGATTGACGGTGAAGGCGGGCACACGCGTGGGCAGCCCCGCGGCGAGCGCGACGCGGCGAGCGTTGTAAGCGTCGGGGCCGTTCTGGGCGATGCAGCCCATGACGACCTCGTCGACGTCCTCGGCCGACACGCCTCCGCGGCGGAGCGCCTCGGTCACCGCGACTGCGCCGAGCTCGTACGCGTCGACCCCCGACAGCGAGCCGCCGAACGAGCCGATCGGCGTCCGCGCGCCCGAGACGAGGACGATCTTCTGCGTCGACATCAGCCCGCCGCTTCCTCGGGGCGCTCCTGGGCCTCGACGTCGGCGGCATCCGGAACGTATCCCTGGACGTGGCGCTCGTCGGCACCCACGTATTCCGAGAGGGGGCGGATGAGGGCGTTCGACGCCTGCTGCTCGCGGATGTGCGCGGTCCAGCCGGTCACGCGCGCGGCGACGAAGAGGGGTGTGAAGGTGAGCGTGTCGAAGCCCATCAGGTCGTACGCCGGGCCCGAGGGGTAGTCGAGGTTGGGGTAGATGCCCTTGCGCTCGACGAACTGCGACTCGAGCGCGTCGTAGAGGGCGGCGACGTCGGGGCGGTCGTAGTGCTCCACCAGGGTGTCGAGAGCGGCTTTCATCGTGGGCACGCGCGAGTCGCCGCGCTTGTAGACGCGGTGGCCGAAGCCCATGATCTTGCGCTTCTCGGCGAGGGCGGTGTCGAGCCACGGCCCGACGTTCTCGGCCGAGCCGATCTCGGTGAACACGTGCAGCACGGCCTCGTTCGCGCCGCCGTGCAACGGGCCCTTGAGGGCGCCGATCGCGCCGACGACCGCGGAGTACAGGTCGCTGAGGGTCGACGCGATCACGCGCGCGGTGAAGGTCGAGGCGTTGAAGGAGTGCTCGGCATACAGGATCATCGAGCGGGTGAACGCGTCGACGACGACCTCGTCAGCCTCCTCGCCGAACGTCATCCACAGGAAGTTGGCCGCGTAGTCCAGGTCGTCGCGGGGCTCGATGAGTTCCTCGCCCCGGCGGCGGCGCTGACCGTACGCGACCACGGCGGGCAGCTGCGCCCACAGGCGGATCGATCGCCCGAGGTTCTCTTCGGGGGTGCCCACGGCATCCATGACGTTCGAGATCCCGGCCGTCTCACGCGCGCCGATGACGCTGACGGCGGTGCGCACCTCGTCCATCGGGTGGGCGCTGGTCGGCAGCAGGTCGATCGCGGCGCGGACGTCGTCGGTCAGCGCCCGGTGCTGACGCTCGGTGCGGCGCAGGGCGGCGAGCTGTTCGGCATCCGGAAGCTCCCCGTTCCACAGCAGGGACGCCACCGCCTCGAAAGGCTGCGTGGCCGCGAGCTCCTGCACGGGGTAGCCGCGGTACAGCAGGCTGTTCGTCTCGGGGTTCACCTTGCTGACGGCGGTCTCGTCGACCGTGACCCCGGCCAGGCCCTTCTTGATGTCGGTCATCGTCTCTCCCTTGAGTCGTAAGCGATCTTCACACGGCGGCGCCGGTGGTTCTCCCGACCATGTCCCACTTTCGGCGGTCTTCCGGTCACTCCCGAACGACCGTGTCCCACTTTGTGCTGCGTGGAAGCCCTCCGGGCAGCCGGAAGTGGGACATGGTCTGCGCGAATCGGGACATGGTCACCCCACCCACGCGAACCCGCCTCAGCGCTCGACCGTGAAGTCGAACACGTCGGCGTCGAAGCGGGTATAGCCCTCGTAGTCGATGAGGTCGTACAGGTCGGCGCGATGCTGCATCGCGCCGAGCTGGTCGCGCAGGTGGCCCTCGGATGCCAGGGCGTCGAGGCCGCGGCCCGCCGCGCCCATCGCGAGTCGGAGCAGCGACACCGGCCAGATCACCAGGTTCACCCCGGCGTCTCGCAACTGCTGCGTCGAGAACAGCTCGCTCTTGCCGAACTCGGTCATGTTCGCCAGGATCGGCACGTCGAGCGCCGAACGCATGGCCTCGAACTCGCCGAGGTTGCGCATCGCCTCGGGGAAGATCGCGTCGGCGCCCGCGTCGACCAGGGCTTTCGCGCGGTCGATGGCGGCATCCAGTCCCTCCACCGCCCGCACGTCGGTGCGCGCCATGATGAGGAAGTCGGGGTCGCGCCGGGCGTCGACCGCGGCGCGGATGCGCTTGATCGCGGTATCGGCGTCGACGACGCTCTTGCCGTCGAGGTGGCCGCACCGCTTCGGGTTGACCTGGTCCTCGATGTGGGTGCCGGCGAGCCCCGCGTCCTCGAGCGTCTGGATCGTGCGGGCGACGTTCATCGGCTCGCCGAACCCGGTGTCGGCGTCGATGATCGCCGGCAGTTCCGTCATGCGCGCGATCTGCTGTCCGCGGCCGGCGACCTCGGTGAGGGTCGTGAGCCCGATGTCGGGCAGCCCCAGGTCGGCCGAGATCACCGCGCCCGAGATGTAGACGCCGTCGAAACCCTTGCGCTCGATGAGGCGGGCCGACAGCGGGTTGAAGGCTCCCGGCATCCGGACGAGGTCACCGGATGCCAGCTTCTCGCGGAGGACGCGCCGCTTCTGGGCGGCGGTGGTCTGGGCGTAGAGCATCAGCGGGTTCCTTCCGTCCGGGAGGCAGAACTCCTGAAGAACTGCGTCGCGGCGGAGTATCGCCCGCGGAACCACGCGGGACGCGTGCCGTGGGCCGCGGAATTCTCAGGAGTCACGCACGGCCCGACCATCAGAACAGCCCCTTCGGCGCGGGCGCGAGCGCCAGCACGCCGGGCTTCGCGACGATCGTCAGCTGCATGACCTCGGCGGGGGTCAGCTCGGGCAAGCGCTGCACGAGCTCGAGGAAGCGCTCGATCTCGTCGGGCTGCAGCACGGGCTCGGCGAGCAGACGGAACTTGCGCACGTAGTCCTCGCGGGCGAAGGGCCGGGCGCCGAGCGGGTGGGCGTCGGCGACGGCGATCTCGTCCTCCACGGTCGAGCCGTCGGTCAGGGTGATGACGACGCGGCCGCCGAACGCCTTCTCCTGAGGGTCTTCCGAGTGGTAGCGCCGCGTCCACTCGGCATCCTCGGCGGTGGTGACCTTGTGCCACAGCTCGACGGTGTCGGCACGGCCCGCCCGCTCGGGGGTGTACGAGTCGACGTGGTGCCACGCGCCGTCCTGCAGGGCCACGGCGAAGATGTACGGGATCGAGTGATCGAGCGTCTCGCGCGACGCGGTGGGGTCGTACTTCTGCGGATCGTTCGCGCCCGAGCCGATGACGTAGTGCGTGTGGTGGCTGGTGTGCAGGACGATGGATGCCACGTTCGCGGGGTCGCGCAGATCGGGGCGCTCCGTGCCGAGGCGACGGGCCAGGTCGATCCAGGCCTGCGCCTGGTACTCGGCCGAATGCTCCTTCGTGTACGAATCCAGGATGCCGCGCTTGCTCTCGCCCTCACCCGGAAGGGGCACGTCGTACGAGGCGTCGGGGCCGTCGAGCATCCACGCGATCACGCCGTCCTCTCCCTCGTAGATCGGGGAGGGGCTGGTCTCACCGCGCATCGCCCGGTCGACGGCCTCGATCGCCATCTTCCCGGCGAAGGCGGGAGCGTGCGCCTTCCAGGTCGAGATCTCGCCCTTGCGCGACTGGCGGGTGGCGGTGGTGGTGTGCAGGGCCTGGCCGATGGCCTGGTAGATCGTCTCCTGGTCGAGGTCGAGCAGGGTGCCGATGCCGGCGGCCGCGGCGGGACCGAGGTGGGCGACGTGGTCGATCTTGTGCTTGTGCAGCGAGATGGCGCGCACGAGGTCGATCTGGATCTCGTAGGCCGTGGCGAGAGCGCGCACGAGGGCGGCGCCGTCGCGACCGGTGTGCTGGGCGACGGCCAGCACGGGCGGGATGTTGTCGCCGGGGTGCGAGTAGTCCGCGGCGAGGAAGGTGTCGTGGTAGTCGAGTTCGCGCACGGCCACGCCGTTCGCCCATGCCGCCCACTCGGGGCTCGTACGGCGCTCGAGCAGGCAGCCGAAGACCGTGGCGCCCGGTCCGCCGATCGAGACGGCGTGGTCGAGCGCCTGCTGGCGTGCCGCGCTCACGGGCTGACGCGTGAGCGAGGCGGCGGCGACGGCGGCGTTGTCGATCAGGCGGTTGACGATCATCTCGGTCACGTCGTCGTCGACGGCCACCGGGTCGACCGCGACGCGCGCGAGTGCCCAGGCGAGCTGACCCTCACGGGCGAGGTTCTCGTCGCTGCGGTGCACGCGCACGTGGTGGGTGATCGTCATGAGGGGTCCTCCGTGAGGGCTTCGAGGATGGTGGTGAGGGCGTTGTGCAGGTGCACGTGGGTGGCGTGCGCGGCGAGTTCGGGGTCGCCGGCGCCGATCGCTCTCGCGATCAGTTCATGCTCCCCCGTCGACGCCGAGAGGCGAAGGGGGTTGTCTCGCGCCATGCGTCGCACCCGTACGAGGTGAGTGCGGACGCTCCGGAGCGCTGAGGAGAGGTAGGCGTTGTCGACGGCGTCGTCGATCGCGGAATCGAAGCGGGAGATCAGGGCGTAGTACGCGTCGGCATCGGCCGTGTCGACGGCGGCGAACTCGGTCGCGAGGCCTCGGAACTCCCCGCGATCGCCCCGTCGGGCGGCCAACCGCGCGGCCTCGGTCTCGAGCGCCCGGCGCAGGTCGAAGAGAGAGCGGATGTCGTCGGCGTCGATGCCGGCGACCACCGTCACGCGCGCCGACGCCTGGGCGACGAGGCCGTCGGATGCCAACCGGCGCAGCGCCTCGCGAAGAGGGGTGCGACTGACTCCGAGGCGGGTGGACTGCTCCACTTCGCCGAGCACGGTTCCGGGCGTCAGCGCCCCGGTCTGTATCTCGTCGAGGAGGGTCGCGTAGGCGCGTTCACTCGCCCGCATGCTGCCCCCTCGCCGTCACTCGTCCAGTGTATACACTCCGCGTGCGCAGTGGGGATTTCGGCACCCTGAGTGCGGTGTAGGTATACACAAAGCGACGCACATCACCCCTCGCGGCATAGCACGTCACCTGCCACACTGGTCGCATGCTCGTCACGACCATGAACGATGTCCCCGGCCGTCAGATCGTCGAAGTGTACGGCGAAGTGACCGGCCTCACCGTGCGCGCTCGCAACATCGGGGGGCAGTTCGGCGCCGGCCTCAAATCGATCTTCGGCGGCGAGCTGCAGGGTCTCACGCAACAGCTGCAGGAGAGCCGCGACGAAGCGAAGCAGCGTCTCGTCGAGGCGGCCCAGGCCGTCGGGGCCGACGCGGTGATCGCGATGCGCTTCGACACCAGCGAGGTTGCGCAGAACTTCCAAGAGGTCGTCGCCTATGGCACGGCCGTGAAGCTGGGCTGAGACCGCCCGGTGCGGATTCAGCCCCACGACTCCAGGGTCGAGGGGATGGATGCCAACGTCGCCAACGCCGCGTCACGATCGGCGCGCGCGAGGGTGAGGCCGGCCACCACGAGCGAGGCGCACACCGCGGCGAGGGCGTCCACGGCATCCGGGGCCAGATCCGGACGCCGGTCGGCGACCGCCGAGCGGATCGCGGCGCGCATCTCGGCGGCGTAGTCCGAGACGAGCGCGCGCACCTCGGCGTCGTCGCTCGCGAGGGGAGAGGAACCGGCGTTGAGCAGCAGACACCCCAGGCGAGCGCGCGGGGCATCGGCCTCGATGGCCGAGCGCATGTCTTCGACGTAGGCCTCCAGGGCGCCGGGGTCTCCCCCACCCAGTGGGCGCAGGCGTGTGCGGACCACATCGTCGAGGTAGGCCGAGAGGACGGCGTCGAACAGTCCGCGCTTGCTGCCGAAGGCGTTGTACAGGCTCGAGCGGGTGAGGCCCGTGGCTTCCTCGAGCTCGGCGATCCCCGTCTCGGCGTACCCGCGCCGCCAGAACACGTCACGCGCGGCGTCGACGACGGCGGAGCGCTCGAAGCTCGGCATCCGGCCCATGTTCTTCCTCCGCCTTTCGGCTGTCCCACGTCTTCCGGGTTGCATTCGCAGGCCCGAGGTCTATATTAGACCGGCCGTTACAAAATAACCACAGGAGGCATTTCATGCGCGCAGTCATCCACCACGAGTTCGGCGAGCCGGCCGACGTCGTCGGAACCGAAGAGGTCGAGACCCCGACCCCCGGGCCCGGCGAGGTGCGCCTGCGCGTGCTGATGTCGCCGATCCACAACCACGATCTGTGGACCATCCGCGGCACCTACGGCTTCAAGCCCGAGCTGCCCGCCCGCGCCGGCACCGAGGCCGTGGGCGTCATCGAGGAGCTCGGCGAAGGTGTCGACGGCCTGACCGTCGGCCAGCGCGTCGCCACCGGCGGCACGTTCGGCGTGTGGGCCGAGCAGGTCGTCGCCAAGGCCGCGGGCCTCATCCCCGTCTCCGAGGGCCTGAGCGACGAGGTCGCCTCGCAGCTCGTCTCGATGCCTTTCAGCGCCATCAGCCTGCTGCACTCGCTCGATCTGAAGGCCGGCGACTGGATCGTGCAGAACACCGCCAACGGCGCCGTCGGCCGTATGGTCGCGCAGATCGCCAAGGCTCGCGGCGTCAACGTCGTCGGTCTCGTGCGCCGCCAGAGCGCCGTCGAGGAGCTCGCCGCCCAGGGCATCGACAACGTCGTATCGACCGACGCCGACGACTGGCGCGACCAGGCCCTCGCCCTCGTCGGCGACGGCACGGTCGTCGCGGGTGTCGACTCCGTCGGCGGACCCGCCGCCGGCCAGGTGCTGTCGCTGCTGAGCGAGAACGGCACGCTCGTGATCTTCGGATCGATGGGCGCCGGCAAGCTCGAGCTCGGCGCCGGAGACCTCATCTTCCGCCAGGCCACCGTCAAGGGCTTCTGGGGCAGTGTCGTCAGCAAGACGATGGATGCCGAGACCCGCGGCGCCCTGTTCGGCGAACTGTCGCGCTACCTCGCCGACGGCACGCTGACCCTCCCCGTGGCCGCCACCTTCGGTCTCGATGAGATCGTCGAGGCCGTCACCGCGAGCGACGCGCCCCGCGTCGGCAAGGTGCTGCTGCGCCCGTGACCGCGTCGCGCCGCGGGGCTCGCGTCCCGCGGCGCGCGGGGCCGAGCCCCTCTTGAGTGTCCAGAACACCCGGACGATTTTTCGGAACGTCCGGGTGTTCTGGACACTCGTGCGTTCGGGGCGCGACGCGGCACGCACCCGGACGGATCAGCGGCCCGGGGCCGTCGCCGCGCGTAACTCCTGAAAGAACGGCATACGCGGGGCACGGCGGGCCCTCTCCCGGGGCCGCCGCGGAGACGAAACGCCCGTGTTCAGGAGTGACGCACCGTCCGACGGCCTCGAGCGACGCGCCGCGACGGACCGTCCGTGCGCGACGAGCAGCCCGCGCCCCGGGCGGCCGGGCGTATGGAACTCCTGAGAAGCGCGGAGCGCGCCATCCGTTCACCAGGAGAAGCGGCGCGATGAGCGGGCTGCGCCGCGGTTTCTCCGGAGTACCGCACGACCTCCACCCCCATCGGGGAACGCCTCAATCGCCGCCCAGGCCCTCGAGGGCGACGGCGAGCGCCTCGATCGCGGGGCGCTGCCCCTTCACGAGCGCCTCGCGCGCGGCATCCAGGCCCACCCACTCGGCGCGGTCGACCTCGGGGAACGTCGCGGTCCTGCCGGAGCGTGGCGGCCACGCCATCTCGAAAGTGCCGAAGGTGAAGTCGGATGCCGTGAACCCGGCGCCATCCCCCACGAAGACGACCACCTTCTTGCCGCTCGAGTACGCGAAGGTCCCGAGTTCAGCCCACGCGACCTCGGGCGGCTCGACGCCGAGCTCCTCGCGGAACTCGCGGCGCGCGGCATCCAGAGCCCCCTCGGACTCGGGATCGAACTCGCCCTTCGGGATCGACCAGGCGCCGACGTCCTTCGTGGCCCAGAACGGTCCGCCCATGTGCGCGATGAACACCTGCGGCTCCGGCGTCAGCCGGTACAGCAGCAGTCCCGCGCTCCACACGACCATCAGGTGACGCTGGCCGGCACGCGGTTCGCCTCGTCGGCGATGATGTCGGCGCGCTTGCGGAACGTGCGCGCCGACACCCGGTCCAGGGCGATCTGACCGCGCATCTTCTCGGCCTTCTCGTAGAGCGAGGGACCGCCGAAGCCGGTGAGCACCTTCACGAGCACCGGCAGCAGCTCGATCATGAAGAACAGCGCGGCGATCAGGTAGTGCGCCCAGCGCAGCGTCGGCTCGCGGTCCGACAGGCGCTCGAGAGCCGTGATCTGACTGAGCAGACCCACCGCTCCCGCGTTGCCGTCGGCGACCGACGAGGCCCGCGCGTTGTAGGCGGTGAGCGCGGATTCGTACTGGGCGCGAGCGGCGGGGAGCTGGTCTTCGGCCTGCTGCTTGTTCTGGTCGGCCGACGAGGCGGCGGCCTCGGCCCCGGCGGAGTTCGCGGCGGCGAGGGTCGACTGCGCCTGCGCGAGCTGAGTCGACAGCGAGTCGTACGCCGACTGCGCCTGGGCGAGCTGCGCCTGCGCCGCATCGGAGCTCGCGCCGTTGCCGGCGACGCCCGTACAGCCCGGGACCGTCCCGGCGCCCTGACCGGTGAGCTCGCACTGGTACACCGCGCGCGCCTGGTCGATGACGGTCTGCTGCGCGGCGAGCTGCTGCGTCAGCTGGTCGACGCTCTGCTGCGCCGCGGCGGATTCGGCCGAGGTCGACGAGGTTCCGGTCACGATGCCGGTCGCCGCCTGGTTCTCGAGCGCCGAGACCTGCGCGCTCGCGGCGTCGAGCGCCTGCTTCTCGGGGCCGCTGGTCACGGCATCCTGGTCGGTGAGGGCCTGCGTGACGTTGGTGGAGTTCACCTCGCGCACGATGTCGTTCTGGAACACCTGCAAAACCAGGGGCTCCGCCACGACGATGCCGATGAGAGCGGCCATGATCACGCGGGGCATGGCCAACCCGAGCAGACGGAAGAAGTTCTTCGTCGAACGCATCGTCGAGGTGAGGAAGCGGTCGAGGTTGAAGATGATGAGGCCCCACACGATCGCGAGAGGCACGGCGAGCCACAGGCTCACGCGCACGCCCGTGAGCAGCGCGAACATCATCGACAGCGACGAGACGAGGGCGGTTCCCGCGAGCACGAGGAACATCTGCACGAAGCGCGGCACCTCTTCGGGCACTTCGTCGAGCACGTCGTTGTCCGCGCCGCCGAGTACAGCCATGCGGCGGATGAGCGATAGCCGCGGGCGGCGCGGATCGTGACGGCGCAGGCGGGGCTGGCGCGGCTCGGATGCCACGGGCAGGGATGCCGCGGGCTCGGGCGCCTCGTCGTCGGGAAGGACAGCCGTCTCGTCGTCGACGGCGCGCGCACGCTCGGCGCGGTCGATCACGACGGTGTCGCGGGCGTCGGTGTCGCGGGCGTCGGTGTCGCTCGGGTCGGAGACGAAGGGGTCGCCTGAGTCGTCGTCGGCGGGCGGGGCACCCCACGGCTCGGCGGTGTGATCCTGGGGTTCGGCGGGACGGTTCGCCGCGTTCTGCGCGGCGAGGATGTCGTCGAGATACTGCTCGCGTTCCTCGTCCGTCGTGAACTCGATTCGACCGTCGGAGCCGAAGCGGCCGGGTCGGTGAGCGGAAAAGGACATTCGCACAGAGTACGACGCCCGCCCTGCTCTCTCCTGAGCGGGGCCTGAGGCACGGCCGGGCGCGGCATGTGCGCGCGAGGTGACGCTGGCGGGCTGCGAGCATCGGCACACGAGATCACGTGACGTGGGCCAGCGCACGCGCCGTGACGCGTGGTCTCGCCGACGTCACGTGATCTGGGCCGCACCGGGGGGCGCGACGGCCCCCCGCACCCCAGGGCACGCGACGACGGGCCGGGCGCGAACGCCCGACCCGTCCGAACGCACTACGCCACGCGCTGCTTCGGCGACACCTCGTACGTGTTCTCGGCGTCCGAGAACACCGCGTCGCCGAGCGCCTCGTCGATGGCGCTGAGGGTGTCGGCATCGAGGGTCACTCCCGACGCCTTCACGGTGTCCGCGAGCTGCTCGGGGCGCGAGGCGCCGACCAGGGCTGCCGCGATGTTCGGGTTCTGCAGCACCCACGCGATCGCGAGCTGGGGCATCGAGAGCCCGGCTTCGTCGGCGATGGGCGTGAGGCGCTGCACGGCCTCGAGCGTGTCGTCGGCGAGGAAGCGCTTGATGAACGTCGCGCCGCTCTTCTCGTCGGTCGCGCGCGAGCCCTCGGGCACGGGCTGACCGGGCAGGTACTTGCCGCTGAGTACGCCCTGCGCCATGGGGGACCAGACGATCTGCGAGATGCCGAGCTCCTCGCTCGCCGGCACGACCTTGCCCTCGATCACGCGCCACAGCATGGAGTACTGCGGCTGGTTCGAGATGAGCTGGATGCCGAGCTGCTTCGCGAGCGCGTGCCCGTCACGCAGCTGTTCGGCCGTCCACTCCGAGACGCCGATGTAGAGCGCCTTGCCCTGGCGCACGACGTCGGCGAACGCCTGGAAGGTCTCTTCGAGCGGCGTCTCGTAGTCGAAGCGGTGCGCCTGGTAGAGGTCGACGTAGTCGGTGCCGAGGCGCTTCAGCGACCCGTTGATGGAGTCCATGATGTGCTTGCGGCTGAGGCCGGTGTCGTTCGGCCCCTTGGGGCCGGTGGGGAAGTACACCTTCGTGAAGATCTCGAGGGACTCACGCCGCTGCCCCTCGAGGGCCTTGCCGAGCACGGTCTCCGCCGCTCCGTTGGCGTAGGCGTCGGCGGTGTCGAACGTCGTGATGCCCGCGTCGAGGGCGGCGTGCACCGTGGCGATCGCCGCGTCGTCACCGACCTGCGAGCCGTGGGTCACCCAGTTGCCGAGGGTGATCTCCGAGATCTTGAATCCACTGTTGCCGAGATAGCGATAAGCGACCATTCCTCCACGCTAGACCCGGCCACCGACACCGGGGCCGCGGCATCCCTGCCCCCTCACGCATAAACGCTTCCCGCGCACGCAAACGCGAGCACAGCGTGTTTATGGTCGCGAAAAGCGTTTATGCGTGGGGGTGCGAGGACAGCCGCGACATCACGCGTCCTTCCGGATCCACCGGAACGTCAACCGCACGAGCGCGAGCCCCAGCACCAACCAGAGTCCCGTCACCAACAGGATCAGCGGGTGGTCCCACGACCCCGACGGCTCCCCCGCGGCGAACCCCTCGGGCAGGAACACCGAACGGAACCCCTGCGCGAGCCACTTGAGGGGGAAGACGCTCGCGACGTTCTGGAGCCACTCGGGCAGGGCTGCGAAGTTGATGTACACGCCCGAGATGAACTGCAGCAGCAACACGATCGGGATGACGACTCCCGTGGCGCTGCGACCGGTCCGCGGCAGCGCCGACAGGCCGATGCCGAGGATCGCGCAGGTCGTCACGCCCAGCAGGAAGACCCACGCGAACGTCAGCCACCGCTCCGGCTCGGTCGGCAGGGGCACGCCGAAGAACACCGCGGCGACGACGATGAGCAGCACCGACTGCAGGAAGCCGGTCACCAGCACCTGACCGAGCTTGCCGATGAAGTACGACACCGGGCTGAGCGGGGTGCCGCCGAGGCGTTTGAGCGTGCCGTCGCTGCGCTCCATCGCGATGTCGATCGACATGTTCTGCAGGCCCGACAGCAGCACACCCGCGGCGAGCATCGCGGGGAGGTAGAACTGCGCGGCATCCACTTCGTCTCCGGGCGGACCGAAGGTCTGAGAGTCGAACGCGACAGCGAAGATCAGCAGGATCATGACCGGGAAGAGGAAGGTGAAGAACACCGAATCGCCCTGGCGGAAGTACGAGCGCACCTCGAAGGCGATGCGCGCGGCGCCCAGCCGCAGCACGCGGCTCACGCGACGCCTCCCGCCGCGGTGATGCGACGCGCCTCGTCGCCGAGGAACGACAGGTACACGTCCTCGAGGCTCGGGCGCACGACCTCGAGCCGCTCCGGTTCGCCGAGGCGGGCGTAGAGCGCCGCCACCACCGCCCCGGGGTCCTGCGTGCGCTCCTCGCGCACCTCGCCGCCCTCGCGCCACCGCACGACGGGCACACGCGCCGACGGTCCTCCGAGCTCGTCGATACGACCGACGGATGCCATCTGCCCGCCGACGATGATCGCTGCGCGCTCCGCCAGCTCGGCGGCTTCGTCGAGATAGTGCGTCGTCAGCAGAATGGTGGTGCCCTCGCCCTGCAGGTCACGGATGAGGTCCCAGAACTGCCGCCGCACCTCGGGGTCGAAACCCGTGGTCGGCTCGTCGAGGAACAGCAGCTCGGGTCGGCCGATGATTCCGAGGGCGACGTCCACGCGGCGACGCTGACCGCCCGAGAGCTTGCGCACCGACACCTTCGCCTTCTCGCTCAACCCCACCGCCGCGATCACCTCGTCGACGTTCCTCGGGTGCGGGTAGAACGAGGCGAAGTGCGCGAGCAGCTCCCGCACGCTCGCGGTGGGCGCCTCGCCCGTGTTCTGCAGCACGATGCCGAGCCGCGCCTTCCAGTCGAGACCGCCGCGGTGCGGGTCGACGCCGAGCACGCGCACCTCGCCGCTCGTGCGGTCACGGTAGCCCTCGAGGATCTCGATGACGGTGCTCTTGCCGGCGCCGTTGGGGCCGAGCAGCGCGAACGTCTCGCCTCGGCGGATGTCGAAGCCGACGCCGCGCAAGGCTTCGAGGCCGCCGCGGTAGGTCTTGCGCAGGTTCTCGACCTCGACGACGTTCTCGCTCATGTCCTCAGTCTGAGGGAGGGGCGTCATGACCGGAACGACGAGCCGGTGGAGTCGGCGTCCACCGATCGGTGGATGCCCGCCGCGCGACGGCCTCGACCTCCGACCCTGGCAATCCCCTGTGCTGTCCAAACCATTCCCCCCGCCTGCTCACGAACCACCTGTGCGCGACGTTTTCGCCCCCGGTCGTCGTGCATCCCCCTTACCGCCCTCGAACCGTCCACGTGGACGCTGGAGGTTCCTTTGTCGTTGCTGCCCTCCCCCCTCTCGCAGACCGCCCCGAACCCGACGCCCGAGCCCCTGCTGACCCCGGTCGCCCCCGCGCCCGGACAGGGCTCGACCGGCGTCACCGACACCGTCATCCCCGCCCAACCCGGTACGTCGACCACCGGCGGGTTCCTTCCCGACTGGTCGATCGGCGAATGGCTCGGCTACAGCGGCGTCATCGTGCTCGCGCTCGCCCTGACCGTCGTCGCCACGACGACGCTGTGGTGGATGCTGCACGCGTGGCGCTCCGCCGACGACCTGCGGGCCACGCAGTTCAGTTCGTCCCCGCGCCCCGCACGACACCGCTTCACGCTCCTCGTCCCCGGTCGACACGAGGAAGAGGTCATGGGCCAGACCCTCGACCGCCTCGCTCAGCAGGACCACCCCGATTTCGAGATCATCGCGATCGTCGGGCACGACGACCCGGGCACCGAGCTCGTGGTCCGCCAGGCGGCCGCGCGGCATCCGCACCTCATCAAGGTCGTGGTCGACGACAGCGTGCCCAAGAACAAGCCCAAGGCGCTCAATCGCGCTCTGCAGATCGCCACGGGAGATGTGGTCGGCGTCTTCGACGCCGAAGACGAGGTGCACCCCGGACTGCTCACCGTCGTCGACTCCAAGTTCCAGGAGACCGGTGCCGACGTGGTGCAGGGCGGCGTCCAGCTCATGAACTTCGAGACCAGCTGGTGGTCGCTGCGCAACGTCCTCGAGTACTACTTCTGGTTCCGCTCGCGCCTGCACTTCCACGCCCGGTCCAAGTTCATTCCGCTGGGCGGGAACACGGTCTTCGTCACCCGCGACCGCCTCGCGTGGTCGAGGGGCTGGGACGACCAGTGCCTGGCCGAGGACTGCGAGCTCGGCGTGCGTCTGTCCAGCGACGGCGCGAAGGTCGTGGTGGCGTACAACCCCGAATACGTCACGCGGGAGGAGACCCCGCCCACGCTGAAGTCGCTCTACAAGCAGCGCACGCGCTGGAACCAGGGGTTCCTGCAGGTGCTCGGCAAAGGCGAATGGAAGGCACTGCCGACTCTGCGCCAGCGCATGTACGCCCGTTACCTGCTGAACATGCCGTTCCTGCAGGCGGCGACCGGACTGCTGATCCCCATCTCGATCGCGTTCATCCTGCTGGTGAAGGTGCCGACTCCCGTCGCCCTCATCACGTTCCTCCCCTTGGTGCCCACGGTCGTCACGCTCGTCGCCGAGGCGGCTGGGCTGACGGAGTTCGGGCGCGTGTACGACAAGAAGGTGCGCGTGCGCGACTACGTCCGGCTCGTCCTCGGGCTCATCCCGTACCAGGTGTTCCTCGCCGCTGCGGCCGTGCGCTCGGTCGTGCGACAGCTCAAGGGCGACGGCAGCTGGGAGAAGACCGAGCACACGGGTGCCCACCGGGATGCCGTTGCTGTTCCGACCCCGACGCCCGCACTCGCGACCGCGACGATGGAGGCGACCCGATGACCTCCACCCTCGATCGCACGTTCCCCGCCCCCGCCTCCCGTCGCGCCGAGCGGGTGTCCGAGACCCGACAGCCGCGGTGGCGCGACCGTCTGATCGATGCCGCATGGCTTCTGCCGCCGCTGCTCATCGGCATCCTGGTCAACGCCCTCAACCTGGGCGGCTCACCCCAGCGCATCGACGACGAGGGCACCTACACCGCCCAGGCGTGGAGCCTCGGCAATCTGGGCGAGCTGACGCACTACACCTACTGGTACGACCACCCGCCCCTCGGATGGATCCAGATCGCCGCGTGGGCGGGGCTCACCGACGCGTGGGACCGCTACGACGTCGCGGTCATCGCCGCTCGCGAGGCGATGCTCGCGGCGACGGCGATCGCCGCGGTGCTGCTGTGGTGCCTCGTGCGCCGCATCGGGTTCGCCCGGCTCACGGCATCCGTCGCCGTGGCGATCTTCCTGCTGTCGCCGCTGGCCGTGCAGTTCCACCGTCAGGTGTACCTCGACAACATCGCGACCGCGTGGCTGCTGGCTGCGCTGCTGCTCGCGATGAGCCGGCGCGCCCAGCTGATCGGCTACATCGGTGCGGCGGCGGCCCTGGGCGTGGCCGTCCTCACGAAAGAGACCTACCTGCTGGCGCTCCCGCTGGTGGCGTGGCTCATGTGGCGCGGCGCCGATCGCACCACCCGTCGGTACACGCTGTCGGTCGCGGCATCCGTGCTCGGCCTGATCGGCCTGACCTACGTGGCGTTCGCCCTGGTGAAAGGCGAGGTGACCCCGGCACCGGGTCGGGTGAGCCTATGGGACGGGCTGGCCTTCCAGCTGTCGTCTCGAGAGGGGAGCGGCTCGCTCTTCGACCCCGAGAGCCTCATGTCGCGCACCGTCGGCCTGTGGTGGCAACTCGACGCCGTGCTCATCGTGACCGCGCTCGCCGCCGCCGTCGCCGCGCTGTTCGTGCGGCGCCTTCGCCCGTGGGCGATCGCGCTGCTCGCCCTGACGGCGTTCATGTTCCGCGGGGGCTACCTGCCCGTGCCTTACGTCATCATGCTGCTGCCGTTCGCCGCGATCGTCGTCGCCGGCATGGGTCAGCGGGCACTCGAAGCGCTGCGCTCGAACGCCGTGCTGCAGCGGTTCACCGGTGTCGCGCTGGCTTCCGGCCTGATCGTGGCGCTCTGTGCGGCGGGACCCCTCTGGGCCGCGCAACTGCGAGGCTTCCTGCTCGCGGACCTCGATCGACCGCTCCGCGACGCGGAGGCCTGGATGACCCAGAACGCGCCCGGAGATGCGCGCATGCTCGTCGACGACGCGATGTGGGTCGACCTGGTCCGCTCCGGGTTCGATCGCGAGAACGTCGTCTGGTACTACAAGGCCGACACCGACACCGATGTGCAGGAGCTCGCCCCCGACGGATGGCGCGACTACGACTACGTCATCACGACCGACTCGATGCGCACCTTCCCGACCGAGTTCCCGACCGTTCGCCAGGCGATCGAGAACAGTGCAGTCGTGGCGTCGTTCGGTGACGGCGCGCAGAAGGTCGACGTCCGTCTGGTCGACACCGACCAGGCCGCCCTCGCTCAGGCCGCCGACGGCGACCTGTACGCCGCGCGGTCCGTCGCGGGCCAGCAGGTCCTGCGCAACACCGACGTCGGAGTCCCCGGCGAGGAGCAGGATCTGCTCACCTCCGGGGTCGTCGACGGTCGCATCCTGCTCACGCTCGGCCAGTTGTCGTCGTCGGGACGGATCGACGTGGCTGATCTCGCGCAGCTCGAGGGCGACCCCTCGGGTGTGCATCGCCAGCTCGTCGTCAGCGCGTTCGCGGGTCAGGACGCGCGAGGGGATGCCGCCGGGGCCGACGCCCTGCTGCGCTTCTACGAGTCGCTCTCCGGGCCGTTGCGTCCGGTGTCCGTCGAGCGCGGTGACGCCGGTGTGGTGATCACGTTCTCGCCCGACGAACCGGTCGACCTGCTCCCCCGTCCCTCCACCTGATCCTCTCTTCCCCCCACGAAAGGACCCTCATGTTCCCCCTGACTGCCTCTGTTCTCTCCCGTCGTCCCGCTCGGCTCGCCGCCATCGGTGCCACCGCCCTGATCGCGGCGGGGATCGGGATCGCCACCGCTCCCGCCGCGTCGGCCGCTGCCGCCGAGCCCGGCGGGTGGGCGCGGGTGGCGCACCTGTCGCCGGACACCAAGTCGGTCGACGTCCAGCTGACGGCGCTGGCCGGTGGCGCCGTCGTGTACGAGCTCGACGACGTCGCCTACGGCGCGGTGAGCCCGTACATCCCCCTGGCCGATGGCACGTACGTCGTGTCGATGGTGCCCTCCGACGCGGCCGACGGCACGCAGCCGGTCGTGCAGCAGTCCATCGACGTCGCCGAAGGCGAGCCGCTGACCGTCGCCGCCTACGGCCGCAACGCCGATCTGAAGACGACCGTGTTCGAGGACGACCTCTCCGCCCCGGCCGACGGCCAGGCGCGGGTGCGGGTCGTGCAGGCCTCCACGGTCGAGCCGACCGTGAACGTCGACACCGCCGAAGGACGCCCCATCGCCCGCGATGTGCCGGCGGGAGCGGCGACCGATTACGCCGCGGTGCCGGCGGGATCGTGGAACCTCGAGCTGACCGGCGCGGACGAGTCCGCGACCTCGGCCGTCGACCTGCCGGCGGGGTCGGTCTCGACCCTGTTCGTGTTGGACGACGCCCGCGGCGCGCTCACCGCGCAGGCGATCACCGACTCGGCGACGCTGGCCGACATGCCCGTCGGCGGCATCCACACCGGCGGCGGCGGCACCGCGGTCGCCGCGGTGAATCCGATCGGCGTCGGCGCGGCTGCGGCTGCGGTGCTCGGAGTGTCGGCCCTGATCGCGGTGCGCCGCCGCCGCGAGGTCGAGGCGGACGCGTGAGGGGCGCCCGCCGAACGCTCGCGGCCAGCGCGCTCGCGACCACTCTCGGCCTGACGATGGCGGCGTGCAGCGTCCCCGCCGAACCGGGTCCGGACACCGGCGACCGCACCGTCGAGACGGCGAAGGCCTTCCTCGACGAGTACGTCGACGGTGGTCGGGTCGTCCGCACCGACCAGGGTGGCGACACGGTCAGCGAGGGGCAGGCGTACGGCCTGCTCCTCGCCGTCGCCGCCGACGATCCCTCGCGGTTCGACAGCATCTGGGACTGGACGACCACCCACCTCCAGCGCGACGACTCCCTCCTGGCGTGGCAGTGGAAGGACGGGGCCGTCATCGACGAGCAGCCGGCCTCCGACGCCGACCTCGACGCCGCGCGCGCCCTCGTGCTCGCGGGCGACGCCTTCGGCCGCGATGACCTCCGCGAGCAGGGTGTGGCTCTCGGCGCGGCCGTGCTGGACGAGATGACGGTCGAGACCGCGCTCGGGCGCATCCTGCTGCCGGGCCCGTGGGCGACGGCATCCCCCCACGCCTACAACCCGTCGTATGCGTCTCCGGCTGCGTTCGACGTGCTCTCTCGCGCGTCGGGCGACCCCCGGTGGAACGAGGTGGCCGAGGGAAGCAGGGCGGTGACGAGCGCCTTGCTGGATGCCAACCCCCTGCCGACCAACTGGGCCACCGTCTCCGCCGACGGCGCCGTCGCCCTCGCGGGCTCCGCGGGGGGCGGGGGCGAGCCGGCGTACGGCTACGACGCGGCGCGCACGACCATCCGGTTCGCGGAGGCGTGCGGTACGGCCGATCGCGCCCTCGCCGCGCGCGTGGCCGGGGCGCTGCCGGGGCAGGACACGCTCGCCGCCGAGCTCGACGCCGGGTCGGGGGCGCTGACGTCGGATCAGCATCCCGTCGCGTACGCCGCGCGGGCAGCGGCGTTCGCCGCGGAGGGGCGATCCGACGACGCGCGCGAGGATCTCCGGCGCGCGGCCGACACCGCGGCATCCACCCCCACCTACTACGGCTCGGCGTGGACCGCGCTGTCGACGGCGATGCTCACCGACGACGTCCTCGGGGGGTGCCCTCCGCTCGAGGATGACGAGACCGCGGCGGTCGCGACGGGGGCCGGGGCAACGACGGCGACGACAGCGCCCGGGGTGGGCGCTGCCGGCGGTTTCCAGGACCCGGTCTCTCCCGCGGCGGCCAGCACGGCCGTGCCCGTGCACATCTCGATCCCCGCGATCGGGGTGGACTCGGATCTCATCGGTCTCGACCGTGGGGCCGACGGGTGGATCCAGTCACCGCAGGATTACGACGCGGTCGGCTGGTACGAGAAGGGCGTCCTCCCCGGGGAAGTGGGCCCCGCGGTGATCGCGGGGCATGTCGACTCCCCCACCGGCCCGGCGGTGTTCTTCGACCTCCCGCGTCTGACGCCCGGCGACACCGTATCGGTCCGACGGGCCGACGGTTCGACCGCCGACTTCGTGGTGACCGGGCTGCAGACCGTGGAGAAGAACAGCTTCCCCACCGAGTCGGTGTACGCGCCGACGCCCACACCGCAGCTGAGAATCGTGACGTGCGCCGGCGCCTGGGATCCGGCCAGCGGGCACTACGTCGACAACCTGGTGGTCACGGCCGTCGCGGCCTGACGACCACCTCCCTCGCACCCGGCACGGTCGTTCTTCCGCCTCTCCTCGACGATCGCCACGGGAGAAGCGCCGTCCGGCGGCGAAGAGAGGCGCGTCAGCTCGCGAGCAGGTCTCGGACCTGGGCGACGATGGCGCGGGGTCGGAAGGGCTTCTCGATGACCTCGTCGACCCCGGTGTCGTACGCGCGTCGCTGGTCATCGGCCAGAGTACGGGCGGTGAGCATGAGAATGGTGGGCTGGACGATCTCGGTCGCGGCACGGATCTCCGCGCAGGCTTGGATGCCGTCTTTCACGGGCATCATCCAATCGAGCAGAACGATGCGAGGTTGTTCGCGACGAACGGCTTCGACACCTTCTTCGCCATTACTGGCACGGACGGCGGTGATATCGGCGCGTTCCAGCCCCATCAGCAGCAGGCCGGCAATGTCATCGTCGTCATCCACGACCACTACTGAAGCTCCCATATGGGATATCTTGCAGCAACATCACCTCGGCAGGCACGAAACCCGCCTCCCCTCGAGCCAGGCGTGGAAAAATGACGCCGCGGGATTGGTGGAACCCTAGGAGAAATACGGTGCCAGAGAGAGCATTTTGGACTCCTTTGCGGCCGAACCAGATTTTCGTACGTTTGCAACTGCCCTTTCTGGTGGGCGTGACGGTCGCCTCGATCGCCACCGTGCTGGCCGTGCCGGAGCTCTCGCATTCCCCTCTCCTGTGGGCGGGTCTTTCTGCGCTGACCATCGCGTCCGGGGTGTTCCTCCTCCCGAGCAAGAATTGGATGATGACCGCGTGGGTCGCCGTGATCCCGATGTTGGACGTGATCTGCATCGCCGGTGTCCGCACGGCCTTGCTCGCCTACCTCCCCACCGTGGGAATGCTCTGCCTGCTTCCTTTCGCCTGGATCGCGTACCGGTTCCGTTGGCCCGGGCTCACGGTGGTGCTCGTCTCGGGCGCCCTGATCGCGGCGTTACCGTTTGCTCTGGGAGTCCGTCCGGCGACAACGCTGCTGGCGATCGTCAATGTGCTGGCATTGCCGTTCATCGCGACGGGGATATCGCTGGCGATCCACCTGGGCGCGCGGAGTTTCGAGAAGAGACGTGCAATCGCCGAGGAGGCCACCGCGGCGCTGCGTGGCGCCCTGAACGAGTCGAACGAGACGCAACTGCTGCTTCGGTCGGTCCTCGACACGGTCACGGGCGCCGTGGCGTACTACAACGCCCGCGACGAGCTGATCCTGGCCAACTCCACCGCGGAGAAGATGGTGGACATCGTCGGATTCCGGCTGGATATCCCCCCGTTCGCAGGACCTGATGTCCTCGCGGCCGATCGAAAGACACCTATTTCCCTCGATCAGCAGATCATTCCGCGTGCCCTGAGAGGTGAAGTCATCGCCAGCCATATGGAATGGCTGGGCCAGCCCGGGAACCAGATCGCGATCATGGCGTCCTCACGGCGGGTGCACCGTGAGGACGGGACCCTTCTGGGCACGGTCATCGTCGCGTACGACGTCACAGAACTCGCAAATGCGATCGAGGTTCGAGAGGAATTCCTCACGACGGTCTCGCACGAATTGCGGACGCCGCTCACCTCGATCATCGGATACACCGAGGAGATCGTGGACGTCCTCGGAGAGCGCGCGCAGCACTTGGGCATCGACGCCTGGTTGGCGACGATCGAGCGCAATGCCGACACCCTCATGAAGCGTGTGAACGACCTCCTCCATGTCGCCGATGCCGAACTGGTCCTGGAGCGTCAGCAGACGGATGTCGACGTCATCGTGCGGCGCGCGGTCGAGCAGTTCACCGTGGTCGCCGAGCGGACCGGCATCGTGCTCGATACGCGTGTGGAAACGGACCTGCTCGCCGACGTCGACCCGAGGCGTTTCGGGCAAGCCGTCGAGAACCTGGTGGGCAACGCCCTCAAGTTCACCGCCCGAGGGGGAACGGTCACGGTCCGCGCCCACCGGCAGGAGAGCGACACGATCTGCGTCTCGGTGGCCGATACGGGTATCGGAATGACCCCGGACGAGCAACGCCGTATCTTCGACAGGTTCTATCGAGCTCAGGCGGTCAGAGAGAACGCCCTCCAGGGCATCGGAGTGGGCTTGTCGATCGTGAAGACCATCGTCGACGCGCACGGGGGAAAGATCGCCGTCGTCAGCGCGCCCGGCGCCGGGACCACCGTGCAGATCGACGTGCCGATGAACCCGGCCGTCGCGACCTCGCACGCGCACGCCGTGGCGATCACGCCGCACTGACACGCCTCGCCAGCGGCCGCGTCTCCCACCGACCGCAGCAAGGCGAACGAGGAAGGGTCGTCTCCGGCGGTTCTTCGAGTCGGGATGCGCGGGCGTGGTCGGAGTTCGTCAAGATCCGCGACGACGACGAATGCCCCCGGCCGTGCGGCCAGGGGCATTCGGGATCAGACTCAACCGACCGGAGTCGCCTCCGCCGCCGCCTCGTCTTCTTCGGTCGCGACGAGCTGACCGCACGCCCCGTCGATCTCTTTGCCACGGGTGTCGCGGAGCGTCGTCGGGATGCCGGCGTCGTTGAGGCGTCGAACGAACTCGTTCTGCACGGGCACCTCGGATGCCGTCCAGATCGAGCCCGGCGTCGGGTTCAGCGGGATGGGGTTCACGTGCACCCAGCCGCGTCCGCGGGCGTTGAGCTTCTCGGCCAGCAGGTCGGCACGCCAGGCGTGGTCGTTCATGTCTTTGATCAGGGCGTATTCGATCGACACGCGGCGCCCGGTCTTGTCGAAGTAGGCGCGTGCGGCATCCAGCGCCTCGTCGACCTTCCAGCGGGAGTTCACCGGGATGAGTTCGTCGCGCAGGTGGTCGTCGGGGGCGTGCAGCGAGAGGGCGAAGGTCACCGGGATGTCCTCGTCGGCGAGCTTCTTGATCGCGGGGACGAGTCCGACGGTCGACACCGTGATGCCGCGTGCGCTCATGCCGAGACCGTGCTCTTTGTCGACCATCACCCGCACGGCCTGCATGACGCGCGCGTAGTTGGCGAGCGGCTCACCCATGCCCATGAACACGATGTTCGACACGCGGTCGAGCGAGTGGTCGGAGCTCTTCTTGCCGCCCAGTCCCCCGGCGGCGATGAGGGCGTTGGCGCGCACGATCTGCTCGATGATCTCGGCCGCCGACATGTTGCGGGTCAGCCCCGCCTGGCCGGTGGCGCAGAACGGGCAGTTCATGCCGCAGCCGGCCTGGCTCGACACGCACAGCGTGATGCGGCCGGGGTAGCGCATGAGCACCGACTCGACGAGCGCGCCGTCGTGCAGCTTCCAGAGGAACTTGATCGTGTCGCCGCGGTCGGTCTCGAGCCGGCGCACCTCGGTGAGCAGCGGCGGCAGCATTCCCGCGACGAGCTCTTCGCGGCCGGATGCCGGGAGGTCGGTCATGTCGGCGGCATCCGACGTGTAATGCGTGAAGTAGTGCTTCTCGAGCTGCTTCGCGCGGAAACCCGGGAGGCCGAGCTTTTTGAGCGTGGCGACGCGCTCGTCGTACGTGAGGTCGGCGAGGTGCACCGGCGGCTTGCCGCGCTTGGGGCTGGCGAACTGCAGCAGCGGGCGACCGGTCTCGTCCTTGGCCTGCTGCCAGCCCTCGGTCTTGGGGCGCACCTGGCGGATGCCGGTGTTCGCCGGGGCTCCCTCGGGGCGCACCTGCCGGGGCGCCGTCGTGCGCACGGGGGGCTGTTCGGTCATGGTTTCCAGGGTACCGGCCGCTCCTGCACCGCGGCTGGGCGCGTCCTCCCCGCGCGAGGGGTCGCTTTCTGCCGCCTGGGGCGGTCCGAAGCGACAGTTGTCGGCCCCTCAGGCGCGGACGCATGCAGAACAACACAGCTCCGGCAGATCCGCCACCCTAAACTGCATCCCATGCCCGGTGCCGGTGACGTCTCCCTCCCGCCCGGCGGCGTGCAGAAGCTTCTGAACAACAACGTCGTCGTGGCGATCGACGGCGACGGCCGCGAGCGCGTGCTCATGGGTCGGGGCATCGGCTTCCAGCTCAAGCACGAGGGCCGCGTCGATCCCGCGAAGGTCGAGAAGACGTTCGTCCTCGAGCAGGGCAGCGACACCGCTCACGCCCAGAAGCTCCTCACCGACGCGCCGTACGCGCTCGTCGAGGCGGTCCTGCACGCCGTCGACCAGGCCGAGCGCGACCTGGGTCGCGACCTGGGGCGCCGGCTACCGCTCGCGGTCATCGACCACATCACCTATGTGATCGAACGCCTCGATCAAGGCATCCGCATCCCCGGCACCTCCATGCCCGAGCTACGGATCCTCCACCCCGACGAATCACGCGCCGCGGAGCGCATGGCGACCTCGATCGCGGCCTCCCTCGACCGTGAGCTCCCGCCCGAAGAGGGCGTGTTCCTGACGATGCACCTGCTCAACGCCACGCGCGACGAGCCCAACGGCACCGCGGCCCTGCTGTTCCGTCGGGTGCAGCACGTCGTGCGCACCGTCGAGACCGGCCTCGGCGTCGCGCTCGACACCGAGAGCCCCGACTACGCGCGTTTCATCCTGCACGTGCGCTTCCTGCTGCAGCGGCTCGTGAACCGCGCGATGCTCTCGAGCGGCGACTCGTCTTTCTTCGAGTTCGCCAAGCACCGTTACCCCCGCGCCTTCGGCATCGCCGAGGCCGTCAAGGCCTACGTCCTCGCGGCGACCGGGTCGACCCTCACCGACGAGGAGGTGCTCTACCTCACGGTGCATGTCGAGCGCCTCGCGACGAGCCTGGGCCGCGCCGACGACAGTGGCGGCCCCGACGCCCCGGTGCTATAGTCGCCGTCGCAGGCGTCATACCCTGCCGACGATTTCCGGATTGTTACCGCGCGAGCGGGCAAGACCTGAATCCACATCGCTGACGAGCGATGAACGGATTCGGGTCTTTTTTATTGCCCGAAACACCCGGCAGCGTCGCCACAGAACATTCGAACAGGCCGCATCGATGCGGCGAAAGGCAGGCGGTTCCGATGGCGGATCACGCGAAGACGGCGGCGGGGGTCCTCGCCGGTGTCGGTGGAGAGAGCAACGTCCAATCCCTCGTGCACTGTGCGACGAGGCTCCGGTTCGTGTTGAAAGACGAGGGCAAGGCGGATGCCGCAGCGATCCGCGCC
This sequence comes from Microbacterium sp. AG157, assembly GCF_003385695.1. Lineage (NCBI taxonomy): Bacteria > Bacillati > Actinomycetota > Actinomycetes > Micrococcales > Microbacteriaceae > Microbacterium > Microbacterium sp. AG157. The sequence continues at coordinate 233,379 of NZ_QRDK01000003.1, forward strand.
ACGCCCGGCGTCATCACCACGGCCCAGGCGGGCGGTCAGTACCAGGTCGTGATCGGCAACGACGTGCCCGACGTGTACGCCGCGATCCAGTCGCAGACCACGCTCGGCGGCGACGCCGAAAAAGGCGAGAGCGGGGCGAAGGGCAACCTCTTCAACCGGTTCATCACGATGATCTCGTCGATCTTCACGCCGATCCTCTGGGCCCTCGCGGGCACGGGTCTGCTGAAAGCGTTCGTCGCCGCCGCCGTCACCTTCGGATGGCTGGATGCCACGAGCACGACCTACACGATCCTCAACGCGCTGTCCGATGCGTTGATCAACTTCCTGCCGCTGGCGCTGGCCATCACCGCGGCCCGCTACTTCAAGGCGTCGGAGTTCACCTCCTTCGCCATCGCCGGCGCTCTGGTGTACCCGACCATCACGGCGCTGAACGGTCAGCCCGACATCACCTTCTTCGGCATCCCGGTCACGATGGTCAGCTACGTCTCGAGCGTCATCCCGGTGATCATCATCGTGTGGCTGCAGAGCTACGCCGAGCGCTTCCTGCTCAAGGTCCTGCCCGGCGCGGTGCGCCGCTTCCTGACCCCGATGATCGTCGTGCTCGTCGCCGTGCCGCTCGTCTTCCTCGTGATCGGCCCGATCTCGAGCCTCGTCGGCGGCGGCCTCGCGGCCGGCATCGGTTGGGTCTTCGAGACCCTCCCGTGGCTGGGCGGCGCGATCATGGGCGGGCTGTGGCAGGTCTTCGTGATCTTCGGTCTGCACTGGGGTCTCGTGCCGCTGTTCCAGCTCGAATACCAGACCACCGGGCAGATTCTGCTCCTCGGCCCCGTGTTCGCCGCCGTGCTCGCCCAGGCGGCCGCCGTCGCCGGCGTGCTGGTGCGCACCCGCAACAAGAACCTGCGCTCGCTCGCCGCTCCGGCCACACTGTCGGGCTTCCTCGCCGGCATCACCGAGCCCGCGATCTACGGCATCAACCTCCCCCTCAAGCGCCCCTTCGCCTTCGGCGTCGTCGGCGGCGCGCTCGGCGGCGCCCTCATCGCGATGGGCGGGGTCTTCTCGAAGGCGTTCGTCGTGCCCTCCGGCCTGGCTCTTCCCGCCCTGCTCGGTAACGGCAACATGATCATGCTCGGCATCGGTCTGCTCGTGGCCATCGTCGTCCCGTTCGTGCTGGTCGTGGTGTTCGGCTTCACGGACCCGGTCGACGCGGCCGCCCCCGCCACCCCGGCGGCCACCACCGACACGGTGGTTCTCAGCCCCGTCGACGGCACCGTCGTGCCGCTCACCGAGGTTCCGGATGCCGCCTTCGCCGACGGCTCGCTCGGCAAGGGCGTCGCGATCCGTCCGACCTCGGGCGCGGTCTACGCCCCCTTCGACGGCACCGTCGTCGCGGCCTTCCCGACCGGCCACGCGGTGGGCCTGCGCGGAGCGGACGGCGTCGAACTGCTCATCCACGTGGGTCTCGACACCGTCAAGCTCGGCGGAGCGCACTTCACGCTGAAGGTGCAGTCCGGCACCGAGGTGAAGGCGGGCGACCTGCTCGTCGAGTTCGACGGCGACGCGATCGAGAAGGCCGGCTACGACCTGATCACGCCGGTCATCGTCACGAACGGCGATCTCTACCCCGACATCGCCGACGCGGCATCCGGTCCTCTCTCGCACGGCGAGACGCTGTTCCGCGCCGTCTCCGTCGATTCCCTCACCCCCGCCCGCTGACCCCTGGAGGCACAGAACATGACGAACACCCCCTTCCCCGACGGGTTCCTCTGGGGCGGTGCCACCGCCGCCAACCAGATCGAGGGCGCATACGACGCGGACGGCAAGGGCCTGTCCGTGCAGGACGTGATGCCTCGCGGCATCTCGGGCCCGCGCTCCGAGACCCCCACCGCCGACAACCTCAAGCTCGTCGGCATCGACCACTACCACCGCTACGCGGAGGACATCGCGCTCTTCGCCGAGATGGGCTTCGGGGTCTACCGCTTCTCGATCGCCTGGAGCCGCATCTTCCCGAAGGGCGACGAGACCGAGCCGAACGAGGCCGGTCTGGCGTTCTACGAGCGCATCCTCGACGAGCTCGAGAAGCACGGCATCGAGCCGCTCGTGACGATCTCGCACTACGAGACGCCCCTGCACCTGGCCGAGCAGTACGGCGGCTGGACGAATCGGGAGCTCATCGGCTTCTACGAGCGCTACGCCCGCACGCTCTTCGAGCGCTTCGGCAGCCGGGTGAAGTACTGGCTGACCTTCAACGAGATCAACTCGCTGCTGCACGCGCCCTTCATGAGCGGCGGCATCCCGATCCCCGAGGGCGGCGTCCCCGAGCAGCAGCTGTACCAGGCGATGCACCACGAGCTCGTGGCATCCGCCCGCGCCACTCGGATCGCCCGCGAGGTCGCTCCCGAGGCGAAGGTCGGCTGCATGGTGCTGTCGATGCCGATCTACCCGCTGACGCCGTCGCCCGACGACGCCGTCGCCGTCATGGAGGCCGACCACGGCAACCTCGTCTACGGCGACGTGCACACCCGCGGCGCCTACCCGGGCTACTTCCTGCGGACGCTCCGCGAGAAGGGCATCGAGCTCGACATCACCGACCAGGACCGCGACGACCTGACCCACACGGTCGACTTCGTCTCGTTCAGCTACTACATGTCGATCGCCGAGACCGCCGACCCCGCGAAGAAGGTCGCCGGCGAGGGCAACATCATGGGCGGCGTCTCGAACCCGACGCTCGAGGCGAGCGAGTGGGGGTGGCAGATCGACCCCGTGGGCCTGCGCCTGGTGCTGAACCAGTTCTGGGACCGGTGGCAGAAGCCGCTGTTCATCGTCGAGAACGGTCTGGGCGCGCGCGACCAGCTCGTCGAGGTCGACGGCGAGAAGACGGTCGTCGACGACTACCGCATCGCGTACCTCAACGACCACCTCGTGCAGGTCGGCGAGGCGATCGAAGACGGCGTCGAGGTGCTCGGCTACACCTCGTGGGGCTGCATCGACATCGTCAGCGCCAGCACCGCCCAGTTGAGCAAGCGATACGGTTTCATTTACGTCGACCGAGGCGACGACGGCACCGGTTCGCTCGATCGCTACCGGAAGAAGTCGTTCGGCTGGTACGCCGACGTCATCCGATCCAACGGCGCGTCCCTCACGCGCTGATCCCCCTCATCGGATCGGCCCCGGGTCCCCAGGTCCCGGGGCTGATCCCCTTCTGGAGTGCACATGACCCGCATCGCCTTCCTCGACGTCGACGGCACGATCCTTGAGCACGGCTCGGTGATCGCCCCCTCGACGGTGACCGCCGTGCGGAAGGCGCGCGAGAACGGCCACCTCGTGTGGCTCTCCACCGGGCGATCGGCGGGCGATATCCACCCCGAGGTGCTGGCGATCGGCTTCGACGGCGCGATCACCAACGGGGGCGCGTACGCGACCCGCGGCGGCGATCCCGACGAGCACGCCCTCATCGTCGAGCAGCCGATGCCCCGCGCCGACGTCGAGGCTCTCGAGCGCTACTTCGAGGCCCACGGCATCCACTACTTCCTGCAGACCCACGGGGGCGTGTATGCGAGCGCCGGCATGGGTCCCGTGATGACCGAGTACCGCCGCGAACGGCACGAGAAGCGCGCAGCCGAGCTCGAAGCCGAGGGCTTGCCGCCCGAGCAGCCCCTCTGGCGCGAGCCGCGCCCGGTCTCGGAGGTCGACCGCGACGCCGTCGCGAAGGCCGTGTTCGTCAGCCCGTCGACCGACACCGTCGCGCACGCGGCGGCCGCCCTCGGCGAGGGCTTCCACGTCATCCCCGGCTCGATCCCGCTGCCCGGCGGGTCGAACGGCGAGATCGGTCAGGCCGGCGTCACCAAGGGCTCCGCGATCACGGCGGTGCTCGACCAGCTGGGCCTGTCGGCGACGGATGCCATCGGTATCGGCGACAGCTGGAACGACGTCGAGATGTTCGAGGTCGTCGGCACCCCCGTCGCGATGGGCAACGCGGCACCAGAGCTGCAGCGACTGGCCGGTCGGGTGACGACCGCGGTGCTCGACGACGGCGTACACAACGCGTTCGCGGAGCTGGGCCTGATCTGAGTCCGGCTCACCTCCTTAAGGGTGCCCGCCTGCTCCGCCCGCGGGGCTGACTCGCTCCCCCGCCGTCCCCGCGCACGCAGGAACGCGATCGACTCACGCGAACGCGAGCACAGCGCGTTCCTGCGCGCGAACGGCGTTCATGCGGGGAGAACCCCCGCGATCAGTCGAGGAAGATGTCCGGGTACATCGCCGCGTCCGGGGTGCCCGGCACGGCGGCGTACGCGGCGAAGTCGGTGACTCCGGCGCGCTCGAGCACGTCCTCGACGATCAGCGTCTGCCCGGTCAACTCACGCGAGGGCGCGGTCAGAACCTCGTATGCGGCATCCGCGTAGATCTCCGGCGTCCGCGACACCGCCATGAGCCGGTCACCGCCGATGACGTTCTGCACGGCGGCCGTCGCGATCGTCGTGCGCGGCCACAGCGCGTTCGCCGCGATGCCCTCCGACGCGAACTCCGCGGCCAGGCCGAGGGTCGCCATCGTCATGCCGAACTTCGCGAGGCTGTAGCCGGTATGCGCGCCGAGCCACTTCGGTGTGACGTTCAGGGGCGGCGAGAGCGAGAGGATGTGCGGGTTCGCCGCGTCGCGAAGCTGCGGGACGGCGGCGCGCGACAGCAGGAACGTGCCGCGGACGTTCACGTCCTGCATCAGGTCGTACTTCTTCGAGGCGAGTTCGAGGGAGCCGGAGAGGTCGATGACGCTGGCGTTGTTGACGACGATGTCGATGCCGCCGAACTCCCCGACCGTCCGCATGACGGCCTCGGTGATCGATGCCTCGTCCCTCACGTCGCCGACGATCGGCAGCGCCTGCCCACCGGCCGCGCGGATCTCGTCGGCGGCGGTGTGCACGGTGCCGGGAAGCTTCGGGTGCGGGGTGTCGGTCTTGGCGAGCATCGCGATGTTCGCACCGTCGCGGGCCGCGCGCAGCGCGATCGCGAGGCCGATGCCACGGCTGCCACCCGACATGAGGAGGGTCTTGCCGGCCAGCGGAGCGCCGGACGAGGGCGTGCTCATGAGCGTCCTTTCGCGGAGGCGGCGGCGAACGCGGCGACACGCGCCTTCGCCTCGGGGGTGTCGAACGACGCGCCGATCGTGGCAGCCTCGTCGGCGAGGTTCTCGGCGAAGGTGCGTCCCGCACCCATCCGGACGAGGCGCGTGGCCTGGCCGAACGCCGCCGTCGCTCCGTCGAGCCAGAATCGCGCGATCTGCTCGACGCGCGTGACCAGATCCGCGGATGCCACGACCTCGGCCACGAGACCCCAGTCCAGCGCCTCCGCCGCGGTGAGCATGCGGTCCTGCAGCAGCAGCTGAAGCGCCCGCCGCTGACCGATCGCCGCGGGCAACAGGGTCGAGACGCCCAGGTCGGGCGTCAGTCCGATGTTGGCGTACCGGCTGACGAAGCGCGCGTTCTCGCTCGCGACGACGTAATCGGCCGTGAGCATGAGCCCCAGCCCGCCGCCCGCGACCGCGCCCTGGACGGCCGCGACCATCGGCAGCGGCGCTTCCGCGAACGTGCGGATGCCGTCGTGGATCGCATCGGCGGTCTCGGTGACGTCGATTCCGGACGCACCCGTCGTCGCCATCGCCACGACGTCGCCGCCCGCGCAGAACGCCGGCCCCGCGGCATCCAGGATCACCGCCCCCACCGCGGAGTCGGAGGTGACCTCGTGCGCAACCTCTTTCCAGCGGCGCGCCATGGGGAAGTCCATGGCGTTCAGGGACGAGGGCCGGTCGAAGGTGACGCGAGCCAGCCCGTTGTCGATGCGGAGCAGGATGCCGTCGGTCATTTCGGTGCCATTCTGATCGCGCCGTCGAGGCGGATGGTCTCGCCGTTGAGATAGCCGTTGTCGACGATCGCGAGCACGAGTCGTGCGTATTCGTCGGGGACGCCGAGCCGTGAGGGGTAGGGCACCTGCTGGCCCAGCGAGTCCTGCGCGGCCTGCGGCAGGCCCTTGAGCATCGGAGTCTCCATGATGCCGGGGGCGATCGTGACGACCCGGATGCCGTGGCGCGCCAACTCGCGCGCGATCGGCAGGGTCATCGCGTGCACGCCGCCCTTGCTGGCGGAGTAGGCGGGCTGGCCGATCTGCCCGTCGAAGGCTGCGACGCTCGCGGTGTTGACGACGACGCCGCGGTCGCCGCTGTCGGTGGGGCCGGTTCTCGCCATGACCGCGGACGTCTGAGCGATGACGTTGTAGGTGCCGATGAGGTTCACGCGCACGACACGTTCGAAGTCGGCGAGCGAAGAGGGGTTCCCCTCGCGGTCCAGGACCTTCGCGGGCGGCGCGATGCCGGCGCAGTTGACGACGACGCGCAGCGGACCCGCTTCGGCGGCGAGGGCTGCCGCAGCGGCGATCTGCTCGGCGTCCGTCACATCGGCGGCGGCGAACGAGCCGCCCAGTTCCTCGGCGAGCGCGGCGCCGTCCGAGCGGGGGAGGTCGACGATCGTGACGTGGGCCCCGGCCGCGGCGAGCCGCCGCGCGGTGGCGAGGCCGAGTCCCGAAGCGCCGCCGGTGACGAGGGCGGATGCTCCTGCGATGTCCATGCGTTCTCCTTCGAAGCTGAAACCGAGTACCACTTTAGTCGAGACTCAGGACCGCGCCGAGCCCCTCTTCTTCTCGACCCGGACTCGCGGCCGGGTGCGGATCGCCGAGGTGGTCGCTCCGTCGACGAGCAGGATCGTCTGCTCGGGCTCCCACCCGTAGTCCCTCCGCAGTCGATCGCTGAGCACGGAGACCGCATCCGGCACGAGGGTCTCGGTGCCCCGCGGGACATCGACCGCGGCTGGGTCGAGGTCGCGCGCGGCGGCACGCAGGTCGGCGACGAGGCCGCGCACGCGGTCGGGGCCGTAGGCGGTGGATGCCAGATCCCAGTCCCCCACGACGACCACCGACCCCGCGGCACGCTCTGCGACATCCACGGTCACGCGCGGTCCGAAGCGCACGCGCACCACGGCCGCACCGATGGCGAGCACGGCCAGCGCGCCGAGGATCGTCGCGGGGGCGAACGAGAAGGCGACGCGGTAGAGCACGGAGTCCCATCCGACGACGAGGCCCACGATCGCCCGGAAGAGCGAGTAGACAGCGAAGACCCCGCTCGTGAGGGCGATGACGCGCAGCGGACCGAACGGCTCGACGCGCGAGTGGCTCGCCACCCACCCGCACGCGCCGCAGGTCACGGCGACGGCGACGGCTTTGGCCGCGAGCGACCCGGGTAGCGGCACCGTCGCGGTCACGAGGGCGACCGCGAGCGCGAGCGCGAGCGCCAGGATCGCGATCGACGTGTTGCGCGCCCGTCGCCCCTCGAGCGCGCTCAGCGCGACGATCAGCAGGGCGGGAGCGAGCACCATCGCCACGTCGCCCAGGACGAGGGGCAGGATGCCGCCCCCCGCGCCGTAGATGAAGTACATGGCACTGGAACCGGCCGCCGTCACACCCGCCACGGCGGCGAAGCGCAGGAACAGCGTCATGGGCCCCGGAGTGCCGATACGCGGCATGGCGATGAACATCACGGCACCCGCGACGGCCACGCTGACCGCGAGTATCCCGAACGACAATCCCATGGCATCCCCCGTGATCATTCTGCCGCCGCCGGGGGCGATCGGCCCGTACGCGCATTCCCTCCGGCCGCAGCCCGCACACCCCGGCCCGTGACCGCATCACCCCGCCGCGGCGCGCGCCTAGGCTCGACGGGTGAATCTCCCCGACTTCCGCATCGAGAAGGTCGACGTCGACGATCCGCGAGCGGTCGCGCTACGCACCGTCTTGGACGCCGACCTCGATGAGCGGTACCGCGACGCCGATGCCGAGGACTCCCCCGAGGTCGCCGCGAAGCGCGCTGAGGCGCTCGCCGTCCACGCCGAGCAGGTCGTCGCCACCCTCTTGGCGATCGACACGGCCGACACCCCGCTCGGGCACGTCATCCTGCGCCGCCTCGGCGACGAGTGGGAGCTCAAGCGCCTCGTCGTCGTGGCCGCGGGCCGTCGACGCGGCATCGGCACGGCGCTCACCGCAGAGGTCGTCGATCTCGCCCGACGCGGTGGTGCCCGACGCGTGATCCTGCAGAGCGGGCGCATGCAGCCCGAATCGCTGCGCGTATACGCCGCCGCGGGCTTCACGCCCATCCCCGTCTACGAGCCGTATCTCGAGACCATGCCGCGCTCGCTCTGCTTCGAGTACGTCTTCTAGACACCCGCTCCGCGTCGGGCATCTCCCGCAGGCCGCATCGCCGTCCGGCCTCGCGGCGTCTTCGGCACCCTCAGGGGGCTACGTCCCCACGACGCGGAACGCCCCCGACAACACCGCCGCCGCGAGTGCCACGACGATGAGCACGACCGCTGCGCCGAGGGCAGCGGCATCCCGAGCCGAAAGAGACGACGGGCGCGCCCACGTCCGTTCGACGTCGGAGCCGAACCCGCGGGCTTCCATCGCCGTGGCGAGTTTCGTCCCGCGACGCACGGCGAACACGAGCAGCACGAACGCCATCGAGAAGAAGCGGCGGGCCGCGCCGCGGTCGCCCAGGCCCCGGGCGCGACGGGCCAGGCTCATCGTGCGCCAGTCATCGACGAACAGGCCGACCGTGCGGGCCCCCGCGAGCACGCCCAGCACGAACCGGCTGGGCAGCTTCGCCACCTGCGCGAGGGCGTCGGCGAGCTCGGTGGGGTCGGTGCGGGCGAAGAGCAGGATGATCGGCATGGCCAGGGCCACGACGCGCACCAGCACGGCGAGCGACAGGGCGATGGAGTCGTCGCTCACCGTGGCGAAGAGGAAGGTGCCGTAGACGGTCCCTCCCGGCCGGGCGTAGAGCAGCATGCTCACCGCGGCGACGGGGGCGAAGACGATCACCGGCACGAGACGTTTCAGGACGGTGGCGTACGCCACTCCGGTCAGCGGCACGCACAGCAGCTCCAGGAGCAGTGCCGTTCCCGCGCTCACCGCGTCGATCGACGCGAGCAGGGGGACCGCCAGCACGAGGACCATCGCGACCTTCGTCACGGGATTCACTCCGTCGAGCCAGGCCGTCCGCGGGCGTTCGTCGACGAGGGCGGTCACGCGGCATCCCCCAGCCGGATGCGGTGCTGCCCGAGGTGACGCACCACATCGGCGTCGTGGGTGACCGCCACGACCGTGCGCCCGCGCGCGACCTCCCGCTGGAGCAGGGCGACGAGCTCGACCCATCCGCGGCGGTCCTGACCGAACGTCGGTTCGTCGAGCACGATGACGGCGGGCGAGGCGGCGAGCACCGTCGCGACCGACAGGCGTCTCTTCTGCCCTCCCGACAGCGTGAAGGGGTTGGCCAGGGCGAGGGATGCCAGATCGAGACGCTCCAGCAGTTCGTCGACGGTGCGGTCGACCTCCGCCGGCGGCCTGCGCAGGGCGCGGGGTCCGACGGCGAGCTCGTCGCGCAGGGTCGAGGCCAGGAACTGGTGCTCGGGCTCCTGGAAGACGGTGCCGATACGGGTGAGCAGCTCCGTCGATCGCCAACGCGAGGGGCGCCGGACCCCGCGCGCCGTGAGCTCTTCGGCGGCGACGACCTCGCCCGCGAGCTCGGGGAGCAGCCCCGCGAGGGTGAGCGCGAGAGTGGACTTGCCGGCACCGTTCGGCCCCGTGATCACGGTTGCTGCCCCGCGGGGGAGGACGACCTCGAGCCCCGAAGCGACGGCCGTGCGCTTCTCGCGCCCGATCGACAGGGCGGACGCCCGCAGCACGGCATCCGGCGTCGAGAGGGGCTCGGGCACGGGCAGATCGACCGGGCGTCCGGGCACCCACACCCCCGCCCCGGCCAGCGCGTCTCCGTACGCGGCGAACACGCGGTCGGGAGGCCCGTCCGCGAGCACTCCACCGCCGGGCGCGAGCACGACGACGCGGGTCATCAGGTCGGCCCAGACCGCCGTCCGGTGCTCGATGAGCACGACCGTGGTTCCCTCGCTCATGACGACGCGCTCCACCGCGGAACGGACTTCGACGACACCCTCGGGATCGAGGTTGGCCGTGGGTTCGTCGAGCAGCAGAAGTCCCGGTCGCATCGCCAGCACGCCCGCCAGGGCGAGGCGCTGCTTCTGCCCGCCCGACAGCGCCTTGGTGGGGCGATCGAGGGGAACGGCGAGACCCACGGATGCCACGGCCTCGGCCACCCGCGCCGGGATCTGCGCCGCGGGGACACCGAGGTTCTCGCACCCGAAGGCGACGTCGTCGCCCACCTTCGACAGCACGATGCCGGCTTCCGGGTCCTGCAGCACGAGGCCGATGCGCCCGCGCTGGGCCTCGGGCACCTCCCCGTCGACGAGGATCCGGCCGCTGACCTCTCCCTCGTCGCTGCCGCCGAGCAGGCCCGCCAGCCCCGCGAGTAGCGTGGACTTGCCGGCCCCCGAGGCACCGAGCAGCAGCACGCGCTCCCCGGGCTCGATGACGAGGTCGACCTCGCGCGTCGCGGGGAGCTTACGACCGGCGTACCGCCACCCCCAGCCCTCGACGTCGACGCGTGCGGGGCCCGTCATCAGACGTCGCGACGCGCTTCCCGGCCCGCGGCGAAGCGGCTGAGCGCCCCGGTGGCGGCGAGGGCGCGCACCAGCAGCCAGCCGACGAGCCCGGCCAGCAGGGCACCCGAGACGGCGAGGGTGCCGAGGTAGACGAGGTTGAACTCGACGGACTTGGCGAGGTTGGGGGTGAGGAACAGCTCCAGCACCCACGCCCCGACACCGGCACCGACGCCCGCGAGCATCGCGACGGGGAGAGTGAACCGCAGGTAGAGGAAGGCCAGGAAGATCAGTTCGGCGCCCAGGCCCTGGGCCAGGCCCGAGAAAATGGTCGTGACGCCCCACACGTTGCCGATCATGGCGGACACGATCGCCGCGATCAGCTCGACCAGCAGCGCCGCACCGGGCTTGCGGATCACGAGGCCGCCGATGACGCCGCCGATCAGCCAGACGCCGGCGGCGAGACCGCCCAGGCCCGGGGTGACACCGTCCATCGCGGTGAACCAGAGGCCGCCGACGGTGTTCCAGCCCCAGAAGAGCAGGCCGATCGCGACGCCCAGGACGGCGGCGACGACGATGTCGACGACGCGCCATGAGAAGCGGTTCGTCGCGGCGACCGACGAGCGGTTCGCGAGGGCAGACGGGGACGTGTGCATTTCTCTCCTCCCTGCGCCGGCATGATCCGGATCAGGTTCGACGGTCGAAGCGTGGATTCGCTTCCTCTCAGCCCGGCTCACCGGACTCCCGTGGTTGTCGTGATGAGTATAGAGGGGTGTCGCGGGGTAGCGTGGGCGGGTGCACGAGCAGACCCCGGCCTCACGGCGTGCGCTGCGTGCACAGGATTCCTCGCCGCGCGCGGCGACCTCCACCGATCTCGGACCCGCCCTGTCCACGACGGGCGACCTCGGTCCGGCCCTGTCGATTCCGGATACCACGGCCCCGGCCCTTCGTTCCGAGGGGACGGAACACGGTGATGCGGTGGCGGCTGACCCGATGACGCCTGCTGCGGCGAGCGAACCGTCGGCATCCGTCAGCTCGCCCGGCGACGCGGGTCGCGCGACGGGTGAGACCGCGGCGTCCGGCGCCCCCTCCGGCGAGGCTCCCGCCACCGCGACCGGACCCGTCTCGACCGAGCCCGCGGCATCCGGCGCCCCCTCCGGCGAGGCTCCCGCAACGCCTCTCCCGGTGGCGCTCGGCGCACTGCTCTGGGTCGATCCCGACACGGCGGGCGCCCCTCGACCGGCGCCGACCTTCGTGGTCTCGGGAGCCACCGCGCGCTCGGCCGACCTGCTCGCGGGCGCGCGTCGACCGATTCTGCGGCCCGGGACCGTCCTCCCCACGCTTCTTCTGGTGCTGATCATCGCCGCCTATGCCGCGACGACGCTGCTCTGGCCGCTGAACGCCGTCATGCCGACGACCCGACCGGTGGCCGTGCAGCCGATCGCCGCAGCGGCAGCGGTTCCGGCGTGGCCGGCCGAGGGCGAAGCGGCCATCGCTCTCGACGGAGTGCCCGGCACCCTGTCGTCGTCGGCCAGCGCTCCCGAGTCCATCGCGAGCATCACCAAGGTCGTCACGGCGCTCGTCGTGCTCGATCGGCAGCCGTTGGCCCCGGGAGAGCAGGGCAAGAGCTACACGTTCACACAGGCCGACAGCGCCGACTACTGGCAGTACCGGGCTCGTGGGGAATCCTCGCTCGACGTCCCCGTCGGAGGCAGTCTGACGCAGCTGCAGATGCTGCAGGGCATGCTCATCGCCTCCGCCAACAACTACGCGCAGCGCCTGTCGACAGACCTTTTCGGCACGGATGCCGAATTCTCGGCCGCCGCGACCACGTACCTCGCGGAGCGGGGCATCGAAGGCATCACGATCGTGAACCCCACCGGTATCGAAGCCGGCAACACCGCGACCCCGGCCGCCCTCATCGCGCTGGCCGAGCGGGCTCTCGCCAACCCCGTGATCGCCGACATCGTGCGTACGCCGGAGCTGACCCTGCCCGGTGCCGGCACCTTCAAGAACGGCAACGCCCTGCTCGCCGACCCCGGCGTGGTCGGGGTCAAGACGGGCACGCTCGACGCGTGGAACCTGCTGACCGCGAAAGACATCACCGTCGGTGCCGCCACCGTGCGGGCGTACGCCGCCGTGCTCGGTCAGCCCGGTCCCGACAGCCGCAACCAGGCAGCCCGCGACCTCTTCGCCCGTATCGAGCAGGAGCTGCAGCCGAAGCCGTCGGTACCGGCCGGCACGCTCGTGGGCAAGGCCCAGACGCTGTGGGGTCCCGACATCGACCTCGTGACCGCGTCCGACGCGACCGTCGTGCTGTGGAACGGCGGAACGGCACAGACCTCCACGTCGTTCACCCTCGGCGACACCACCGAGGCCGGCTCGACCGTCGGGACGCTCACCGCGACCGGCCCGGTCGACGCCGACACCGTCGACGTGCGGCTCACCGGCGAGATCGAGCCGCCGAGCCCCTGGTGGCGCCTCACGCACCCCCTCGACCTTCTCGGCCTGAACGACTGAGCCATGAATCTCACCGTGGATGCCACCTCCTCGACGCCGCCGTTCGAACAGGTGCGGTCGCAGGTCATCGCGCAGATCGAGGCGGGAGAACTCGTCGCCGGGACCCGTTTACCGCCGGTGCGCGCGCTCGCGACCGAGCTCGGCCTCGCCGCCAACACGGTGGCGCGCGCCTACAAGGAGCTCGAGGAAGCGGGATACGTCGAAACCCGTGGTCGCGCTGGCACGTTCGTGAAGGGCGCCGACGCGGCATCCGTTCGGGCCGCCGGTGCGGCGCGCGCGTACGTCGAGGCTGTGCGGCGCCTCGGAGTGTCGGCGGAGGACGCGATCGAGCTCGTCCGGGCGGCGCTGCGGGATCGCTGAGGGCGACCGACGCGCCGAGCCGGCGTTCGCTTTCGTGCGCGGTGGCCGAGCCGGGCGGAACCGCCGGTCACGGCCAGGGCGGCACTCGCTCTCGTCCGAGGCGGCTGAGGACGCGATCGAGCCCGTGCGAGCGGCGCTGCGGGATCGCTGAGGGCGACCGACGCGCCGCGGTGCCGCGCCTCGGGAAGACGTCCGAGGACGCGATCGAGCCCGTGCGAGCGGCGCTGCGGGATCGCTGAGGGCGACCGACGCGCCGCGCCGGCGTTCGTGTTCGTGCACGGTGGCCGAGCCGGGCGGAACCGCCGGTCACGGCCAGGGCGGCACTCGCGCTCGTCCGAAGCGGCTGAGGTCGTCGAGGCCACCGGTCGCGCGTTCACGCGAGATGGCGGAGTCTGTGGTGCCCACCGGTCGAGGCGGTTCGCGTCGCATGCGTGCGCCATCGTCCGGTCCTCTCCCCGGGGCCCCGTTCCTCCCCAGGACGGCACCACGAGAAGTTATCCCCACCTGGGGTTTTCTGCGCGACCCAATGTCGGAGGTCACCGTTAGCATGCACACATGCACGATGGCACCTCCCCACCGAACACCGACAGGCCCCGCATCCTGTCGGCGCTCGTCGACGAGGTCCACCGCGCCAGCACCATTCTCGGCGCCGCGGAAGCCGCCCGCACTCGCGCCCTCGCCGAAGTCGGCCATCTCGCCCTCGACGTGATGGCGGGGCTTTGCGCGTCCTCCCGCGCCGCCGAACTCGCACTCCGCGAAGTGGCATCCGAGATCGCTGCGGCCGAGAACATGTCCGACCGCACCGTGCAGACGCAGATCACCCGTGCGATGACCCTCGTCGACGACTACCCCGAGACCCTGACCGCCTGGGAAGGCGGGCACCTCACCCGAGCCCACGTGGGAGCGATCCTCGACATCGGCTCCCCGCTCCCCGTCGATGTCCGCGGCGAGTTCGACGCCCTCGCGGTGACCGCCGCCGAGGGCCTCAGCCCCGGGCGGTTGCGTTCCCGCCTCGCCACACTCGCCGAACGCCTGCACCCCACCACCCTCACGGAACGCCACCACCGCGGCCGCGACACCCGCAGCGTTCGCATCACCACCGGCCCCGACGGGATGTCCGACCTCGTCGCCACCCTCCCCACCGTTCTCGCGGTCGGGATCTACGACCGCCTCACCCACCAAGCCCGCGCTCTCATCGAGACCCGGCTCGACGACCCCGTCACCGCGACAGATGAACGCACGACGGCGCAGCTGCGGGCCGACATCCTCACCGACCTGCTGCTGACCGGCTCTCCCGAAGCCGACCCCACCCGCACCGGCGACGGACCCGGCACCCTCGGCGCCATCCGCGCGCGCGTTCAGGTCGTCGTGCCCGCGCTGACGATGTTGGTGCCCGACCGCGAGAACCACGACCCCGCCGAGCTCATCGGCCATGGCCCCATCGACGCCGAAACAGCCCGAACCCTGGCTGATGCCACCACCGTCCCCTGGGACCGGGTCGTCACTCATCCGATCACCGGCGCGGTTCTGCACACGGACACCTACCAGCGCACCACTGCCCTAGACCGTCACGTCCGCGCCCGCGACCGCCATTGCCGCTGGCCCGGCTGCACCGTCCCCGCCATCCGCTGCGAAGTCGACCACACCCACGACTACGCCCTCGGCGGCCCCACCGACGTCGCCAACCTCGCCCACCTGTGCCAGCGCCACCACACCCAGAAACAATTCACCCGCTGGGGAGTGAAGCAACTCCCGGGCGGAACTCTGCAATGGACCAGCCCCACCGGCCGGACCTACACCGACGAGCCGCTCCCCTACCCCCCCGCCGTCCGGTTCCTTCCCGACGACCCACCCCCGCCCGCCCCCGACGATGACGGACCATCGCCGCCTTTCTGATGCGCGATCGCGTTTCCTCAGGCTGCCTCTTCGCGCGCACCCGGGCTTGCGTGGCCATTACTCTCGACCCCATGCCTCTCGCCTTGGTGACCGGAGCAGCGCGCGCTGACAGCATCGCCGCGGGTATCGTGCCGCGTCTCAGAAGCGACGGCTGGGACGTGGTGACGAGCGACCTCGTCGACGGCGACTATCCCTGTGATCTCGCGAGCACCTCGGGCCCCACACGTCTCGTCGAGCGCGTATCGAGCGACCGCGGGCCGATAAAGGCGCTGGTGTTGAGCCACGCACACGACATCGAGTCCGGAATCCTCGACACCACGGCCGAGAGTTTCGATCGCCACACCGCTGTGAACGCCCGCGCATCTCTCCTGATGATCGCCGCGTTCGCCCGGCAGGTCGACGCCACCGGTGGCGCGATCGTCGCCTTCACGAGCAACCACACCACCGGCAATCTGCCCTACGGAGCCTCGAAAGGGGCTCTCGATCGGATCGTCATCTCGGCCGCACGCGAACTCGGTCCGCGCCGTATCTCCGCCAACGTCGTGAATCCGGGTCCCATAGACACCGGATGGATGGACGACACCACCCGCGACCAGTTGCCCGCACACCATCCGCTGGGTCGTCTCGGGACACCGCGCGACATCGCGGGCATCACGGCCTTCCTCCTCTCCGACGAGGGTCGCTGGATCAGCGGTCAGCTACTGCATGCAGACGGCGGGTTCTCCGCGCGCTACTGACCGCGTCGAGCGACCTCCCCGGGGACGCGGCTTGCACGCTCCCTGTGGGAGGTGGTTGGGGATACCGCAGATACTGGGGTCGAAGTTGACGCCCGGCTCGACCGACCCCATGAGGGCGTCGACAGCTGTGGATAACCGGTTTGCGCATCTCGGCCCATGCGCGATTATGGAGTCGCAAGCGAAACCGGGGGGCGACGCTCTCGCCAGTGGTCGGGCCCCGTTCGTGCCACGCGCGAGAGGAACCTGGACATGGTCGGAATGATCCGAGTCGACGACGGGGTGAGCGACTACCACGTCTCACGTATCCGACAGGCGAGCGACGACCTGCCCAACGATGCGGCGATAACGGTCGTTCACGGCAACCGCGAAGAGGACGCTCCCGAGGCGTACACGAAGAAACTCGAGGGGGTTGCGGCGGAGATCGCGGCACGAGTGCAGGAAGTTCGTGAGTTCGCCCTGCGCAATGCCGACGCGCTCGCGCAGGCGGTCTCCCTGCTCCGCGAGCGAGATCAGATCAGCGCCGGTGAAGCTCGAAGCGCGGCTGCGCTCATCGACGACATCGCCAACGGAACGACTCCGGCGGTGTCGTCGACACCAGCCCCCGCTCCTTCCGGCGACGCCGCTGCCGCGCGGTCAGGGTTCGGCGGATGAAGCACCACCGGAGAACTCGCGTGATGGCGGGCGTCGGCGTCGCCGCTGTGGCGATGCTCCTCGCCTCAGCTCCCGCGGAGCCCGCGACCGCAACGGATACCGGTGAATGGTGGTATAACGCATACGGTGTTGCAGCCATCCACAACGAGGGATGGACGGGCGCCGGCGTGAAGATCGCGGTGATCGACAGCAACATCAACCCCGATCTCCCCGTCTTCGCGGGTCGCAATTTGAAGGTCGACCCTCGCCCGCTCTGCGCCGAGGTTTCCTCACCGACCACGACAGAACGCACCGTGGGGGCCGGACACGGCGCGACCGTGGTTGCGCAGATCATCGGTAGCGGACAAGGACCCGGCGGCATTCGCGGAATCGCGCCCGATGCCGAGGTGACGTTCTACAGCCTCGGAACGCAGACGGACGAAGAGTCCTGCACGGCCGCCGAGTACGGTGACCAGCTCACCGCCGTCGCGCTCGGCGTACAGCGCGCCCTCGACGACGGCGCGGATATCATCACGACCTCGGTCGCCGGGGGGAAGGAGCCAGGAGACTCGGACGTGATAGCGAACGCCATCGCAAAGGGCGTCATCGTGGTCGCATCGGGCCCCAACCCCACCACGCGAGACCTCGCCGGACTCCGCGAGTATCAAGGCGTGATCGTCGCATCGGCGGTAGACGAGGCGGGCCAACTGAACACCTACGACGACGGCCGCTCGCTGGTCTATCCGCGCACCGCCGTGGTCGCCCCGGGGGTGGGTCTCACCACAGTGGGTAGCGCGAGCGGCGGCTGGGACAGCGCCGGGCGAGGATCAGGATCATCCTTCGCCGCGCCTCTCGTCGCGGGAGCTCTCGCCCTGGCAGAGCAGCGATCGCCTCAAGCCACGTCCAACCAATTGGTACAGGCGTTGCTCCGCAACACCGGCAAAGAACCGCATGAATTGTCGGATGACCGGACCAGTGGTTACGGCTTCGGCTTGGCGTGGCCGGCCAATATCGTCGGAGTGGATGCCACGACATACCCCGACGACAACCTGCTGGTCGGACGAGTCGAGGCGGCTCCGACCGCCGCGCAGATCGAGCAGGCCGCCGCGCGAGGCTCCGCATATCCCCCGGTGGCCGAACCCTCGGTGACCTCTCCGACAGAGGTCCGTCCCCGTTCCGACGACGATCCGACGAGTAGTCCGGCGGGACCGGACATCACGCTGATCGCCGTCTTGAGCGCGCTCGGATTGATCGTCATCGCAGCCGGGGCGGTAGTCGCCATCACCGTGACTCGGAGGAATCGGACGAGACGTGTCGCGCAGGACACCCGAGAGAGAGTTGAGCAGCCGTGACCGGTCGGTACGAGCAGGCGTTGATCAATCTCGCCGAAGGTGGAGCACCATTCGACGTGCCCGCGACGCGAGACCTCATCGAAAAGTTGAGCTCGCTCCGAAAGGTCGTCTCGGGCGCCGCTGAGCTGCCGGGCATCGAAGGCGAGGCCGCCGGGGCAGCGAAAGCAAAGTTCGACGCGGCCGCGGAGACGATCGGGCAGCAGATCGCCTATCTCGAGGGAACTCTCGACGATGCCCTTCGCCTGGCGAACGGACTGCGGGACGCAGCACGCGAGAAGCTTTCGGCGCTGCCAGCCGGGAGCTTGTCGGGCGGCCAGGAGACCGTCGTCCGTTCTGCCGCGGTGGGGACGACGCTGTTTCTCGGGCCAATCTCGCTGCTGGCTGGAGAGGGAGCGGTGCAGGCCTTCAACGCCTACCTCGCGCAACAACGCGAGCAACAGGCGCAAGGTGACTTCACCACCATCAGCCAAACTCTGAATGGGATGTCGCCACCGACGCCGCCGCCGGCCGCGCTTTCCAGCGACGGCGGGCGATCGGTCGAGCTTGAGGAGGGCCCTGCCGGTACGGGCACGACCAATTCCGGCCAGCGGCCATTCCGCGGCGGTGACCGAAGTGGAAACGAGAGTGTCCCCGTCCCTCGTGGCCCCGCGCCCGTCGAAGACGCTGCCACGCCCGGCCCCCCGCCGGCGCATCTCGTCCCCTCTCCCGACGCCCCCCGTGGCCCCGGCATCGACCTCGGACAGGTCCCCCCGCACTACACCCCGCCCACGCCGGACGGCTCCATCTCCGGCATCGGCACCCTCCCCGGACACATCTCCGGCCCCGGCTCGATCGGCGGTTCCTTCCCCGGCGGAATCTCCGGGGGTGGCGCAGGCCTCGGCTCGGGCCTCTCGGCCGGACTGATCGCAGGGGGCGGTGGCGCCGCTGCGTTGAGCCGGTTGAGCTCGGGAACGGGCTCGAGTACCGCAGCCGCCGGACGCACGATCAGCGGCAGCGGAGGCCTCCTGGGCAAGAGCGGGGCCTCGGCCACCGGTGCCGGACTCGGCGGACGCTCGGGCACCGGCTCCCTGGGCGGAGGTGCGACGGGCGGCACCGGCACACCCGGAACCGGCGCGAACGCCGCCGCGGCCGGAGGCCGCGGAGCCGCAGCCCCAACCGGCGCCGGTGGAACGGGCGGCGGCACGGCCGGCGCCGCCGGCAGCCGCGGCGCCGGCGGCATGGGCTCGGGCTCCCGGTCCGACCGCCGCGACGAGCGACGCGGTCTCGGCGGCCCCATCGCGCCACGCCTCGAGGACGACGAAGAAACCGCACCGCGTTCCGAGAACGCCGCGGCGGGTTCACGCGACGACTGAGGACCGGCATCCGGAGGCCGACGACCTGCTAGCGTGCCAGGCAGTGACACGGGGTGCCCGCCAGGGCTGAGAACACACCCGTCGAACCTGATCTAGTTCGTACTAGCGAAGGGATGTCGCGAATGGTCGTTCGCACGTCGTCGTCTCCGTCCACCCCCACCGAAGCGCTGCGCGCGCTCCGCGAAGCCGCACCGCTGACGCAGTGCATCACCAACGCGGTGGTGACGAACTTCACCGCCAACGCGCTCCTGGCCCTCGGCGCCTCTCCCGCGATGTGCGACATCCCGGGCGAGGCCGGCATGTTCGCCGGTATCGCAAGCGGAGTGCTCGTCAACCTCGGGACCCCCACGCGCGAGCAGAGGGATGCCGCCCGAGAGGCCGTCACCGCGGGAACGCCCTGGGTCCTCGACCCGGTCGCCGTCGGCGCCCTGCCCGTGCGCACGGCCCTCGCGCACGAGCTGCTCCACGCGCGCCCGGCGATCATCCGCGGCAACGCCTCCGAAATCCTCGCCCTCGCGGGATCCGGCGCGGGTGGACGCGGCGTCGATGCCACCGACTCCGCCGAAGACGCCCTCGACGCAGCACGCTCCCTCACGATCCGCACCGGCGGCACCGTCGCCGTCTCGGGAGAGACCGACCTCATCGTGGATGCCACCCGCACGGCGCGCGTGAGCGGCGGCAGCGCCCTGCTGACCAAGGTCACCGGCGGAGGTTGCGCCCTCGGGGCCGCGATGGCGAGCCTGCTCGCCGTCACCCCCGCGTTCGACGCGGCTCTCACCGCCAGCGTGATCTGGGCCGTGGCGTCGGAGCGGGCGGCATCCCGAACGAGAGGGCCCGGATCGTTCGCGGTGGCGTTCCTCGACGAGCTCGCCGCGATCGCGCCCGCCGACCTCGACGAACGCGTCCGCGTCGACACCGAAGTCACGCGATGACCGCCGACCTGTCCCTGCACCTCGTCACCGATCACCGCGTGCCGTTCGCGCGCCTGCGCGACATCGTCGACGAGGCCGTCACCGCGGGCGTGAGCGTGGTGCAACTGCGCGACAAGGTCGCGAGCGGCAGAGAACTGTTCGCCCGCACCCTCGACCTCGCCGACGTCATCTCGGGACGCTGCCCGTTCGTCGTCGACGATCGCCTCGACGTCGTCCTCGCCGCGCGCGAGCGCCTGGGCCAAAAGCCCGGCACCCGCGGAGCCGGCGCCCGGGTGGACGGCATCCATCTCGGCCAGAGCGACCTCCCCGTCGACGCCGCGCGCTCCCTGCTCGGCCCCGACGCCCTCATCGGATGGACGGCGAACACCCCGGCGCACCTCGCGACGGCCGAGGCGTTCCCTCGCGGAACCGTCGACTACCTCGGCGTCGGCGTCATTCGGGCGACGACGACGAAACCCGATCATCCGCGACCGCTCGGCATCGACGGGTTCGGCGAGCTCGCGGCATCCACTTCCCTCTCGTGCGTCGCGATCGGGGGGATCGGCCTCGACGACGTCACCGCCCTCCGCCGCTCGGGCGCTGCGGGCGTCGCGGTGGTCTCCCTGCTGAGCGAGGACGACCACCCGGGCGGAGTCGTCCGGGATCTCCGCGCCGCGTGGGAGGAAGGAGCGTGATCCCCCGCGTCCTGAGCATCGCGGGCACCGACCCGACCGGCGGGGCGGGTATCCAGGCCGACCTCAAATCCATCGCCGCGTTCGGCGGCTACGGCATGGCCGCGGTCACCGCCCTGGTCGCCCAGAACACCCTCGGAGTCCGCTCCGTCCATGTGCCACCGACGGCGTTCCTCGACGAACAGCTCCGCGCGGTCAGCGACGACGTCGAGATCGACGCGGTGAAGATCGGCATGCTCGGCTCGACCGACGTCATCGCCACCGTCGACCGCTGGCTCACCTCGACGCGACCGTCGATCGTCGTCCTCGACCCGGTCATGGTGGCCACGAGCGGAGACCGGCTGCTCGAGGCCGACGCCGAAGACGCGGTGCGCGCACTGTGCCGACGCGCCGACCTCGTCACTCCCAACCTGCCCGAGCTCGCGGTGCTGGTGCGCGAACCCGTCGCGACGACCTGGGGGGTCGCGGTCGCCCAGGCACAGCAGCTCGCCGCCTCGGCCGACACCGTGGTGCTCCTCAAGGGCGGACACCTCGACGGCCGACAATGCCCGGATGCCATCGTCGACTCTTCCGGTGCCCACGAGGTTCCGGGCCGCCGCGTCGACACCCCGCACACCCACGGCACCGGTTGCTCGCTGTCGTCGGCCATGGCGACCCTCGCCGCCCACGGCCTGCCCTGGACCGATGCGCTCATCCGGGCGAAGCGCTGGCTCACCGGCGCCCTCGAACACGCCGAGGAGCTGCACGTCGGCCGGGGCAACGGCCCGATCGACCATCTGCACGAGCTGCGCCCCCACCTCGACCTCGACCGATCCTGGAGCAGCGCACGGTGGGAGGCCACCGCCGCCACCCGCGCCGATGTCGACGCCTGCGCGTTCGTGCGCGGTCTGGCATCCGGGGATCTCGACCGCGACGCCTTCGCCTGGTACCTCGGGCAGGACCTGCTCTACCTGCGCGAATACGCACGGGTGCTCGCGCGCGCGGCGGCCCTCGCTCCCACGGTCGAGGAGCAGCGGTTCTGGGCGACGGCCTCGGTGTCGTGCCTGGTCGAGGAGGCGGCGCTGCACCAGTCGCACGTCGATCCGGCCGGGCTCGAGGCAGCCCCGGCGACCTGGGCCTACACCGACCACCTGCACGCGGCAGCGGCCGCTGGGTCGTACGCGGTGCTGGTGGCCGCGATCCTGCCCTGCTTCGTCCTGTACACCGACATCGGCGTGCGCTGGCGGGGCACCTTCGACGCCGACCATCCCTACGCCGATTGGCTCACGGCCTACGGCGACGAGACGTTCGCCGCGTCATCCGCCGAGGCCGCGCGCATCGCGGATGCCGCCGCGCGATCGGCATCCGCTCGCCTCCGGCACGAGATGGCGACGGCGTACGACCGATCCATGGCGCTCGAGCTGGCGTTCTTCGAAGCGCCCCTGAAACGCAGGTCAGGTGCCGGGGACCCTGCTCGCGAGAGGGGTCCCCGACACCTCGGGTGACGATGGGAGCCGGACTCAGCCGCTCTTTCGGCGGAACTCCCGCTTGGTGACCGCTCCGTGCGTGCCCTGCACGGCGGAGTGGCCGTCGAGGTGCGCCTGCCCCGAACGCTGCTGGCCGTTCTTCTTCTCCAACGCTTCCTTGAATTTGCGCTTCATGTCGTCGGATGCCGCGGCACCCGAGGTCTCGTCGGTACTCATGCCTCCACCCTAGGGAGGTGACGGCGACATGTCGCGGGTCAGACGTGCCTGACGCGCTGCTGCAGGCGGGTGCGGATGTCGAACAGCTCGGTACCGCCCACCTCGCGGCCCCCGGTGATCCCGCGGCGCAACAACGTCGTGAGCGCGCTGCGCGTGACTAGCGCCACGGGCGTTCCGCGCACCTTGCCGAGCTCGGTGATCGCGTCGAGCACCGCGTCATCGGGCAGGACGACCATCGCGCCGCTGAAGCGGACTCCGGCCGCCCGAGCGATCACGCGAGCGCGCGAGACGAGCTCGGTCACGGGCGAGCCGATCACATTCGGACCGGTGATCTCGCCGCGGCGGACCCCCACCGGTCCACCGAAGTCCTCGCTCAACAGGGCGTAGAGACCGCTGGGCCCGAGCACGAGATGGTCGAGCTTCTGCTCCGGATCGCGCCCGTCTCGATCGGCGAACACGTCGTGCCACACCGTGTAGCCCATGCCCAGCTCCGAGACGAGACGCGCGGTCTCCTCCTCGGCGAGCGCGTCGGCGAGGATGTGCCGAATCTCGGGCGGAGCCGAGCGCACGAGTGCCGGATCGTAGGGATCGGGGATCTCGACGCCGCGCCCCACCCACTCGCGGATGAGTCCGAGGTACCGCTCACGACGCCACCCGCCCGGCTGGCCGTGGGAGCGTGCGCGTGGACGCGTGTCGGTCGGACGGGCGGGAGCGGATGCCGACACCCCGCCGCCCCATTCCCCGGGCGCCGTCCCGCGGCCCCGGTCGTAGGCGCTGCGCGCCTCGGGCGTTCCCACGAGTTCCCACGCGCGCTGCACCTGGACGAACAACGCGGCGTCGCCTCCGGTGTCGGGGTGCGTCTCGCGCAGACGCACGCGATACGCGCGGCGCAGACCATCGTCGTCGATGTCGGCCGCGACACGGAGCACCTCGTATGCCGAGGACGACATGGGACTGTCGAACACGTACGTCATCCGTTCTGCCGCGCGGATGCGGCGCCACTCAGGCTAACTCGGCTCAGCTGTGCAGGATCCGGACGTCGAGTTCACGCCCGCCTCACCACAGCGCGGGCTCGGGCGCGTAGGCGAAGGCCTCGGCGACACGCTCGGCGGGCAGCTCGTCCAGTCGCGCAGGAGACCACGACGGAGAGCGGTCCTTGTCGACGACCTGCGCGCGGATTCCCTCGACGAGGTCGGGCTGCGTGAACGCGAACCACATGACCAGGCCGTACTCCTGCGCGAGCGCCGCCCGCAGCGAGGGCAGCTCGCGCGCCCGGCGGACCGCTTCCAGCGTGACCGCGACCGCGGTGGGCGCCGACGACGACAGCAGCTCGGCCGTCTCGCGCGCCTCGGCCTCGGGACGTCGACGCAGGCGATCCAGGATGCCGAAAACGTCGTCGGCCGCGAAGGCGTCGTCGACCCATTCCCGGGCGTCCTCGAGTCGCGAACGCTCCGTGGTCTCATCGAAGAGCAGCACCAGCTCGGTGGGGCTGGAGGGGTCGGCGCGGTTCTCGAGGGCTTCGTAAAGCGCCTCGAGGTGCGCACTCGGCACCAGGTGGTCGGCGAAGCCGGCGTACACCGCGTCAGCGGCATCCATCGTTCCTCCGGTGAGTGCGAGATATTCGCCGAGACGGCCAGGGGCGCGACCCAGCAGCCACGATCCGCCCACGTCGGGGGTGAATCCGATGCGGGTCTCGGGCATGGCGAGCTTCGAGCGCTCTGTGACGATACGGATGGCCGCGTGGCCGGCCAGGCCTATGCCGCCGCCCATACACACACCGTCGGCGATTGCGACCACGGGTTTGCGCGAGATCGCGATGCGATGGTCGAGCGCGTACTCCTCGCGGAAGAAGGCGTGCACGTCGTCGGTGCGGCCGCCCGTCACCATCTCGTGGAGCGCGCGCACGTCACCGCCGGCGCAGAAACCGCGCTCACCGGCGCCGTCGAGAAGGATGACGTCGACATCGGTGTCGTGCTCCCAGCGGTCGAGCACGAGGTTCAGCGTGCGGATCATCTCGAGGTCGAGGGCGTTGATGGCCTTCGGTCGGTTCAGCGTCAGATGGCCGAGGCCACCGCGCCCCCCGACCAGGACGCTGTCGGCGACGGTGTCGCCCGCGCTGACGTCTTCGGTTCGCTGTGCGTGCACGGTGCCACGTTACACAGCCCGTCCACCGTGCCATCGGCTGTGGATAACTGTGTTTTCGCCCCCGGATCGGGGAAGATGGAAAGAACGCTCGCAGAACGAAAGGTGCCGTATGCCCGACGGACAGGTGCTGGAGCTCGCCGGGCTCACCAAACGCTTCGGCTCGGTCTCCGCCGTCGACGATCTCTCCGCCCGCATCGAACCCGGGCAGGTCACCGGCTTCCTCGGTCCCAACGGCGCCGGGAAGACCACCTCACTGCGCATGCTCCTGGGGCTGGTGCGCCCCACCTCGGGCACGGCGACGATCGGCGGCAAGAACTTCAGCGAGCTGTCGTCGCCGCTCCAGACGGTCGGAGCCGCTCTCGAGGCCTCCAGTTTCCACCCGGGCCGTTCCGCGGCGAACCACCTCAAGGTGTACGCCCGCGCCGCGGGCCTGCCGACCTCGCGCATCGACGAGGTGCTGGGCCTCGTGGGGCTCGCCGACGTCGCAGGCCGACGGGTCGGCGGCTTCTCGCTCGGCATGCGCCAGCGCCTCGGACTCGCCACGGCGCTCCTCGGCGACCCCGGGGTCGTGGTGCTCGACGAGCCGTCCAACGGTCTCGACCCCGAAGGCATCCGATGGATGCGCTCGCTGCTGCGCCACCTCGCGGAAGAGGGCCGCACGGTCCTCATCTCCTCGCACCTGCTGGCCGAGGTACAGCAGACGGTCGACGCGCTGCTGATCATCTCGCGCGGCCGCCTGGTGTTCCAGGGCGGTATCGAGGACCTCGCCGACCCCGACGAGTTCGCCACCGTCGTCGACTCCCCCGACCGCGCGGCCCTGTCGCGCGTGCTCGATGAGCGCGGCATCGACTACCAGCTGCTGCGCAACGGCTTCACGATCCGCCACCACGACCCGGTCGAGATCGGCGGACTGGCCGCGGGCGCGGGGATCGCCCTGTCGAACCTGCAGAGCAAGGGGGCGAGCCTCGAAGACATCTTCCTCGAGCTCGTCAGCGGCGTGCGCGTCCACGAGAGCGCGGGCGCGGTTCCTGCGGTCGAACCGGTACCGGATGCCGAGCCCCCGACGCCCCTGACGGGACTCGACGCTTTCCCGGCACCGACCGGTGAGCCCGCGCCGGCCGTGAGCCACGACGCGCTCTCTGCGGAAGCGCCGACCGCCCACGACGACACCCGTCCTTCGACCGCCCTCGTCGCGGTCCTGACCCCTCCGCGCACGTTGCGCACCGAGGCCGAGGCGCCCGAGGCGGGTCCACGCCCGTCGTACGCCGTCGCCTCGACCGGTGTGATCGACATCGTCGCGATCGCCGGGTCCGACGGCCAGGCCGCGGATCGCGCCGACCAGGCCGCGGGCCCGCCCGCTAGTCAACCCGACGGACAGCCCGCCGAACAGCCCGCCGCTCAGGAGGTGCAGCGATGAGCCTCGTCGCCGCCACACGCTCGGAGTACACCAAGCAGTTCAGCACCGCCGGTTGGTGGGTGCTCGCGATCGTGCTCGTCGCCTACGTCGGGTTCACCGCCGCGGCCCTCGCCTTCGTGTTCGGCGGGCTCGCCTCGGGCGAGCTCACGGGGGCGAACGGTCCCGCGATGTCGAGCGCCGGCGTTCCGCCTCTCGTCTACAGCTCGGCCACCGCGGTGGGCTACGTCTTCCCGCTGCTCATCGGAACGCTCATGGTCACGACCGAGTTCCGCCACAAGACGCTGACCCCGACGTTCCTGTCGACCCCGCGCCGCGGCGTCGTCCTCGTCGGCAAGTTCGTCGTCGGCATCGTGGTCGGGCTGCTCTACGGCATCCTGGGTTCGATCGCCGCCGTCGCCGCCGGCGCGGGCGTGCTGAGCATCTTCGGTATCGACGCCGAGCTCGGCTCCTCCGACACGTGGGTGCTGATCGGGCGCATGCTGCTGGCGTTCGCGCTCTGGGCCCTGGTCGGCATCGGCGTGGGCACGGTCGTGCGCAATCAGGTCGCCGCGATCGTCATCGTGCTGGCCGTGACCCTGTTCATCGAGCCGATCGTTCGTACCGTCGGCGGGCTCGTCGAGGGCTTCGGCGATGTGGTCAAGTGGTTCCCGAGCGCCGCGAGCGACGCCCTGGTGGGGCAGACGATCTTCGGCACCATGGGCACGGGCAGCAACAGCGCACTCGAGTGGTGGGCCGGGGGGCTCGTGCTGCTGGGGTACGCGGTCGTGTTCCTCCTCATCGGCCTCGTCACCACCTGGCGCCGCGACATCGACTGAGCGGGGCGCACCCGCGACGAGTGCGCTCATCGTCCTCGCATTTGGCCGGCTGCTCCGGGGTCGGTGAGAATCAACCGTGCTCGATGGACCGGTGATCGCCGAGTGGCTCCCCGTCTCGGTGGCCGCCCTCGTGCTGCTGTTGATCGCCGCGGGAGTCGCCGGCTGGGTCGACGCGGTGGTCGGCGGAGGCGGGCTCATCCAACTTCCCGCGCTCGTCATCGCCGTCCCGAAAGACGTCGCGACGCCATTCATCCTCGGCACGAACAAGCTGTCGTCGTTCTTCGGAACGCTCTCGGCCAGCGGGGTCTACCTCCGAAAGATCCGGGTGCAGCTCGTGCTGCTGGTCCCCCTCGTGGCGGGCGCGTACGCGGGTTCCACGGTCGGCGCCGCGCTCTCGCGCTTCGTTCCCCGAGAAGTGCTGACCCCGATCGTCCTCGTGGCGGTGATCGCCGTCGCGCTGTACACCCTGCTCAAGCCCCGGATGGGCCTGCACCACGAACCGCGCCATGACAAAGCGGTGGCCATCGCCTGGCGCGCGGCGGCGATCGGTCTCGCGGTCGGGTTCTACGACGGCATCCTGGGTCCGGGCACCGGCTCGTTCTTCGTCATCCTCATCGTGAGCGTGCTGGGGTATGGCTTCTTGCAGGCGAGCGTCAACGCCAAGATCGCCAACCTCACCACCAACCTCGCCGCCCTCGCCGTGTACGGCGTGCACGGCGAGATCCTGCTCGTGCTGGGATTCGCGATGGCGGCGATGAACATCACCGGAGGCTTCATCGGTGCCCACATGGCGACCCGACGCGGCAGCGGCTTCGTGCGGATCGTGTTCCTCGTGACGCTGTCGATCCTCATCGTCAAGCTGGCGTGGGACACCGTGGTGCAGTTCACGTCCTAGCGCTGGCTCGCGGAAGCCGCGTCTCAGGCGTCGTGGTACCCGTTGAGTGTCCAAAACACCCGGGCGTTTTCAGAATCCGTCCGGGTGTTTTGGACACTCAATGTGCAGAGGGGGGCGCGGGTGCCGGCGGGCGACAGCCCGCGCGTGGGCGCTGGCCCGCGCGGGCGTCAGCGGACGATGTCGGCGACGTTCTCGGGTTCGGATGCCACGTCGAGACGCAACGCCTTGAGCAGCGCGACCCCGTGCTTCGTCGTCAGCACCAGGCGCTCGAACTCGTCGTGGCCCGAGAGGTCGATGACGACACTGGGCTTGCGGCCTCGGATGATCACGAAGTCATTGCCCCCGGCCGACTTCCAGGTACCCGCGCCCACCGCGACCGGCAGGTTGATGCCGGGGTTCGGCACGCCGCGGATCCAGGTCCACGCGTCGTCGGTGAGCTGCACCCGTTCGATGTGCTCGCGGGGGACGACGATGTTGCTCTTGCGGAAAGACATCGCACGCTCGGTCGGCGAGAGCACGACCTCGAGCTGCGTCGAGTCGAGCAGCAGGGTCACCATGCCTTCCATCCTGCCAGCGTCCGGCGGCACCGACGGGCCCCTCACCTCACAGGAGCGCAACGATCGCGCGGGGTCCGCCGCCGCGACCCGGATGTGGGAGCCACGGGATAGCCTGGACAGATGAGCACGGGCAGCGTTGCGCCGCGAGTCGCACCGGCCCGAGGCGCCTCGATCGACGACCTTCTGGCAGCGATCTCGGCGGGTCACCGCCCCGACGTCGACGAGACCGAGGTCCTGCTGGCCGCCCCGCTCCCCGCGCTCTTCCGCGTCGCCTCGGCGTTGCGCGACGAGGGTCTCGATCGCGCCGGACGCCCCCGCGTCATCACGTACTCGCGCAAGGTCTTCGTGCCGCTCACGACTCTCTGCCGCGACCGGTGCCACTACTGCATCTTCGTCGACACCCCCGGTCAGCTCGCTCTGCTGCGCAAGCCCGCGTACATGAGTCCCGACCAGGTGCTCGCCGTCGTGCGCCAGGGCCAGGCCCTCGGTTGCAAAGAAGCACTGCTCACGCTCGGCGACCGCCCCGAAGAGCGCTGGCCCGAAGCGCGCGCCTGGCTCGATGAGCACGGCTTCGCCTCGACCATCGACTACGTCGCCCACGTGGCCCGGCTCATCACCGCCGAGACCGGCATGCTCGTGCACGCCAACCCCGGCGTCATGCACCCCGACGAGCTCGCTGCGCTCCGCCCGGTGTCGCCATCGATGGGCATGATGCTCGAGACCACCTCGCGGCGCCTGTACGAAGAGCCCGGACAGGTGCACTTCGGCTCCCCCGACAAAGACCCGGCGCTACGCCTGAAGGTCATCGACGACGCCGGCGTCGCCGGCATCCCGTTCACGACCGGCATCCTCGTGGGCATCGGCGAAACCGTGCGCGACCGTGCCGAGTCGCTCGTCGCCCTGCGCGAGATCGACGATCGCCACGGTCACGTGCAAGAGGTCATCGTGCAGAACTTCCGCGCCAAGCCCCGCACGGCCATGCAGGGCGCACCGGATGCCGACATGCACGACTACCTTGCGGCGGTCGCCGTCGCGCGGCTCGTGTTCGGCGCCGACATGCGCATCCAGGTCCCGCCGAACCTCTCCGACCCGCGCGAGCTGGGGCTGCTGATCGAGGCGGGTATCGACGACTGGGGCGGGGTCTCGCCCCTCACCGCCGACCACGTGAACCCCGAGCGCCCGTGGCCGCAGATCGACGACCTCGCCGCCCAGACGGCGACCCGCGGTTTCGTCCTGCGCGAGCGTCTCACCGCGCACCACGAGTACGTCGTCGATGCCGCGCGCTGGATCGACCCGGGGCTGCACGAGCCGGTTCGAGCGTTGGCGGATGCCACAGGGCTCGCGGCCGACGTGATCCCGCGGGGGACGAATCCCCGCGCGACGAGCACGGATGACGCCTCGACGGGAGGAGATTCTGCAGAGGGAGGACCCCTCTCCGCCGAGGCATCCTCCCGTCGCGGATTCTCCTCCGCTCACAGGGGCGCCTCCGGCCGCGACCCCGGCGTGAAGCGGCTGGCCGAGCGGGCGGCATCCCGAGCCTCCGATCTCGACGACGACGACTGGGTACGACTCCTGCGCGCCGAAGGCGCTGAGCTCGACGAGCTCACCGCGGCCGCCGACGACGCCCGCCGGTACACCGTCGGCGAACCCGTGACCCTCGTGCAGAACCGCAACCTCACCTCGACGGGGTTCCGACGCGGCGGCCGCACGGGCAGCGGCGAGTTCGACCTCGAGGACGCAGCGGAGATCGCCGCCGACGCCGCGGCCCTCGGTGCCACCGAGATCTGCATCCAGGGCTCGCTCGTGCCCGCCGAAGACCCCGGTGCCTACCTGGACCTCGTGCGCACGGTGAAGCGCGCAGCTCCCGGCATCCACGTCCACGCCTATCGCCCCGCCGATGTCCGTGACCTGGCCGAGCGCGGTGGTCTCGGTCTCGACGGCGCCCTCACCGCGATGCGCGAGGCGGGGGTCGACACCGTTCCCGGTACGGGCGTGAAGATCCTCGACGAGCGCGTGCGCGCCCTCGTCGCACCGCTCGATCTCGAGATCGACAGGTGGATCGAGGGGATCACCGCGGCTCACCGCTCGGGGTTCCGCTCCACCTCCGTGCTGTTCTACGGCCACGTCGAGACCGCCGGGGAGCGCATCGCGCACCTGCGACGCCTGCGCGAGATCCAGGCCGAGACGGGCGGCTTCGCGGAGTTCGTGCCGATCCCACTGCCCGGCGGCGATGTCGCGCTGGTCGAAGGCCGTAGCCCGGTCGACGAGCACCGCGCGATGGTCGCCGTGTCGCGTCTCGCCCTGTCGGGGAGCATCTCGCACGTGCAGATCCCGTGGACCCGCGTCGGGCGCGAGACGGCCGCCGTGCTGCTGCGCTCCGGCGGAGACGACCTGGGCGGAACGCTCTACGACGGACGCGTCCTGCCCGATACCGGTATCGAGCAGGGACGCGAACTGCCGGTCTCCGTGGCCGAGCGCGTCGCGCGAAGCCTCATGCGTCCCTTCCGGCTGCGGACGACGGACTATCGGGTGGCGGTGGCGCTGCCCGACCCGTCCGCCCCGTACATCGAAACGAGCGGGGGCACCCGCTTCTCCCTCCCCGCCGACGGGCCGCGCACGTGAGGATCCTCGACGCCGCGATCGTCGGGGCAGGGTTCGCCGGCCTGGCCATGGCCGGCACCCTCCGCCGCGCCGGACGTGACGACTTCGTCGTGCTCGAACGCGCCGACGACGTGGGCGGCACGTGGCGCGACAACACCTACCCGGGTGTCGCCTGCGACGTGCCGGCGCACCTGTACAGCCTGGCCGCCCACCCGAACGCGCGATGGTCGCGCACCTTCGCCCCCGGCGGCGAGATCCAGGCGTACCTGCGCGGCGTCGCCGAGCGCGAGGCCCTGGGCGATCGACTGCGGCTGCGGACCCCGATGCTCGGAGCGCGGTGGGATGCCGACGACGCGGTGTGGCGCATCGACACCGGTGCCGAGGCGCTCGTCGCCCGCTCCCTCGTCCTCGCGTGCGGTCGCCTGACCGAGCCGAACGTCCCCGCCATCGCCGGGCTCGAGTCGTTTCCCGGGCCGCTGTTCCACTCGGCCCGATGGGATCACGACGTCGACCTCACCGGTAAGCGGGTCGCGGTGGTGGGTACCGGCGCGAGCGCCGTGCAGCTCGTGCCCGAACTCGCCCGCACCGCCGCCCACGTCACCCTCTTCCAGCGCACCCCCGCGTGGATCGTTCCGCGCGGAGGCGGCGACATCCCGGCCGCCGAGCGCGAGCGTCTCGCCGACAACCCGGGCGCTCTCGCACGCCTGCGCGCGCGGCTGTACGCCGAGGGTGAGGGGCGTTTCGCGTCGCGCTCCGGTGACGCCGTGGCATCCATCGCCGCCCGTGACCTCGCACTGCGCCACCTGCACGCGCAGGTCGCCGACCTCGGGCTGCGCGCGGCGCTCACCCCCGACTACGCCTTCGGGTGCAAGCGCGTGCTGCTGTCGGACGCGTTCTACCCCGCGGTCGCCTCGGACGCCGTCACTCTCGAGCCGACGGCCCTCTCGCGCGTCGACGGCTCCACGCTCACCGCCGCCGGCGGAGCGACTTACGAGGCCGACGCGCTCGTGCTCGCCACCGGATTCGCCGCCGCCCAGCAGCCCTACGCCGATCTCGTCCACGGTGAGGAGGAGTCCCTCGCCGCGCACTGGTCGGAGGGCATGACCTCGTTCGGGTCGACCGTCGTCGCGGGTTTCCCGAACCTCTTCGTCCTCAACGGCCCCAATGCCAGCCTCGGACACAACTCCGCGGTGCTCATGGCCGAGGAGCAGGCCGCGTACGTCGTGCGGGCGCTCGCCGAGCGTGATCGTCGTCCCGACCGGGTGCTGCGCGTCCGCCCCGAGGCCGAGGCGGACTACACCGACGAGATCGCCGCCGCCGCGGCATCCACCCCCTGGATGACCGGCGGATGCCGCAACTGGTACGTCGACGAGCGCTCGGGGCGGCTGACCCTGCTGTGGCCGGGCACCGTCCAGGCGTTCCACGAGCGGCTCGCCGGCACCGACGGTTCGGAATTCGAACCCGCGCACAGCCCCGTGCGCGGCTGATCCCCAAGGAGACAGTTCATGAGCGTTCCGCTGAGATTCGGTTACAAGGCCTCGAGCGAGCAGTTCGGGCCGAACGAGCTGCTCGAGTTCGGCGTGCTCGCCGAGAAGGTGGGCTTCGACTCCGTCTTCCTCTCCGACCATCTGCAGCCGTGGATGCACGACGGCGGCCACGCCCCCAACGCCCTCCCCTGGCTCGGTGCCCTCGGCGCGCGCACCGAGCGCGTCATCATCGGAACGTCGGTGCTGACCCCCACGTTCCGCTACCACCCGGGCGTCATCGCGCAGGTGTTCGCGACCCTCGGCGTGATGTATCCCGGCCGCGTGGTGCTCGGTGTCGGCACCGGAGAGGCGTTGAACGAGGTCACCCTCGGTCTCGAGTGGCCCGAGCCGCCGGAGCGCTTCCAGCGGCTGAAGGAAGCCATCACGATCATCAACGAACTGTGGGCGGGCGAGCGGGTCACCTACGAGGGCACGTACTACTCGGTCAAGGACGCCACGATCTACGACCGCCCCGAGCAGAAGGTGCCGATCTACATCGGCGCCTCGGGCCCCGCCGCCACGCGCCTGGCCGGCCGCATCGCCGAGGGCTACATCACCACGAGCGGCAAGGATCCCGAGCTCTACACCGACAAGCTCCTCCCCGCCCTCGACGACGGCCTCGCCAAGGCGGGCCGCACGCGCGACGACGTCGACACCCTCATGGAGGTGAAGGTGTCGTACCACCCCGATCACGACACCGCGATGGAGAAGACACGCTTCTGGGCGCCGCTCGCCCTCACCGCCGAAGAGAAGATGAGCGTCCACGACCCCATCGAGATGCAACGGCTCGCGAACGAGCTGCCGATCGAGCGGGCGGCGTCGCGCTTCATCGTCTCGACCGACCCCGACGAGCACGTCGAGCGCATCGCGCAGTACGTCGACCTCGGCTTCCGCCACCTCGTGTTCCACGACCCGGGCCACGACCAGGAGGAGTTCCTGCGCATGTACGGCGAGGAGATCCTCCCGCGCCTGCGCAAGCGCTTCGCCTGAGGCGGGCAGCGCGGGCTGGGCGGGAGTGCTGGGCGCCGAAGTCGGAGCGGGGCGCGGCGTCCGCACCGGCACCGTTCACCGAGATGACCCGCGTGCACGTTTCGCGGCACCCCGCCACCCCCGAGCGGAAATGTCGGGGGTTCGGCACACAATGGAGGCGATGAGCACCCCTGACACCTCCGGCTGGACGATCCTCGTCCCGGTGAAGCCCGCCGCGGTCGGCAAGACGCGTCTCACCGACGTCGGCACCGACCGCGAGGCGCTCGCGCGCGCCATCGCGCTCGACACCATCGCGGCAGCAGCCGCGGCCGACCTCGTATCGCGCGTCATCGTCGTCACCGACGACGAGGGCGTCCGCGCCGAGTACCGGCGGTCCCGCACCGTCGAGGTCGTGCCCGAGGGCGACACCCGCGGCCTCGACGCCGCCATTGCTCTGGGGGCAGCCATCGCGGGTGTTGGTTCGCCCCGCGCCGCCCTGCTCGGCGACGTGCCCGCCCTGCGGCCCGCCGATCTCGACGCCGCGCTCGAGCTCGCGGCATCCGTCGAGCGGGGTCTGGTCCCGGATGCCGAGACCACCGGCTCCACCCTGATCACCGCTCGCGCGGGAGCCGTGTGGGTCTCGGCCTTCGGCCGCGACTCGGCCGCCCGTCACCGCCTGCTCGGCTGCACCGACCTCGCCGTCGCGCGCGACTCGACGCTGCACCGCGACGTCGACACCGCCGCGCAGCTGTCCGAGGCCGTAGCGCTGGGTGTGGGCCCGCGCACGTCGGCTGTGTTGGCGGCGGCTGCGGCCTGAGCGCCGCGCGACGCGGGAGCGCGCGGCACTCGAATTCGGCGCGATTCTCCGATTCCGCGGCCGTCTGAGCTTGTGTCAGGCCCCCAGCGCCGCCTCGGCGATCGCTGCCGACGACTCCTCGTCGCGCATCCACAGCGGCGTCACCACGGCCCGAACTCCCGCCGCCTCGACCTCGGGCGCCGCGGCCGCATCCTCTTCGGCCACCAGCCACGCGTCGAGCATGCCGCCCGCCGACCGCGCGCCGTAGTGCCGCGCGACGGCCGCGGCCGAGGTCTCGACCCCGATCGCCGTCAGGCACACGTCGGCCATGCCGCGCACGACCCGCCCGCCGATGATCGGCGAGACGCCGACGACTTTCGCCGACGTCTCCCGCACGGCATCCCGAATCCCAGGCACAGCCAGGATCGGCCCGATGGACACGACGGGGTTCGACGGCGCGATCAGCACCACGTCCGCCGACACGATGGCATCCGTCACGCCCGGCGCGGGTGCGGCATCCGCTATCCCCGGGTTCTCGAAGGCGAGCGGGGTGAGCTTCGCCCGGTGGCGCGTCCACCACTCCTGGAAGTGCAGACGCCCGCCGTCTTCGAGCAGCACGTGCGTGTCGACCTCGCTGTCGGTCATGGGAAGCATCCGGATGCCGAGCGGCCACCGCTCCGCCATGCGCGCGAGCACCTGGGTCGGAGTGAGGCCGTCCCGCAACCAGCCGGTGCGCGCGAGATGTGTCCCGAGGTCGAGGTCGCCGAGGGTGAACCACGGCCAGCCCGCGCCCCACGCCTGGAGTTCCTCGTTGACGCGCTCGGTGTCACCGGCGCGGCCCCAGCCGCGCTCGGTGTCGTTGACCCCGGCGAGGGCGTAGGTGATCGAGTCGACGTCGGGTTGCAAACGCACACCGGAGAGCCACAGATCGTCGCCCGTGTTGACGATGACCGTGGCCTCGGCAGCGCCCAGCCGACGAAGGGCGGCGCGGACGCCGAGGGTGAACTTCGACCCGCCGACTCCACCGGCGAGCACGACGACACGGGGCTGGGGAGGACGCATTGGTTCAGTCTTTCACCCGGCGGGGACATGAGACTTCTCACATCTTTGACCCAGGTCATGGACTCGGGGACTAGCATCACCCGAGTGACAGACCTCTTCTCTTCTCGCGAGGCCGAGGCGGCTATTGCCCGGATCGAGCAGCAGGTGGCCGAAGCGCAGACGCGGGCAGCGCAGGCGCAGCAGGTGCAGGCGGACATCGATGCGGTTCGGGCCTCGGCGACGTCTCCCCGTCGCGAGGTCACGGTGACCGTCGACGCCGCGGGGCGTCTGGCCGGTATCCGCCTCGCCGATGCGGCGTACGAGCTGCGTCCCGATGCTCTGGAGCAACTGATCGTCGAGACCGCCGGGCGCGCTCAGGTGCTGGCGGGTGAACAGGCTCTGGAGATCACGCGGGTCGCGTTCGGCGCTGATTCGCCGATCGTCGGTCACCTCGCGGGCGAGCTCGATCGTGAGCCCCCGTCTCAGCCCATGGGCTTCCGGGTCTGACGCGCGTGGCCGATCGCATCGCCGTCGACTCCGAGCTCATCGGCTCGCACGCCTCGCGGCTGAGCGCCGTGGCATCCGACATCTCCGTCGCCCGTGACGCGGGATCGTCCGGCGGATTGAACGCCGAGGCGTTCGGGGTTCTGTGCTCGTTCCTCGTGCCGCCCGCGACGATGGTGGCCGACGCCGCGCGGTCGTTGATCGGTGCCGCCGAAGACATGGTGCGCCGCTCCGCCACCGAGATCGTCGGCGTCGGCAGCGACATGGACGCGTACGAGCAGAAGGTGCTCGAGTCGATCCGCGCGTTGGAGACGGGCCTGTGAGCAACGCGCTCGTCGCAGGTCCCGTCGACACAGCGACGCCGTTCAGCGGTGCCGGCCTCCTCGATTCCGGGACCCAGTTGGCATCCGCCATCGAGTCCGGTAACTGGGTCGAAGGCGGCCTCGCGGCCTTCAGCACGGTCGTCGACACCGTCGCCACCGCCATCGACCCCCTCGGCTCGCTCATCGCCGCTGGCCTCGGGTGGCTCATCGACCACTTCGAGCCGATCAAAGGCTGGTTCAACGACCTGACCGGAGACGCCGGCGCCGTCGCCGGGTTCTCGCAGACGTGGACCAACGTCCAGAACCAGCTCAACAGCTCCGCCGACTACCTCGACCGCGTCGTCAGCGACCTCGACGACATGGCCGGCGAAGCGATCGAGGCCTACCGCCGCTTCCAGACCGACGCCGCCGCCCACATCCGCGCGTCGGGCCAATGGGCGGGCGCCATGGCCACCGGACTTCAGATCGCCTCGACGATCGTCCAGGTCGTCCACGACCTCGTGCGCGACATCCTGTCCCAACTCGTCGGTTCAGCGATCTCGTGGGCCACCGAAGCCGTCGTCACCGTTGGCATCGCCACCCCCTGGATCATCTCGCAGGTCTCTTCCCGCGTCGCCAGCTGGACCGCGAAGATCAGCGGCAAGCTCACCGGTCTGCTGCGCTCGTGCGGCAAGCTCGGCGACCTGTTGACTGAGCTGCGGGCGCTGATGGCTCAGGGCTCCAAAATGTTCTCCGGTGTGCTCGACAAGGGAAAAACTGCTGTTCACAACGCCAAAGAAGCCGTCGCTGCTCTTCCGGGCGTGCGGCGGTTGGACCCGCGACGAAACAAGCTCGTGAGCGACATGGAGCAGTGGGCGTCCAACGCGCACCTGCCCGGTTACAAACCGTTCGGTGACCTGGATGGTCCGGGCTTCATCGATGCTCACCTGCGACGGTTTACGGATCGAGGATACCCAGAATGGAAATGGCCACCCAGCAACGGGTTCGACACCTCGTACCCAGTCCGACCGGCGTCCTCCGTCCTGCAGCCTGGAATGAGCATTAACCGCATCTCTCCGGTAGCAGCGGCAGACGATCTAGGTGAGTTTGCATCTCCGGCAGGCGTCAGCTTCGGAGCGCGGAGTGTACCCCCGGACCGTCTTTCGCCGAGTTTCTCTTCATACGATCTAAAAGTACTCAAGCCCTTGCCGCCGGAGGTCACATTCGGCCGGATTGCCGAGGCATTCGAGCAACCGGGCGGTGGTGTTCAGTTCCACTTTCCAGGTGGAATAAAATATTGGATCGATAACAAATTCCTAGGATAAGGAGCGTGGCGAGGTGAACTTCGAAGATCTTGTCGAAAAGGTTGAGAGCCTCCCCAACGTGGGTGAGAATTTCGGCAGCTACCTCATTGACATTGCGCGAACGGGGCGACCGAGCTCGGCGTTCCTGACCCTGATTCCGCATCCAGACGGAAGTTGGACCGCCACCCAGGGCGACTTCCGCAGCAAAGTCGAGACAGTGGTAGGTACCGATGGTGCACCCGTCCACTTCCCAGACGAGGATGCGGCCTGCCAGTGGGCCTGGCAGAAGATCAAGTCCGCCCGCTCCGGTCTTGGAGAGAGTGCCGAAGACCGCGCAGCTGCTCTCAACGACGCTCAGGTGATGTACGAACGCATCCGCAAACTGGACGAAGCGCAGGGAATCGAAAGTCCATTCGCGTAACTGAGCTTGCTGGCTCATACCGCACCGCACGAAGACTCGGCCAAGATCCACCCGCTAGACGATCTCGCCCGAGAAACCGGTCGAGCTCCGGTGGCCGCTGCGGCGGGCACGGACCTCTGTGCTTTGCATTTTCCGGTTGATTCAGCAGAGCTTCGACGACCTATGGTTGCAGATTCTGGGGATCAAACGCACTTTTACGACGGCCCCCTCAATCCAGATCCGACATACGGACAAAGTGCGGTTAGAGAGGGCGTCGGACCTTCTCAACAGATGCGATTTCTACGCAACATGGCGGGTAGGCACACAGCAATACCAAAACCCGGTGACGCATGCGACACTCAAGAAGCACTTCCGGAGACCTCTGAAATGACCGATGATCCTCGAAACGTGCTTGAGATCGCCCTAGTGCGAGGGCGCGAAAATCTCTTGAACATGCAAACGATATTTTGGGTTTTCGCATCGAGCACAATTTACGTTCCGAGCGGCACCGAACCAGGTGAGGGAATGGCAAATTTCCAGCCCGTTCTTTTCGAACGCGACGGTACCCAAATGGTGGCCTGCTATTCAGAGCTTGATCGGGGTAACGGGATTCGAGACCTCGCACCGTACATGGTGGCGATGACTGGACTGAAACTCCTCACCGGCGTCCCAAGCGACCAGGGTATCGTCCTCAACGCGGGCTCCACGATCGGTTTTGATATTGCGCCAAAGGGTATCTCGGCGATCCGCGCTGAGATTGGCCTCTGACGGGTGCGAAGTACAAATGCGCGAGATAAAATTCGAAGAACTCTGCGGCATTCTCCGCGACGAATTCGGCTCGGCCCCCGTGTCCAGCCCGGATCACCCGCACGTCGGCGACGGGGACCCCATCCTGGGCACTCTCGTCCTTTTGCACGAGAAATCGAGCGGGTTCGTAGTCGGGACGCAGGAGCGCGGACAGTGGACCGAACTCGCGCGATTCGATTCGGAATCGGACGCGTGCGCCTTCGCCCTGGATGCAATCCGGAGAAGCCGCCGACCTGGTGCGCCTCGCGACGCAGCGGAAAGAGCCGAATCCGAACGGATCAACCGCGATGCGAACGAAGCTTTGCGGCATTCACTCGGCCTGTAACCCCCGGCCGGCGCACGATTCCGAGGACGCTGTGGACCAGCCTCATGAGCTCAGCGAGGGACGCACCATGACCTCCCTCGACACCGCCCTCACCGCCTACATCTGGGCCGACGGCTCCGCCGTCCCCGGCCGGCATCCCGAGTCCGTCCCCGATCGAGCCCTCCGCGCCCGTGTCGAGGGCCTGATCGAGCGAATGGATGCCGTGACCCCCGGCGCCGACGCCACGGATCTCGCCGCGTGGGCCGACCGCACCGTCCGCGCGCTCGTGGCCGAGCGCGATGACGTCGGTGAAGCCGGCATCCGGGCTCTCTCGGCCCTGCTCAGCTGGACCTGGCGCTGATCAGACCTGACCGCGCGGGCACGGCTGCCAGGTCGCACGACGGCGCCGCGGGGCCATCGATGTCGGCCACCAGGCCACGAATCGCGAGAACAGCTGCGAGAAGGCGGACGGCGCGGGGCGTGCGGGGAGCATGACTCCAGCCTCTCGACCGGGCCTGCGCCCGCGCATCATCGCAGAGGACGAAACGCATCCCCCTCGGGGATGATCCCTACTGCGCGAGCAGCGTCGGATCCAGCGCTTCGGCCGCCGCTTTCGCGGCCACGGGCAGCGCCTCGAGCACGCGACCGAGAGCGACCTCGTCGTGCGCCGCGGTGAGGAACCACGCCTCGAACACGCTCGGGGGCAGCGAGATGCCGGCATCCAGCATCGCGTGGAAGAACGGCGCGTACCGGTACGACTGCTGCGTGAGCGCCGTGGCGTAGTCGAGGGGCACCTCGGGCAGGAACGCGACACCGAACAGCGAGCCCGCGCGCGGGACGGCGTGCACGACGCCCTCCGCCGTCAGGGCGGCATCCAGCGCATCGGCGAGCTGCGCGGCTGCGGCGTCGACGGCGGCGTAGACCTCGGGAGTCGCGAGCCGCAGCGTCGCGAGACCCGCGGCGACCGACAGCGGGTTCCCCGACAGCGTTCCCGCCTGGTACACCGGGCCCAGCGGCGCGAGGTGGTCCATGATCTCGGCGCGACCGGCGAGGGCCGCCAGAGGCATGCCGCCGCCGATGACCTTGCCGTACGTGAGGATGTCGGGCAGGTAGCGCTCGCCCTGCGACGCCTGCAGGCCCCAGAAGCCGGCGGGGTGCACGCGGAATCCGGTGAGCACCTCGTCCATGATCAACAGGGCGCCGTGGCTGTGGGCGATGTCGGCCAGCGCCGCGTTGAAGCCGGGGAGCGGCGGAACGACTCCCATGTTGGCCGAGGCGGCCTCGACGATGATCGCGGCGATGTTCTCGCCGTGCACCGCGAACACCTCGCGCACGGCGTCGAGGTCGTTGTACGGCAGCACGAGCGTCTGCGCGGCGATCGGAGCGGGGACACCCGCCGAACCGGGCAGCGCGAGCGTGGCGACCCCCGAGCCCGCCGCAGCCAGCAGCCCGTCGGAGTGCCCGTGGTAGTGACCGGCGAACTTGATGAGCAGATCGCGGCCGGTGACGCCGCGCGCCAGACGGATCGCCGTCATGGTCGCCTCGGTACCGGTCGACACCAGACGCACCTTCTCGATCGGCTTCAGATCGCCGACCTGCACGCGCTGCGCGACGAGATCGGCGAGCTCGACCTCGGCTCCCGTGGGCGCCCCGAAGGACAGACCACGGGATGCCGCGGACTGCACCGCCCCGACCACCTCGGGGTGCGCATGGCCGAGGAGCGCCGGACCCCATGAAGCGACGAGATCCACGTACTCGCGACCCGCGGCATCCGTGATCCGCGGGCCGGACGCCGACTGGACGAACCGCGGCGTTCCACCCACGGAACCGTACGCGCGCACGGGCGAGTTCACGCCACCCGGGATGACGTCCTTGGCGCGGGCGAACCACTGGTCGTTGAGATCGGTCATGGCATCCATTCTTCCGGGCAGCACGGGGAAAGGGGTCGGATCCCGACGCTTCACGGCCACCCGACAACCCCGCAAGACAGGGCTCAGAGCTCGGCGCGCAGCCAGCGGGCGGCCTCGACGGCCCAGTACGTCAGGATCGCGTCGGCGCCGGCACGGCGGATGCCGAGCAGGCTCTCCATGATCGCGCCCCGACGGTCGATCCAGCCGTGAGCGGCGGCAGCCTCGACCATCGCGTACTCGCCCGACACCTGGTAGGCCCAGACCGGCACGTCGACCGACGCCTTCACGTCTGCCAGCACGTCGAGGTACGGCAGGGCCGGCTTGACCATGACGACATCGGCGCCCTCTTCGACGTCGAGCAGCGCCTCGCGTACTCCTTCGCGGCCGTTGCCGGGATCGAGCTGGTACGAGCGGCGATCACCCTTCAGCTGCGAGTCGACGGCCTCGCGGAAGGGGCCGTAGAACGCGCCCGCATACTTGGCCGAGTACGCCAGGATCAGGGTGTCGGTGAATCCCTCGGCATCCAGCGCCTCACGCACCGCACCGACCTGGCCGTCCATCATTCCCGACAGGCCCAGCATGGCCGAGCCCGCGCGCGCCTGCGCCAGACCCATCGCCGTGTAGCGATCGAGCGTCGCGTCGTTGTCGACGGCGCCGTCTTCGCGCAGCACGCCGCAGTGGCCGTGATCGGTGAACTCGTCGAGGCACAGGTCGGTCTGCACGACCACCGCGTCGCCGACCTCGGCCACGACGGCCTCGGTGGCGAGGTTCAGGATGCCGTTCGGGTCGTCGGCCCCGGAACCCACCGCGTCACGCGTCTCGGGCACGCCGAACAGCATGACGCCGCCGATGCGCTGCTCGGCTGCCTCGGCCGCCGCGCGGCGCAGGGAATCGATCGAGTGCTGCACGATGCCGGGCATGGAGCCGATGGGGCTCGGCTCCGTGATGCCCTCGCGCACGAAGAGCGGCAGGACCAGCTGCGAGGGGACGAGGTGCGTCTCGCGGGCGAGACGACGGACGGCGGGGGTGCGGCGCAGACGCCGCGGGCGGTGCTCGGGAAAACTCATGGGGTCGATTCGTCGGAGTTCAGGGGGAAGCGGGCGACGGCGTCGATGAGGGAGTCGACCGTCTGGGTCTCGGCCACGACGTCGACGCTGAGTCCGGCGCGCTTGGCATCCTTGGCGGTACGCGGCCCGATCGCGGCGATGACCGTGGATGCCGGGATCTCGGGGAACTGATCGACGACCTGCTCGGCCACCGAGCCACTGGTGACGAGGATGGCGTTGATACGCCCCGACTGCACGTCGCCCGCGATCTTCTCGGTGACGGGGACGCCGACCGTGCGATAGGCGACGACGCTGCGCACGTCGTGCCCGGCCTCGATGAGCAGGCGCGTGAGCACCGGCTTGGCGATCTCGCTGCGGAGGGTGAGGACCGTGCGCGGCTCGGTCTCGAGCTCGATCATCTGCTCGGCCATGCCCTGGGCGGAGTTGTCACGCTCGGGGACGAGGTCGACGCGATAGCCGACAGCCTGCATCGCAGCCGCCGTGGTCTCACCGACGACCGCGACCTTCGTCTCGGCGGGGATGACCGCCTTGTAGGCGTACAGCACGTCGACGGTGGTGGCGCTCGTGAGCGTCAGCCAGTCGAAGGCGCCGGCGGCGAGATCGGCGAGGGCCTCATCGAGCGTCGCCTGGTCGTTCGTGGGGGCGAAGTTGATCAGCGGCGCGATCACGGGCACGGCGCCGAGCTGTCGAAGGCTCGCGGCGACGCCGTCGCCCCAGGGGCCACCTCGCGGCACGAGGACGCGTCGACCGGCAAGGGGTTTCGGCACGCTGCCCGTCGAGGGGTTCGGCGTGTGCTGATGGCCTTCGTTCATGTGGTCGACTCTCGTGGTACCAGATCGGCCGCCCCGCGTTCGAGCAACCGACGCGCGGCTTCTTGGCCCGCTCGCGTCGCTTGCGCGATCGGTCCCCCGTCGTCGGCAGCATCCGCTCCATTGCCACTGCCCGTAGTGTCCCCACCATACCCCGGGTCGAGACGCACCGTCCGGTCTATGCCGATCCGTTGCGTTCCATCGAGAGCGTAGACGACCGCGCGCAGGCGAAGGTCGCCCTCCACGAGCGAGGCGTGCGTGCCCACGGGTGCGCTGCACCCGGCATCGAGTGCCGAGAGAACCGTGCGCTCGGCCGTGATCGCCACGCGCGTACGTTCGTCGTCCAACTGGGCGAGGGCGGCGTAGATCTCGGCATCGATATCGTCGCGCGTCTCGACGGCGAGCGACCCCTGCCCCGGAGCCGTCGGCCACTCCGACAGACCCAGCTCTTCGGCGAGAAGGCCGCCGAGGTCTCCGCCCAGCCGCGAGATGCCCGCGGCCGCGAGGATCA
The DNA here is from genome assembly GCF_003385695.1 of Microbacterium sp. AG157. Classification (NCBI taxonomy): domain Bacteria; kingdom Bacillati; phylum Actinomycetota; class Actinomycetes; order Micrococcales; family Microbacteriaceae; genus Microbacterium; species Microbacterium sp. AG157. The sequence continues at coordinate 276,732 of NZ_QRDK01000003.1, forward strand.
CGGCATCCAATTCTCCGTCGCGTACCCGGGCGAGACGCGAGTCGACGTTGCCGCGGATGTCGTGGATATCGACCCGCGGGTTGTGACGCAGCGCCTGGGCGATGCGGCGGGGCGACCCGGTTCCCACGCGCGCCCCCGCGCCGAGGGCGCCCAGAGGCGTGCCGTCGCGGGTGACGACGACGTCGCGCGCGTCCGCACGCGCGGGCGTCGCCGCGATGACGAGACCGTCGGGCTGCTGGGTCGGCAGGTCTTTGAGCGAGTGCACGAGGAAGTCGCAGCGATCCGCCGTGAGAGCCTCGCGCAGACCGTTCGCGAACACCCCGCGCCCGCCCAGCTGCGACAGCGAGGCGCGGTTGACGTCGCCCTCCGAGACGATGGGCACCAGTTCGACGAGACGACCGGATGCCGCGGACACGGCGTCGGCGACCATCTGCGACTGGGTCATCGCCAGATTGCTGCGGCGAGTGCCGAGACGCAGGGGCGCGGTCACTGAAGGATCTCGGGGATCTCGTCGAGAGTGACCAGCCGACCGGTGTAGAACGGCACCTCCTCGCGCACGTGGCGACGGGCCTCGGTGTACCGCAGGTCGCGCATCATGTCGACGAGGTCGGTGAGCACGTCGGCTTCCATGGGCAGGAGCCACTCGTAGTCGCCGAGGGCGAAGGACGCCACCGTGTTGGCGATGACGCCCTTGTACGCCGAGCCCTTCTTGCCGTGCTCGATGAGCATCTCGCGGCGCTCGGCCTCGGGCAGGAGGTACCACTCGTAGCTGCGCACGAAGGGGTACAGGCACAGCCACTGCTGCGCCTCGATGCCCCGGAGGAAGCCGGGCACGTGCGAGCGGTTGAACTCCGCGTCGCGGTGCACGCCCATGGCGTTCCACGTGGGGAGGAGGTTCTTGAGCAGGTCGGTGCGGCGCAGGCGTCGCAGGTCGCGCTGGAGCGCCTGGGGATCTTCGCCGTGCATCCAGACCATGAGGTCGGCGTCGGCGCGCAGACCGCTCACGTCATAGAAGCCGCGCACCGTGACACCGTCGGCCTCGATGAGCGAGACGAGATCGGCGAGTTCGGTCGCATCGGCGGCGGTGACCGCGTTTTCGGGATCGCGGCGGAAAACCGCCCACAGCGTGTACACAGAGGAGGAGCTGTCGTCGGACATACTCCCAGTCTCGTCCGCTCGGGGCGGCGGTCCAAACCGGTTGACTCGCCGACGAACCACCGCCACGTGCGCACGCCGCTCCCCCGTTGGTACTGTGCGACGACGGCGTCGGAGGACGTCGAGCGAAAGGCGTGCCGATGTGGTTGTACGACCTGCCCATGTACCTGGGGCTGCCGCTGTTCATCGTCCTGGTCGTCGGAGGCTCGTGCGCGATCCTGCTGGCGCTGCGGAAGTGGGTTCGCCGGGCGGCACCTCGCGGTGAGGAATGGGACCGCGTCCTCAGCTACGCGGTCGGCGTCTACGGCGTCTTCTACGGTGTCACCCTCGCTCTCATCGCCACGGCGGCGTACAGCAACTTCACCGAGGTCGACGGCGTGGTCCTCGAGGAGTCGTCGTCGCTCGCCTCGCTGTATCGCACCGCGGCCCTCCTCCCCGACCCTCAGGGCGACGAACTGCAGGCTCAGATCACCCAGTACGCCCGCAACGTCATCGACCTCGATTGGCCACGACAGCGGCGTCTGGAGATTCCAGCCGAGACGGATGCCAATGTCTCGGCCATGCAACGGGCGATCGGCGCCGTGCAGCCGACGACGGCCGCCGAGACCCTCTACGTGCAGCAGTCCCTCGATCAGTTCCAGCTGCTGGTGGAGAACCGCCGCGACCGCATCGCGCTCACCCACCTCGCGCTGCCGAGTGTGCTCTGGATCGTGCTGGGCGTCGGCGCGGTGCTCAACGCGATCCTCCTCGGGCTGATCGAGGTGCGGAACCTGCGGGTGCACCTGTTGATGTCGAGCATGCTCGCGCTGTTCGTAGCCCTGCTGCTGTACGCGATCGCCGGGTTCGACCACGCCTACGCGGGCCCGATCGCCGTGACACCGGAGTACTTCGAAGACCTGTTGAAGGGTCTCTTCGCGAACGAACCGTAGGCGGGGCCGGGCGCCGGGTCACCGGTGGGTTGCCGGGGTCACGGCATCCGTTCAGGGACCGTCCCTCGGAGACCACGGCCGACACACCGCTGGATCACCCCCGATCCGGCGCGTCGCGGCCGAAATCCGCAGGACGGCGGCGCTCGGGCCCCGGGAACGGCGAAGCGGCCCGACCTCCGGAGGGAGACGGGCCGCTTCGGACGATCTCAGCGCGTGTAGGCGCGGACGATGCCCCAGACGGCCAGGCCGACGAGAGCGGCGACGCCCGCGACGGCGGCGGCAGCGACAGCGGGGTTCTGCTGAGCCTTCTCGCGGATCTCCCGCACCTTGCGGTCGACGGCTTCGCTCGCGCGACGCGGGGCGTTGGCCTTGACCTCGATGGCCGCGAGAGCCGCCTTGAGCTCGGCTCTGGCCGATTTCACCGGGTCGGTGATGCCCAGGGGCACCGCCGTACGCGGGACGGGGACGGGACGATCAATACTCATCGCGGGCCTCCTTCACGATCCGGACGTCTTCGGAGATGGCCTGGCCGGGGTTCTCGCGCTTCGAGAGCTTCTTGAATCGCGAGTAGCCCAGCAGGGCGAGGATCGCGGTGATGACGATCATCACGCCGAAGACGACGAGTGCCGACAGCCAGACGGGCCACCACGACGACAGCCCCGCGATCACGAAGGCGAAGAACACCGGAATGGCCCAGAAGACGACGATGAGGGCGCCGACGAACCATCCGGCGCCGATCCCGGCGTCTTTCGCCGTGCGCTGCGCCCACGCCTTCGCCCCGTTGATCTCGGCGACGACGAGGTTGCGCACCAGCTCGGGGATGTCGCCGATGAGGGTGAACAAGCTGTCGTCGGAACGATCGCGGAATCCGCGCGGAGTGGTCATGCGTCAGCTCCCGGACGAGGTGGAGCCGCTCTTGGCCGCACGCGCGCGCGTGGTGGCCGACTTCTCCGCCTGCTTCGCGTCGTCGACGGAGTCCTCGACGACATCGGCGACCTCGTGGGCCGACTGCGTGGCGGCGCGTCCAGCGCGCTCGACGCGCTCCTGCACGGTGCCGGAGTGGCTGGCGGCGCCGGTGACCGACTTCGCGCCCTTCCACACCACGCCGGGGACCGACTTGAGGGCGGAGACACCGAACGCCTTCACCTTCTCGACCTGTCCCTGGACGACGGGCTGGTCCCAGACCTTCGCGGCCTGAGTCTTGATCTGCTCGTACCGGTCGCGGCCTGCCCGTGCGCCGAGCACGTAGCCCGCCACGAGTCCGACGACGAGTGCTGCTTTGCCCCTCATGGGGTCTCCTCACGCTCGAACGAGTGCTGGTCGAGTCTCACAGTAGTCACGTATGCCGCGATCGGCATCCGCCCTTGACAGGGCGACCCGGTCGAGTAGGGATCGCGGTCAGCTCGACCAGAGCGCATCGCTGCGCACACGGTCGGCCTCATCGCGAGCGTCGGGAACGACCTGGGCGAGTCCCGTTCCCGAGATCCACGCGCCGGTGACGCCGAGACCCCGCACGGCTCGCACGGCGCCCCGCGCGGCAGCGGTCTCAGCCGCCCGCCCGATGGTCGCCGCGGGCTGCGACTGCACGTAGCGCACCCGATGGGCGTCGCGGAGAGCGGATGCCGACAACTCGACACCCAGCATCGCCGAGGCCTCCGAGAGGGCCAGGGCGGCGGCCGCGTCGTCGTCGAGAGCGGCGGTCGCGGGCTCTTCGCCCTGCGCTCCGAACGAGACGCGGACGACGTGGATGCCGGGCTCAGCGGCATCCCGAACCCAATCCCACTTCGCCGTGGAGTGCGTGAGCGCCTTCGCGACGTGGCTTCCGGGAACGGTGAGCACTCCGGTGCCGCGCGGAGCCCGGTCGAGCGCGGGGGCATGGACGACCAGGGTGACCACCTCGACGACGGGAGCGACCGGGTCGCCCACCTCGAGACCGGGGACGACGGGAGCGAGAAGTTCGCGCGCCGGCCCCTCGGGGAGGGCGACGATCACGGCCCGGGCCGGCAGCGGCTCGTCGTCGGCGGAGGTCGCAACCGCCCAGCCGTCGTCGGTGCGAGCCAGGGAACGGGCGGAGACCCCGGTGCGCACCTCGACGTCGCTGTCGCGCAGGTGCGCGACGAGAGCGTCGACGAGACGGGACATGCCCCCGGCGATCCCCTCGACCGCGCCGCCCGGGGCGGCGTGTTTCGCGGCACCGCCCGACACGATGGGGACGTCGGAGGCCGGAGCATCGGCGGGACGCGTGGCCGCGCGGCTCGCACGGAGGTCGGCGACGGCACCCGTGAGCGACCCGGTCCGCGTGAGCGCGGCGTTCAGCCCCGGGGCCGCCAGATCGACGTCGATGTCGTCGGGGCGAGCCGAGTAGACCCCGCTCGTGACCGGAGCGACCAGGCGTTCGAGCACCCGCGCACCCAACCGCGACCGCACGAGCTTTCCGAGGCTGTGCGCATGACCGATCGTCAGCGGAGGACGGAGACGATCGAGGTACGCCCGCCACGAACCCGACCAGCCGATGACGCGTCGCACGTCGGGGGCGAAAGGATTGTCGGGGATGCCGAGCACCCCGCCCTTCGGCAGCGGCGCCGCCCCGACTCCCGGGACACCCGCGACCCACGCGCCCGCCGGGTTGGGCGAGACGATGTCGTCTGACAGACCGAGTTCGTCGAGGAGCTTTCGCACGATGCCGCCGCGCGTCGCGAAGCTCTCGGCGCCGACGTCGAGCGTCATCCCGCCGACCTCGGCGCTTCGGAGGACTCCGCCGAACACCTCGGATGCCTCGAGCACCGTGACCTGCAGGCCGACCTTCGCGCACTCGCGCGCCGCGACCAGACCCGAGATGCCGCCGCCGACGACGACGACCCGCGTCTCGTGAGCGTGACGGACGAGCCGGTCGAGGGGCTCGCTCACGCGTCTTCTCCGTGGGCGCGGGCGACGATGCGGGTCAGCACCTCGGGATCGGTGTCGGGCGGCACGCCGTGGCCGAGGTTGAGGATGTGCGCGCGCGCCGCGCGACCACGGGCGAGCACGTCGTCGACGTGCGCGGCCAGGACCGGCCACGGAGCGCCCAGCAGCGCCGGGTCGAGGTTTCCCTGCAGCGTCACGTCCGGGCCCACGATCGCCGCGGCCTCGTCGAGCGGCATGCGCCAGTCGACCCCCACCGCGTCGGCGAGACCGCCGAGGCGCATGTCGTCGAGAAAGGCCCCCGTGCCCACGCCGAAGTGGATGCGGGGGACCTCGATCCCCTCGAGGGCGGCGTGAGAATGCGGGGCGATGAACTCGCGGAACGTGGCGGGCGAGAGCGACCCCGCCCACGAGTCGAAGAGCTGCACGGCCTGGGCACCGCCGTCGATCTGCGCGTCGAGGAACGCGCGCGAGACCTTCGACAGCCACCCGGCCAGACGGTGCCAGGACTCCGGGTCGGCGTGCATCATGCCGCGCGCCCGCAGGTGCTCCTTGCTCGGCCCGCCCTCGACCAGGTAGGCGGCGAGAGTGAAGGGGGCACCGGCGAACCCGATGAGGGGAACCGCCTCGTCGAGCTCGGCGGTGACGCGCCGGGCCGCCTCGCGCACCGGCTCGGCCGCGGCGGCGACGTCGTCGGGGTCGATCGCGGTGATCCGCGCCACGTCGTCGGCAGTGCGGACGGGGTCGGCGAACACCGGGCCGCGACCCGGCTCGATCACGACGTCGACGCCGGCCAGACGCAGCGGCACCACGATGTCGCTGAAGAAGATGGCCGCATCCACCTTGTGGCGACGGATGGGCTGGAGGGTGATCTCCGCCGCGAGGTCGGGAGTCAGACATGCGTCGAGCATGCGGGTGCCCACACGAAGCTCGCGGTACTCGGGCAGCGAACGCCCAGCCTGACGCATGAACCACACCGGCTGCCGCTCGGGACGATCGCCACGGAGGGCACGGAGCAGGGGCGCGTCGAGAGAGGCCATGGCATCCATCCTTCCACCCGCGCCTGGGGAAGACGGGGGATGCCTTGACGTCGAGAGGCCGCCCGGAATACCCCGGGGAACGCGAGCGTAGAATATGGATGTGCTGCTGTGCGTCAGCGCGAGTCACAAGACCGCGTCCTTCGATCTCCTCGAGCGGCTCAGCGTACCCGCGACACCCGTCGCCCCCCTGATCGCCGAGCACGACGAGTGCGTCCAGGGCGCCGTCGTCGTCGCGACCTGCAACCGCTTCGAGGCGTACGTCGACATGGACGAGCCCGTCACCGCCGCGGTCGCCCTGGGTATCGAGGCCACCCTCGCGGCGATCGAGTCCGCCACCGGCGTCCCCGCCAGCGAGCTCGAAGGCTCCTACACCGTCCTCGGCGGCAGCGACGTGGCCGAGCACCTGTTCTCGGTGGCATCCGGTCTCGAATCCGTCGTCGTCGGCGAGGGCGAGATCGCGGGCCAGGTTCGCCGCGCCCTCAACGAATCGCGTCAGCTCGGCACCACCTCCGCCGAGCTCGAGCGCCTGTTCCAGCGCGCGTCCGAAGCCCAGCGCGGCGTCAAGAACTCCACCGCGATCGGTCGCGCCGGACGCTCCCTCGTGCGCCTCGGCCTCGAGCTCGCCGACAGCCGGATCGCCGACTGGTCGACCCAGCGTGTGCTGCTCGTCGGCACCGGCGCCTACGCCGCCGCCACCGTGGCAGCCTTGCGCGACCAGGGCGCCGAAGACATCTCGGTCTACTCACCGTCGGGCCGGGCCGCGAAATTCTCGGTGAAGCACGGCCTGCGGGCCGTCTCGGCGGAGACCTTCCCGAGCGCCGTCGCCCACGCCGATCTCGTGATCACCTGCACCACGAGCGAGAACCACGTGCTCAGCGCCGCGACCTTCGCCGCGGGTCGGGGCGCGTACGAGACCGCCGTCGACGGCGCCGCGGGCGTGTGCCCCGTCGACCACACCGCGCGCCGACTCGTGATCGACCTCGGTCTGCCCCGCAACGTCGACCCCGACGTCGCCACCGTCCCGGGCGTCGACCTGCTCGACCTCGAGACGATCCGCCTGCACGCCCCGCTCGAGGAGCTGCAGGCCACCGACGCCGCGCGCGACCTCGTGCGCGACGCCGCCCGCCGCTTCACCTCGGTCGGCGAACGCAAGAACATCACGCCCGCCGTCGTGGCCCTACGCGCGCACGTCTTCGGTGTGCTCGACGCCGAGGTCGCCCGCGTGCGCGCCCGCGGCGACGAGGGCGGCCAGACCGAGCAGGCACTCCGCCATCTCGTCGGCGTGCTGCTGCACACCCCGACCACCCGCGCGCACGAACTCGCCGAGACCGGTCGCGCCGACGAGTACATCGACGCCCTGTCGGCACTGTTCGGCATCGAGGTCGCCGACCCCGCCGGCTCGGCTGCCTCGGTCGCCGAGCGTCGCGGTATCGCCGACGCGGGCTGAGGGCCCCGCCTTCGCGCACTCCGCCCTCGGGCGTTTGTCGCGCGCGCGTGTCCGCCTGGGCTGCGGAGGACATGACGCGAGCGGAGGACCACGCACGCCGCATCCACCCTCCCCTCCCAAAATCCCCTCCCCCCGAGCAAACTCCCGCGCTGCGGCACGCGCCCCGAGCAGGGAGGACATGACGCGAGCGGAGGACCGCACACGCGGCATCCACCCTCCCCTCCCAAAATCCCCTCCCCCGGAGCATGCCCCCCGACTTTCCACGACCGTCGGGCAGGATGGATGCCGTGGGCACACCGGCATCCGAGGTCTATTCCGTCGCGGGAGAACGTCGGCGCGGAAACGCGCCGAGGTGGGCGGCGACGCTCGTGCTGGGGCTGCTGCAGATCGAGGAGGACGCACCGTCGGTGTCGGAGACCGTGATTCGTCGGGTCGACGGATCGCTCGTCAGACGGCTGAAGCCGGGCAGTGTCTCGCATTTCGAGAAGCAGATCTCCGAGGTCACCGCCGACCTCGCATCGATGGATGCCGTGCCCTTCGCGCGGAAGTGGATCGCCGAGCCCGACGCGGCCCCGGTGGGCGACGAGACGGCATCCGGCTGACACCTCGTCGCCGGTCCGACGCCGTCAGCGGCGTGTGGCCCCGCGGGGAACACCGCCCGGACAAGAGCGGACGCGCGAGAATGGTCCCATGAGCCTGCGCATCACCGACGACCCCGCCGCCGACGAGCTGCTGTCGAGCAATCCGCTCGCTCTGCTGATCGGCATGCTGCTCGACCAGCAGGTCGCGATGGAGACGGCGTTCGCGGGGCCCCTCAAGATCCAGGAGCGCACCGGGTCGATGGATGCCGGCACGATCGCGGAACAGGACCCCGACGACTTCGCCGCCGCGTTCTCGCAGTCGCCCGCGGTGCACCGCTACCCGGGTTCGATGGCGGGGCGCGTGCAGGCGCTCTGCGCGGCGATCGTGGAGGACTGGGACGGCAAGGCCGAGAACCTGTGGACGCGCGACGATCCCGACGGCAAGACCGTGCTGAAGCGCCTGAAGGCGCTCCCCGGCTTCGGCGAGCAGAAAGCGAAGATCTTCCTCGCCCTGCTCGGCAAGCAGCGCGGTTTCGACGGCGCCGGCTGGCGCGAGGCGTCGGCCCCCTACGGCGAGGACGGTTCGTTCCGCTCGGTGGCCGACATCGTGGACCCGGAGTCGCTCATCAAGGTGCGCGAGACCAAGCGGGCCGCGAAAGCGGCCGCGAAGGACGCGACGACGACGTAGGCGCTGCCTCCTTCACCGGAGAGACCTGATCGCGAGGCCGACCGCCCTCACCTCACGGATGCGGCGCTCGTACGTGGCCGCGATCACGATGAGGAGCACACCGGCGATGCCGAGCCACAGCCACCACAGGCCGGAGGCGCTCTCGTAGAGCGACGTGATCCACGGCCAGAGCTGGGCGACGGCGTGGACGATCAGCACGATGCCGCCGAGCAGAACCGGGGCCTGCCACCGGAACCGGGCACCGACCAGCAGCGTCGCCAGAGCGATGACGCCGAGAGCGAGGACGCGCCACAGCGCGTTGCCGCTCGAGAAGTCGAACAGCAGCGAGGGGACGAGCAGCAGCGCCAGACCGATACCGAGTGCCGGCCACGTCCGCAACGCTGGACGCTGACGGAGAGTCCGGATGCCGTGGACCAGGAGCGCCGCAGCGAGCGGCGCCGTGGCGGACTCCACGGGATCGGCACTGCCGAGAACGATGGCCAGGAGCGCGAGGACGGCCGACAGGCCGATCGCGGCCCACCGCACGGCCGCATCCCGCCACCACAGACCGACGGCGAGGACGGCGACGAGCGTCACGACCAGACGCAGGGGGCCCTCGCCCGTGGCCGAGAGACGGGTGGCGGTGAGAGCCACCGCGACAGCGGGAGCGGCGATCGCGAGAGCCTGGGACAGCCCGGGCAGGACGTCCGTGCGCCGACGGCGGAGGAGGACGGCCGTGACCACCAGAGGAACGGTCGCGGCGACGAGCCAGAGGTCGAACAGCGCCGTCGCGAGCTCGTGCAGGCCGCGCAGCGACGCGGCCACGATCAGCCCGAGGGAGGCGACGGCGATCAGCGGGGTCGCCCGCGGGGCGAGCGCGCCGCGAAGCAGAACAGCCCCGACCACCAGCACGGCGATCGCCGCCAGCGTCACGCCGATCGCGCGCACTAGCGACGCGTCGGCGAGCGCCGCTGAGGGCAGGAGTCCGACCGCCGCACCGCCGACGGCGAACAGCACCGAGGCCGGGGCGACCGGGCGGCGACGGTCGAAGAAAGCGGCAGCGATCCACACGAGCGCGAGAGGAACGGTCGCCCACTCGATCGGGCGGACATCCGCCCCCACGCCGATGAGGGCGACGAGGCCCGCTCCGGAGTGCGCGGTGATCGCGAGCGGCATTCCCCCGAGCCGGTGGCGCACGCGCAGGGCGGCGACGCCGACGGCACCGAGCAGCACGACCGCGAACACCATGCGCCCGATCGGGCCGCCGTCGACGGCGACCAGCACAGCCGATCCGAGCGCGAGGAGTGCGGCGGCCCCGACCAGAGCGCTGCGCGCGGACGACCCCGCCCACGGGGCCGGGCGTCGCGCGACGCCCGCGGCGGCTGCGCCGATCGCCGCGACCGACACCACGACGACGAGATCCGCGATGCCGATGCCGCCCCGGTCGACGGAGCGGACGAGCTGCGCGACCGTGAGCAGCACGAGCGCGAGCGCCCCGGCGGCGGCGACCGCGACGGGGAGTTCGTCGGGGGTCCGCGGCGGACGTACCCAGGCCCCGACCACCAGGACCGCGGCCGAGAGGACCGCAACCGCCAGCACGTGGACGAGATCTCCCGGGGCCGAGAGGGCGCTGGGAGCGAGCGCGACGGTGGTTCCCGCGGCGGCGATCACCGCGGGCGTGACCGCGGAACGATCCCCTCCCAGCCGCCGAGCGCGCTCGTGACCGGCCGCGATGCCGAGCAGCGCGATGCCGACCGGCACGGTGAAGAGCTCGACGGTCTCGGTCTGCTGCCAGAACAGTCGCGTCCACAGCGCGAGGGTGCCCAGCACGAGCGCGAGCCAGATGAGGTGCCGGCGCGGACCGCGAGAGCGGAAGAGACCGTCGCCGTCGGTCGCCCACAGCACAGCGGTCACCGCCGCGAGCAGGAGCGGAAGCCACCGGACTCCCTGCGAGGGGACGACGACGATCGACAGGGCGACCACGAGCGCGGCCCCCGCGTCGAGGCAGGCACGGGTGGACGTGTCCGCGCGGAGGAGGCGCAGGGCCGCCGCGGCGCTGACGAGGGCGATCGCCGCATAGACGATCGCCGGCACCAGCGGCAGCGGCTCGATCAGCCGGAGCGCAGAACCGGCCGCGCCCGCGACGAGCAGGGGCGTCATGACCGCCGCGAAGGGCCGCGCGACGCGCCACGGCCGGTACGGCGTCGTGAGGACAGCCGCCGACGCGACCGCGGCGACCAGCGCGCACACGAGCATCCAGCCGTCGGCCGCGGTGCCCGTGCGGAACCACAGCGCGGGGGCGGCGACCACCACGATCGCCGACAGGGCGGCGACGACGCCGGCGCTGCGTTGCGCGACGTCGAGACCCCGCCGTCGCCAGAGCGGGGCGACGACGGCGACGAGACACAGGGATGCCATCGCGAGAGGAACCGTGGTCGGCGTGGCGCCGGCGATGACGAGGTCGGCTCCGGCGCGCAGCGCCCCGGGAACGAGGACGGCGCTCCCCGACAGGAACAGGACGACCCCGACCGTGGACGGCACCCGGATACCGGGATGCGCGCCGGCGACCGCGGCGAGCACGGCGGCGACCACGACGCTGGACAGCCCCCACGCGAGCGGAGAGGAGAACGACGACAACCACCCCGCGCCGAGGGCGAGGAAACCCCCGACCGCGGCGAGGGAGATGTCGCCGCGACGGCGGCGGAGGACGATGACGGCGACCACGGCGAGCGCCAGGTACCAGGCGACCACGAGGATCACGACACGCAGCTGAGGTCCCGCGAGCAGAGCGACGGCCGCCCCGGCGATCAGCGCGGGAGTGCGGCGCTGCGCCCACGATCCCGACAGACGCCAGACCGCGACCGCGAGCAGGACGATTGCCGCGAGTGCGATCACGGCCGCCGTGCTGACGGCATCCGGGGCATCGAGGTCGAGGGCGGACCGCCCGAAGACGACGATCGACCGAACCGCCACGGCTCCGACAGCATTCATCGCGGCGACCAGCGGCAGGATCGCGGCGACGGCGGCGGCGATCGCCGCGGCCAGAGAAGCGACGACGACGGTCGTCCGCCCGAGGCCCGGAGCGGCGCGACGCGCGGCGGCGTCGAGCCCCAGCGCGACGGCCGAGGCGACGAGCACCGGGACGGTGACCGACAGGGTCGCGTCGACCGCACGGACGACCGTGCCCGCGATCTCCACCCCGAGGACGACGACCGCGGCCACCGCGGCCGTCGGCGCCAGGCTCGCGGCACCTCGGCGCGCGAACGACCGGGCGTGGAGGGCGAGACCGAGGGCGAGCACCGCACCGAGGACCGCGGGGGTCGCTGTGCTGCGCGGGTCGACGATCAGGGCGGAGGTCATCGCGACGACCGCACCGACGGCGGCGAGACCCCGGACGACCGCGATCTCGATCGTCAACGCCGGGCGAGGAGCCCGAGCGAGGAGCGGCGCGAACGGTGCCGCGAGGGCCAGAAGCAGCAGCACCAGCCCCCACGCGTACCACCCGAGGGCCGCATCGCGCGTGAAGAGACCGGCGACCAGCATCGCGGGCCCGACCGCGAGGGCCGCGACGGCGACCGAGAGCGGAGCGCGCAGGCGCGACAGACGCGACCAGCCCACGAACGCGGCACCCGCGACCACCGTCGTCGCGCCCCAGTACACGCTCGGTTCGAGGCTCGCCGCCCCGCCCAGGTCATTGGCGCGGACGGCCCAGACATCGAGAGCCACGAAAGCGATCCCGAGCAACGCGATGCCCTCGGAGGTGGCGCCGAGACCGCGTCGGCGCAGGAACGACGCGGTGGCGATGATCGCGGCCGTGACGAGTCCGATGATGACGGAGCGCAGGACGAGGCCGCCGCTGATCCACGCGACGGTGAGGAAGAAGGCCGCGGCCACGGCGAGGAGGACCACGCCGACCGACAGGAGGAAGACCTGGACGCTCGAACGCCGGGGCGCGGACGGCCCCGCGGGAACGGGTGAGGACGGCTCCACGGGGGGAACACCGTCGGGCGGGGGCACGGCCGGGGAGCCTGGTCCCGGCTGGACCCGCGGCCCCGGGGGGATCACCGGCCCCGACGGTGGCGCGAACACCACGTCGGCGGCTGCGACCGGAGCCGATGCCGTCGTCGAGAGTGGTGCGGGCGCAGCCGCGATCGAGTCGCCCGGGGGCGCCGCCACCGGGGATGGCAGCACCGGGTGGAGCTCGGGCGCCGGGGGAGCCGGCATCCGCTCGTCTTCTGCGCGGGCTGCCGCAGCCGCGGCCTCCGCATCACGGTGCACCCGCATGAGGACGTCGGCGCGCTCGTCGACGAGCGCGACGATCCGCTGGGACAGTTCGAGCACACGCGCCGTGCGCGCATCGGTCAGGTCGAGACCGCAGGAGGCACACGGGGATGCGGCGATCGGCGTGAAGCACGACGGGCAGCGCGAGGTGTCGACGAGTGCGCCCGGCCCCGGCGGCCATGCGAACCCGGAGAGTTGTGCCCCAGCGTCGACTTCCGTCATCGTGCCCCCTCGGCGTCGGTCGTCGCCCCAGGCTAGCGAAGTGCGAGGGCGGCGCCGAGGTTGTCCACCGCGTCCCTCCTCCCCAACCGGGGCGGCGAGCTCAGTGGCGCGGCGCGGAGCCCCCTGTCGTCTCCTCGAAGACCGTCTCTCCTGCCCGCACGGTCCGCACGACGCGCGCGCTCAGCAGCGTGGCCGCGCCCTCGGCGAAGGGGTCGGCATCGAGGACGGCGAAATCCGCCACGAAACCGGGGGCCAGCCGCCCGCGCCAGTCGCCGTCGCCCACCGAGGCCGCCGTGTCGCGCGTGGCGTGGGCGATGCTGTCGGCCAGCGGCAGGGCGAACTGGGGATGCACCGCCGGAACCGACGTGTCCAGCGCAGAGGCCCGGGTCGTCGCGACGTACATGTTCGCGAGAGCGTCGTACGGGGCGGTCGGGGCGTCGGTCGAGAAAGCCAGCAGCGTCCCCGCCTGCTCGTACTCCGGCCACGCGAAGGCTCGGTCGGCGCGCTCGTCGCCCAGCATGGCGGCCCAGTTCGGGTAGATCGCCGGGTCGGCGTGCACGGGCTGCATGGATGCCGTGACCCCGAGGCGTGCCATCCGCTCGGCGGTTCCGGGAGCGGCGTACTCGAGGTGCTCGATGCGGTGGCGCCGGGGCAGCTCGCCGTTGGCGGCGTAGGCGCGCTCGAGCGCGGTGAGTGCGTCGTCGCTCGCGGCGTCGCCGATCGCGTGCATGGCGATCTGCAGGCCCGCGGCGTCGGCGGCGCCCACGACCGGCGCGAGGTCGATGAGCGGCCAGATGGGTGCGGCGTTCGATCCGTCGGCGTAGGGCGCGCCCATCGCCGCCGTGCACGCGTCGATCGTGCCGTCGAGGATGAGCTTGATACCCACCACCCGCACCCACGACGATCGGGTGCGCTCCACCAGCTCGATCACGCGGTCGATCTGCGCGAGGTTCTGTTCGCGATCGCCCGTGTTCTCGACGAGCCAGTGCGCGGCGAGCCGGATCGGGAGCGTGCCACCGTGCCGCTCCGCCGCCCGCTCGAAGGCGGCGAGGCCGTGCTCGTTGAACGCCATGTCCACCACGCCGACCACCCCGGCGCGCACGTATGCGTCGATGACGCGATCGACCGCCGCATCGCGCTCGGCGTCGGTCGTCGAGGAGTCGCGGCGAGCCCAGGCGTACCGGATCGCGGCCGTCTCGAACAGCATGCCGTTCGGCTCCCCGTCGACGTCGCGGCCGATCTCGCCCCCGAGCGGATCGGGAGTGTCCCGAGTGATGCCGAGTTCGGCCAGAGCGGCGGAGTTCACCCAGCACGAGTGGTAGTCGTTGGCATCCAGGTACACGGGGACGTCGGAGACGACGGCGTCGATCATCGCCGCGGTCGGAGCCCCGCCGGGGACCGAGTCGAAGAGCCACCCGCGACCCCAGATCGCCGTCGCATCGGGCGCTGCGTCGCGCGCCTCGCGAAGGAGCGCCTGGATCGCATCGAGCGAACGCGCGTCGGTCAGCGGCACCTGCGCGAGGGCCGCGCCCATCATCAGCAGGTGGGTGTGGGCGTCGGTGAAGCCCGGGAGCACCACGGCTCCCTCCAGGTCGACCACCGTGTCTGCGGCGAACGCCAGCGCCTCGGATCCGATGGCGGCGATCGTCTCGCCGTCGACGGCCATGGCATCCGTCCACTGCCGACTCGGATCGGTGTGGGCGGTGAAGATCCGCCCCCCGCGGTAGAGCGTGCGCGTCATGCTGCCTCCTTCGCGGCGCGCTCGAGCCGTCGGGAGAGCACGCCGATGATGCCGGCCGGAACGGCCAGGACGAAGCTCGCCAGGGCGAGCGTGAGGGCGAAGCCCTGGTATCCCAGGAACCCCACCAGGGATGCGCCGATCACCGGCGTGAGCGCCGAGCCGACGAGGTAGGTCGCCAGCAACGGACCGGACCACCGACCGTCGACGTCGAGGGCCGAAGCGGTGGCGACGAAGTACATGAAGGCGACCGCGTAGATCGTGTTCCACGCGATGAAGACCACGACGAAAAGGGTCGGGTCGGACACGGAGCCTTCGACGATCTTCAGGATGCCGCCGGCCACCAGCAGCACGACGAGCGGGATGCCTCGACCCAGGCGATCGCCGACCGCGACGAGGGCGATCGTGCCGAGCAGGCCGCCGGCGGTGGCACCGCTGAGCGCGAGACTGAGCCCCTCGGGCGTCAGACCGGCGTTGTCGGCGCCCATGACCCCGGCCATGGCCCACAGCGAATCCTCGCTCGCGGCCCACAGGGCGAAGACCACGAGGAGCACGAAGCCCGCGATCGTGACCACGCGCGAGGGCGGCGCGGCCGTGCGGAGGGTTCCGGTGGGCGGCACCTCGATGGGGACGGCTTCGCCGACCGCCGCCGCCGCGTGCACGCTGGCGGCCGGGGCTGCCGGCATCCACGAGACCGTCAGCAGGGCGATGAGGCTGAACAGTGCCATCGACCCGAAGACGTCGAGCGGGGCGAGACCGATGAGCGGGACGACGGCGAGGATGATCGTGATCAGGCCGCGATTGGCGAGACCGTTCAGGCCCGCCACGCGATCGGGGTTGCGGAACGCGGCGAGCGCGGCACCCGCGGCGGCGACGGCCCCGCCCGCGCCGACACCGCCGACCAGCAGCCCGGTCACGACGAAGGCGGGGAGGAGCGCCGCAGCACCGAAACCCACGATCGCGAGGATCAGGCCGACCCGCGCGACCAGGCGGCGGCGCGGTCCCGCGCACGCGGGGGCGACGGCGAGGCCGACGAGGGCGGTGAGGAGCAGGGTGGCGGTGACGATCCAGCTGGCGGTGAGCACGTCGGCACCGATACCGGCCTGGACGGCGGCGATCATGTACGGCGACATGTTGACGCCGAGGTAGCCCGCGATACCGACGAGGAACGTCGAGGAGGCGGTGGGGAAACGGATGGGGAGCCGGGCGGCGCCGACGGATGTCGGAGTGGTCTGAACGGGAGTGGACACGGGAACCTCTCGGGGGAGCCGGCGAGCGGCGGACACGGGATGGGCCGGGACGCGTCGTCGTCGAGCGCGTCCGGTGACCCGAGGCTAGGGACCGTGTGTTTCGGTCTCCGTGCTCGTTGTGTTTCCCTGACATTAAACGTTTAAGTACGCGAGCCCGCAAGACTTCGCCGCACGGTCACCCCGATCCCGCGTCCGGTAACGTCACTGCTCGTGACCCCGCGCAAGCCGACGCTCCACGACGTGGCCGCCGGCGCGGGCGTCTCGATCGCCGCCGCGTCCTTCGCACTCCGGGGGAAATCGGGGGTGTCTGCTGAGACACGCGACCGCGTGACGGCCGTCGCCCGCGACCTCGGCTATTCGGTCAACATGCCCGCCCGGAACCTCCGCACCGCCCGATCGGGGGCCGTCGGACTCCACCTCCCGGCGGGAACGACCCACCTCCCGTACTACACCGACTTCGCCTTCGGAGTCGTCGATGCCGCGGATCGCCGCGGACTGTCGGTGATCCTGCTCCCCCATCGCGACGACGCCGCGAGCGGCGCCCCGGCATCGTTCGTCGACGGATATGTCGTGGTCGACGCCTCGATCGAGGATGCCGGCATCCGAGCCCTGCTCGACTCCGGTCGTCCCGTGGTCAGCGGCGAACACGTCTTCGGCGGGATGGGACGCACGAGTGCGAGCGTCGCCATCGATCACGCCGCCGCCCTGCGACGTCTGCTCGCCCACCTGAGCGAGCGCGGGGCGCAGCGCATCGCGGCGGTCCTCCCTCCCGACGGGACCGCATGGAGCCGGGAACTCGCCGAAACCTACGAGAGCTGGGCCCGCGAGCGCGGCCTCGACGGCCTGTCACGAACCGTGTCGTTCGTGCCGACGGCGGCCGAGATCGCCACCGTGGTGACGGAGATCGTCGCCGACCCCACCGTGGACGCCGTCGTCATCGCCCCGAGCGGATCCGCGGCGACCGCACTCGCCGCCGCCGCCCGCGCGGGGCGCCGGGTCGGCGACGACCTGCTCGTCGCTGCCTGCGTCGACGAGCCCGCCCACGCCCTGCTGTCACCGCCGGTCACCTCGATCGACCTCGCCGCGCGCGAGCTCGGTGCGGCATGCCTCGAGCTGCTCGTCGAGGTCTGGGATGCCGAGACCCTCGCCGATCCCGTCCGAGTCGCCCACCCGCGTCTCGTCGTGCGCGACAGCACGGCCGGACACGGGGGCGATCCGGGCGAGACGCTGCACCCCGCGACCTAGGGTGGACATCGTGCGGGTGCGGTTCTTCGGCGGATTGAGCGTCGACACGGGCGAAGGGCACGTCACGGTGCCCGGCCGCGGGCAGCAGTCGCTCCTGCTGCGCCTCGCCGTCGACGCCGGCACCACGGTGGGCTACCGGGCCCTGGTTGAGGACATCTGGGGCCTCGACACCCCCGACGATCCCCGCGCTGCACTGCAATCCCTCGTCTCGCGCCTGCGTCGGGCCCTCCCCACCGGCACGGTCTCATCGGCCCCCGGCGGCTATCGACTCGACCTGCCGCGGACGGCGATCGACATCACCTGCTTCCAGGATCTCGTCGCCCAGGCTCGCTCCACGGGCGATGCCGCACCGGCGCGGGAAGCATTGGCCCTGTGGAGCGGTGAGGTGTGGACCCCGCACGACGGGTTCGACTGGCTCGTCCGCGACCTGCTCGAGGACCGATCGCACGCCGAGCGCGTGGTCGCCACCGCTCCCCCGCCCGTGGCAGGGTCGTTCTCTGCTGCCGATGTCACGCCCGCCGCCCTCACCGCCCTCGTGGGTCGCGGGGTCGAGCTCGATGCCATCCGCGAACGTCTGACGACGGATCGCCTCGTCACCCTCATCGGTCCCGGCGGTGCGGGCAAGACCACCCTCGCCGTCGAGACGGTGCGCGCGGTCACCGACTCGATCGTCGTCGAGCTCGCCCCGGCCGCCGCGGGAGACGTATGGACGGCGATCGCGGGGGCGGTCGGTCGTCGCATACGCCTCCCCGAGTCGGCAGGTGCGTCCCTCACCGCAGCCGAGCGCGTGGCCGAGGCCGTCACCGGTCGACGCGTCGTGATCGTGCTCGACAACTGCGAGCACGTCATCCACGAGGCCGCCGAGGCCGCCCTCGCTCTGCTGCGCATGAGCCCGGGAGTGCGCGTGCTGACCACGAGCCGCGAACCCCTCGGCATCCCGGGAGAAGCCTTCGTCGATCTCGGTCCGCTGCCGCCCGAAGACGCGGCCACGCTCTTCGCCCAGCGCGTGCGGTCGGCGCGGGGACGCGTTCCCGACGACGACGAGCGCGAGACCGCGCAGCGCATCGTGCGACGCCTCGACGGATTACCCCTCGCGATCGAGCTCGCCGCCGCCCGCTCCCGCACCCTGTCGCTCGCCGAGATCGACGCGGGACTCGACGACCGATTCGCGCTGCTGTCGAACGGGCCGCGGCTCAGCTCGCAGCGCCACCGCACCCTGCGTGCCCTCATCGACTGGAGCTGGGACACCCTCGGCGCGGGCGAACGCACCGCCCTGCAGGTCGCCGCGGTGTTCCCCGACGGAATCGGAGCGGCCGACGCTGCCGCCGTGGCTCGCGCCTTCGACAGGGGTGCCGCCGATTTCGACGCCCTCGTCGACCGCTCGCTGCTCGTCCGACGCGAGGGACGTTTCCGCATGCTCGAAACCGTGCGCGAGTACGGCCTCGAACGCCTGCGCGAGGACGGGAACGAGGTGCCGTTCCGCGCGCGGGCGGCCGCAGTCCTGACCCGTCTCGCCGCACAGCGCGAGCAGACCGTGCGCGGACCGGGGCTGCGAGCGGCCCTCGCCTGGTTCGACGCGAACGACGAGAACCTGGCCGCAGCACTGCGCACCTACGTCGACTCGGGCGATCGGAGAGAGGGCATCCCGCTGCTGCGCAACCTGCTGTGGCCCTGGGCGGTGCGCGAGCGCGGCGACGACCTGCGCCGCGCGGTCGGAGAGTTTGCCGACGCCGACGCCCCGCTCGACAGCGAGGCCCGGGTGGTGGTCGAGTCTCTCGCCCTCTTCTCCGCGTCGTTCCCCGAAGCCGGACGAACCGCGACCGTGACCCCCGAAGCATATGCGGTCCGCCGCGCCGAGCTCGAGGCGGCGGCGGCGGCGTACCCCTCCGAGGTGACGGCGCTGGTGGCCCCGCTCCTGCGGCTGGCTGCGACCGTGATTCTCGCCGGAGGCGGCGAGGGCGAGCGCACCTGGCACGTCGAGGTGACCGATGACGAGCTCGCCGAGGCTCCCCCGTGGTCGCGCGCGATTCTGCACGCCCTGCGCGCGGGAGCCGCCCAGAACTCCGGCGACATGGACGCACTCGGGGTCGAGAGCGCGAAGGCGTTGCAGATGTTCGAGATGATCGGCGACCCGTGGGGCACGGGTTTCGCCAGCCAGCTGCGCTCCGAATGGCTCGTGCTCGCCGACCGTCTCGACGAGGCGCTCGCCGTCATCGACCGCTCCGGCGACGCGATCCGCGGCCTCACCTCCGCGCCGGATCTGCTTCAGCAGGAGGCTCAGGCGGTCGGCATCCTCCTCCGCCTCGGCCGCCTCGACCTCGCCCGGCGGCGGGCGGCCGACATCGATCGTGCGGCGGCGGCGGACGGATCCGTTCGCGCGCTGGGGCAGGCGCGCATGACCGCGGCCCAGATCGAGATCGCCGCAGATGACGGCGACGCCGCCCTGCGCCAGATCGAGCGCATCGATCTGGCCGGGCAACCCGGCATCCCGGATCAGTTCCTCGCGTGGATCGACGCACAGCGGGCCCAGGCTCTGCTGCTCCTGGGGCGTTGCGACGAGGCCCGCGACGTCCTGCGCACGGGGCTCACGCGCGCCGCCGACTCGCGGGACCATCCCATCATCGCCATCGTCCTGCTCACGGTGGCGGGATGGAACGCGGCCGTCGACCGCCTCGACCGCGCCGAGGAGGCACTCGCCCGGGCGGACGCCGTCCGCGGAGGCTCCGACGAACGCGCCCCCTTCGCCGTGTGGGTACGTGAGCGCATGACAGCGGGCGCCGAGGTGACCCCGGCGCCCGCTGTCGGCATCCGTCCCGCTCTTTCGAAGGTGGATGCCGAGACCCTTCTCGCGTTGCTCGACTAGGCCTTGCGCATGTAGGCGCGCACCGTGAGCGGGGCGAACACCGCCACGATCACCGCCGCCCCGACGAGCGAGATGATCACGTCGGAGCCCGCCGTGCCGGTGTTGACGAGGTCGCGCACCGCGGTGACGAGGTGCGAGACGGGGTTCACGTCGACGAACCACTGCAGCCACGACGGCATGGTGTTCGAGGGCACGAACGCGTTCGACAGGAACGTCAGCGGGAACAGGATCAGCATCGAGATGCCCTGCACGCTCGACGCGCTGCGCGCGATGACGCCGAAGAACGCGAAGATCCAGCTGATGGCCCACGAGCACGCGATGACGAGCAGGCCCGCGGCGACCACGGCCCAGATGCCGCCGGCCGGTCGCAGGCCCATGATGAAGCCCATCGTGAAGGTCAGCACGGTCGCGATCGCGTACCGCACCGTGTCGGCCAGCAGCGCCCCCGACAGCGGGGCGATACGAGCGATGGGAAGCGAGCGGAACCGGTCGAACACTCCCTTGTCCATGTCTTCGCGCAGCTGCGTGCCGGTGACGACCGAGGTCGTGATGACGGTCTGCACGAGGATGCCGGGAATGATGATCGGCAGGTAGCTCTGCACGTCTCCCGCGATGGCGCCGCCGAAGATGTACGTGAACATCAGGGTGAAAAGGATCGGCTGCACCGTGACATCGATCAGCTGCTCGGGCGTGCGACGGATCTTCAGAAGGCCACGGCCGGCCATGGTGACGGTGTTCTGCAGGGTCTGCGCGAGGCTCGCGGTGCGGGGCAGGTCGCGGGTGGCGGTGAGGGCGCTCATGAGCGGGCTCCTTCCAGGTCGTCGGCGCTCTCGCGCGCGGCGGTGTCGTCGGTCGGCACACCGGTGCCGGTGAGGGTGAGGAAGACCTCGTCGAGGGTGGGCTGCTGCACGCTGAACTCGCTCAGGTGCAGCCCCTCCTCGCGGAACGCCACGAGCAGGTCGGTGACCCGGTCGGGGTCGGACATGGGCACCGTGAGGCGCGCGGCCTCGGGCGAGACGATGGCCGTGGCATCCAGCACTCGTCCGACGGTCGCTCGTGCGGCGTCGAGGTCGGAACCCGGCTGCAACCGCAGGACGAGGGAGGCCTGGCCGACGGAGGCCTTGAGCTCGAGGGCCGTGCCCTCGGCGACGACGCGTCCGCGGTCGATGACGGCGATGCGGTCGGCGAGCTGGTCGGCTTCGTCGAGGTACTGCGTGGTGAGCACGACGGTGGATCCGGATGCCACGAGCCGGCGGATCGTGTCCCACATCTGTCCGCGGGTGCGGGGGTCCAGGCCCGTGGTCGGCTCGTCGAGGAAGATGAGCGGCGGCTGCGCGATGAGAGAAGCCGCGAGGTCGAGCCGGCGACGCATGCCGCCGGAGAACTTCGCCAACGGACGGGATGCGGCCTCGGTGAGCCCGAACTCCTCGAGCAGCTCGCTGGCCTTGCGGCGCGCATCACCGCGGGACAGGCCCAGCAGTCGGCCGAAGATCATCAGGTTCTCGGTCGCGGAGAGCTTCTCGTCGACCGAGGCGAACTGCCCGGTCAGGCCGATGAGCTGACGCACGACGTGCGGCTCGCGGGCCACGTCGTGGCCGAAGATCTCGGCCCGGCCGCCGTCGGGTCGCAGCAGCGTCGTGAGCATGCTGATGGTGGTGGTCTTGCCGGCACCGTTGGGGCCGAGCACGCCGTAGACCGTGCCGGCCTCGACGACGAGATCGACGCCGTCGACGGCCCGGTTGGCGCCGAACGTCTTGACGAGCCCTTCGGCTCGGACCGCGGGAGTGCGGGTGGATGAAGTGGTCATGACGACAGGATGCGCCGGAGGCTCTGCCGCACCGCTGTCACGGCGGCGGGAGCGCTGTCACGGCGCTGTCACGACTCCCCCGAGACGACGAGAGACCGGATGCCACGGCCTCGGGCCACGGCATCCGGTCTCTCGTTCTCGCGGGTCAGGCTCCGCGCAGGCGCTCGGCCAGGTAGCCCTGCAGCGCGTCGAGACCGATGCGCTCCTGGCCCATCGTGTCGCGGTCGCGCACGGTCACGGCGTTGTCGTCGAGCGAGTCGAAGTCGACCGTGACGCAGAACGGGGTACCGATCTCGTCCTGGCGGCGGTAGCGGCGGCCGATGGCGCCGGCGTCGTCGAAGTCGATGTTCCACCCGGCCGAGCGCAGGGTGTCGGCGACCTCGCGGGCCAACGGCGACAGACGCTCGTTGCGCGAGAGCGGCAGCACGGCGACCTTGACGGGCGCGAGGCGCGGGTCGAGCTTGAGCACCGTGCGGGTGTCGGTGCCACCCTTGGCGTTGGGCACCTCTTCTTCGCGGTACGCGTCGACGAGGAAGGCCATCATCGCGCGAGTGAGACCGAAGGAGGGCTCGATCACATAGGGCGTGTACTTCTCGCCCGAGGCCTGGTCGAAGAAGGTGAGTGACTGACCCGAGGCCTCGGAGTGGCTCTTGAGGTCGTAGTCGGTGCGGTTGGCGACTCCCATGAGCTCGCCCCACTCCTTGCCCGGGAAGCCGAAGCGGTACTCGACGTCGATCGTGCCGGCGGAGTAGTGCGCGCGGTCGTCCTCGGGGACGTCGAAGCGCTTCATGTTCTCGGGGTCGATGCCCAGCTCGATGAACCAGTTCCAGCAGGCCTCGACCCAGTGCTCGAACCACTCGTTCGCCTCGGCCGGCGGGGTGAAGTACTCGATCTCCATCTGCTCGAACTCGCGCGTTCGGAAGATGAAGTTTCCGGGGGTGATCTCGTTGCGGAACGCCTTGCCCACCTGGCCGACGCCGAACGGCGGCTTGCGACGGGATGCCGTGAGCACGTTCGAGAAGTTCACGAAAATGCCCTGCGCGGTCTCGGGGCGCAGGAAGTACAGGCCCGACTCGTCGTCGACGACGCCGAGGTAGGTCTTGACCAGGCCCGAGAACGACTTGGGCTCGGTGTACTGGCCCTTCGTGCCGCAGTTCGGGCAGGGCACGTCGGCGAGGCCGTTCTCGGCCTTGCGGTTCTTGCGGGCCTCGAAGTCCTCGATGAGGGTGTCGGCACGGAAGCGCTTGTGGCAGCTCAGGCACTCGACCAACGGGTCGGTGAAGGTGGCGACGTGACCCGAGGCCTCCCACACGCGCTTGGGCAGGATGATGCTCGAGTCCAGGCCCACCATGTCGCCACGACCGCGGACGAAGGTCTGCCACCACTGCCGACGGATGTTCTCCTTCAGCTCGGTCCCGAGGGGGCCGTAGTCCCACGCGGACCGCGAACCGCCGTAGATCTCACCGGCCTGGAAGACGAACCCCCGATGGCGGGCGAGGGCGATGACCTTATCGAGGCGGGATTGTTCGGCCACGGTGGCTCCAATGGTCGGGAAAGTTGTGGGGATCGAGCGCGAGTGCGCGGCATCCAGTTTATCGAAGCGGCCCGTGTTCTTCCGGCCCGCCGGTCAGCGCCCGATCGCGCTCCGCCCGCCAGTTCTGCAGGTACGGCATCGCGGTGTTCGCCGCATGGGCGCCGCGGGTGGCGCGCGCTGCGACCGCCAGGGCCGCGGGGCTCTCCGCCAGCGTCGACGGCATGTGCGCGATCGGGTAGGGGAAGCGGTTGCGGAACATGTCCATCCACAGCAGCACCAGATCGCCCTCGTGCGCCAGAGTCGCTCGGGTGCGGGAGCCGCGCTCGTGCCGCTCGATCGACCATCCGCCGCGGTGGATGGTCGCCCGATAGTCGGGATCGCCGCCCCACGCCCAGCTTCCCCCTCCCCCTCTCGGGGTGAACGGGCCGCGCACGGCGAGGGCTGCGGCGAGGGCCTTCGGCGTCCACGGCGCGGGGAAGAACGTCGACAGACTCACGCCGAGAGCGAGCGGCGACAACAGCGCAGACACCTCGGCATCGTTCCGCGGCATCTCGGCGGCGAGGGCGGCGAGCAGCGCGACGGTCGTGGGCGCCGGCTCTCCCTCGTCGAGCAGGGCGATGAACGTCTGCAACGACAGCACGTACGACCGGTGCGCCGCGGCATCCCGGAACGGGGGAAGGGGGATGCCGTCGACCGCCGGACGACCCCACGGGACGTCCTCGCCCGAGGTCTCGCTGAGCCCCTCACGGCCCGGCCGGGCGCCCCGGCTCATCGCGTGATCCGCTCGCGCCGCACCGTGAACCGCTCCAGCGCCGCGGTGTCGATCTCGACGCCCACTCCCGGCCCGGTCGGCACGCGCACGTATCCGTCGTTGAGCACGGCCGGTTCGGTGACGATGTCGCGGTCGTAGAAGCGGGCGGATGCCGAGATGTCGCCCGGCAGCGTGAAGCCCGGCAGCGCGGCCAGCGCGGCGTTGGCGGCGCGGCCGATCCCCGTCTCGAGCATGCCCCCGCACCAGACCGGAACACCCGCCGCGAGCGCGCGGTCGTGGATCGCGACGGCCTCGAGATAGCCGCCGACCCGCCCGGCCTTGATGTTGAGGATCGCCGCCGACCCCAGGGCGAGCGCGTCAGCCGCCGCCTTGTCGGAGACGATCGACTCGTCGAGGCAGACCGGCGTCGTCAGTCTCTTCGCGAGGGTGGCGTGATCGACCAGGTCGTCTTCCTGCAGGGGCTGCTCGATCAACAGGAGCTCGAAGCGGTCGAGTTCGGCGAGGGTGTCGGCATCCCGAAGCGTGTAGGCCGAGTTCGCGTCGACCTGCAGCGGGATCGGCCCGAACGCCGCGCGGACGGCGGCGGTGTCGTCGATGTCGCGACCGGGCTTGATCTTGATTTTGATGCGCACGTACCCCTCGTCGAGGTACCCGCCGACCGTGTCGACCAGCGCCGCCGGATCGCTCTGGATGCCGACCGAGACGCCCGAGGGCACGCGGGTCTTCTCGGAGCCGAGGTACTGCGCGAAGCTGCGGCCCTCGGCGCGGAGGGCGGCGTCGATGACCGCGAGCTCGAGGCCCGCCTTGGCCATGCGGTGGCCGACGATACGGTGCAGCGCGCCGGCGACCTCCTCGGGCGCGACGATCCGCCGTCCGAGCAGCGCCGGAGCGAGGAACCGGGTCAGCACGTCCCACGCACCCTGCGTGTACTCGCTGGAGTAGGACGGCTCGGACTGTGTCACCACTTCCCCCCAGCCGCGGCCGTCGGGCGTCTCGGCGGTCACGATGATCACCTCGCGCACCGTCTCGGTGCCGAACGAGGTGGTGAAGGGAGACACGAGCGGCATGTGCAGCACACGCAGTTCGACCGCATCGAGGGTCACGGGCGCGGCGGGGCGGATCGATGGCATGACGGCAGGCTAGCGGGCGCGTTCGCGAACCGATCGCGCGGTGGGCCACGCTCCCGAGAAACCGGCTCTGCGGGCGTTGTCGTCGGGATCTGGACGGACGGTGCCGCCCATCTCTCAGGAGTTTCGCTCGGGCCCCGTCGGCGGGCGGGCGACCGTAACGCCCGCGCGCGCACCTGGCAAGGGACCGTGCCCCCGTCCGACGCGCGCGTAGCGTCGGCCGCATGAGCGCTGACTTCACCCCCCGCCACGCGATCGTCACCGGCTCCGACTCGGGCATCGGCGCGGCGACCGCCCTCGCCCTCGCCGACGCCGGCATGGACGTCGCCGTGACCTACCACTCCGATAAGGACGGCGCCGAAGAGACCGCCGCGGCCGTGCGCGAGCGCGGCGTGCGCGCGATCGTCGCGCAGTTCGACGCCACCGAGTTCGACAAGGTCCCGGATGCCGTGAACGCGATGGCCGACGAGCTCGGCGGCCTCGACGTCTTCGTGAACAACGCCGGCGGCGGCATCGGCGGAAGCTTCCTCGACCTCGACTTCGACACCTGGCGCACCGACATCTCGCTCAACCTCGACGGAGCGTTCCTCGCCCTGCACACCGCGGCTCGACGCATGGTGAAGACCGGCAACGGCGGTCGACTGATCGTGGTGTCGAGCGTCCACGAGCACCAGCCGCGCGTCGGCTCCGCCCCGTACGTCGCCGCCAAGCACGGCGTCGGCGGCCTCATCAAAACGATGGCGCTGGAGCTCGGGCAGTACGGCATCACCGCCAACGCCGTCGCCCCCGGCGAGATCGCCACCCCCATCAACGACATGTCGGCCGAAGACGCCGAGCGCACCCACCGCCCCGGCATCCCGCTCGGCCGCCCGGGCAAGCCCGACGAGGTCGCCGACGTTATCCGCTTCCTGGCATCGCCGGCGAGCGCTTACGTCACCGGCGCGAGCTGGGTCGTCGACGGCGGGATGCTGCACATGGGCCCGCAGGCGGGATCACACATGGAGTCGGACGCCTGGCGTTCGGCCGGCGAGGAGTGAGAACGATGAGCGACGAGAAGAGCTTCGAAGAGAACCGTCACGACCAGCTGACGAGCGCACCGAAGGCGACGGAGGAAGACGCGGCCCCGCGTTTCGACGTCTCGGAGCACGACGGCGTGACCCGCATCGACGTGCGCGACGACGCGGCCGTGCGTCCGGGCCCCGGCCCGGGCGACCCGGCCGCCGAGAAGGACACGCCCATCACCGAGCAGTGACGCCTACCCGACGATGAGGTAGCCGCGACGGTCGAAGCCGCCGATCCTGCGACCGGATGCCAGCTGCCCCTGCACCTCGTCGCGCACGCGCCGACGCCATTCGGCGGCTGCCGCCGGGTCGGTCGAGCGCAGAGCCTCGATGTCGTCGGGCACGGGCACGACCGCTGAGATCTCGGCATCCGTCGGGGTGGGCGCGGGAGGTTCGGCGAGCGCCCAGACGGCGAGCAGGCGGTCGGATTCGTCGCCGCGGTTGACGGCGTCGGCCATCTCGCCGTACTGGTTCACGAGGTACTCGGTGGCACGCGCGCCGAGCACCGCGAGATTGAAGTGAGCGTTGCGGCCGACGAGCGGGTCGAAGGTCCAGGTGATGCGGCCGACGCCGCGCTCGAGGGCCCAGTCGCGCTGGTGGTTCTTGAGCTGGCGCCCGAGACCGCGGCCCTGGTAGCCGGGGACGATGCCCGTGATGTGCGAATGCATCGACCGATCGGCTGGGGGGCCGAAGAACGCCGCCGAGGCGCCGATCATCTCGTCGCCGTCGAAGAGTCCCACGACGTAGTTGCCGGCGTGCTCGAGCGCACGCAGGATGTTGGCCGGCATGGTGCCCGACTCACCCCACACGCGGTCGAGCACGTGCGCGGCCTCGTGAATACCCTCGACCGTGTCGAGCGTGCGGATGTCGATGGCACTCATGCTCTCGATCCTTCCACCGTGACCCGTGTGGGTCAGCGCGGGAGGGTCCCACCGACGTGACGGATCGTGCGCCCGCGCTCGATGACGATCGCGATCCCGCCCACGAGCCAGAGCGGCACCTGGGTGAGGAAGGCCAGACGGAACGCGTCGAGAGAGTAGGTCTCGGGGCTGCCGGCTCCCTGCACGTCCATCGCGATGCCGATGAACAGTATGGCGAGCAGCGCCGCGAGGAACCCGCCGCCGTTCACGATGCCCGTCGCCGTGCTCAACCGGTGGCTCGGCGTGAAGGTGCGCGCGTGGTCGAAGGCGATCATCGACGCCGGTCCCCCGGTCGACAGCGCGAACATCAGCACGATCAGGAGCCACACCGGGGCGGGGCCCGGCCACACGATCACGACGATCCACATCACGGCCTGGAACACGACCGTCGGCAGCACGAGCCAGCGGGAGCGGCGGGTGGGGTGTCGACTCGACAGCGCCCCGATCACGGGGCCGCTGAGAATGCTGAACAGCACGAGCGAGGTCATGACGAGCGACGCGGTGGCGGGCTCGAGCCCCTCGCCCGCGGTGAGGAACGGGAAACCCCAGAGCAGCATGAACGCCGTGCCCGCGAAGGGCGTGGCGAAGTGCGACCAGAAGCCGAGGCGCGTACCGGGATGCGCCCACGACTCGCGGAAGCCCTGCCGCAGATCGGGCGACGACCGCACCACGCGGATCGCGCCGGTCTGCGTGTCGACCGACGTGTCGACGGGGTCGGCCCGACGTTCGGGCGGGCGGTTGCGGATGATCAGGAACGTGAGGATCGCGAACAGCAGGCCCAGCCCCGCGACGCTGCCGAAGGCGACGCTCCAGCTGGTGGCGTGCAGCAGGGCGGCCAGCGGAACCACGGCGACGATCTGACCGAGCTGCCCGATGATCCCCGTCAGCTGCACGAGCACGGGTGCCCGCTGTGCGGGGAACCACGTCGCGATCACGCGCAGCACGCTCGGGAAGATCGCCGCGTCTCCCGCGCCGATCAGGACACGGGCCAGGATGCCGATCCCCACGGCATCCGCCGACGCCATGACGAGCTGGCCCGCGGCCATCAGGACCATGCCGATCGCGATCATCGGACGCGCGCCGAAGCGGTCGAGCAGGAGCCCGACGGGGATCTGCATCGCCCCGTAGACGAACAGTTGGATGACGGCGAACATCGACAGCGCCGAGGCATCCGCACCGAAGCGCACCGCCGCATCGACTCCCACGGCGGACAGGGAGGTGCGGTTGATGATCGACACGACGTAGGCGAGCACGCCCACGCCCCACAGCGCCCAGGTGCGCCACCCCGGCCGGTCGAGGCGGAGGGAGCTGATCACGCGTTCCAGGCTATCGCCGCCCACCGACATCGGCGGCGGGGAAATCTCCGTTAGTGTGCCCGAGGGGGGCAAGAAATGACACGACCAGAACGTCTGCCGATCATCGTCGACGCACCGGCTGCGGAACCGAAACTCGATTTTCACAACTACGCGGAGGGGATTGCCGCTGCAGCGCTCGATGGCGAACCGGCGCGGTTCACCATCGGCCTATACGGCCCCTGGGGCACCGGCAAGTCGTCGCTACTTCAAAGCATCCGACTGAACATCAAGAAGGAAAGCGGACGAAACGGCCGCCCGGACGCGACGGTCGTTCATTTCGACGCGTGGCGCTATGAACGCGAGCCACATCTGATCCTTCCCCTCCTCGCGCAGGTCCACGAGGCGGTCAGCGCTAACGATTCGTGGCATATCAAGGTGCGAGCCAGTATCGGCAAAGCGCTCAGGTCGCTCGAGGTTTCGGCCTCAATACCGTTGCTCGCCGACATCACGCTCGCCCGCTCCACGGACAGCGAATCTCGATACGTCAACCCATTTCAAGATCTCAGCGCCATCGGCTCCAGCATCACCGATGGGAACGGCGCCCAGCGCATTGTCGTTATGGTCGACGACCTCGATCGCTGCTCCCCAGCTGCCGTCGTCAACGTCTTGGAGGCCATTCACGTCCTCACCGATATCGATGGATTTGTGTTCATCCTGGCACTCGATTATGAGTACCTCGTCAAGGCGATTCGCAAGCAGTACAAGGGAGCGGACGGACATCGTTTCATAGAGAAAATCGTGCAGATACCTTTTCGAATTCCTCAGCTGGAAATATCGAGCGACCGGCTCGAGGAGCTCATTGGTTCGTGGAGCTCCCTCCGATCCGAATGGTTCACGGGGGTCACGGATACGACCTTGGAAGGCGTCGCCCTCCTCGGACTCCGATCCAATCCTCGCCAGGTCAAGCGTCTACTCAATTCCTTCATGCTCACCCGGTTTATGAAGTGGGACGATACTGCGGGCGACCCGGACCTCCTGCTTCGCATCATCGGCCTGCAACTGGCTTGGCCGTTCTACTTCATTAATCTGCACCGGGACATCGCAGAGACACTTGCGAACTTCGACGACGACGAAGTGGACCCGTCGACAATGACCCTGCAGGTCGTACCCGCCGTGAGCGTCTTCTTGTCGGAGGATGAGGACGTGATTGCACGGAAGCAGTACGCCGCGAGCAGCGACCCCGACGTTCACCGTGATTTAAAACGCTATCTGGAGCGGTTGTTCGATCGAAATCAGAGCGCAGACCACCTCCGCAGGCTCATGGACATGACACGCGAGATAGTCGAGACGGAGAACGACGAACCGGCGACGAGTACCCGTTCGCCTCAATGGGATAATCAGCGAGAGAAGGTCGTCGCCGACCCCGCCGCCGTGGAAGACCTTCTCGAAGAGCTGACACAGGAGGCCGAGCGCGTTGCAGAGGATGTGGAGATTCGTACGCAGCGTACGTACACCGTTGCAAGATTCCTGGGGGGAAATCGCCGCCTTGTATTCGCAACCTTCTTGAAGAAGAAGGGCCGCGTAGACGTTCAGGTGCCACTGGTCGCAGCTGACGTTGACGACATCGACTTCAGCCTGCCGCGGAACATCGATCAAACGGACGTCACCACCCTCGGGTCGGGTGGAGTGCTCGTGCAAGTACGCCCAGGGGACGGTGAAGCACTGCGGGATGCGGTGCGTCTCATGCGCCGAAGTCTTCAGGACCGCGCCAGAAAGGTCGGCGTTCCTGTCCGGTGGCGTGACGACGATGCCCCCAGGCAAATCGAAGAGTAGCTCCTGACATCTTTCGCGCGCGTGTTCAGTGCCGAGCAGAGATACTTGACAGCCCTTTGCCGCATCGGCAGGGGGCGTGAAATGCCTCGCGGCAGTGTAGCGGGTACCGCGCTATTCGTGAGTTAGGTCGGCGCGCAGAGCGGCGCGTCAGGCCAGAACGTCCGCCATCTCGCGGCGGACCCGCTCGAGATGCTCCACGAGCGGGGTGCCCGCCGTGTCGGCCGCCCACTGCTCGAGGGCCGTCTGCAGCAGGTCCACCGCGACCCCCGCGACGACGCGCGCCCGCAGCGCGTCCACACCACGCGCGCGATACCCCTCGGTCAGAACTGCACGCAGATCGGCCTGCTTCTGCAGGTCCCGCTCACGCAGGGCGGGCTCGGACTCGATCACGCGGCGCGCGGCCGCCATCTCGCGGCGGCGGGGCTCGAAGCGCTCGGCGGCGAGGATCTGGAAGCCGCTCCACGCGATCGCGAAGGGCGGCACGTCGGCGGGGGCGGCCGCGAGCATCTGGTCGGCGAGCCGAGGGATCTCGTCGTCGCCGAAGAAGACCTCGCGCTTGTCGCCGAAGTGCCGGAAGAACGTGCGGCGCGTCACGCCGGCGCGCTCGACGATGTCGGGCACCGTCGTCGCCTCGAAGCCGCGCTCGGCGAACAGCTCCATCGCCGCCGCGCGGAGGCGTTCTCGCGTATCGGGTGCCCATCTGGCCATGTCGAAATCCTAAGTGACGACACGTGGTGTCATCACGTCTATAGTGAAGACACTCCGTGTCATCACGCGAAAGGCTCCCCATGCCCGCACACGCCGCCGCAATCCTCCCCGCACCGCGGGCCGCGCTCACCGTCACCACCGTCCAGACCCCCGCTCCCGCCGCCGACGAGGTGCTCGTGCGCGTGCGCGCCGTGGCCATCAACCCCGTCGACTGGGTCATCCAGGGCACCAGCCGCGTCACCTACCGATGGCTGAACACGCCGGCCGTCCTCGGCTCCGACGTGGCGGGCGAGGTCGTCGCGATCGGTTCCGCCGTGACCCGCTTCCGCGTGGGCCAACGCGTGTTCGGCCTGGCCACCGGCACCGACCGCGGGCGTGACCCGCTCCGAGAGGGCGCCTTCCAGGAGTACACGACCCTGGTCGAGCGCCTCACGGCCCCCATCCCCGACGACCTCTCCGACGAAGAGGCCGCGGTCTTCCCCCTGGGTATCTCCACGGCCGCGTGCGCGCTGTTCCAACCCCAGCTCCTCGGACTCCGGATGCCGGGCGACCCGGCGCCGGCCGCCAGCCGAGGCGTCGTGGTGATCTGGGGTGGCTCGACGAGTGTGGGGATGAACGCCGTCCAACTGGCGCACGCCGCCGGATACGACGTGGTGACCACGGCATCCGCGAAGAACGCCGGGACCCTGCGCGGGCTCGGCGCGGACGCCGTCGTCGACCACCGGTCGCCCACGGCGGTGGCCGACCTCGTCGCGGCCATCGGGGGACGACCCGTCGTCGGGGCGGTGGCTCTCGGCGCGGGTTCGACCGACGCGTGCATCGACGTGCTCGCCCGCACCGGCGGGGAACGCCTGGCCATGGCCAGCACGCCGGTCTCACTGGACTCGCTGGTCGGTCGGCGCCGCCTGTTCCCCGCGATGCTGCCGGTCTTCACCCGCATCGGCCTCGGAACGCTCCGCTCGACGCTGCGCGCCCGACGCCGTGGCATCCGGGCCGCCTTCGTCTGGGGCAGCAGCCTGCGCGACGACGACATGGGTCCCCGGCTCTGGGGCGAGGTCGTTCCGCGGATGCTGGCCGAGGGGGCGCTGCGACCGATGCCCGCTCCGCTCGTCGTCGGCGACGGCCTCGCCGCCGTGCAGGATGCCCTCGACCGGCAGCGCGCGGGCGTCTCGGCGCAGAAGGTCGTCGTGCGTCTGTAGCCGGCGTGGGGGCCGGGCGGAGACGCGGTCTGTCGGGCGTTGCGGCCCGTGGCCCCGGGGCGGTAGATGCACCCCCGGGGCCACCAGCGCGCCAACGCCCCCGACGCACGCGCCGTCCCACGCGCCCGCACCCCCACAACGCACCCGCCCCGAAACGCGACGGCACGTGGTCGGCGACGCCACCCGCGCACGGCAGAATGGTCCGATGGTCTCCGCGAGCCCCCACCTGCAGCCCGATCACGCGTGCCTCATCGTCCACGGCAGCGACACCCCCGGCATCATCGCCGCGGTGTCGGCGCTCATCGCCCGTCAGGGCGGCAACATCGTCGCCTTCGACCAGTACTCCGACGACCCCCGCGGCGGTGCGTACTTCCAGCGGGTCGTGTTCCACCGCCCCAACCTGTCGGTGGCCCTTCCCGACATCGAGGCCGATCTCGCCACGACCCTCGGCGAGGGCTTCGAGCTCGAGTGGACCCTGACCGACCTGTCGACGCCGAAGCGCATGGCGATCCTCGCGTCGAAGCAGGACCACTGCCTTCTCGATCTGCTGTGGCGTCACCGCCGCGGCGACCTGCCCGTCAGCATCCCGATGGTCGTGTCGAACCACACCACGGCCGCCGAAGACGTGCGCTCGTTCGGCGTGCCCTTCTTCCACGTGCCCTCGACGCCCGGTCCCGACAAGTCCGAGTCCGAGGCCCGCATTCTCGAACTGCTCGTCGGCAACGTCGACTTCGTCGTGCTCGCGCGCTACATGCAGATCCTCTCGCCCGACTTCCTCGACAAGATCGGGGTGCCGGTGATCAACATCCACCACTCGTTCCTGCCGGCCTTCATCGGCGCCGAGCCGTACAAGAAGGCGAAGCAGCGCGGTGTGAAGCTCATCGGCGCGACCTCGCACTACGTCACGAGCGACCTCGACGAGGGCCCGATCATCGAGCAGGACACCGTGCGCGTGACCCACGCCGACTCGGCCGCCGAACTCGCCCGCCGCGGCGCCGACGTCGAGCGTCAGGTGCTCTCCCGAGCCGTGCTGTGGCACGCCGAAGACCGCATCATCCGCCACGGCAACCACACGATCGTCTTCTAGGGACCGGATGCCGCACCCCTGCGGCCACGCGCGGTGTGGCACGCGCGGTCACGGGCGGTGCGCGTGACGCTGCGCCGACGCGAGGAGCCCCCGCGCACCGCGAGACCGCATCTCGCTGACGTCTCGGTTGCAGGCTGCAACGGTTTCGTCGGCGAAATGCGGTCCCGGCGCGGAGGACCCGCGGGACGACCGGCGCGTGAGAGCTACTCCGGGTCGGTCGCCCGACTGAGCGGACCGGAGCCGCCGCGCGGTGGCTGCCTGCGCTGATTCGAGAGCTCACCGCCCTGGCGCCCCCCGTACGGACGACCGTGGTCGGCGAACTCGGCACGGAAGTACGCCAGTCGCCAATCCCCCAGCTCGATACGCGCGCCCGTGCGCAGGATGCGACCGCCGCCGGAACGCCCCGGACCCTGTTCTCGCGCCCCACCGCCCCCGACCGCGTCGAAGCCGTACAGCACGTACTCGTCGTCGCCCTCGTGTCGGATCTCGGCGTGCACCGGCGCGAGCCCCGGCAGTCGCAGGTCGGCGCCCTCGCCGGACCCGATCACGGTGGTGGTGGGCAACAGGTCGAACTCCCGCGGACGCGAGCCGTCCCACGACGAATCGCCCACCGCGAAGATCAGGCGCGGGCGGCCCGATCCCGGCGTGTAGTGCGTCGTCGTGATGCGGCGGCGCACCGTGCGGTTGACGGTGGGCACGAGCGGCAGGGGGGTCTCGGGCGGGATGGGGAAGGTCAACGCCTGCCCCTTGTTCCGCCGCGTCAGCAGCGGCGCGACAGCGGCGACCGAGCCCAACCGGATGTGCGCCGAGCCGGTGATCGCTCGCTGCAGGGCGCTCTTCTTCACGTCGCCGAGGTGCAGGATCGGTCCGTCCGGCCCCTCGAGCCGCACGGAGATGCCCCGGGATGCCAGCGCATCGGCGACCGTGGACAACTCGGTGAGCGTGCGGCGGCCGTTGCCGGGCAACCGAGAGGGGTCGCTCACGACGATGCGCACCTCGGTGCCCGCGGCCGTGATCGTTCCCTCGAACGGCGGGGTGTCGGCATCCTGGCCCTGCTCGGTTTCCGAGAAGGCGAGGTCGATGTCGAGGCGCACCATGATGGCGCCGCCTCTCAGTTGCCGCGGTACGGGTCGGACCCGGCCGCGGTGTCGTCGCTCGTGGTGACGCGGAGGGTGCCGTTGAGCTTCCAGGTCGCGCGCGGCGCGTCGGGGCCGATGTCGCGGGGCACCTCGACGGTCATGTCGACGAACGAGTAGTTGACGGCGGCGCCGCGGCCGGTCAGGTACGACCACATCTCGCGACCGAGGTCGGTCCAGTCGGTGATGGAGTGACCCTCGGGGCCGCGGGAGTCGGCGAACGGGTCGGTGGGTGAGGAGGAGTCGGACATGGCTTCGGTCCCTTTCTCGGTTCAGAGGAACACCAGCGTCCCAGCGCGTGGGGAGAGCAGAGGAGGGATTGCGCTCGAGCGAGCCGTGCGGGACGATTCTGTCTCCACGCCTCAGTACACGTACTCCATCAGTTCGACGCCGAGCACGCGGAAGGCGTCGTGCGCACGCAGGCGGTGGGCGATCGAGAGGTCGTCGAAGTTCACGATCAGCGCGTACGAGATTCCGGCGCGGGGTCCGCCGAGCACCCCCGCCTCGGCGCGGACACCCGGGGCACGCCCGGTCTTGTTGATGAACAGCAGCCCGTGCTGGTCGTTCTCGTGCGCGAAAGGATCGAGGCCGGTGGCGGATGCCACGAGCGACAGGTCGTGGTTCAGACTCAGCCACTCCGCGACCTGCGCGCTGACCTGCGGCGAGACGATCGTGGAGTTCACGAGCCCCGCGAACACCTGCGCCATCTCGCGAGCCGTCGACAGTGCCAGGTGGGGGGCGTCGTCGGGGCCGCGGTCGTCGCGGAAACGGTCGAGCAGGGCTGTGCGGCGAAGCCCCAGCTGCTCGACGCGCGCCCGCACCGATTGCAGGCCCACCCGGTGCAGCAGGGCGTTGACGGCGAGGGCGTCGCCGGAGGAGGCCGCGAGCATCGCCACGTCGGCCAGGGGCAGCGCCGGAGCCTTCAGGTGCTGCCAGATACCGCCGTGGGCCGCGCCGTGAACGGACGCGCGGTCGACGATCTCGAGCGGGTCGAGACGGCCCGTCTCGAAGGCGGCCGCCGCCTCGATGAGCAGCGGCACGACGCCGAGCCCGCCCACCGGCAGCGTGATGAAGTCGTCGCCCGCAAGAACCTCGGTCGAGCCCCCGTCGAGGTCGTCGATGCGCACCGAGACCCTGGCGCCCGACGCGGCCAGCTCGTCGAGCGAGCGCAGGGTCGCCGTGAACGATCGCCGACCCGCAGCCGCGCGACGGGGCAGGCGTTTCGGCCCCTTCCGTCCCGCTCCGCGGAGGGCCGGGGCGTCGCGTCTCGACGACTCCACCGGCCCGCCGACGGGGTCGGGCGTACTGGGCTCGGGAACCGGGGGCATGCCCACGAGCGTGGCTCCTTCCGCGTCAGCAGAGCAACAAACAGGACCTCACCAAATGGTGACGCGCTGGTCGGCGTCGAGCCAGAGGGCGTCGCCCTCGGTCACCTCGAACGCGTCGTAGAACGCGTCGATGTTACGCACGATCTGGTTGCAGCGGAACTCGTTCGGCGAGTGCGGGTCGATCGTGAGCAGGCGGATCGTCTCGGCATCCCGACCCTTCTGCTGCCAGATCTGCGCCCAGCTGAGCAGGAGCCGCTGAATGCCGGTGTACCCGTCGACGACCGGTCCGTTCAGATCGGTCTCGCCCTGGCTCTCGAGGAAGAGGCGGTAGGCGGCGATCGCGATACCGAGCCCCCCGAGATCGCCGATGTTCTCGCCGATGGTGAGGGCGCCGTTGACGTGGTGCTCCTCGCCGAGTCCCAGGGGAACGAGGGCCTCGTACTGGGCGATCAGGGCCTTGGTGCGCTCCTCGAACGCCGAGCGGTCGGCATCCGTCCACCAGTCGCGAAGCGACCCGTCGGCGTCGAAGCGGCTGCCCTGATCGTCGAAGCCGTGCCCGATCTCGTGCCCGATGACCGCGCCGATGCCGCCGTAGTTGGCCGCGGCGTCGCGGTCGGCGTCGAAGAAGGGGTACTGCAGGATGGCCGCGGGGAACACGATCTCGTTCATGAGCGGGTTGTAGTACGCGTTGACGGTCTGCGGCGTCATGTACCACTCGTCGCGATCGATCGGCTGTCCCACCTTGGCGAGCTGGCGGTCGTGCTCCCACACGTGCGCCCGGCGGACGTTGCCGACAAGGTCGTCGGCGACGATCTCGAGCTCGGAGTAGTCCTTCCAGCGGACCGGGTAACCGATCTTGGGCACGAAGGTGTCGAGCTTGGCGAGGGCGCGCTCGCGCGTCTCGTCGGTCATCCACGACAGGCCCTGGATCGAGCGACGGTAGGCCTCGATGAGGTTCGCGACGAGGCCGTCCATCGCGTCCTTGGCCGCGGGCTGGAAGTGGCGCTCGACGTACACCTTGCCGATCGCCTCGCCCAGGGCCGCCTCGACGAGGCTCACACCGCGCTTCCAGCGCTCGCGGTTGACGGGGACGCCCGTGAGCTGCGTGCCGTAGAACGCGAAGTTCTCGGCGACGAAGGCCTCGGAGAGGAAGGCGGCGGCCGCGTGCACGATCTTGAATCGCAGCCAGGCCTTCCAGTCGTCGAGGCGCTCCTCGACGAGGAGGGCGCCGAGGGATTCGACGAAGCTCGGCTGATAGACGACGACTTCGGCGAGCGCGTCCTCGTGGCCCGGGGCGACCCCCGCACGCCACGGCTCGAGGTCGAGTCCGGCGAGGGCGAGGGTGTCGTCCCACGTCTTCAGGTTGTAGGTCTTCACCGAATCGCGACTGTCTTCGCGCGACCAGTGGTGCGCGGCGATGTCGGTCTCGAGGGCGAAGGTGCGGTCGGCGGATGCCGCGGACTCGGCGACTCCGGCGAGCTCCAGGACGCGCTCGATGTGCGCGCGGTAGGCGGTGCGCGTCTCGTCGAAGTTGTCGAGGCGGTAGTAGCTCTCGTCGGGCAGGGAGATGCCGCCCTGGTAGACGACGGGGACGTAGCGGGTGGGATCGCCCGGATCGGGCTCGACGAAGAGCGTCAGCAGTCCGCTCACCCCGTCGCGCTCGAGCTCGCCGATGAGCCGGAGCAGGGAGGGGATGTCGGTGACGCCGTCGACGCGCTCGAGCTGCGGTGCGAGCGGCTCGCGGCCGGCGGACTCGATGCGGTCGGTGTCCATGAAGCTCGCGAACAGGTCGCCGATCTTGCGGGCTTCGCTGCCCGGCTCGGCATCCTGCGACTCCTGGACGATGGTGCGCACGTCTGCCTCGGCCTGCTCGGCGATGAGGTGGAACGAGCCCCAGCGGGCCTTGTCGTCGGGGATCTCGGTGCGCTCGAGCCAGCTGCCGTTCACGTGGCGGAACAGGTCGTCCTGCGGGCGGATCTCGTCGCTGAGCTCGTCGAGCGCGAGACCGGAGCGGGGGGTGTCGGTCATGCAGACAGGATATGTGCCTCACATCCCTGCGGGCTCCGAACATGGGCGGAGGTAGTGGTGGCAGCTCGGGATCGGTCGCGGCGAGGCTTCGCCGAGTATCCGCCAGCAGGGGACCGCTTTCGGACGCGGGCTCCGCCCTATAGGCGCAGGATGGATCGCCCGTATGCGCGACCAAAGCGTCAAAGTAGCCTCGTGGCGGGTACTGGAAGGTGAAGGCGCCGCGTGAGCTTGGAGGGGCCCTACTCTGAAGCCATGAACAAGGTCTGGATCGTCTACCGCAGTGACCAGGACACAGAGATTCTTGGCGTGTTCGACGATGAACTTGAGGCGTCCCGTTTCAACGAGCAGATGGCGGACCGCTTCGAAGGCGAACGGATCTGGATCGGCGCCTACCCGGTTCCCTACCGAGTGCAGGGCGGCTTCCTCGGATGACAAGTGGGGTCGAACGGGATGTCCGACCCCACTTGTCCGGTCACTCACCTGTGATCAGTTGCATTTGAAGGTGTACGACCCGGTCGAGTCGCGGCCCACGCCCGTCTGGCCTCGGCTGGTCGTCCCCCACGCTGTCGTGATGACTTGAAACCGGTTGTCACGAGTCTTCCCGTTGCACCAGTACGTCACGTCCTTGGACTGCATGCTGCTGGTGCCGTAGCTATTGAAGGGTCCGGCGACTTTCTGCCACCCCCACCATTCTTGGCGAAACACCTCGCTGGCCATCCCTGTCTTCACGACATTCGCGCTGCAATTTCTCAGTGAGGGCTTGGAGCCAACACCCCCGTAGTTCGACGACTTGCGCAACCACATGTTGCCCGGAACCAAGAAGCACTTTGACGACGCCATCGACGCTCGCGTCATGAGCCCAGCGGTCTGGATCTGCGTCGTGCGGAGACCCGCAGTCTTGACCTCGGACGCCTCCGGATCCGGCGACTCGAGGTTCAACGTCTCCAGCTTCGCCTCAGTCTCGGCGCGGGTCTCGTCGAACACGATTTTGTTGGTGTCGGACGAGAGCTCCGCCATCTCTTCGTTAGAGATCGTGTTCGGCAGCGGCGGAACATCGATCGGCGCGATCGACGCCGAGGCCTGCGGTGCGTCGTCAGCTGTGGCTGGCGACGCACACAGCAGCGCCGTGGCGAGCATGAATAGCGTCGGCACCGCGATCAGTTTGGTCGTCATAATTCCCCCTCATTTTGTTGCGCTATCCTCCCAAAGCAAGCGATAGACGTAAAACGCACCAGCCCGAGGTAACTGAAGTTCACCCCTGACCCGACCGGCCCTCACCACGTGACGACTCATGTCCCTCCTCCGAGGCGGCGAGTGTGCGTGAGCGCGCATGAATATAGGCGGGTGAAAGCAACGGAGAGCCGCCCGGGCGGTGTCGGAGGCCCGCCCTAGGCTCGGACCGTGACCGCTCCTGCGCCCGCGACGCTGAACCGCTCGATCCTGCGGCTCGCCCTGCCGGCGCTGGGCGCGCTCATCGCCGAGCCGCTGTTCCTCATCGTCGACGCCGCCATGGTGGGCCACCTGGGCGTCGCTCCCCTCGCGGGGCTCGGTATCGCCGGGGCGGTGCTGCAGACGATCGTCGGGCTCATGGTGTTCCTCGCCTATTCGACGACGCCCGCTGTCGCTCGGCGCTACGGCGCCGGCGAGTACGGCCGGGCCGTGCGGATCGGCATCGACGGCATGTGGCTCGCGCTGTGCCTCGGCGCCCTGCTGGCGGCGGCCGGCTCTCTCGCGGCCCCCGGCATCGTCGACCTCTTCGGCGCTGCTCCCGACGTCGCCGAGAACGCACGCACCTACCTCGCGATCTCGATGTGGGGTCTGCCCGCCATGCTCGTGGTGTTCGCCGCCACCGGCCTGCTGCGCGGGATGCAGAACACGGTGACCCCGCTCTGGATCGCCGGCCTCGGCTTCGGCGCCAACGCGCTGCTCAACGCCCTGTTCATCTACGGCTTCGGCTGGGGGATCGCGGGGTCGGCGATCGGCACGGTCGTGGCGCAGTGGGGAATGGTCGGCGCATACGTCCTGGTCGCGCGGCGCTTGGCGCAGGTGCACACGGCATCCCTCCGCCTCGAGCGCGAGAGTCTGGGCGGCACCGTCCGCTCGGGCGGCTGGCTGTTCCTGCGCACCGTCAGCCTGCGGGCGGCGTTCCTCGCGACGGTCGCCGTGGCGACGGGTCTGGGCTCGGCCGAGCTCGCGGGATGGCAGATCGCCTTCACCATCTTCTCGACGGCGGCATTCGCCCTCGACGCCCTCGCCATCGCGGCGCAGGCGCTGATCGGCCGTGCGCTGGGTGCCGCCGACACCGACACGGTCGGCCGGGTCCTCACGCGCACGAGCGCCTGGGGCGTGTGGTTCGGCGTCGCGGTGGGTGCGGTCATCGCCGCCGGGTCGGGCGTGATCGGCCTGATCTTCACGGGGGATGCCGAGATCGCCGCGCTCATCCAGCCGGCGCTGCTGGTGCTCGCCGTCGCGCAGCCTCTGGCGGGGTTCGTCTTCGTGCTCGACGGCGTGCTGATCGGGGCCGGCGATGCGCGCTACCTCGCCCTCGCGGGGCTGCTCAATTTCGTGCCGTACGCTCCGGCACTCGTTCTCGTGGCGCTCTTCGCCGGCGGCGGTGCCACCGGCCTCGCGTGGCTGGCGGCGGCGTTCTTCGGTGTCTACATGGTGGCGCGCGCGCTCACGCTCGGGCTCCGTGTGCGCGGACAGCGGTGGATGACGGCCGGAGCCTGACGTCCCCCGATCCACCGGTCTGGACGGAGTGCGGGGCGGGACCCTCGTCGGCGCCCCGCCCCGGCGTCTCACGTGTACCAGGTGGGTACCGGCACCTGGCTGAGCAGCA
This sequence comes from Microbacterium sp. AG157, assembly GCF_003385695.1. Taxonomy (NCBI): domain Bacteria; kingdom Bacillati; phylum Actinomycetota; class Actinomycetes; order Micrococcales; family Microbacteriaceae; genus Microbacterium; species Microbacterium sp. AG157. The sequence goes on from NZ_QRDK01000003.1 coordinate 317,725, forward strand.
CGTACTCCCCCACCTCGCGCTTCTTGTACGCGATGGGATCGTGCAGGCTGTGCGTACGGAGGTTCCGCCAGAAGATGTCGAGCCCGACGGCGTTCGACGTCGCACGTGCTCCGGTCAGCTCGTAGATCTTGGATGCCACCTCGAGGCCGTCGTCGACGATGCGGAGCTTGCCGGCCGCGATTCGCACCGCGATCTCTCCGCGCCGACGCTCGGTCAGCTCCTCGCGCGGGGCGTGCAACACGGCACTGATCTCCGCACCCACGGCATCCAGGAGCGCCTCGTCGGCCCAGAGTTTCGACTGCAGGGTGCCGTAGCCTTCGAGCACGTACCACTCCTCGGTGGCGCGCTGCTTGTCGTCACCGCCGTAGGGCCAGGGCCGGGTGCGCTCACGGGTGTATGCCGACGCGGTCTCCAGCGCGCCCTCGGCGATGCCGAGGTAGAAGTTCGCGAACACGAGCTGGATCGCGGGCACGTTGAGGGTGTTGTAGACCAGCGACTGGAACTGCTTGTCGACGAATCCCGCGGCATCCGACCAGGGAACGCGCACATCGCGGATCTCGACCGAACCCGACTCGGTCAGACGCTGGCCGAGGTTGTCCCAGTCGCCGGCGAAGACGATCCCCTCCTGCGCCGTGGGGACGATCGCGAAGATGTGCGTCTCGGTGCCTTCGAGCACGCCCTCGAGCACCGTCAGGTCGGACACCCGGCCGCCGGTCGAGAACGACTTGCGCCCCGAGAAGATCAGGTCGTCGCCGTCCTCGCGGATCACGAGATCGGAGTCGCGCGGGTTGACTGCGCCACCGAAGAGGAAAGCGTTCGAGGTGTACAACTCCTCGACCGCCGCGATCTGCGCGTCGGTGGCCACGAGGCGCGCCGCCCATGCCCAGAGGTAGTGGTAGCCGAGCACCTGCCCGATCGATCCGTCCCCGCGCGCGACGGCACGGATGACCTTGTACGCGGTGTCCCACGTCTCGCCCGCGCCACCATGCTCGCGAGGACCGAGCAGCGTCACCAGGCCCGATGCCTTCAACAACTCCACCTCGGCGAACGGGGCATCGTTGGCGCGGTCGCGCTCGACGGCGTCCGTCGCGAGGATGTCCGCCACCTCGCGGGCGCGCGCGATCCAGCCGACGCTATCGTGTGGAGCGGGGGCGTCCCGCCAGCGGTCCGCCAAGCCCGTCGTCGCTGAATCCGTGATCGTCATGGTCATTCCTTCCCAGGTGTGTGATTCGGTGTCGCGTCCTCCACCGGCTGCCACCGGCGAAGGACAGGCTGCGCGACTCGCGGCGGGGCGCTTCTTCGCCCCCGGGCCTTGCAACCGGTGCCGTCAGTAAACATCCGCCCGCCCGCTCACCGGCAGCGTGTTACCGACAAAGACCCCGCGTTTCACACGGTGGCGTCACGAGGGCGCAGCTCACGCCCAGCGGCGGCACCACTCGTACATGATCACGGCGGCAGCCGACGCGGCGTTGATCGAGCGCGTGGAACCGTACTGGGTGATCTCGACCACGCCGGTGGCCGCCTCGATCGCCTCGGGCGACAGCCCCGGACCCTCCTGACCGAACAGCAGGACGCACGCCTCGGGGAGCTCGGCACGGTCGACCGGCACCGACCCCTCGACGTTGTCGACGGCGATCACCGGGAGTCCCGCATCCCGCGCCCAGGCGGCGAAGGCGTCGACGTCTTCGTGGTGCCGCACGTGCTGATAGCGGTCGGTCACCATGGCACCGCGCCGGTTCCAGCGGCGCTTGCCGATGATGTGCACCTCGGCCGCGAGGAACGCGTTGGCGCTGCGCACGATCGAGCCGATGTTGAGGTCGTGCTGCCAGTTCTCGATCGCGACGTGGAACGGATGCCGCTTCTCGTCGAGGTCGGCGACGATCGCGTCCATGCTCCAGTAGCGGTAGCCGTCGACGACGTTGCGGGTGTCGCCGTTCTCGAGCAGCTCGCGGTCGTAGCGGGGATCGTCGGGCCAGGCGTCCGGGCCGCCGGGCCAGGGACCGACGCCGTGGGTGGCGGTCGCGGCCGCCTCCCCCTGTCGGGGCTCTGCCCCGTCGGCATCCGTCGGGGGCTGGGCCGCGTCGCCCTGCGACGGCGTGGGGGTCTCGGCATCCGTCACCGTTTCAGGCTACCCGCGCGGCCTGCCGACGCCCGGGCGAGATCGGACGATCGGCTCGAGATCACGGGGCGCACCTTTCGTCGTCTCGTGCCGCCCCGCGACCTGGACGCCTCTGGATTCATCACTTTTCGGTGGACCGAAAAATTGATACGGTTTCGGGATGCCGAAAACAGCCGATCTCGTGGGTCGCCGTCGCACATCGGGGCGGGCGCTCTGGCTCCTCGGCCCGGCGATGGTCGCCGGCGTCGCCTACCTCGACCCCGGCAACGTCGCGAGCAACATGACCGCGGGCGCGACCTTCGGCTACCTGCTCGTGTGGGTCGTGGTGCTCGGCAACGTGATGGCGTGGCTGATCCAGTACCTCTCGGCGAAGCTCGGGATCGTCACGGGTGAGAGCCTCCCCCAGGTGCTCGGCCGCCGCATCCGCCGCCCCTGGGCTCGCCGGGCCTATTGGCTGCAGGCCGAGCTCGTCGCGATGGCCACCGACGTCGCCGAGGTCATCGGCGGCGCCGTCGCGCTGCACCTGCTCTTCGGCATCCCTCTGGTGTGGGGCGGGGTGATCACGGGCGTCGTCTCGATGGGCCTCCTGCTCGTGCAGACGCGGCGCGGGGCGCGGGCGTTCGAGACGGTACTGATCGGATTGCTGCTCGTCATCGCCGTCGGCTTCACCTTCGGGCTGTTGTTCGCTCCACCCGAGCCCGCCGGGGTGATCGGGGGCCTCGTGCCGCGGTTCGAGGGGAGCACCTCCGTGCTCCTCGCGGCCTCCATCCTCGGCGCGACGATCATGCCGCACGCGATCTACGCGCACTCCGCTCTCGCGCGCGATCGGTTCGCGCCGGCGGCGGCGAGCTCAGCCGCACGCGTCGAGACGACGTCCACGCGCCCGGCACCGACTCCCGACCGCGTCACAGCCGCGGGAACAGACATCGCGCCCGGGACGACCGATCGAGCCACGGCGACGCCCTCTCCCGCGCCGAGCGGCCTCGGCGCGAACGCGGGCGAGAACGCGGGCGGGACTCCGGGCGCTCAAAGCCGCGCCGACGCCCTCGCCGACGCCCGCGGCATCTCGACTCCGCGTCTGCTGCGGGCGACGCGGTGGGACGTCACGATCGCGCTCGCTGTGGCGGGCACCGTGAATCTCGCGATCCTTCTGCTCGCCGCCGCCACCCTCGCCGGGGTCGAGGGCACCGACAGCCTCGAGGGCGCGTACGCGGCGCTACGTGAGGGCCTCGGCCCGCTCGTCGCCACCCTCTTCGCGGTGGGCCTGCTCGCCAGCGGTCTCGCGTCGACCTCCGTCGGCGCCTATGCGGGCGCCGAGATCATGCAGGGGCTCCTCCACGCGCGCATCCCCCTGCTCGTCCGCCGCCTCGTCACCCTCGTGCCCGCCCTCGTGATCCTCGGCCTCGGCGTCGACCCCACGCTCGCGCTGGTGCTCAGCCAGGTCGTGCTGTCGTTCGGGATCCCGTTCGCGCTCGTCCCCCTCGTGGCCCTGACCCGTCGACGCGATGTGCTCGGCGACTACCGCAACCGCGGGGCGACCACGGCGGCCGGGGTGCTGGCATCCGTGTTCCTCATCGCCCTCAACGCTCTGCTCCTGTGGTTGGTCTTCACCGGAGGTTAGGCTGACGCTGTGGACTCGCCCGTGGCCGACGACTATCTCAAGGCGATCTATCACCACACCGAGTGGCAGGACAGCCCGATCACGCCCTCGCAGCTCGCGGCCGTGCTGGGCCTCGCCCCCTCGAGCGTGACCGAGATGGTCAAGAAGCTCGCCGCGCAGGGACTCGTCACGCATCGGCCGTACGGACCGGTGTCGCTGACCCCCGCGGGTCGACACCGCGCGGCGGGCGTGATCCGCCGCCACCGCCTCATCGAGACGTGGCTCGTGCGCGAGTTCGCGTACTCCTGGGACGAGGTGCACGACGAAGCCGAGGTCCTCGAGCATTCGCTGAGCGACCGACTGCTCGAGGGCATCGACGAGCGACTCGGTCGCCCGCGTTTCGATCCCCACGGAGACGCCATCCCGGATGCCGACGGCTCGGTGCACCGCGAACCCTTCGTGCTCCTCGCCGAGGCGTCGATCGGCCACGCGGGGCGCGTCCTGCGCGTCAGCGATCGCGATCCTGAGCTGCTGAGGGCGCTCGTCGAGAACGGCATCGACGTCGGGCACGAGCTCGAGGTGCTGAGCGACGATGTCGTGCGCGCGGACGGCACCGAGGTGGCGCTGCCGGCCGGCGCGAGCAGTTCGGTCTGGCTCACGCGCTGAAAGGGAGTCTCCGCCGGCGTGCGCGCCGGAGACCGTTTGCGCGAGCCACTGTCGGTGCACGGGAGGAGACCCGTCGAGGGGAGGGCCCGGGCGAGGTTCTGCTTCCTCCGCTCGCGGATTCTCCTCCGCTCAGCCGTGCCGGGAGACCGGATTCAGGATGCCGCGCGCCGAGCTCGATCGAAGGGCCACCGCACGTGGGTCGCCGTCTCGCACGCGCGCCAGAGGTCGGCGCCGAGTTCGCTGCCCCGTGTGCGGCGGGCGGGGGTCGCCACGCGCGGGACTCCCCGGGCGACGAGCGCCGGTCCGTACATCGTGCCGCCCTCGGCGTGCGGGTCGACGAGCGCGCGGACGAGAGCCCAGGCCCCCTGCTCCTTGGACTGGGTGATCGGCGCCTGGAGATTGTCGAAGAAGCGCGTGAGCCGGCTCGGCTCGTTGACGCCGCGCACCCCGCGCGTGCGACCGCTGGTCGAGTAGCCGGGGTGGGCCACGAGGCTCTGGATCGGAACGCCGTGGGCGAGCAGCCTCTTCTGCGCCTCGAGCGCCAGCGCGGTCGTCGCCGCCTTCGACTGCACGTAGGCGCGCCACGGCGAGTAGCCCTCGCGCAGTTCGGGGTCGGTGGGCACATGTCGCCAGAGCGACGTCGACATACTGCCCACCCAGACCATGCGTCCGCGGGCTGCGGCGAGGGGCTTGAGCAGCTCACCGGCCAGGGCGAAGTGGCCCAGCACGTTGGTGGCGAACACGAGTTCGTGACCGCCGGCGGTCTCGCGCTCCTTGGGCGGGTGGACGATACCGGCGTTCAGCAGGAGCCCGTCGAGCCGTCCGCGCGCACGGGCGGTGGCGGCCGCCGCTCGCACCGAACCCATGTTGCTGGTGTCGAGCAGGAGCGTCTCGATGCTGGCATCCGGGGTCGAGCGCATGATGGCGGCCTTGGCCGCGGACATCTTGTTGGGATTCCGACCGGTGAGCAGCACGTGGGCGCCGGCGGCGGCGAGCTGCTCGCACGCGAAGAAGCCGAGCCCGCGGGTCGCGCCCGTGACGAGATACGACCGCCCGGAGAGGTCCGGCAGGTTCTCGGGATCCCATTCGGTTCGCGTCACCCTTCGACCCTAACGAGATCCGGTGCGTCCGTCACGGGTGCATTCCGGCAGCGGAATACCGTCCGGTAAAAAGTTTTCTACGACTTCGCGTGACGAATCGTGCCCGAGACCCGTCTTCTTCGTGAGCCACCCGCTCCGTCGCGACGAGATACCTTTCGCCGCCGACGCCGACACGAGAAAGAAGGAGTCAGATCATGGGTCTCGACGACAAGATCAAGAACGCCGCTCAGGACATCGTGGGCAAGGCGAAGGAAGCGATCGGCAACGCGACCGACAACGACAAGCTCGCCGCCGAGGGCAAGGCCGACCAGGTCAAGGCCGACGCGAAGAAGGCCGGCGAGAACGTGAAGGACACCTTCAAGTAAGTCGGCATCCGCGGACGGGCGGGCCACGACTCCGGTCGGGCCCGCCCGCGCTCTTTCAAGCCCCCCCCTCTTTTCGAGGCGGTGTCGGGGTCCGGGATTAGGCTGGCCCCATGCGGACCCGAGGCGACATCGAGTGCTGGCTCACCGACATGGACGGTGTGCTCGTTCACGAGAACACCCCCATCGCCGGCGCGTCGGAGCTGCTCGCGCAGTGGCGGTCCGAGGGCACACCGTTCCTGGTGCTGACGAACAACTCGATCTACACGCCCCGCGATCTCAGCGCACGACTGCGGGCCTCCGGCCTGGTGGTCCCCGAGTCCGCGATCTGGACCTCCGCGCTCGCCACCGCCGACTTCCTCCAGTCGCAGATGCCCGGTGGATCCGCCTTCGTCATCGGCGAGGCGGGTCTCACGACCGCCCTTCACGAGGCGGGCTTCATCATGACCGAGACCGCCCCCGACTACGTCGTCGTGGGCGAGACTCGCAACTACTCGTTCGAGGCGATCACCAAGGCGATCCGCTTCATCCGCGGGGGAGCGCGCTTCATCGCCACGAACCCGGATGCCACGGGCCCCTCGACCGAGGGCGTCCTGCCCGCGACGGGAGCCATCGCCGCCCTCATCACCAAGGCCACCGGCAAAGAGCCCTACATCGTCGGCAAGCCGAATCCGATGATGTTCCGCTCCGCCCTCAACCGCATCGGGGCGCACAGCGAGAACACCGGCATGATCGGCGACCGCATGGACACCGACATCGTCGCCGGCATCGAGGCGGGGCTGCACACCGTGCTCGTCATGACCGGCATCAGCGACCAGCGAGAGATCGAGCGCTACCCCTTCCGCCCCGACGAGATCCTCGGCTCGGTCGCCGAGCTCGTGCGCCAGGAACCCCTCGAGTCCGACCTCGCCGACGGCGAAGAGGGCCTCGAAGCGGGTCTCTGACCCGACCCCGACCCCGACGAGGAGACACCGTGGACGACCGTACGCTCTGGCTGATCGTCGCCTTCTTCATCACGGCGGGAACGCTCGTGGCCTTCATCGTGCAGTGGCGCCGCTCGCGGCGCGGCGGCGGGGGGCGTCGCGACCCGTTCGACGGGCCGGGGGACGGGTCGCCCTGAGGTGAGCCCCGCCGCCGCGGGGAGCATCGACGCACCCGGCGGCTGCGCGCTGGCATCCGTCACGCCGTCACCGAAACAGGGGATGCCACCAGAACAGGACGAAACGCCCTGTCCCCGTCGCACCGCCCTGTTCTCGTCACAGCGCGGCGACGCACCGACGCACCCCGGCGGCGCGCGCAGGCCGAGGGTCCGGCAGGGCGGGACTGCTTACTGCGGGGCGAGGCCCAGGTCGTCGAGGTCGATGGATGCCAGCCACTGCAGGCCCGCGGCCTCGATCGCAGCCTGCGCTCCGGTCTTGCGGTCGACGATGACGGCGACAGCGACGACCTCGGCACCCGCGCGGCGCAGCGCCTCGACGGCCTTGAGGGCGGACTGGCCGGTGGTCGAGGTGTCTTCGACGACGACGACGCGCTTGCCCTCGACATCGGCGCCCTCGATCTGGCGACCGCGGCCGTGGTCCTTGGGCTCTTTGCGCACGACGAACGCGTCGAGCGGGGTTCCGGCGTGCACCGACTCGTGCATCACGGCGTTGGCGATGGGGTCGGCCCCCAGCGTGAGGCCGCCGACGGCGACGACGCCGTCGAGGTCTTTCACCAGGTCGAGCACCAGCCGACCGATCGCGGGGGCGGCGCGGTGGTCGAGGGTGAGCTTGCGCATGTCGACGTAGTACGTCGCCTTCTTGCCGCTCGAGAGGGTGAAGTCGCCGTGGAACACCGCCTCGTCCTTGATGAGGCCGATGAGGGCCTGACGGTCGGCTTCGAGCTCGGGCGTGGAGGCGGTGGTCACGGCGTCGAGTTTAGTGCTCCGTCCTGATCACGCCGGGGCTGCTCCGCACGGCGATGTCGACGCACGAAAGTAGGCTGGATGCCATGCGCCTGGCCACCTGGAACGTCAACTCCATCCGCGCCCGCGTCACCCGCACCGTCGAGTTCTGCGTGCGCGAGCACATCGACGTGCTGGCGATGCAGGAGATCAAGTGCAAGACGGAGCAGTTCCCGTACGCCGCCTTCGAGGAGGCGGGGTATCACGTCGCCGCGCACGGTCTCAATCAGTGGAACGGCGTCGCGATCGCCAGCCGCGAGCCGCTCGAGGACGTCGAGATCGGCTTCCCCGGCATGCCCGGCTTCGAGAAGGGCAAAGAGGGGCCCGACCTCCCCCAGGAGGCCCGCGCGATCGGCGCCACCGTCGACGGCGTGCGCGTGTGGAGCCTCTACGTGCCGAACGGTCGCGGGCTCGACGACCCGCATTTCACCTACAAGCTCGACTGGCTCGACAAGCTGCGGCAGTACACGGCCGACGCCCTCGCCGCCGACCCCGATCTGCCCCTCGCGCTGACGGGCGACTTCAACATCGCCCCAACCGATGCCGACAACGGCGACCCCACGATCGTTCAGGGCGCGAGCACGCACGTCTCGCCCGTCGAGCGGGAGGCGTTCGCCGCGTTCGAGACCTCCGGGCTCACCGACGTCGTGCGCCCGCTCATCCCCACCGGTTACACGTACTGGGACTACAAGCAGTTGCGCTTCCCCCGCAACGAGGGCCTGCGCATCGACTTCATCCTCGGCTCGCGCGCCTTCGCCGACGCTGTGCACGGCGCCGAGATCCACCGGAACGAGCGCAAGGGCGAGGTCCCCAGCGACCACGTCCCCGTCGTCGCCGACCTCGACCTGTCGGGGGCCGACGACGATGACGACCTGCCGATGATCTTCGGCTGAGCGCCGAGGACACCGGGCCGGGGCGTCGCGCGGTCGAACGACCTCGTCAGAATCGGATGACCTCGTCGAAATCGGACGCCGTGCGCGCTGCCGTCCGATTCTGGTGCGATTCTCCGATTTCGGCGCCGTTACGCGGGCTCCGGGGCGGCGCGCCGCGATTGAGCGCACGGCATCCCGGGACGTCGGGCCCGCGGCATCCGGACCCGTTCGGGTGACACCTGCGGGCCTCTTCGTACGCGCGCAGCGCAGCAGAATCGGACCGCCGCAACAGAATCGGACCGACTCCGCGGCGGTATCCGGATCCGACGTACCCATCCGGATCCGCGGCCGGGCACCTGCCGTCGCATGCGACCGCGGAGGGGATCGCACGACGGCGGGGCCGAGGCGAACCCCGACCCCGCCGTGCGGGAGCGTCAGACCGCGGGCACCTCGGCCGGTGCGGTGCGCGCGATGAGCGTCACCAGCGCCTCGATGATCGAGCGGAGGAACGCCGCGGTGCCCTCGTCGGTCACGGTTCCGTCGTCCTCGAAGAGGCCGGGGGTCGACTGGATGTAGCCCTCGGGCTGGCCGAGGACGAGAGCGTTGTAGTGCAGGAGCACCGAGCGCAGGTGCTGCTGGCCGGCGGCCGTGGCGATACCGCCCTGCGAGGTGCCGATGACGGCGGTGGGCTTGTCGTTGAACGACGCCTCGCCGTAGGGGCGCGCCGACCAGTCGAGCGCGTTCTTGAGCACGCCCGGGATCGAGCGGCTGTACTCGGGGGTCACGACGAAGACGCCGTCGGCGTCTTCGATGGCCTTCTTGAATTCGGTCGCGACCTCGGGGAAGTTCCCGTCGTAGTCGGGTGAGTAGAAGGGCAGGTCCTTGATCGGGATCTCCTTCAGGGTCACGCCCTCGGGGGCGACCTTCTCGAGTGCCTTCGCCAGACGGCGGTTGATCGAGGTGCTGGAGATGCTGCCGACGATGTAGCCGATCGTGTAGTCGGTCACGATGATCCTCTTTCCGGACGACGGGGGCGCCGGGCGCCCTGGTTCATTCACGTGCAAGCATCGCGGTCGAACCTGTATTCCCCCTCTTCTTGACTCCGCCTCACGGGGGATGCAGGTGTCGGCGGTCGCCTCTAGCGTGGAGGGATGCCACGGATCACGCGCGCGCAGCAGCGGAACGACGCCGTGCTCGCCGTGGTGCTACTGCTCGGGGGGCTGCTGAGCGCGGTGCTGTCGTCTGTCGCGGGGATCTACGGCGAGCAGCAGGGTTCGCTGGCCATCGCCGTGGGGTACGTCGTCGTGCTGGCCGTCCCCGTCGCCTTCCGCCGGCGCTGGCCCTCGGTCGCCGCCGTTCTCGTCTCGCTCGCGTACTTCCTCGCCGTGACGTTCCGCATCCCCGAGATCTACGCCGGCAACATCGCCATGTTCATCGCGCTGTACACGGTCGGAGCATGGGAGCCGAACCGTCGCCGGGCGACGATCGTGCGCGTCGCGCTGATCGCGGGCATGTTCGTGTGGCTGTTCGTCGTGATGTTCCAGGCGGCGACCCAGCCGGTGGATCCGGACGTCGGGGGCGCCTTCTCTCGCGCCGGCGCTTTCTCACCGTTCGTCGCTTCCCAGCTCCTGGCGCTCGGCCTCAACGCCCTCTTCTTCGGGGGCGCCTACTACTTCGGCGACCGCTCGCACCAGCAGATGCGCGAACGCGCGGCCCTCGAGGAACGCACCGCAGAACTCGAGTCCGAGCGCGAGGTGACCGCGGCGCAGGCCGTCGCTCTCGACCGCGTCCGCATCGCGCGCGAGCTGCACGACGTGGTCGCCCACCACGTCTCGCTCATGGGCGTTCAAGCGGGTGTCGCCCGCTCGCTCCTCACTCGCGACCCCGACGCCGCTCGCGAGACGCTGTCGAGTGTCGAGAGCTCCGCGCGCACCTCGCTGCACGAGCTGCGCCAGCTGCTCGAGACCCTGCGTACGCCGGACGCCGACGCGGCCCCCGACACCGCGCCCACCACCCACGGACTCAGCACGATCCAGGCCCTCGTCGACGACGCCACCGCCGCAGGCCTCCCTGCGACCTTCACCGTCATCGGAGACCCCGCGTGCGATCCCCCGCCCCTCGTGCAGGTGAACCTGTACCGCATCGCGCAGGAGGCGTTGACGAACGCGCGCCGCCACGCGGGACCGGGCGCCACCGCCGACGTGCGCCTGCGGTTCGAGACGGATGCTGTCGAGCTCGAGATCTCGAACACGGGACGCCGGGGCTCGTCGACGCCGGGGCTCGGACAGCTCGGCATGCGCGAACGCGCGGCCGTGTCGGGCGGAACGATCGAGATCGGACCGCGCCCGCGCGGCGGCTACCTCGTGCGTGTGCGCGTACCGCTGATCACCGCGGAGGGGGCGCATGTCTGAGCTGCGTGTCCTGCTGGTCGACGACCACGCCATGATGCGGGCGGGGTTCCGCACGATCCTCTCGCTGGAGCCCGACATCGAGGTCGTGGGAGAGGCGGCATCCGGACTCGAAGCCCTCTCCGCGGCGGCGAGCTTGCGGCCCGACGTGATCTGCATGGACGTGCAGATGCCCGACATGGACGGCCTCGAAGCCACCCGCCGGTTGACCGCCGACCCCGCATCCGACGCGGCCGTGCTCATCGTCACGACCTTCGACCGCGACGACTACCTCTTCTCGGCGCTGGCGGCCGGAGCCAGCGGGTTCCTCCTCAAGAACGCGGGACCCGAAGAACTCGTCTCGGCCGTCCGCGTCGTCGGGGCCGGAGACGCGCTGCTCGCCCCCGAGGTCACGCGCCGGGTCATCGAACGTTTCGCATCGCCGGGTGCCGAGATGGCGGCATCCGCCCCCTCCGCCACGATCGAGCCGCTGCGCCTGACCGAGCCCCTCACCGAGCGCGAGGGCGAAGTGCTGCGGCTGGTGGCCGAGGCGCTCAGCAACGCCGAGATCGCCGCGCGCCTGTTCATCGGCGAGGCGACGGTCAAGACGCACGTGTCGAACCTGCTGCAGAAGCTCGGGGCGCGCGACCGCGTGCAGGCCGTGGTGCTCGCCCACCGGCACGGCCTGGCCTGACGGCGACGAGGGCCGCGCACCGGCCCGGGCAGCGCCCGAGACGACCGGACGGTCACGAGGTACCCCGCGATTCGGCACCGTTGCGTGTCCTTTCGAGCATCGAGGGCGATGTCGACGACGCGCGGCGCCCCGCCCGGGAGCCCCCGCCGCGACCCCTCGGCCGTAGCGCCCTCCCCCGTGCGGTGGAGACGCAGAACCGTCCCGGGGCGGAGGTGGTGCGGCATCCGGGTCCCTAGCGTGGGAGGCATCGAGAAGAAGGGATGCATCGTGCTCCATCTGGACGGCATCACCAAGAGCTACGGCGGACGCCGCGTGCTCGACGGCGTGGGCTTCGACGTCGCCCCCGGGCGCCTCACGGGCTTCGTCGGCGGCAACGGGGCCGGGAAGACGACGACGATGCGCATCGCGCTGGGTGTGCTCGGCAAGGACGCGGGCACGGTCGAGCTGAACGGCGCCGCGGTCACCACCGCCGACCGCCGTCGATTCGGCTACATGCCCGAGGAGCGGGGGCTGTACCCCAAGATGAAGGTGGCCGAGCACATCGCCTACCTCGCACGGCTGCACGGCTTCGGCAAGGCCGACGCGACCGCCAAGGCCGCGGCCCTGCTCGAGCGGCTCGGACTCGGCGAGCGCCTCGGCGACCTTATCGAGACCCTCTCGCTCGGCAATCAGCAGCGCGCGCAGATCGCCGCCTCGCTGGTCCACGAGCCCGAGGTGCTCATCCTCGACGAGCCGTTCTCGGGGCTCGACCCCCTGGCGGTCGACGTGGTCGCGGGCGTGCTGCAAGAGAAGGCCGCCGAGGGCGCCGCCGTGCTGTTCTCGTCGCACCAGCTCGACGTGGTCGAGCGTCTCTGCGACGACCTCGTCATCATCGCCGACGGCACGATCCGCGCGGCCGGCAGTCGCGAGGGCCTTCGCGCCGAGCACGCGACCCACCGTTACGAGTTGGTCTCGCGCGGCGACACCGGGTGGCTCCGCGACGAACCCGGCGTTCGCGTGATCGATTTCGACGGCGGCTACGCCCTCTTCGACGCCGACGACGACGGCACCGCCCAACGTGTGCTGCGCGAGGCCACCGGCCGCGGCGACGTCACCAGCTTCTCCCCCCAGCGTCCGACCCTGGCCGAGATCTTCAAGGAGGTCATCCAGTGAGCACCCCGATCACCGCTCCGGTCCCGGCCCGTACGACGACACCGCACCGCGCGCCGAGCGAGCTGCAGAGCATCTGGCTGGTCGCCGAGCGCGAGATCGGCTCGAAGCTGCGCAGCAAGGCCTTCGTCATCTCCACCGCGATCCTCATCGTCGCGGCCCTCGCGTCGGTGCTGTGGGGCGGTTTCACGGCCGCGAACACCACCGCCAGCGGCATCCCGGTCGCCGTCACCGCTCAGACGCAGGGCGAAGTCTCGGGGCTGGACGGCCTCGAGGTGACCGTCGTCGACAGCGACGACGCCGCCCGCGCTCTCGTGGCGGACGGGACGGCGGATGCCGCCCTGGTCTCGGGTGCGTCGGACTCGGCGTTCGACTTCACCGTCGTGGTGAAGGACAGCGTCCCCTCGACCCTGCTGCAGATGCTCAGCGACACTCCACCGGTGGACCGGCTCGAGCCGGGCTCGAGCGCCGCCGACGTGCTGCGCTACTTCATCGCGTTGGCATTCGGGATCGTGTTCCTCATCGCCGCGACGACCTTCGGCGGCACCATCGCGCAGAGCGTGGTCGAAGAGAAGCAGACGCGCGTGGTCGAGATCCTCATCTCGGCGATCCCGGTGCGGGCGCTGCTCGCGGGCAAGGTACTCGGCAACACGATCCTCGCGATGGCCCAGATCGTGCTGCTCGCGGCCGTCGCGGTGGTGGGGCTCGCCGTCACCGGTCAGGCCGGCGTGCTCGACGCACTCGGTGCACCGATCACCTGGTTCGCGATCTTCTTCCTCTTCGGCTTCGTGCTGCTCGCCGCCCTGTTCGCCGCGGCCGCCGCGATGGTCTCCCGCCAGGAGGACATCGGGGCGACCACGACCCCGATCACGATGCTGATCATGGCGCCGTACTTCCTGGTGATCTTCTTCAACGACAACCCCGTCGTGCTGACGATCATGTCGTACGTGCCGTTCTCGGCTCCGGTGGGGATGCCGCTGCGCCTGTACCTCGGCGACGCGCAGTGGTGGGAGCCCGTACTCTCCCTCCTCGTGCTGCTCGCCTCGTGCGTGCTCGCGATCGGTGTCGCCGCTCGCATCTACCGCAACTCGCTGCTGCGCATGGGGGCGCGTGTGAAGCTCGGCGAGGCTCTGCGGGGCTGATCGGTTCGGGTCCGGTCAGCGGGCGGGTGGATGCCGGGGGCACCGGCATCCACCCGCCCCTTCTCTTCGCCTTCGCCAGACGCGTCTAGGCTTTTCGGGTGCTTCGCCTTCTCGCCTCCGCCGCCTTCGGAGTGGTGATCGGCAGCCTGCTCGTCACCCTGCTCGGAAACCCGGACACGGGGATGCCGATCTTCGGTGTCTCGATCACGGTGTTCGTCATCGCGGTGACCGTCACCCGATTGGCGAGCGGACTCTCCGCCTCGATCCCCTCGCCCGCCGCTGTGCAGGAGGCGCGTGACGCCCGCCGTCTCGGGCGTGCGCGCATCGACTCGGTGAGACAGACCGGCACGTTCATCAACGAGCAGCCGGTCTGCGACGTCGACGTGACGGTGATGGCGCTCACGGGAGAGGCGTGGGCGACCACCGTCCGCAAGATCGTCCCGCTGACCGAGCTGCCGGCGTACCAGTCCGGCATCGAGCGCGATGTCGTCATCCTGCTCGACGGCGGCCCCGAGGTCGCCTTCGCCGACGGGGAGCTCTCGCCTGCCGAGATCGAGAGCCTCGTCGTCCCCCCGCGTTCCGAGGTCGAGATGCGGCCGATCCCCCCGGGGACACGCGTCGACAAAGGGCGCCGCCGCGGTCCCCTCATCGGCATCGGCCGCCGCGGACGCCCCCTGCGTCTGCTGGTGTTCGCTCTGGTCGCGGTCCTCGCGGCGGGCGCCGTCGTGCTGCCGTTTCGAGAGGCGGCCGGCCTGAGCCTCGCAGCGTGGTCGGAGGGCCGGTGGAGCGTCGATATGCGCCGACCCGACGCGCTCCTCACGGCCGAGAGGTCGCTCGAGGAGGCGATCGGCCACGACCGGGTGGTATCGATCACCGTCATTCCGGATGCCGTGATCGTGAACGCCCCGATCCGCGTCGGGGCCATCGAGACCGACGAATGGACCTATCGCGCGGGCCGCGTCAGCCACGACGGCCCGGCCAGCGGCCAGCCCCAGGTCGCGGAGGAGCAGTTCTCGTGGTCAGACGTGGCGCTCGAGCGGATCTGGCCGGCCATCGAGAAGGCGTCGGCCCAGAGCGGGCTGCCGGCAGACGGGGCGACGGTGTCCATCCGCCGCACGACCGACACCGACCTGGACAGCCCGACCTTCAACCGCAGCGTCGAGGCGCCGGAGATGTCGTTCGGACTGCGCGATGACTACCGCGACCAGTTCTTCCGCCTCGATGCCACCGGAACCGACCTTCGCGCGACGGGCTGAGCGATCTACTGCGCCACGTACGCGGTGACGCTCGGGGACAGACGGATCGGGATGCCGGTGACGTCGGAATCATCCGGGTCGCCGATCGCGACGGTCAGGGTGTCGTCGACGCCGAAGATCGCGGCCCCGTCCTGTGCTCCGCTCGCGCAGCCGGCCGACCAGGGCCGGTTGTCGGTCGAGGTGAACGTCACGATGCAGCGTCCGTCGCCGTCGTCGGGCTGGGCGAGGTAGATGCGGAAGTCGCTCACCGTCGCGATGTACCGCGTGCTCGCCGCGTCGATGCCGCTGTCGCGCAGGATCTCGGCCGAGATGACGTCCTCGACGGTCTGCGGGAACGTGAGCTCGGGGTAGGCCGCCGCCGCGGGATCGGGGGTCGCGGCCATCGTCGGCGCCGTGCTCGCGCCGATCGCGATGCCGATGCCGAGCAGGGCCAGAGCGCCGACGACGGCCGCCACGATACGCAGCGCGCGCCGGGGCGTGAGGCGAGTGGCATCCGGGAGACGGGAAGTCTCGGGAGGGAGCTGCTCTCCGGCGGTGGGGACCGGGGCGACGGCGGCGGGAGGCGGCGCTGGTGCGGCGAGGACGGGCATCGGACGGTCGGAGCGACGGGCCTGGTCCTCGAGTTCGGCGAGACGCTCGATCATCGCCGGCGTCGCGGACGCCCCCTCGGCCCCGTACACGCGTTCGCGCAGCCGGCGCAGCTCGACGTCGTCGTCCATGCGTCGACTCTAGGGCCGCGCCGGTGCGTCGAGGCGGACTCAGGACTCTGCGGGGGACGCCGTGGCGTCGAGCGCGTCGGCCGCGCCGACCAGGGCGAGGTGCGAGAGCGCCTGCGGGGTGTTGCCCGCCTGACGACCGGTGGTGGGGTCGTACTCCTCCGACAGCAGACCGAGATCGTTGGCGACGGCCGTCAGACGCTGCATGAGCGCGACGGCCTCGTCGCGACGACCGCTGTGGGCGTACTGCCCCACGAGCCAGAACGAGCACGCGAGGAAGGGATGTTCGTCTCCGGTCAGGCCGTCGACGCCCGTCGTGCGGTAGCGCAACAGCCACCCGTCGGGCATGAGTGTCTCTTCCATACGGGCGACGGTGGCGAGCATGCGCGGGTCGTCGTAGGCGCAGAAACCGACCTGCGGCAGGACGAGAAGGGACGCATCGACCTCGTCGGTGTCGAAATGCTGGGTGAACCACCCGCCCGCGTGCACGCCGCGGGCGTCGATGTCGGCCCGAACGCGATCACGAAGGGCGCGCCACGTGGAGACGTCGCCGTCGCGCCCGCCCTCTTCGACGGCCCGGATCCCGCGATCGAAAGCCGCCCACACCATCGCTCGCGAGTGCGTGAAGAAGTGGGGTTCGCCGCGCATCTCCCAGATGCCGAGGTCGGGGCGGTCGACCTCGCTCGCCAGCTGGTCGAGGAGTGCGCGCTGCAGCGACCACGAGAAGGTCGTCTCTTCGACACCCGCGGTGCGCGCCGCTTCGAGAGCGACCATCACCTCGCCGATGACATCGGCCTGGTACTGGTCGACCGCGCCGTTGCCGATGCGCACCGGCGCCGCGCCGCCGTAGCCGGGGAGGCTGGGGATCTCGCGTTCGGGGAGGTCGCGCTCCCCCGCGATGCCGTACATGATCTGCACGTCGGCAGGGTCGCCGGCGATCGCGCGCAGAAGCCAGTCGCGCCAGCGGTGCGCGGCGTCGAGGTAGCCGTGGTCGATGTAGGCGCTGAGGGTGAGCGCGGCGTCGCGGAGCCAGACGTAGCGGTAGTCCCAGTTTCGGGATCCGCCGAAGGCCTCGGGGAGCGAGGTGGTCGCCGCCGCGACGATGCCGCCCGTCTCGGAGTGCGTGAGAGCGCGCAGCACCATGAGCGAGCGGGTGACGAGGGCCGCGTGCGTTCCCGCGGACTGCACGCGGTCCGCCCACGCGGCCCACCACTCGCGGGTGCGTTCGAGCGCCGCCTCGACATCGAACGCGGCCGGAGGGTCCTGCCAGGACGGTCCCCAGGCCAGGACCGAGTCGACGCTCCGGCCCGCTTGCGTCGTCCACCGCGCACGGTGGGCGGTGTCGACGGCGATGAGACGCGGCCCGCGGATCGTCACGGCATCGGGGCCGGCCGCGGCGAGGATGACGTGCTCGTCACCATGACCGATCTGCTGCACCCATGGCACCGCTCGGGCGTAGTCGAACCGCAGACGCACCTCACTGACGAAATCGACCGCACCCGAGACCCCGACCACACGGCGGATGAGGGCCTCGACGCCCTCGTCGACGGGCATGGCGTCGTAGACGTCGGCGATGCCGGTCGAGGTCTCCCACCGCGTGACCAGCACGAAGGTGTCTCCGTCGTAGCGCCGGATCGCGCGCGCCTCGGGGTCGGCCGGGCGCAGCGACCACGCGCCGTGCGACTCGTCGCCGAGCAGAGCGCCGAACATCGACCCGCTGTCGTACCGCGGCAGGCACAACCAGTCGACGCTCCCCGCGGAGGAGACGAGGGCGGCGGATCGGCAGTTGCTGAGGACCGCGTAGTCCTCGATCGGAGTCGTCACCCTCGGATTGTGGCAGGTGCCGCCGACATCGGGGCTATCGATCTCGCTAGTGACTCCCCCGTGCCCGCTGCAAGCGTCCCGGCGATGTCGGAAGCGGGCGCTACGGTGGCCACATGGCGGCGGACACCACCCTGATCATCCTGGGCGCTTCGGGCGACCTCACCTCGCGACTGCTCCTCCCGGCCCTCGGCCAGTTGCTCTCGCGCGAGCCGAACCGGTCTGTGCGCCTGCACGGCGCGGGCATGGAGGACTGGACCGACGAGCATTGGCGCGAGGTCGTGCGAAAGGCCTTCCAGACGATGGATGCCGACGACGCCTTCGCCTCCGTCTCCGAGACGACGTACTCGCAGGCCGACATCACGAAGGCGGCCGATCTGCAGAAGCTGCTCGACGACGCCGAGGGCCGTCCGGCCCTGTACTTCGCGGTGCCTCCGGCGGTCACCGAGAAAGCGTGTCTCGCGCTCAGCGACGTGACCATCCCCGAGCACACGATCCTCGCCCTCGAGAAGCCGTTCGGCACCGACGAGGCGAGCGCCCACACGCTCAATACGCAGCTGGCGACCCTCGTGCCCGAAGACCAGGTCTTCCGCATCGACCACTTCCTCGGCCGGTCGACGGTGCTGAACCTCCTCGGCACGCGTTTCGCGAATCGCATCGTCGAGAGCGTCTGGTCGGCCGACGACATCGCCTCGATTCGCATCGACTTCCCCGAGGCCCTGGGCCTGGAGGGGCGTGCCGGGTACTACGACGCCGCCGGCGCCCTGGTCGACATGATCCAGAGCCACCTGCTGCAGGTCATGGCCTTCGTCACGATGGAGCCCCCGGCATCCCTCGATCAACTCGATCTGCGCGACGCGACGTCCGCGGTACTCCGCGCAACGCACGTGAAAGACGACGACCCGGTCGCAAACTCGCGCCGCGCGCGCTACACCGTCGGCGACGTGGGCGATCGCCACTTCTCGTCGTACGTCGACGAGCCCGGCGTCGACGCCTCGCGCGGCACCGAGACGCTCGCCGAGATGACCGTCGAGGTGCGCACCGCCCGTTGGCAGGGGGTTCCGATCCTGCTGCGCTCGGGCAAGGCGCTCGGCGCCGGAGACCCGGCCGTCACCGTGACCTTCAAGCCCGTGCGCCACCTTCCCGACGGGTTCATCGGCGAGAACGAGCCGTCCGAGATGGTGTTCTCGCTCGGGCCCGACACGATCAGCCTGGGCCTGAACATCAACGGCGCCGACGACCCGCTCGATCTCGAGCGGGTGAACCTCTCCGCCCATCTCGGCGAAGGCGCGCTCAAGGCCTACGGCGAAGTGCTCTCCGGCATCCTCGATGGGGACGCCATGCTCGCCGTCCGCGGTGATGCCGCCGAGCAGTGCTGGCGCATCGTGCAGCCGGTCATCGACGCGTGGCGCAAGAACGAGGTGCCGCTCGACGAGTATCCGGCGGGTACCGCGGGCCCCGCGTCGTGGAAGGCGTGATCGACGCCGCGACAAGGGGCGGTTCTGCGGCCCGGCGTGACGCGGGACGGCGTCTCATCACAGACGCATAAGTTCATACGGGAACACTCGGCCCATCGATGGCGTTGAGTGGTGCGGGTCAACGGCGTCCCGCATCAGTCCCCGTTCTCAGGAGTACCCATGTCTCTCGCGCTCGACCGCACCGCCCCCACCGACGCCCCCATCCTCGACGTGCTCGCCGAGCGATGGAGCACCCGCGTCTTCGACCCCGAGACGCCGATCGACGAGTCGGCCCTCCGCTCCGCCCTCGAGGCCGCCCGTTGGGCTCCCTCGGGCATGAACTTCCAGCCGTGGCGCTTCATCGTCGCGCGCCGGGGTACGGCCGCGCACGAGCGTGTCGTCGCCTCGCTGATGGGCTTCAACCAGGCCTGGGCCCCCGCGGCCGGCGCTCTGCTCGTCGTTCTCGCCGAGACCGAGACCGAAGACGGCGAAGCGCGCGCCTGGGCGATGTACGACAGCGGTCAGGCCGCCGCCCACTTCACGATCCAGGCCCACGCCGGGGGCCTCGCGACCCACCAGATGGGCGGATTCGTCGCCGACGACCTTCGCGCGGCGTTCGACATCGACCCCCGCTTCACCCCCGTCACCGTCATCGCGGTCGGCACCCTGGGCAATGTCGACGCGGCCGAAGAGGGCCTGCGTCAGCGCGAGCTCGCCCCGCGTGAGCGCCGTACGGTCGAGGAGTCGCTGCTCGTCGACGACTGAGTCACGGCATCCGGCCCCGTCTGCCGCGCCCACGCCGTCCGCCCGCACCACGCTGCGCAACAGCCGCGGGACGGGCGGCGTTCCTCTTGTCTTGACCACGCATAAACGCGATCCGCGCGTATAAACGCTCTCTCCTCGCGTTTATGCGCGGAAAGAGCGTTTATGCGTGACCGGAGCCGGCCGGGGCCCACGAAACGGCGGGCCGAACGCGGAGAAGGGATGCCACGCACCCGACGTGGCACCCTCGTCCGCGGAACTACTCGACGATCTCGGCCTCGATCACGTCGTCGTCGCCCGCCTCCGGTTGCGCGGGGCCGGTGCTGACGAGCGCGAGCGAGTCGCCGTCGCTCGCCACATCGACCCGCACGACGTCGCCGTCGCGCACCGTTCCGGCCAGGATGGCCATCGCGAGGCGGTTCTGGATCTCGGTCTGGATGAGGCGACGCAGCGGCCGCGCCCCGTACACCGGGTCGTACCCGCGCTCGGCGAGCCATGATCGGGCGTCGGGAGTGACCGCGAGGCTCAGCCGGCGCTCGCGTAGGCGCTGGTGGAGCGCGTCGACCGAGAGTTCGACGATCTGCGCGAGGTCGTCCTGGCTGAGAGCCTGGAAGATCACGATGTCGTCGAGGCGGTTCACGAACTCCGGCTTGAAGGCCTGGCGCACGAGTGCCTGCACCTGCTCGCGCTTGGTCTCCATCGACAGGGTCGGGTCGATGAGGATCGGCGACCCCAGGTTCGACGTCAGCACCAGGATGACGTTCGTGAAGTCGACCGTACGGCCCTGGCCGTCGGTCAGGCGGCCGTCGTCCATGACCTGCAGCAGCACGTCGAACACCTCGGGGTGCGCCTTCTCGACCTCGTCGAGCAACACGACACTGTAGGGGCGCCGGCGCACGGCCTCGGTCAGCTGGCCGCCCTGCTCGTACCCGATGTACCCCGGAGGGGCACCGACCAGCCGCGAGACGGAGTGCTTCTCGCCGTACTCCGACATGTCGATGCGCACCATGGCGTGCTCGTCGTCGAAGAGGAAGTCGGCGAGCGACTTCGCCAGCTCGGTCTTGCCGACACCGGTCGGACCGAGGAACAGGAACGAACCGACCGGCCGGTGCGGGTCGCTGATGCCCGCGCGCGAGCGACGGACGGCGTCGGACACCGCTTTCACGGCATCCCGCTGTCCGATCAGGCGCCGACCGAGCTCGCGCTCGAGGTGCAGAAGCTTCTCGGTCTCGCCCTGCAGGAGGCGACCCACCGGAATACCCGTCCACGCCGCGATCACGGACGCGATGTCCTCATCGGTGACCTGGTCGTTGACCATGCGGTCGCCCGCCGGTTCTTCGCGCTCGGCGACCATGAGCTCGCGCTCGAGAGCGGGGATCTCGGCGTACAGCAGACGCGACGCCCGCTCGAGGTTGCCCTCGCGCTGAGCGCGTTCGGCGTCGACGCGAGCGGCATCCAGTCGGGTCTTCAGATCGCCGACGCGGTTGAGCGAGGCCCGCTCCCGCTCCCAGCGAGCCTGCAGGTCGTCGAGCTTGGCCTGCTCGGCCGCGAGGGTCTCGCGAAGGGTGGCGAGGCGCTCCTTCGAGGCGTCGTCCTTCTCCTTCTTCAGAGCGAGTTCCTCGAGCTTGAGGCGGTCGACGTGTCGTCGCAGTTCGTCGATCTCGAGCGGTGCGGAGTCGATCTCCATTCGCAGGCGCGATGCGGCTTCGTCGATGAGGTCGATCGCCTTGTCGGGGAGCTGACGCGCGGGGATGTAGCGGTTGGAGAGGGATGCCGCGGCCACCAGCGCCGTATCGGCGATCGCGACCTTGTGGTGGGCTTCGTACCGCTCCTTGAGACCGCGCAGGATCGCCACGGTGTCTTCGACCGTGGGCTCACCGACGTAGACCTGCTGGAAGCGCCGTTCGAGGGCGGCGTCCTTCTCGATGAACTCGCGGTACTCGTCGAGCGTGGTCGCTCCGATCAGGCGCAGTTCTCCGCGCGCGAGCATGGGCTTGAGCATGTTGCTCGCCGCCACCGAGCCCTCACCGCCACCCGCGCCCATGAGCACGTGCAGTTCGTCGATGAAGGTGATGATGCGCCCGTCGGACTCGGTGATCTCTTTGAGGACGCTCTTGAGGCGCTCCTCGAACTGGCCGCGGTACATCGCACCGGCGACGAGCGCCGAGATGTCGAGAGAGACCAGCTCTTTGTTCTTGAGGCTCTCGGCGACGTCGCCCGCGACGATGCGCTGAGCGAGGCCCTCGACGACGGCGGTCTTGCCGACACCGGGTTCGCCGATGAGAACGGGGTTGTTCTTGGTGCGCCGAGTGAGCACCTGGCTGACGCGGCGGATCTCGCCGTCGCGCCCGATCACGGGGTCGAGCTTGCCCTGGCGGGCCCGGTCGGTGAGGTTGATGCCGAACTGCTCGAGGGCGCTACGCGCGTCCTCCTGCCCCGGCTGTTGTGTGGCGTTCATGTGCTCTCCCGGAAGTCTGTTCGCCGCTGCAAAAAGTTGAGCGGAATTGGCTCAAGTTTAGCAGCGAGGAGTGCGCGGGACAATGGGGGTCCAGTCGCCCCGATCAGGGGCCGCGGCACGGGGGCGACCCGGTCGACGTCGAGGCGGGCCGCCATTCGGAGCAGTGCCGCGACGCGCCGGTGGGTGCGGCGTCGACACGGCGCGTCGGCGTCGTTCTCCGTACGACGGTCGCGCTCCGCGGCTCGGCGTCGGGCACGACCCGCCTTCCGCCGCGCACGGCACCTTGGACCGTCACGCGGAGCTCCGGCCCGACACGCCGTGACCACGACCGCCTGAGCAGCGCATCGGCCGGGAACTCCGCACGACGGCAGGGGATGCCGGGCCGTGGGGCCGGGCCATAGGGCCGAGGTGCCGGGGCGTAGGGCCGAGGCGCCGGGGCGTAGGGCCGAGGCGCCGGGCCGGGGTGCCGGGCCGGGGTGCCCGGCCGTGGCGCCGGGCCGGGGCGCCGGGTGCCGGACCACCGGGACGGAACCCGTGGTGGCCGGAACCCCGAACGGCGGGGTCAGGCCGGGATCGGCTCCGCGTCTCGTGCGGCAATATCGGCCCCGGACGCCGCGGGCTCACTGCACGAGAAGCGCGCACGGTACGCCGTGGGGGTCAGCCCCATCGTGCGGGCGAAGTTCTGCCGAAGCACGGCCGCGGATCCGAAGCCGCACTCCGCGGCGATCCGGTCGAGGCCGAGGTCGGTCTCCTCGAGCAGCCGCTGGGCGTGGAGCAGGCGCTGCCGCGCGAGCCACGCGGCAGGGGTCGCGCCGAGGTCCGCTTTGAAACGGCGGGCGAAGGTGCGCGGCGACATGTGGGCGCGCGCCGCGAGTCGTTCGACCGAGAGCTCGGCATCCAGGTTCTGCAGCATCCACTCGGTCACCGGGGCGAGCGAGAGCGAGGAATCGATCGGGATCGGCGAGGCGATGAACTGCGCCTGACCGCCGTCGCGCTGGGGGGCGACGACCATGCGGCGAGCGATGCGGTTGGCGAGTTCGGAACCCAGCTCCTGACGCAACAGGTGAAGGCTGGCGTCCAGCCCGGCCGCGGTGCCGGCGCTGGTGATGATGTTCCCGGACTGCACGTAGAGCACGTCGGGGTCCACCTCGATCTCGGGGTACATCCGCGCCATGACGTCGGCGTAGCGCCAGTGCGTCGTTCCGCGCTTGCCGTTGAGGACTCCGGAGGCCGCGATCACGAACGACCCGCTGCACACGCTCAGCAGCCAGGCACCCCGGGCGTGCGCCGCGCGCACGACGTCGAGCACACGCGGGTCGACGGCTCCCCACGTCTCCCGGGGGATCGGCGCGAGCACGAGGATGTCGACGTCGGCGGCGGCCTCTAGACCACGTTCGACGTTGATCGAGAACCCGATGTTCGACGGCACGACGCCCGGGTCGGGCGCGACGATCCGGAAGTCGAAGTTCGGGATGCCGTCGTCGCTACGGTCCAACCCGAACGCCTCGCAGGCGAGACCGAATTCGAAGGGGGCGAACCCGGGCTGGATGACGACGGCGACCGAGCGCATGCGAACCTCCGGTGTGGCAGAAATCTTTTGGCAGGCGTCCATCATGCCACTCGTGGGCACCATTCCTCTACCCGTAGCTTTTCTGCCATGGCTTACTTCATCGCTCTCGGCATCCTGTCCCTCGCCGGCATCGTCGGAACCGTGTGGCTCATCCGCACCGACGGATACGGACGCATCCCCACCGACCCTCGACGCGCGGCACCGCGGGAGCCCCGCGAGAAACAGACGGAGGCTCCGCGCGAGACGCGGCGAGCGGCGAGTCCCGATGTCCCTCGCACCGCCACCAGCCCCATCGTCGTGCAGACGCCGTGACGGCCCTGCCGCGTGCGCGACGGCGGGCGCGGCAAGAGGCCTCACCCCCGGATGCCGGCATCCCGACGCGGCACGAACCCTCGGCCGTCGCACCCCGGCTTCCGTGGAACCGGGAGCCGGGTCATCGCCCTGCGGCGACCGCGCGGGCGTACACGTCGACCATCGCGGCCGTGCGGGAGGACTGGCGGAACCGCTCGGCGATCGAGGGATCCGGCGCGACCGGAGTGCCCGCGGCGATGTCGGTTGCGGCATGGCGGAGAGCCTGCGCGAGCGCCGGGACCGTGGCATCCGCGACGGCCCAGATCCCCGACCCCAGCTCGGCCGCGATGTCCGGGTCGCTCACCACGGCGGGGGTTCCGAGCGAGGCCGCTTCGAACACCGTCATGCCCTGCGTCTCGAATCCGATCGAGGTCTGCACGACGGCATCCGCGTCGGCGAGGCGACGCAGCGTCTCGGCATAGGGCAGGCGCCCCGCGAAGATCACCGACGCCGTCGGCGACGACCGCTCGATCAGACGTCGCGCGGCGCGAAGCTGGGCCCCGCCGCCGACGATCTCGACCTCGGCATCGATGCCCGAGGCCACGACCGCCTCGAGGAACGGCAACAGGCGCTTCTCGGGGCTCATGCGCCCGAGCCAGATGAACCGCGGGCGGCCGGGTCGACGCTCCGAGGCCTCAGCGCCGAGCGCGGCGTCGAGTACGTCGTCGTCGATGCCGTTCCAGATCACGTCGACCGCATCGGCGACGCCGTGGTTCTCGAGGCGGCCGGCGAAGTGGCTCGAGGGTGCCGTGACCGCTCGAGAGAGACGGGCCAGCTGGCGCAGGAACGCCCAGCCGTCGGCAGGACCGGCGGCCGCAGACCTCGCGATCGCGCGCCGATCTCGGGGCGACGCCCCCGAACGCTCCGCGTTCGGTGCACTGCCGTGCAGGGGGGCACCGCTCGGCAGCACCTTCCTCGCCCAGGCGTTCAGCGCGCGCAGCACGAGCCCGGGGAACGGCGCCGTCGCCTCGATCCCCACGTCGACGCGGTTGTGCATGGTGTGAACCACGGGCAGGCCGTGGCGCGCGGCGTAGCGGTGGCCGATGAACGCACCCCAGAAGTCGGCCTGCACGTGCACGACGTCGACCGGGAGTCGCGCGCCCATCTCGGCATCCAGGAATCTGTCCGTCCGAACACCCGGCCAGCTCAGCGCGTACTCGCGGTCGGGGGTGATCGGGATCGACGGGAGGTCGAGGTACGCCGCATCGTCGCGTGCCGGCCGGTGCAGGCGCGGCGCCACCACCGTGACGACATGACCCGCGCGCTCGAGGAAACGTTTCTGCAGACGCATCGACACCTGCGCGCCGCCGAGCGACTCGAGGTGCTGGTCGGCGAACATCACGACGTGCACGGGACTACTCCGGCAGGGGGCGACCGCGGTAGAGCGCCTCGAAGGTGTCGAGCGTGCGATTGATGTCGTGCACGGCGACCGCGTCGAGGGAGGCCTGCTGCATGCGCGTGCGCTCCTCGGGAGAGGCGGTGAGCACGTCGGTCAGGCGTGCGGCGAGCTCGTCGGCGTTTCCCGGCTCGAAGAGGTAGCCGTTCTCGCCGTCGTGCACGAGATGGGGCAGCGCCACCGCGTTCGCGGCGACGATCGGCAGACCGGATGCCATGGCCTCCATCGTGGCGATCGACTGCAGCTCCGCGATCGAAGCGATGGCGAAGACGCTGGCGCGCGAGTACAGCGTGCGGAGGTCTTCTTCGGAGGCGTGTCCGTGGAACGTGACGCGTGAGGAGACCCCGAGCTGCTGCGCGAGGGTTTCGAGCTTCGCTCGCTGGTCGCCTCCGCCGACGATGTCGAAGGTGACATCGAGGGCGGGGTCGAGCTGCGACAGCGCCGTGAGCACGACGTCGATGTGCTTCTCGGTCGTGAGACGCCCCACGAACAGGAGGCGATTCGCGTCGCGCGGCGTGAGGTCGGGCCGGTAGTTGGAGCGGTCGATGCCGCACGAGATGGGGATGACGCCCGAGATGTCGATCGTCGACTCGAGGAAGTCGGCGGCCTTGCGGGTGGGGGTCGTGACGGCGCGCGTCATCTTGAACGTGCGCTCGGCGTCGGCCCACGCCAGCTTCACGAAGAGGCGGTCGAGCGCGTCGGGCAGGGTCGTGAAATCGAGGATGTTCTCGGCCATCACGTGGTTCGTCGCGATCACCGGGATGCCGCGCTTGCGCGCCTCGCGAGCGAGACCGCGACCGATGATGATGTGCGACTGGATGTGCACGACATCGGGCTTGATCTCGTCGAGCAGGATGCGGGCGTAGTGCTTCGCGCGCCACGGGAACACGAAGGTGAGCCAGTCGTGCGGCAGGAAACGGTGGGAAGGCAGCCGGTGCACCGTCATCGGCTGGTCTTCGATGACCTCGGTGCCGGTGCCGACGGTGCCGTGTTGCGCGCTGGGGGCCGCGACGTGCACCTCGTGTGCGCGGGCGACGAGACCCGCCGCAAGACGTTCGGCGAAGCGCGCGGCGCCGTTGACGTGCGGGAGGAACGTGTCGGCGCCGATGAGGATCCGCAGCGGTCGGTCGGGGGTGGACGGCACATCGGGCGCGGCCGGGGATTCGGTCGTGGCGTCGGGCACGGAAGGATCGGCGGGCGTCGCAGGAGTGGTCACGAGGGGTGAGGCCTATCTATGCGGCGGTCGTAGCGAGGGCAAGGTGCAAGCGCCCGTCCACTGTACCCGAGCGGGTTTTGCGGCCCTGGGGCGCCGCACAGGTGTCGCCGAGGCTCCCCGGGCACCTACCCGCGCGGGCGGGTGCGGCGGCCCGGCGACGGCCCGGGGCGCAGCCGAGGGTCCGGGCCGGCCACGGTTCGCCGCGATGCGCCGAGTCCGCCCCCCACCCGAGCGGAAGCCCCGCGCGACGAAGCCCGCGCGGTGCGGGACCGAGCGGGCTTCGCGGGTGACGCGAGGCGGCGTTACTCGCCGGGTCGCGAACCGGGCGCAGGGACGCCCTGTGCCGGACGCGGCGGACCGTCGGTGCCCGCGGCGGCGGGAACCTCGGATGCCGCGGCCGCCATCGCCGACACGACCACGGCGTCGTCCGTAGCAGGAGCGTGCCGCGGGTCGTCCTCGCGCTGCGCCTCGACCCAGGCCGGGTCGAGGTCGGTCGAAGCCTGCTCGAACTGCGAGCGGTACAGGCGGTAGTACGCGCCCTCGACCGCGATGAGTTCGTCGTGCGTGCCCTTCTCGACGATGTCGCCGTGCTCCATCACCAGGATGAGGTCCGCATCGCGGATGGTCGACAGGCGGTGCGCGATGACGAACGACGTCCGGCCCTCGCGGAGAGCGGCCATCGCCTGCTGCAGCAACAGCTCGGTGCGCGTGTCGACCGACGAGGTCGCTTCGTCGAGGATCAGCACCGACGGGCGGGCCACGAAGGCGCGCGCGATGGTGATGAGCTGTTTCTCGCCCGCCGAGACGTTGGCGGCATCCTCGTCGAGCACGGTGTCGTACCCCTCGGGAAGAGAGTGCACGAATTGGTCGACGCGGGTCGCCACGGCGGCTTCGACGATCTCGTCGTCGGTCGCGCTCTCGCGGCCGTAACGGATGTTGTCGCGGATCGAGCCGGCGAACAGCCACGGATCCTGCAGCACCATGCCCGTGCGCGAGCGGACGTCGTCTCGCCGGAGCTCGGCGATGTCCTGTCCATCGAGGAGGATGCGCCCGCCGTCGAGCTCGTAGAACCGCATGATGAGGTTCACGAGGGTGGTCTTGCCGGCACCGGTCGGGCCGACGATCGCCACGGTCTGTCCGGGCTCGACGCGGAACGACAGGTCGGTGATCAGCGGCTGCTCGGGCGTGTACGAGAACCGGACGTTCTGGAACTCGATGACTCCGCGCCCATCGACCTGGGCCGGGGCGTCTGCGGCATCCGGGTCTTGCTCCTCCGCGTCGAGCAGCGCGAAGACCCGCTCGGCCGAGGCGGTGCCCGACTGCACGACCGCGGCCATGCCGCCCAACTGCGACAGCGGCTGCGTGAACTGCTGCGAGTACTGGATGAAGGCCTGCACGTCGCCGAGGCGGATCTGCCCACCGGCCACCATGAGTCCACCGAGCACGGCGATGCCGACGTAGGTGAGGTTTCCGACGAACATCATGCCCGGCATGATCATGCCCGAGAGGAACTGGGCCTTGAAGCTCGCCTGGAACAGTTCCTCGTTCTCGGCCTCGAACTTCTCGCGGGCGTCCTTCTCTCGCCCGTAGACCTTGACGAGGGCGTGACCCGAGAACGATTCCTCGACGCGGGCGTTGAGGCGACCGACCTTCTTCCACTGCTCGCCGAACGCCTTCTGCGACTTCGGTCCGATGACGCCGAAGATGACCGCCATGAGGGGGAGCGACACGAGAGCGACGAGCGCGAGCTGCCACGAGATCGTGAACATCATGATGAGCACGCCCACCACGGTCAGCACCGAGGTCAGGGCGCTCGAGAGCGACTGCTGCATCGTCTGGGTGATGTTGTCGATGTCGTTGGTGACGCGGGAGATGAGTTCGCCGCGCTGGACCTTGTCGAAGTACGACAGCGGCAGGCGGTTGATCTTCGCCTCGACGTCTTCGCGCAGACGCCACATCGTGCGCACCATGATGACGTTGATCACGTAGCCCTGGATCCACGACAGCAGCGACGAGCCGACGTAGATCGCGAGCACCGTCACGATCACGAGGCGGAGCGCGTCGAAGTCGACCCCGGCGCCCACCGAGAAGTTGCTCATCGCACCGACGATGTTGGCGATGTCGTTCTGACCGGCCGACCGCAATGCCGCGACGACCTCGGCCTGCGAGGTTCCGGCGGGGAACTGCTGAGCGAGACCCTTCGAGACGACCCCCTCGAAGATGATGTTCGTCGCATCGCCCAGGACGCGCGGGGCCAAGACGGCCAGCACGACGCCGAGAGCACCGAGGATCGAGACGAAGACGAAGGCCGCGGCATACGGCCGCAGGAGCCCGATGAGGCGACGGAAGCTGGGGCCGAAGTCCGACGCCTTGCCGGGTGCGACGCTGTCCCAGCTGCCGGAGTTCAGCCGCGCCTGCTCGGCGAGCTCGGCCTCGGCGCGCTCTTCTTCGGTGAGGGTGTCGGGAGTGCTCATGCTTCGACCCCCAGCTGCGACTCGACGATCTCGCGGTAGGTGGCGCTCGTGGCCAGCAGCTCGTCGTGTGTGCCGAGGCCGGCCATGCGACCGTCTTCGAGCACGACGATGCGGTCGGCGCCCGTGATGGTCGACACGCGCTGCGCGACGACGATCTTGGTCACCTCCGGCAGCTCTTTCCAGAGCGCTTGTCGCAATCGCGCGTCGGTGCTGAGGTCGAGCGCCGAGAACGAGTCGTCGAAGACCAGCACCGCGGGGCGGTGCACGATGGCCCGCGCGATCGCCAGGCGCTGGCGCTGACCGCCCGACACGTTCGTGCCGCCCTGTGCGATGCGCCCCTCGAGCCGGCCCTCCATCGCCTCGACGAAGTCCCGCCCCTGAGCGATCTCGAGGGCGTGCCAGAGCTCGTCGTCGGTGGCGTCCTCACGCCCGAACCGCAGGTTCGATGCGACCGTGCCGCTGAAGAGGAACGGCCGTTGCGGGACGAGCCCGATGCTCTTCCACAGCACATCGAGGTCGGCCTCGCGGACATCCACGCCGCCGACGCGCACGGCACCCGACGTGACGTCGAACAGACGGGGGATGAGCGAGACGAGCGTCGTCTTTCCCGCGCCGGTGGAGCCGACGATGGCGACGGTCTCACCGGGTCGAGCCGCGAAGCTGATCCCCGAGACCACCGGTGACTCGGCGCCCGGATAGGCGAACGCGACGTCGTCGAACACGATCGCGCCCGGTTCGGGCAGGCGCTCGACCGGGTCGGCCGGACGCTCGAGCGTCGACCGACTGTCGAGCACCTCGCCGATGCGCTCGGCCGAGACGGCGGCGCGCGGGATCATCACGGTCATGAAGCTCGCCATGAGCACGCCGCCCAGGATCTGCGCCACGTATTGGATGAAGGCGAACAGCGTTCCGATCTCGACCCCACCGGCGTCGACCTGGATACCGCCGAACCAGATGACGCCGACCACCGTGACGTTGAGGACCAGCATCGCCAGGGGAAACAGCAGCACGAAGAGGGAGCCGACCTTGCGGCCGACGACCAGAATGTCGGTGTTGGCCTCGCGGAAGCGCTCTTCTTCGATGCGCTCGCGGACGAACGCCCGCACGACGCGCACGCCGGTGAGCTGCTCGCGCATGACGCGGTTCACGCCGTCGAGCTTGGTCTGATAGCTGCGGAACAGCGGCACCATGCGCGCGATGATCAGCCCGGCCGCCACGAGCAGCGTGGGCACCGCGACGGCGATCAGCCAGCTGAGGCCGACGTCTTGCTGCAGGGCCATGACGATGCCGCCGATCGCGAGCAGCGGGGCGCTGACCAGCATGGTCGCGCCCATCATCGCGAGCATCTGCACCTGCTGGACGTCGTTGGTGTTGCGGGTGATGAGGGAGCCCGCGCCGAAGTGCGACAGCTCGCGCTCGGAGAACCCGCTCACGCGCTCGAACACGTCGAGGCGGATGTCGCGGCCCGCGGCCATCGCCGCCCGTGCGGCGAAGTACGTCGCGATGACGGACGCCACGATCTGGCCCAGCGAGATCACGAGCATGAGCCCGCCCTGCGTCCAGATGAAGCCGGTGTCACCGCGGGCGACGCCGAGGTTGATGATGTCGGCGTTCAGGCGCGGGAGGTAGAGCGTCGCGATCGCGGACGCGGCCTGGAAGACGAGGATCGCGACGAGCAGCCAGCGATAGCGCGAAAGATAGCGGACGAGGAGTTTGCCGAGCACGAAGCCCTCCGAGGAGATCGACGCGGTCGCGATGACCGCTGGTCTCAGCCTGGCACCGACCTCCGACATCGGCCACCCCGAGCCGAGACGGGCTCGCTCCTCGCGGTGCGGACCGGACCCGGCATCCCCGAACGTGTACCGGAGGAGAACGAATCGCCGTCAGCGGATGCCCTCGATCCATCGGGCGACCATCCCGCCGAAGACCTCCCAGTTGGCCGCGCGGCCGAGACCACCGTGGTCGAGATCGACCGGCTCGATGCGAAGCCGACCGTCGATGCGCGACCGCCAATCGGCGTCGCGGCGGGCCGCCGTCTCGGCGGTGACCCCCTGCGTCGCCGCCACCAGCAGCGTGTCGGCGTGCGCCGAGGCGGTGACCGCGGGAATCGACAGCCGGAGGTGACGCTCGAACGTCGACACGAGCCTCTCCCGCGCTTCGCCATCGAGATCGGCGAGGACCGGGTCGTCGGCCATGCTCCGCACGAAACCCGCGACCTGCTCGTCGACGGGGGCCCCGAGCTCGTCGTCCGCGCCGTCGGCGTACGCGTCGAGCAGGACGACGGATGCCACCTCGTCGCCGAGTCGAGCGGCGATCTCGTGCGCAAGCTGCCCCCCGAACGACCAGCCGAGCAGGTGATACGGGCCGTGGGGCCGGACTTCGCGGATGCGCGCGATCTGATCGTCGACGATCGCATCGACCGAGGTGAGCTCGGGGCCGCCCGACAGCGCCGGGTCCTGCAGCGCGAAGACCGCGAAAGCCGGGTCGAGGTGGCGACACAGACCCGCGTACGCCCACCCGAGCCCGCCGGCGGGCTGCAGGCAGAAGACGGCGGGGCCGTCGGCATCGCGCAGGCGGAGGACGGGGGCGAACATCGTCTCGCTGCGCTCGCCCGCCGCCGCGCGCGCGAGACCCGCCACGGTCGGCGCCCCGTACAGGTCGCGCACGCTCAGGTCGAGGCCCGACGACGTCCGCAGCCGCGAGACGACCCGCACGGCGAGCAGCGAATGGCCCCCGAGCAGGAAGAAGTCGTCGTCGCGGCCCACCTCGTCGACGCCGAGCACCTCGGCCATCGCCTCGGCGACGAGGTACTCGACATCGCCGATCGGGCGCTGCCGCTCCACCGACTCGCGCACGGGCTCGGGCAGGGCGCGCACATCGAGCTTTCCGTTGACCGTCAGCGGCAGCTCGTCGACGACGGTCACCGTGGCCGGCACGAGATAGTCGGGCAGCTGCGACCGCAGGGCGGCGGTGACGTCGGCGGTCCGCAGCGGCGAGACGTCGGCCACGACATAGGCCGCGAGCTCGGTTCCCCGGGGGCCTCGCAGCGGCACGACGGCGGCGCGACGGATGCCGTCGAGGGCGACGAGGGCCGACGAGACCTCGGCGGGCTCCACGCGGTGACCGCGGATCTTGACCTGGTCGTCGCTGCGTCCGAGGTAGCTGATGAGGCCGTCGCCACCGACCATCGCGAGGTCGCCCGTGCGGTACATACGCTCTCCCGGCATCCCGAACGGATCGGCGACGAACCGCTCGGCGGTGAGGTCGCTGCGGCCGAGGTAGCCGCGGGCGAGGCCCACCCCCGAGAGGTAGAGCTCCCCCGCGACCCCGGGCCGCGCGGGGCGGAGCGCATCGTCGAGAACTCGCGCGACGGTTGCGGTGATGGGTCGACCGATCGTCGAAGTGGGGCGTTCCTCGACATCGGCGCCGAGGGCGTTGATCGTGTACTCGGTCGGGCCGTAGAGGTTGTAGCCGCGGACACCGGGCGCGTCGCGCAGCGCCCGCCAGAGGTCGTCGGGCACCGCCTCTCCCCCCAGCGACACGAAGACCACACCCGGGCCGTCGGCGGTCGGGTCGGTGCAGCGCGGGCGGGCGAGGAGCCCCTCGTCGACGAGGATGCGGCCGTAGCTCGGCGTCACGTCGAAGCCGTCGATGCGGTGGTCGTCGAAGTAGGCCAGCAGCGCGCGCGGATCACGCCGCATGTCGTCGTCGATGACGTGCACACTGTGCCCTTCGAGCAGCCAGAGCAGCTGCTCCCACGAGGCGTCGAACGCGAACGACGTGGTGTGCGCGATCGCCAGGCGCCGGCCGCCCGCCGCCGTCACGACGGGCGTGAAGATCTCGACGCAATGATTCACGAACATGTTCGTCAGTCCCCGGTACGGCACGGCCACGCCCTTGGGCCGACCCGTCGACCCCGACGTGAAGATGACATAGGCGAGGGCATCGAGGGATCGACGGGGCTCGATGAACGATCCGTCTCCCGACGCATCGGGCGACAGCACGGGGATGCCGGCCGGAACGGCGGCGGAGAGCACGTCGTCGCTGACGACGACCGCCGGCGCCGCCTCGCGGAGGATGTCGGCGACGCGGGTGGCGGGCAGGGTGGGGTCGACGGGGACGTACGCCGCGTGCGCGGCGAAGACGGCGAACAGCGCGACGATCATGCGCGCATCGCGCGGCAGATAGAGCGCCACGCGCGACTCCGGCCCGATCCCGCGCTCCTGGAGGGCGGTCGCGAGCTGCGTCGCCCGGTGCACCAGGTCGGAGAAGGTCCAGCGAACCGGGCCGGCCACGACGGCGAGACCGTCGGGATCGACGCGGGCGCGTCGCACGAGCAGTTCCCAGACCGTCGCGTCGAGCAGTGCCGCGTCGTCGCCGCTCGGGGTCGCCCCGACGAGCGCACCCGCCCCGGCCTCGCCCGGGTCGCCGACGTCGAGCGCGGCGAGCGCGCCGGTGTGCGCGGCGATGCCCTCGAGCGCCCGCACGAAGGCGGCGACGATCCGGTCGGTCGCACGAAGGCCCTCGTCGTCGGGCCAGGCGCCGGGGCGCGTCATGACGCGCACGCGCGCGCCGGCGCCCTCACCGCCGGGGTTCACCACGACGGTGACCGGGTAGTGGGTGGCGTCGCGGACGGTCTGCGCGCGCTGGCGCAGGCCCCCGTCGGGGCCGAGCGCCTCGGTCGACGGCGTGACGGGGATGTTCTGGAACACGAACAGGGTGTCGAACAGTTCGCGATGCCCCGAACTCGCGAGGATCTCCGGCAGGGGCACCTCGGGGTGGGCCAGCATCACGCGGCGGAACCGGGTGAGATCGTCGAGGTGACCCTGCAGGTCGCCGCCGGGGCGGACCCGCACGCGGACCGGAACGGTGTTGAAGAGCAACCCGAGCAGGTCGTCGATGCCGGGGATCTCGGGGGGCCGCCCCGAGGTCACGGTGCCGAACGCGACGTCGCTACGGCCCGTCTCGTGCCGCAGCGCCAGGGCCCACGCGAGCTCGTACACCGCGCTGAGCGGCGCCCGCGCGGCGGTGCCGGCCTGCCGCAGCCGTGCCGTCAGGGTCGGGTCGAGGGTCAGGACGCGTTCGAGGGAACGCCCGTCGTCGCCGCGGTCCCGGACCGACGCGGAGGGGGCGACGAGGGTCGGCGCCTCGATGCCCCCGAGTGCGCCGCCCCACGCCGCGCGTGCCGCCTCCCGGTCGCGAGCAGCGAGCCACGAGACGTACCTCGCGTACGGCGGCCCGCAGCGTTCGGCTGCCGAGCCGTGCCGGGTGTACTCGTCGAGGATGCCGCGGAGGAACCGCCAGATCGACCAGCCGTCGAGGATCGCGTGCTCGACGGTGAGCACCCACGTGTGCTGCGAGCCGTCCGGCGTGCTCAGCAGCCCGAACCGCAGAAGCGGCCCCTCGCCGTCGAACCCGCGCCGGCGCTGCTCCGCGAGGAAGCGCTCGCGGTCATCGCCCACGCGCACATCCCATTCGATGCGCGGCGACCGCGGCACGATCAGCACCGTGCGCTCGCCGACGCGCCGGAAGTGGCCCGCCACGTGGGGATGCTGCGCGATCATCCGCGCGGCGGCCGCGCGGAGCGCCGGGATGTCGAGCGTTCCGACCAGGTCGGTGACGGTCTGCGACAGGTAGACATCGGTATCGCCGGAGAGGTCGCGATGAAACAGCAGGCCCTCCTGCAGGGCCGTCGCCGGGTGCACCGCTCGGAGCGATCCGGCCGTGCGCTCGAGGTCGCGGATCGCCGCGGTCCCGATTCCCGCCGTGTCGAGCACGCGCGTGTCGGCGGGGCGCACGATCGCGGTGAGTGTGCTCACCCCGGCGCCGGGGGTGACGCGGCGGGCGATGGCCGCCGCGATCTCCGCGGCATCCCGATGCCCCGACACCGTCACCCGCCACCGGTCGGCGACCAGGCTCGCGGTCACGGTGACACGGTCCGAGACGGGAGCGACGGGCTGATCGGACACGTGGATGTCGACCAGCACGTCGGCGTTCACGAGACCGTCGAAGACCCCCGGTGTGTGCGGACTCGCCTCGCGGGCGATCTCGTAGTCGCGCGCAGCCTCCGCGGTCGGCTCGACGATGGTGCCGTCGCCTCGAAGGAAGACGGGGAAGGCGCGACGCCGCACACCGACGGCGGAGGCCTGAGCGGGGTCGTCGCGGTCGGGCTCACCGACCATCGCGACGGCGGGTCCGGCGCAGAGGTCGCCGAGGCCCGACAACACGGCGGTGCGCAGGGCGGTCGTGGTGGTGGGCGGCGCGGGCAGCTCGGCGTGCGCCGACACCCCGGGGTCGAGGGCGGCCCACGACGGATCGACGGCCGACGCGGGAACCGACTCGATCACGTCGAGCCAGGCCTCGGCCGCATCGACGATCCCGAGGTCTTCTCCCCGGCGGGTGCGGGCCTCGACGTACTCGGCGGCATCGCGGATGCCGAGCGCCGAGCCCGTCGAGAGCGCAGCGAGCAGCGCGGGCCAGGACTCTTCGTCGATCGCTTCCGACGCCGCCGCGAGAAGGATGCCGTCGTGTCCGGCCGATGCGGCGACCGGCCGCCCGGCCACCGTATCGGGATCGCGGGGTTCATCCGTGATCGCGGCCGCATCGAGCACCTCGTCGAGGGTGAGCGGGACGAACTCGTCGCCGCTCCGACGGGTGCCGATCGCGTCGCTCGAGGCATAGACACCCACCAGCGCCGCGGCGGCCCGGTGCCGGGGCAGGGCGATGCGCCGCTCGGTGACCGCGGTGCCCGGCGGCCGTAGCGCGGGGCGGGGACCGGTCGTCCGACTCAGCGCGAGGCCGTCGACGGGCGCGGCGGCATCGCCGGTGAGGGCGACGAGCGCGAGAACGACCGACTCCAGCAGGGCGGACGTCGTCTCGGGGCGGAAGATCTCGGCGCGCGAGACGACGTCGACCACGAGGCCGTCGTCGCCCTCGCCGATCGCGAAGGTGAGGTCGAATTTCGCCGAAGGCTCGGCGTCGTGGCGCACCTCGGCGGAGACGTCCCCGAGCCCGACCCGGCGGGTGCGGCGGTCGACCTCCGCGATCATGACCTGAAACAGAGGGTGGACGCCCGCGGCGCGGGCGGGAGCGACCTCGGCGACGAGCTCGTCGAACGGCACGGCCCGGCGCTCCCACGCGTCGAGCGCGCACGAACGCACGCGGCCGATCACCTCGCCGACGGTCGTCGTACCGGTGAGATCGGTGAGACCGACGACGGTGTTCAGGAACAGACCGACCCCCTCCGCGTCGGAACCCTCCCGCAGATCGGCGGCCATGCCGAGCGGGATGCGGTCGCCCGCTCCCCTCGATCGCAGGACGAGAGCGACGGCCGCGTGCAGGAGCATGAGCCGGGATGCCGCGACCCGGCCCGACAGGTCGGTGAGCGCCCGCGAGACCCACGCGGGCAAAGGACGCTCCTCGCGATTGGCGACCGAGCTCGGCGCGGGGCTGCGCGGCCGGTCGAGGGGCAGCGGGACGACGCTCGGCATGTCGGCGAACAGCGGCCCGAGCCCGTTCGCCGACGCGCTCGGCGGCTCGGCGTCGGACGCGGGGCCTGCCGGCCAGGTGGGCGCACCGCCCGCGAGCCGTTGCGTGTAGGCGTGCTCGAGGTCGTCGAGGATCGTGGGGATCGACTGCCCGTCAGCCGCCACGTGATGGATGACGATCACGACGTGCTCGGCGTACACGGCCGCGGCGGCGGGGACCTCGCGACGGGGATCGGGAGTGAAGGGCAACCGCCCGTCCCATGTTTCACGCGACCGATCGCGGACGGGGACCTCGGCGGCATCCCGCATGCTCTCGGTCCAGCCGCCGTCGATCTTCTCGAAGGCGGTACGCAGACTCGCGTGGCGTTCCACGACGTCGCGGAACGCCGCGGCGAAGACCGAGACGTCGACGCGTCCGTCGACGATCCGCAGGACGAGGGGCATCGCGTATGCGCCCGGCGAGTCCTCGAACTCGGCGAGGAAGAGCATGCGCTCCCGCGCGCCCTGCACCCGGACCGTCTCGATCACGTTCTCGCTCATGCTCTTCCCTCTCCTGCACGTACTGCATCTGCACGCACGGCATCCGCCCCCGCCGTGCCCGTGCGCGCCACGTCACAGACCTCGGCGGCGAGACGACGCGCTCCCTGCTCCGCATCGGCGGGCAGCGCCATGCGGTGGACGACGAGACGCGGCGCACCGTCCGCGATCTCGACGGCGACGAGCCTTCCCTGCGCCAGGTCGACGCCGTCGCCGGGCGGGACGCGATCGACCTGGAACGCCCGCCACAGCCGCGCGCGGCTCCGGTCGAGGCGCACGCGCAACTCGGGTCGTGCCGCGACCACCGAGGTGAGCGCGCGGCGGGCGGCCTCGGCCTCCACGGTCTGCAGGGGCACGGAGACCGTCATCGTGTCGACGTCGAGAGCGTCGGTGCGAGCGGCGGCGAGCGACGGCGGCAGCGGAACGGGTCGCGCGGTCACGCTTTCGGTCGGCGGGGCGCACCGCGCCGCCAGTCCCTCGACGGTGCGGGTCTCGAAGAGATCGACGACCGACACCGGGATGCCACGGCGCTGAGCCGCGGTGACGACGGCGATCGCCGAGATGCTGTCGCCCCCGAGGGCGAAGAAATCGGCATCGGCCGGTACCGTCGAGGCCCCGAGCGCCGCGGCGAACGCCGCGGCCAGCGCGACTTCGGTCGTCCCCGCGGGCGCTCGACCACCGACTGTCACGGGGGCGCGGTCGAGCTGCGGCAGCGCCGCGCGGTCGAGCTTCCCGTGCGGGGTGAGGGGGAGGCCGCCCACCGCCGTGAGGCGCGCCGGGACCAGAGCGCCCGGGACGACACCGCCCGCGTGTGCGCGCACCGCCTCGGGGGCCGCCGTCCCCACGTACACGGCGACCAACGTGCTCCCGACGACGAATGCCGCAGCCGCCTCGACGCCGGGCGCCGACACCAGCGCCGCCTCGACGTCGCCGAGCTCGATCCGCTGGCCGCCGACCTTGACCTGCTGGTCGCGCCGGCCGAGGTAATCGATCGTGCCGTCGGGTCGCTGACGCACGCGGTCGCCGGTGTCGTACATGCGCGCGCCGGCGGCGAACGGATCGGCGACGAACCGCTCGGCGGTCAGCGAGGGCCGGTTCGCGTACCCGCGAGCGAGCTGCACGCCGCACAGATAGAGGTCGCCCACCGCACCCGGCACGACCGGCTGGAGCGTGGCATCCAGGATGCGGCACGCCACCCCGACCAGGGGCAGCCCGATGCCGATCGGTCGGTCGACCGTGACATCGAGTGCGGCAGTGACGTCGACGGCCGCCTCGGTCGGGCCGTACAGGTTGTCGACGCGCACGCCGGGCAGCAGCTCGGCAAGCCCGCGCAGGTGGTGCGCGGTCAGCGCCTCGCCGCTGCAGACGATCACGCGGAGGCTCCGCGCCACGGCGGCGGCCGTCTCGCGCGCACCCGACAGGTGCTCGAGGAACGCGGCCAGCACCGACGGCACGAAGTGCACGACGCTGGCGCGCTCCGCCACGATCGCGGTGGCGATCGCGGCAGGATCGCGGTGCGCATCGGGCGGGGCGACCGCCTGACGGACGCCCACGACGGCCGGGAGGAACAGCTCCCAGACCGACA
Organism: Microbacterium sp. AG157; assembly: GCF_003385695.1. NCBI lineage: Bacteria > Bacillati > Actinomycetota > Actinomycetes > Micrococcales > Microbacteriaceae > Microbacterium > Microbacterium sp. AG157. The sequence goes on from NZ_QRDK01000003.1 coordinate 356,844, forward strand.
CGTCGAACGTGAAGGGGGTCTTGTAGAGGATGACGTCGTCGGGCCCGATCCCGTGCAGGCCGGGGGCCGCCAGCAGACGGTTCACGATCGCGCGATGACTGACGACGACGCCCTTGGGTCGTCCGGTCGAGCCCGAGGTGAACAACACATAGGCGGCGTCGTCGGGTCTCGGCGCGAGCGGCGGGGCGGTGGGAGCGGCGCGGTCGGGGACCGCCTCGAGCACGAGGTCGGCGCCCGCGTCGGCGACGACGGCCTCGCGTCGCGCGGCCGGCCACGCGGGGTCGATGGGCACGTAGGCCGCGCCCGCGAGCACGATGCCGTACACGAGGTCCACCTGGGCGGATCCGCGCACCGCGCACACACCGACCACCGACCCCGGGCCGATCCCCCGGGCCGCGAGCGTTCCCGCGATGCGGCGGGCCTCGTCGGAGACGCCTCGCGCGATGAGGTCGACGAGCGTGCGGTCGCGCCCGGCGTCGATCGCCCGCCCTCCGTCGAGAAGCGCCGGCGACACGGTGTCGACCGCGTCGACGCCCTCCAGGGCCGCGCGCACCTGGCGGAGGAAGCGCTCGGCCTCGTCGCCGGCGAGGGCATCCGTCGCGTATTCGAGCTCGACGGCGAGATCGTCACCAACCTCGGCGACGGTGATCGTCGCGTCGAACTTCGCCGTGCCCGTCGAGATCGGCATCCGCGACCCCTCGACCCCGCCCAGTTCGAGCCGGTCGAGACGCCGGGACTGGTGCACGACCATGATGCGCGGGGCGGCCCGGTCGCGCAGCTCCGGAGCCGCGGCCACCAGGTCGGCGACGTCGGCGCGGGTGTCGAGCGCAGCGACGATCTGCGGCCGCAGGTCGGTGCCACGCCGCGCGGCGAAGAGGGTCGTGGTGATGTGGCATCCCACGATCCCGTCGTCGGGCGTCGTGCGCGCCACCGGCGATGCGATGAGCAGATCCGCAGGGCCGCCGAGCCGCTCGACCGCCGTGGCGACCGCGCGGACGGCGAGTTCGAAGACGGTCCCCCCGCGCGCGCGATCGCGGACGGCCGCCGCCGACGTCCCCGTCAGCACGCAGGCCCGGGTCGCCCCGGCGCGACCGAAGCCGGCGGTGGTGACGGACCATCCCGGCACGTCGGCGCGGTCCGGCAGCGGGGCGAGACGTGCCAACGCCTCGGCGGCGCTCTCGCCGCTCGGCTCCTCGACCGCTGCGTCGACCTCGGCCCAGACCGGGACGGTGCCCGCGCAGCGGGCGCGCATGGACTCCGACAGCGTCTGCAGGAGCACGGGCTCGGACGCCTCGTCGACGGCGCTGTGATGCAGGGCGATGACCAGCAGCCAGCCATCGTCGCGCGGACTCAGACCGACACGGATCGGGATCGCGGATGCCAGGTCGAACGGCCGGCGAAGAAAAGCGTCGACGTCTGCCACGTCTTCGACCCCGGGGTGCGCTCGGGGGTCGTCTGCAGCGAGCCGGTCGGCGACCAGGGCATCGGGCCCGGGCGACAGCAGCGTCCGCAGCGCCGGATGCCGCCGCGTCGTGTCGGCCAGCGCCCCGCACAGCGCCGAACGGTCGGGCTCGCGGGGGAAGAGGAAGGCCAGGGGGACGGTGTAGGTCGCCGAGGTCGTGTCGAGCTGCGATGCGAGCCACATGCGCCGCTGTCCCGGGGTCGCCGGGAGGCGAGCCGCCCGGTCGGCGGCACCGGTCTCGCGCGGGCGAGCTGCCGCGGCGTCGGCGTTCTCGACGAACCGGGTGAGCTCCGCGACCGTGGGGTGGTCGAACACCGCCCGCGTCGGCACGGTGCGCATTGCGGCGCGCGACAGCCGGTTCGCCAGCCGCACCGCGGCGAGCGAGTCACCGCCGAGGGCGAAGAACCCGGTGTCGGGGCCGATCTGAGCCGGGTCGACTCCGAGCACCGCGGCCATCTGCTCGGCGACGGGCCGCTGGGCGGCATCGAGGGCATCCCGGCTGACCGCCTGCGAAACCGGCTCGGGGAGAGCGGCGCGGTCGACCTTGCCGTTCGCCGTCGTCGGCAGCGCGTCGAGTGCCGTCACCCACGCGGGCACCATGTGCCGGGGCAGGGTGGCGATCGCGCGCTCCCTGGCCGACACCTCGACGCGCTCCGGCGCGGCGCCCGCCTCGGGCACGACGTAGGCGTGCACGCGCGCTCCGCGCACGACGACGACGCAGGCGCGAACGCCCGGCGCTGCCGCGATCGCCCTCTCGATCTCCTCGAGTTCGACGCGCATGCCGCCGATCTTGACCTGGTTGTCGGTGCGTCCGAGGAATTCCAGTTCGTCGCGGTTCCACCGCGCGCGGTCGCCCGTGCGGTACAGCCGCGGCGTGGATGCCGGGTCGCGGGGATCGTGGAAAGGGTTCGCGACGAAACGCGACGCCGTCAGCGCGGCGGCGTTCACGTAGCCGCGGCCCAGGAGGTCGCCGGCGACGTAGAGCTCGCCGCCCATCCCCGCCGGGACGGGGCGCAGGGCCCGATCGAGCACGTACAACCGGCATCCGGGGTTCGGCCGGCCGATCGAGGTCGTGCTGCGCACGCCGTCTCCGCGGTAGACGATGTGCGAGACGCCGATCGTCGCCTCGGCGGGGCCGTAGCCGTGGTACATCGTGGCGTGCGGCAGGTGCCGGCGGAATCTGGCGAACAGCTCGGGGGTGAGCAGCTCGCCGCCGCACCACACGTGCCGCAGGCCCTCGAGGCGCGGGGCCGTCGTCAGCGCATCGCTGTCGAGCAGCGCGTCGAGCATCGAGGCGACGAGGTACGTGAAGGTGACACCGTGCTGCGAGATCAGCTGCAGCAGCCGCTCGGGCTCGCGCTCCTCCCCGTCGCGCGCGACGACGACGGTGCCGCCCGAGCAGAGCGGGAGGAGCACCTCGTTGATCGAGATATCGAACGACAGCGGCGCCTTGAACAGGCTCGCATCGTCGGCGCCGAACCCCAGCACGCGCTCGATCTGCCACCGCATGCGGCTCGCGATGGCGCCATGGCGGATCATCGCCCCCTTCGGGGTGCCGGTGGAGCCCGACGTGAAGATCACGTACGCGAGCGACTCGGGGTCGCGCGGCACGAGGTCGGCGGCGGGCTCGATCTGCGCGAGATCGACCGCGTGCGTGCGAAGACCGGTCGGCTCGCCCGCTCCGGGTCCGACGAGCACGGCCCGCGCCCCCGCGTCGGCGACGACGCTCGCGCGGCGCCGGTGCGGCCACGCGGGGTCGAGCGGCACGAACGCCGCCCCCGAGAGGAGGATGCCGAGGATCGCCGCGACCATCTCGGCGCTGCGGTGCATGTCGATGGCGAAGATCGTCTCGGGGGCCGCGCCGAAGTCGTCGCGCAGAGTCCGCGCGATGCGCGTCGCCGCCCCCAGCAGCGTGCGGTAGTCGATGTGACGGTCACCGTCGGCGACGGCGACCGCCGACGGCGCGTTCCGCGCCCGCGCGAAGACCATGTCGACGACGTCCGCGTCCGACAGGCAGCGCCCCGTGTCGTTGCGCGTGGCCAGCAGGAGCGCGCGCTCGGGCTCGTCGACGATCCGGTGCGCACTCAACGCCCGGTCGGGAGCGGCGACGGCGGATGCCAGGAACGCGGCGAGCCCGGAGGCATGGGCCGCGAGCTCGAGATCGTCGGCCCGGCCGCGCACGACGAGCCGCAGAGCGCGGCGAGCGATCTCGCCCTCCGCCACGATGTCGAGGTCGGTCGAGGGCCCCACCCAGGTCGACCGCGCGATGCCGTCGCCCGGGTCGGGGCCGAGCATGACGTTGATTCCCGGCACGACGAGCGTGGGGCTGCCGAAGCGGGTGCGCAGAGCGTCGGCGACGGCACCGGGGTCGGCGCCCAGGTGCGGGCGCTGCGCGCTCAGCGCCTCGTCGAACGATCGCAGGTACGCCTCGATCGTCGCGTCGCCGTCGGCGGCCGGCTGCAGGGGCACGACGGCCGAGCGCATCTCGACGACGTGCGGGTCGCCCGGGGCCGCGACGGCCAGGCGCACCGCGTGCGCCCCCGGTCCGCGCACCGTTGCCGTGTACGCCGCGATGAGTCCCGCCACCGTGCGACCGACGCTCAACCCGCACCGGTCGGCGAGACCGGGGAGCGAATCGACCAGGTCGGGGTCGAGCTCGACGGCGATGCTCCGGATGCCGCGTGCCGGGCGCTCGATCAGGCTCTCGGCGCGGCTCACCGCGGCGACCACCGCCTCCGCGTCCGACCGAGGCGTGTCCGCCGGACGCGCCCCCGACCTACCGGCATCCCCCGCCCGAAGCGACTCGGGCGCCTCCGCGGATCTCGACGCCGGGGGTGCGGCATCCGGATCTCGGAGAACCGCGAGTACTCGACGCGTCAACTCGCGAATCGATCGGCCGTCGACGAGCACGTGGTGGTACGCCTGCGCCCACACGTACCCGTCCGGGACCATGAGGATCTCGTGGCGGTGCAGAAGTCGTCCCGCGCCGAGAGCGACCTCGACGCGCAAGCCGTCGACGCGGGCGGCGACCGCCGCATCGGGCTGGTTCTCGCCGCGCAGGTCGACCACGGCGGGCGCCTCGAACGGGTCGCACGCGACCCATCGCGGCTCGTCTCCGTCGGCGACGACCGTTCGCGACAGCCGCGGTTCCCCGCGCAGCACACGGGCGACCGCCTGAGCGAGACGACCGGGGTCGTGCGCCGAGGAGAAGCGCGTCGTCCACCCGAGGTGGAAGTCGGTGGCGCTGTCGGGATCGACCTCCGATGCCACCCACACGGCGCGCTGCGCGGGGGTCAGGGCGACGGCGTCGTCGGGTCGATCGAGGGAGGGGCGCGCGGGGGCGTCGACGGTCACGGTTCAGGCGCTCCGCACCAGCTCACGCTCGCGGGCGTGCAGTCCCGCGGCGATCGAGTCGACGATCTCTGCCGAGCGCACGGCGATGTTCGACAGCAGCGAGGAGGTGAGCCCGTGCGTGTCCTCGGTGCCGCCCTGCAGGTAGAGGCCTCCCGCCGTCGGTCGCGTCGTCCGCAACCGGTAGTCGCGCGTCACCCGCGCATCGCCCGGCCCCTGGGGTGCGTAGAGGTCGCCGAGAATCGCGTCCAGCGGCATGGAGGTGAAGCCGGTCGCGTACACGACGGCATCCGCCGCGACCTGCTCGACCGCACCGGTGAGGCGGTTCTCGATCAGCACGGAGACCCCGTCGGCCCGCTCACGCGCCTCGGCGATCGCGCTGCCGCCGTGCACGAACAGGCGCCGGGCGCCGACGACGCGCTCCGCGTACTCGATCTCGTAGAGCCGCTCGATGAGCGAGAGGTCGACGGCCGAATAGTTGGTGCCGCGGTGGTAGGACAGCAGGCGGGCCTTCATCTCGGCGCTGCTGCCGTAGTAGTCGTCGACGGCCTCCGCGTCGAAGATGCGGTTGGCGTAGGGGCTGTCGTCGGCGGGGGTGTAGCCGTACTTGCCGAAGACGGCGTGCACGCGTGCGCCGGGGTACTGCTCGTGGAGGTAGTGGGCCACCTCGGCGGCGCTCTGCCCGGCCCCGACGACCACGAATGCGTCGTGCGTCGTCTCGGGCAACGCGGCGAGGCTGCTGAGCAGCGCGTGGTTGTGGAACTGGCGTGCGCTGGCCCTCACCCCCTCGGGGAGGCGCGCGGTCAGTCCGCCCGCCAGGACCACGTTGCGGGCGCGGACCGATCCGGCGTGGGCGCCCTCGAGCACGACCTCGAAGTGGTCGGGGTGGTCGATGATCCTCGTCCCGCGCGTGCCGTAGAGCACCTCGGCGTCGACCCGGTCGGCCGCCCACTCGAGGTACTGGTGGAACTCGATCCGGGTCGGGAAGAACGTCTGGCGGTTGATGAAGTGGGGCAGTCGTCCGCTGTCGTGCAGGAAGGAGAGGAAGCTGTAGTCGCTCGCCGCGTTGCGCTGGGTCACGAGGTCTTTGAGGAACGAGATCTGCATCGTCGCCCCGGGCAGGAGCATGTCGGGGTGCCACGCGAAGCGGGGCTTCGACTCGACGAATGTCGACGTGATCGGCGAATTGCCCGGGATGGCGTTGCGTTCCCGCAGCGCGATGGCGAGTCCGAGGTTCGACGGGCCGAACCCGATGCCGACGATGTCGACGACCCCGTCCTGCGTGCTGGTATTGCGCGGTTTCTCTGCCGAAACGCGGGCGTGCGTCATCCGTCACTCCTGTTCGTCACCGCCCTCGCGAGTCCGCGGGGGCGTTGTGCTAGCTTAGGCAAGCCTTACATAAGTAAGGGCAGGCTAACTGATCTACCGGCCAGCCGAAACCATCGAGGAGGGAAACGCATGCGGGTTGCGATGTTCGGGTACCAGACATGGGGACACCGCACGCTGGACGCCCTGCTCGGATCGACGCACGACATCGTCGGCGTCGTCACGCACCCGGCCAGCGACCACGCCTACGAGAAGATCTGGGACGACTCCGTCGAGCAGCTCGCGCAGGAACACGGCATCCCCGTCCACCTCGCGCGACGCCCCGACGACGCGATGATCGCCCGGCTCACCGAGTGGCGTCCGGACATCATCGTCGCCAACAACTGGCGCACCTGGCTCCCTCCCGAGGTCTATGACCGCCCCCCGCACGGCACTCTCAACCTGCACGACTCGCTCCTGCCCGCGTTCACCGGCTTCTCGCCCGTGCCCTGGGCCCTCATCAGCGGGGCGGAGCAGGTCGGCATCACGGCCCACCGTATGGACGGCGGGCTCGACACCGGCGACATCGCCGTGCAGCGTGCCGTTCCCATCGGTCCACGCTCGACCGGCACCGAGCTCGTGCGGGCGACGATCGACCTCATTCCCGAGGTGCTGCTCGACGCTCTGCAACAGATCGAGACAGGCACGGTCGAGTGGCGCCCACAGGACCTCGACCAGCGCGTCTTCTTCCACCGCCGCACCGAGCTCGACAGCCTCATCGACTGGACATGGCCCGCCGAAGACATCGACCGGCTCGTGCGGGCCATGTCGGACCCGTACCCGAGCGCACACACGTACTGCCGCGGCGAACGCCTCGAGATCCTCGAGGCGCACGTCTCGACGTTCCGCTACGGCGGCACACCGGGGCGCATCTTCATCAGGGAAGGCGACGGCATGGCCGTCGTCGCCGGCGGCGACGCCTACCGGGGCGACCGGCGCGCGCTCGTGATCGACCGCGTCCGCACGCCCGACGGGGTCGAGCACACGGCGAACGCCTACTTCCCGACCGGCGGCGGTTACCTGAGCCGCGAGCCGTGACCGCACGCGCGATCCGCTCGGGCAAGGACGTCATCCGGCGGACGATCGCCCGCAACCGCTCGGCGATCCTGATCGGCACGGTGCTGCTGTGCGTGCATCAGCTCGCCGAGACCTCGGTGGCGGTCGTGATCGGTGTCCTCATCGACGCCGGCATCGCTCCGGGACGCGTTCCCGGGATCATCACCGCCATCACCGCCCTCGCGGGGGTGTTCCTCGTGCTCACGGTGTCGTACCGGGCGGGCATGCGCGTCCTCAACATCGCCCTCCAGAAGGAGGCGCACCTGTTGCGCCTGGAGGTGTCCGAGAAGGCGCTCTCGCCGCGCGGCCTGCGCACCGATGTGACCCCCGGCGAGCTCGTCACCGTGTCGGGCAGCGACGCCGACCAAACCGCCTGGTTCCTCGACCTGCTCCCCCGCATGATCGCGGCGGCCGCTGCCGTGGTCGCGACCGCGATCGCCCTCCTCGTCGTCGACGCCGCGCTCGGCGTGGTCGCCCTCGTCGCCATGCCCGTGTTCTTCGCGCTGGCTCACGCAGCCGGACCGCGCATCACGGCGAGAGCCGTGCAGCAGCAGTCACGCGTGGCCGCGGCGACCGCTCTCGCCGGCGACCTCATCTCGGGCCTGCGGTCGATCGCCGGTATCGGGGCACAGGATGCCGCTGCCCGGCGATACCGTGCCGCGAGCCGCGTCGCCCTCTCGGCCGCGATGTCGACCAACCGGTGGATCGCGGTGCAACGCGGCGTCACGGCGGCGCTGAGCGGCGTCGCGGCCGCCGTGATCGCCTCGGTCGCCGGATGGTACGCCCTCACCGGGCACATCACGACCGGCGAACTGGTCACCGTCGTGGGGCTCGCGCAGTTCCTCATCGACCCCCTCACCACGCTGTCGGGTCTGCCTGCCACGGCAGCCAAAGCCCGGGGATCCGCCGAGCGGGTGGCCACCGTCCTCGCGGCGCAGCCGCTCCTCCCGGCGGTCGCACCGTCATCGCCCTCCACCGCGACCCCGGGGCTGCGTCTGCGCGGCGTGCACCACGGGTCGCTCGACGGCGTCGATCTCACGGCGCGGTCGGCCGAGATCACGGCGGTCTTCGCCCACGACACCGCGGACGGCGATGCCGTGGCATCCCTCCTCGCGGGGCGGGTCGCGCCCGAGTCGTATCGCGGCAGCATCGAGGTCTGCGGACTCGGGCCCGGCGAGACCGAGGCGTGGCTGGTCGCCGAACCCCACGAGGCGCACCTGTTCAGCGGCAGCATCCGCGCCAACGTCGTCGCGAGCAGCGACACCGTCGACTCCGTCCGCCTGACGCGCGCCCTGCAGTCCTCCGGGGCCGATGACGTCGTCGCCCTCTTCGAGCACGGACTCGACCACCACCTGGTCGACCGGGGCCACAACCTCTCCGGCGGCCAGCGCCAACGCCTTGCACTGGCGCGCGCCCTGTATGCCGATGCCCTCGTGCTCGTGCTGCACGAGCCCACGACGGCTGTCGATTCGGTGACCGAGCAGCAGATCGCGGTCGGCATCGCCGCGCTCCGCCGTCGCTCCGACGCGTCGACGGTCGTGATCACCGGCTCGCCCGCGCTGCTCGCGGTGGCCGACCGGGTCGCGGTTCTCCGGCACGGCCGGGTGATCGCCGAGGGCACGCACCGCGAGCTGCTCGAGAGCGACCCGCTCTACGCCGAGGCGGTGGCGAGATGACGACGCCGCGCCCGGTCTCCCTGCCGATCGCCCGCTATCGCGCCTCCCTGCGGTGGCTCGCCCGCACGACGCTGCGGCATCCGCTCCTCCTCGTCGCGGCCCTCGGAACGGGCGTGCTCGCTGCCGCCACCGCGCTGGTGCCGGTCTACGCCATGGGCTGGCTCGTCGACGCCGCCGTCGCCGGCAGAGCGGCATCCGACATCGTCGTCCTGGTCGTCGTGCTGGTGACGGCCGCCATCGTCGCCGGTGCACTCTCGGGGCTCAGCACGTACGTCATCGTGCGGCTCGGCGAGACCGCCGTGGCGGTCTTGCGCGAAGACGTCGTCGCGGGCGTGCTCGACCTGCCGTCGGGGGTCGCCGAGCGCGGCGGGCGCGGCGACGTGCTCTCGCGCGTCGGCGACGACATCGCCCGCATCACCCGCGCCAGCGGCGAGGTCGTTCCGGCTGTGCTGTCCGCGGGCCTGCTGGTGGCCGTGTCGCTGGGCTCGCTGTTCGGCGTCGATCCGGTCCTCGGGGCCGCCGGGCTGCTCACCCTCCCCCTCTACGGCGCCGCACTGCTGTGGTACCTCCCCCGTAGCGCTCACCTGTACGCGGAGGAGCGCGTCGCGGCCGGAGAGCGCACCGAGGCTCTCGCATCGAGCCTGCACGGCCGCGAGACGGTGCGTGCGTACCGGATGGAGGAGGCACGACTCGACGAGATCCGCACCGCGTCCGACCGTATGCGAGCTCTGTCGGTCTCGGTCTTCCGCCTGCTGCTGGGGCTCGTCGGTCGCGTGAATCTCGCGGAGTTCTGCGGCTTGGCCGTGCTGTTCGTCGTCGGATTCGTTCGGTACACCGACGGGGACGTCACGATCGGCGCGGTGACGACCGCGATCCTGCTCTTCCACCGCCTGTTCACTCCGCTCGGCACGGTGCTGTTCCTCTTCGACGAGATGCAGTCCGCCGGCGCGGCGATGAACCGCCTGGTCGGGGTCGTCGCGACGCCCTCCGTCCGAGTCCCCTCGCGGTCGACCCCGTCCGACGGCGCTCTGCGGGTCGACGACGTCCGTTTCGCCTACGGACCGGGCGACGACGTGCTGCACGGGGTGTCGTTCAGCGTTCCCGCCGGAACCCGGCTCGCACTCGTGGGCGCCTCGGGGGCCGGCAAGACCACGGCGGCGCTCATCGCGGCGGGCGCTCTCACTCCCGATTCCGGCGGCGTCCGGCTGGGCGGGGCGGCCCTATCCGACATCGGTACCGACGCGATGCGGTCACGCGTCGCGGTCCTCAGCCAAGACGTCCACGTGGTGGCCGGCCCCGTGATCGACGATCTCCGGCTGGCCGACGAGAACGCGGACGAGGACACCGTCTGGCGTGCCCTCCAGACCGTCGGTGCCGACGCCTGGGTGCGGGCCCTGCCCGAAGGCGTGCACACCGAGGTCGGCGCGCACCGTCACCGGCTCACCGCCGCACAGCAGCAGCAGATCGCCCTCGCGCGTCTCGTGCTGAAGGACCCCGACGTCGCGATCCTCGACGAGGCGACCGCCGAAGCCGGCAGTGCGGGGGCCGCCGCACTCGAACGCGCCGCCCTCGCGGCGACCGCGGGACGCACGACGCTCATCGTCGCGCACCGACTCACCCAGGCGGCATCCGCCGACGCCATCGCCGTCATGGAGGCGGGGCAGATCGTCGAGTTCGGCTCGCACGACGACCTCCTCGCCCGGGGCGGCGCGTACGCGCGGCAATGGGCCGCCTGGCGGGGGGATGCCGGGCCCGCGAGCACCCCTTCCGCACCCCGATGAAGAACCTCGACCCTCCACCGACACCACGCACACAGCAAAGGCGGTACCCATGAAAATCCGACCCAAGGTCACGGCTCGCGCGCTCGCGGTCCTCGGACTCGGCGCACTCGTGCTCTCGCAGGCGGCCTGCGCCTCCCCCACCGAACCCGGTGCCGCCACCACCGCGTCGGCGGAGGGCGGGTTCGACTACACCGACGCGCGCGGCGACACCGTCACGCTCGACACCGTCCCGCACAACATCGTCATGAGCGAACAGGCCGCGGCCGCGCTCATCCCCTACGGCATCCGTCCCGTCGGGATCTGGGGGTCGAGCACCCCCGACACGAGTGGTGTCCTCGCCGGGCTCGACGTGTCGGGCATCGAGTCTCTCGGCGTCTCGTACGGTGACGTCGACGTCGACAAGCTCGCGTCCCTCGAGCCCGACCTCGTCATCACGGGCTGGTACGCGGGCGGATACCTGGGCGGGCTGGGCGCCGAAGACGCAGAGGTGTCGAAGCAGATCGAGCAGGTCGCCCCCCTGATCACGGTCTCGGCGCAGAAGAGCGCCTCGGCGTCGCTCGACGACTGGCGAGGCCTCGCGCAGACGCTCGGCGCCGACGTCGACTCGGGCACGATCGCCGAGGAGAAGTCGACGTACGACGACGCCGTCTCGCAGCTGAAGAGCGCCCTGGCCGCGCGCCCGGGCACCACCGCCTACGCCGTCGCTCCCTCGACGCAGTTCTACGTCGCGATCCCGGGTGAGTTCGCCGAGCTGATCGATTACGCCGAGTGGGGCCTCGACGTGCGCGAGTCCCCGGTCGCCCGTGACAGCACCTCGGGCTCGTTCAGCCCCGTGAGCTGGGAGAACGCCGGCGACTACACCTCCGACCTGCTCCTCTACGACACGCGGGCGTGGACGACGCCGCTGGCACAGGTCGAGCGCGATCACCCCACGGTGGCGACGCTGAACGCCGTCGCGCGCGGGCACGTGGTCGACTGGACCACCGATGCGACGTTCAACTACGCGAGCTACACGAAGCAGATCGCGCTGCTGACGGATGCCGTGAAGGCCCTGCCCGCGAGCGAGTGACGTCCGAGCGAATGACACGCAATCGAGGAGTGCGATGACCCTGACCGATCTGGTGCCCGCGGCCCCGGATCGGCCGGGTCCCGCTCCCGGTCCGCCGAGGACAGCCCCGCGGGCGGCGGCACGTCTGGTCGACGTGCTGCTGCCCGCGGTGCCCGCCGCGATGACGCTCACGCTGATCCTCGCGATCCCCGACGAGCGCGGCGCCTGGCAGAGCGACCGGATCGTCGTCGCCGTCGTGGGTCTCGTGCTCGTCGTCGCCCTGGTCGGCGTGAACGTCTCGCGCGGCCGACGCGGCCAGAGCATCGGCATGGCGGCGCTCGGGCTCGTTCGCGTCCCCGGGCTCGGTGTGCGGTCGGTGGCGGCGCTCCGCCGAGCCCGGATCGACGTCGATGCGCTCATCGTCCGACCCCGTCGAACCGCCGGGGTCGTCGTGGTGCTCGCGGTGGTCGTCGTCGGAGTTGCGATGATCGCGATCGCCGTCGGGGCACGGAACGTGACGCTCCCCGAGGTCGCCCATGCCTTCGTCGGGGGTTCCCCCACCTACAACGACATCGTGATTCGCGAGCGGGCGCCTCGCGCGATCGTCGCGATCGCCGCGGGTCTGGCACTCGGCGCCGCGGGCGCCGTCGTGCAAGCGCAGACGCGAAACCCGCTGGCCGACCCCGACCTCATGGGGATCACGCGCGGCGCGACGCTGGCGACCGTGCTCGCGATCGCGCTGGGCGGTCTGACCACTCCCGCCGAGTACACGGCGTACGCGCTGCTGGGGGCGCTGGCCGTGACGGCTCTCGTGATCGTGCTGGCCGAGACGATGGGCGAGTCGATCATCGCGCTGCCCCTCGTCGGAGCCGCGGTCTCGTCGGTGCTCGGCAGCGCGACGGCCATCCTGCTGCTGCTCGATCAGACCGTCCAGCAGTCGTTCCGACGCTGGATGATCGGAGGCCTGTCCGACGGGCCGTTGTCGACGTACGCCGTGCCCCTCGTCGCGATCGGCGGGGGCCTCGCGCTCGCCCTGATGTGTGCGCCGTCGCTGAACGCGCTGAGCTTCGGTGCCGAGATGGCGACGTCGCTGGGTACGGACGTGCGCCGCGCCCGCATCGCCGGGCTGCTCGCCGTCGGGCTGCTCGCGGGTGCGGCGACGGCGGCCTGCGGCCCCCTCGCCTTTCTCGGGCTCATTGCGCCGCACACCGCTCGCCTCCTGGTCGGCACGGACCACAGGACGCTGCTCCCCGCGTCGGCGCTGATCGGTGCTGTCGCTCTGCTGTTCGCCGACGTCGTCGGACGCAGCGTCGCCCGCCCGGCCGAGATCCCGGCCGGGATCGTCTTCCTGCTCGTCGGTGCTCCCCTGTTCGTCGCGCTTGCGCGCCGGAGATCGGGGGCGCGATGAGCACGCGCGTCCCCGTCGTGCGGCTGGGCGGTCTCTCCCTCCCGGTGCGCACCCGGCCCCTCGTCACGTTCGTGGCGCTGTCGGTCGTCGCCGCGCTCCTGTTGTGCCTGTCGATCAGCGCCGGAAGCACGTGGGTGAATCCCACGACCGTCGTCGAGACACTCGGCGGGGGCGGAGGGCAGGCCGTCCGTTACCAAGTGCTCGGACTACGCCTGCCCCGCACGGTCATCGGAGCGCTCGCGGGCGCCGCCCTGGCCCTCGCCGGAGCGTTCCTGCAATCGGTCGCCCGCAATCCCCTCTCGAGCCCCGACGTCCTCGGCATCACCAGCGGCGCCAGCGTCGGCGCCGCCGCCGTCTTCGTGCTCGGATGGCGTGTCTTCGGTGCCCCCCTGACGCTCTCACTCCCCCTCGCCGCACTGATCGGCGGCTCGATCGCGGCGGCCGTGGTGTTCTCGTTCTCACGGGGAGCGGCCGGGGGGATGCGACTGATCCTCGTCGGCGTCGGAATCAACGCCGCCCTGCTGGGCGTGCTGCACGCGATGCTCATCGCGGGCGGCACCTACGACGTGCTCCAGGTGCAGGTGTGGCTCACCGGCGACCTGTCGTCCGACGCCACGCGCATCGCCCCGCTCGCCGCAGTGCTCGTCGTCGCCGCCCTCATCGCCGTGGCCACCTCCCGGTCGGTCGCCGCGATGCACCTCGGCGACGACGTCGCGCACGGGCTCGGCGTCGCCGTCGGACGCACCCGCGTCGTGCTGCTGACCGGGTCGGTGCTCTCCTCCTCGGCCGCCGTCGGCGCGGCCGGACCGCTCGGCTTCGTCGCCCTGTCGGCGCCGCAGATCGCACGGTTCCTGACGAGCGAGTCCCGCGCTCCGCTGGGGTGCACGGCCGCGTGCGGTACGATCCTGGTGCTCGCGGCCGACCTCGCCGCCCGAACACTGTTTTCGAGCGCCGTGTCGGTGGGACTGCTCACCGCGCTCGTGGGCGGCCCGATCCTGATCTCCGTGATGCTGCGACGGCTGAGGAGCTGGGCATGACCGACCCCGCGGCACACGCACTGACGACCTCCGGCCTCCGGGTCGGCTACGGCGGCCGCGAGATCCTGAACGGTGTCGACCTCGCGCTCCGAGCGGGCGCGGTCACCGCGATCATCGGGCCGAACGGCAGCGGAAAATCGACGCTGCTCCGCACGCTCTGCCGGCTCCTGGCCCCTGACGAGGGTTCCGTTGCGGTGCGAGGTCGGGCGCTCTCCACGCTGCGCACCCGCGATCTCGCGAGAGAGCTGTCGTTCCTCCCCCAAGCACCCACCGCTCCCGAGGGGATGACGGTGCGCGAGCTCGTCGCCCGCGGGCGCCACCCGCACCAGTCACTGCTGCGCCAGTGGAGCAGGCTCGACGCCACAGCGGTCGAGGCGGCCCTGCAGCTCACCGGGCTCACCGAGCTGGCCGATCGCGACGTGCAGACCCTCTCGGGCGGGCAACGGCAGCGGTCGTGGATCGCCCTGAGCCTTGCTCAAGACACCGGCATCCTGCTTCTCGACGAACCGACGACCTACCTCGACATCGCCCACTCCGTGGAAGTGCTCGACCTCGTCGACCATCTGTGCGTCGACCTCGGCCGGACGGTCGTGATGGTCATCCACGATCTCAACCTCGCCGCACGCTATGCCGACGACCTCGTGGTCGTGCACGAGGGCGGCATCGCCGCGCAAGGCCCGCCCGACGCCGTCATCACCGCGCGTCTCCTCGAGACCGTCTTCGGCCTGACGGCCCGGGTCGTCGCCGATCCGGCGTCGGGCCGCCCCCTCGTCGTCCCGGTCGGACGACGACGGGTCCACCGATCTGACCACCCCCACCCAGAAGAGACAGGAGACACCCATGTCGCATAACCCCTTCGACGACGAGTCCGGCCGCTTCCTCGTGCTGATCAACGACGAGGAGCAGCATTCGCTGTGGCCCGTCTTCGCCCCCGTGCCGGAGGGCTGGAGCATCGCCTACGGCGGCCCCGCCGGCGCCGAGCGCGCGGAATGCCTGGCGTTCGTGGAGACGAACTGGACCGACCTGCGACCCCTGAGCCTTCGCGAGGCGCAGGGCACGGCGGCGCCCTGAGCGGTTCATGATCGAAACGATCCTGCCGGCCGCCGCTCATGCCGTCGAGGAGTTCGGCGACACACGCGCGGGTCCGCTCTTCCCCGACGAAGAAGCGGTCGTCGCGAACGCCGTGCCGCAGCGCCGCAACGAGTTCAGCGCCGTGCGGCGCTGCGCCCGCCGCGCCCTCGCCGAACGGGGCCACCCGCCGGTCGCCCTTCTCCCCGGACCGGGCGGAGCTCCGGCGTGGCCCGAGGGCATCGTGGGCAGCATGACCCACTGCGCGGGCTACCGTGCGGCGGTGATCGCCGACCGCGCGCACCTGTCGAGCATCGGGATCGACGCGGAGCCCGATGAACCGCTGCCTCGTGATGTGCTGGGGATCGTCGCCCGACCCGATGAGATCGAGCGCTTCCGCGCGGGCATCCCCGTCCCCTCGAGGAACTGGGACCGCCTCCTCTTCAGCGCGAAGGAAGCCGTCTACAAGGCCTGGTATCCGTTGACCGGGCGATGGCTGGACTTCACCGACGTGTCGGTGACGCCCACGTCCGATCCGCGGGGCTTCACGGCCGACGTCCTCGTGCCGGCCCCCGGCCGCGCCCGCCTCTTCCGAGGTACCTGGACGACGGGGGACGGCCTGATCCTCACCGCGAGTGTGCCGGTCGAGCCCCACCGCCGATGACCGCCCGTTCGTCGGAGGCGGGCGCGCGATGCCCGTCCTTCCACACCGCCGCGGTCAGCGGCATCCCGGGCCGGTAGGCCAGGTGCGTCGCCGAGGGAGCATCGAGCAGGTGCAGGTCGGCGCGGTGGCCTACCGCGATCGAGCCCACCGCCCCCTCGCCGGTGGCGCGGCCGAGGGCGATCGCACCGCCGCGCGTCGCCGCGCGCACCGCTTCGGCGACGCTCAACCCCATCTGCAGCACGGCGGTCGCGACGCAGAACGGCATCGAACTCGTGTACGAGGTGCCGGGGTTGCAGTTCGAGGCGATCGCGACCTCCACGCGCGCGTCGAGCAGCCGCCGTGCGGGGGCGAGCGGCGCGCGGGTCGACAGATCGCAGGCCGGGAGCACCGTCGCCACCGTCGACCCCTCGGCGAGCGCGTCCAGGTCGGCGTCCGAGACGAAGTTGCAGTGGTCGACGCTCGCGGCCCCCAGCTCGACCGCCAGCCGGATGCCCTCGCCGTGCCCCAGTTGATTGCCATGCACGCGCAGTCCCAACCCCGACGTCCGGGCGGCCAGAAGCACCTCGCGCGACTGTTCCGGGCTGAAGGCCCCGCGCTCGCAGAACACGTCGGCCCACGACACGAAGGGCCGTACCGCCTCGAGCATCGGGCCGCACACCTCGCGGACATAATCGTCGGCGTCTCGGCCCGCGGGCACGAGGTGCGCCCCGAGGAAGGTCGCGTCATCGACCCCCGCCGCGGCGATCCGCGCGCTGCGCTCCTCGCTGGCGAGATCGAGCCCGTAGCCCGTCTTGGTCTCGATCCACGTCGTGCCCTGCGCGCGGGCCTCGCGGACGCGGGCGGTGAGAAGCGCGGCGAGACGGTCGTCGGAGGCGGTCCGGGTGGCATCCCGCGTCACCGCGATCCCGCCCGCGGCGTAGCTCTGTCCTGCCATACGGGCCTCGAACTCGGCCGTACGGTCACCGTCGAAGACAAGGTGGGTGTGCGAATCGACCCAGCCCGGCAGCAGCGCCCGGCCGGCGGCATCCACCCGCTCGTCTGCCGCGGGAGCCTCGGACGCCGCACCGATCCAGGCGATGCGGTCTGCGTCGATGACCACGGCGGCGTCGTGGAGCACGCGCTCCTCGTCGTCGACGGTCATGAGCTCTCCGATGCGGGTGATCACGGTCGAGGTCATGCGCTCATCGCCTTTCGCAGCAGATCTCCGATGGGTCCGAGGTCGGTGTGCGTGCCGCCCACGGCGCGCTCGCGTCCCCCGATGATCACACGGGTGACGTCGTGCGCGGTGGCGCTCAGCACGAGTTGACCGGGGTCGCTTCCGGCCGTGCGGGCGCTCGTCTCGTCGACGACGAGGAGGTCGCAGGGCTGCCCCACGGCGATCTCGCCGAGCGAGCGTCCCACCGCCGAGGCTCCACCCCGTGTGAGCGCCGCCACGAGCTCGGCGGGCGAGAAGCGCCCGCGACGCCGCGACGCGAGCCGCTCGCCGTGTTCGAGCGCGCGGGCCTCGAGCAGAGGATCGACCACGGCGTGCTGATCGGTGCCGAGCGCGAGACGCGCCCCCGCGTCGGCGAGGCGGCGGGCGGGACCGATGCCGTCCCCCAGGTCGGCCTCGGTGGTCGGGCACATCACGATGCTCGCGCGAGCGGCGCCGAGCGCGTCGATGTCGTCGTCGGTGAGGTGGGTGGCGTGCACGACCGACAGGCGCGACGACAGCAGGCCGCTGCGGGCGAGGAGCCCGGTGGGCGTGAGGCCCGTGGCCTCGATGCACGCCGCGTTCTCGGCGGGTTGCTCCGACAGGTGTACGTGCAGCGGGATCGCCGGGTCCAGCTCCGCGCCGATCCGCTCCAACGCGGCGACGGGCACGGCACGCACCGAGTGCACGGCCGCCCCGACCACGACCTCGGGGTGCTCGTCGGCGAACGCCCCGCGCAGCGCCGACAGACGCGTGAGCCAGGTCTCGGCATCCGCGTCCCCGAAGCGCCGCTGGGCGGGTTCGAGCGGTGAACCGAAGCCGCTGGAGAGGTAGCACGTGTCGAGCAGGGTGAGACGGATGCCACTGGCCCGGGCCGCGCGCGCGAGCGCGCGCTCCATGGCGTGCGCGGGGGCGTAGGGCGAGGCGTCGGGCGCGTGATGCACGTAGTGGAACTCGGCGACCGAGGTCCATCCCGCGGCGACCATCTCGGCGTAGACCGCCGTGGCCACACGCTCGTAGGAGTCCGGATCGAGTCGACCGGCCTCGCGGTACATCAGCTCGCGCCAGGTCCAGAAGCTTCCGCCGTCGCCGTGCGTGCGGCCGCGAAGCAGCCGGTGGAAGGCGTGCGAGTGCGCGTTGATCGCGCCCGGCAGGGCGAGTCCGTCGAGGCGATGGTCGGCGGCATCCGGGGTCGCCCCCGTCTCGACGGAGGCGATGAGACCCTCGGATGCCGTCACCCGCACGTCGTTCGCCACGGCGTCGCCGATCCACGCCCGCGGTGCCCAGAAGCGCGTCATGCCAGCAGATCCTGCAGCACGTCGGCGAGCGCCGCGGCGGAGGCATCCGCATCGGTGTCGACGACGTGCTCCTCGGGGGAGTGCGAGATGCCCGAGGGATTGCGGACGAAGAGCATGCCGGTGGGCACGGCGCTCGCGAGGATGCCGGCGTCGTGTCCGGCGCCCGTGCGCAGGTACGGAGCGTCGGGCAGCGTCGAGCCCAGGCGACGGGCGAGGCTCGGGTCGAAGCCGACCGTGGGGCTCCACGACTCCTCGACCAGGACGGCCTCGCACCCGCGGGCGGCGGCGAGCTCGACGCACATGCGGTCGATGTCGGCGACGAGACGGCGGGTGACGGCGTCGTCGGGATGCCGGGCGTCGATCCAGAAGTCGACCGACGACGCGATGACGTTGGTGCCGCCGGGCACGGGCTCGAAGCGGCCGACGGTGGCTCGGGCGTCGTCGACGGCGCCGGCGAGCTCGGCGATGCGCCCGACCATGCCGGCGGCGGCGACCAGGGGGTCGCGGCGATCGGCCATGAGCGTGGTGCCGGCGTGATTGCCCTCGCCGCGCACCGACACCTTGAACCGGCCGTGGCCGAGGATCGACTCCGCCACGGCGAAGGGGCGATCGAGGTCGATGAGCCCGCGCCCCTGCTCGACGTGCAGCTCGACGAAGACACCGATGCGCCCGAGCGTCTCGGGGTCGGGGCCGATCCTCGCCGGGTCGATACCGCCCGCGGCGAAGACCTCGGCGAGCGTGTCGCCCTCGCGGTCGGTGAGCCGCCGCGCAGCGTCGGGAGACAAGGCTCCCGTGAGCAGCCGTGAGCCGAGGCACGCGACGCCGAAGCGCGAACCCTCCTCCTCGGGGAACACCGCGATCGCGAGGGGCTTCGCGGGCGTGAACCCGCGCTCGCGCAGCACGTCGACCGCAGCGAGCGCCGCCGCGACCCCCAGCGGGCCGTCGAACGCCCCGCCGCCGGGCACCGAGTCGAGGTGGCTGCCGGTCACGACGGCGCCGGGTCCCGGCATCCCCCACCACGCCCACAGGATGCCGTTGCGGTCGACCTCGACGTCGAGCCCACGCGCCTCGGCCTCGGCGACGAACCACGCGCGCAGGTCGCGCTCGGCGGTCGAGAACACCGGGCGGGCGTACCCGCCGCTGCGGGGCTCGCGGCCGATGCCCGAGATGGCGTCGAGGAGAGCGGTGACGGAGGTCATGAATCGAGCATGGGTACGCGCACCCCGCGCTCTCGGGCGACCTCGATCGCGCGGTCGTATCCGGCATCCACGTGACGGATGACGCCCATGCCGGGGTCGTTCGTCAGCAGACGCTGCAGCTTCTCGGCGGCGAGCTCCGTGCCGTCGGCGACCGAGACCTGGCCCGCGTGAATGGAGCGGCCGATGCCGACGCCGCCACCGTGGTGCAGCGACACCCAGGTCGCACCCGAGGCCGTGTTGATGAGTGCGTTCAGAATCGGCCAGTCGGCGATGGCATCCGATCCGTCCGCCATCGCCTCCGTCTCCCGGTAGGGCGAGGCCACCGAGCCGGAGTCGAGGTGGTCACGACCGATGACGATCGGCGCCGAGATCTTGCCCTCGGCGACGAGCTCGTTGAAGCGGACAGCCGCCTTGGCGCGGTCGCCGTAGCCGAGCCAGCAGATGCGGGCCGGAAGACCCTCGAACTCGACGTGCTCCTGCGCCGCGGTGATCCAGCGCTTGAGTCCCTCGTTCTCGGGGAAGAGCTCGAGGATCGCCTGGTCGGTGACGGCGATGTCGGCCGGGTCGCCCGACAGCGCCACCCAGCGGAACGGACCGAGGCCCTCGCAGAACAGCGGGCGGATGTAGGCCGGCACGAAGCCGGGGAAGGCGAACGCGTCGGCGTAGCCGCCCTGGCGGGCCTCGTCGCGGATCGAGTTGCCGTAGTCGAATACCTCGGCACCGCGCTTCTGGAACTCCACCATCGCCTCGACGTGGCGGGCCATCGACTCGCGCGAGCGCACGGTGAAGCCCTCGGGGTCGCGGGCCGACTCGGTGCGCCAGTCCTCGAACGCGATGCCCGCGGGGAGGTAGGCCAGCGGGTCGTGGGCCGAGGTCTGGTCGGTGACGATGTCGACCGGCACCTCGCGGCGCAGCAACTCGGGCAGCACCTCGGCACTGTTGCCGACGAGGCCGACAGAGAGCGCACGGCCCTCGGCCTTCGCGGCGAGCACGCGCTCGAGCGCGTCGTCGAGGTCGGTCGTGACCTCGTCGAGGTAGCGCTTGCCCTGGCGGCGGCGGAGCCGCGTCTCATCGACGTCGACGATGAGCACGACGCCGCCGTTGAGGGTGACCGACAGGGGCTGAGCACCGCCCATGCCGCCGCAGCCGCCCGTGACGGTGAGGGTCCCGGCGAGCGTGCCGCCGAAACGCTTGCGCGCCACGGCGCCGAACGTCTCGTACGTGCCCTGCAGGATGCCCTGCGTGCCGATGTAGATCCACGAGCCGGCCGTCATCTGGCCGTACATCATGAGCCCCTCGGCCTCGAGGCGGCGGAACTCCGGCCAGGTGGCCCAGTCGCCGACGAGGTTGGAGTTGGCCAGAAGCACGCGCGGTGCCCACACGTTCGTGCGGAACACCCCCACGGGCTTGCCCGACTGCACCAGCAGTGTCTCGTCGTCGTCGAGGTCGGCGAGGGTCGCGACGATCGCGTCGTAGCTCGCCCAGTTGCGGGCGGCCTTTCCCGTTCCGCCGTAGACGATGAGGTCTTCGGGCCGTTCCGCGACCTCGGGGTCGAGGTTGTTCATGAGCATCCGCAGCGGGGCCTCGGTCTGCCAGCTCTTCGCTGTCAGCGTCGTCCCTCGCGGCGCGCGGATCTCCCGTGGTCCAGTCATGTCGTTCTCTCTCCCTCGAGGTCGGATACCGCACCGATCGAGCGGCTCTCCACGAGGAGCAAGCGCCCGATCTCGGCGGTCTTGGCTGCGGTGGTGCGGTAACTGGGGACAACGACGGAGAGGGATGCCACGACCCGCCCACCCACGACGACCGGTGCGGCGATCGCGGTGATGTCGTCTTCGACGCCCTGGGTGACGACGACGTAGCCTTCGAGGCCGGTCTCTCCGGCGAGCACCGCTCCGGCGGCGGAGCCGTGCAGCGGAATGGTGCGTCCGACCCAACTCGCGTGCCGGATCGAGTGGGTGCCCTCGACGATCGCGACGTAGAGCGCGGTGTCGCCCGCGCCGCGCACGGCGAGGTAGGTCGATTCGCCGGTCTGGGCCACGACCCGCGCCAGGGCGGACTCGGCGAGGGAGACGAGCGAGTCATTCGATAGGGCTCGCGCGCCCAGCTGAATCATGCGCGCGCCGGCCGCGTAGCGACCGTCGTCGGAGCGCCGGACGAACTCCTGCGCTTCGAGAGTGCGCAGGAGGCGCAGGGCGGTGCTGGCCGACAGCCCCGCCGCCCGCGCGGCATCCGCCAGAGTCAGCGGCCCGTCATTGCAGACGGTCGCGAGCAGCGACAGAGCCCGATCGACGGTGCGGGTGGGGTTCTCGGCCATGACCCTCCTTAATGCCGTCCAGTAAAATACATGTTTCACCAGATGACAAGCATGGATGCCTTCTAGGCTGGACCCATGTCCCGACTGCAGGCCGACGCCCCCGCCGACCTCTGGGTTCCCGTGACGGGTTCCCTCGGATTCCGTGGCCGCCGCCACCGGAAGGCCGCCATCGGCATGCTGCTGAGCCAGGCCAATCAGGCCACCGGCGCCACGCCGAAGCCGGGCGGCGGCGCCTTCGCCTGGATCCTCAGTCAGGCGGCGCCCCTGCTCATGCGCCGCGCGGCCGGGCGCGTGCTCGTGTGGGTCTGGAAGAGCGACCCCGAGCTGCTCGTCGTCATGGCGCAGCTGCAAGAGGCCACGCCCCAGCTGCGCACGGCGCGCGCCATGATGCCGATGGAGTACGACGACACCGAGTCGTTCCGAAACCCGCACCTCGGCGTGGGCGAGAAGCTCGCGATGCCGCTCCCGAGCGATCCGAAGACCCCGCCCTTCGCCACCTACACGTGGGACACGGGTTCGCACTTCGTCACGGTGACGGCCGTGTGCGCGGACCGCGAGCGCTTCGGCACGATCATCTCGTCGGTCGACGAGGTGGCGCGCACAATCCGCGTGGTCGACGACCTGAAGCTCGGCGAATCCCCGACGGTGCTGCGGCTCGACCCGGCCTGAGGCACGGCGCTGTCACCGGGAAGAGGCGTTGGATCCGCGACACGGACGCGCGCGGAGATCGGCGCGCAAGTCGACGCGGAACGGGCTCTCTGAAGCCCGGACGAAAAGACGACGTCTCAGTCGTCGTGCGGGCCACGCGGGCGCCAGAGCACGATGTCGGTGGCGCGGCGCACGCGGGCTCCGTGGCGGAGCGTGACGACCGATCCCGTCGCACCGGCCGCGAAGACACGGGCCCCGGGGCGGGATTGCCGCTCGACCGTGAGCTGACGTTCGAGGTCGTTCACGCGGCGGGCGAGCTCGTGCACCCGCTCCTCGAGGGCGAGCAGGCGGGCGATCGCCGGCAGGCTCATCCCCTCGCCGGAAAGACGGGCGACCTCGCGCAACTGTTGCACGTGTCGGCTGGAGTACCGGCGCGACCCGCCCTGGGTGCGCGCGGGCACGACGAGACCGAGCCGGTCGTACTGTCGCAGAGTCTGCGGGTGCATGTTCGACAGCTCGGCGGCCGCGGCGATGGCGAAGATCGGGGCGTCTTCGTCGATCTCTCTCTCGGACACGTCTTCACCTCTTTCGTCGTGCCGGACGGCGTGCCGGGTTCTCGGCATCCTGTCGTATCGGATGCCGAGAACCGCGGCGACGCGCGCGGTGTTATCGCGCCTTGGCCATCAGGTCGGCGCGGGGGTTCTCTTTGGGCTCGAGCTCGTGGAACCGCTCGAGGGCCTCGCGGGCGGCGTCGTCGAGATGAGTGGGAACCGCGACCTGGACCTCGGCGAGCAGGTCGCCGGAGCCCTTCGCGGTCTCGATCCCCCGTCCCTTGACGCGGAGCACGCGGCCGGACGGTGTTCCGGGGGCGACGCGCAGGCGGACGGGGTCGCCCCCCAGCGTCGGCACCTCGATGGTCGCGCCCAGCGCCGCCTCGGTGAAAGTGACCGGCACGGTGAGGCGGAGGTTGAGTCCGTCTCTCGTGAACACCGGGTGCGGACGCACCGCGACGGTCACGACGATGTCGCCGCTCTCGCCGCCGTCGGGCGACTTGCGCCCCCGTCCGCGCAGACGGATCTTCTGCCCGTCCGAGACGCCCGCCGGGATCTT
The DNA here is from genome assembly GCF_003385695.1 of Microbacterium sp. AG157. Classification (NCBI taxonomy): domain Bacteria; kingdom Bacillati; phylum Actinomycetota; class Actinomycetes; order Micrococcales; family Microbacteriaceae; genus Microbacterium; species Microbacterium sp. AG157. Next base: position 380,521 of record NZ_QRDK01000003.1, read on the forward strand.
CACTTTGAACGGCACGTTGTCTTCACCCGCGAGGGTGATGGTCTCGCCCTTGGCCGCGGTGACGAAGTCGAGCGTCGTCCGCGCGGTGACGTCGGCGCCCTTCTGCGGGCCGCCGAAGCCGCGGAACCCTCCGGTCGTCTGACCGAACCGGCCGGAGCCGAAGCCGCCGCCCTGCTGGTCGAACATCGTGAAGAAGTCGTCGAAGCCGCCCGACGGCGCCTGCCGCCCCTGGCCGAAACGGCTGAAGACGTCGTCGAAGCCGCCCCCGCCCCCGGCCCCGGGAGCCGAGAAGCGCGCCCCCGAGCCCATGGCCCGGATCTGGTCGTACTCCTCGCGCTGCTCGGGGTCGTTGAGCACCGAATAGGCCTCGCTGATCTCTTTGAACTTCGCCTCGGCCTTCGCGTCTCCCGGGTTCGAGTCGGGGTGGTACTGGCGCGCGAGCTTGCGGTACGTCTTCTTCAGATCGGCAGCGCTGACGCTCTTGTCGACACCGAGGACCTTGTAGAAGTCCTTGTCGAACCAGTCCTGACTCGCCATTCGTCCTCCTCCTAGGCCGGCACGGCGACGACGACCTTCGCCGGTCGCAGTTCGACCGAACCGAGGCGGTACCCGACCTCGACGACCTCGAGGATCGTCGTCTCGGTCACGCCCGGAGTCGGGGCCTGGAAGATCGCCTCGTGCTGCTGCGGGTCGAACACGTCGCCGACGGCGCCGTACGAGACCACGCCGAGGCGCTCGGCCACGGCCCGCACCTTGTCACCGATGGCCGCGAGCGGGGTGCCCTCGACCAGATCGCCGTGCTTGGCGGCGCGGTCGAGGTCGTCCATGACGGGTAGCAGGCCCTTCACGGCCTCACCCTTGGCGCGCTCGATCTCGCGCTCGCGCTGCTCCTCGGTGCGCCGACGGTAGTTGGCGTACTCGGCCTGCAGGCGCTTGAGGTCGATCAGCAGCGAGGCCTCCTTGTCGGAGGAAGCCCCCTCTGCGGCGGCCTCGGGCGTCTGCTCGGCCCCGAGGATGTCGTCGATGGTCAGGCCCTCGGCATCCGGTTCCTGCGTCTCGGACTGCTCGCCCGACGGCGCGGGGCCGGAGGTGTTCTCCTCCGGCCCCGTCTCGTCAGGACCGGCGCCCGAGCCCGTGGGCTGTTCGTCGTCCTTGTGTGCCATGTTCTATCGCTTACTTCTTGTTCTCGTCGGTCGGTTCGTCGTCGACGACCTCGGCGTCGATGACGTCTTCCTCGGGGTTCGGCGTCTCACCGTTGCCGGGCTGACCCACGTTGGGGTCGGCCTGCTCGCCCGCGGCCTGCGAGGAGGCGTAGATGGCCTCGCCGAGCTTGCCCTGGCTGGCGTTCAACTTGTCGAACGCGGTCTTGACCGCGTCGTCGTCGTCGTCGGCGAGAGCCGTCTTGAGTGCGTCGACATCGCCCTGCACCTCGGTCTTGACCTCGGCGGGGAGCTTGTCCTCGTTCTCCTTGATCAGCTTCTCGATCGAGTACGACAGGGTCTCGGCCTGGTTGCGGGTCTCGGCGGACTCGCGGCGCTTCTTGTCGTCGGCCGCGTTCTCTTCGGCCTCGCGCACCATGCGCTCGATGTCTTCCTTCGGCAGCGACGAACCGCCGGTGATGGTCATCGACTGCTCCTTGCCGGTGCCCTTGTCCTTCGCCGAGACGTGCACGATGCCGTTCGCGTCGATGTCGAAGGTGACCTCCACCTGCGGAATGCCGCGGGGAGCCGGGGCGATGCCGGTGAGCTCGAAGGTGCCCAGCGGCTTGTTGTCGCGGGTGAACTCGCGCTCGCCCTGGAAGACCTGGATCGCGACCGACGGCTGGTTGTCGTCGGCGGTGGTGAAGGTCTCGCTGCGCTTGGTCGGGATGGCCGTGTTGCGCTCGATGAGCTTGGTCATGATGCCGCCCTTGGTCTCGATGCCGAGGCTCAGGGGGGTGACGTCGATGAGCAGGACGTCCTTGCGCTCGCCCTTGAGGACACCGGCCTGCAGGGCTGCACCCACGGCCACGACCTCGTCGGGGTTCACGCCCTTGTTGGCATCCTTGCCCGTCTCCTTCTTGACGAGCTCGGCGACCGCGGGCATGCGGGTCGAGCCGCCGACGAGCACCACGTGGGCGATGTCGTCGACCTTGACACCGGCCTCGCGGATGACGTCGGAGAAGGGCTTGCGGGTGCGGTCGAGGAGGTCCTTGGTGAGGTCCTCGAACTTCGCGCGCGTGAGGGTCTCGCTGAGCGAGACGGGGCCCGAGTCGGTGAGCGACAGGTACGGCAGGTTGATGCTGGTCGAGGTCGAGCTCGACAGCTCCTTCTTGGCCTGCTCGGCCGCTTCCTTCAGGCGCTGCAGGGCGATCTTGTCACCCGAGACGTCGACGCCCGTGGTGTCCTTGAACTGCTTGATGAGGTAGTCGACGACGCGCTGGTCCCAGTCGTCTCCACCGAGGCGGTTGTCGCCGGAGGTGGCGCGCACCTGGATGGTCGAGAAGTCGTCGTCCTTGCCCACTTCGAGCAGCGAGACGTCGAACGTTCCGCCACCGAGGTCGAAGACGAGGATGAGCTCGTCTTCCTTGCCCTTGTCGAGGCCGTACGCGAGGGCCGCGGCGGTGGGCTCGTTGATGATGCGCAGCACGTTGAGGCCCGCGATCTCACCGGCCTCCTTGGTGGCCTGACGCTCGGCGTCGTTGAAGTACGCGGGGACCGTGATGACGGCATCGGTGACGCTGTCACCGAGGTACTCCTCGGCGTCGCGCTTGAGCTTCTGCAGGATGCGGGCCGAGATCTCCTGCGGCGTCCACTTCTTGCCGTCGACGTCGAAGGTCCAGGTGGTGCCCATGTGGCGCTTCACGCTGGAGATCGTGCGGTCGACGTTGGTGACGGCCTGGCGCTTGGCGGTCTCGCCGACGAGCACCTCGCCGTCCTTCGTGAAGGCGACGACCGAGGGGGTCGTGCGGAAACCCTCGGCGTTGGCGATGACCTTGGGCTCGCCACCCTCGAGCACGCTCACGACGGAGTTGGTCGTACCGAGGTCGATTCCCACTGCACGGGGCATATGTGTCTCCTTGCTTGTGAGCACGGCCGTTGCCGCGCTCGGGGTTCTGGATGAAAGTCTCTGCGCGGGTTGAGCCGCGATGACTCAAGGCTAACGCACGCCCGTCGACCCGTCAAGAAGAGTTGATATGAATCGGCTCAACTTCGGGATACCACGAGCGCGGAGACCCTGCGCCCAGCCCCGCGCGTCCCCGGCCCGCCCCGCGTATCCCCGGTGTTCCGGCATCCCTCCACCCCTGTCCCGATCTGCGCAGACCATGTCCCGAAATGGGCGGCCTAAGCGGGCCGCCGGCAACCAAAAGCGGGACATGGTCGGAAGAGACCGGGGCGGCCATCTCTCGCCCACCCATGTCCCGATCTGTGCAAACCATGTCCCGAAAAGGGCGGCCCGAGCGGGCCTCAGGCAACCAGGAGTGGGACACGGCTCGCGCGAACGCGCCCGCACCCCCACCACGCACGACGCCCCCGCACCCTCAACGGGATACGGGGGCGTCGAACGGATGCCGTGACTCAGTCGCGGTCGCGGTCGCGGCGCTGGGGACGGTCGCTGCGCTTGGCGGAGCGACCGCCCTGGTCGAGGCGCAGATCGATCAGCTGACCCGAGATCCGCGTGTCGGCGAGGCGGCCGATCGTGTCGCTCGACAGGTCGGCGGGGAGCTCGACGAGCGAGAAGTCCTGGCGGATCTGGATCGCGCCGAAATCGCCCCGGCGCAGACCCCCCTCGTTGGCGAGGGCGCCGACGATCTGGCGGGGCTCGACGCGCTGGCGACGACCGACCGCGATGCGGTAGGTGGCGAAGCGGCCGGAGGTGTCGCGGCGCGGGCCGCCGTCGCGCGACGCGCCGTCGCGCGAGTCGCGCGCGGGCCGGTCGTTGTCGAAGCGCTGCTGACGGAACGCCTCGGCCTCGAGCAGCAGCGGGGTGTCGCCCTGGGCGACCACGGCGAGAGCTGCGGCCACGTCGGCCTCGGGGACGTCGTGATGCGCCACGTAGTGGGCCACCACGTCGCGGAAGGTCGCGATCGCGGCGGTGTCCTCGAGGGCGGCGGTGATGGCGTCGTCGAAGCGGGTGAGGCGCGTCGCGTTGACGTCGTCGACGCTCGGCAGCGACATCTCGGTCAGCGGCTGGCGCGTGGCCTTCTCGATCGCGGTGAGCATGCGGCGCTCGCGCGGGGTGACGAAGCTGATCGCGTCGCCGGTGCGACCCGCGCGGCCGGTGCGACCGATGCGGTGCACGTACGACTCGGTGTCGATCGGCAGGTCGTAGTTGACGACGTGGCTGATGCGGTCGACGTCGAGACCGCGCGCGGCGACGTCGGTGGCGACGAGGATGTCGAGCTTGCCCGACTTCAGCTGGTTGACCGTGCGCTCGCGCTGCACCTGGGCGACGTCGCCGTTGATCGCCGCCGCGGTGTAGCCGCGGGCGCGCAGTTTCTCGGCGACCGTCTCGGTCTCGTTCTTCGTGCGGGTGAAGACGATCATGCCCTCGAAGTTCTCGACCTCGAGGATGCGCGTGAGGGCGTCGATCTTCTGCTGGTACGACACGATCAGGTAGCGCTGGGCGATGTTCGTCGAGGTCGCGGTCTTGGTCTTGACCGTGATCTCTTCGGGATCGTTGAGGTACTGCGCCGAGATGCGGCGGATCTGCGCCGGCATGGTCGCCGAGAACAGCGCGACCTGCTTGGTCGACGGGGTGTCGGCGAGGATCGTCTCGACGTCTTCGGCGAAGCCCATCTTGAGCATCTCGTCGGCCTCGTCGAGCACGAGGTACTTGAGCTCGCTCAGGTCGAGGGTGCCCTTGTCGAGATGGTCCATGATGCGACCGGGGGTGCCCACGACGATGTCGACACCGCGGCGCAGGGCCGACAGCTGCTGACCGTAGCCCTGGCCGCCGTAGACGGGCAGCACCGAGACGCCCTTGATGTGCGCGGCGTACTTCTCGAACGCCTCGCACACCTGCAGGGCGAGCTCACGGGTGGGTGCCAGCACGAGGGCCTGGGGGTTCTTGTGGCCGGTCTCCATCTGCGAGAGCACCGGCAGTGCGAAGGCGGCGGTCTTGCCGGTTCCGGTCTGAGCGAGGCCGACGACGTCGCGCCCCTGCAGCAGCACGGGGATCGTGGCGGCCTGGATCGCGGACGGGGTCTCGTACCCCACATCCTTCAGGGCCTTGAGCACAGCGGCATCCAGTCCCAGATCGGCGAAGGTGAGCTTCTCGGGGGCGGTCTCGGCTTCAGCGGAGTCGACGGGGGTTTCGGATGCCATGACTCCACGGTAGTCTCCTCCGCGCTCTCGCGCGGGCCGGGGTCTAACCTGAACCCGCGCGCCGACGACGGCGCGGCTGCCTCCCCGGCCGTACCGGGCGTTCACCGAAGGACCCTAGCGTGACCGACATGTCCTCCCCCGGCACCACCGCAGCTCCCGCCACCGACCGCCGACAGGTGATCGCCTGGGCCCTCTGGGACTGGGGGTCCGCGGCCTTCAACGCCGTCGTGACGACCTTCGTCTTCAGCACCTATCTGGCCAGCCAGCTCTTCGTCGATCCGCGGATCGTGGCGGCCGCGAACGGCGACGACAAAGACCCCGCCCTCGTGCGCGCCCTCGCCGACAACGCGACCCTCGTCGGGGTCGCGCTGATGATCGCGGGGATCGTGGTGGCCCTCGTCGCCCCCGTCCTGGGCCAACGATCCGACGGCACCGGCCGCCGCAAGCTCTGGCTCGGCATCAACACCGGTCTCGTGGTGCTCGCCATGGCGGCGATGGTGTTCGTGGAGGGCACTCCCCGGTTCCTCGTGCTGGGCGCGACACTGATCGCGGTCGGCAACGTCTTCTTCGAGTTCGCCAGCGTCAACTACTACGCGATGCTCACCCAGGTCTCGACCCGCGAGAACATCGGCCGCGTCTCCGGCTTCGGCTGGGGCATGGGGTACGTCGGCGGCATCGTTCTGCTGATCCTGCTGCTCGTGCTGTTCATCCAGAGCTTCGGGACTGCGGATGCCGGTGGGCTCCTCGCCGTGACCAAGGACGACGGGTGGAACATCCGCCTGGCGGTGGTGGCATCCGCCCTCTGGTACGCCGTCTTCGCGATTCCGGTGCTGCTGCGCGTGCCGGAGATCCCGGCCCGGGAGCGTCGGGTGAAGGTCAGCTTCTTCCGCTCCTACGTTCTGCTGTGGGCCACGTTGCGATCGCTGTGGAGCGACAGCCGACAGGTCCTGGTGTTCCTCGTCGCCAGCGCGGTGTTCCGCGACGGGCTGACGGGCGTCTTCACCTTCGGGGCGATCATCGCCGCGCAGGTCTTCGGCTTCAGCTCGACGCAGGTGCTGTACTTCGCCGTCGCGGCGAACGTCGTCGCCGGCATCAGCACCTTCGCGGCCGGACGCCTGGACGACCGGTTCGGACCCAAGCGCGTCATCATGGCCTCGCTCGTCGGCCTCATCGTGCTCGGCAGCGCGGTGCTGTTCATCGGCACCTCGCAGACGGCGTTCTGGATCGTGGGCCTGGGCCTGTGCGCCTTCGTCGGCCCGGTGCAGTCGGCGAGCAGATCGTTCCTGGCGCGCGTCGCTCCGGAGGGTCGCGAGGGCGAGATCTTCGGCCTCTACGCCACGACCGGTCGCGCCGTGTCGTTCCTGGCCCCGGGCCTGTTCGCGCTGTTCGTCGGACTGACGGGTGACACGCGCCTCGGCATCCTGGGCATCGTGCTGATCCTCGGCGCGGGGCTGCTGCTGATGATCCCGGTGAAGGCGAAGCCCGCCGTCATCGCCTGACACGCGCCGGCACGGAGCTTCGCCAGATCACACGGTGCGCGTGGTCCCGGTCGGGTGATCTCGCGCGGACCGCGTGGTCCACCGTCGAGAATCCGGATGCCGCGACCTCAGTCGCGCGGCCAGGAGTCGGCGAACTTCGCCAAGAGGCGGGCGAACTCCACGCGCTCGGCGTCGCTGAAGGACTCGAGCGCGGAGCGCACGGCATCCCGTCTGCGCCCCCGGAAGCCCGACACGAGCCCCTCGCCCTCGGGGGTGAGGCGCACGCGCGTGCGGCGGGCGTCGTCGGGATCGGGTTCGCGCGCGACCAGCCCCATCTGCGCGGCCTGCTGCACGAGGCGCGAGGCACGGGGCTGATCGACGCCCACGACCTCGCCGATCTCGCTGACCGAGAGGGATCCGGATGCCGCGACCAGCGCGTCGAGCATGCGGAGCCGCGCGGGTCCACCGAAGCGCCCGTGCGAAGGATCGGCGACCCACGGCGGAGCGCCGCGGCCCCACGGCCCCCCGTGCCCACCGCCGTGGTCGCCGTGCGGGTGATGGTGCGCCTCGGCCGGGAACGGCGGCCGCGGGCGACGACCGCGCAGACGCCCGAGGGCGGCGGCGATCTCGTCGGCGGGGTCGGTGGACATGAGGAGATTTTACATGTCGCTTGACAAGCATCGGGAATGCATGTCACAGTACATTCGTTGTCACATGACATGCAATGGCGGATCGACCGCCCACGAAAGGACTCCCCATGAACACCCCCACACCTCACGACCCCCGCATCCTCGCCCACCGCCTCACGACGGTCGGCCACGCGCTGCACCACCGTCTGCTCACCCCGTTGCGCGACGGCGACCTGCACCCGAAGACCGTCCTGGTCCTCTCCGTGATCGACGGGCGCCTCGACGCCCCGTGGATCAGCGACCGCATCGCCCGCGGCGGCAAGCGCATCAGCGCCCTCGCCGACCGGGGATGGATCGCCCCCGCCGGCGACGGCTGGACGCTCACCGACGAGGGTCGTCAGACGCTCGATCGAGTGGATGCCGACCGCCAGGCGCTTCTGTCCCAGGTCCCGGCCGACGAGATCGAGCGCCTCACCGCCGCTCTCGACACGATCTCCGAGGCCCTCGGGCTCGAGGAAGACGCCGGCTCGCGCGGTCCGCGCGGGTTCGGCTTCGGTCCCGGCCCGTTCGGCCCCGGCTCGGGCCGCGGATTCGGCCCCGGCATGCGCGGCGGCCCCCGCTTCGGCGGCGGCGAGCGCGATCACCGACGCGGCGACGGCGGCAATGCCCACCACGGCTTCGGACCCCGCCACGGCGGGCACACCGACGGGCACCGGCCCGACGGCGACGGCACATCCGACGGCTCCCCGCAGGGCGGTGACCCCCGCCACGGCGACCACGGCCACCGGCACGAGCGCGGGCACCGGGCGGCCGAGCGCGCCTACGAGCGCGGTTTCGACGCCGGGTTCATCCGTGGGCGCGAGTCCGCGGCATCCGAGTGATCATCGAGAACACGACGCGGCGGGACCTCCCTCGGGAGCCCGCCGCGTCGTCGTTCGGTCAGCGTCCCGCAGACCCCTCGTCGGTGGAACCGACGTCGGTGCGGTGGAAGTTCAGCGACGAGCGCGAGGCCGTCGGGCCGCGCTGACCCTGGTAGCGGTTGCCGTAGGGACCGGATCCGTAGGGGTTCTCGGCCGGCGACGTGAGCCGGAAGTAACAGACCTGCCCGATCTTCATCCCGGGCCACAGCTTGATGGGCAGCGTCGCGACGTTCGAGAGCTCGAGGGTGACGTGGCCCGAGAACCCGGGGTCGATGAACCCCGCGGTCGAGTGGGTGAGCAGCCCGAGACGCCCGAGCGACGACTTGCCCTCGAGGCGCGCGGCGACGTCGTCGGGCAGGCTCACGCGCTCGAACGTCGATCCGAGCGCGAACTCGCCCGGGTGAAGGATGAACGGCTCGTCGGGCTCGACCTCGATGAGACGCGTGAGCTCGGGCTGATCCTCGGCGGGATCGATGAAGGGGTACTTGTGGTTGTCGAACAACCGGAAGTACCGGTCGAGACGCACGTCGACGCTCGAGGGCTGGACCATGGCCGGGTCGAAGGGCTCGAGGCCGAGGCGCTTCGCGTCGAGTTCGGCCCGGATATCGCGATCGGAGAGCAGCACGGCCCCAGCCTAGAGGCGAGGGCCGCGGCGCGTCTGACTGATCTCAGGGCCAGGGAGGTGTCGGGGGCCGCCTCGGGCGGGGTGGCCCGGCGTCGAGATCACCCGCGTTTCCCGACATGACTCGGGATGCCATCGCATGCCCCGTCATCTCGACGTGGGGCGGGGTGGCGCCGCGTCGAGGACGCACGCGTTCATCGAGGCCGCATGCGATCGGCGGCAAATGCGTGCGTCCTCGCGAATCTCCTGCGGTTTGGATGGCACCGGCCCGTCGCACGGACCGCGGGATCATCGCGGATGCCGCGGGGTCCCGCGCAGACGCTGTTATGCTGGCCGGGCTGCCGTAAGGCGCACGGGGCTGTAGTTCAATGGCAGAACATCTGCTTCCCAAGCAGATAGCGCGGGTTCGATTCCCGTCAGCCCCTCAAAGCCCTCACGGGCGGCCCATGGCCGTCTGGGAGGGCTTTCGTGTTGTTGTCAATCGAACCCTCGGGTGGGCCCCCACCGCCAGAGGCTCCGCGCGCTGCGAAGCGGCGCGTGGAGGGGCGGTGGGGACGATTCCCGTCAGCCCCTCAAAGCCCTCACGGGCGGCCGATGGCCGCTCGGGAGGGCTTTCGTGTTTCCCCGTCAACCCCTCCCCCTTCCCTTCCTGCCGCACGGGCAGACTAGGGGCCGACGAGGGGGGGAAACGTCATGACAGAGGTGGTTCAGCAGAATCCGGATGCCGCAGACAAGCCGGGGCTGCCATTCTGGGTCAAAGCGCTCGGGTGGCTGCAGGTGGTCGTCATCGGGTTGGCCATCGTCGCGTTCCTGCTCCTGCAGGGCATGCAGGCGGCCTCGAGCGGCGTCAACTACGACGCGGCGGCGTTCGCGGTCATCCTCTTCCTGCCGCTGCTCATCGTCTGGCAGCAGCCGATCGCCGCTCTGGTCGTCGCGGCCGTGTTGATCGTCGGGATCGTGCTGGGCGTCCGCTTCCGACGAGGTCGGATGAGCGTGGGCGAGGCTGTCTGGGGCTACACCCTGCTCGCGTGGACGCTGTTCTGGATCGTGATGTGCGCGTGGGGGTTCGTCCGGCTGTTGTTCGCCTTCCTCGGCTGACAGCCGAGCAGGATTCTCCACAGGGTCGGAGACGCCAGAACCCGACGACCACCGCGGAATTACGCGCGTGTAGTTTCGAACACGTTAACGAATAAGGGCGTTATCCACATGCCTTTACACAGGCTGGCCGCGTTTCCACACACGCATTCCACAAAGTTATCCACAGCTGTGGAGACAGCTGTTCGCCGGTGTGCACGACGTGGACGCGCGGTGCCCCCGCATGGGTATCGTGAGGATCCTCGCGGGGCGGATCCGGCGAGCGCACCATCGTCCCGTGCGATCGAACACCGGCTTCCCCTTTCACGTCAGCGGCACCTGGGGCTCCTACGAACGTCGATGGAGCGGACACGGGCTCATCGTCGAGCACCTGCGGGTCCTCCCCCCGGACGGCACCCCCGAGGAGCGGCTCGCCTGGAACGCCGCCGTCATCTGGCCCACCATCGGTTCCTTCTGCGGCATCGCCGCAGCCGTCGTCGCACACCACGCCGCCTCCGTCTCGTGGAGCGTGGCGCTCGGCGCGGCCGTATGGCTCGGGCCGTGGGCATGGCTGGTGTGGAGGAGCCGACCGTTCGCGCGGCGCGTACGCGAGTCCTGGCAGATCAGCGGCGCGGGCGTATGGATGACGGACGCCTCACCGCTCCGCGATCACGCGGATCGGCTGGACGAGGCCGGGCGGTGGACGGCCGTCACGGGGAGCCGCGCGCACCTGATGCTCACCTGGGGCGATGTCTATGCGGCGCTGTCCCCCGCGCCGGGGCACACTCCCGCCGCCCTCGTGGAGCACATGACCGACGTGCGGCCCGCGGGGTCCTGACTCGTGCTGCCGGCGGTCACGTACGCAGGTGCGAGGCGCCGTTCAGATCGAGGATCGTTCCCGACGCCCACTGCGACCCTGGCGCGCTGAGATACACCACGGCATCCGCCACCTCCTCGGGGGTAGCGACGCGGCCGAAGGGACTCTGATCCCGGATGCCGTCACCCGTCGGCCCGGACAGCTTCTCCTGCTGCCGATCGGTGCCGACGAACCCCGGCGCGACGCTCGTGACGGCGATGCCGTGCGGCGCCAGGGCCACGGCGAGGGACTGGCCCATGGCGTGCAGGCCCGCCTTGGCCGCGCCGTAGGCCGGGAACTCCGGCTCGCCGCGGAAGGCGCCGCGGGAGCCCACGTTCACGATCGCCCCGGGCAGCCCCCTCTCGATCAGGGAGCGGGCGACGAGGAAGCTCAGGTTGGCAGGCGCCTGCAGATCGACCTGGACCATGCGTTCCCAGGTGCGGTGCCAGGTGGCATAGTCGACCGTCGCGACCGGGTGCGAGGTCGAGGGGTTCGGGGCGAGGGCCGCGTTGTTGACGAGGACGTCGATGCGTCCGAACGTGTGGAGGACGTCGTCGACGATCCGTTCCGCGGTCGCGGGGTCCGAGACGTCCCCCTCGACCAGGACGTGCCCCTCACCGTGCAGAAGGGCGAGGGTCTCTTCGGCGGCCGATCGATCCTGACCGTAGTGGACGGCGACCCGATCGCCGCGTGCGCTGAGGGCGACGGCGATGGCGCGTCCGATTCCGCGCGACGCGCCGGTGACGAGGGAGTGCAGCATGTGCCCATCCTCCCGGTGCCGAGCGTTCGGGCGGCTCCACGAAACGGCGGGCCGCCCGAACTGTCCGGGGCTCACGCATCGGGGCGATGAACCGGTCGCGTCCGATGCGGATCACCCACGCTACGTCTGAGCGCGGGCGGCGAGGCGGGCTTGACGAGCTCCCCCCGCGGGTGCGGGGCCGGTCGTGCGGGCTCAGGCGCGGGTGAAGCCGTCGAGGTCGGGATCCCAGAAGGCGTCGGGGTTCGCGTCGTCGCTCGACTGCTCGACGGCGACGGCGGGCGCCTGCGGAAAACGCTTGTGCTGGCGCAGCTCCTCGGCCGCCCACGAGAAGTCGGGCTCCTGACCTTCCCAGTCGGCCGGGGCGCTGAGCACGTCGTTGCCGACGCCGATGACGAGCTCGGCCTCGTCTTCCTGTCCGCCGCCGGTGACGATGGGGATGCTCACGGCCTCGGCCTGCCCCTCGGCAGCGATCGACGCGGTGAGCTGCACGAGCGCCTCGGCCACATCGTCGGTCGTGGTCACGGTCTCACCGGCATAAGTCACACTGCGCATTCAGCGATGTTCTCCTCTCGAGCGCATCGGAGGGGGCCGGTTGCCCCGGGGCGCGCGCTCCGATAGGGCGCTCGTGTCGGGGGTCCGCGCTAGGGTCCGATGAGCCGGCCGAGAGGATCACGATCATGACCGAAGCCCCCGAACTGATCGTGGCCGACGCCGCGCGCTGGCGATCCTGGCTCGACGCCCACGAAGACACCAGCGACGGCGTCTGGCTCGTCCTCGCGAAGAAGGGCACCACCTCGCCCACGTCTCTCACCTACGCCCAGGCCCTCGACGAGGCCCTCTGCAGCGGGTGGATCGACGGGCGAAAGCAGTCTCGGGATGCCGACACCTTCCGGCAGCACTTCACTCCGCGCCGCGCCCGCTCGATGTGGTCGAAGCGGAACGTGGATCACGTCGCCCGTCTGACGGACGAGGGTCGCCTGCGGCCCCGCGGGGCCGACGAGATCGCACGCGCTCAGGCCGACGGGCGGTGGGAGCGCGCCTACGAGGGATCCGCGGCGATCGAGGTCCCGGCGGATCTGCGCGAAGCCCTGGATGCCGAGCCCGTCGCGGCGCGCGCCTTCGAGGCGCTGACCAAGGCCGAGCGCTACTCGGTGCTGCATCCCGTCGTCACCGCGACGACGCCCGCGACCCGGGCGACGAGGATCGCGCGCCACGTGCAACGTCTCGCCGCCGATCCGGCTCCCCCGGCCCGGGGGGACTGATCGCCACCGAGAATGGGCTCATGCGTGCGCGACGACTCCTCGGCCTGATCGCCGCGGCATCCCTTGTTCTCGGCGTGTCCGCGTGCACGGCCCCCACCGCAGAACCCGCACCCGCCGTCACCGGGCCCGTCGTGTCGTTCTACGGCGACTCGTACACGCGCGGCACGGGCGCGAGTTCGAACGACAAGCGCTGGTCGACGATCGTGTCGGCCGAGCGGGGCTGGCAAGAGATCAACCGCAGCGAGAACGGCCTCGGCTTCGTCAACCGCCGCGCGTCGATGGGGCCGGGACTCGACGACATCCCCGCCCAGGTCATCGCCGACGACCCCGATCTGGTGTTCGTCACCATGGGTCTCAACGACAACTTCAGTTACGACCGCGCGGCCGAGCGCATCCGCGAGACCATCGAGAGCGACCTGCAGCGCCTGCGCGAGGGATTGCCCGACGCACGGATCGTCGTCGTCGAGCCCTTCTGGTACACCGCCGACCGCCCGGCGTCGGTCGACGTCATCGCGGGCTGGGTCGAAGACGCCGCCGCGCGGATCGGCGCCGACCACATCGACGGTGCCAGCCACTGGCTCGACGGTCATTACGCCGACTCCGCCGACAGCTGGATGGCCGGCGACGGCCTTCACCCCAACGACACCGGGTACGCCTCCATGGCGGAGAAGATGGATGCCGCGCTGGGCGCCCTCGACCCGCCCCTATGACGGCAGGGCTCGCGACGACCGTCGTCGACCGAGCGCCCAGACGCCCGTCGCCGCGACGAGAAGCAGGGCCAGGATGCCGACGACGTGCAGCAGGAGCGACGCGAGGCCGCGCTCAGGGAGGAGGAACCCGTAGGGAACCCACCCGTCGGTCGCGCCGCGCACGAGGACGACGGTGATCCAGAACAGCGGATACGGGAACACCCACCACAGGCGCCGCCACGCGAGCCGGGGTCGGTCGCGAGCCGTCGCGACGTCCGCGACGACGAGCACGGGAAAGACGACGTGCAGCACCACACTCACCCAGGGCGGGGCCGACCCCGTTCCGGGCACCAGAGCGTTGTAGACGACGGCGACCACGATGAGACAGGCGGCGCCGATCGCCCACGCGAGCGTGAGCGCGGAGGGAACGGGGCGGTCCCTCAGGCCGAACGTTCCCACGGCGATCAGCACGAGCGCCGTGAGGATGCTGGTCTGATTCGTGAAGTATCCGAAGAAGTCGAAGGGGTTGGCATCTCCGGCCGCGATCCGCAACACGTAGGCGAAAAGCACCACCGCGATCACGACCGCGCCGACGGTGACGCGCAGCACGGCGCGCGCACGTCGAGGGGGGCCGGGGGACGGGGAGATCACACCGTGACGCTACCGCGAGAGACCCGGACGACCGCTCCGTCAGGCGCCGTTCGCGGTCCGCGCGCGGAACCACACGGTGAGCTCGCGCACGGCGCGGATGCTCGCGTTCTCGTCGTCCGCCTCGAGGTCGTCGAAGGTGTCGCGGAAGCCCTCGGGAGCGGGAGCGGTGGGCACGCCGATCGGCTCGTACCCCATCGTCCACTCCGTGAAGCGGCGCTCATCGATGCGCTCCGAGAGCAGCACACGGACGCCCGTGTGTCGCGGGTCGCGGCGGATCTTCGTCATGAGCTCGTCGACGGCATCCTGCGGCCCCTCGAGGACCTGGAAGAAGCGGCCGCGGCGATACAGCAGCATGCCGGTGAGGTCGTGCTCGTGATTGGACCGACGGCTCCACGAGAGGAGGTCGTTCAAGCGGTCGTCGTCGAAGGGCTCGGAGGCCGCGCTGACGTACGAAACGGAGACGAGGTCGGAGCTCATGAGGCCTTCCCGCCCTCGATCGAGCGAGGAGCGGGCACACGCACCTCTCGGAGGGTGATCTCGGAATCCTGCGGGGGCTGATCGTTGGTGACCGCAGCCATGGCGGCCGTCAGGGCTTCGAAACGACCGACGAGGCGCGAACGACCGTTGTAGGCGAGGAACGTCCCGCCGGGCTGGCGGTCGATGTAACCGAGGAACACGCCACTCTTACTGCCGACGTGGAAGCCGTCTTCGACGCGAGCCCACACGACTCCGGCGCCGGGGCGGTCATGAGACACCATGGTCGCCGCTCTTTCTGCCCGGGATGGAAACGGGCGAGATCGAAAGTACCCGGCCCCTCCGACATGCAGGCGCCCTTGACAGACCGCGCCCACGGAGCACGCCCCGGCCGCGCGATAGGCGGGGAGCCCCTTCTCCTCAGAGCAGCGCGGTGCGGATCTGCGCGGCATCGTCGGTGCCGCTCGCCTCGACGATCCGACCGCCCTCGATGCGGTACATCGCGAATGAGGCGATGTTCACGCGCCGACGGGTCGGGCCCGCGTGCGCGAACGCCCCCGTGTGCGCTCCCCCGCCCCGGAGGTGCACGGCCAGACGGTCGTCTTCGACGATCAGCTGAATGCGCTTCCACTGCCAATCGGGGAAGCCGTGCAGCAGCTCCGCCAGATCGGCGATCCACGCCTCGGCCCCCGCGGGCAGGTGCGCGCGGCGCACCGCGGGATGCAAGAATCCGCGGACGGCTTCGAGATCGTGCCGGTTGAGGGCGTCGAGGTAGTCGGCGAACCACTCGCGCGTCTCCCAGACCTCCACTCCCCCATTATCGGCGGGATGCCGGAGACCCGACCCGTTCGCCCGGAGCCCCGGCGATGTCGCTGAGGCGGCGGCGGCCGCGACGTCGGCTGGCCGGGGTGCCTCCCGAGCCCGTCGAGTGTCCACAACACTCGGGCGCTGCGAGAAATCGTCCGGGTGTTGTGGACAGTCGAGCGGGGGTCTTCGGCGCGGACGGCGCGGGGGCGACGCGCGCGGCGACTCCGGCCCGAGGTGTCAGGCGTGCGGCACGCTGTGCACCGCGCTCAGCTGGTCGGCGAGACGCCGAGCCCCGCGCACCGCGATCGCGACGCTCGTCAGGGTCGGGTTCATCGTGTTGGCCGTGGGGATCAGCGCGTTGCCGCCCACGACCAGGTTGTCGAAGCCCCAGACGCGCGAGTACGGATCGGCGACCGAGGTGGCCGGGTCGGTGCCCGTGCGCATCGTCCCCATGAAGTGCAGGCTCGAGCCGAACGGCAGCAGGCGCGGCTCGGCGATGAAGGTTCCGAGCGCGCTCCCCGCCCGGCGCAGCCGCGCGGTGGCCTCGTCGATCTCGCGCTCCTCGTCGGCGTCGAGCGCGTAGTCGATCGTGAAGTTGGGGAGCCCGCGGTAATCGAGTTCGTCGTCGCTGAAGGTCGCTCCGTCCTCGACCCGGGGGACCTTGCGCACGCCGTAGCCCATGTTCACGTACCCCCAGCGGTTGCCCGCGGCCGGGTGGTCGGTCGGCAGGGGAAACGGCGGGGTCTCGGCGTACATGATCTGAGCCGAGTACGGGTGGTCGGGCTCCGAGAAGGGGATGCGGTTGACCGCCGCGACCGGATCGGTGGGGTTCTTGGCTCGCCGCGCCAGCTCGCTGCGCAGCTCGTCGTCTGAGACGAGCTCGGCCATGCGGTCTCCGTCGAGCGCGACCGTGCTGATGACGACGTGATGCTCGGTGAGGTACCGGCCGAGGGCGGCGGGACGGATGCCGGAGGCGAAGAGCAACTGCGGCGATCGGAACGCGTCGGCCGCGACCACGACGGCATCCGCTTCGACGAACGTCTGCTCCCGGGTTCGCAGATCCTCGACGACGAGCCCGCGCACGTGCGCTCCGTCGTGCTCGATGCGGCGGACGAGCGTGAGATCGCGCAACTCGAAACGGGCCGCGGTGTCGGTGCCCTCGTCGAGGAGCGGTCCGAGAACCGTGTCGGCACCGGCCCACCGCATCGTGCCGTCGGGCTGGGGATCGCCCGCGACGGGCAGGGTGCTCACGCCGTACCCCTCGGGCAGCTCGTCGCCGAACTCACGCGAGAGGAGTTCGCGGATCGCGGCCCCCACGGGCGAGTCCGAGAACGCGGCGCTCTGCTTGTGCAGCAGCCCCTCGGCGGTGGAGATGAGATCCTCCCATTCGTCGTCGGGGATGAAGCCGAGTTTCTCGGTGAAGGCGGGGCGCGGGATCGCACAGGTCCAGTGGGCCCCCTGGCCGCCGACGTTCGTCGCGGCTGCGGCTGCCGGGAAGCTCGCGGCGTGGGCTGAACCCTCGCCGCCGAAGTCCAGCAGGTGCGTGCCCTGGCGCGCGGTGAACATCCCCTCGACGACCGCCCCCGCCGGGATCCCGAGCGACGCGCGGAACTCCCCGGCCTGGGGCCCCTGAGAGCGCTCACGAGCGCGCGCCTTCTCGTCGGGGTCGACGATGTTGCGGACGCTCTCGCCGGGACGTTCGGTGACCTGCGGGCCCGCCTCGAACATGACGACGCGGGCGCCGGGGAGCGCCTCCAGCAGCAGACGCGCATAGGCGGAGCCGATCGGGCCGCTACCGACGATCGCGACGGTGGGGGTGCCGCTCATGATTTCTCCTTCGTGCTTCACAGCGAGGGGCGGGTACTCAGGCAGGTTGGCGGTCGACCGGCTCGGCGACCGCCGGCGCCATCTCGTCCGACAGGCGCTCCGCGGGCAGGAACAGTGCGACGACCACGCCGCACGCGTAGACGAGCGCGAGCCCCAGGAAGATGGGCGCGAACACGTCGTGGTAGACGAGGCCGATCTCGTCCTGGACGGCTCCGGGGGTCGATCGCACCACCGCAGGTGTGAGGGTGGCGGCATCCAATCCCGCCGGAAGAGCGGCCGCGACCGAGAAGCCGATCACGCCTCCGACGAGCGCGGTTCCGACGGCGGCCCCGACCTGGCGCACGAGGTTCGTCGTCGCGGTGACCGCCCCGAGGTCGTCGAGAGACGCCGCGTTCTGCACGACCGCGAAGATCAGATTCGTGAAGGCCCCCGTGCCGATGCCGACCGCGGCCATGACCGCCATCGGCGCCCACAGCGGCACGCCCGCGGGAAGCACGGCCATCGTGAGCAGGCCGACCGCGGCGAGCGCGGTGCCCGCCACCGGGTAGAGCCGGTATCGACCCGACCGGCTGACGAGCCACCCCGTCAGCAGACTGCTGACGAGCATGCCGAGAACGGTCGCTATCGGGACGAGTCCCGAGACCGTCGCGGTGGTCCGGTACGCCATCTGCACGTAGGTCGGCATGTAGGCGACCACCGAGAACAGGCCGGCGCCGACGACGAGCGAGAGGCCGAGGCATACGAGGATCGTGCGGTTGCGCAGGATCCTCGGCGGCAGGATGGGGGCCTCGGCCCGGCGCTCGATGAGGACGAGGGCCAGGATGCCGGCAGCCGCCGCGACCGCGCACGCGATCGCCGCGGGGCGCAGGGCGTCGTCGCCGATCCACGTGACCGCGAGGATGAGAGCCAGGAGCGAGCCGGTGAACACGAGCGAGCCCGGCACGTCGAAACGGGGGTGGGCGCCGCCCGGGAGGCCCGGAACCGCCGTGAGCGCCAGGACGAGCGCCACGACGCCCACCGGGATGTTGATCCAGAACACCCAGGGCCAACTCGCGTAGTCGGTGATGAGGCCGCCGACCACCGGACCGACGACGATCGCGACGGGGAAGGCCGCACCGATCACGGCCATGTAGCGCGGTCTCTGACGCGGGGTGGTGACCCGGGCGACGATGGTCTGCGACATGAGCTGCAGCCCGGCGGAGCCGAGCCCCTGCAAGACCCGCGCGGCGAGGAGCCAGCCGAGGTCGGGTGCGAATCCGCACGCGAGCGAAGCGACGAGGAAGAGGACCAGCGAGACGACGAAGACGCGTCTGGGGCCCAAGACGTCTCCGAGCTTGCCGAGGACGGGGAGCATCACGGTGGCGGCGAGGGTGTAGCCGACCATGATCCAGCTCATGTGCTCGAGCGCGCCGAGGTCGCCGGCGATCGTGGCCAGAGAGGTGGAGACGACCGTGTGATCGAGGGCACCGAGGAACGACACCGCGAGCAGGGCCGCGACGAGAACGCGCAAGCGCGTGGGGGAGAGAGTCATGCGTGGGGCGCCGTACGACCGGGCGATCGACGCGACCGTATGTGCCGCTCCGGCTCCCTCACCGGGCGAACGGACCCGAAGGGCCCCGACGTCGTGCCCATCATAGCCCACTTATGTCGAAAATCAACATTAGAGCAGGGCGCGACTGAGCACCGTGGCGGCGCCGGAAAGCGCCTGCCCACCGTCGACACCGATCTCGGCTCCGGTGATGAAAGCCGCGGCACCCGAGAGCAGGAAAACCACGACCCCCGCGAGCTCGTCGACCTCGCCCGCGCGACCGAGCGGGATGATTCGCTCGTTCGCCGCGCGGAAGGCGGGTGGAGCGCTGGCGGTCATGGCCGTGTCGACGAATCCGGGGTGCACGAGATTGACGCGGATCCCGCGCGGCCCGAGCTCCGTCACGCACGCGTGCGTGAGGCCGCGGAGCGCCCACTTGCTCGCGGTGTACGCCGCCGTGTAGTGCCCCGTGAGTCCGGCGACCGAGCCGATGTTGACGATCGAGGAGCCGGCATCCATCGACGGCAGCAGAGCCTGGACGCCGAGCATGGCGCCCGTCACGTTCACCGCGAAGACGCGGTCCCAGTCGGCGCGCACGAGCGAGCCGATGCGGGCGCGATGGGTGATGCCCGCGTTGTTGACGAGACCGCGCACCCGGCGGCCCTCCAGTGAGGCGGCGAGCGCTGCCCAGCCCGCCTCGGACGACACGTCGAGACGGCGGTAGGCGATCGACCCCTCGGGGGCTGCCGCGAGAAGGTCGGCGGCCCCGTCGGCCAGGTCGACCGCGATGACCTCGGCACCCTGGCGGGCGAGGGCGAGGGCTTCGGCCGCCCCCTGGCCGCCCGCCGCGCCCGTGACGACGAAGAGGTTGCCGGTGACGCCGGACGTGCTCATCGCGACCGTGCCCGCGACCGCTCCCGCGCCCGGGCGACGGGCGGCGCCGCTACCCGCTCCCCTACGACGTTGACGACCTCGCCGACGCCCTCGATCGCCAGGCGCACCTCATCGCCCGGTTCGAGCGGGCGCGGGTCGAGGCCGCCGCGACGACCCCACAGCTCGCCGAGACAGCCGCCGTTGCCGACGGTCCCCGAGCCGAGCACGTCGCCCGGCACGACCACGGAATTGCGCGCGGCGTAGGCCACGAGCTCGGCGAACGGCCAGCCCATGTTCGACACGAGGTCGTGGCCGATCAGCTCGCCGTTGACGAACAGCTCCGCGCGCACGGCGAGGAAGCCGTCTTCGTCGACGAAGGGCTCCATCTCATCGGCCGTGACGATCCACGGCCCGAGGGTCATGGCGAAGTCCTTGCCCTTGGCGGGCCCCAGGCGCACCTTCATCTCGCGGGACTGCAGGTCGCGCGCCGACCAGTCGTTCATCACGGTGTAGCCGAAGATATGGGATGCCGCCGTCGTGGCATCCAGGTTCTCGCCGTCGGAACCCGGTACCGCTCCGATCACGACCGCCAGCTCGAGCTCGACGTCGAGGCGCTGTGTCTCGGGGATCGCGATGACGTCCCCCGTCGCCCGCACGGTGTGCGGGTTGGTGAAGTAGAACGTCGGCGCCTCGTACCACTCGGGCACGACCTCGCTCCTGCCGTCGACCGAGGCGCTCACGCCCTCGACGTGCTCCTCGAAGGCCACGAAATCGCGTATCGAGGCCGGCACGAGAGGGGCGAGCAGGTGCACCTCGGACAGCGACCTCGCGGCGGCGCGATCCCGACGTTCGAAGAGCGCCGACACCACCGACAGCCCCTGCGCCAAGACCTCGGCGACCCGCAGTCCGTCCGGGAACGGCACGACCGCGTCACCGTCGACGAAGCCCTCGCCCACGTCGGCGCCGTCTGTCCAGCGCGCGATCCTCACGCGTGCACCCGCGTGCGCAGCAGTTCGGCGGCGTTCCCGCCCAGGATGCCGGTCGTGTCGGCATCCGTCAGCCCCGCCCCGCGTACGAAGGCGACGGGCTCGTCCAGGCCCATGTCGAAGGGGAAGTCGCTCCCCAGCAGTACCCGGTCCGCTCCCGCCGCCTCGACGAGCCAGCGCAGCGCCCGCTCGTCGTGCACGACGGTGTCGAACCAGATCTTCGAAAGGTACGTCGACGGCGCATGCGCGCAGCCGTGCGCCTCGGGGCGCACCCTCCAGGCCCGGTCGCTCCGCCCGATCGCGGTCGGCAGATATCCGCCCCCGTGCGCGGCGATCAGACGGAGTCCCGGATGCCGGTCCAGCACGCCCGCGAAGATCAGGTGCGACAACGCGACGGCGTTCTCGGTGGGCTGGCCGACCGTGTTGGAGAGGTAGAACCGGTCGAGCCGCTCGTCGAGTGAGCAGCCGAAGGGGTGGAGGAACACCACGGCACGCAATTCGGCCGCCCGCGCCCAGAAGGGCTCGAGACGCTCGTCGCTGAGTTCGACCTCGCCCGCGAACGAGGAGATCTCCACGCCCGCGAGGCCCCGGCCGAGCACGGCGTCGTCGAGAGCGTCGACCACGAGGTGCGGGTGCTGCAGGGGCACGGTGCCCAAGCCCACGAGCCGGTCGGGCGCCTGCGCGACGTGCTCCGCGATGAGACGGTTCGCCTCGCCGGTCGCCCAGGTCGCGAGTCCTTCGTTCGCCCACGGGTAGAAGTGGTTCGGAGAGGGGCTTACCCATTGCCGGTCGACGCCCTGCGCGTCCATCGCGGCCAGGCGAGCCTCGACCGAGGTCAGCTTCGGGAAGCGCTCGCCGATCATGCGCCCCGAGGCCTGCAGGCTCGGCAAGCCGTTCCGGCGCAGCTCCAGGTCGGCCGCGGCCTGCACGTCCTCGGGCACCCGACGCTCGACCTCGGCGTGCAGGCCGGGCATCAGGAGGTGGGCGTGGACGTCGGTGACCTCGGGCGCACCCTGCTGCGGGACGCTCATGCGCGGGCCGCCGTCAGCTGCGCGACACCGAACATCAGGCCGCCCATGTCGGCGTCGCGGACGCCGTCGAGCTGCCACTGACCGAGCTGCACCGAGGCGTCGACGATGGCTTTCGCCCGCGCCACTCGGCGTTCGTGGAACTCGTCCCACAGCGTCTGGTCCACGGCATCCCGGTTCACGAGCAGCTCGCTGAGGACCGCCGCGTCTTCCAGTCCCTGGGCCGCGCCCTGAGCGATCGTGGGAGGGCAGCTGTGGGCGGCATCGCCGATGACGACGGCGCGACCGCGATTCCACGGGGCATCGACGAGGTGGCGCGTGAACCACGTGTAGTTGGCGTCGGCACCGGCCTCGATGTCGGCGCGGATGTGGTTCCACGGGCCGTCGTAGGCGCGCGACTGCTCGACCATGATGCGCCGCGCCTCCTCGGGCGAGGCGCTCGAGCGGTCCTGCGCCGCCTCGACGAGGAACGCGTACATGGTGTCGTCACCCGTGGGGGTGTAGCCCGCGATGTACATCGGCCCGCCGTAGTACAGCTCGCTGCGGTCGACCTCGGGAGGCAGCGAGACGAACGTGCGCCAGATTCCCATGCCCGTCTGCTCGGGAGAGACGTGGATGCCGATCATCTCGCGCACCGCCGAGTGCAGGCCATCGGCGCCGACGAGCACATCGAAGGTGCCCGTGGGCCGACCGTCGACCTCGACGGCGACGGCGTCGTCGGTCTGCGAGACGCCCGTCACACGGGTGCCGAAGTGCACGCGCGCGCCGGAGCGCTCGGCCTCGGCGAGCAGGATGCGGGCGAGGTCGGGGCGGGACATGCCCATGGTGGAGGGGTAGTCGGGGCCTCCGGTCTTGAGGTCGGGGAGAGCCGCGACGACGGGCGCCCCGGGGCCGGGGGCGCGGAGGTTCAAGCCCTCGAATGCCTTTCCGGCGGCGGCGATCTCGTCCCAGACGCCGAGCTCGTCGAAAACGCGCAGGGCGTTGCCCTGCAGCGTGATGCCCGAGCCGTGCGTGGACAGCGCGGGCTGGGCGTCGTAGAGGTCGACCTCGACACCGGCCTTGGCGAGGAAGATGGCGGTGGCAAGGCCAGCGACGCCGGCTCCGGCGATCGCGACTTTCTGAACGGCGGTCATGTCAGAACCTCTCTGTTCTGGGACGGGTGAAGGAATTACAGCAGAGCGACGGGGTTCACCGGCGACCCGACGGCCCCGGTGATCGGCAACGGCGGGGCCGAGAGCAGGAACTGCCACCGACCCGCGGCCGCGCAGTACGAGGCGAGCGCGTCGAGGTTCCACATCTCGCCGATCGTCAGACCCATGTTCGGGATGACGACCTGGTGCAGCGGTTGGAAGGCCGGCACGTCGAACTCGTTCGGACGCACCTCGAAGCCCCAGGTGTCGGTCGCGATCGCGGCGATCTCGGTGCGGTGCAGCCACCCGGCCGTGGTGAGCGAGAGTCCCGGTGCGGGGCCGCCCGCGTAGTCGCCCCAGCCCTCGCGGTGCGCGCGCGTGTAGTGGCCGGTGCGCACGAGCACGATGTCGCCTCGCTCGATCTCGACGCCCTCGGCGTCGGCGCAGGCCTCGAGGTCACCGACCGTGATCGCGTAGCCGTCAGCGAGTTCTCGGGTGTCGGGGGCGAGGTGACGGCCCAGGTCCAGCAGGACGCCCCGCGAGACGATCACGTCGGCCGCGTGTTCGATGCCGGTGACGAGATCGCCGTCGCTCGTCACGACGTCGCCCGCCCGGCGCCCGTTCCAGGCGTACCCGTGGTCGAAGATGTGACCGAGGCCGTCCCACTGCGTCGAGCACTGCAGGGGCATCGCGATGACGTCGTCGGCGCCGCCGATGCCGTGTGGGAAGCCCTGGTTGCCTCGCTCGGCATCCGTGCCCGTGTCGGTCATCGTGTGCACCGGGTTGGTGCGCCGGCGCCAGCCCTTCTGCGGCCCGTCGGTGTCGAAGCGCTGCGAGAGCGAGATCGAGACGCCGTCGCGCACGAGGGCCGCGGCCCGGCGACGCTTGTCGGCGTCGATGAAGTTGAGCGTGCCGAGCACGTCGTCCTCGCCCCAGCGGCCCCAGTTGCGGAACGCCTCGGCGCGCGCGGCGATCTCGGTCTCGGGATTCTGCCGGTCGAGGTCGGCCGGGTCCTCGGACGGGAGGGCCCCCGGAGCCGCGCCCGGTCCTCGCGCCGCGTCCGGTCCCTGAGCTGGTCGGAGGGTCACGACGCCGCCTCCCCCACGCACCGCACGACCTGGGTGCCGAGCGCACCGATGGTCCCCGTCATGACGTCGCCGTCGCGCAGGAACCTCTTCCAGTGCTGGCCGTTGCCGGCGGGGCTGCCCGTCAGCAGCAGGTCGCCCGGGAGCAGGGGGTGCGTCTGCGAGGCCGCCGAGACGAGCGCCGGGACGTCGAAGAGAAGGTCGGAGGTGTTGGCATCCTGCATCACCTGCCCGTTCAGTTCGAGACGTACGGGGGTGTCGGTCGAGTCGACGAAACGCGCGGGCACGAGCAGAGGCCCGGTCGGCAGGAACCCGGGGGCGTTCTTCGCCCGGTACCAGTCCGTGCCGATCTCCTTCATGTCCTTTCGGAACACGAGATCGCGCGTCGTGATGTCGTTGACGATCGTGTACCCGGCGACGTGATCGAGGGCCTCCTCACGCGAGACGCGGAACGCCTCGCGGCCGATCACGACGGCGAGCTCGAGCTCCCAGTCGTGCACCTCGCTGTAGCCCGGCAGCACCAGCGGCACGTCGTCGCCGACGACGCACGCGGTGAGCCCGATGAAGAAGTACGGCTCGCCGCTGCGGGCGCGCTCGTCCATCATCTCGGCGGCGAAGGAGTGCGCCTCTTCGGGCGTGCGGTCGGTGTTCTGCGTCAGGCCCGCGGCCACGAGCTGAATGACGTGCTCGCGGTAGTTGGCGCCGGTCTGCAGCACCTGCCGCGGCTCGACGGGCGCCGTGAGAGTGACAGCCGAAAGCGGATGCCACTCCCCCGGCGCTTCGGTCAGGCCTTCGATTCGATCCCAGTCGGGGTCGGCGAGGAACGCGTTCAGACCGCCTCCCAGCTCGGCGTCGCTGAGCGGGCGGATGCGGTCGCCGACCACGAGGCCGACGCGCACGGCACCCCCGTCTCGGAAGCGCGCGAGCGCGAACGGTGCAGTCGTCATGATGGTTCTCACTTTCCCCGACCGGGATCGACCCTCAGCCCCGACCCTCGACGGCGTAGGGGTTGAGCAGGGCGTCCTTGATCTCGTCGGGCACGCCCTCTTCGGTGGCGCTGGGGCCGTCGGCCGGCGGGAACGACTCGGTCATCGACATGGGCATGCGGCCGTTGCGGTAGAAGTTGTTCGACCCCTGCGACGGCTTCCAGGTGTTGGCCTCCCAGTCGGGCACGTAGTTGCGGTAGCCGCCGGTGTTCAGCTCGATGCGCAGGCTCGAGGGCTCGCGGTAGTAGAGGAACGTCTGCTCGCCGATCCCGTGAATGTTGGGGCCGTACTCGATGGGGATGCCGTTCTCCATGAGCGTGTCGGCCGCGATGAGCAGTTCTTCGCGGGTGTCGACCCAGAAGGCGTAGTGGTTGATGCGGCCGGCGCGGCTCGAGCCGTCGAGCACGACGCCGAGGTCGTGCGACTTCTCGTTGGTCGTGAGCACCGAGAACACCGAGATGGGGGCTTCGTCGAGCACGGTGCGCGCCATGAAGCGGAACCCGAGCGTGTCGACGTACCACTGCACGAACGCGTCGACGTCCTGCGTGGCGACGGTGACGTGGTCGAGCTGGCGCGGGGCTCCGGCGACGGGGCTGCGCTTCTCGGGGCGGTCGGGGAAGATCGAAGCCGTGTGCGGCTCGGCGCGGTGACGCTCGACGTCCCAGTGCAGGGTCATGTTGTGGCCGAACGGCCCGGTGAAGCGGAAGGCGCGGCCGATGCCGCGGCCCTCGAACCACTCGCCCTCGATACCGGCGGCCTGCACGCGCTTCGCGGCCTCCTCGAGGGCCTCGGCCGACGAGGTCCGCCACGCCATGGTCTCGAGCGAGGGCTCGTCGCCCTGGGCGACGACGACGGAGTACGCGTAGTAGTCGCCCCAGCAGCGGAGGTAGACACGGCCGTCTTCGCGGGCGACCTCGGTCAGCCCCACCTGATGGACGTAGAAGTCCACCGAGGCCTCGACATCAGGAGTCGTGATCGCGACGAACGACAGATGAGAGAGAAGCTTGATCATCTTCGATCCTTTCGGTGAATCGGGTCGTTCCGACTCTTCTTCCACTATCCGACCGAAGTCGATATCAGGGAATCCGATTCTGTGGATGCCGGGCATCGGCGTGAGTTATCCGCTGCCGTAGCGAGCGCGGACGGCTGGGGTGCCCTTCCGCGGACAGTCGGCCCCGCGTCCCACTTATGACGGTGCATGTCCCAGTTGTGGTCACTTGCGGAGCCGGCAACCGACCAAAAGTGGGACATGCTCCGGCGGGAGCGGGACATGACAGGCTCCGGCGGGAGCGGTCGCGCTCATCCGGGGAAGTGCGAGATGGCGGCATCGTCGGCCGCCAGCTCCGCGAGGTCGCTCAGCGCCGTGCCCGACTCGACGGCCTCCAGAACCCGGCGCAGCGCGAGACGCTCGGGGGATTCCCGCCGAACGGGCCGGATGCGGCGACCGTCCTCGTCATCGAAGGCCACCTCGCACAGCGGCGATGTGCTGTCGACGCGCACCTCGACCCGTCGCGGCCCGAGCGCCGTGGCGACCAGAGCGCCGCCCACCCCGCCGCCGATCGCGCGGGTGACACTCAGGCCGACGCCGTCCGGACCGCGCAGGGACATCGTCGTCGCCGCCGCTGTGTCGGCGCGACCGACGACGCTCAGCGGGCCGCCGGCGAGCACCCGCGCCCACCCGATCGCGTCGCGGAGGAGGGCCGTGGCATCCGTTCGCCCTCCCCACGCGTCGACCACGATGTGACGAGGGGCGACCGCCTGCGCCGTCGCGTCGGCGAACACGTCGGGCCGCAGGCGTCGACGGACGACCGCGACTGGAACGCCGATCACCCAGAGCCGCCCGAGGACGGCGGCCGGCAGCGGCTCGGGCTCGTCGACGATGAACGCGGTCGCATCGACCAGCCGTTCCCACCACGCGCCGCGCCCCGCGACGACGCGGACACCGTCGACGCCGACGCCGAGTCGCACGCGGGGCGCGAGCTCGGCCACCGCGGCGCGGTAGGCGGGGATATCCGTGCGCACCTCGATCGCATTCACCGTCCGACCTCCGCTCGCTCGGCGCCATCCGGCCCGGCCTCCTCGCGCACCGCCCCCGCCCGAACGGCCGCGGCCGCTCCGTCGGCGATCGCCAGCACGAAGACCGCGTCCGCGCGCAACTCGTCGTACTCCATCGCGGCCTCTCCGCGCAGCAGCGCGGCGAGCGCGCGCCACTCCACCTCGTAGCCGTCGCGACGGTCGATCGGGTATACCGTGTGCACCCCCTGGGCATCGCGAACCGTCGTGCGCGCCCCGCCGACGTGCACGAACGGCGGGGGGAATTCGACCTCGACTCGGGCACCCGCGGTGACGACGCTGACGCGCCAGAGCGAATCGGCACCCTCGGGGAGCATCACGGTCGTGAACCGGACGAGCGCGCCGTTCGCGCGCAGCGCCAGATCGAACCCCACGGGCGCCACCGGCCGAGCCCACACCAGGTCGGGCGCGGCTGGCACGAGGTCGCGGACGAGCGGCAGGTCGTGCACCCCGAGCCCGGCCACGAGCTGTCGCACGATCGCCGCGCTCTGCTCGGGATCGTCGCGGTCGAGCGGCGGGCGGTGCACGGGCGCACCAGCGGGAAGCGGCTCGCCCATCGTCACCGCGTGATACCGGTCGTTCGGCGACAGGCAGAGCGTCACCGTCACCGCCGCGATCCGCCCGTCGAGCGCACTCAGGTGGTGCGTCGCCCGCGTCCATGCAGGGTCGAAGAGGTGGTTCGTGCCGACGACGAGCAGCGCACCGACCGCGGCGCACTCGGCGACGAGACGGTCGGCCTCGTCGGCGGTGTCGGCCAGGGGCTTCTCGCAGAAGATCGCCCGTCGCCCCGCAGCCAGAGCAGCACGCACGTGCTCGGTGTGCCGTGCGGGCGGGCTGCAGATCGCCACGACGTCGACCTCGGGATCGGCGAGCAGCTCTTCGACCCCCGACGACGCCCGCGCTCCGAAGCGCTCCGCGATCAGGGCGGCTCGACCGCTACCCGCGTCGCTGACGTGGACGAGCCGGAAGTCACCGTCGGTGCGGGCGAGGGTGGGGGCGTGCAGAGCCGCCACTCCCGGCCCCGCGCCGATGATGCCCACGCCCCACGTCATCCTGGCCCCCTCGCCACTTCGGTGTGAATCACGCTGAAGTTAGAGACAAATGAACCATAGATCTCGCGTTTCCGGCAGTGGGCGGCTTGTCCTGTGTGAGGATCGACCCATGGCGAACGTGTCCACCCTCCGCTTCGGCGCACAGACCGACGAAGTCACGAGCCTGTTGCGCATCGTCAACATGGTGCGATCGGGCGACGCGGTCACCCGACCCGAGATCGGCCGCGTGACCGGGCTCGGTCGAGGAGTCGTCGCGCAGCGCGTTGACCGGGCCGTCGAGATGGGCTTCCTCGAAGATGCGGAATACGCCCCGTCGTCGGGCGGACGTGCTCCGCGCACCCTGCGCTTCCGCGCCGAGCGGGGGCGCATCGTCGTCTGCGCCCTGGGCGGCCAGCACATCCACGTCGGCGTGACCGATCTCGACGGCACGATCCTCGACGAGGCCCACCGCGCCTGGAACATCGCCAGCGGCCCCGAAGAGACCCTCGACACGGCGACCGCCATGGTCGACGACCTGCTCGCGTCCGGTGACGGGACCCCCGTCTGGGCCATCGTGGTCGGCCTCCCCGGCCCCGTCGACTTCGAGACCGGAAGACCGGTCGCCCCGCCGATCATGCCCGGGTGGAACGGCTTCGACGTGCGCGGGGCGTTCGAGCAGCGCTACGGCGCGCCCGTCTGGGTCGACAACGACGTCAACCTGCTCGCCGCGGGCGAGCGCGCGCGGCATCGCGACGAGGGCATCGATCTGATCTACTGCAAGGTCGGCACGGGCATCGGCGCGGGCCTCGTCTCGCACGGACGCCTGCACCGCGGCGCGAACGGCGCAGCGGGCGACATGGGCCACGTGCGCGTCCCCGGCGCCGAGCAGGTGTGCCGGTGCGGCAAGATCGGATGCCTCGAGGCCGTGGCCGGCGGGTGGGCCCTCGTGCGTGACGCGCACGAGGCGATCGAGCGGGGCGCCACCGGCGTCCTCGCCGACAGTGCGGCATCCGGGACCGACCTCACTCTCGAGAGCATCACTATCGCGGCCACCCGGGGCGACGCCCTGGCCACCTCCCTCGTGCAGACTTCGGCTCGACAGGTCGGCGAGGCGATCGCCGCCCTCGTGAACATGTTCAACCCGAGTCTCATCGTCATCGGTGGAGCCGTCGCCTCGACAGGCGAGCTGTTCCTCGCCGAGGTCCGCCACCGCGTCTACGAGCTCTCGCTCCCGCTCGCCACACGCGATCTGGTCATCCGCACCAGCGAGAGCGACGCCCGCGAACCGGTGCGCGGCGGCGTCGACCTCGCCCAGGAGCAGCTGTTCGAGGTGAGCCTGCCGCGCTGGTTCGCCGACGGCCGTCCGACGGTGGCGGCGGTGCACGGCCTCTTC
Organism: Microbacterium sp. AG157; assembly: GCF_003385695.1. Taxonomy (NCBI): domain Bacteria; kingdom Bacillati; phylum Actinomycetota; class Actinomycetes; order Micrococcales; family Microbacteriaceae; genus Microbacterium; species Microbacterium sp. AG157. Next base: position 409,989 of record NZ_QRDK01000003.1, read on the forward strand.
GACTAACTTCTTTCTATTTCCGACATTAGTCGGTAGGTTGTGCGCGGAAGCGCTTCGTCCGAGGCGCCGCGACACGAGGACGTGTGCCCGCCATGACCCTTTCGGCTCTCCGCGACGATGCCCTGCGCGGCGTCGACGGCGCGACCCGACTGCGCCTCTCGCTGCCGTGGATCCGCTCGCTGCCCCTGTCGAGTCTGCTCGACCCGATCGTGCAGCTCGACGGCAGGGAGTTCGAGCCCGCGATCATCCTCGGCGAGCGTCGCCTCTCCCCCGATGCCCTGCCGCAGGAGGACGGCTGGTGGTACCTCCAAGACCGCGTCGTCCTCGAGATCCCGGGTGCCGTGAGCCCCGGCATCCATCAGGTCTCGGTCTCGTTCCGCCTGGAGATCCCCTACCTGCCCGGCGGGCCCGATGCACCCCTGCGCCTGCCCTTCGCGTTCACCCGCACGCTCGACACGGACGCCGTCGCCGCCGGTGTCGCGCGTGCCGTCGGAGGGACCACATGAGCCTCCCCGTCGGCTGGCAGCTCACCGCCAGCGCCTTCAACCTCACCCCCGAGGTGATCCGCGCCGAGCGGACCGCCCCCGACCTCGCCCTCACCTTGGTCGAGCGGGGCGTGGCCACGGGCATCGAGATCGAGCTCGGCCAGATGTGGCGCGGGTTCCCCGACCCTCCGCACCCCGACGCCCGCGCCTTCCGCGACCGGCTCGCCGCGGCGGGCGGACGCGTCAGCATCGTGGGCGTCAGCATCGACGAGTTCGACCGCGGCCGTCGACGCGCGGATGCCGAGCGCCGGGCGTTCCTCGAGCCGCAGCTGCGCGCCGCAGCCGCGGTCGGCGCCACGGGCGTCCGTCTGCCGATCGGCCAGGCCGGGGCCATCCTCGACAATCTCGTCCCCCTGCTCGAAGAGCTCGACCTCGTGCTCTACGAGGAGGCGCAGGGCCACGAGACGCCCACCGCGCGCCCGGCGGCCTATGACCGGATCGCCCAGCTCGACACCCCGCACGTGCGGCTGCTGCTCGACATCAGCATGCTCATGCCCGCGCTCCCCGTGACCTACCTCGATCGGCTCGAGCGCGGTGGCATCCGCCCCGATCTGCTCCGACGACTGCGCGACGAGTGGCGCGACCCCGCGACCCAGGACGCGGTCGTCGACCTCCTGCGCTCCGGGCAGGTGCCCGGGCCCGTGCACACCCTCTTCATGAACCTGCTCGTGCGCTTCGGACGCGCGCGGGCTTCCGATCTGGCATCCGTCCTCCCTCTTCTCGGTGCGGTGCACCTGAAGTTCTGGGACCTCGACGATGCCGACGACCGGATCTCCGACCCCCTTCGCGACGTGGGCGACGCCCTCGCCGCGACGGGCTTCACCGGCACGCTCTGCAGCGAGTGGGGCGGCCAGGAGTGGCTCGACGACGACCCGTGGGAGATGACGTCGCGTCATCTCTCGTTGGCCGCCGGCGCCCTCTCCGACCGTCACCCATCCGCACCCCTTCAGAGAGCGAGCACGCAATGACCGACCGACCCATCAAGTGGAGCTACATGGACCACTGGCGGGCCCAGGGCCCCGCCGGACCCTACGACCAGTGGCAGTCCAAGCTGGCGATGAAGCGCTTCCTCCAGCAGATCGCCGCCGTCGGCTTCGACGCGATCGACACCTTCGACTTCCGCATCTGGCAGATCTTCGAGCAGTACGGCTCGGTCGCGAACTACCAGGAGTTCGTGCAGGAGCAGGGCCTCGAGCGCATCGTCAACACGTTCCACGGCGTGTACTACTCCCCCGACCGTTACGCCCCCGAGGTGCCGGCCACCCACGGCACGATCCTCGAGGACTTCCAGCGCACGCTCGACATGTGGTCGGGCATCCAGCTCGACAACATCATCGTCATGCCCGGATCCCGCTACTTCGACGAGGCGGGGGTCCCCGACGACGGCCTCAAGCACGCGGCCGACATCTGGGGCAAGGTCGGCGAGCTCACGCAGCAGTACGGCGTCAACCTCACCTGCCACCACGAGTTCTACGCCGGCATCCGCACGCGTGATCAGATCGACCGCTTCTATTCGTACGCCGATCCCCGCTACGTGAAGTTCTTCGTCGACACCGCCCAGCACTGCATCGCCGACGTCGACCCGGTCGACGTATACGAGAAGCACCACGAGCGCGTGACGGGCTTCCACTTCAAGGACACCCGCCACAAAGACGTCAACGACGACTATCGGATGTTCCCGGATGCCGAGGTGTCGGCGAAGACGACCGAGAAATGGTTCTACGAGATGGGCACCGACGAGGGGCTGGTCGACTTCGAGGCCATGATGCGCTCGGTACGCGACAACGGCTACACCGGCTGGATCAGCGTTGAGCACGACAAGGCCGACAAGCTCGGCGGCGACTACGCCGAGAGCACCGCGATCTCGCGGTGGTACGCCAAGAACGTGCTCGACGGCATCTACAACGAGGAGGTCGCGCGATGAGCGACGTGCGCTGGGCCTACGCCATCAACCAGTGGGACACCAATATCGACTCGTTCGTGCGCACGCGCGAGCACGAGAGGGCCTTCAAGACGGCATCCATCAGCGGATTCCCGGGCGTCGAGCTGACCGCCGAGAGCTTCGGCGCGTGGGAACCGCTCGGCACTCCGCAGCAGCTCGCCGACCTCTACGGCTCGGTCGAGAAGTTCGGGGAGTTCCTCTCCTCGTGCGCGATCGAGGCCGTGAGCAGCTACGTCTACGACCCCGCCGTCGGGTTCGAGGTCGAGATGGGCCGCGGGCCCGACCCGCTCGACCCCGCCTCGGTCGAGCAGATCGTCCGCACCGCCCGGTGGTTCGCCGATGCTCTTCGCCGTCTCGGGGGCAGCGTGCTGGTCGTGCGCGCGGCGCCGTCGGCATGGCAGACGGGGGCCCTGTCCGCCGAGCAGATCGACGTGCTCGCGCGCCTGTGGAACGCCGTCGGAGAAGCGATCGCGGCGGACGGCATCGCGCTGGGCCTGCACGTCGACTTCCTCTCGGCGCTGCGGCTCGACGACGGCATCTCGCGCCTCCTCGAGGCGACGGATGCCGAGAAGGTCGGCCTCGCGATCGACACCGCCGAGCTCGCGATCGCGGGCATCGACCCGGTGGCTCTCTACCGCCGTCACGCCGACCGCGTCGTGCACGTGCAGCTGAAGGACGCCCGCGAGACGGTGGACGACGCCGAGGCGTCGACACCCCACGCGGAGCAGTTCATCCGCACCGAGGGCGGCGCGCGCAAGATCCTGCGCTGGTTCTACGAGCCGAGCGACGAACGCGCGCTGGTCGACTTCGAGGGCTTCGTGGGCGCCCTGGCCGAACACGGCTACCGCGGCTGGATCGTCGTCGAATCCGACCAGAGCCCTCACCCCGCCGAGAGCACGATGGTCGCTGGCTGGTACGTGCAAAAGGTGCTGCGGCCGATCCTGGAGGGCGCCCGCGTCGCCGGCTGACCGGCGATACCCCACCGTCCGTGGATCCCGCACGCCAGGCGTGCCGTCAGACGGAGTTCGCCCCCGACACGCCGCCGCGCTCGGCGGCAGGGCAGCGTGTCGGTCCTGCACTTCGCCTGACGGCACCCCGCCCGGGCGCACGGCACACGGGCGGCCGCAGTCGACGACGTGCGGGGGCTCTGCGACGAGACGCGGATCGGTCTGCCCCGTGGCATCCCCCGTTCTCGCGCACCCCGCCCGACGACACGTGCGTCAGCGCGGCTCCAGCCCTGCCGCGCGGTAGATCGCGTCGACCACCCGCATCGTTCCCACACCCCGACGCGCGTCGATGAGACTCTCCGACCCGTCGCCGAGCACCACCGCGAGGTGCTCGAGCTGGCGCGCATAGCTGTTCTCGGCGGGATCGGCGGACGACTGGCGCAGCACGGTGCCCTCGGTCGCTGTGACGGTGAGCGTCGCGCCCCACTGCGGAACGATCACACTCGTCGCAAGCAGCGATGCCTCGCTGCCGTCCACGCGCACCCACATCGCGCCGGTGTCGTCACCGAGGAACGAGGCGCGAAGGAGGGCCGGGATGCCACCGGGCAGCCGCAGTTCCGCGTCGGTCTGCAGGTCGATGCGCGGGTCGGCGTCGTACGGCTGCGCGACGGCCGACACGACTTGGGGCTCTCCGAACGCCGCGCGCAGCAGGTCGACGGCATAACAGCCGACGTCCATCACGGCGCCCCCGGCGAGGTCGCCGTCGAGGCGGATGTTGCCGGGCTGGACGACGAAGTGCGGGATGCTGAAGTCGATCTCGACGAGTCTCACCTCGCCGAGAATCCCCGACGCGATGGTCTCGAGAAGGTCGCGGATGAAGCCGTGCAGGCGGAAGTGGAACCCGACGAAGGCGCGGAGCCCCGCGGCATCCGCGGCATCGGCGATGGCCGCCGCGGTGGTGCCGTTGGCCGACAGCGGTTTCTCGCACAGCACATGCTTGCCGGCCGCAAGAGCACGAGAAGCCCACTCGGCGTGCACGATCGGCGGCAGCGCCAGGTAGATCAGGTCGATCCGCGAATCGGACAGCACCGCGTCGTAGTCGCCCCAGGCGGGCACGTCGAGTCGCTCGGCGAACGTGCGCGCCCGCTCGGGGTCACGCGCGCCGATGGCGACGACCTCGACGCCGTCGACACCGTGCGCCGGCTCGACCATCGCGCGCTCGGCGATGCCGCCCGCCCCGAGTATCCCGATCCCGATCATGCCTCGTCTCCCCTCACGCATAAACGCGATCCGCGCGCATAAACGCGGTGTGCCCGCGTTTCCGCGAGCGGATCGCGTTTATGCGTGTCGTGACCCCGGCCGGCGCCCCGCTCCCGGCCCGACCCGCGCGTGAGCCGCACCCGCGAGCGGGCCACCGGCGGGACGGGCATCGGTTCCGCGCCTCAGCCCTCGCCGTTGTAGTACGGCCAGGGGTTGATGCGACGGTCGCCACGGCGGTCGGGTCCGGTCAGCGTCACTTCGCCGGTCGCGGCCCACTCCACGCCCCGCGGGAACATGCGGATGAACTCGATGCGTCGGAACGTGTCGATGTCGTGGCCGATCGTGATCGTGAACGACCGCCCGGCGCCGTACTCGTTGATCCACGCGAGCGGCTGCTCGGTGTTGATCCCGGGCAGCGCTGCGATGCCCTCGGGCGGGATGTCGACCGGGTAGTGCGACATCGGCCACACCGGCGCCTTCTCGTACGCCTCGAGGTCGTCGAAGGTCGTCAGCAACACCTGGGCGCCCTCGTACATCTGCACGCCGACCAGGATGTCGTCGCCGGTGACGGTCCACGTCGCGTTGATGCCCTCGGTGATCGGATGCCGTGGCTCGGTCGTGTGCAGCTGCGCCTCGCCCCACGGGCGGGGGCGGAGGCCCGTCTCCCACGCGCTGAGCTTGGCGCCGCGCATGACGTTGTACTCCTCGGGGTAGCCCCAGCGGTCCTCTTGAGCTGCGGAACCGTGGAACCAGACGATGCCCTTGCCCTCGTCGTGCACGAACCGCAGGATCGCGGCATCCGTCTCCTCGCCGAAGCCGGTCGCCATGTCGTGGTACCCGTCGCGGCCCTCGAAGATGACGATGAGCACGTCGTACCTGTCGATGACGCTGGCCGGCAGCCCCCGCGGGTCCTCGACGACGCGGACCTTGAAGCGCCCGGTGTCTTCGAGGAGCGTCGTGATCCACTGGTTGTGGAGGCGGAAGCTGCGGTGGGCGTTGTCGTGCTCGACGGTCATGTGACCCGAGAGGATCAGGACATTGATCACCGGATCAGCCCTTGTGCGAGAACGCCGCGTCGAACAGCTGATGCGGCGGGGTGATCTCGCCGAGCGTGCGCACGAAGGCGAGGGCCTCGGGGCCGCCGACGAGGCGGTCCATGCCGGCGTCCTCCCACTCCACGCTCGTGGGCCCGTCGTAGCCGATCGCGTTCAGCGCGCGGAACAGCGGCTCCCACGGCACATCGCCGTGGCCGGTCGAGACGAACGTCCACCCGCGGCGCGGGTTGTCCCACGACAGGTGCGAGCCGAGCACGCCGTTGCGGCCGTCGAGGTTCGTCGTCGATTCCTTGCAGTGCACGTGGAAGATGTGCTCGGCGAAGTCGAGCACGAACGCCACCGCGTCCAGCTGCTGCCAGACGAAGTGCGAGGGGTCGAAGTTGAACCCGAAGCTCCCCCGGTGCCCGATGGCCTCGAGCGTCTTCTTCGCCGTCCAGTAGTCGTACGCGATCTCGGAGGGGTGCACCTCGAGGGCGAAGCGCACCCCGACCTCTTCGAAGACGTCGAGGATCGGATGCCACCGCTCGGCGAAGTCCGCGTAGCCTCGCTCGATCATGGCGTCGGAGGCCGGCGGGAACATCGCCACGTACTTCCAGATGCTCGACCCCGTGAAGCCGGTCACGGTCTTCACCCCGAGCTTGGCGGCGAAGCGCGCCGTGTTCTTGAGGTCTTCGGCCGCACGCTGGCGCACGCCCTCGGCATCCCCGTCTCCCCATACCCGGGGCGGCACGATGTCGTGGTGGCGCTCGTCGATGGGGTCGTCGCAGACCGCCTGGCCGACGAGGTGGTTCGAGATCGTCCACACCTTCAGGCCGTTGCGCTCGAGGATGTCGAGGCGCGACTGCACGTAGTCGGCGTCGTCCCAGCGCGCGACGTCGATGTGGTCGCCCCAGCAGGCGATCTCGAGGCCGTCGTAGCCCCACTCCCCCGCGAGGCGCGCGACCTCTTCGAAGGGCAGGTCGGCCCACTGGCCGGTGAACAGGGTGATCGGGCGAGCCATGACGGCGGTCCTTTCCGGGCGAGGAGCGGGAGTCAGAGAGCGGGGATGGGTGCGCCGACGCGGGTCCAGGCGGACTCGGCGGCGCTGCTGCGCTCGACGGCGTCGAGGACGCGCTGCACGCACAGGCCCTCATCGAACGAGGAGTGCGGGTCGGAACCGTCGGCGATCGCGTTGACGAGGTCGACGACCTGGTGGCTGAAGCCGTGCTCGTAACCGAGCAGGTGCCCCGCGGGCCACCACGCCGAGACGTAGGGATGCTGCGACTCGGTGACGAGGATCTGCGTGAACCCCTGCCGGCCCTCGGGCGCCGTGCGGTCGTAGAAGCGCAGGCTGTTGAGGTCTTCGAGGTCGAATGCGAGCGCGCCACGATCGCCCGACACCTCGATGGTCAGAGCGTTCTTGCGGCCGGTCGCGAAGCGGGTGGCTTCGAACGAGGCCAGGGCGCCGTTCGCCAGGCGGCCGGTGAAGATCGCGACGTCATCGACGGTCACCGCGCCCTTCTCTGCGGCACCGGCACCGTTCGACAGCCCCATCGATCCGTCGGCGGGAAGGGGTCTCTCCTTCACGATCGTGTCGATCGTGCCCGAGACCCGCTCCACGCCCAGACCGGTGACGAACTGGGTCATGTCGATGATGTGCGCCCCGATGTCGCCGAGCGCGCCCGACCCGGCTTGCTCCTTCTGCAGGCGCCACGCGAGCGGCGTCTCGGGGTCGACGAGCCAGTCCTGCCGATAGGCCGCGCGCACCTGCTGCACCGTGCCGACCGCCCCCTCGGCGATCATGTCGCGCAGCAGCGTGACCGCGGGCACCCGACGGTAGGTGAACCCCACCATCGATCGGATGCCGCGGACCCGAGCCCGCGCGGCGGCTTCGGCCATCGCCTCGGCCTCGGCCACGGTGTTGGCCAGGGGCTTCTCGCACAGGACGTGCTTACCCGCGTCGAGGGCGGCGATCGCGATCTCGGCGTGGGATTCGCCGGGCGTCACGATGTCGACGATGTCGATGTCGTCACGCCCGACGATCTCGCGCCAATCGGTGGCCGACTCGGCCCAGCCCCATTTCGCGGCGGCGGAGGCCACGGCATCCGGGTTCCGCCCGACGACCACCGCCATCTCGATCTCGCGCGGCAGGTCGAACATGCGCGGCGCCTGACGCCAGCCGACGGAGTGGGCGGCACCCATGAAGCCGTAGCCGATCATGGCGACGCGCAGAGGACGGGTCATGACAGCACCAGCTCTCGCTCGACCGGAACCCGGTTCGTGACGTACCGCCCGGGGCCGCCGTCGACCCCCGGCATGATCTGCATGTAGAGCAGCCGCATGGTCAGCACGACCTCGACGGTCACCGCCTCGCCCGCCGCGAGCGGGGCCTCGAGGTGGATCAGGACGTCGGGCCGGTCGGCGACGAACCACAGCGTCTCGGACTGCTCGGGCAGTTCCTCGACGCGGTACTCGCGACCCCCGAGCGAGAACCGCAGGTCGTCCTTCGGCACGGCGACACCGTTCACCGTCGCGGCGACGTCGTCGACGGCAGACAGCCAGAGGCTGCGGTACCAGGGCAGCTGCACCGAGACGGCGAGGCCGTCGTCGGTGCGACGGACGTCCTTCTCGGCGAAGAGCGAGTTGTGGGTGGCCATGGGGCTTGCCTCTCAGGCGTAGTTGTCGGAGAAGGTCTGGTGCGCGACGGGAGGCGCGGGCTCGAGCTTCTGCGTGGTCTCGGGGCTGTAGGGGTGGTTCGTGGAGGGCACCGGCTCGTCGGCCTTCGGCATGAAGACGGGCTTGCCGTCGTCGCCGAAGTACATGAGGTCGAGGTCGAACGCGCCCTGGTTCTTCAGGCCGAAGGCGACCCAGTTCTCCTCGAAGGGCGCCCGGGCGAGCTCGTAGCAGCGGAACTTCCAGAACTTCCACTCGCCGTCCTGCTTGAGGAAGTCGATCGCGTACTTGCACCACACCCAGTGGGCCCAGACCTTCTTGCCGAGCACTTCCTCGGGCGAGTACATGTCGGGGAACTCCTCCGCGACCTTCGGGTCGGTCAGCCCCGATTCGGTGCCCGCCATCATCCACACGCCGGTGGCGGTCTTGCCGTCGCCGGCGACCTCGATCACCGGGGTGTTGGTGGCGTGCAGGATGAGCTTGCCCTCGGGGTGGGGACGACCGCGGTGGTAGTCGGTGACGCTCTGCCAGGTCGTGTACTGACCGGCGTTGGTGTAGCGCGCGCGGATGCCCTCGGTGCCCTCCTTCACCCACAGCGGGATGATCTGCTCGTCCTCGAAGGCGTTGTGCAGGTACATGTAGCGGTTGAAGAGGTTCTCGACCTGCCCGCGGTCCTCGGCGCGCTGCGCGAGGGCGTGGGCGGCCTCGACCTGCTCGCGCAGGCGGGTGACCTCGGCGATGAGGTCGGAGACGGATGCCTCGGTGGTGGTGTTCGACATGGTCATTCCTTCGTTGTGGTGGTGGATTACGCGGGCTGGCGCGCCGCGACGGTGTTCTCGATGGCTGTGCGCATGAGCGCGTGCTGCTTCTTCACGAGATCGACAGGATCGCTCTCGCCGAGGTCGCTGAAGGCGTGGCCCTCCCACTCGCTGGAGAGGTAGCCCTCGTATCCCCCGTCGACGAACTGCGTGACGATGCGGGGGATGTCCATGGCCGGTTCTTCGCCGTCGGCGCCGATGTCGTAGAACTTCGCGTGCACGTGGAAGATCTGCGGCATAATGTCGAGCCACTCCTCCGGCGGCACGAGACCGTGCATGTTGAAGGCCAGACGCGTGAACGGCCCGAAGCGCAGGGGGTCGACGCCCTCGCCCGTGAGGTAGTCCTCGAATCTCTGGTTGCGCACGTGCATGGGCGCGGGCTCGCGCCAGATCTCGTCCATGACCGGGAAGTGCTTCTCGTCCATGCCCATCTGGCCGAGCGTGCGCAGCAGGGTCGGGGAGAGCGAGTGCATGGTCGACGAGAAGTCGGCGGTGAAGCCGAGGCGGTCGCTCCCGAGTTCGTCGTAGACCTCGCGGATCTCGAGCACCTTGGAGTCGTTCGGCCCTGAGGGCGCGTGGATCTCGTACGCGAGTCTCTGGTCGTACTTCTCGGCGAGGGGCAGCAGACGGCGCAGCAGCTCCTTGCCGGCCGAGCGGATGACGACCGTCGTGAAGCCGAGGGTGTGCGCCGACTTCAGCTGACGGGCGAAGAAGTCGTGCTCCTCGTCGGGGGTCATGTCTCGGTCTGCGCGGCGGCCCATGTCGAGGTTGGTCCCCACGGCGCTCGCCTCGAGGCCGTACTTCTCGAGCGAGTCGAACCAGAGCTTCGTGAACTCGGCGTCGACGTCGGGGTACGAGCGCAGGAGCTGCGCGAAGTTGAACTCCACGCCCGGACCGATCCCCTGGTCGTGCACCTCGCGGATCAGCGTCTCGGGGGTGTAGACCCCCGCGGCGAACTCGCTCGTCATCGAGTAGAGGGTGGTACCGAGGCGGATGCCGGTTCCGGCGATGCCGTTCTGCATGACGGAGGTCCTTTCAGGCCCGCACGGCGTGCGACAGGTGGGCATCGAGGGCGCGGCGGGCCTCGACGGCATCCGTGATCATCCGGGAGCCGGCGGCCTCGGCGGCGGTGCGCTGGATGGCCTGCTCGCCGCGGATGATCTCGAAGGGGTTCTGCCAGTGGTTCCAGTGCCAGCCCTCGTACTCGCTCGACACCGCGCCGCTGTAGCCGTTCTCGACCAGCAGGGTGATGAGCTCGGCGACGGGAACCGACGGCTCGTTCCCGTTCTCGTCGATGCCGAAGAACTTGCCGTGCACGTGTCGGATCCACGGGAAGATCTCGAGCCAGTCGTCCACGCGCGCGGGCCCGAACAGGCCCGTGCCGTTGATGCCGAAGTCGATGCCGAGGTCGGGGCGGCCGTGCTGGTGGGCCAGACCGATGAAGCGGCCGAAGCGCTGCCCGTGGTCGGTCTGATCGGCGGGCGGACCTTGTTCGTAGAAGTCGTCCCACAGCTGCACGACAGCGGTGAGCAGCTCCTCCGAGGCGCCGCGGCGGCGGTACGCCTCGATGAGGGACGGGGCGAAGCCCGACACCGTGGCGCCCCAGTCCATCGTGAACCCGAGGAAGGGCGAGCCGACCTTCTCGTACCGGTCACGGAGCGCGAGGATGCGCGGGTGCGAGGCGTACTGGTCGGCGTGCACCTCGAGGGCGAGCGTGACGCCGTACTCCTCGGCGATCGGGGCGAGAGCCTCCATCGAGTCGGGCGTGAGCGAGATCTGCACCCGCGCGATGGGGAACCCGAGCTTCGCGGCCGCTGCGATCTGCTTGCGCATGTAGGCGATCAGCTCGTCCTGGTCCATCAGCCGTTCGGGGCGCAGACCGATGTCTGCGTTCACCGCGAGAGAGGTGCGCACCAGGCCCACCTCGTCGATCAGATCGGAGAAGCGCCCGGCGAAGTGGTCGTCGATCTCGGGGAATCCGCGGAAGCTCGAGAAACCGATGATCTCGAGCCCCGGACCGAAGCCCTCGGCCGCGGTCTTGCGGATCAGCTGGTCGAGGTCGTACTCGCGGCCGTGGAACGCACGGGTGAAGCTGTAGAGCGTGACGCCCTGGATGGGCGTGCCGAGCTCGGTCATGCGCGGGCCTCCTCGACCTGGCGGACGGTCATGGTCTTGGTGTCGTGCTCCTCGATGTGGAGCACCTGGTCGTCGGCGATGATGATGTAGGGGATGAAGAGCTCGAGGTCGACGCGCACCTCGTGCTCCCCGGCATCCACCGTCAGATCTCCCGACAGCACGGCCGAGTCGGTGGGGAACCACCACTGCTCGGTGTTCGTCTTCATATCGACGAACGTGAACTCCTCGCCGTTCATCTGCCAGCGGAGCGAGGCAGCTGGGGCCTCGACGCCGTCGATGGTGAGCCTCGCGCCCGAGATGCACGATGCCGGCAGGGCGCGGTACCAGGGCAGCCGCACGTCCACCGATGTCCGCCCGTCGCGGGCGCTGAGGGTGCCCTGCTCGATGATGCGATCCGGGATCACGATGACCTCCTCGTCGGCGCGACAGGAGTCGCAGACCACTTTGTCATGATTTCTACACTCTAATGTCTGTTTCCTGCATAAGCAAGAGAGCTCAGGCGGATGCCGACTTCGTCGCGACCTGCTCGCGAGCGAGAACGGCAGCGATCTTGCGTGCACCCCGCACGGCGAGCGCCACCGACGTCAACGTCGGGTTGCACGCCGTCGCGGTCGGGATCACTCCGTTGCCCGCGACGAAGAGATCGGGCACGCCCCACACCTCGCTGTCGATGTCGCACACGCTCGTGCCGTCGTCGTCGACGCCCATGCGCGTCGAGCCCTGGTAGTGCAGAGACGACCCGAGCGGAAGGGTGAAGGGGCGATCGCCGACCGGGTCGCCGACGGCCTCGGCCAGACGCACGATCTCCTGACGAGCCCGTTCCACCACCTCGCGATCGTGATCGGTGAGGCGGTAGTGGATGCGGGGAGCCGGCATCCCGTAGCCGTCGACGTGCTCCGCATCGAAGGCGACGCGGTCGTCGGCCCGCAGGTCTTTCGCGCAGAACAACCCGAGTCCCACGATCGAGCCCGGAACCACCGGGTCGTCGTCGGCCAGGGGGATCGGCGAGGCGTCGAGCTGCATGATCTGCCCGTGGAACGGCATGTCGTCGGTGAACGGGACCCAGCTCACCCCGCTGTACTCCGCCAGCCCCCCGGTGGGGTCGTGGGTGTCGAGCAGGGGCATGTTCCGCAGCCGCGAGGCGAACACCACCTGCGCCTGGTCGTTCAGGTACCGCCCGAGAGCCTCCGGGCGCACGCCCGACGCCCACAGCAGCTGCGGGGTGCGCAGCGCGTCGGCCGCGACCACCACGAAGCGCGCCGCGATGGTGTGCTCGTCGCCCGAACGTAGGTCGCGCGCGACGACGCCCGATGCGCGGCCGCCCTCCACGAGTACCCGCACAGCCAGGGTCTCGTCGAAGAGCGCGAAGCGCGGGTTCTCGCGCGTGACCTCTCCCAGCACGACATCCGACCCCGACCAGACCAGGCGACCGTCGTCGCGCCGGTGGGCGGCCAGCGGCATCCGCTGCACCTTCGTCGCATCGACGCGGCCTTCGTCGACCGCGGCCGAGAGGCGCTCGCGCACGATCGCCCCGAAGGGCGCGGAGTCGAAGGCGTTCGTCGTGACACCCAGCAGACGATCGGCCTCGTCGAGGAGCTCGTCGAGGTCGGGAACGAAGGCGATGCGCTCGCTGTCGTTCGGACGCGGGCACGCGCCCGTCCAGTGCGCGGCCATGCCGCCCACGTTGCTCGACATCGCGACGACCGGGAGACCGTCCTCCCCCTCGAACGCGTAACCCTCCTCGAGCAGGAACGTGCCGGGGCGCGCCCCGCGCACGCCGGCCTTGGCGGCGCCGGGGCTGGCGACCTTCTCGCCGCGCTCGCCCGGGCCCTCCGAGGCCACCTGCGCGCGAGCCCGCTCGACCGGGTCGGCGATGTTCTTCACGTGCGCACCGGGAGGATTCGACACCGTCGGGCCGACCTCGAGCATCGCGATCGTCGCCTCCGGCGCGCGCTCAGACAGGATGCGCGCGTAGGCCGAGCCGGTCGGCCCGCTCCCGACGATGACGACGTCGACCGAGGTGGGGTACTGCCGGGCGCTCATGCGGCGCGCGCAGTCTCGACGACGTGGGCGACGGATGCCGCCGACGCGGTGGTCGGGTAGTACTCGAGACCCACGGGGCCGTCGTAACCGCTGTCGCGCAGCAGTCGGAAGCGCTCGTTCCAGTCGAGCTCTCCCGTGCCGGGCTCGCCGCGACCGGGGGCGTCGGCCAGCTGCACATAGTGGATGAGGTCGCCGGCGTTCGCCAGCTCGGCCTCCATGTCCTCACCCTCGACGGCCGAGTGATAGATGTCGTAGAGCACGCCGAACTGCGGCGAGGCGACGCCACGGGCGACGTAGACCCCCTCGGCCGTGCGATCCAGCAACGAACCGGGGTGGTCGACCCGGACGTTCACGGGCTCGAGCACGAGACCGACGCCCGACCCCTCGATCTGGGCGATCGCCGTGGTGTAGATCTCGATGAGCTTGTCGAGCTGCACCTGCCGCTTCCACCCGCCGAAGCCGGTGCCGCTGCCCACGACGATGCGGGGGCATCCGAGGTCGTGGGCGATCGCCACGCCCTCGTCGAGCTTGCGGAAGAACTCGCTGTGGTCCCACGGCGGGATCATGAACTGCGTGCGGGGCTCCGCCAGCTGCGCCGTGAGCTGCACGCCGGTCTCTTCGAGCGCCGCCTTCAGTGCCGGCAGGTCCTTGGGCGTCGCCGGAGCGTCGACCCCCGTGGGACCCCACATCTCGACGGCGTCGAAGCCCGCGGCCGCCGCCGCGCGCACGCGGTCGTGATAACCGCCGGCCTCGGTGAAGAGGAGTTCGATGTTGGGAGCGAGTTGATACATGGGGTGTGTCCTTTCGACTGCGCGGCGCGACGATCGACGGATGCCGCGCTTCGCGGCATCCATCTGGGCAGGCTCAGCCCGGGAGAAGAGGGGCTCAGCCCTTCAGGCCGCCGGCGAAGCCCTGGATGAAGCGCTTCTGGGCGAAGAGGTAGAAGGCGAGGATCGGCACCATCGAGACGATGACGATCGCGAAGATCTGGTTCCACGCCGAGACCAGCGAGCCGATGTAGTAGTACATGGCGACCGGGAGGGTCTGGTTCGCGGAGCCGCCGAGGAAGATGAGCGATGTGAAGAAGTCGTTCCACACGATGAGTCCGGCGAGGATCGCCACGGTCCCGGTCGCGGGCGACATCAGCGGGAGCACGATCCGGAAGAAGATCTGGGTGCGGCTGGCGCCGTCGATCGTCGCGGCCTCCTCGTACTCGGTGCCGAGCCCGCGGAAAAAGCCCGCGTACAGGAAGATCGCGAGCGGCAGCAACATGCCGGTGTAGAGGACGATCATGCCCCAGGCCGAGCCGGTGAGCCCGAGCGAGCGCGCCCCGATGTACAGCGGCACGGTGCCCAGCTGCGTGGGCAGAACGATCGCCACGAGGAAGAGGTAGTAGACCACGCGGCTCCATCGACGCGTGCTGCGGGCGATCACGTAGCCGGTGAGCGAGCCGAGTAGAACCAGGAGCACGATGCTGCCTGCGGTGATGATGATGCTGTTGATCAGCCCCACCACGACGTTCGAGTTGCCGGTGGCGGTCAGCACCTTGAGGAAGTTGCCGAAGTCGGGTGCGGTCGGCGGCGCCAGTGTCGACGAGGTGATGACCTCGCGGTCCGATTTCAGCGAGGTTGTGACCAAGAAGTAGAACGGCAGCAGGAAGACGAGCGCGGCGACCCAGAAGAGGAACTCGCGGAGCCCCGTGAGCTTGGTGTAGCGGAACATGTCAGTTCTCCTCCGAACGGTCGGCGGTGACGCGCTGCTGGATGACCGCGAAGACCAGGATGATGAGGGTCAGCAGCAGCGCCAGGGCGGCGCCGTAGCCGAAGTTGCCGAGGGCGAACGACTGCTTGTAGACCTGCGTTGCGAGCGTCTCGGTCGCCGCGGCCGGACCGCCGCCGGTCAGCGCCATGATCTGATCGAACACGCGCAATCCGTTCACCAGCCCGAGGGTGGTCGCGATCGCGACGGCGGGGCGGATCGACGGGAGCGTCACGTGCCAGAAGCGCTGCCACAGGTTGGCGCCGTCGATGGCCGCGGCCTCTTCGATCTCGACCGGGACGGCGGCGAGGCCCGCCATGTAGATCACCATCGAGAAGCCGATGTTCTGCCACACCAGCACGATGAGGATCGTCCAGATCGCCCACGTGGGGTCGGCGATCCAGGCGCGGGCCATCGAGTCCAGGCCGATCCCCCGCAGCACGAGGTTGAGCGGTCCGTTGAAGTCGAAGATGAACTTCCAGATGTACGACGTCGCCAGCGGGCTGAGCACGACAGGCATGAAGAAGAGCGTGCGCAGGATGTACCGGCTCTTCAGCCCGCGATTGAGGCCGAGAGCGATCCCCAGCCCCAGGATGTTGCTGAGGATCACCGATCCGAAGGCGAGGAACAGCGTGTTCCACAGCGCCCCGATCTTCGTGGGGTCCTGGAAGATCCGCGTGAAGTTGTCGAGACCGATGAGCTGGAAGGCCCCGATGCCGGTCCAGTTCGTGAAGGCGAAGAAGCCACCGACACTCGTGGCGACGTAGTGGATGCCGACGACGAAGAGGATGCCGGGCAGAGCCCACCACCAGTAGCCGAACTTCAGCAGGCCCTTGCGGCGCGGGCGGGGCGCGGAGCGGCGGCGTCCGCCGCGACGTGGCAAGACCACGCGCTCGGTCTCGGTGGCGGCGATTTCGCCGGCTCGGAAGGTGGTGCTCATCGCGTCCTCGTCATCCTCGATGGGGTGCGGCTCCGCCGCCCGGGTCCAGGGGCCCGGGCGGCGGATTCACTCAGTTGCCCCAGGCCGCATCCATGTTCTTCAGCACCTGGTCGATGCTGCTCTGGCCCGTCAGCAGGCCCTGGACACCCGTCGACAGCGCGTCGTACACGGCCGGGTTCGGCCAGACGTTCGAGGGCAGGGTGGTGTAGGAACCGTTCGAGATGTCATCGACGACCTCGGAGTAGATCGTCTTGCTCAGGTCGAGGTTCTTGTACTCCGAGATGGGGAGCAGACCCGAGGCCTCGTAGAACTTCTCCTGCGCGTCCGGGGTGGCGAGCCACTCGAGGAACTTCTTCGCCGCGTCCTTCTTCTGGGACTTCGCGTTGATGGATGCCGCGTAGTTCGAGCTGGCGAGCACGAAGGGCTTGCCACCGGTTGCGGGCGGGAAGGGCTGCACCTTGAAGTCGGCCTCCGCGGGAGCCGCGGCGGCGATCTCGACCGCCGAGCCCGAGGGGATGAAGCTGCCGACCGAGGTGCCCTGCGCGAGTCCGTTGGTGATGGCATCGAAGCCGCCGCCCTCGGCACCGGCCTGGAAGCAGCCCTTGTCCTTGAGGTCGATGATGGTCTGCAGCGTGTCCGCCCAGCCCTTGCTCTGGGCGAAGGTGGTCTTGCCCTCGGCGCGCTCGGTGTTGAAGTTCGGGTCCGATGCGTAGACGCGGGTCGCCGCGATGCCCTGAGCGGTGAGACCGGCGTTCGGGGCGGCGGCACCGGCGATGGCGATCATCGACTTGCCGTCGCCCGCGAGCTTCCCGCACTCGGCGTAAAAGTCGTTCATGGTGGTGGGCCAGCTCGTGATCCCGTTCATGCCGGCTGTGCCCATGCTGGCGACGACGGCACCGATGGTGAAGTCCAAGGGCTGGCCGTATGTCTTGCCGTCGAGCTCGAAGAGCGTGTCGCTCCCGGTCGGCACGAGCGAGGTCGCGGTGTCGCCGAGCGGTTCGAAGAACCCGGCCTGGGCGAGGGGGATCAGACCGCGCGAGTCACCGGCACCGGGTGCGGTGATGATGACGTCGGAAGCATTGCCCGCTTGCAGCTGCGTGCGGATGGTCTCCCCGTACTTGTCGTTCGGGGTCGGGTTCGAGGTGATGGTGACGCCGGGATTCGCCGCCATGTACTCCTTGGCGAGCGTCTCGTATGGGCTCTCGAGGTTGTTGGAGGTGGCGAAGGTGAATGTGAAGGAGTTCGAATCGCCCCCGGCGTCTCCCGAACCCGAGCCGGAGCACCCGGCGAGGACGAGAACGGCGGTGACGGGAAGAGCGAGGAGACCTGCGATCCGCGTGACGCGGCGATGCTGAGTCATGGCCAGCCTTTCTGACGACGTTGTCGGCGAGCCCTTCGGTGGGAGCGCCTGTGCTGTGCGACTCAGTATCGGCGCGTTGCGCCTAAAACGCACATAAGTCTTCGCGATACAGCGCATAAGGCGCGGAAGACCGTGATCATCGTTCGGGAGTATGGCGCCTAGCTGCGACATAGACGGCATTGATACGATCCGCGGACAGCTTTCCCGAGCGAAGGATCACGCCGTGGTGACCGATCATTCGGCGCTTTCGCGCCTCGACCTCAACCTCCTGGTGGCGCTCGACGCGCTGCTCACCGAGCGCAGCGTCACGCGCGCCGCCGAGAGTCTGCACCTGAGCCAGCCCGCGCTCAGCGCCTCTCTCGCGCGTCTTCGCACGCACTTCAACGACCAGATCCTCGCGCGTCGCGGCAACACCTACGAGCTCACGCCGTTCGCCGTCCGCCTGACCGATCACACGAGCACGGCCCTCGAAGCAGCCCGACGCGTCTTCGACAGCCAGGCATCGTGGTCTCCGGCGGAGTCGACGCGCGAGTTCTCGATCTACGGGTCCGACTACGGCTTCGTCACCGTCGGAACCGTCGTGTCGCAGCTCGCAGCGGAGCAAGCGCCGGGTGTTCGCTTCCGCTACATGCTGCACAACCCCGGGATCGTGGAAGACGCCGCGAACCGCCTGCGCTCGGCCGACGCCATGGTCATCCCCCACGGTCCCGTGTCGGAGCTGCCCTACCTCGACCTCTGGCAGGACGACTGGCTGGCGGTCGTGGCCGACGACAACGACGAGGTGGGCGAGTCGCTCACGATGCAGAACCTCGCCGACCTGCCGTGGGTGCTCACCTTCCAATCGCGGTCAGCCTTCACCTCGGCCGCGCGCCAGATCCAGCAGCTCGGGGTCGAACCGCACATCGAGGTGGTGCTGGAGAGCTTCCTCTCGGTGGGGCACTTCGTCAGCGGAACGCGGCGCGTGGGACTCGTGCAGTCCGCCCTCGCCCCCCACCTGCTGCGCATCGGCGGCATCCGCGTGGTGCCCCTGCCGTTCGCGGCGACGCCGATCGTCAGCGCCCTGTGGTGGCACCCTTCGCACAACCGCGATCCCGAGCACGAGTGGATGCGCGGCCTCTTCGCCGAGGCCGGTCGCGTGATCGCCGCGGGTCACGCTCCGCAGTGAGACGCGCGGATGCCGCCCGCATCACCGATCGTGATGGACGCCATCCACGGCGGTCGGGGTGCGATCGTTGTGCGCGCGCCCGGCCCGTCCCTAGCCTGAAATCAGAATCAACGTTCTGATTCGGTGAGGCGCGCACCCCCGCGGGCCCGGCCGTCCGCTCGAGGAGGAGCACCCATGTCGAACCCGTTGAGAATCCTGATCGTCGGCGCCGGCATCGGCGGCCTCACCACGGCATCCGCCCTCGCCCGGATCGGTGCGCACGTCGACGTCATCGACGACAAGCCCGAGATCAGCGTCGCCGGCGTCGGATTCGGCCTCCGCATCAACGGCCTGCGCGCGGTGCGCGAGATCGGACTGCTCGACGACGTCCTCGAGATCGGCCACCCCGCCCCGGGCATCGACAACTACGACGCCGACGGCACCCTGCTGAGCACCATGAGCTACGGCACCCGCGACGAGGGCCTGCCGGGATGCGTGACGATGTCGCGCATGGGGTTCCTCGAGATGGCCGCGCGCCACGCCCTCGCCAACGGCGCCACGTTCCACATGAGCACGACCGTCGCCGACATCGCCCAGGATGCCGACAGGGCGACCGTGACGTTCAGCACCGGGGACAACGCCGACTACGACCTCGTGCTCGGCTTCGATGGTCTGAACTCCCAGATCCGCCGCGAGTACTTCGGCGAGAAGTACGCTCCGCGCCCGGTGGGCGGGGTCGCCTGGCGCGCGGGGCTCCCCAACCGCCGCAAGATCATGCAGCCGATCATCTGCCAGGGCTACGGCGGCAAGATCATGCTCACGCCCCTGTCGGAAGACACCATGTACATGGTGCTCACCGTGGCCGAGGAGGGCCGCCCGCGCTACGACGCGAGCAAGATGGCCGAGATCATGCACGATCGCGCCGCCTCGCTCACGCGCGGATCGGCCTTCCTCGCCGACGCCCTCGACGACGTCCGTCACGCCGAGAACGTCGCCTACACCCCGTACTCGACGGTGTGGGTGCCGTACCCGTGGTTCCGCGGGCGCATCATGATTCTGGGCGACGCCGCCCACACGATGACGCCCTACCTGGGATCGGGAGCGGCGATGAGCATCGAGGACGGCGTCGTGCTCGCCCAGGAGCTCGCGAAGGACCAGTCGCTGCTCGACGCCCAGCTCGAGTTCATGAAGCGCCGGCTGCCCCGGGTGCGCGCGGTGCACGAGCGTTCGATCGAGTCGATGCTCGAGGAGTTCGACTCGGTCACCGACGAGACCTACCGCGCGCGCATCGAGCACCTCCGTCACGACGAGCCGATCGCGAACGAGTACGCGAACCGCCTCCTGCGGATGCCCTACTGAGACCCCGAGGAGACACCCGTGTCGCACACCCCCGCCCGCACCCTCGTCGTGGACGCCGGCCGCGAGAGCACCTTCCGCTCGCTCAACGGCGTCGGCGGCGTGCCCGGCCCCGTCGCGGCCTACCCCGACTTCCCCGACATGACGCCCCTGTGGCGCGAGGCGGGGGTGACCCTCGTGCGCTCGTTCGACTGGATCTCGCGCCTCGACACCCGCGACGAACCCACGAGCCTCTTCCCCGACTGGAGCGCCGACCCCGACGACCCGGCCAGCTACAACTTCGCGGCGACCGACGCGTGGGTCGACGCGGTTCACTCCATCGGCGCCGAGGTGCTGTTCACCGTGGCCAGCTCGATCCCGAAGAACAAGCTGCCCGCCGCCGACGTCGAGGTGTACGGCCGGGTCGTCGAGCACATCGTCCGGCACTACTCCCAGGGGTGGGCGGGCGGCCCGGCGACGCCCGTGCGCCTCTACGAGTTCGGCGATCAGCCCGACTTCGGGCCGCTGCACTTCGCCGGGCGACCGGAGGAGTTCTACGCGATGTACCGCGCCTTCTGCGAGGCGGTGCACCGCGTCGACCCGTCCCTGACCGTCGGGGGCCCCTCGGTCGCCTTCTCGCTGGAGGCCGACTCGCCCTACCGCGAGGGCTTCCTGAAGTTCGTGCGTGAGAACGATCTGCCGCTGCACTTCTTCTCGTTCCTGTGGTTCACCGATGGCAGCCGCGATCCGATGGACTACCGCTACGTGGCGCGCGAGCTGCGCGCAGTGCTCGATGGTCACGGGTTCACCGACACCGACCTGACGCTCAGCTACTGGAACTACCTCGCGGTGCCCAGCAGCACCGCACCGGCGCCGGAGAAGGGCGCGTTCATGGCGGCCACGGCGATCGCGCTGCAGGACACGGTCATCGACCACGCGTTCTTCTTCCGCGCCGACACCGGCCGCGATCCGCACTACGGTTTCGTCGACCCGGGCGGGGTCGGCGACGTCGACGGGCGGCCCGACGAGCGCTCGCGCGCGCTCGTCCTCGCGGGTCGGGCGCTCACCGGGCGGCGGTTGGAGGCCACCGGGGGCGACGAGTCGGGGCTGGCGGTCGCCGCCGGGCGCGACGGTGACACCGTCCGCGTCCTCGTGACGAACTACGTCGCCCCCGACAGCGCCCTCGCGCCACGCGCCGAGGACCGTTTCACCTTTCGCATCCCCATCGGCGAGCAGCGCATCGAACTGGGGCTCACCCTCCCGCCGCAGCGCCTGGACCTGGCATCCGCGGGGGTGGAACGGGTGAGCCTCGACCTCCGAAACCTGCCCTGGGCGGATGCCACCGTGCAGGCCACCGTCACGTCGCTGTCCGGCGCAATCGAGGGCCCCTCCCCTGTCGCGGTGTCGGAGGAGGGGAGCCTGCGGATGGACCTCGCCCTGGAGCCGCAGTCCGTGTTCCTCGTGGAACTGACCGCCTGAGCCCGGAACCGGGGAGAGCGATGGCCACGAGGGACGGAGCGAGCGGGGTGTCCGAGCCCAAGCAGCAGCGAAGTCGCGACTCGTTCGCGAAGGTGCGCGCCGCCGTCCTCGCGCTGCTGCACGAGCGCGGCACCGGTCAGTTCTCGCTCGCCGAGGTCAGCGCGCGTGCCGAGGTGTCGATCGGCTCGATCTACGGCCGGGTCTCGGGCAAGGCCGAACTGCTGCGCCTGATCCAGGCGCAGGAGTTCGACCGCCTCGATGTCGAGACCGCCGAACGCGTCGCGGCCGCCGGCATCGGCGCGACGGACTTCGAGACGGCGACGGCCGAGATCGTCGCGGTCTACGCCGGCATACTGCGCGAGAACCGCGACTTGCTCTCCCCCTTCTTCGTGATGGGGGTGGACGATGTCGAGATCCTCGCGCGCGGTCGACGCTCCGGCGACGCCGGGCAGGCCGTGTTCGTCCGCGCCCTTCTGGCCGCGGCCTCCGCGCACGGCGTCCGGCTGACGGATGACGACGCCGTCTGGGCGTTCGAGGTCTTCTACAGCCTGTGCGTGCGATATCTCGGCCTCGGTGTGACGGCGACCGCGACGCCGCACGACGCCTATCGCTGGTCTGAGCTGCTCGAGCGGCTGATGCGCACGGTGTTCCTGACGCTGTCGACTGCCTGACCCTCGACTGCCCGACGAGCTGGGGGCGTCCGCATCCGGTCGCTCCGAATGAGAACGTCCCCAGATCCTCTCGAGGGGAGGGTCAGCCCACGGGCACCGTCCGCATCGCCGACCGGATGAGGTCGTGCTGACGACGCACGAGCAGCAGCGGGTCGACCTCGCCGAGCTCGGCGAACGCGTGCCCCTCCCACTCGCTCGACCAGAATCCGCGGTACCCGCTCTCGACGAACACGCGCACGAGCTCGGGATAGTCGATCGCGGGCTCCTGGCCGGCGTCGTCGATGTCGTAAAACTTCGCGTGCACGTGCAGGATCTGCGGCATGATGTCGGCCCACTCCCGGGGGTCGACGTGCCCGTGCATGTTGAAGGCCAGGTGCGCGAAGGCGCCCAGCCGGCCCGGGTCGAAGTCCCGCCCGCGGAGGTACGTGATGAACTCCTGCTGACGCGCCTGCATCGTGGCATCCGTCGCCCAGATGTCCTGCAGACGCTGGACCGCCTCGTCGTCGAGACCCGCCCGGCGAACGGCCCGCAGCAGCGTCGGCGACATCGCGTGCATGGTCGACGAGAAGTCGGCGACGAAGCCCAGCAGCGGGGAGTCGAGCTCGGCGTACGTCTCGCGCACGCGCAGGATCGGCTCGGCGTTCGGGCCCATCGGCGCGTGGATCTCGTAGGCGAGCTTCAACTCGAGCCGCTCCGCGATCGGCAGCAGACGGCGCAGCAGCTCGGGCTTCGCGCTCTGGATGCGCACGAGCGGAAAGCCGAGCTTCTTCGCCCCCTCGAACATCAGCGTCGAAAAGGCGAACTCCTCGTCGGGCGTCATGTCGCGATCGCGACGGCGGCCCATGTCGAGGTTGGCGCCGAACGAGCTCTCCACGAAGCCGTGCCGGTCGAACGCCGCGCGCCACGTGCGCACGAACTCGTCGCCCACGACGGGGTAGGTCGGCACCATCTGGGATGCCACGATCTCGATGCCCGGACCGATGCCGAGTTCGGCGACCCGGTCGAGCAGGCCGTCGAAGCCGAAGTACCCCGCGCGGAACTCCGCGCTGGCCGAGTACAGCGTCAGCCCCAACTGGAACGGGGCGTCCTCGGCCGCCGGCGGCGCGGGCGTGACATCCGATACGAGCGCTGGGATTTCGGCATCCGCGCCGACGACCGTGAGGGTCTTCACGTCGTGCACGACGTTCGGCACGTACAGGCCGGGCCCGCCGTCCTGGCCGGGCGCGATCTGCATGTAGGGCAGTCGCAGCTCACCGTGCAACACGACGTCGTGCGTCTCACCGAGCGCCACGGGGTGGTCACGGCGAGCGACGAGAAGCGGGTGCTCCTGCAGGAACCACAGGCGCTCGCTCTGCTCGGGTAGCTCGTCGAGGCGGTAGGAGGTGTCGCCGAACTCGACGCGGAGGTCGGCGGCATCCACCTCCTCCCCGTCGACGGTGAGCGCGAGAGTCGTCACTGATGAGAGCCACAGGCTGCGATACCAGGGGATCGTCAGCCGCAGCGCGAGCCCGTCGGGGTGCGCGCGGAGGCTGTCGTCGTGGATGAGTCCGTTGGGCATGGCGGGTTCCTCAGAGCCCGTCGGCGAGCTGGCGGATCAGCGAGTGCTGGCGGCGCACCTGCTCGATCGAGCGCCACGGTTCGCGCTCGCCCTCGTACTCGCTCGAGAGGTACCCGGTGTAGCCGGCGTCCTTGAGCGCCCGGAGCACGGGCTCCCACGGGATCTGCTTGTCGTCGAGGTTCTCGTCGATGTCGTGGAATTTCGCCTGGATGAAGACCACGTTCTCGATCACGTCGAACACGTCGTTCGGGTCGACGTGGATGCCGTCGAGGAACGCCGGGCGCTGGCCGGGCAGCTCGCCGGGCTTGAGCGGGATCGGTCGGTCCTGGAAGATGCCCGTGTCGAGCAGGAGGCCGAAGTGCTTCGTGCCGGTGCGGCGGATGAGCGCGATGTAGTCGTCGACGACCTCGTGCTTGATGGGGGTCGGCGAGTGGATCTCGGGGCAGATGATCACGTCGAGCTCTTCGGCGAGCGGAAGGGATGCCTCGACGACCTCGGTCCAGATCGGGTGCGGAATCAGGTCGCTCGAGACGACGCCGATCTTGGGTCGCACGAAGCGGAAGCCGAGGCGCTTGGCCAGGCGCAGGTCGCGCTGCAGAGCCGCGGCGCCCTCCTCGACGGTCATGTCGCGACCGTTCGGGCCGCTGGAGTGCAGGCGGGTGTCGATCCACGAGCCCATGTTGGTCGGCTCCAGGCCGTACTTCTGCAGGAGCGCGAACCACTGCTCGACCCACTCGTCCGAGGGGTGCGGGTAGTTCGGCACGTGCGCCTCGCCGAGGATCTCGATCCCCGTCGCGCCGAGGTCGGCGATCGAGGCCATGGCGGTCTCGAGGTCCATGACCGTGCCGTAGTCGGTCATGTAGCTGTAGAGCGAGACGCCGTAGCGGAAGGGGGCACCGGATGCCTCGGGGGCGAGCGTGACGTGCTTGGTGACCCGATAGGTGCTCGGCTGGTGCTCCTGGGGGATGTACGACATCCGCAGCCGCAGCTCGATCGACAGCTCGTGCACGCCGTCGGGGAGACCGCCGGCCAGGGGCACGAAGATCACGGCCGCGTCCTCGAGCGGCCAGCGGACGCCGTCGCCGTCCCACAGCTCGGCGAGCGAGTACTGCTGTCCTTGGAGCGTCCACAGCGGTACGTCGGGGCCGACGTCGACCAGGCCCGGGATGCTGACGCCGATCCCGTCGATCAGCGAGGCCGCCATGCCGCGGTACGACGGCATCCTGACGCGGAACTGGAAGCCGGTGATCTCGCCGCCCTCGCGGACGTTACGGAATCCGACGGACTGGATGAGGTCTCTTTCGAGAAGCATCGTCGCTCACTCTCTGTGGGGTTCGCCTTCGACGCTACCCGCTTATGCCGGATTCAGACATAAGCGTTTCTGATGCCCCGCATCAGGTCCGCGTGCCACCAGAACGAGATGCGACGAGAACAGGCCGATCAGTCCCCGGCGGCGTCGCCCGTCTCCGCGGCGAACACCTCCGACGCGATGCGGAAGGCCGAATTGGCCGCCGGCACACCGGAGTAGATCGCCGACTGCAGGATGACCTCGCGGATCTCGTCGATCGTCAGGCCGTTGCGCAGCGCCGCGCGCAGGTGCATCGCGAGCTCCTCGTGATGACCGTGCGCGATGAGCGAGCTGAGCACCGCGATCGAGCGCGAGCGGCGGTCGAGGCCGGGCCGTGACCAGACGTCTCCCCACGCGACGCGCGTGATGAAGTCCTGCCAGTCGGCGGTGAGGTCGGTGGTCGCCGCGATGGAGCGGTCGACGTGCGCGTCGCTGAGCACGGCGCGGCGCACGGTCATGCCCTGGTCGTGGCGTTCCTGATCGGTGGGCATCAGGCGTCCTTTCGGGAGAGGGAGGCGAAGAACGACCGCAGCAGAGCCGCGACGGCTTCGGGTTGCTCTGCGGGAGGGAGGTGCCCGGCGTCGTCGACGCGCGCGACACGGCCGTCAGCGACGCCCTCGGCGATCTCGACCGCCTTGGCCTCGGGGGCGACCTGGTCGAAGGCTCCCCACGCGGCGAGCACCGGCACCGTGATCTCGCCCAGCGTCGCGCGCACGTCGTACGCGGCGAGCGCCTCGCAGCAGCGGGCGTAGCTGTCGTCGTCGGCATCCTGGAGCGCGTGCAGCAGGCGCCCGCTCAGTTCGGGGCGGCGGGCCATCGACTCGGGGGCGAACCAGCGCTGGGCCGAGCCGACGATGAGGCTCGACGTGCTCTGCGAGCGCGCCTGGGCGGCGCGATCCGTCCACGATGCGGGGTCGCCGAGGACGGCTCCGGATGCCACGATCGCGGCGCCGGCCAGGCGGGTGCCATGACGCCGCGCGAGTTCGAGGCCGGTCGCCCCGCCGAGGGACACCCCGGCGTAGAGGAACGTGTCATCGGGGACGGCGGTGGCCACGGCATCCGCGAGATCCGCGACGGTGAACGGCTCGCGCGCGATCGGCCCCGCTCCATGCCCGGGGAGGTCCCACGCGGCGACGCGGTAGTCGTCGGCGAGCAGGGGCACGACGTCGTCCCAGAGGATGGTCGAGGTGCCGAGTGAGGGCCCGAGCACCACGAGGGGCGCGTCGGCGGGTCCGACCGGCTCGGTCAGCGAAACGAGGCTCATGCGTCGACCCCCCTGCTCTGTGCCGTGCCGCCGCCCGCGTGGCCCGTGCCGCGCGCGAGGCGGGGGGCGAGGCCGAGGTAACGAGCCGGGTCGAGCAGCGCGTCGACGTCGAGACCGGCCGCCTCGGGCAGCGCGCGCAGACGCGGGGCGAGGTCGTCGTCGCCATCGAGCAGGGCCGCGAAGCGCTCGGCACCGATGAGCGGCACGAGCACTCCCCGCAGGCGCTCGCTGACGATGCGCCCGCCGGTCAGGCCGACGGTGGCGGCGGCCACGGCCGCGTCGACGCGCAGGTGCGCGAGCAGGGACGATCCGTGCGCCGACGCACCGACCGCGAGGCGGAGCAGCTCGCGCAGCGTCGGCCACTCGGAGTGCCAGGCGCCGTCGGGGCGCTCGTCGACCGCGAGGGCCGAGGCCAGGTGCAGGGTCGCACCCAGGTGCGGTGCGCGCAGGGCGGCCGAGCGGATGAGCACCGCCTCGGCGGGGTTCTGCTTCTGGGGCATCGCCGACGATCCCCCGCCCACGCCCTCCGAGACCTCTCCGATCTCGCTGCGGCTGAGCGTCGCGACGTCGGCGGCCATCTTGCCGAGCGCGTCGATGGCCTGGACGAGGGCGTCTCCGATCTCCGTCACGGGCCAGCGCGCCACGTGCCAGGGTGCGTCGGGGGCGTCGAGTTCGAGGGCCCGGGCGAAGGCCGCGGGAAGGGCGTCGGCGGCATCCGTCGATCCGGTGATCTCGACGAACGACGCGAGCGTCCCTCCCGCACCCGCGAGCTGCGCGGGGAAGACGAGGGCATCCAGCCGCACGACGGCGCGCTCGAGTCCGCGCGCCCAGGTCGCGGCGCGCGCACCGATCGTGGTGGGCACGGCGTGCTGGGTGAGGGTACGGGCCGCGGACACCTCGTCGGCGTGCGCGGTGGCGAGCTGTCGGGCCCAGACGGCCGCGTTCGCGACCGAACGACGCGTCTGCTCGACCGCGCGCCGCGCGACCACCATCAGCGCGGTGTCGAGGATGTCCTGGCTCGTCGCCCCGCGGTGGATCCACGCTCGATGCTCCGCGGGCACCTGCGCCTTCAGCGCGCCGACGAGCGGGATCACGGGATTGCCCCCGGCGACCGCGTCGCGCACGAGGGCGTCGACGTCGATCCCGCGCGCGGACGCGCCGCCCTTCTCGTCGATCCCGAAGACGTGGTCGATCTCGACCCGCGCCCCGCGCGGGGCGGCCCCCACCTCGACGTACGCCGCGACCAGCGCGCACTCGACGCGGATCATCGTGGACAGCACGAACCCGTCCGACAGCAGCGCGTCGTGACCGACGCTCACCGGCGAGAGCAGCCCGAAGTCGATGCGCGGAAGAGGGTCAGAAGGCAAGGAACACCGTCTCGTTCTCGCCCTGCAGTCGGATGTCGTGCGACAGGTACCCGTCGGGCGTCCGGGTCGCGACGAGGCTAGCGCGCTCCGCCTCGTCGAGCGACGACAGCAGCGGATCCGCGGCGAGAGCGTCCGGGTCGGCGGGCGAATAGATGCGGGTGTGCAGCTTGTCGGGCAGGCCGCGCGCGAACACGATCGCGGCGAAGAATCCCGCGCGCCCCCGGATGCCGCCCGGCTCCCGCGTCCAGAACGTGTAGTGCCCCTCGTCGTCGGTGAAGGCGCGGCCGAACCCGGTGAAGGTGTGGTCGTCTCGGCGGAAAGCGCCTCGTGCGCGCGGCACCGAGCCGTCGGCATCCGCTCCGAAGATCTCGATGAGGGCGTCGGGGATCGGCGCTCCCGCTCCGTCGAGGATGGTGCCGCTCAGCACGATCGCCCCGGGCGAGTGCGGGAAGACGACCTGATGCTGCTTGTCGAACTCGAGGCCGTAGGCGAAGAACGGCCC
The DNA here is from genome assembly GCF_003385695.1 of Microbacterium sp. AG157. Classification (NCBI taxonomy): domain Bacteria; kingdom Bacillati; phylum Actinomycetota; class Actinomycetes; order Micrococcales; family Microbacteriaceae; genus Microbacterium; species Microbacterium sp. AG157. Next base: position 438,113 of record NZ_QRDK01000003.1, read on the forward strand.
GACCGTCTGGCCGGGGGTGGCGCGGTGCGTCTTGGCGGGGATCACTCGTCGCCCTCCTGCTCGAAGTAGGTCTGATCCGGCCCGTCGACCACGATGTCGAAGCGGTAGCCCGTCGCCCACTCGGGCGAGGTCAGGTCGTGGTCGTAGACGCCCACGAGCGCGTCACGGTCCTTCTGCCGGTGGATGGAGTTGTAGATCGGGTCGAGCGCGAAGAGCGGGTCGCCCGGGAAATACATCTGCGTCACCAGCCGCTGCGTGAACGACGACCCGAACACCGAGAAGTGGATGTGCGCCGGACGCCACGCATTGCGGTGGTTCTTCCACGGGTACGGGCCGGGCTTGATCGTCGTGAAGCGGTACTCGCCGTTCTCGTTCGTGACCGTGCGGCCCGCTCCCGTGAAGTTCGGGTCGAGGGGGGCGGGGTGCTGGTCGCGCTGGTGGATGTAGCGACCGGCCGAGTTCGCCTGCCAGATCTCGATGAGCTGGTTCGCCACCGGGCGCCCCCACGAGTCGATCAGGCGGCCCTGCACCGTCATGCGCTCGCCCAGCGGCTCTCCCGCGTGCTGCAGCGTGAGGTCGGACTCGATCGCCGCGACGTCGCGCTGGCCGAACGCGGGCGAGAACAGCTCGACGGTCTCGGGGTCGACGAGCTTCGGATTCTTCGTCGGATGCCGCAGCACGCTCGACCGGTACGCCGGGAAGTCGTGCGCGGTCGCTGCGACGCGCTCCCCCGCGGCATCGAGCGCGTCGAGCTCGGCGTGACGGGCGTGGATCTCGCGGACGATCTCGTCTTGCGTGGCCTGGTCGGGTGCGGCCAGCAGCGATTCGGGGGCGGCGGCGGGAGGGTTCGACATGGGTCTCCTTCGACGAGACAATGCTCCGCCACCGGCCCCCGCGGTGGCGCGCGGTTCCCGCTGAATGGGAATCATGGCATCCTGACCTCATGGCGAACTCCCCCTCGGGCGACTCGGTCACCGACCGCCTGGTGCGGATCCTCGAGACCTTCACCCCCACGCGCACCGCGCAGACCACGTCCGACATCGGACGCCGGGCGGGTCTGCCGAGCTCGTCGGCGCACCGGATCGTGAACGAGCTGGTGGATGCCGGTTTGCTCGAGCGCGACGAGGAGCGCCGCGTCCGCGTGGGCATGCGCCTCTGGGAGCTGGCGACGCGTTCCTCGCACGCCCTGCGTCTGCGCCAGGCGGCCCTGCCGTCGATGGAGCGCGTGCAGATGCGCGTGCGCGAGCACACCCAGCTGGCGATCCTCGAGCAGGAGGAAGCCCTCTTCCTCGAGCGACTCAGCGCCCCCGACTCGGGCGCGAACGTCACGCGCGTGGCCGGGCGCCTTCCCCTGCACGCCTCCTCGTCCGGGCTCGTCCTGCTCGCCTTCGGCCCCCACGATCTGCAGGAGCGCGTGCTCGCCGGCCCCCTGCGCGCCGTCACCCCCGAGACGATCGTCGACCCGGCCGCCCTGCGCCGCGTGCTCGCCGAGATCCGCGGCCTCGGGCGGGTCATCGCCCCCGGCTCCGTCGACAGCGTCTCCACGGGGGTGGCCGTGCCCGTGCGCGACGAGACGGGTGCGGTGATCGCGGCCCTGTCGGTGGTGCTCCCCCGTGACGCCGAGACGCAGTTCGCCCTGGTCGAGCTCCACCGCGCCGCCCGCGACACCGAGCGCGCACTGGGCTACCGCCGCTGAACGTCGCCGTTCTTCTCCCGCGGAGTCGTCCTCCGACGCCGACGGGGGGCGCGCGGCGAGATCGACCCCGCATCCCTGCGCCACATCCCGTTCAACGGGAACCGAACGGCGAGCGAGCCGGGCGGCGGGCACCATCGACACAACCACCGTCGAAGGAGACGCCATGACCACCACCGTCCGCACCCGCGTCGCCATCGTCGGCGCCGGCCCCGCGGGGCTCCTGCTCTCGCACCTGCTCGACCGGGCGGGCATCGAGTCCGTCGTCGTCGACCAGCGTTCGCGCGACGACATCGAGAGCACGATCCGGGCCGGCATCCTCGAGCAGGGCACCGTCGAACTGCTCGACACCCTCGGTCCTGTCTCGCGCGCGCGCACGGCGGGCCACCGACACGACGGCATCGAACTGCGGTTCGAGGGCGAGGGGCACCGCATCGACTTCGCGGCATCCGTCGGTCGAGCCGTCTGGCTCTATCCCCAGCACGAGGTGTTGAAAGACCTCATCGCCGCGCGGGTCGATCGGGGGCAGGATCTGCGCTTCGGCGTCACGGCCGAGCGCATCGACGACGCCGGCACCGACCGCCCGCGCGTCATCGCCCGCGACGCCGACGGGCAGCCCCTCGAGATCGAGGCCGACGTCGTCGTGGGCTCCGACGGTTCACGCAGCGTCGCGCGCGCCACCGTCACCGGGTCGAGCAAGGGCGGCTACTTCCGCGAGTACCCCTTCGCCTGGTTCGGCATCCTCTGCGAGGCCCCGCCGAGCAGCGAGGAGCTCATCTACAGCAACTCCCCCGACGGCTTCGCCCTCGTCAGCCAGCGTTCCGACACCGTGCAGCGCATGTACTTCCAGTGCGACCCCGACACCGACACCGCCGCCTACAGCGAGGCGCAACTGTGGGACGAGCTGCAGAAGCGCGTGCCCGGCACGGAGCTGAAGCAGGGTCCGATCTTCCAGCGCGACGTGCTGCGCTTCCGCAGTTTCGTCGCGCACGAGCTGCGCCGCGGCCGCGTCGCCCTCGTCGGCGATGCTGCGCACACCGTGCCGCCCACCGGCGCCAAGGGCATGAACCTCGCGATCGCCGACGTGCGCCTGCTCGCCGCCGCCCTGGAGGCGCTGCTGCTCGAGGACGACGAGCGTCTGCTCGACGCGTACCCCGCCACCGCCAGCCGCCGCATCTGGAAGGCCCAGCACTTCTCGTGGTGGATGACCAGCCTGCTGCACGTGGCCCCGGATGCCACCGACTTCGACCGCCGACGCCAGATCGGCGAACTGCGCACCGTCGTGGAGTCGGAGCACGGCCGCGCTTACCTCGCCGAGGCCTACTGCGGCTGGCCCTCCGACGCCTGACCCGCCGCCCGAGCCGAACCCCGAACCCCGCCCCGCGCCCGGGCGCCCCACCCCCTCGCGAGTGTCCAAAACACCCGGACCAGAATCGAAAACGTCCGGGTGTTTCGGACACTCAACGTGTCGTGCCCGAGGCGCGGGCTGGCGACCCCCGCGCCGGAACACGAGCGACGGGATGCCGGCATCCGGCGCCCCACCCCCTCGCGAGTGTCCAAAACACCCGGACCAGAATCGAAAACGTCCGGGTGTTTCGGACACTCAACGAAGGTGAACACGCCCCCATGAACGAGCGCGGCGTCCGAGCCGGAGCCCGAACGCCGCGCGGAGCCCGCGGGCTCAGTCCTTTGTGCCGCGTGCCTTCTTCTCGCGCGGCTGCGGGAACGGGCTCGGAACCACCGGCACCGTGCCCGTGTAGCCCTCGCGCTCGGCGGCGAGTTCCGCGATGCGCTTACGGCAGGCGAACCAGCCGATCGTGATGGCGAGGCTCGCCAGCACCGCCACCAGCAGCGTCGCCGGAGAGTCGACGAACACCAGCACGAGGACGACCGCGAGGAAGACGAGCGTGGCGTACCCCGTATAGGGCGCCCAGAACAGCCGGAACTTCGGGCGCACGAGCTCGCCGCGGTCGGCGAGGCGCTTGAACTTCATCTGGCAGAGGATGATCGTCGCCCAGGTGACCAGGATGCCGACGGCCGCGACGTTCAGCACGGTCTCGAACGCGTCGCTGGGGTTGACGTAGTTGATGGCGACGCCGAGCAATGCGACGACCGCGGTGATCGCGATACCGCCGTAGGGGACGCCCGCCTTGTTCATGCGCGCGGCGAACTTCGGCGCCGATCCCGCGACCGCCATCGAGCGCAGGATGCGGCCCGTGGAATACAACCCCGCGTTCAGCGACGACAGCGCAGCGGTGAGCACCACGAGATTCATGATCACGTCGACGCCCGGCACGCCGATCGACCCGAAGAAGGTGACGAACGGGCTCTCGTCCTTCGTGTACGCCGTGTACGGCAGCAGCAGGGCGAGCAACAGCACCGAGCCGACGTAGAAGATCGCGACGCGGAAGATGACCGAGTTGATCGCCCGCGGCATGACCTTCTCGGGGTTCTTCGTCTCGCCGGCGGCGGTGCCGACCAGCTCGATCGAGGCGTACGCGAACACCACGCCCTGCATGAGGATGATCGCGGGCAGGATGCCGTTGGGGAAGAACCCGCCGTTGTCGGCGATCAGCGAGAACCCGGTGGGGGCGCCCGTGGGGGTGCCGAAGACGACGAAGTAGATGCCCACGAGCAGGAACGCCACGAGGGCGGCGACCTTGATGAGAGCGAACCAGAACTCCAGCTCGCCGAACACCTTCACCGACACCAGGTTGACGGCCAGCACGGTGACGAGCGCGGCGAGCGCCCACACCCACTGCGGAACCGCGGCGATCCACGGCACGTACTTGCCGAAGAAGTTCATGTAGAGCGCGGCGGCGGTGATGTCGACCATCGTGGTCGTCGCCCAGTTGATCCAGTAGAACCAGCCCGAGACGAAGGCCGCCTTCTCGCCGAAGAATTCGCGCGCGTACGACACGAACGACCCCGAGGTCGGCCGGTGGAGCACCAGCTCGCCGAGCGCGCGCAGGATGAAGAAGGCGAACACACCGCAGACGGCGTATGAGAGCACGATCGCGGGGCCGGCCTGGGCCAGTCGACCGCCGGCACCCAGGAACAGGCCCGTTCCGATCGCACCGCCGATCGCGATCATCTGAACCTGACGCGACGTGAGCCGCTTGTGGTACCCGCTGTCCTCGAGCTGAACGGTCGAGGTGGTGCGGGGAGGCTCTGCGGCGTCGCTCGAGCGGGGGGAGGAGTCGGTCACGTTCCCATCGTGCGAATTGCGCAGCGTCTGTCCAGCAAGCGCGCCGCAGTGTCGGCATCCCGGAGCGGATGCCGCGCCCCTGCGGAACGGCTCAGAGCCAGTGCTTGCGCTTGAACGCGAACCACAGACCGACCGAGGTGGCCGCCATGAGCGCGAGGGCCATGGGGTATCCGAAGGTCCAGTCGAGTTCGGGCATGTTCTTGAAGTTCATGCCGTAGATGCCGCCCACGAGCGACGGTGCGAAGAGGATCGCCGCCCAGCCCGAGATCTTCTTGACCTCTTCGTTCTGCTTCAACGAGGTCTCGGTCTGACGCTGCGTCACGAGCGTCGCGTTGACGGTGAGGGCGTTGTCGAGGATCGCCCGGAGGGCGTTCAGCTTCTCGCACTGGCGCAGCACGTGGTCGAGCACGTCGCGCAACGACCGCTGGAGCTCGATGTCGACGCCGTACTTGTCGGCGCCGCGGAGCAGCGCCTCGAGCATGTCGCGCAGGGGCTCGGCCGCCCGCTGGAAGTGGATGACCTCTCGAGCGAGTTCGTAGATGCGCTGCGTCAGATCGGCGCCGCCCTCGCCGAAGAGCTGATCCTCGATCTCGTCGACATCGTTCTGCAGGCCGCGGGCGACGGGGTCGTATTGGTCGACGACCTCGTCGAGGATCGCGTAGAGCACCGCCTCGGGCCCCCGCGCGAGCAGGTCGGGGTTCTTCTCGAGCCGCTTGCGCACGGCCGCCAGATCGGGGACCTCCGCGTGCCGCACCGTGACGACGTAGTCGGGGCCGATGAACACGTGCAGCTCGCCGAACTCGACGGTCTCGGTCTCGTCGATGTAGCGCGCGGGGCGCAGCACCGCGAAGAGGTTGCCCCCGTACCGCTCGAGCTTCGCGCGCTGGTGCCCGGCGAGGGCGTCCTCGACGGCGAGGGGGTGCAGCGAGAACTCGGCGGCGACGCGCTCGAGCTCCTCGGGCTCGGGGCGCAGCAGCCCGATCCACGCCATCCCGCCGTGCGCCTCCATGTACTCGAAGGTCTGGTCGAGGCTCGCGGGGTTCTCGATCCGGTGTCCGTCGACGTACACGGCGCTGTCGATGATGGGCATGGTTCCGTTGTACCCCGCCTGGCTATGACGCGAGCCCCGGCGACGCGCGATCCTTACGCGATGTATACGGCCCGTTCCTCGGCCCGCTCATTTCTTGGGGTCGTTGCCCCAGTTCATCAGCGAGTACCGCCAGTCGGTGTCGGTGATGTCGCCCTTCGGCTTCTGCGCGCTGTGCCGCTTGATGTACCCCACGACCTTCCGCATGTGCGCGTAGTCGTCGTCGGTGAGATCCGCCTTCTTCTTCTCGAGGATGCGCACGATGTGGCGCCCGCTCTCGTGCCCGGTCGACTCGCCGCCGTCCTTCTTCTGCCCGACGGATTTCGACTCGTCGGTGTCGAGCCACTTCTTCAGCTCGCTGGCGGTCATGGTGACCGCCTCGTCGAAGTCCTTCTTGGTCTTCTCCTGGTCGTCGCTCATGCCGTCATCCTCACGGCCGCGGCCCGGCGGGACCGACCCCTTGCGTCCGTGCCGGGGTCGTGGCATCCGCTCAGCCGACGGGCTCGCTCAGGGGTTCTTCGGAATCCGGTCCCGGATGCCGTGCCCCGGCGCTGCGACGCGCCGCGGCGAGCACCGCGCCGATGCTCGCCGTGATGACCAGGGCGATCCCCGCGAGCTCGAGCAGCGAGAGGTGCTGGCCGAGCAGGAGGAACCCGGCGATCGAGGCGGTGGCGGGGCCCAGGCTCATGAGGATCGCGAACGCCGAGGCCGCGAGTCGGCGGAGCGCGATGAGTTCGAGGGCGTACGGGATCGTCGACGACAGCAGCGCGACCGCGGCACCGAGGGCGAGGATGTCGAGGCGCAGCAGCGCGGATCCTGCCTGGGCGATTCCGAACGGCAGGGCGATGACGGCCCCCACGGCCATGGCGAGCGCGAGGCCGTCGAGCCGCGGGAACTCCCGACCCACTCGCGCCGAGGCGAGGATGTACAGCGCCCAGCTCACCGCGGCACCCAGGGCGAAGAGCACCCCGAGGGCGTCGAGGCGATCCCACCCGCCCGCGCCGAGCGCGACGACGCCGCCGAGCGCGAGACCCGCCCACACCCACCGAGCCGCCCCGGTCGCGGTGAGGATCGACAGCGTGAGCGGCCCCAACACCTCGATGGTCACCGTCACGCCGAGGGGCAGCCGTTCGAGGGCGAGATAGAAGAGCCCGTTCATGGATGCCAGTACGAGGCCGAACCCCACGACGGAGCGCCATGCGGAGCCGGTGTGCCCGCGCAGGCGCGGGCGGGCGATGATCAACAGCAGCACGGCCGAGAACAGCAGCCGCAGCATGACGATGCCGAGCGGCCCGGTGTGCGGGAACAGCATCACCGCGAACGAGGCGCCGACCTCTTGGCAGGCCAGGCCGACGAGCACGAGCGAGGCGGCAGACCCCTGCCCGCCGCGCGCGGTCATCGCCGGGTCATCCGGCGGGAGCGGCGCAGATGGCCTTGCTGTTGATGTTGTCGCGCATCTGCTCGGCGGTCCACGGCAGCCCCGCCTGGGGTGCGGTCTGTCCCTGGGCGGCGGGGGCCTTCGAGGCGATGGCCGCGAGCTCCCATGCCAGCCACGCACCGGTGGTCTTGTCACCGCCGGAGTTGTTCAGGACGACGGCGACCGACATCCCGGTCGTGGGGTCGGCGAACGCGCCCACCAGGTATCCGGGCATCGATCCGTATTGCCCGATCAGCGAACCGGCCTGGAAGGCACCGCCCGCGGAGGTGAACCACGTGGGCTGATCCCCCCCGACGGGCACGGGGGCGGCGAAACGGTCGTTCCCGGCGGGAAGGAGCGCGCCGGTGGCGAGCGCCTGGGCGTACCGCCCGAGATCGGTGATGTTCGTCACAGCTCCCGCGGCGGCGCCGCCGTAGCTCGACGACATCTCGGTGTAGTCGCGCGGCTCGGTGCAGTTCCACGCACCCTCGGCGTTCTGCTGCGACCAGTAGCCCTGCAGCGAGGCGTCGGCGGGATCGGCGGGGGCGGAATCGGGGAGCCCGGTCGCATCGAGTCCGAGCGGCTCGGTCACCCGCTCCGCGATGAGCTGCGCGATCGGTTCATTGGCCGCACGCTCGGCGGCGAGACCGGCGATCACGAAATCGGTCGCCGAATCCGCGAACGCGACACCCGGGGCGTTGGTGCGCGGGCTGGCGATGCCGTAGGTCATCAGCTCGCGCGGGTTCCAGACGCGCTCGGGGTTGTTCGCCACCTGGCCGTCGAGCACCGAGGTGTAGGACGCGAGACCGGACGTCCCGTCGCAGAGCTGGCGCAGGGTGATCTTGTCGTACCCGGGGAGGTTGCTGACCCAGGTGGTGACGGGATCGCTCATCGAGAGCGTGCCGTCGGCCGCGAGGCGGTACAGCACATCGCACGTCATCGCGCCGGTCACGTCGCCCGCGCGGAACCCGAGGTCTGCGGTGACCTCTGCGCCGCCGGGACCCTGCGTTCCCAGACCCGATACCCACGTACCGCTCCAGGGCGCCCACACGCCGACGATCGCGCCGGTGGACCCGGTCGCGGTCATGGCCGAGGTGACGGCCTCTTGCAGTTCGGTCACGGTCGCCTCGGGCAGCGGCGCGTCGACCTGGGCCGGGATGTTGATCGACACCGAGCCCTGCGGCGAGCAGCCGCTCAGCGTGACGGCGAGAACGCTCGCTCCCGCGATCGCGATGGCCGCGGAACGACGCCATGCCCGCATGTGAAACCCCCAGCATTTCCGCGCGCGACGAAGCGCCCGCTTCAAAGATTCAAACACATGGCACCTGAACGAAAGCGGCGCTTGCATCCTCGTCACCATCACGTCTGCATCACGGCGGACCCGACGACAGCACTTTCCCGGGAAATGAGGGTTAGGTAAACCTAACTCTGTGCGTATGATGGCGGCATGAACGCCGTCGTCCCGTTCTCGACCGCTCTGCGCGAGCGTTCCAGCGACGCGCACTCGCCCCACGAGTGCGACGGGTTCATGACCGACCTCCTCACCGGAGCCGGCACGCGCGATGACTACATCGCCCTCATCGCCCAGCATTGGTTCATCTACGCCGCGCTCGAAGAGGCGGCGGGTCGCATGCGCAGCGACCCCGTGGCATCCGTGTTCCTCCAGGGGCGCCACTCCCGCCTTCCCGCCCTCGAGGCAGACCTCGCCTTCCTCCTCGGCGACGATTGGCGCGCGCGGATCACCCCGCTGCCGACCACGCAGGCCTACGTCTCGCGCATCCGCCGCGTGGCCGCCACCTGGCCCGGCGGCTTCGTGGCCCACCACTACACGCGCCTGCTCGGCGACCTGTCGGGCGGCCCCTCGATCGGCCGGCTCATGAAACGGCGGTTCGGCTTCGAAACGAACGGCATCGGTTTCCTGCTGTTCGGCGACATCGCCGACCCGAAGGCGTTCAAGACCGTGTACCGCGAGCAGCTCGACGCCGCCCCCTGGGACGATCGCGAGAAGGAGCGCGTGATCGCCGAGGTGCTCGTGGCCTACCGTTTCACCACCGAGCTGTTCGCCGACCTCACTCGCGCCAAGGCCCACCAGGTCGCGTGATCCGGGGCGGCACCCGCCCCGCTCAGGCCTGCGCGGCCGCCTGTCGGCTCATCCACGCCTGTTTCATGAACCGGCGCACGTCCTCGTCGACGCGGATGTCGCTCGGCTTGAGCGCGCGCGTGAGGTACAGCCCGTCGAGCGAGGTCAAGCGGCTGAGCGCGACGTAGGTCTGCCCGGGGGCGAAGGCTCCCGCGCCCAGGTCGACGACCGCACGATCGTAGGTCTTGCCCTGCGACTTGTGGATGGTCACGGCCCACGCCAGCCGCAGGGGGAACTGCGTGAACTCGGCGACGATCTCGCGCGAGAGGTTCTTCGTCCCCGGATCGTAGGCGTAACGGTACCTCTCCCAGACGGCCGGTTCGACGTCGTGCTGGATGCCGTCGACCTCGACGCGCACGCTGTCACCGGCGATGCGGGTCACGGTGCCGATCGTGCCGTTGACCCAGCGCGGAGCCTCGCCGAACTGCGCCGCGTCGTTGCGGAGGAACATCACCTGCGCGCCGACCTTGAGCGTGAGTTCCATCTCGGCGGGGTAGTTGGCCTCGCCGCGACCGAAGTCGCCCGAGATCTCGGCGTTGGCCGTCTGCGTGCGGCCGATCAACTCGTCGAGGTGCTTGCGGTTGATGGTGTTGACGCGGTCGTTGCGGGTGGCGAGCGTGATGATCGGGTGCTCCCCGTCGGCAGGATGCGGGGGCGTTCGCGCACCGGCGGCGTTCAGGATGCCGGCCATCTCGGCCGTCACGCGCCCGTACCGCACGGCGTTGAGCAGCTGCTTGAACCCCGGGTCGGACTGCCGATGGATCTCGACGAGCTCGTTGACGTGCAGGTCGGCGCCGTGCCGCCCGATGTCGATGAGACCGTCACTGGCCGCCTCCCCCGACCACACCTTCGCGTCGAAGAACCAGAACGAGCGGTAGTGGTCGCGGATGTACCGCATCTCATCGCCCCGCGGCGGCACCGGAGCGAGCTGGTACGGGTCGCCGAACATCACGATCTGCGTGCCGCCGAACGCCTCTGCCCGCCGGCCGCGGGCTTGTCGGAGCGAGCGGTCGATGGCATCCATGAGATCCGCGTTCACCATCGAGATCTCGTCGATGACGAGCGTGTCGATGGCGTTGAGGAGCTTTCGCGTGGCGTCGTTCTGGTCGATGTCGCCGCTCGCGATGAGCCCGATCGGCAGCCGGAACAGCGAGTGGATCGTCTGCCCCTCGACGTTGAGCGCCGCGACCCCCGTGGGAGCGCACACGGCGATCTGCTTCTTCGTGTTCCACGCCAGGTGCTGCAACAGCGTCGACTTCCCCGTGCCGGCGCGGCCGGTGACGAAGACGTGCTCCCGGGTGTCCTCGATCAGCCGGAACAGCGCCTGCTGCTCGGCGGAAAGGGGCGGCGTGGTCACCGGCCCATGCTAGTTCGCACACGTCGTCTCGGGTGGCGAGCTGGGGACAGGACCGCCCGTCGGCTCGGTGTGGACGAGCAGCCAACGAGCCTCTCCCGACAGCACGTCGGCGACGTGGCTGCGAAAGCGCGGGCACTCGGTGATGTCGTGCGAACGGCAGCGCAGGGCGTGCTCGGTCATGGCACGGGCCTGGGCGATGTCGGCCGCCCGACGGTCGAGCTCGGCGACGTGCGCCTCGAGCACCCGGTGGCGGTCGGGGGCTCCGTCGTCGAGCAGCACGCGGATCTGATCGAGCGAGAGCCCCGCCGCCTTGTTGCGCAGGATGACCGCGATCCGCACGTTGTCGCCCTCGTCATAGCGGCGGCGGCCCGCGGCATCCCGAGCCGGGCGGAGCAGCCCCTCGTCCTCCCAGTGCCGCAGCACGTGCGTCTCGAGCCCGAACCGCACCGCGGCCTCGCCGATCGACTCGCCGTTCACCCTCGCACTTGACTTCATGTCGACATGAAGTCACAGGATGGACCAGAACGCAAACGACGAAGGAGCTCACCGTGTACGACGCGATCATCATCGGCGGCGGATCCGCCGGCCTGCAGGCCGCCCTCACCCTCGGGCGCATGCACCGCCGCACACTGCTGCTCGACTCGGGCGACTACCGCAACGGCACCGTCCGTCACGCGCACAACCTGCTGACCAACGACGGCCGCGATCCCGCCGAGCTCCGCCGCATCGGCCGTGACGAGGTCGCCGCCTACCCCGACGTCGAGATCCGGGATGCCGCCGCCTCCGCCGTCGTGAGAGATGACTCCGCCCTGACCGTCAGTGTCGGTGCCGAGCGTCTCCGCGCCCACGCCGTGATCCTCGCCACCGGCGTCGTCGACCAGCTCCCCGCCATTCCCGGTCTTGACGAGCAGTGGGGCGACCGCGTCGCGAGCTGCCCGTTCTGCCACGGTCACGAGTTCGCCGGCCGCCCCGTCGCCATCGTCAACGGCAGCGATCATGCCGCAGCGCTGGGGCGGATGCTCGCGCCCGTGGCATCCGAGGTCCATCTCGTCGATCCCGCGTCGGTGGTCCGCGTCGACGGGACGGCCGACGGGCTGGCCCTGGCGCGCACCGACGACTCGGTGCTCGAGGTGGCCGGGGCCTTCGTCGCTCCCACCTGGCGTTCGCGCGCCGGCTTCCTCGGTGGGCTCGGCGTGGAGCTGCAGGAGTCAGGGGCCGTGCGCACCGATCCGTTCGGTCGGACGAGCGTCGAGAACGTCTACGCCGTGGGCGATCTTGCGCACCCCGATCATCTGCCGGGGCCGATGTTCTCGCTCGCCGCGGCCCTCGCGAGCGGGCAGCTCGCCGCGGTGGCCGTGGTGCAGTCGCTCGTCATGGGCTGACGCGCGCGGCGCCTCCACAGGAGGTTTTCCTACACTGGGGGCGTGGACACCGCAGGCGGGGGCCCCGCGACGCCCGAGGGCGTTCGCGGCGCGCGCGCACGCCCGGGACGCGTCGTCGCCGCGATCACGCTCGTCGGAGTGCTGCTGATCGCGGCCCTCGGGGCGGGAGCGGCCTCGCTCTACCGTGAGTTCTACAGCCCCCGCGCGTTCGTTCAGCACTACCTCGAGCTGCTCCAGGACCGCCGCACGGCCGAGGCGCTCGCGATTCCCGGCGTAGCCGTCGATTCCGCCGAGCTGCAGTCCGCCGGTCTCCCGGCCACCGCCTCCGAGGCCCTGCTGCGGCCCGACGCCCTCGCCGCCTTGACGGACGCCGAGATCACCGGCGAAAGCACGAACGGCGATCAGACGCAGATCACGGTCGGCTACACCGCCGGCGGCTACCACGGCGAGACCACCTTCTCGATCCAGCACGACACGAACGAGGGCCTCCTCCCCCGCTGGCGGTTCGCCCGCAGCCCCCTGTCGGTGATGAAGCTCACGGTCGACGGATCGATGCGGTTCGCCGTCAACGGGTTCGAGGTCGACAAACGTCAGGTCTCGGTCGACGGCGCCGACGTCGATCCCACGGCTGCGGTCCCCCTGCTGGTGTTCTCGCCCGGGCTGTACTCGGTCGACGTCGACACGGCGATCTCGGCGACCCCCGGCGTCGCCGTACTGGCCGACGCGCCGCTCGCCGGCATCCCGGTCGATGTGCAGGCCCAGCCGACCGACGAGTTCATCTCGGTCGTCCAGTCACGCGTCGAGGACTTCCTGACCGCCTGCGCCCAGCAGAAGGTGTTGCAGCCCACCGGCTGCCCCTTCGGCTTCACCGTGCGCAATCGCATCGACGACGCCCCCACCTGGTCGATCGTCGAGCAGCCGGTGGTCACCGTCGTTCCCGACGGCGCCGGGTGGCGCATCCCCTCGGCCAAGGCCGTGGCCCATATCGTCGTCGACGTCCGCTCGATCTTCGACGGAAGCGTGCGCACCGTCGAAGAGGACATCGCCTTCCGGGTCGACGGTGAGATCACGGTGCTCCCCGACGGCACCGCGTCGATCCTCGTCGGCGGCTCGTCCGACTGAGCCCCGGCGCGCGGACTAGGCGCCGCGCGACGCGACCCGCGCGTCGCGCTCGGCCAACCGCTGCAGCTCTTCGTTGTACGCGTCGAGCTCGAGGTCGCCGACGCGGTCGACGTGGCGGTCGCGTCGGCGCTGCTGACGCTCGTCGCTCCGACTCCACTGGATGGCCACCGCGATCGCGAGGACGAGGGTCGGGATCTCGCCGACCGACCAGGCCACGCCGCCTCCGACGTACTGGTCCTGCAGCGGGGTCGCGCCCCAGGTACGACCCATCGCGCCGAACCACTCCGCCACCATCAGGCCCGAGTTCATCATGATCGCGATGCCGAAGAAGGCGTGCATCGCCATGATCGCGATGAGCACCAGCAGACGCATCGGGTAGGGCAGGCGATACGGCACGGGGTCGATGCCGATCAGGCTCAGCACGAAGAGGTAGCCGGTCACCAGGAAGTGCGCGACCATCCAGATGTGCCCGACGTGGTCGTACAGCGACCAGCGGAACAGATCGGTGTAGTAGAACGCCCAGAGCGATCCGATGAACAGCCCCGCCGCCACGTAGGGGTTGGTAAGCACCTTCGCGACGGGGTTGTGCACCGCCCACAGGATCCACTCGCGGCCGCCGCGCGAGCCGTCGGTGCGCTTGCGGATCGCGCGTGCCGCGAGCGACACCGGCGCACCGGCGACCAGCAGCAGCGGGATCGCCATCGACAGCAGCATGTGTCCGATCATGTGCATGCTGAACAGGTAATCCTGGTACACGTTGATCGGACCCGACGTGACCCAGAAGACCCCCAGCATGCCGAGGCACCAGAGCACCGTGCGGTAGACGGGCCAGGCGTCGCCGCGGCGCAGCAGGCGGTAGACCCCCGCCAGGTAGAAGAACACGCCGAAGGCCACGACGAGCGTCCAGAGCAGGTCGATGTCCCACGCGGTGAACCAGCGCTCGATGGTCAGGTCGGGAGGCAGCGGCGCGCCGGTCAGCACCTCGGCCGGGGTCTGCCCCACGAGCGGGGGCTGCACGGGCGGTGGCGTGCGCGCGAGAGCAGCGGCGACTCCGCTGGCGATGCCCATGAAGGCGAGCTCGAGCGTGACGACGCCCCAGAAGCGGCGCGATCCGGGCTCGTCGGCCATACGCGAGATGAGTCGCCGGCGGTACCAGGCGCCGAGCACGCCCATCGCGATCAGGGCGCCCACCTTGACCAGCACGAGGATGCCGTAGGCCGACCAGAGGTTCTGCAGACCCAGGAGGCCGATCGATGCGCGCACCGTCCCCGAGATCGCGACGACGATGAAGGCGACGAGGGCGATCGAGGAGTAGCGCAGGAGAGTCGTCTGCAGTTGTCCGCGCGACATCGCGGGGCGGACGATCACGAGCAGGATCAGCCCGCCGAGCCACACAGCCGCCGCCATGATGTGCAGCACGAGCGAGGTCACGGCCGCGTTGTGGCTGGCCTCTTCGCCCGCGTGCCCCTGCGTTCCCATCGGGATCAGCGAGGCGAGGGCGAGGATGGCGACGACGAGCGTGGGAATCCACGAACGGACAGCGAACGTCAGCACGGTCAGCACGGCGCCGGCGATCGTGGTGATCAACCACGCCTGCCCGATCGAGCTCTCGACGAGGAAGCGCCCGAGCTGCTGACCGAAGACCGCGTCGAGCGTCGGTTTGGCGTTCAGAACGTTCAGGAAGGTCAGATAGCCCGTGGTGGCCGCCGAGACGGTGAAGATGGCGGCGCCGATGGATGCCGTGTCGAGGGCGATCTCGAACGGTCGCTCCCCCGCGGGAAGGGCGAAGAGCGCCAGCACCAGCGAGCCGACCATCGTGGCGGCGGCGAGGTTGACGACGACCGTGGCGATCGGCAGACCCCAGCGGACGACCGGGCCGGGGTCGGCGAGTTGCGTGGGAGCCGCTCCCCCGCCGTAGGCGAGTCCCACGGCGACGGCGATCAGCGAGACCACGACCAGGATGACGGGTCCCGCGACGCGGAGCAGGCGGGGATTCACCCCCTCAGCCTACGTCGCGCGGGAACGACAGAGGGGGGATGCCGTGTGGCAACCCCCCTCTGTGATTCGACGTCGTCTTACTTGACGGCGGCCTTCAGCTTGGAGCCCGCGGTCACCTTGACGCGCTTGCCGGCGGGGATCGAGATCTCCTCGCCCGTCTGGGGGTTGCGGCCCGTGCGAGCCGACGTCGCGACCTGCTCGAAGGCGATCCAGCCGGGGATCGAGACCTTGCTGCCCTTGGCGACCGCCTCGGAGACGGTGGAGAAGAGGGAGTCGAGCACGCCCGACACGGCGGACTGGCTCTGCCCGGTCGCGCTGGCGATGCTCGCGACGAGCTCGGTCTTGGTGATGGACTTGTCAGCCATGTGGTTGTCCTCCAGGCGACGACGAGGTCGCCTCTCGTTACGCGGACGAGGGGAAAATCCTCCTCGGTGGTCGGGAGACCGCCTCGACAGTATCAACCGAACCGCGGAATCACGCGGATTTTGACGGATTTCGCCCCTTTCGCGCCGGCGTGTCGCGGCACGGACGGGGCAGAGGGGCGTCTGAGGCGCGTGGGCGGTGCTCCCCCGGCGCGGCAGCGAGCCACTTCCCCGGACCGCGGACTCGACCGTGCGATCCCGCCGCGCCACCTCGCTCGAGCGGCGCTCTGCCAGAAACCTCGCGACACCGGGAGACCCGGGGCCGACGTTATGAACGAAACGGTGCGAAACTACGTGGAACGGTTTGAAACTGCTTTATGAATTCGCGACGTGGAGGTGTGATGACAGGGGTCTCCCCTTCGATCGACGCACGCGCCGCCTTGCGCGCCGCCGTCGTCACGACAGCGGCGCGGCTGGCACCGGGCCACGGCATCCCGATTCCCCGCCATCTCGCCCTCCTGGCCGAAGCCGAACTCCCTCCGCCTCCCGCCGTGTGGACCGATGCCATGGCGCAGACGGTCAGCGCGCTGCTGTCAGCGAGAGCGCAGCGCGACGCACTCGTCGACGGCTCCGACGTCATCCGTCGGTATTTCGATGGCGTGCGTCTCAAACGCCCCGCCGCCATGTCGTACAGCGGGCGGGCTCTGCTCCTGGCCAGCGTCGGCGAGTACTGCGCCGCGATCGGCTCCGCACAGCACGCGGCCCGATTCGGTGCCGAGTCGCTCCTGTTCGCCGACACACCCGCCCTGCGGTACCGGGCCTTCTCCGTCATGGCACTGGGACACGCGATCAACGGCGAGTACGTCGCGGCGGAGAGTGCGCTCGCGGCGGCTCAGACGATCTTCGTGTCGGCGGGATGGCCGGTCGACGAGACCGCGTACCTCGTGTTCCTCGCCGAGATCCTCACCGCGGCGGCGCGCTGCGATATCGAGCGGCTCGCCGCCGTCCCCGAGGCGATGGCGCTCGCCCACCGTGACGACGCGTACGGGACGTATACGGCGCGAGCGGCCGGCGTGATGGTCAAGCTCCTCCGGCACAGGTTCGCCGACGGTCGCGCCGAGGCGCGCGAGCTGCTCCACGGCAGTCTGCGAAGCGCCAGCCACCGCATGGTGCGCCACTTCCTGCTGTGCATCCTCTCCGACCTGTACATCGCGCAGGGCGACGACATGCAGGCTCTGGCCGTCCTCGCGCCCTACGAGAACCCCGAGGGTCACGGCATCTGCTTCTCCATGCAGCGAGCCACGGCCCTGCTGCGTCTCGGCCGGGAGCGCGAGCTCCTGCTCGAGACCGATGCGTGCGTGGCGTCCGGGACCGGGCACTGCCTGCGCACCTTCACGCCGGTGCTGCTGCGTCGCGCGCTCGCCCAGCACCGGCTCGGCCACACCCGCCGCGCACGTCAGAGCATGGAGGCGGCCCTGCTGATCATGGAGCGCACGGGAACATGGGCGACGCCGTTCCTCATGCTCCCGCACGACGAGACACGCCGGCTCATGGAAGATGTCGTCGCCCGCAACCCCGAGTTACGGCACCTCCTGACCGCTCTCGAGGCGATCCTGCTCCGCGTGGCGGCACCGGAGAACGAGACCGCGCCGGCATATGCCGCTCAAGGGCTCACACCGGCGGAGCGCACCCTGGCATCCCTGCTCGAAAGCCCCCTCAGCCTGGCCGAGATCGCGCGGGAGCGCGGGGTCTCGCTCAACACCGTGAAAAGCCAGGTGCGGTCGATCTACCTGAAGCTCGGCGTCAGCGGGCGCGCAGAGGCGATCGAGCAGTGGAACTCGGTCGACGCCTGAGCCCCACGCGGCGACCCCGGAAACGCCGAAGGGCGAGGGCTCCTCTCGGAAACCCTCGCCCTTCGAACGATGTCTGGTGCTTACCAGGACGACTTGGTCACACCGGGCAGCTCGCCACGGTGGGCCATGTCACGGAAGCGGACGCGCGAGACGCCGAACTTCGTGAGGACACCACGGGGGCGACCGTCGATGACGTCGCGGCTGCGCACGCGCGCGGGCGACGCGTTGCGGGGCAGCTTCTGCAGACCCACGCGGGCGGCCTCACGGGCCTCGTCGGTGGCGGTGGGGTCGACCAGGGTCTTCTTCAGCTCGGCGCGCTTCGCGGCGTAGCGCTCGACGACGACCTTGCGCTGCTCGTTGCGCGCGATCTTGCTCTTCTTAGCCATGTGCTTAGCGCTCCTCTCGGAAGTCGACGTGCTTGCGGACCACGGGGTCGTACTTCTTGAGCACGATGCGGTCGGGGTTGTTGCGGCGGTTCTTGCGCGTCACGTAGGTGTAGCCCGTGCCGGCGGTCGAACGCAGCTTGATGATCGGACGAACGTCCTGAGCCTTCTTCGCCATTACAGCTTCACGCCCTTCGCCTGCAGGTCACGGACGACGGACTCGATGCCGCGAGCGTCGATGACCTTGATGCCCTTCGCCGAAACGTTGAGCTTGATGTTGCGACCCAGCGACGGAACGAAGTAGGTCTTCTTCTGCACGTTCGGGTCGAAGCGGCGCTTCGTCCGGCGGTGCGAGTGCGAGATGTTGTGACCGAAGCCGGGAACCGCTCCAGTCACCTGGCACACTGCTGCCATGGTGATGTCTCCTTCTGTACCGTGACACCGGACGGTGCCACCCAAGATCCCTTGTCTGCACCCCGTCCGAGCGCGGCCGATGGCCACGTTCGAGAGTGAGGGATGCGAACTGCGTGCTGGAGTGCGCGCAGACAAGGGGTCAGTCTAGCACGGGCGGCGTGTCGCCTTGACGGGCAGTCGCCTCCGCCGCACCGCGCCCCCATCGGAACGTCGAGACCGTGGCATCCCCCTCGATCCAGAAGCGCCAGGGGAAGGCGTCGGTGCCCGCGATGCCCGCGACGCCCACACGCGGCCCGGTCGCCACGGCCGGTGGCGGCGCCCCGGGCAGGAGCAACCGCGCTCGCGCGCCCGCGCGCATCTCGCCGGTGACCGCGTCGATGCCGTCGTGGATCGGATGCCGAAGGCCCACCGCGTCTCCGAAGCGCCCGGGACCGCGGGCGAGATCGCGCGCCGCCCGTACGGCGCCGCGACGTTCCAGACGACGGCGTTCGGCGATGTCCGCCCCCTCGACGATCTCGCCGCCGCGCAGCAGCACTCCCCCGGCAATGCCGTCGGGTCCGCACACGACGTTGACGCACGAATGGATGCCGTGACTCAGGTACACATACAGGTGACCGGGCTCGCCCCACATGGTGGCGTTTCGCGCGGTCGGTCCCATGCGGGCGTGCGAGCCCGGATCGGGCTGATCTCCGGTGCCGCGGCCGTGGTACGCCTCGACCTCGGTCAGACGCGCGACCACCCTCTCTCCGCCGACCTCGGTCTCGAGCAGGGCCCCGAGCAACCGCGGTGCGACCTCGACCGGCAGGTCGGCGAGGTCGGCACGGGTGGCGGGACGCATCACTGCGGGGGCACCTGGCACCAGGACAGATCGAAACCCTGCAGCGCCACGACCTCCTGACCGGTGTCGACCTCGACGAGGTGCGTGAGCAGGCGTTGCGGCAGCGGCAACTGGTACCTGTCGAAGGGGTTGTCGACCGCGCGGGGAGCGACGAGCACGGCGGCGTAGCGCCCGCTCGGGGACACGCAGGTCTGCAGCACGGTGTCGGAGCCCGGGACGCTCAGTAGTTGCCGCACGGTGCCGTCGGTGCCGACGTGCGAGACGATCGTCGAGCGCGAGACACCGTCGGTACTGATGTCGGCGAACGAACGGATCGTGCCCGCTCCCGCCCCGGGCAGAGGGGTTGCCCGGCCCGCCATCCCCGGGGGATCGACCGGTTCGACGAGCCCCTGCTCCGACCCGTCGGTGAGGTTGATCTCGCGGATGCCCTCGAGGCGCTCCACGATCGCGATCGACGATCCGCGCGCGATGCCGTCGATCGAGACGG
Source organism: Microbacterium sp. AG157 (assembly GCF_003385695.1). Taxonomy (NCBI): domain Bacteria; kingdom Bacillati; phylum Actinomycetota; class Actinomycetes; order Micrococcales; family Microbacteriaceae; genus Microbacterium; species Microbacterium sp. AG157. The sequence goes on from NZ_QRDK01000003.1 coordinate 457,854, forward strand.
CACTTCCCAGGGGAGCGGCGTTGCCGCCCTGCGCGTCGGTGAGCAGGAGTCGCGAGTCGAAGGTCAGCACCAGCATGCTGTCGGTGTCGGGCACGAAGCGGTAGTCGGCGATGCGCACGTCGCCGCCGTTCAGGCCCACCTCGACGGGCGGCGAGTCGTCGGCGGCCGACGCCGTGAACAGGCGGCTCTCGCGCCCCCCGGCGGCGCCCAGGTCGGCATCCGAGAAGGTGAACCCGATGCGCTCACCGCGGTCGGCCGACTGCAGGTTGGTGACGTAACCGGGCCCGGGCAGGGGGATGTCGCGCGGGTTCTTGCCGTCGGGGTCGGTCACGATGACCCGCGGGGTGTCGCCGTCGCGCACCGAGATGACGAGATGGTTGGCGGTGGCGCGGAAGTCCTCGATGTGCGGGTGCACGAAGACGGGCAGGCCCGCCTGTCCCTGCAGATCGGTGCGGAAGATGGTGTCGCCCTCGGGGGTGCCGCGCTGCATCAGATACGCCTGCAGAGCCGGGGTGCGGAACGTCTCGGTGAGCGTCGAGGCCGGGCCCGCGCCGAGTCCGTTCACCCCGTTCACGGTGATGGTGTAGTCGGTGTCGTCGCGCAGCGGAAGCGTGAAACGCACGCCCACACTGCGACCCGAGGTGTCGACCGTGAACGGGGTCGCCGGGTCGACCTGCACCTGCGACGGGTCGACCTTCTCGAGCGACTGGGTCGTGGTGAGGATCACGCGGGAGCCGGATGCCGCGACGGCGGCCGCCGGGTCGACCTGCACGTCCGTGACGCGGGGGCCCTGCGCCACCGCCACCACTCCACCGAGGCCGCCGACGACGACGAGACCGACGAGGACCGTGGCGAAAGCGATCGCGAAGCCGCGCCCGCGCCGACGACGGGCGCGCGAACGACGGGAGTCGCCGCCGCGACGGGTATCAGTACTCATACGGGTCCGAAGGCTCGGCGATCGCGGCGACCTGGTCGGCGTGCACCGTGAGCTTGCCGTCTCCGCTCGAGCGGACCGTGCCCGTGACGGTCACCCACTGACCGGTCGAGGGAGCATCGGCGGTGGCCGCGATCGGCAAGCGGGCCGTCTGCGCGTCGATCACGCAGTGCGTGATGACGAGCCGGGTGAGATCGAAGCTCGAGCCGTCGTTCGCCGGGGTGATGAACCCGGTGAGGGTCACGGGCTTGCCGTCGAAGGTCTCGGGATTGGTGGCGTGCGCGAAGACCGCCGACCAGTCGCCGATGCCGAACTTCGACGTGTCTCCCGAGGCGGCGAGGGTCACGACGTCGGATCCTGCGAACAGCGGTGGGGCTCCCACGTCGCGCGACACCGCGAGTTCGGTCGACAGCGAGGCGGCGGGGGTGAGCAGCACGGCGATTACCGCACCCGACGCGAGCACGCCGCCGGTGAACGCCGCGATCCCGCCGGGGGTCAGGCGCGGGCGGGCCGCGAGGTGCTCGTGGGCCGCGTGATCGTGCGCGTCGAGCGGGTCGGCGTGCGCGTGGTCGGCGTGCGCGAACGCCTCGCGCCGGGCCGAGGCGGCGGCGGGGGCATGGCCGTGCGCGTGATCGTGTCCGTGGTCGGCCTCGGCGCCGAGCGGGAGGGCGAACGAGGCGATCGAGCCGACCAGCGCCAGGAAGGCCATGCCGACGGCGAACCACGCCGAATCGGGGTTGATGTACAGCGCCATCCGCCCGGTCGCCCACAGCGTGATCGTCGTGATCGACAGGCACGCGGTCAGGCCCACCCCGAGCCAGCGCGTGGCGAGAGCACCCGTTCTAGACAAGGAGGTTCACCACCGTTCCGAGCGTGAAGGCGAAGAGCACCACGACGACCGTCATCCCGACGAGCACGCGGGTCGAGAAGGTCGTGCGCAGCAGGGCCATCATCTTGAGGTCGATGATCGGTCCCACCACGAGGAACGCCACGATCGAGCCGGGCGTGAACGTCGAGGCGAACGACAGGGCGAAGAACGCGTCGACGTTCGAGCACAGCGACACCACGATCGCGAGGGCCATCATCGCGGCGATCGACAGCGCAGGGTCGGACCCGATGGCCAGCAGGGCGCTGCGCGGGATGAGAACCTGCACGGCGCCGGCCAGCAGGGAGCCGATGATGAGGGCGGGCATGACCGAACGCAGCTCGACGACGAACTGGGCGAGGGTGCGCCGACCACGGTCGCCGCGCTCCTGCACCACGATCTCGCACGTCTCGAGGAAGCGTTCGGTGAGCAGCTTGTCGGGATCGGGATGCCGGCTGTACAGCCAGCCGATCAGGTTGGCGACCAGGTAGCCGCCGATCAGGCGCGCCACCAGGATGCCGTCGCTGAAGCCGAAGGCCGCGTGGGTGCTGATGATGACGATCGGGTTCACGATCGGGGCCGCCACCAGGAAGGTCAGCGTGTCGCTCACCCCGAAACCGCGCATGAGCAGACCGCGGGCGAAGGGCACGTTGCCGCACTCGCAGACCGGGATGAACATGCCCAGCAGCGACAGGACCGCCCGGCGCGCCCACGGCGCGCGCGGCATCCATCTCTCGATCGCTCCCGGGGGAACCCACACCTGCACGATGATCGACAGCACCACGCCGAGGACCACGAACGGCAGCGACTCGATGAGCACGCTCAGGGCGAGCGTCAGCCCGTCTTGCGCGCGCGTGGGCAGCGACTGCGCGAAGAACGTGGGGGCGATGGCGTCGACGAGGAACAGCGCCGTGACCACGACGACGCCCAGGCCGAGCGCGACGAGGGTGCGGGAGGCGCCCGAGCGTTGCGGCGTGGGAGCCGTGGTGCGACTACTCGTCGCCACGCTCACGAGCCCGGGCACGGGCGCAATCGGTGCAGATGCCGAAGATGTCGACGACGTGCTCGGCCTCGCTGAAGCCGTGCTGCGCGGCCGTGCGCTGCGCCCACTCCTCGACGTCGGTCGCGGCGATCTCGACGGCCTTGCCGCAGGATCTGCAGATCAGATGATGATGATGCCCGCGCGTCTCGCAGGCGCGGAAGAGGTTCTCCCCGTCGGGGCTCTGCAGCGAGTCGGCGTCGCCGCGGGCGGCGAGACCCGCGAGCGTGCGGTAGACCGTCGCCAGCCCGATACCGGTGTTCTCGTCGCGCAAGGTCGCGTGCAGCGACTGGGCGCTGACGAAGCCGGGAGCTCCGGACAGAGCCTCCCGCACGCGTTCGCGCTGCCACGTATTGCGCTGGACCATGGCCGCGAGTCTAGCGAGGGGATCGGTGAATCGGCTGGGCGTGACCGATGTGGCCCCCGCCGGAATCCCGCGCGGCGGGCGGGCGACTCAGAGAGCGCGGGTCGTGCGGTCTCGTCGCGCGCCCACGAGGCGGCACACGAGATAGATCGCGAACGAGATGGTCGTGATGTACGGGCTCACCGGCAGAGTCCCCGCCACCGCGAGCAGCACCCCGCCCACGGCCGAGACGAAGCCGAACAGCGCCGCGAGCAGCGGCACCGAGAGGGGACCGGATGCCACGCGCATGGCCGCCGCGGCCGGGGTCACCAGCAGCGCCATGACGAGCAGGGCGCCGATGATGTGCACCGCGACCGCCACGATCAGCCCGAGCAGCAGCATGAACGCGAGCGACACCGCCGTGGTCGGCACGCCGCGGGCCGCGGCCGACTGGGGGTCGAGAGAGTCGAAGCGCAGCGGTCGCCAGATGAGCAGGAGGACGACCAGCACCGCGATGCCGATCACGACGAGCCACCCCAGCTGCTCGCTCTGCACCGACACGATCTGCCCGGTGAGCAGGCTGAAGCGCGTGGCGCTGCGTCCGTTGTAGAGAGACAGGCACAGGATGCCGACACCCAGCCCGAACGGCATGAGCACGCCGATGATCGAATTGCGATCGCGCGCGCGGGCGCCCAGCACCCCGATGAGAGCCGCCGCGATGAGCGAGCCGACGATCGACCCCGAGACGACGTCGACGCCGATGAGCAGGGCCACTGCGGCGCCGGCGAACGACAGCTCACTGATGCCGTGCACGGCGAAGGCCATGTCGCGCTGCATGACGAAGACGCCGATGAGTCCGCCCACGAGGCCGAGCACGGCCCCCGCGTAGACGGAGTTCTGCACGAGCTCGAGGATCGCGCCGTACTGACTCACCCCGCCGAAGAGGGCGGTGCCGACGTCGGACCAGTTCATGCGTCGTCCTCGTCGTGGTGATGGTGGTGGGCGTCCTCGGCATCCGGGGCTCCGACGACGATGAGCTGATCGCCGGCGCGGACGACGAACACGGGGGCGCCGTACAGGGCCGACAGGGTCTCGGTCGTGAGCACCTCGTCGGGAGTGCCGAGGGTGAAACGGCCGTTGGCGATGTAGAGGATGCGGTCGACGCGGGACAGCACGGGATTGATGTCGTGCGTCACCAGCAGCACGGCCGCGTCGCGCTCACGACGGTGGCGGTCGATCAGCCGTACGACGGCCTGCTGGTTGGCGAGGTCGAGGCTCGTCAGCGGCTCGTCGCAGAGCAGGAGCGCGGGGTCGTCGGCGAGGGCTTGACCGACGCGCAGACGCTGCTGCTCTCCGCCGGAAAGGAGCCCCACGGGGCGGTCGCCGAACGCCGTGGCCCCCACGGCCTCGAGCAGCTCGTCGATGCGCGCGCGATCCTTCTTGCGAGAGAGGGGCAGACCGACGCGATGCCCGTCGACCCCGAGACCGATGATGTCGCGGCCGCGCAGGGGCGTCTCGCGCGGCAGGGGTCGCTGCTGGGGGATGTAGCCGATGCGCCGGTTGCCGGCGCGTCGCACCGGGGCTCCGAGCGCCTCGATCGATCCCCCGCTGAGGCGCTCGAGCCCGAGGATCGCCCGCAGCAGAGTGGTCTTGCCCGAGCCGCTGGGACCGAGCACGGCGACGAGCTCGCCGGGCTCGACCTCGAGGTCGAGCCCGGCCCAGAGCTCCCGGCCCCCTCGTTCGAGGGCGGCTCCGCGGATGCGCAGCGGTGCGGTCGCGCTCACGCCGCCAGCGCGTCGGACAGCGCCGTGATGTTGCTCTGCATCCACGAGATGTAAGTCTGTCCCTCGGGGAGCGTTTCCGTGAACTCGATCACGGGGATGTTCTTGGACTTCGCTTCGTTCTGCACCTGCGTGACCTCGGCGCCCCCGGTCTGCGGGTTGACGATCATGACGCTGATCTGACCCGAGTCCAGCAGCTGGAGCGACTCGAGCAGGGTCGCGGGCGGAACATCCTGACCCTCTTCGACCGCCTCGCTGAACTCGTTCGGAGTCGCGTTGTCGAGGCCCGCGGTGGTGGTCAGGTACACGGGCACCGGCTCGGTCACGAAGATCTTCTTGCCGGCATCCTTCGCCTTGATCGCGTCGAGGGAGTCCTCGAGACCGGCGATCTGCTGGGCGAAGGCCTCGGCGTTGGCGTTGAAGTCGGACACGTGCTCGGGGGCGATCTTTCCGAGCTGTTCAGCGATGGCCTCGGTGAGATCCTCGATCGTGTGCGGGTCGTACCAGACGTGCTCGTTGAAGCCCTCGATGTGCGCGTGGCCGTCGTCGTCGGAGTGCCCGTGATCATCCGCGCTCTCGCTGGGCGCGGGGCTCGCGTCGTCGGCGTGGTCCGTCGAACCCGGGTAGTCGTGGTTGTACTCGACCGCGGTGAGCACCGGAGCCGAGGTGCCGCTGGCCTCGATGAGCGATTCCATGAACGCGTCGTAGCCCGCGCCGTTCTCGATCACGAGGCCGGCGTTCTTCAGCGTCAACTGGTCCTGCGCGCTCGCCTCGTACTCGTGCGGGTCCTGGCTGGGCGAGGTGATGATCGAGGCGACCTCGACGTAGTCCCCGCCGACCGCCTGCGCGATCGAGCCGTACACATCGGTGGACGCCACGACCTTGACCTTTCCGGTCGAGTCCGACGATGCGGGTGAGGCGGTGCCTCCGGCGCAACCGGCGAGAGCGAGAACGGAGACGGCCCCGAGGATGACGGGGGCGAGGAAGCGACGGGTCATGGGGAAACTCTATCGCCGTTGATAATCGTTCTCAAAATCGCGGGGAGCGGCCAAAGTATTTCGCAGGGGGAACCGAGGACCCTGCCAGATCGTCCAGGAGAGAAGCCTCCCCTGTGCACATCGGCAGGAGTCGAATCGTCGCCGACGTCCTTTACTGGGTGCCATGACCGACCACGATCTCCCCGTCATCGCGCACTGGATCGACGGTGCCGCCTCGCCCTCGACCAGCGGCCGCACCGCTCCCGTGTACAACCCGGCCACCGGCGCCGTGCAGGCCCACGTCGCCCTCGCCGACGAGGCGGAGGTCGACGCGGCCATCGCTTCGGCGCAACGCGGTTTCGCCGTCTGGAGCGGGTACTCCATCGCCAAGCGGCAGAGCGTGCTGTTCGCCTTCCGCGAGCTCTTGAACGCTCGCAAGACCGAGCTGGCCGAGATCCTCACCTCCGAGCACGGCAAGGTGCTCTCCGACGCCATGGGCGAGATCGCCCGCGGGCAAGAGGTCGTCGAGCTCGCGACGGGTTTCCCGCACCTCCTCAAGGGAGCGTTCAGCGAGAACGCCTCCAACGGCATCGACGTCTACTCGCTCAAGCAGCCGCTCGGGGTCGTCGGGGTGATCAGCCCGTTCAACTTCCCCGCGATGGTACCGATGTGGTTCTTCCCCATCGCCCTCGCCGCGGGCAACGCGGTCGTGCTCAAGCCGAGCGAGAAAGACCCCTCGGCATCCCTCTGGCTCGCGCAGTTGTGGGCGGAGGCGGGTCTGCCCGCCGGGGCGTTTACCGTCCTGCAGGGCGACAAGGTCGCCGTCGACGGGCTCTTGAACAGCCCCGTGGTGCAGTCGATCTCGTTCGTCGGCTCCACCCCCATCGCGCAGTACATCTACGAGACGGCCGCGAAGAACGGCAAACGCGTCCAGGCGCTCGGCGGCGCGAAGAACCACATGCTGGTCCTTCCCGACGCCGACCTCGATCTCGTGGCCGATCAGGCGGTCAACGCCGGCTTCGGCGCGGCGGGCGAACGATGCATGGCCGTCTCCGTCGTGCTGGCGGTCGACCCGGTCGCCGATGAGCTGATCGCCAAGGTGACCGAACGAATCGGCCGACTGCGCATCGGCAACGGTGCGGCGGGACGAGACGGCGGCAGCGAACCCGACATGGGCCCGCTCATCAGCGAAGCCCATCGCGACAAGGTGTCGTCCTACGTCGACATCGCCGAGGCCGATGGCGCGAAGATCGTCGTCGACGGGCGAGGATTCACCGTCGACGGTCATGAGAACGGGTTCTTCTTCGGCCCGACGCTGCTCGACGAGGTGCCCACCACCTCGCGCGCGTACACCGAGGAGATCTTCGGCCCCGTGCTCTCGGTCGTGCGCGTGAAGAGCTACGAAGAGGGTCTCGAGCTCATCAACAGCGGCGATTTCGGCAACGGAACCGCGATCTTCACGAACGACGGCGGGGCGGCACGGCGCTTCCAGAACGAGGTCCACGTCGGCATGATCGGCATCAACGTGCCGATCCCGGTGCCCGTCGCTTACCACTCCTTCGGTGGATGGAAGAAGTCGCTCTTCGGCGACGCCAAGGCCTACGGCGTGCACGGCTTCGACTTCTTCACCCGAGAGAAGGCCGTGACCAGCCGCTGGCTCGACCCCGCCACGCACGGCGGCATCAACCTCGGTTTCCCCCAGAACAGCTGAGCCTCCTGCGCCGGATGCCGCGACCCCGGGTTCTTCGGAGCCTCGGGGTCGCGGCATCCGTCGTTCTCCGCGGGTCTTCCGCCACCCCGCCTCCCGCGGGCGGTGCCGTCACGCGGACCGCACCACCGCCCCGCCACCCGACGGCTGCGGGCACCGGCATGTCGTCCACGAGATCCGCCGGTCGGTCCCGCGGCAACGGGATCGACCGGCGGAACGCTCAGCCCTCGAGCTCGAGCGCGGCCCACAGCTCGGCCCGCGCGGCGAAGCTCGACAGGTCGATCCCGAGCACCTGCTCCAGCTGCGCGATGCGCGCCCTCAGGGTGTGCCGATGGATGCCGAGACTCCGCGCCGCGGGATCCCAGGCACCGTTGGCGTCGAGCCAGACCCGCGCCGAATCTCGGAGGCGCCCCCGTTCGACGGCCGGCAGCGCGTCGAGCGGCTGCAAGAGGGAACGCGCGAGCACCTCGCCCCCGTGGTCGCGGAGCGCGCCGACCAGGCCGCGTCCGGCGAGCTCGTCATAGGCGCGCAGGGCGCCGACCCCGGCGTCACGGGCCGCGTGCGCTGCGCGTCGCAGAGCCTCGGCGAGGTCGTCGCCCGTGTCGTGACGGGCGGTGCCGACGCTCAGACCCCGGCGCTCGGCGAGCGCCGCGAGCGCCGACGCCGCCCCGTCGGCCGCGAGCACGACGACATCGTCGTCACGCTCCGCCGAGAACAGGCGCGAGGGGTCGCTCGAGACGAGGTCGAGCTCGTCGAGCAGACCCGGCCGCGCCCCGGCTCCGCGCACCACCCCGACGAGGTAGGGCTCGACCGGCAGGCCGCCGAGCGCCGACTCCGCCACGCGCCGCGCCGTGTCGCCCTGCCCGTCGAGCAGAAGGTCGATCACACCGGCACGCACGCCGCGGAGGGCGGACTGTACGCTGCGCTGCTGCTCGAGCGCGATGCTCGCCAGTGCCACCACCGAAGCCACGAGGTCGCGGCCGGCCGGGTCGAGCGGCTCGGGCCCACCCACCGCGAGCACGCCACGCAGCCGCCCGCTCTGCCCGATCGTCTGCACGAGCGCATGACCGGCCGACGGCACGACGAGGCTCGCCGCGGTGCGTCGCTCCAGCAGGCGCCGCACGTCGCGACCGACCTCCGCCTCGACCTCGGCCGGCGCCGCGCGCAGGCCCGGAGACGACAGGCGCCCGCCGACCGCGTCGTACAGCTCGACCCACGCGTCGAGCAGCAAAGAGAGCGTGGCGAGGATCTCGCGCAGGCCGTCGTCGCGCACCGCGGCACGCGCCACCTGGCGCTGGGCGTCGAGCAGCCACGACAGGCGCGCGGCCCCGTCGGCGGCGATGATGTCGGCGACGAAGCGGATGATCCGGATGAACGGCGCCCGATCGGAGATCTCGACGATCGGCAGGTCGGCGGCCTCCCCCGCGCGCACGACGGCCTCGGGCACGCGGTCGTGGATGATGTCGGTCGCGAAGCCGAGGCCCGCGACCCCGTGCGCCCGCAGGCGTCGACAGTAGGCCACGGCGTCGGCGGCATCCGGATCGGCGGAGAACTGCGCCCCGTTGGTCAACAGGAGGTTGCCCGCCTCGAGGTACGGGGTGGGGTCGAGCAGGTCGGAACTGTGCACCCACGACAGCGGGCGGTCGAGCGCCTCGTCGTCCCGCCGGCTCAGCACGCGCAGGGGGAACGAGCGGTCGTCGAGGAGAGTGCGGAGGGTCGCGGGCATGGCGGGCCAAACTGTCGATCGTCCGACGAGATTACCGACATATCGGCGCTCCCCGGTGTGGCGCGGCGCGCTCACACTGGTGGCATGTCGACTCCCCTCACCACGACCCGCAACGCCGAGATCAGCGACCGCGACCGCACGAGCGTCTTCCATTCGTGGTCGGCCCAGCGCGCCCTCGCCCCGCTCCCCCTCGCGGGCGGCTCCGGCGTGGAGGTGTGGGATGCCGACGGCCGGCGCTACCTCGACTTCTCGAGCATGTTGGTCAACGTCAACATCGGGCACCAGCATCCCAAGGTCGTCGCGGCCATCCAGGAGCAGGCCGCGCAGCTGACCACCGTCGCCCCCGCCCACGCCAGCGAGGTGCGCGCGCACGCGGCCGAGCTCATCCTCGAGCGGACCCCCGAGGGGTTCTCGAAGGTCTTCTTCACCAATGGCGGGGCGGATGCCAACGAGAACGCCATCCGCATGGCCCGCCTGACCACGGGCCGCGACAAGATCGTGTCGCACTACCGCTCGTACCACGGCAACACCGGGTCGGCGATCGTGGCGACCGGCGACTGGCGCCGCATGCCGAACGAGTACTCGCGCGGACACGTTCACGTGTTCGGCCCCTACCTCTACCGGTCGGAGTTCTGGGCCGAGACCCCCGAGCAGGAGTGCGAGCGCGCCCTTCGCCACCTCGAGCGCACCGTGCAGGCCGAGGGGCCGGACACGATCGCGGCGTTCCTGTTCGAGACGATCCCCGGCACCGCGGGCGTGCTCGTTCCGCCGCCCGGATACCTCGAGGGCGTCCGCGCGATCGCCGACCGCTACGGCATCCTGCTGATCCTCGACGAGGTCATGGCCGGCTTCGCCCGCACGGGCGAGTGGTTCGCGTTCGACGCGTTCGGCGTGCGGCCCGATCTCATCACCTTCGCGAAGGGCGTGAACTCCGGGTACGTTCCCGTGGGTGGAGTGGCGATCTCGGATGCCGTGGCCTCGGTGTTCGACGACCGCGTCTTCCCCGGTGGCTTGACGTACTCGGGTCATCCGCTCGCCGCGGCATCCATCGTCGCGGCCCAGCAGGCGATGGCCGATGAGGGCGTGATCGAGAACGCTCGCCGCATCGGCGAGAAGGTCATCGGCCCGCGCCTGCGCCAGCTGGCCGAGGACTCGCCGCTCGTCGGAGAGGTGCGCGGCCGCGGCGTGTTCTGGGCCGTCGAACTCGTATCCGACCAGGCCACGCGCGAGCCCCTGGCCGCCGCACGCATCGGCGCGATCAAGGCCGCGATGCTCGAGAAGGGCCTGCTCGGCTTCACCGCCGACAACCGCGTGCACGTGGTGCCGCCCGCCGTGATCGGCGATGCCGACGCCCATCGCGGCCTCGACGTGCTGGTCGAGGTTCTGCAGGCCGAGGCCGCGCGCGACTGACGCCCCGCGCGGGGGCCAGTCGCGCACCCGCGCACCCACGCACCCACGCACCCACGCACCCACGCACCCACGCACCCACGCACCCACGCACCCGCGCACCCGCGCACCCGCGCACCCGCGCACCCGCGTGAGTGTCCAAAACACCCGGACGATTCTGAAATCCGTCCGGGTGTTTTGGACGCTCACGCGGGAAAAGGCGGCACCGCCCTGACTCCGGCGGCGCCCCCACTGACGTCGAGCGTCCACGGAGGGGCGCGCGGCGACGCGGGTCAGGCGGCGGCCGCGGCGGCCTTCTCGCTGTAGTCGTAGAAGCCGCGTCCCGACTTCACGCCGAGGTTCCCGGCATCCACGTAGCTCTTCAGCAGCTCGCGCGGCCCCTCGGGCAGGTGCGGGTTCTCGTCGGCGTAGTGCTGCTCGATGTCGAGCACGACGTCGAGGCCGACCTGATCCATCATCTGGAAAGGGCCCGCCGGGGCGCCGGAGTTGACCCGCCACATGGCGTCGACATCTTCGGGGGTCGAGACGCCGTCGGCGACGACAGCGAGGGCCTCGCGCTTGATGGCCGCCCAGATGCGGTTGAAGATGAAGCCCGTCGACTCCTGGCGGGCGACGAAGGGGAAGACCCCGAAGCGGGGCAGCTGCTGCTGCAGGAAGGCGATGACCTGCGGGTCGGTCCGCCCGTCGCTCATGAGGTCGACCGCGTTCTGCTGCGGCGGCATGTAGAAGTGCATGTTGAGCACGCGCTCGGGCGCCGAGACCCGGTCGATCATCAGGCGTGACGCGAACGACGACGAGTTGCTGGCGAGGATGGCGTCCGCCGGCGCGAGGCGGTCGAGGTCGCCGAACACCGAGGTCTTGAGTTCGATGCGCTCGGGCACGGCCTCGACGACGAGCCAGGCGTCCACGACGGCGGATGCCAACTCATCGGCGCCCTGCACGGTGCCGGCGACGGCACCCTCGCGGGCGGCCACCACCGAGGGCAGCGTCTGCTCGACGTAGGCGACGGCGGCGGAGCGCACGGCATCCGCGAGATCGAAGATGCGCACGTCGGCCCCTCCGCTGGCGAACATCAGCGCGATGCGACGACCGAGCGTGCCACCCCCGATCACGGTGACGGGTCGGGTGTCGATGTTCTGGGGCAGCTGGACGCTCATGTCATTTCCTCTCGTGGAGCAGAGGGTCGCCTTGCGGATGCGAATCGCTCGATACACACTGTACTCAATACACTTCGTACTGAACAGGTGATGACGATGAACCCCCTCGAGATCCTCCGCCGCGGCACCACGCCGCTGACCGCCCCCGTCTACCCGCTGGGGGTCACGCGCTTCCTCGACCGCGAGTACTTCAATGTCGTCTATCGAACGGATGCAGACGCGTTGCGCGCCGTGGTTCCGGAGCCCCTCGAGATCGACGAGCCGCTCGTGCGCTTCGAGGTCATGAAGATGGGCGAGGTCGACGGCTACGGCCCGTACGTGGAATCGGGCCAGGCGATCCCCGTCACCCTCGACGGTGAGCGCGGGGAGTACCTGCACGCGATGTACCTGGACAACTTCGCGGCCACCGTGTCGGGGCGCGAGCTCAGCGCCTACCCGAAGGTGACCGGCACTCCCGACCTGCGCGTCGACCAGGGCGCCCTGGTCGGCACCCTCGACCGCGGCAGCGAGCGCGTGGCCACGGCCACCATGGGCTACAAGTGGGAGCCGCTCGACCTCGACGAGGCGAAGGCGCAGATCACCGTGCCGACCTTCATGGTCAAGCTCGTGCCCGACGTGTTCACGCAGGGCATGCGCGCGGCCCACCTCGTGCGCACCGAGATCACCGACATCGTCGTGAAGGAGGCGTGGACCGGGCCCGCCCGCCTGCAGCTCTTCGAGCACGCCCTCGCACCGATGGCCGACCTCCCCGTGCGCGAGATCGTCAGCGCCTCGCACATCGTCACCGATCTGACGCTCGCCCCCGTCCGCCCGGTCTTCGACTACCTCGACGAGGTGAACCGCGCCGCCGCTGCGTAACGTGGAGCCCGTGACGACCACCCCCGCAGAGGCGCCGAAGCCCGTGCGACGCCGCAGCAGCACCCGTACGGCGCTGATCGCGGCCGCCGAGGCGATCTTCGACGAGACCGGCAGCACCTCGGTGAGCGTCGAGGCCATCACGCGGCGCGCGGGATACACGCGCGGGGCGTTCTACTCCAATTTCCGCTCGGTCGACGAGGTGTTCTTCGCGGTATACGAGCAACAGGCGGAGCTGGTCTTCGAACTGCTCAGCGACATGCTCGGCGACGCCCGCAGCAGCGACGAGCCGACCCTCGACGACATCGTGCGCGGCGTCGTCGAGGGGCTCCCGCCCGAGGAGAAGTGGTACGCGATCCGCTCCGTGCTGATCACGCGCGCGCGCCACGACGAGGAGGTCCGGATGCTGCTCACCGCGCACACCGACCACTTCCACGACACGCTGCAGCCGCTGCTGGTGGAGTGCCTCGCGCGCATCGGCCTGCACCCGGTGATCGACCCCGCCCTCTTCACGCGCGCGGTCGTCGCCGCCCACATCGGGGCGGTGAGCCAGAGCGTGCTGCACGCCGACACCCAGCGAGTGCGCGTCGCCGCGGTCGAGGGATGCATCCTCGGGCTGACGCGCGGGGCCGCCTCCGCCTGAGCGCGGGGCCGCACCGCGGCCGGTCTCGCCCTGCCCGGACGATCGCGCGGGCCCGGGGCCACGGCAGCCGGCCTCCCGCCGGCTCTCCGAGACGCGCCGCCTCCCGATGACGGAGCGGCGCGACTCGGGTGCTCAGCGGGTGAGCGGCGCGCTCGTCACTCGCAGGCCACTCCGTCGCCGTCGCGGTCCAGCTTCGACCGGTAACCCGGCTGGTCCCGATAGAGGGGCGCCTTGCCGGCCGCGCGAACGGCGTCGCAGTTGGCGTAGTACGCGCTCTCCGCGGGCGGCGCGGGCGCGGGCGCGGGCTCGGCGGGAGCGGGCTGAGGCTGCGCCGGAGCGGGATCGGGTTCGACGACCGGAGCGACGACCGGCTCGGGTTCGACGACCGGGACCGGCGCCGGAGCGGCGAAGGCCGAGGTCGGCACGAGCTGATCGGGGCACGCCTCGAGCACGCGCTTCATCGCGTCGCGCTCCGCCTCGGTCACCCAGAGCGCGTAAGTGGCCTTGACCGCGATCTGCGCGGCGACGTAGGTGCAGCGGTAACTCTTCTGAGCGGGGAGCCAGGTGGCGGCATCGCCGTCGCTCTTCTGCGCGTTGGCCGCACCGTCGACGGCGAGCAGGTTCAGGGGGTCGTTCGCAAAGCTCGCCCGCTGGTCGGCAGTCAGCTGCTGCGCGCCCTTCTGCCAGGCGTCGGACAGCGCGACGACGTGGTCGATCTGCACGAGTTCCGAGGTGCCCTGACCGCGGACGAAGGCGATGCTCCGCCCCGTGTACGGGTCGGAGAGCGTGCCGCCGGTCACCCGGCACGTTCCGGAGCGCACGGCATCCTTCAGGTCGCGGCCGAGGATGTCGTTGCGGGTGTCGCATCCGTTGCGGTCGACGTCGAGCCAGCGCTGGCCGAACTGGGCGCGGTCGTACCCGGTCTTGGGCGCGCGCCCCTTCACGGCGAGGGTGTCGAGCACCGCGAGCGCGGTCTTGTTGGTCGTCGCTGAGGCGTCGGCGACGGTGCCCGGCTGCCCCGCGAAGGCGGCGAGGGCAGCCTGATCGTCGGCGAAGGGAGTGGCGGATGCCGTGGGCGCCGGCGATGGGGTGAGGGATGCCGTGGCGACGGGCACCGCCTGGGCGACCGGAGTCGCCTTCTTAGGCGAGGTGGCCGTGGTGATGCCTCCCGCAACCGCGAAGGCGACGACGGCGGCGACCGTCCAGAGCGCGGCACTCGATCGCGAGCGGAATCGCAGCCAGGTCGGAGTGTTGCGCGCCAGCGAGACGATGCCGGTGATGAGCACCACGAGGGCGACCATCGCGACGAACGGGGCGAGCAGCCACAGCACGACGAGCAGGACGAGGCCGGCCACGACCCGGCCCCACATCGGGATCCGCGAGAACCAGGTGCGCGCCCCGCGTGGTGCGGCCGGCGGAGGGGCGGTCGTCACGGTGGGGGCGGGCGGCAGCGGCGTGAAGTCGTTCGTCCACCGGCGGCCGTCCCACCAGCGCAGGCGGCCGGGAGTCTCGGTGTCGGGGTACCACCCCGGCGTCGCATTCGTCACGCGGCCACCGCCGCCTTCGTTCGGACCATTGCATTCCGGAATCGCATGGATCCCCCTTCCCCCGTTTGGACAACCTCGCGAGTCTATTCAGGGGAATGCAGGCCGCCCGGCCGCGATGAATGCACCTGGACGAATTGCGAATGCGGGACGCGCGGGCGGGAAATGTCGAGACGAAATCGATACCGGGCGCGCCCCGCGGTCCGGGGTCGACCACGCTGAGTGTCCACAACACCCGGACGGTTTCGAGAATCGTCCGGGTGTTGTGGACACTCAACAGGGGGTACCCGGGGGCGCGGGGCGCGCTTCCAGCGGGCGGGGATGCGGTTTGCGCGCCTCAGCGGGCTCGTCTTCGCGTGCGCCAGGCCTTCCACGCTTCGGTCGACCAGAGGGCCCAGGCGATTAGCACGGGCTGGAAGAGCAGACGGATGCCGCGAGCGAGGTCGGTGTCGAGGCCGAAGGCGTCGGTGCCCCGGACGAACTGCTCGATGTTGCCGGGGAAGATCGCGACGAAGAAGGCCGCGACGATCCAGCCGACGGCGACGCGCCTGCGGCGGAGGACGAGGAGAGCGAGCCCGAGCGTGATCTCGACGACTCCGGACGCCACCACCGTGACATCGACCGGGAGCGGGAGCCATGACGGCACCTGAGCGACGAAGTCGTCGCGGGCAAACGTCAGGTGCGCGGTGCCGGTGAAGACGAGTGCGGCACCGAGCAGCCAGCGGGCGAGGGTGCGGGTGAGGCTCATCCTCTGAGGGTAGGCGGGCTGCGCGAGACGCGCGAAGGGACCGCGCCGCACACGGGCGGGTCAGGGCCAGCGACTCGATGATGAAGTGGTTGTGGATCGAGTGCCCGCCACGGTTGTGTGTGGAGTCGTGCGGCGCGATGTCCGCAAATGGCACGTTGCCGATCGCGGCGTCGAACGATGCCCGCGGGAGCCGAGTGTCCGCGAACGACTCGGTCCGCACGTCCGCGGCCGGGTACAGCGCCCGCGAGATCGCCGCGGTGAGCGGGTCCAACTCGACACCCGTCATCTGCGCGCCGTCCGGGGCCATGCCCATGAACGTGCCCGCACCGCTTCCCGGTTCCAGCACCCGCCCGCCCGAGACGCGCGTGTCGCCGCGACGGCGTTTGAGTCGGTCCGCAGCTGGCCGCCCGGGTCAGAGCCGGGCGGCGAGGCGGAGCGCGTTTACGGAGCGGAGGTGTTGGTCGGCGCGGTGACGTCCGTTCGCGGGTGAGGGGTGCGGTGCGGCGAGGACGGGAACGACGCGGGGATCTTCGCGCAGGGTGAGATGACGCATGGCTCCGTCCAGGGCCACGGCTCCGTAGGTGACAACGGCCCTGAGCGTGGGCAGCAGCTCCAGCAGCTCACCAAGCGCGAGCCGGCCCTGCTCGACGTCCACGGGTCGGACGCGTCCAGAGATTTCCCACGGGACGAGGTTCCATCGGAGGTAATGGGTGCGGGAGAGTCCGGACTCGATACGGGCCGCCCGGAGCGCGGTGGCGGTGGGCCCGGGGTTGTCTTCGCTGCAGATCGCCGCGGATCCTGCGGCGATGGTCTGAGGTCCGGGCGACTGCATCAGAACGAGGACTCGGCTGACGGTGCCGCCGGAAAGGGGATCGAAGCCCGGAACGAAACGTCTCGTCCCGTCCTCGCTAGTCCGCCATGTCTCGGCGAGGGCGTTCAACGCACGGACGTCTGCGGGTTCGTCGGTGCCGGTCATGCCGGTTGCGGGGGTGCCAGCAAGGTGCCGCGGATCACGGAACCGTGGAACGTGCGGGAAGCGACGATTACCCATGCAGCGACCAGGCCGACGTAGTAGAGGACGGCGAGGCCGGCGACGACGGTGAGACCGGAGTGCAGCGCGAGACCGTTCAGGCCCGTGACGCAGGTGCCGACGGGGAACGTGAACGACCACCACGTCAGACTGAACGGCAGGTGCTCCTTCGCGGTTCGAATGGTGACCGCGAGCGCGATCACGGTCCACAGCAGCGCGAAGCCGAGCATAGCGAAGCCGTACACGAGAGCCACGACCAGCAGCGCCCGCGCGGTGCTCGCGTCCACGACGGTCGGCGCGTTCGAGGCGAGGAGGTTGACGGCGGTGATGGACTGCCCGACCGGGCCGAGGACGATCCACAACGTCGGCACCATCCCGGCCGCGCCGACCTTGTGCTGCGCAAGCCGGTTCCAGATCAGCGTGATCACCACGAGCGATGCGATCAGGCTGAGACCGAAGAAGCCGTAGCAGGACCACAGCAGCGTCTCCCGCGCTTGCCCGGCGGGCGTGTAGGGCAGCAGCAGTGCACCAGTGGAGGCGGACACCATCGGCGGGACGATCGGCATCAGCCAGCCGCCGAACGCGGAATCGGGCTTGTTCTCGTGTCGGGTGAACGCGAGGTAGGGCACGAGTACCGCCGTCACCAGCCCGCCCAGGGTTCCGATGCTCCACAGCACCCAGTCGATGGCGACGGCGGCGGGCACGCCGATCCAGTCCTTGCCGAGTAGGAGGGTGCCGGCGCCGACGGTGAGCAACGCCATCGGCGGTGCGCCGTAGAAGTGCGAGAGGACCGGATTCAGGTGGTGCCTCGCCGCCGTCGAGCGGTAGCGGACCCAGTGCAGTCCGGTCGCGACGGTGAGCGCGACGAGCAGCAGCGCGGCGACGGCCCAGACGACGGTGGCCCCGGTGCGCAGGCCCGGGAACTGCACGGGCAACGACGCGGCGGCGACCGCGACGATGCCGGTCCCCATGATCGACGCGAACCAGTTCGGGGTCAGGTTCGACACGATCAGCCCCGGACGCTCCAGCTCCCGGAACAGGCGCCTCGACGACGGCGCGGGATCCCCAGTCGTGGACGAGGTGCGGGCGGCGAGGGAAACGGTCATGACTCCAGCCTGAACATCACCACCGCCAGCCGATACGGCGATCGTGTTGGCGCGGCACAATGATTGTTTGTGGCGACGCGACGATTGACGGACCGGATCCTGGATCTCGACACACTGGAGGTGCTCCAACGCATAGCCGAGGCCGGTTCGCTCTCCCGCGCAGCCGAAGCGCTCGGTGTCACCCAGCAGGCCGTCTCGGCGCGCCTGCGGGTCGCGGAGCGCGCCATCGGGCAGCCGCTGGTGCACCGCTCCACGGCAGGATCCCTCATGACCGACACGGGCCGGATCTTGCTCGAGCTGGCGAGCCCGGTCCTCGAGGCGTCCCGCCACCTCGAGGCAGGCGTGGCAGCACTGCGCGAGCCGACCGGCTCGCTGGTGGTCGCCGCATCGCAGACCATCGCCGAACTGCTGCTCCCACGCTGGCTGCTCGGATTCCGACAGCGAACACCCGACGTGCGTGTGCGCCTGATCGCCGGCAACTCAGCCACAGCCTTAGAGCTCGTTCGATCCGGTGTCGCGCAGCTCGGATTCATCGAAACACCGACGGCCGCGGCCGAGCTCTCCTCCAGCGTGATCACGGAGGATGAACTCGCCATCGTCGTGGCACCAGACCACCCCTGGGCGCGTACAGCGAGCATCAGCGCCGAGGAAGTGGCCCGGACACCATTGCTGACACGAGAAGAAGGTTCCGGCACCCGAGCCACCCTCGAAGCGTGGCTCCGCGACGTCGGCCTCACGCTCGCGACTCCCGCCGCGGTCCTCGAGACGACGGCGATCATCCGGGCGAACGCCCGCGCCGGCATCGCGCCCGCAGTCATGAGCATCCGCACCGTCGAAGCAGATCTCGCCGCGCGCTTCCTGGTCCGGGTACCGGTACACGGACCAGCACTGGTGCGACCGCTGCGCGCGATCTGGTCCGGTCGCGCCGGGCCGACCGCGGCAGCTTTCCTGGAGATCGCGCACGAGCTGCGCTGACCGATACACGGCTCGTCGCGGCGCCGACTCCCGCTACGCGCCGCTATTCGCTACGCCGTCAACGAAAGGCCGCCGCCCGCCCCGTCAGCGGCGCAGGATGCGGTGCGCGAGCGCGTTGCCGATGAGCTGCCCTGCCTGCACGATGACGACGATGATCGCCACCGTCACCCACGTCGCCTGCTGATTGAACTGCTGGTAGCCGTAGATGATCGCGAAGTTTCCGAGGCCGCCGCCGCCGATGTATCCGGCCATCGCCGACATGTCGACGACCGCGATGAACATGAACGTGTAGCCGAGGATCAGCGGGGCCAGCGCCTCGGGGATGACGACGCCGAACAGCACGCCGATGCGGCGCGCGCCCACGGCCCGAGCGGCCTCGACGGTGCCCGGGTCGACGGCCACGAGGTTCTGTTCGACGACGCGGGCGATCACGACCGTGGCCATGATCGTGATGGGGACGATCGCGGCATCCGTGCCCAGGGTCGTCCCCGTCACCGCGCGCGTGACCGGAGCCACGGCGGTGAGGAAGATGATGAAGGGAATCGGGCGAATGAGGTTGATCACGAGGTTCGCGACGGCGAAGACCACGCGATTCTCGAACAGGTTGCCCGGCCGCGTGGCGTACAGCAGCGCGCCGATGACCAGGCCCGCGACGCCCGAGATGAGCAGCGAGACGGCGACCATGTAGACGGTCTCGCCGATCGACTGGATCAGCACCGGGGTGAGGGTGTCCCACTTGTTCACGAGCGCACCCCCTGCGCGGGGAGGACGACGTCGGTGTGGGCGCGCAGCTCAGTCACGACGGCGTCGAGATCATCCCCGTGCACGCGGTACGTCAGCGTGCCGAGCTGGCGCCCGAGCACGTCGGTCACCCCGCCGTAGACGACGGAATGTCGCACACCGTGGCGATGGAACACGTTCGAGACGTCTTCGCTCGAGAACTCGTTCACCTCGACGCTCACCAGTTCTCCCCCGCCCGCGGCGAGCGCCGCCAGCGCCTCACCCGAGGGCACGCCCTGCGTCACCGCCGCGACGAAGCGCTTGGTGAGCTCGGCGCGCGGGTGGGCGAACACGCGGTAGGTGTCGCCGCTGTCAACGACGCGGCCGCCGTCCATCACGATCACCTGGTCGCACAGCTCGTGCACGATCGAGATCTGGTGCGTGATGACGACGATCGTGATGCCCAGGCGCCGGTTGATCTCGCGCAGCAGGTCGAGCACCTCGGCCGTGGTCTGCGGGTCGAGGGCACTGGTGGCTTCGTCGGCGAGCAGGATGCGAGGGTCCGTGGCGATCGCACGGGCGATGCCGACGCGCTGCTTCTGCCCGCCCGACAGGCGCCGCGGGTACTGCTTCGCCTTATCGCCGATCCCGACGAAGTCGAGCAGCTCGGCGACGCGCTTGTCGCGGTCGGCCTTCTTCCATCCCGCCACCTTGAGCGGGTACGCGACGTTGGCCGCCACGGTCCGCGAGGTGAAGAGATTGAACTGCTGGAAGATCATGCCCACGCGGCGTCGGAGGTCGCGCAGCCTCGCCTCGGTGGCATCCCCCACATTCACTCCGAGCACCTCGACGGTGCCGGACGTGGGCTGCTCGAGACCGTTGAGCAGCCGCACGAGGGTCGACTTGCCGGCACCGGAGTAACCGATCACCCCGACGATCGACCCCTCCTCCACCGTGAGCGACACGTCGTCGACGGCGGTGGTGGAGGTGCGGCGATCGGTGCGGAAGCTCTTGGTGACGCCCCGCAGCTCGATGACCGCGGTCATCCCTTCTGAGCCTTGAGGGCGTCTTCGAGGCTCGTCAGCTCGTCCTGCAGCTGCGCGCCGGTCCACTCGGTCTTGAACTGCAGGTTGCCCTGGTTCAGCTCGGTGACCGCGGCCTCGACCTCGGTGGAGTGGTACGCGGCGACGACCTTGGCCCAGCGCGGGTCGTCCTTCTTGTCGTCGCGCGTGACGAAGGCGTTGATGTACGGGGCGAGCTGCGGGTTGTTCAGGTCTTCCTTGAAGATGATGAGCTCGTCGCCGAGCCCGCCCTTCTGCGCCTGCGTGTTGTTGACGATCGCGGCCTGGGCGCTGCCGTCTTTGAGCGCGGTGACGGTCTGGTTGGTGTCGACGGGCAGCAGCTCGACCTTCGTCGAGACGATGTCGGCCGGCGTCGAGAAGGCGTTGCCGCCGTCCTTGAGTGTGAGCAGCCCCGCCGTCTGCAGGTTGAGCAGGCCGCGGGCGAGGTTCGTCGGGTTGTTGGGGATCGCGACCTTCGCCCCCTCGGGCAGGTCTTTCACGTCGGTGTACTTCTCGGAGTACAGCGCGAGCGGGTACACGGCGGTCGCGCCGACCGGCACGAGCGAGCCGTTGTTCTCGACGTTGAACTGCGACAGGTAGATGAGGTGCTGGAAGAGGTTGCCGTCGAGCTCGCCGTCCTGCACGCCCTGGTTGAGCTGAACGCCATCGTTGATGGTGCGCACCTCAAGGTCGATGCCCTCGTCGGCGAGCTTCTGCTTCAGCACCGTCCAGTGCGTCTCGTTGCCGTCGTCGGCTCCGAGCACGAGGCGGGACTCGTCACCGCCCTGGGCACCGCCGGAGCAGCCGGTGAGCGTCAGCATCAGGGCAGTGGCGGAAGCACTGAGGATCGTGGCCAGGCGTGCGGTGCGTCGAGAGGTCATGAGACCACGTCAGCACGCGGCATCCGGGATCGGAATTCGAGGCGTTACGGCCGGTAACGGGCTGTCACGCGGAGTAATGGATTGGGTGGATGCCGAGGCATCGGCGATGATCGCGCGCCTCATCGACCCGCGGGCTCACAGCGGAGGCGTAGCCTCGACAGTGATGTCACGGGATGAGAACGCGCGTAAAAGGTTGTCCCGGAACAGCCCGCAGGGTCTGGTCGTCGCGATCCTGGCCCTCGCGGGCCTGTGCTCGTCGTTCATGTTCACCCTCGTGGTGCCCATCCAGTCGCAGTTGCCGCAGCTGCTGAACGCCTCGCGCGACGACACCGCCTGGGTCGTGACCTCGACGCTGCTGGCTGCGGCTGTCATCACCCCGATCGCCGGCCGCCTGGGCGATATGTACGGAAAGCGCCGCATCGTGCTGGTGCTGCTGGTCGTGATGATGCTCGGTTCGGTGGTCGCCGCACTGTCGACCGGGATCATCGGCATGATCGTCGGTCGCGCCCTGCAGGGGGCGGTCGTCGGCGTGGTGCCGCTGGGCATCTCGATCATGCGCGACGTTCTGCACGAGAACCGCGTCGACAGCGCGATCGCGCTCATGAGCGCGACCCTCGGCGTCGGTGGCGCCCTGGGTCTGCCGATCAGTGCCCTCGTGGCCGAGAACACCGACTGGCACTGGTTGTTCTGGATCGCCGGCGCCCTCGGCGCGCTCGTCTTCGTCCTGATCCTCTGGATCGTCCCCGTCAGCGTGCTCCGCACCGCGGGGCGCTTCGACTACCTCGGCGCCGTGGGCCTCGCGATCGGCCTGATCGGCGTGCTGCTGGCCGTCTCGCGCGGTAACTCGTGGGGCTGGACGTCGCCGCTGACGCTGAGCCTCGCCATCGGCGGTGTCGCCGTGCTGCTGCTGTGGGGCTGGTACGAGTTGCGCGTCGAGAACCCGTTGCTCGACCTTCGGGTCGCGGCCCGCCGCCCCGTGCTGCTCACCAATCTGGCATCCGTCGCGATGGGCTTCGCCCTGTTCACCTCGAACGTCGCGTACCCGCAGATGCTCGAGCTGCCGGTGGCGACCGGCGTCGGCCTCGGCCTGTCGCTGCTCGCCGCGAGCCTCGTCGTCATGCCGTCGGGCCTGGTGATGATGGTGCTTTCGCCGATCTCGGGCACCCTCGCCCGCACGATCGGGCCCCGGGTGCTGCTGGTCGCGGGGTCGATCTCGCTGATCCTCGCCTACGGCTTCAGTCTGATGTTCTCGACCGAGGTGTGGCACTTCGTCGTGGCGAACATCCTCATCGGCTTCGGGATCGGCTTCGGCTACGCTGCCATGCCCATGCTCATCATGCGGGCGGTGCCGCCGAGCGAGACCGGCGCCTCGAACGGCCTGAATGCCCTCGCGCGATCGCTCGGGACGAGCACGGCCGCGGCGATCGTCGGCGTCGTGCTCGCGACCCTGTCGACCGGCAGCGGCGACACCCGCGTGCCGACCTCGCAGGCGTTCCAGGTGTCGTTCCTGATGGGCATCGGGGCGGCCGCGATCGCCCTGGTGCTGGCGCTGCTGATTCCCACGCGATCGACGCCGATCGACAAGCGGCCTTCCCTGCCCTGAGCCCTCCGCCCTCTTGTCACGGAATGCACGCGGGACGATCATGGTCCCGTAGAGCAAAGGAGCTGACATGGCGGGCAAATTCGAGCTGTACAAATCCCCCAACGGCCAATTCCGCTTTCGCCTGAAAGCCGGGAATGGCGAGATCATCGCCGTTTCCGAGGCCTACACGACCAAAGCTGCGGCGACGAACGGCATTCAATCCGTGAAGAACAATGCGGATTCGCCGGTCGTCGATCTGACCTGACGGGGCGTCGCCGGCGGGCCGACAGGACGGTCCCCGCTCAGTCCAGCAGCAGCGCCGGCTCCTCGAGCACGGATGCCACGTCCGCGATGAACCGCGAGATCCCGTCGCCGTCGACCACGCGGTGATCGAACGAGCCCGACACCGTGGTCACCCAGCGGGGGCGCACCTCGCCGTCGACGACCCACGGCTTCTGGCGGATCGCGCCGAGCGCGATGATGCCCGCCTCACCGGGGTTGATGATCGGGGTCCCGGCATCCACTCCGAAGACGCCGATGTTCGTGATCGTGAACGTGCCGCCGGTCTGGTCTGCGGGGCTCGTCTTGCCCTCGCGCGCGGTGAGGGTGAGGGTCTCGAGCGCCTTGGCCAGCTCGCGCGTGTTCATCGACTGCGCGTCCTTGATGTTCGGAACCAGCAGGCCGCGCGGGGTCGCCGCGGCGATGCCGAGGTTCACGTAGTGGCGCACCGAGATCTGCGCGCCGTCCTCGGTGTCGACCCAGGCGGCATTGATCATCGGCGTGCGACGCAGGGCCCAGATCACGGCGCGCGCCATGATCAGCAGCGGCGAGATCTTCACGTCGGCGAAGTCGGGTGAGGCCTTGAGGCGCTTGACGAGCTCCATCGTGCGCGAGGCGTCGACGTCGACCCACACCGACACGTGCGGCGCCGAGTACGCGCTCGAGGTCATCGCGTTGGCGGTCGCCTTGCGCACGCCGCGGACGGGGATCGACTCCTCGCGGGCGTCGGAGGCGGGGGCGGATGCCGTGGGCGCGGGCGTCGCGGGAGCAGCCACCGGGATCGTCTCCTCGCGCACGGCGCCCCACGCGGGCGTCTCGATGTTGCGGAAGACGCTCGCCTGCTCGGCGTGCTTGACGACGTCGTCGCGGGTCACCTCTCCGGCGGGGCCGCTGGGCGTCACCGCCGAGAGATCGACGCCGAGGTCGCGCGCGAGCTTGCGGATCGGGGGCTTGGCGACCACGCCGACCGAGGCCTTCACGGGGCGCTCGGCGGGCTTGCGGCGACGCGACGACACCGCACCGCCCGTGCCGTAACCGACGAGGACCGCTCCGCCGGGGTCGCTGGGCTCGGGGACGCTGACCGGGGCCGCGGGCGCCGGGGCGGCGGCATCCGTCGATCCGATCGTGATGATCGGGGCGCCGACCTCCACGGTCGACCCCTCGGATGCCAGCAGCTCGCCGACCGTACCGGAGTAGGGCGACGGCAGCTCGACGAGCGACTTGGCCGTCTCGATCTCGACGATCACGTCGTTGACGGCGACCGTGTCACCGGGCGCGACGCGCCATTGCACGATCTCGGCCTCGGTGAGGCCTTCTCCGACGTCGGGGAGAACGAAGGTCTGCTCGGTCACGGTGTGTCCTTTGCTCGAAAGCCAGCTTGTCACCGGCGGCGCCGCAACGGAATGCAGACGCGGTCGGCGGGTGTCGGCGGGCGCGGGGCGGAAAGGGTCAGTACGCCAGAGACCGGTCGACGGCCTCGAGGATGCGGTCGGCGTCGGGCAGGTACGTGCCCTCGAGCTTCGCGGGCGGGAACGGCACGTCGAAGCCCGACACGCGCAGCACCGGGGCCTCGAGCGCGAAGAACGCCTTCTCCATCACGGTCGCGGCGATCTCGGAGCCGAGCGAGGTGAAGCCCGGGGCCTCCTGCGCGTAGACCATGCGGCCGGTGCGACGCACCGAGTCGAGCAGCGGGCCGTAGTCGACGGGCGACAGGGAGCGCAGGTCGATGACCTCGCAGCTCGTGCCCTCGCTCTCGGCGAGTGCGGCCGCCTGCAGCAGGGTCGTGACCATCGCGCCGTGACCGACGAGCGTCACGTCGGTGCCGCGGCGCACGATGCGGCTCGCGTGCAGCGGCAGAGCGGGCGCATCGAGGTCGACCTCGCCCTTCTGCCAGTACTTCGCCTTCGGCTCGAGGAACACGACCGGGTCGGGCGAGTCGATCGCCTGCTGGATCATCCAGTACGCGTCGTTCGCGTTCGAGGGGCTGACCACGCGCAGACCCGCCGTGTGCGTGAAGTACGCCTCGGGGCTCTCCTGGTGGTGCTCGACGGCGCCGATGTGCCCGCCGTAGGGGATGCGGATGACGACGGGCATGCGCACCGCACCCTCGTGGCGGTTCGTGATCTTCGCCAGCTGCGAGGTGATCTGGTCGAAGGCGGGGAAGACGAATCCGTCGAACTGGATCTCGAGGACGGGCTTGAACCCGCCCATCGCGAGACCGATCGCGGTGCCGACGATGCCCGACTCGGCCAGCGGCGAGTCGATGACGCGACGCGGACCGAAGTCCTTCTGCAGGCCCTCGGTCACGCGGAAGACGCCGCCGAGCGGGCCGATGTCCTCGCCCATGAGCAGGACGCGGTCGTCCGTCTCGAGCGCGCGACGGAGGCCCGCGTTGAGCGCGCGGCTGATCGGAAGGTTCTCGGTCACTTCGCGCCCCCGTCCATCGACGCCTCGTAGTCGTCGAGCCAGCGCTGCTCCTCCTGGATGAGCGCGTGCGCCTCGGAGTAGACGCTCTCGAACATGTGCGCGCGCGGGATCGAACCGAGTTCGTTCGTGCGCACGCGCACGTCGTCGGCGAGGGCGGCACCCTCGGCATCCGCGTCGTCGAAGAACTGCTGCGAGGCGCCGCGCCCCTCGAGGAACGCGCGCATGCGGGCGATCGGGTCGCGCCCGGCCCACGACTTCTCTTCGTCGGAGGTGCGGTACTTCGTGGGGTCGTCGCTCGTGGTGTGCGCGCCCATGCGGTACGTCATCGCCTCGATCGCGCGGGGGCCACCGCCGGCGCGGGCTTCCTCGAGGGCGACCTTCGACACGGCGTAGCTGGCGAGCACGTCGTTTCCGTCGACCTGGAGGCTCGGGATGCCGTACCCCTCACCGCGCTTGTACAGCGGCGAGCGCGACTGCGTCGCGACGGGGACCGAGATGGCCCACTGGTTGTTCTGCAGGAAGAAGACCTCGGGGGTCTGGAAGCTCGCGGCGAAGACCATCGCCTCGTGCACGTCGCCCTGGCTGGAGGCACCGTCGCCGTAGTAGACGATGACGGCCTCGTCGCGCTCGGGGTCGCCCGTGCCGCTCTTTCCGTCGAACACCAGGCCCATCGCAAGACCCGTGGCGTGCAGCGTCTGCGCGCCGAGCACGAGCGTGTAGATGTGCGTGTTGCCGTTCTTCGGGTCGGTCGGGTCCCACCCGCCGTGCGTGAGTCCGCGCATGAGCCGGATGATGTCGAGCGGGTCGACGCCGCGGATGCGCGTGACCACGTGCTCGCGGTACGAGGGGAAGATGTGGTCCTGCGCGCGGGCCGCGCGGGCCGAGCCGACCTGGGCCGCCTCCTGCCCGAAAGACGGCGGCCACAGAGCCAGTTGTCCCTGACGCTGCAGGTTGGTGGCCTGCACGTCGAAGGCGCGGATCGACACCATGTCGCGGTAGAAGGTCTCGAGGTCGGCGTCGCTGAGGGCGTCGATGAGCGGCAGGTAGCGCTCGGCCGCGGGCGTGGGCGCCAGGGTGCCGTCGGCTGCCAGAACGCGCACGAGAGCGGGATCGTCGAGCGGGGTCATGGTCCCACGCTAACGCGCGACCCATGCGTGAGACCGCATGAGGTGCACAACGGATGCCGGAATCCGACGTGCCTGATCGACAAAGACGCCGCGCGGGTCAGCGCACGGCGGTGGCTGCGGCGACCTCGACCACGCGGTCGAGCGATTCTTCTTCGCCGATCGAGATGCGGATGCCGTCGCCCGGGAACGGGCGCACGATGAGCCCCGCCTCCTCGAAGGCGGCGGCGACCTCGACCGTCCGGTCTCCGGCGGCGAGCCACACGAAGTTGCCCTGCGCGTCGGGGACGTCCCACCCGGCCTCGCGGAGGCGGTCGACCAGGCGGTCGCGACGCTCGGCGATGACCTTCACACGGTGGAGCAGCTCGCTCTCGGCATCCAGGCTCGCGATGGCCGCGGCCTCTCCGGCCGCGGTGACCGAGAGCGGAATCGCGGTGCTGCGCGCGGCGTCCAGCACGCCGGTGTGGCCGATCGCGTAGCCGATCCGCAGACCCGCGAGACCGTAGGCCTTCGAGAAGGTGCGGAGCACGACCACGTTCGGCCGGTTGAGCACGGCGCGCACGCGACTTCCCTCGACCGAATCGGGATCGGTGACGAACTCGGCGTAGGCCTCGTCGAGCACGACGAGCACGTCGCGCGGCACGGCGTCGACGAACGCGGCGAACTCGTCGTAGCCGACGGTGGGCCCGGTGGGGTTGTTGGGGCTGCACACGATCACGAGGCGCGTGCGCTCGGTGACGGCGGCGGCCATCGCGGGAAGGTCGTGACGGGAGTCGGCCGTGAGCGGCACCTGCACACTCTTGGCCCCCGCGACCGCGACGAGCGAGGGGTACGCCTCGAACGAGCGCCACGCGTAGACGACCTCGTCGCCGGGGCCCGAGGTCGCGAGCAGCAGCTGCGCGAGCACCGAGACGCTGCCGGCGCCGACGTGCACCTCGTCGGGCGAGACGCCGTACCGCGCGGCGAGACGCTCGCGCAGGCGCGCGGCCGTGGCATCCGGGTATCTGTTGAACGCTCCCGCGGCCACGACCGCCTCGAGGACGCCGGGGAGGGGCTCGAAGGGGTTCTCGTTGCTCGAGAGCTTGAAGGCGTCGGGGCTGGCCTGCCGACCCTGGCGGTACGCGGGCAGGGCGGCGATCTCGGGGCGGATACGGGGCAGGACCGGCTCTTCACTCACCCCGCGAGCCTAACCGGGGGCTCGCCGCGCGCGTCAGCCCCTCTTTCCGAATCCCCTCCTTCCCACGGTGGAGAGGACCGCGAGCTCTCCACAAGCCCGTGGTGCTGCACCGACTGCGTGCCACGATGGGGGCATGCGCTTCGTCGTCCGCGTCGCCGTCAACGCCTTCGCCATCTGGATCGTCACCCTGCTGCCCGCCCTGCAGGTGCGGCTCATCCCCTTCGCACCGGGCGAGTGGTTCCAGGTGCTGCTCACGCTCCTGGTGGTGGGGCTGATCTTCGCCCTGGTGAACACGATCATCGGCACCGTGGTGAAGGTCGTCGCGATCCCGCTCTACATCCTCACGCTCGGGCTCATCTCGCTCATCATCAACGGCTTCCTGCTGTGGCTGACGGCGATCATCACCGAGAACTGGGACTGGGGACTGCGCACGGGCGAGTTCTGGCTCACGGTCGTCGCGGCGCTGCTGATCGGCATCATCAACGCCGTGCTCGGCGGCGTGTTCCGGCCGCGCCGCGAAGAACGCGAACGACGCTGATGCGCTGGGGGTGCATCACCGCCATGATGGAGGGATGACGACGACCCCCGACGCGCCGTTCCGCGTCGTGTTCGTATGCAGCGGCAACATCTGCCGCTCACCCATGGCCGACGTGGTGTTCCGCCGCATGATCCACACGTCCGGCCTCGGAGCGCACGTCGCATCGAGTTCGGCCGGCACCGGCGACTGGCACGTCGGTGAACGCGCCGACCACCGCACCCTCGCCGCCCTCGACCGACTGGGCTACGACGGCTCGTCGCACCGTGCCCGGCAGTTCCAGTACACCGACTTCGAACGCAACGACCTCGTGGTCGCCCTCGACCGCAGCCACGAGCGTGTGCTCCGCGGCTGGGCGCGACACGACGACGACGCCGACAAGATCGCGTTGCTGCAGTCCTTCCTTCCGGATGCCGAGACCCTCGACGTCCCCGACCCGTACTACGCCGGGCCCCCGATGTTCGACGAGGTGCTCGGTATGATCGAACGCGCCAGCAGGGCCCTGTTCCGACAGCTCGAGCCCGCCATCCGTTCCGCGGGCTGACCCGTTCGCGCGATCCCCGGGAGACCCGTGTCCTCTCTGCCCCCGCAGCCCCTCAGCCCGCTCGACGGCCGCTACTTCGCCACCGTCGCAGAACTCGGCGACTACCTGTCGGAGGCCGGGCTCAACCGTGCCCGCGTCGAGGTAGAGGTCGAATGGCTGCTCGCCCTGACCGATCGCTCGCTGTTCGGCACCGCACCCGTCTCCGACGACGACCGGGCCCGCCTGCGCGCGCTGTACGAGGAGTTCGGCGCCGACGAGATCGCCTGGCTCAAAGAGAAAGAGGCGGTCACCCGCCACGACGTGAAGGCCGTCGAGTACCTCGTGCGCGACCGCCTCGACGCCCTCGGTCTCACCGCCCTCGCCGAGCTCACGCACTTCGCCTGCACGAGCGAGGACATCAACTCCACCGCCTACGCCCTCACCGTGCAGCGCGCGGTCGAGCGCGTGTGGCTGCCCAAGCTCCGCTCGGTCACGGCCGCCCTCGCCGAGCTCGCGACGCAGCACCGCGACGCAGCCATGCTCTCTCGCACGCACGGCCAGCCCGCCACGCCCACCACCATGGGCAAAGAGATCGGGGTGTTCGCGTGGCGCCTCGAGCGCGTCATCCGCCAGTTGGATGCCGGAGAGTACCTCGCGAAGTTCTCGGGAGCCACCGGCACCTGGTCGGCGCACGTCGCCGCAGAACCGGACGTCGACTGGCCGTCGCTGACGCGCGCGTTCATCGAGTCGCTGGGCCTGGGCTTCAACCCGGTCACCACCCAGATCGAGTCGCACGACTGGCAGGTCGAGCTCTACGACCGGGCGCGTCACGCCGGCGGCATCCTGCACAACCTCGCCACAGACATCTGGACCTACATCTCGCTCGGGTACTTCACCCAGATCCCCGTCGCGGGGGCCACCGGGTCGTCGACCATGCCGCACAAGATCAACCCGATCCGGTTCGAGAACGCCGAGGCGAACCTCGAGATCGCGGGCGGATTGTTCGGCACTCTGGCATCCACTCTCGTGACGAGCCGCATGCAGCGCGACCTCACCGACTCCACGACGCAGCGCAACATCGGTGTCGCCTTCGGTCACTCGCTGCTCGCGCTCGACAACCTGCAGCGCGGCCTCACCGAGATCTCGCTCGCCGAGGACGTTCTGCTGGCCGACCTCGACACGAACTGGGAGGTTCTCGCCGAGGCGATCCAGACGGTCGTTCGCGCCGAGATCGCCGCCGGCCGTTCGCAGATCACCGACCCCTACGCCCTGCTCAAGGACCTGACGCGCGGACGCCGCGTCGGCGCGCCCGAGCTGGCCGAGTTCGTGCGCGGCCTCGACATCGGCGATGCCGCGAAGGAGCGCCTGCTCGCGCTCACGCCCGCTGCCTACGCCGGGCTGGCGTCGCAGGTGGTCGACGCGCTCTAACGCGTTGCGGGGTCGCGCCCTGCCCTCCCGCCGCGTGTCCAGAGCACCCCGCACCGTCCCGCGCCGACGGCGCGTCTGGGACACTCACGCCGTGAGGTGGGGCGGGGCGCGCGTTCGGGTGCTCCTCGCCATGCCGCGCTCGTCGCGTCGCGTTGCGTCACCCCCGGCCTGTTGAGTGTCCAAGACACCCGGACGAAATTAGAAAACGTCCGGGTGTTCTGGACACTCGACGGGGTTGCGCCGGCGGCGGACGACCACCCATCCCCGGCCCGCGTCAGAGAAAAGTCCCCCTGGACGCCGCGCACCGCCGACCCATAGTGTTGACGTCAACATCCCCCACCGCGACCCTTGGGTCGCCATGCGCCGCACCGTCGCGGCGCAGAACGGAACAGACGCGATGACGCCTCGACGCCCGCTCATCCCCCGCTTGCTGGCCACCGCCATGGCCGCCCTGCTCGCCGGAGCTCTGGCATTCCCCCTCACGGCGAACGCCGCCACCGGCGTTCCGACCGACCCGAACGACGGCGTTCCGCGGGTCGACCCGCCCGTCACGTACACGAACTTCCAGCCGCTCGCCGATCCCGGTCTCGGAGCCGCCGACTACTTCCAGCCGAAGTGGTTCGACACCGACGGCCGGCACATCCAGGCGCACGGCGGCCAGATCGTCACCACCACCGAGAACGGCCAGACCGTCTACTACTGGTACGGCGAAGACCGCACGAACGGCTACTGGAACAGCCCCGGTGTCGCGGTCTACCGATCGACGGATGCCAAGAACTGGACGAACCTCGGAGACGCGCTGCGCAGCATCTCGACGCGCGACGACCTGCTCACGCCCTACTTCGAGGACCTCTACGACACCGTCGACGAGAACGGCCAGCCGCGCACCGAGAAGATCGATGCCCTGGCGTACCACCTCAACTCGACGCAGAACTCGGACTACACCGCGATCTTCGAGCGCCCCAAGGTGCTGCACAACGCCAAGACCGGAAAGTGGGTCATGTGGTGGCACGCCGACGGGCGCACCGAACCCGGCGGCAGCACCTACGCCCGGTCGATGGCCGCGGTGGCCGTGTCGGACTCCCCCGCGGGGCCGTTCCGCATGACGGGCGCCTTCCGCATGCCCAACCGCACCGACTATCAGGCCTGCACGCAGTACGCCGTTCCCGGCCAGGCACGCGACATGACGGTGTTCCAGGACGACGACGGCACGGCCTACATCTCGTACTCGTCGGAGGAGAACTACAGCCTCTACGTCGCGGAGCTCGACGACAGCTACACGAACGTCACCCACACCACCGACCGCGACACCTTGAACGTCCGCCAGTACTCGGAGGACGGACGGTTCCCGTACATCTTCGACGACGGCTCCCCGGCCGCACCCGAGCGCGGCAAGGACTTCCAGATCGTCAAGGAGTGCGGCCATCTCGAGGCCCCTGCGATCTTCGAGCGCGACGGCACGTACAGCGTCGTCACTTCCGGGGCGACCGGCTGGGCGCCCAACCCGCAGACGTACTACACCGCGGGCGACCTCATGGGCACGTGGATCCGTGGCGTCGACAAGGACGACGCGAACGAGACCGTGTCGTACAACGCCATCCCCGATGGGGGCGACGGCCTGCTCTCGATCGGCGACGTGCGCCGCTCGACGTTCGGCTCGCAGACCACCAACGTCTTCGAGCTCGAACCCGGGAAGTTCGTCTACATGGGCGACCGTTGGAACGAGGGCAAGTCCGACTCGACCTACGTGTGGCTCCCGCTCACGGTGGGCGAGAACGGGCGCCTCGAGATGCACAACCCCGCCGCCGAAGACCCCGCCCGCTACGGCACCGGGTGGGACGCCTCGTACTGGGACGACAAGGGCTTCGGCCACGGCACGTGGAAGGCCGTGACCACCGGCCTCCCCGAGACCGTCCGCCGCGGCGCCGCACCGCAGCTGCCGACGAGCGTCCCCGTCGACACGGCCGCCGGCACCGCCCCGGTCGCCGTCACCTGGTCGTCGATCGACACGAGCGTGCTCGGCCCGCAGACGATCACCGGCACCCTCGCCGCCGACGCCGACTTCACCGCCGGCCGCTCGTTCCAGCGCACGATCACCGTGGCCGAACCCGGCATCGCCGACATCGCCCCCGAGGCGACCGTCACCGCGTCGAGCCGCAACGACCTCGTCGCCACCCTCACCGACGGCAATGCCACGGCCAAGGGCTGGGACGACTGGACCGGCAACGGCTATCCGCGCGACAGCTGGCTGCAGTTCGACTGGGGCACCGACCGCACCTTCGACTCGATCGTCGTGCACACCTACAAGGACGGGGCGACCGCGACCTGGCCCTCCCGCATCCAGGTGCAGTACCGCGACGCGACCGGCGCATGGAGAGACACCGCGGTCGAGGCGACCCTCGCTCAGGATGCCAGCACCCCGGCCCCCGTGGCTGTGATCGACGCCAAGACGCTCCCGGCCACCAGCGCTCTGCGCCTGCGGTTGACGAGCCAGGCGAACACCTGGCAGTCGATCGCCGAGGTCGACGTGTGGGGCAACGCCTCGGCGGCGAACGTGTGCCGCGGCGGTGACGCCTCGGTGTCGGCATCCTTCCACCAGACGAAGTGGGCCACGATGCCCGCCTCCAACGCATGCGACGGCCGGGTCGGCACGGCGTGGTCGACCTGGACCGACGCCGGCTACCAGGACTCCGCGACCTTCACGATCGAGACCTCCGAGATCCACCGCCTGAACGAGGTGCGCTTCACGAACACCGAAGGCACCATCGCGGGCGTCTCTCTCGAGTACAGGGACGACCACGGGAACGAGTGGAAGCCCCTGCCGCTGACGGGGGACACCCCGACCGTGACGAACGGCAGCGAGACGACGTTGTCGTTCCCGAAGCTCCTCGCCACCGGGCTGCGGCTGACCTTCTCGACGCCCGGGTCGTACCTGAAGATCCCCGAGATCTTCGTGCCCGAGGCGGGCGGCATCGCGCACATCGAGCCGCTCCTGCCGACACAGCCGAATGCCGACGGCTGGTACACCGCCGCTCCCGGACCGATCTCGCTCTCGCACGACGGCAACACCGACGTCGAGGTGCAGTACCGCATCGACGGCGGGGCGTGGCAGACGGGAACGACCTTCGACATCACCGCCGACGGAGACCACCGCGTCGACTACCGCGCGCTGCGGAACGGCGCCGAAGTGCCCGAGGTCGCGGGGTCGCTGCCCGTCCGCATCGACACCGCCGCCCCGACCACCGAGGCCAGGGTTGCGAAACCCTCGACCCTGCTGCGCATGATGCAGCCGGCAGCGGTGTTCCAGGCGCTGGCCCCCGCCGAGGCCACGGTGGTGTTCACGGCGACGGATGCCACCTCCGGCGTCGCCCTGACCGAGTACTCGCTCGACGGGACGACGTGGACCGCAGGTTCGAGCGTCGCGCTGACCGGCGCCGGCGATCACGTCGTGCGGTTCCGCTCCACCGACGTCGCGGGCAACGTCGAGCAGGCGCAGTCGGCGACCGTCACTGTCGTGGCGGGCACCGCCCCGGGCGACGGCGACGGTCCTGGGACGGGCTCCGGCACGCCCGGTGCTCCCGGCGCTCCCGCCGGAACGGTCGGCGGATCGGGGAGCTCGAGCGGCGGCACCGCCGGTGGTCTCGCCGTCACCGGCTCGGAGACGCCCGTGGTTCTCGGCATCCTGGCCCTGGTCCTCGCGGGTCTCGGCGCCGCGCTGCTCGGGGCACGCCGCCGCCGCGCCTGACCGCGCGCGCGCGTTCCCGCGCCGCGCACCTCGCGAGTGTTCAAAACACCCGGACGAAATTTCGGAACGTCCGGGTGTTCTGGACACTCAACGGGCAGACGACGCGTCACCGACCGCCCAGCGGAGGCAGCGCGCGCCGCGCAGGCCGCCGACTGTTCGAGGCACACCCCCGCCCACCGCACACCGGGCACCGGGCACCGGGCAC
Organism: Microbacterium sp. AG157; assembly: GCF_003385695.1. Classification (NCBI taxonomy): domain Bacteria; kingdom Bacillati; phylum Actinomycetota; class Actinomycetes; order Micrococcales; family Microbacteriaceae; genus Microbacterium; species Microbacterium sp. AG157. The sequence continues at coordinate 492,379 of NZ_QRDK01000003.1, forward strand.
CAGGCACCAGGCACCAGGCACCGGGGCACCGGGGCACCAGGCACCAGGCACCAGGCACCGTATACCGCACACCGGGCACCGGGCACCGGGCACCGGGCACCGCCCATCGCCCACCGCCCACCGGGCACCACACACCGGGCACCACCCATCGGGCACCGCCCACCCACTTGAGTGTCCAAAACACCCGGACGAAATTTCGGAACGTCCGGGTGTTTTGGACGCTCAACGGGCGAACGCGGCGTCACCGCCCGCCGCGCGACGACTCACCCAGAGGTGAGCGACCGCGCGGAGCGCGGGAGCGCCGAGCGCACGCGGGAGAATGGATGCCATGCGCGCGATGATCATGGATGCCCTGGCCGAAGCCCTCGAGGTGCGCGAGGTCGAGGCGCCGTCCGCTCCCGCGGGCGGGGTCGTGGTCGAGGTGCACGCGACAGGCCTGTGCAAGAGCGACTGGCACGCGTGGGTCGGGCACGATGACGTCGCGCTCCCCCATGTTCCGGGCCACGAGCTGGCCGGCGTGATCGTCGAAGTCGGGGCGGGTGTTCAGCGCTGGGGCGTGGGCGACCGCGTCACCGTGCCCTTCGTCATGGGGTGCGGGGCGTGCGAGTGGTGCCTCGGCGGTAACGCCCAGGTGTGCCCCGACCAGCAGCAGCCGGGCTTCACCCAGTGGGGTAGCTTCGCCGAACACGTGGTGCTCCGCGCGGCGGACACCAACGTCGTGCGCATCCCCGATGACGTGTCGTTCGAGGCGGCCGCGGCCCTGGGCTGCCGCTTCGCCACCGCCTACCGCGCCCTGACGAGTCGTGCGGGGGTGAAGGCCGGTGAGTGGATCACCGTGGTCGGCGCGGGCGGGGTGGGCCTCAGCGCCGTGATGATCGGGGCCGCCCTCGGCGCTCGCGTCATCGCGGTCGACCGCACCCCCGCGGCCCTCGACGCCGCTCGCCGCCTCGGCGCCGAGCACACGCTGGTCGCCGACGGTTCCGACATCGCCGCCGCCGTGCACGAGCTCACCGGCGGCGGCAGCCACGTCTCGGTCGACGCCGTCGGCAGCTCGCAGACGGCGCGCGACGCCGTGCTGAGCCTGCGCCGTCGCGGTCGGCACGTGCAGATCGGCCTGCTGCCCACCGCCGACGGTGAGACCCCGATGCCCATGGCGCGCGTGATCGCATGGGAGCTCGATCTGCTGGGCAGCCACGGCATGGCCGCGGCCGACTACCCCGAGATGCTGTCGCTCATCGAGAGCGGCGCCCTCCGTCCGCAGGAGCTGATCGAGCGGATCGTCGGACTCGACGAAGCCGCGGAGCTGCTGCCCAGGATGGACTCGGCCTCGCCCGCGGGCATGACGATGATCGACCCGCGTCGGTAGGGACCGAGGCGTTACGCCCGGGGAGCGGCGGGGCCGTCGTCGGTGCGCGGAGCGTCGGACGCGGCGCCGGGGGTCGTGGCATCCGGTGCATCCTTCGGCAGGAGCAGCGGGCGATCCACCGTCGCGGTGACCTTGGTGGGGTCGACGACCAGCAGCAAGAGCGCGAGCGAGACGAGAGTGACGATGAACGTCGCCCCGGCCGCGACCAGTCCCACGATCAACGCACGCTGGATCTCGTCGGCCGGACGCGTCTGGAAGAAGCCCATCGACATGAGCGTGACGAAACCGGCGAACAGCGCGGCGATGAAGGCCAGCCCGAGGAGCTGGACGGGCTTCATGAGGTCGCGGCGGGTGGTGGGCTTATCGGTCATGACGCGGCCTCCTCGGAGGGTACGGCCGGAACGGGCTCGGGGCGGCGCGGAGAGAAGCCCGCGATCGCGAGGAACACGGCGACGACCGCCGCGTACCCGCCGAAAAGTCCCACGGCGATGGTGATACCGGTCAGCGTGAACGAACCCGCCCCGGCGATGCTGTAGTCGAGCGCGTACTGCTGGATCGGGAGCATCAGCACGACTCCGAGCACGAGACTCAGGATGCCGATGAGCACGCCGTCGCGCGCGCCCGCGGCCCCGACCGTCTTTCGTTGGCGCAGGGCGCCGACCAGCTCGACGGCGCCCGAGAGCAGCGCCCAGGCGATGACGACCCCGAAGAACACGCCCGTCGTGCGCCAGCTGCCGACGCTGCCGACCATGCCCGCGACGAGCGAGACGACCGCGAGCAGGGCGGGCGTCAGGCGCTCACCCCGCGGGTGGACGAGCCACACCGACAGCGCGAAGACGAGTCCGGTCGCAAGGGCGAATCCGCTGAACACGCCGAGCCCGAGGGGCGCGGAATGGTCGGACGAGAACGTGACCATCACGGCGGCGAGCGCCGCGAAAAGGGCGCGCGCGAGCTGCACGTGGCGAACGTCGAAGGCTCGCTCGGAAGAAGGAGTGGTCACGGAGGGTCCCGGAGAGACGGTGTCGATGTCGCCCAGTCTATTCCTCGACGCCTGAGCGGACTTTGTGGACGCTCGATGTCGAGACGCTTCCGGCCGACCGTCATACCCCTCGCGCGGGCACCGCGTGCCGGGCGGGAGCGGGCGGTCGCAGCATGGCCGTCGGAGTGGCCCCGCGGATGCCGCGGATCGGGGCGATCTCTTCGAAACCGAGACGGCTGTACAGGCGACGGTTGTCGGGAGTCGACGATTCGAGGTAGGCGGTCGCGCGCGTGACGTCGAGAGTGTCGAGCCGGGAGCGCAGCAGCGCACCGCCGACACCGAGCCCGCGTGCGGCGGGCGAGACGCCGATCTGCGCGAGATACCAGTGCGGCGATCGGGGGCGGTGGCGCGCCAGGCGCGACGACAGGACGGCGGCGCGGACGAGGCCCGGGAGGCCGAGCGCTGCCAGATACTCGGGGAGCCGCCGCCACGGGAGGGATGCCGCGCCGGGACCCTCCCACGCGGCGACACCGAGGATCTCGTCGCGGTCGGAGCGGCGCGCGAGGTCGACACTGCCGGTTTCGAAGGCGGCACCGCGGAGCATGGCGGTGAACAGGGTCGTGAGCCGCTCGAGGCGGCGGCTTCCGGGCAGGATCGCGGCCATCACCGGGTCGTCACGGAAGGCGCGCGCGAGCACAGCCGCGGCGGCGGGGAGGTCGGCCTCGCGGGCGGGGGTGATGTGCAGTTCGGTCATCGCTTCCTCCAATTGGTCCAAGTGGATATATTCAGTATGCGAGACTCGACCGGCCCGATCACTTGGAGAACGCCGTGAACCCCGAGGCCCCCACTCGTGACTACCTCCCTCTCGAGGAGCGCCGAGAGCGCCTGCTCGACGCCGCGCTCTCGGTCGTCGCCGAATCAGGGGTGGCCGCCCTCAGCCTGCGGCGGGTGGCCGAGCGCGCCGACGTCGCGCACCGCGTGGTCACCTACGCCTTCGGATCCAAAACCGCCCTGGTCGAGGCCGTGCTCCACCGGGCCTCGCAGCGCGCGCTCGACGCGGTCTGGGCCGGCGACCTCCCCCTCGACGACTTCGCCGAGTCGGTGCGTCTCTCGCTGCACGGCCTGGCTCGCGATCTCCGCCGCCACGAGAGCGAGTACCGCGTGGTGAGCGAGCTCACGGCATCCGCCCGCGCTCATCCCCAGCTCCGCGCGGCGGCGCAGAGCGAGATCGCCGCGAGCACCCGGGCCATCGCCGAGAGCATCGAGCGGTGGTCGAGCATGACGGGGCGCGCTCTGACCACCCCCACGCCGGTCGTCGCGGCGGCCCTGCGCGCGAGCGTCGACGGGTTGGTCGAGTGGTGGTTGAGCAGCCACGACGAACGCGTCCTCGACGACGTCGTGGAGGTGCTGGCATCCGCCTTCATCGGTCGGGAGGCCGATCAGGAGCGACCGCACACGGCCGAGGAGCAGGGGCGATAGCCTCTCGACGATCCCTCGCGCGGCCCGGGTCCTGCCGACGGCCGCGATCCGAGGGCATCGTTTCCGACACCAGAGGAGAACATCGTGACCACGCAGCCCGCACCCGCCGGAACGACCTACCCGGGCAAGACGCTCGGAATCATCGGCCTGATCGTCGCCTTCCCGTTCAACCTGATCGGCCTGATCATCTCGATCGTCGCTCTCGTCCAGTCGAAGAAGGCCGGGTACAAGAACACCCCCGCGCTGATCGGCATCATCGTCGGTGCTGTTCTCGTCGTCGTGGGCATCGTTGTCGCCATCATCCTCGTCAGCGTCTTCGCGGGGATCCTCGCCGCGTGCGGCGACCTGGGTCCGGGGCAGCACTACGTCGACGGGGTGACGTACACCTGCTCCTGAATCACGCTCGAATGTGCAGAGGGACCGGGCCGCACGGCTCGGTCCCTCTGCACGTTCTGCGGACCGCCTCCGCTCGCCGATCTCGATGATCGGCGACACCGGCAGCCACGCCGCTCACTCGACGAGCTGACGATCCTTCTCGGCCAGCGTGCGCTCGACGGCCTCGGCCACGCGCGCGTCCTCCGCCTGCTGCGCGCGACGACGTCGCTCGCGCAGCAGGCGCGGCCCGAACACCGCCCCCGCGACGACCAGCACGACCAGGAGCAGCAGCGGCCAGGGAACAGCCCAGCCGAAGGTCGAGACCTCGATCGGATCGAGCGTCGAGATGGAGCCGGCGGCATCCGTCACGATCGGGGTCGCCGACACCGACGCGATGAGCACGCCCATCGCAGCCACCGCCGGAACACGCACGTCGCGCTCCCAGCTCTCCCCGGGCAGCAGCGTGGGGGCGGCGGCGTCCGGCGCGGACTCGAGGCGCGCGAGGCCGAAGGGACCGGTGACGGCGTCGGTCTCGTCGGCGCTGAGCGAGACGTTGCCGACGTTGTGCAGGCGGTAGTGAACGGTGGCGTCGCCGAACAGGAACGGCACGAAACCGCCGTCCCACCCGACACGCAGATCGTCGACGGCGAGGGCCGGGGAGAGGTCTCCCCCGACGCGGATGCCGGTGCGGATGCCGAGGCGACGGTCGACGTTGACGTTCGCGGAGGCGTCGGCCACCGTGAGGGAGGTGACGACCCCGCCCGCGTAGTCGCCGGGGGTGGCGTTCGAGGGGACGTCGACGACGAACGGCACCTCGACGGTCTGGCCCGCGGGAACGGAGACATGACGCTGCGGCACGGTGACCCAGGCGCCGACGCCGACCGGCTGCTCGTTCGCGACGCGCAGATCGAGGGCGCCCGTCGAGGTCGTGTAGCCGTCGGCCGCGTATACGTCGAGTTCGACCGTCTCGGCACCGCGGTTTGCGATGACCAGGGCATCGTCGAGGTGGGCACCGGGGTTCAGCGCGTAGCTGTAGTTCGTGCGGTCGGCGCCGAGGGCGTTCGAGGCGGTGCGCACGGTCCAGGTCACGTCGTCGGTCGCGGCCAGGGCGGGTGACGCGCTGGAGGCGCCCCCGGCGATCAGCGCCGCGGCGAGAGCGAGGGCGGCGACCCGCGAGGGGGAGGGCAGTCGAGTCATGGGAGGTCCTTCGGGAGGGGCACCGGCGGGGAGGAGAGCTCCCCGCCGGTGCTGTTCGCTGGTCAGCCGGCCAGCGCGGTGAGGGTCAGGGTGGCGCGGTAGCTTCCCTTTTCGACGGTGTTGGGGATCTTCAGGTCGAGATCGGCACCGACGACTCCGGCGCTGCGGTCGTGGCCCACGGGGGCTGCACCGAGCAGACGCGAGACCGACAGACCGTCGCCGCCGTCGTAGCCCGACTTCACCGCGGCACCCGCGACGGCCCCGGCCCCCGCGGTGACGACCTTCGGCGACCACCCGAGGAACGAGCCCTTGAAGGTCTTGCCGTCGTCGACGAAGTCGCCCACCGACGCCGACACCGACCACGGCGACGTGTTCGCGCGGGTGTCGGTCACGGTGATCGGGTTGATCTGACCGGTCGCCTCGAAGTACTGCAGGTTCTTCTCCTGCGCGGTCCCCATGTCGACCAGGCCGTTGTGGCCGTTGATCGTCCAGCCGAACTCACCGGGCGCGCTGGTGGGGACATCCACCTGGATGTCCTGGCCGTCGCCGTGGTTCGGGTGGATGGTCACCTCGTCCTGAATGGTGCCCACGGCCTCGGCCGGCTTCGAGCCGTTCTCGGGGCCGCACCACAGCACCTTCTTGAGCTCGACCGCAGCGTTGGGTGCGTCGCAGGTTCCGGAGCGGATGTTCTGGACGATCAGCTGGTCCTTCTTGACCTGCACCTTGACGTACGAGCGCACGTGCTCCTGGTTCTGCACGGAGTTGTACCAGTAGTTCGCCGGGTTCAGCGGGTCGGCGCCGTTACCGGCACCGCTCGTGCCGCTGTTGTCGGGCGAGGTGATGTCGTAGTACTTCGAGCCGGATGCCGAGTTGGCGGTGACGTAGACGACGCCACCGGGTCCCTCGAAGACTTCGTCCTGACCGGGCTTCTCGTCGGCGTTCGCCTTGGAGCCGTTCTTGATCTCGTACGAGCGCGAGTAGCTGTGGTCGTGACCCTGGAGCACCAGGTCGACGCCGAGCTTCGAGAACGCCGTCGGGAAGTCGGTGCGACGGATCTTGTTGTCGGCGTCCTTGGCGTGATCGGCCGGCGAGTAGATCGCGTGGTGGTACACGAGCACCGTGTACTTGGCATCCGCTCCGTGCTTGTTGACGACGTCGGTGACGTACGAGATGTGCGCGTCGTCGCCGCCGCCGCCCTGCGAGGTGGCGTAGCTGTTGCTGTTCAGGTCGATGTAGAGCACGTCCTTGTACATGAACCAGTAGTCGCCGCCCGACTCGGTGCCGATGCTGCCCGAGCCCTTGCGGTAGTAGGCGCCGGAGCGGTCGGTGTTGGGCGTGTACAGGTGCTGCTCGTACGCCTTGCCACCCACGTCGTGGTTACCGATCGTGGCGACCCACGGGTACTGGCGCAGCTGGTCGGGAGCGAGGAACGAGTCCCAGTGCGACTCCGTGTTCGCAGTCTCGACCTGGTCGCCGCCCGAGACGAGAAGCTCGGCGTTGGGGTTGGCGCCCACCGCGACGTTCATCGTGTCCTGCCAGCCGGCCTGGTCCTTCGCGAGGTTGCCGGACGAGCCGATCTGCGGGTCTCCGAAGAAGAGGAAGTCGTAGTCGCCCTCGAACGACTGCGTCTTGAAGGAGTAGGTGTTCGACCAGTTGCCGTCGGAGCCGACGCGGTACGAGTACGCCGTGTTCTCGGCGAGGCCCGTGATCGTCGCGTGACGGTTGAAGCCTCCGCTCGAGGCGATGTTGGCGGTCCCGGATGCCGAGAACGTCGTGGCCGACGCCGGGAACTGGCCGCCCGTCACCGCCGAGGTGGGCGCGAGCTGCACCGTCTGGGCGGTGTCGGCCGAGGAGTACCAGGTCACGATGCGCTGCGACTGGTCGGCACCGACGCCGAGGATGATGCCGGTGAGGGTGGCCGGGGTGTCGGCCACCGCCGCCGGGACGCTCGCCACGCCCGTGAGGACGAGTGACGCGCCGACCGCGGCGGTTGCGATCCACGAGACACGGCGACGCGTGCGCGTCCCGTGCGACGTCGATGCGGTGAGGAACATGGCTGTCCGTTTCTTTCGGTGGGGGTCTCTGGTGCGCGCCCGCCGATGGCGAGCTCGCTCCACGCTCCGCCCGCCAGGTGACGCCGGGGTGAATTGTTGACTCAGCACACGCATCGGCTGCGACAACTCCCGTCATTCGATGCCGAGAATGCGCTGCACGAACCAGACGAGACCGGCCACGGTGACCACGACCGCGATCGCGGCGCTCACCCACATCCCCACGCGCGGTGCCCGGCGGCGCAGCAGCACGAGCAGTGGGAAGACGATCACGATGATGCCGATCTGCACGGCCTCGATGCCCACGTTGAACACCAGCAGTGACCAGAGCAGGGTCCACGACCAGGGCTCGTCGATGCCGAGCGCCGAGGCGAAGCCGAGACCGTGCACGAGGCCGAACACGAACACCACGGCGACGCGGAGCCAGCCGGCGCGGTCGAGGCGGAGGAAGCCGTGCGCGTGCGACAGGTCTTGGTCGGCCTGATCGCGGCGGAGCAGGCGCCAGAGGTACCAGGCCGCGACGACCGCGATCGAGAGGGCGATGGTCGGCTCCACCACCTCGGGAGGCGCGGCGATCACCCCGGTCGCGGCCAGGATGAACGTCACCGAGTGCGCGAGCGTGAACGTCGTCGCCGCGATCACGATCTCGCGCAGTCGCCGCGACCCGACGATGAGCGCGAGCAGGAAGAGGATGTGGTCGATCCCGGTGAGCAGGTGCTCGGCGCCGAGACGGAAGAACTCCCAGAAGCGCTCGAGGGTCGACTGCGCGGTCGTGAACGACGGGTGCTCGGCATCGAGGACCGTGCTTCCCTCGTGCAGGTCGAGGTCGTAGGTGAGGATCGTCTTGGTGTCGGTGACGAAGCCCTCCGCGTCGGGGAAGAGCGACGCCGTGATCTCGTGGCCGTTCTCCGAGGGCGGGCAGGTGTCGTCGAGGGTGACGACGGCGTAGGGGACGCCGTCCTGTTGGGTCATCGAGATGTCGTCATCCATGCGCGGGGTGCACGCCTCTCCGGCGGCCGTGATCTGGAAGCGCTCGGTGACGTAGCGGGCGATCGTGTCGCGGTGCGCGGTCAGGACGGCGGCCTGCTCGGAGGCATCGCCGCCCTGGAACGCCGCCATCCCCGTGCGGTAGAGCGGGTCGTCCTTCTCGGCGTCGGCGGCCGACACCACCAGCAGGTCGTACTCGAGCTGCAGCTCGGCGCGGACGACGCCCGTCCCGCCGCTCTCGAGATGCGCGTAGACGACCGACAGGATGCCGTGGGCCGAGGCCGGCGCAGCCATCGAGAGCAGAGCCGCAATCCCCGCGGCGACGAACAGGACGCGCGAGAGGACGCTTCGAACAGAGACAGACATGTGCACCTTTCCGCCGGGAATGGTGCGCGCTCGTCGTGAACGGTTGCCCGCGGTGCGGAGAACGGAAACGAAACGTGCGGACGTCGTTCTCTCGCGCGCCACCTGCGCCGTCCAGGGTGAGGGGGTGAAGCGAAAGGTCCTGGCCGCGATGGCGGCGGCGGCGATGGCGGCTGTGCTGTCGGGCTGCGCGAGCGACGAGGGATGGTCGGCGATGCGCCCCGCTCCCGCGGCGGTGGGGTCCCCCGCCCCGGGGTTCGCGCCGGCCACGGCCCCGGCGCCCGAGTCGACGCACACCCCCGCCCCCGGCTCGTGGAGCGGCGTGAGCGCCCCCGCCGGCTACCGCGTGGTGCTGCTGACCGTGGGCGACGACGCCCCCACCGCGACGCTCGTCGCCGCGGTGCGGGACTGGGTCGCCGAGACGCGCGCCGACCTGCGTGTCGTGCACGCCGACGACGACATGATCGACGGGGCCGTGCGCGCGATGGACCTCAATCCCGACCTCATCATCAGTGCGGGCGACGCGCTCGTCGACCCGCTCGCCACCGTGACGGCGAACCACCTCGACCGGCAGTTCCTCATCGTGGGTGCCGAGCTCGCCGAGCCGACCGAGAACGTCACGGCCGCCGACTGGACCGGTGCCGCCTACCGCGGAGAGGGCCTCGGCACCGCCGCCGCATACGACCCGGCGACGTTCACGCCCGAGCGCGCGGGGGCCGCGGTGCGCGCGGGGGTCGCGGCCGTGCTCACGGGGCTGCGGGGCGTCGTGCTCTGGATCGACTAGGCGCGACGACGGCGCCGAACGACACGCACGACCGCGCCGGTCGCCACGGCCGCGGCAGCCAGGGCGGCGCCCCACAGGGCCACCTCGACCCCCGTGGCGGGGAGCGTTCCGGCGCGCGGGGTGCCGGCATCCGGGACCGCGGCCGAGGTGGGCGTCGACGAGGGAGAGGCCGGGGCGCCCGTTCGTGCGGGCACCTGCACCTGGATGACCATCGAGTCGTCGGTCGAATCGGCGCTGCCGGCAGCAAGGGGCACCCACAGGACGGATGCCACGAGCACCGCCGCCGTCACCTTCACGGAGATCACGACGCCGAGTCTGTCGGGTAGAGGTGAAAACGCGGCCACCGGAGAGTGAACTACAGATCGATCCCGAGGAGGACCCGGATACGCCCCACGGCCGACGATCACGCGGCGCTCGGTCGCTGAGATGGAATCATGACCTCCTCACCTGTGCTCACCGCCTCCGGCCTCGTCAAGCAGTACGGCGAGCTGCGCGCCCTCGACGGCGTCTCGCTCACGATCCGCACCGGGGAGTCCGTCGCCGTGATGGGCGCCTCGGGCTCGGGCAAGACCACGTTGCTGCACTGCCTCGCGGCCGTCATCGCCCCCGACGCGGGCTCGATCGTCCTGAGCGCTCCCGGCGCCGCTCCGCGCGAGCTCGTCGGCCTGAGCGAGAGCGAACGCTCCCGCGTACGTCGCGAGGCGCTCGGATTCGTCTTCCAGGAGCACCTGCTGCTACCCGAACTCACCGCCGTCGAGAACGCGGCGCTGCCCCTGCTGCTCACGGGCATGCGCCGACAGGATGCCGAGCGGCACGCCGCCGTCTGGCTCGCCGCCCTCGGTCTCGCGGGGATGGAGGGTCGTCGCATCGGTCAGCTCTCGGGCGGTCAGGCGCAGCGCGTCGCCATCGCCCGGGCACAGGTGACGGGGGCTCCCGTCGTGTTCGCCGACGAGCCCACCGGCGCCCTGGACTCGGCGACCTCGTCCGACGTGCTCGACGCCCTGCTTCTCGCCACGACCGGTCAGGGCCGCACTCTCGTCATGGTCACGCACGATGCCGACGTCGCCCGCCGGTGCTCGCGGATCGTGCGGGTGCGCGACGGTCGGATCGTCGGGGATTCGGCGATGGATGCCGCGGCATCGGTGTCACCGGCGAGCTCGGCACCGCGGTCCGTTGCGGTGCAGCCGGCCCCCGCGTCCGTCCCGACCTCGACCTCGACCTCGACGGAGGTGAACCGATGAGCACCGTCCTCCCCCTCGCGCGTCTGCTCTCGCGCCCCGCGCGCCAGGGCCGGGCGGCGATCGCCCTCCCCGTCGTCGCGTTCGCCGTCACCACCGCGCTGCTGCTCGTCGTCGCGGGCGGTGCGCGCATGTTCCTGGTGGATCCGCGAGCCGGGGCCGAGGGCGGGCTTTACGGCATCCTGGCCGTGCTCGCTCTGGTGCTGCTCGCCGTGCCCCTCGTCACCCTCGGCGCGGCGGCCGCGCGGCTGACGAGCCGGCGCCGCAACGATCGCCTCGCGACCCTCCGCCTGCTCGGCGCGAGCACGCGAGAGCTGTGGTCGCTGACCGTGTTCGAGGCGACCGCCATCGCCGCTGCGGGAGCAGCGACCGGAGTGCTGCTGTACGCCGGGCTCCTCCCGGCGGTCGGATTACTGCCGTTCTTCGGCGGACCGGTCGGCGTCGGTGCGGTGATCGTCGATCCGCTGCTGGGCGCGGGGGTGCTGGCATCCGTGGTGCTCATCGGCGCGGTGAGCGCCGCCGCGAGCCTGCGCAAGGTCGCCGTCACCCCGCTCGGCGTACGCACACGCAGCGAGGCCCCCGCGAAGAAGACCACGGCGTTCGTCGTCGGCGCGGTGCTCATCGCCGGGGTCGTGGCCCTCGTGGCGAACTTCGGCTCCCTGGCCCCGATGCTGGGGCCGGCCGTGACGATCGCCGTGCTGCTCGGCCTGTTCGCCGGAGCCCTCGCCCTGCTCAATCTCATCGGCGCGCCGATCGTGGCGGCCCGCGGGCGCACCATGGCCCGCCACGCGCGATCGGCGGCCGCCCTCGTCGCGGGCCGAGAGCTCGCCGCCCACGCCGGACCCGCGTGGCGCCGGGTCTCGGGCATGGCGCTGGTGTCGTTCATCGCGGTCGTCGCCGGGTGCGGTCTCGCGATCGCCGACATCGCCGGTGAGGCCGGACCGCTCATGGCCGACATCCGCACGGGAGTGCTCGTGACCCTCGGCATCGCCTTCGTGCTGCTCGCGTGCGCGGTGGGGGTGACGCAGGCGGCGTCGGTGCTCGAGGAGCGCGAGCTGATCGTGGGCCTGGACCGCCTCGGCATCCCGGATGCCGAACTCCGCCGCGCCCGCCGCATCACCGTCATGGTGCCGCTGCGGTGGGCCGCCGTGGGAGGCGCAGCGCTCGGCCTGATGCTCGCGTTCCCGATCGTCGGGATCAGCCTGATCGTCGCCCCGCTGTCGGTGCTGACGATCGCGCTGACCTTCGCCGCGGGCTTCGCCCTGGTCGCCGCGGCCCTGGCCTCGACGCGGCCGATCGTGACCGGCATCCGTCGCGGCGCTCTCTGAGGCCCGGGCCCGTCGCCCGGCGCACGGCGCCGGGCGCACGGCGCCCGTCGAGTGTCGCCCGTCGAGTGTTAAGTGTCCAAAACACCCGGACGATTCCGCAAAACGTCCGGGTGTCTTGGACACTCAACGCCCACGCCCCCACGCCCACTCAACGTCCACGCCCCCAACGCCCCCTCTTGAGTGTCCAAAACACCCGGACGATTCCGCAGAACGTCCGGGTTTCTTGGACACTCACGCCCACGCCCACGCCGACGCCGACTCAACGCCCACGCCCCCACGCCCACTCCCCGCGCCGGGAGGGCGGCTCCCGGGTGCTACCGTGCCGAGGTGATCCCGGATGCCACTCCCCCGCGCCGTATCCACGTCTCGGCCGCGGTCATCACCGACGCCGACGGACGCCTGCTGCTCGTGCGCAAGGCCGGCACGACGGCGTTCATGCAGCCCGGCGGCAAGCCCGAGGCCGGCGAGACGCCCGCCGAGACGCTCGCGCGGGAGCTGGCCGAAGAGGTCGGCCTGCGCGTCGACCCCGCGCTGCTCGAACCCCTCGGCTCGTACGCGGCGAGCGCGGCGAACGAACCGGGCTTCGAGGTCGTGGCCGAGGTCTTCCGCGTCGACATCGGCGACCAGAAGCCGGCCCCGGATGCCGAGATCGCCGAGCTCCGCTGGGTCACCGCCGCCACGGCATCCGGTCTCGAGATCGCGCCTCTCGCCCGCGAGTATTTCCTACCCGCCTGAGGCCCCTGCGCTTCGCGCCCCGAAACGCGCGTTGAGTGTCCACAACACCCGGACGGATCCGAAAATCGTCCGGGTGTTGTGGACACTCAACGGGCAGGGCGGGGGCGGGCGGGGCAGGGCCGGGCACGGCAGGCGCCAGGGCGGGACGAGCCGCGGCGACCCCCGCGGCGGCCTACCAGCTGCCCTTGCTGTAGTCCTTCAAGAAGATCCCGAACAGGTCCTCGCCGGCCTCGCCGCGCACGATCGGGTCGTACACGCGGGCGGCGCCGTCGACGAGGTCGAGCGGGGCGTGGAAGCCCTCTTCGGCCAGGCGCACCTTGGTGAAGTGGGGGCGCTCGTCGGTGATCCAGCCGGTGTCGACCGCGGTCATGAGGATGCCGTCCGACTCGAACATCTCGCGCGCGCTCGTGCGCGTCAGCATGTTCAGCGCGGCCTTGGCCATGTTGGTGTGCGGATGGCCGGGGCCCTTGTAGCCGCGGCCGAACACGCCCTCCATCGCCGACACGTTGACGATGTACTTGCGACGCGCGGTCGATGCGGCCATCGCGGGGCGCAGTCGGCTGACGAGCAGGAACGGCGCGGTCATGTTGGCGAGCTGCACCTCGAGCATCTCGAGGGGCTCGACCTGATCGACGTGCTGCGTCCAGCTGTTGATGCGGTCCTCGTCGGGAACGAGTCCGCCCGCGTCGATCGCCGTGCCGGCGGCCAGACGCTCGAGCGACGACGAGCCCGCGGCCATCGCCTCGGCGGTCAATTCGTCGGCGGTGCGCGCGGCCGACGCGAGGATGGGGTGCGCCGACACCGACTGCGCGAGGGCGAGCGGGTGGGCGTCGTTCGTGTGGCCGAAGGTGACCAGTTCGGGCAGCGGTCCGTCGGGGAGCGGTGCGAGCTCGGCATCCACCAGGGGTTTGTACGCCCCCGGAGACCGCCGCACCGTTTGAGCTGCGTTGTTGATGAGGATGTCGAGAGGGCCTTCGGATGCCACCGACTCCGCCAACCCGATCACCTGGGCGGGGTCGCGCAGGTCGATGCCGACGACCTTGAGGCGGTGGATCCATTCGGCACTGTCGGGCAGCGACGAGAAGCGGCGCACGGCATCGCGCGGGAAGCGCGTGGTGATGGTGGTGTGAGCGCCGTCGCGCAGCAGCCGCAGCGCGATGTACATGCCGATCTTCGCGCGGCCGCCGGTGAGCAGGGCCCGCTTGCCGGTGAGGTCGGTGCGGGCGTCGCGCTTGGCGTGGCTCATGGCCGCGCAGTCGGGGCAGAGCTGGTGGTAGAACGCGTCGACCAGCGTGTAGTCCTGCTTGCAGATGTAGCAGGCGCGCGCCTTGATCAGCTCACCCGCGAACGGCATCTCGGTGCGGGCCTGCAGCGGGATGCCGCGCGTCTCGTCGTCGATGCGGTCGGCGGCGCCCGTGGCGGTCGCGGCCACGACCGCGCGATCGGCCTCGGCGATGCGCTGACGCTTCTCTTTGCGCGACTGGCGCTTGACGTCTTTGTAGAGCTTTCCGGTCTGGCGGCGCAGGGCGATGTACGCGGGATCTTCCGGGTCGAGCGACGAGGCGGCGTCGATGACGCGCAGCGCGATCTCGAGCTCGGTCGGATCGATGGATACCGCCCGCGCGGCATCGCGGTCGGGGTTCAGCTGTGTTTCGGGCACAGGGAAGTGTACCGAGGCGAATCTGGACGATCGGTGGGCCGGGCGTGTCGCGGCCCAGACCGCCGCGTCACGAAAACAGGGGATGCCACCAGAACCAGGACGACTCCCCGCGAAACGGCCTGATCTCAGCGAATCGCCTGTTCTCGACACAGGCCCTCGGGAGCGGTCGGGCGCCGCGTCAGCGCTGCCCGGACTCGACCCAGCGGGTGTGCGCCTTCAGCGCGTGCAGCACGGCCAGACGCACCGCGAAGTACAGCACCGCGCCGATCGCGACCAGGGCCACGCCCCAGGTGAGCAGAAGGATGAAGATATGCGCCCCGAACATCCCGCGAGCCTAACGGGCGGCGGGGGAACCGGCCGCCGAGGCGTGCGTCTCTCCCCCGACCGCAGCGCCCGTGCCCTCGGACACGTGCCGCGACCGGTCGTACCGCAGCAGCCACTTCTGCGCCGGGATCTCGACGGCCCGGTGCAGCACCCACGCGATCGCGAGCGCGATGGCGAAGGCGGCGAGCGCGAGCAGCAGCGCGTGCCGCCACGGCAGTTGCGAGTGGCCGTCGGGCCACGACGACGACACCGACGCGATCACGAGCAGGTGCACGAGGTAGAAGGCGAACGACACGCGTCCGAGCTCCTGCCAGAGCGGACGGGCGAGGAACGTCGACCCGCCGTGCGCGTCGGCCGCGGCGAGCGAGGCGACGAGCAGCGCGAACGACCCCACGGTCGCGGCGAGCCCCGGGTGGATGTCGGTGCCGGGGATCGGTGGCGCCTCCGACAGGGCGTAGCCCACGACGGCGAGAGGGAGCGTGTAGCGCAGCTTCCACGGCATCCAGGCTCCGCTCTTCAGGAGCAGCGCGAGGGTGACGCCCAGCACGAACTCGGGCAGGCGGAGCAGCGGAGTGGATGCCGCCGACATCGGCAACGGCGAGATCGCAGCGATCTGCGGGGCCAGGGCGACGAGCACGAGGGATGCCACGACCACGCCGCCCCGCGCGCGGTTCGAGAGGCGCACGAGCGGACGGATGAGGAACGGGAAGCTCAGGTAGAAGAACGCCTCGCACACGAGCGACCAGCTGGCGGGGTTTCCGGCCTGCCACCAGTCGGGCACCCAGCCGTTGACGAGGAGGACGTTCGCGACCAGGGGCGCCCGTCCCGCGGTCCGGATCTCGGGGACGAGGGTCGCCGCGGCGACCAGAGCCAGTCCCACGCCGACGAGATGCAGGGGGTAGATGCGGGCGAAGCGGTGCCAGTAGAACGACCCGGCGCTCTGCTGCGGCTTGTGGCCCCAGGCGAGCACGAAGCCCGAGAGAATGAAGAAGAGCGTCACGCCGGTCTTGCCTGCTTCGAAGACGAAGGCCCAGACGGTTCCGGCGGTGCCGCCGAAGTACTCGACCGCCATGAGGTGGTGACCGAAGATCAGCATTGCCGTCGCCCAGCGGAGCCCTGTCAGAGAGGGCAGGTGGCGCGCGGGGTTCGCGGGGCGGGATGCCGTCGCCGGAGCCGTCACGCGAGGAGCGGGTGCCGTCAAGGTACTGATCGTCGTCGCCTCCGTGTCGTCTCGCTCGCCGGCGATCAGCGACCCGTGCGGGGCGCACGAGTCCACACCGACGCGAGAGAAAATACCGGTCGAGTGCCAAGAAAAGCCTGAAAGGCCCGGGGGTTGACGGCGACAGCCTCCCTTCTCCTGGACGAGGAGCGGACCCGGTGGATAGCCTGGCGACTCCGCGCCACGCAGGGGGAAGAGGTCAGATGGCCTCGCGTTCGATCGACCCGGTTCCGCCCGAGAAGCTCGCCCGCCGCGCGCGGGTTCTCGCGTTCGTGCTGGCGCCGATCTTCGCCGTCGTCGCGGTCATGTACCTGTGGATCGGTCTGGACGAGCCCACCCTCCTGGCGGGCGGGGTGACAGTCGGGCTGCTCAGCGTGCTGTGGCTGCTGGCCGCCGTTCGCCCGTCGCCGAACGTGCACCTCGCGGCCCTGGCGGTGGCAGGAGGCGGGGGCGTCATCGCCGCCGTGGTGGCGTTCGCTTCGATCTCGGCGACGAACGGCCTCTCGGTCACGTATCTGATCGGGGTGGTCATCAACATCGCCATCGGCTACTTCTTCGTGCGCCTGACCGTGCGGGCCCTCAGCGCCCCCTGAGCCCGCGCGCGGGAAGCCCCGACCGGCAATCCGAACCGAGCACGCCTCCGAAATGATCTCGGCGGTCCCCCACCCGAGGACCGCGCACTCGCCCGGAGGAATGATGTTCGAGACGCACACGCCCGCTTTGGCGCGCCTGGACGCGTTCACCAACGTGACCGATCTGCTCGTCCGCCGTGCGGAGGAAGCCCCCGATCACATCGCCTTCGAGGTGCCGACCGACAGCGGGTGGAAACCGGTGACCACCGCGGCCTTCCTCGATGCCGTCCGCGCGCTCGCGAAGGGAATGGTCGGCGTCGGCCTGCAGCCCGGCGACACCGTGGCCATCATGGCGCCGACGCGCTACGAGTGGGCCGTCGCCGATCTCGCCACCTGGTTCGCCGGGGGCGTGGTCGTTCCCGTGTACGACTCGTCGTCGGCCTCGCAGGTCGATGCGATCGTGCGCGACGCCGGCGTGCGCCTCGCGGTGGCCGGAACCCGCGCGCACGCCGACCTCCTCACCGACGCGCTCGCGCAGGCCGGGGATGAGACGCTCGGCACCTGGGCGATGGCGGGCGTCGAGAACGTCCCCTCGCTCGACGAGCTCAGCGCGCGGGGTGCCAATGTCTCCGAGGCCGAGCTCGAGAGCCGCCGCATCCGTGCCGGCCACGACGATCCGGCGACCATCGTCTACACCTCGGGAACGACCGGCGAGCCCAAGGGCGCCGTGCTCACGCACGCGAACTTCCTCGGTCAAGTGCTCAACATCGCCGCCGCGTACCGCGAAGTGGTGAACCCGCAGGGCAACACGATCATCTTCCTCCCGCTCGCCCATGTGCTCGCGCGCGGCCTGCAGCTCATCTGCATCGCGAGCGGCATGCGCATCGCGCACCTCTCCGAGCCGGCGCAGGTCGTGCCCGCCCTCGCCGTGCTGCGTCCGACCTTCCTCGTGGCGGTTCCCCGCGTCCTGCAGAAGATTCAGTCCGCCGCGGGCGAGAAAGCCGCCGAGAAGCACCTCGGCCGGCTGTGGGCTCGCGCCGTCGCCACCGCGATCCTCGGCGGGCGGTTCGAAGAGTTCCGGGATGGCGGCCACCCGCGCCGCGCTCCCCTCGGCTTCCGGGTGCGAAAGGCCGTCTTCGACGCGCTTTTCTACGCGCGGCTCCGTTCCGTGATGGGTGGGCGGGTCGGGTACATCCTGTCGGGAGGGGCGACCCTCGATCGCGATCTGTCGCTGTTCTTCCGGGGCATCGGGGTCCCGGTCATCGAGGGCTACGGCCTCACCGAGACGACCGCGCCGCTGACCGGAAACCTGCCCGGGCGCATCGCCTCGGGCACGGTGGGACTCCCCCTTCCCGGATCGACCGTGCGCATCAGCCCGCAGGGAGAGGTGCTCGCCCGCGGTGTGGGCGTGTTCTCGGGGTACCGCGACCCCCGTCACGACGCCGATGCATTCGTGGACGGTTTCTTCCGCACGGGCGACCTCGGTCGCATCGACGACTCGGGGCGGGTCATCCTCGAGGGCCGCCTGAAAGACGTCATCGTCACCTCGAACGGCAAGACGGTGGTGCCCGCCCGCTGGGAGGGCGCGGTCGAGGCGAGTCCGCTCGTGCAGCACGCCGTCATGGTCGGCGAGGGCAAGCCCTACCTCTCGGCCCTGTTGATCCTCGATCCCGAGCAGTCGGCCGCCTGGGTGGCCGCGAACGGTTCTACGCTCGAGCCCGGCATTCCGGGCGCCGTACGCGCGATCGACGACCCCCGCCTCACCGCCCACCTGCAGACCGCCGTCGACGCGGCGAATGCCCTCGTGTCGCGCAGTGAGCAGGTGCGCCGTTTCACCGTCGTGCTGGCCGATCTCGACGATCGCGAGCTCGTCACCCCGACTCTCAAGATCAAGCGCCGCGAGGTACTGCACCGCGCCGCCGACACGATCGACACCCTGTACAGAGGAGCCGCATCATGACCGCACCCGTTCCCCCCACCTCGGAACGGTCCCCCGCGACCCGGAACCTCACGGCGCTCGTCGCCGTGGTGGTGGCCCTCGTCATCGGCGCGGGGCTCGCCGTCGCCGGAAGCTTCCGCGGTGCGCAGGTCGGCGGCATCCCGGTGTTCGCGATCGCTGTGACGGCGGCCTTCGTCATCCAGTTCGTCGTCTTCCTTCCCTCGGCCCTGCGCCGCACCGAGCGGTTCTTCGACCTGACAGGCAGCCTCACCTTCATCGCCGTCTCGATCGCCCTCGCCCTGCTCGCCCCCGCGCAGGACGCCCGCGGGTGGATCCTCGCCGCGATGGTCGTCGTGTGGGCCGCGCGTCTCGGTTCGTTCCTCTTCGCGCGCGTGCACCGGGCGGGTACCGACGGACGCTTCGACGAGATCAAGACGAACCCGCTGCGCTTCTTCCAGGTCTGGTGCATCCAGGGGCTCTGGGTGGCTCTCACCGCGTCAGCCGCCTGGATCGCCATGAGCGCGGATGCCGCCGACCGGGCGCCCCTCGACGGGTTCGCGGTCGCGGGGATCGTCGTGTGGCTCGCCGGGATGGTGTTCGAGGTCGTCGCCGACCTGCAGAAGCAGGCTTTCCGCGCCGACCCCGCGAACAGGGGGGAGTTCATCCGCACGGGCCTGTGGTCGCGGTCCCGGCATCCCAACTACTTCGGCGAGATCCTCGTGTGGGTCGGTGTCTTCCTCGTCGCCGTGCCCGTGCTGCAGGGCTGGCAGTGGGTCGCCGTCCTGTCGCCGCTGTTCGTGGTGCTGTTGCTGACGCGGGTCAGCGGCATCCCTCTGCTCGAGAAGCGCGCCGACGAGCGCTGGGGCGACCGGTCCGACTACCTCGCCTACCGTGACCGCACTCCGGTGCTAATCCCGGCGCTGACCGCGCGGTCGTGAGGTGCCCGACGCTCACGCCCCGACGAGCTGCGCCGCAACCCGCGCGATCCGCGCACGCAGCTCCGAGACGGTGCGGTCGAACGCCTCCACGCTGCCGCTGTTCGCGGGGTCGCGGATCGACCAGTGCACGTCGTCGCGGCCCTTCATCTGCTCGTGCGCCTGGTCGCACACGCTGATCAAGAAGTCGCCGGGGCGCGCCACCTGGTCGAGCGCTCGGGGCCTGGCATCCGGGTCCAGAGAAATGCCGTGGCGGGTCGCTGCGTCGATCGTTCCGGGATTCACGCGATCGGCCGGGTGCATTCCCGCGGAGGCGGCGGGAATGCCGCTGTGGTCCACCCAGATCGCCTGGGCGAGCTGAGATCGGGCGGAATTGGCGGTGCAGACGAAGACGACGCGACCGCCCACCGACGTGGGGTCGGCGGCGAGCGCCGAGAATGCGTCGGGGATCAGTTGCAGGTAGGTGCGGCGGCCGTCGAATTCGGAGCGCACCCGCCGCACGATTCCCCGTTCGTGCAGCACATTGGTGTGGAAGGCCACGAGGTTCGACTTCATTCCGAGGGCGGCCGCGATCTCGCTCGACGACATGTCTCCGACCGCCAGAAGGTCGACGATCCGCAGACGACCGCGGTCTCCGAGCGCCGCGAAAGCGTTCGCCCTGCGCTGAAGGTCGTCCATTATGCACCCCAAGAATGCGCCGCGCCATCGGTCGCAGCAAAGTCTTTTCACTCAGTAGCGTTTGAGCGATCGCGACCGGCACAGGTCCATGTCACCGGCGCGATCACTAGACAATCACAGCAACGAGGGAGTTTCCCATGGGTATCGGCAGCGGCATCGCACTCTTCGTGATCGGTGCCATCCTGGCCTTCGCGGTCAACCTCGACCTCGGTGGCGTCGCGAATCTTCAGACCATCGGGTACATCCTGATGGCCGCGGGCGTCGTCGTCTTCGTGATCAGCCTGGTCTTCATGTTCCGTCGTCGCTCGGTCGAGTCCACCACCCGCTCGACCATCGATCCGGCCAGCGGCCAGAGCGTCACCACCCGTCGCACCAGCGACAACGGCGACCCCCTGGTGTGACGACCCTGTCCGAGCTCCACCCGCACGGCGACCGGCCCCTCGACGAGGATCCGATGGGCACCCCCCACGCGACGCTCCCGTCGCTCGGCGGTGCCTTCGCCGGACGCTACCGGCTGGTCGAACCGCTCGGCTCCGACCGCGAGGGCACCGTCTATCGTGCGCGCGACGACGTGCTCGCGCGCGATGTCGCGGTGAAGGTGTTTCCACTCGACCCCGACGAGGTCACCCACCCCCGGCGGCGACTGGCGGCCGCGCGCATCCTCACCGCCCTCGATCACCCGTCGCTCGTGACGCTGTACGACGCGCACCTCACGCGCGAGGGGCACGGGTACCTGGTCATGGAGCTCATCCCCGGTCCGACCCTGCGCCGGCATCTCGACGATCACGGGGCGCTGGCGCCCGACCTCGCCGCGGGGCTGCTGCAAGACGTGGCCGAGGGTCTCGCCGCGATCCACGAGGTGGGCATCGTCCACCAGCACCTCGAGTCGTCGAACGTGCTGTTGCGCCCCGAGCGCGCCGCGCCCCGTCCCTTCACCGCCGTCCTCGCGGACTTCGGCGTGACGCAGGTGCTCGGCGCCCGTCCCGCCACCGCGCAGACGCATCCGGATGCCGCATACCTCCCGCCCGAGCGACTGCACGGTGAGACGGCGACCCCGGCATCCGACATCTACGCGCTGGGGCTGTTGGCGCAGGAGATGCTCACGGCCGAGGGTCCGTTGAGCGGCGGCGCGATGCAGGAGCTCGTGCTCGGGCCCCTCGATTACGACCCCGAGGTGCCTCAGGGCTTCGGGTACGGCTGGGAAGTGCTGCTCACGGCAATGACCGACCCGAACCCCGAGGGGCGCCCGAGCGCGGGCGAGGTGGCCGATCTCGCGCGCGAGTTGCGGAGCGGGCCCGTGCCGGCGGATTCCGCGGTCGTCGCCGCGGTGCCGGCGGACTCCGCCGCCGTGGCCGTCGTCGGCGCGGACGCCGAGCCCGTCACCGCGCTCCGCGCCGTGAACCAAGCCCGCGAGACGTCTGCGCGTCGACGACGGCCGCCGCTCTGGGCGTGGGTCACGCACTACCACTGAGCCCGCGGGTCACTCCTCGACCGGCAGAGCGCGCTGAGCCACCACACGCCGGGCCTCGACCGCGGCGGCGGCGAAGTCGGCATCCGGGTCGTCCATGATGATCGCCGTGGCCCGCGCGTGCGCGCTGACGACGTCGTACGGCGAGTCCGCGGCGCGTTCGACGGTCGGCTCGGCGCGCAAGCCGATCGCGGCGAACGCCCGACTCAGGCTCCGCTGGGTGTCGTGATCGCCCCGACCGAACTGGGTCGAGAGCTCGTCGGCGAGGCTCTCGTGCTGGTCGTCGGGAACGAGACCGGATGCCGTCCGCCAGGCCGCCCGCGCCACCTCGGGGTGCCTGTCACGCAGGACCGCGGGCGTGATCGCGGTGAACGCGACCGGGTCGCCGATCTTCGACAGCGTGTGCAGGGCCTGGCTCCGCGCCTGAGGGATGTCGGACCCGACCTCGGGAAGCAGCGCCGGCACGGTACGCGCGGGGTCGTGCCGCGTGAGCGCCCACGTCAGCATGTCGCGCACGAAGAAATCGGACTCGACCGCGCACCGCTCGACCAGGACGTCGATGTAACGATCGTCCGGCCGCGTCCCCGCGGCGAGCGCCGCCTGGAGCCGTGCCGAGGCGTCGGAGTGCTCGAGGGCCGTGCGCAGCCGGTCGGCGGGTGTGGGGTCGGTCATCGCGATCCCTCCTTCGGACCCAGCGTGTCACGATGCGGGGCGGGTAGGGCCGTTCTGCCTGCTCCGCGCCGTCGTGGGCGACAGCTGCGACGCGTCATGCGTAGAGGTGGCGGACCTCTACGCCGCCCGGCGTCCACGGCAGGACCGTCGGCGAACATGTCGAAGAACTGGGTCACGTAGATGCTGGCCCGGGGAAGCGCCGGCAGGGTCAGCAACACGAGAAGCAGCATGCGGGCTTCCTCTGCACGCAGAACGGAACGAAACGGAATGAACTGGATGTAAAGTGACGCCTGCGGATGTGGACTCGTAATCAGCGGCATCCCGCCAGCAACAGCCTCCTTGCACCGCTCTCGCACCGACCACCGTCTTTCGTTCCCGATGAGGAGTACCACCATGCGAACCGCCCCATCGCCTCTTGTTCGTCGTGTCGTAGCGGGGGGTGTGGGCGTTGTGGTGACCGCAGCGATCACATTCGCCGGGGCGACCACTGCCGAGGCTGTCAACACGTCGTGCGATTCCGGCCTCTGCAGGGCCGTCTTCGTGTACAGCGGCCTGCCCGAGTCGTGGGAAGTGCCAGCTGGCGTCACGAGCATCACCGCGGTGGTCGAGGGCGGTTCCGGCGGGCATGCAATGAATGACGGCACCTTCTTCGGAGGGAGCCACGGGGCCGGTGGCCTCGGCGGCACCGTGCGCGCCACCCTTCCCGTTCAGCCTGGCGATGAGCTCGCCCTGGTCGTTGGCGGTGCTGGCCAAGACGGCGTCAGTGACGCCAACACTTATGCACCCGGGGGATACGGAGGCGGCGGATTCGCCGGAAAAAGGTCTGCCTCCAGCACGTACGCGAGCGGTGGCGGCGGTGGCGGCAGCTTCCTCTTCTCCGATGCAGGTGCACTGCTGATCGCAGCCGGCGGCGGTGGCGGCGCGAGCATTGCCGGAGGGACGCCCGTCCCTGGCGGCGCCGGGGGAACAACCGGCGACGGATCATCCGGGCACGGTCCGGATGGCACTGGTTCGTACGCATACTCCGGTGGCGGTGCGACAGCCTCCGGCCCGGGCCCCGGCGGAACAGGCTCCGTCGAGGGGGCTCCGGGAAGCAGCTACCACACAAGCTCAACCGCATTCGCGCTCGGCGGCAGCGGGGCGAACAACTCAGGCTCTTCGGCTCGCTACGCGGGCGGCGGAGGCGGAGGCGGAGGCGGCTACTTCGCCGGCGGTGGTGGCGGGACCGACGGCGGCGAAACGGAAGACGATAACGCGGGTGCGGGTGGCGGCGGGTCGGGTTTCGTTGCCGCGACCGCCACGAATGCAACCGCCCTGGACGGCAACTTCGGCAACGGCAAGATTGTCATCACCTATGACGACCCGAGCTACGCCACCACACTTGAATTGAAAGCAAGCGATAAGCCCAACGACGCGACAGCGACAACGCTGACCGCCGTCATCTCCCCGGCTACCGCCGCCGGGACCGTGACCTTCAAGGAAGGAGACACCGTCCTGGGGTCCACCACTTTCACGGACGGCACCGCGACACTGTTGAGGAATTTCGCCGTCGGCTCGCACACCGTCACCGCGTCCTATTCCGGTGACTCCTCGCACAGCCCCTCCACCACAAGCACGACGTTCACGGTGGTCCCGTACACGAAATCGCCCTCCTTCCAGACCGACTCCGCCGCCTCCGCTCCGATCGAGAAGAACGTCGTCGCCGGACAGTCGTTCTCCTTCGACGACCTAGTCGCGACCGGCGTCCCCACCCCGACCTACACCGTCGAAAACGACGACACCGACAGCACCGTCCTCCCCGACGGTGTCACCTTCACGAACGGTATCCTCGCCGGATCCTCCACCCGCGCCGGTACCTGGAAAGTCAAGGTCACCGCCACCAACAGCGTGGGCACCGCCACCGAATACGTGAAACTCACCATCGCCCCCGGCACCGCCACCGCCCTGGAAGCCGCCGTCTCCCCCGGCGACAGCAGCAGCACCACCCTCTGGGCCGTCGCCCCCGACGGCACCGTCACCGAACCCTCCAACAGCACGGCCACCCACACGACCATCACCGCCAACCAGGGCGACTCGATCGTGTTCGAGACAATGCCGGTCGACCAATACGGCAACCCCACCACCAAGGCGAACGTCCAACCGGTGACCACCTCCAGCATCGACACCGACACCATCACCTACGACCCCACCACCAACCTCACCACCGTCACCTTCAACCACGCCAGCCCCCACGTCATCACCTTCACGATCGGAGGTCTCACCAACTCCTTCGCCGTCCAGGTCACCCCCACCCCCACCCCCAGCACCAGCGCCAGCGCCACCACCAGCACCAGCGCCAGCGCCAGCACGGGAACCCCCGCCAGCTCGAGCGGCAGCACCTCCACCTCGAATCACCTCGCCATCACCGGATCCGCACCCCTCGCCCCACTGGGCTGGGCACTCTGCATCCTCGCCGCCGGGGTTGCGGTGATGCTGCTTCAGCGCCACCGAACGACACGTAGACCGAACTAACGGATAGAACGAGAACCCCAGCGGCCCATGCGCACGGCGGGCCGCTGGGGTTCTGGCATTCCAGGACGCCTCAGCATCTCGCACAGGCCTCCGAGCAAATCGTCACTCCGCGTGAGAATCCCCTGCAATCACGCATAGCGGCGACCGGACACCACCATGCGCCGCCCGCATCACCCGAGAACCTCGCGCTCCATCCGCCGGAAGCTCTGCTCCATCCCCTCGACCATGCCGGTGGCGAGCACGGCGTCGCGGGTGGCGGCATCCGGGTACTCGATCAACAGCGTCACCAGGGTGGCCCCGTCCTCCTCGTAGAGCGACAGGTCGTTGATCGTCGCGGGGTAGTCGGTGCCCGTCATGTGCTCGGTCTGCACCATGCGGCGGGGTTCGTCGAGCAGCAGGATCTCGCCGTCGAACCCGAACGCCTCGCCCTCGGTGCCGGGCTCGGGCTCCCACGCGATGCGGTAGGTCCCGCCCTCGATGCGATCGACCTCGCGCTCGGTCATGCGCCAGCCGTCGGGGCCGAGCATCCACTGCCGCATCAGCTCGGGGTCGACGTGCGCACGCCAGACGAGCTCGCGCGGTCCGTCGATGAGCCGCGTGATGCGCACGTGCTGATCGTCGAGGACCTCGAGCTGCGTCCCCTTACCCTGTGCGAATTCGCGGAGCCCCTGGAGCACGGCGTCCAGCTGATTCATCGCGAGCGTCGAGCCCTCGACCGCGCCCATCGCGACAACCTGCTCCAGCGCCTCGGCGGAGGTGAAGTGACTGACGTTGGTGAGGCGCGCGCCCTCGGGCGTGGCCTCGAAGGCGAAGACCATGCGCATCGACGGCATCCCCTCGATGGGGGTGCCGTCCTCGTCGGCGAACGAGTCGATCACCTCGAACCCGCGCGGTTCGTCGATCGCGGTGAACTCCCACGCGCCACCGGCTCGCTGTCCCTGCGCCGAGGTCATGTGATACTTCGCCTGGCCGCCGATCCGGAAGTCGAAGGCGTCGAAGGTCGCCGGCCACCCGGGAGGGCCCCAGAAGCGCTCGAGCTGGCGCGGGTCGGTGAAGACCGCCCAGAGGCGTTCGGAGCCGACCGGAAAGTCGGCAACCAGGGTCATGGTGAGAGATTCGGTGTCGCTCTCGACGGATGTGACGGGCATGACGACTCCTTCGTCGGTTCAGTTTTCGGTGGGTTCGGAGAGAGGATCGGATGCCGGCACCCCGGCGTCTTCGAGCAGGATCGCGTCGAGTCGGTCGACGCGGCCGCGCCAGAGGTCTTCGTAGGAGCGCAGCAGCGCTTGAGCCTTCGCCAGAGCGGCGGGGTCGGCGGACACGAGTCGCACCCTCCCCTGCGCGCGCTTAGTGATGAGCCGCGCCTCGGCGAGCACGGCGATGTGCTTCGACACGGCGGCGAACGACATCGCGTACGCCGCGGCGAGCTCTGATACCGACTGCTCGGCGACGAGCGTGCGCCGCACGATGTCGCGACGGGTCGCATCGGCCAGGGCGTGGAAGACGCGGTCGATGTCGGCGTCGCTCCGTTGTTCAACCATTTGGTTGCACGTTAGCGCGGTGACCACACGCCCGCAAGAGCGCCCCCGATACAACACGGTTCGCTCGGCATCCCGTGTCCTCTCACCGCTATCCCGACGATGCGGTGATGTCGTCGCCCTGCAGACGTCACGGCATCCGGACCGCGGTCCCGAGTTCTCCCAGACCGTCCACGACGATGTCCGCCACGACGCGCGCGTGAGAGCCGTCGGGGTCCAGGTCGGGGTCGAAGACGGTGACGGAGGCGCCGCGAGCGAACGGCGCGAGTTCGACGAGGAGCCGGGTCAGCTGCGAGGCATCGAGTCCGCCCGGATCCGGGCTGTCGACAGCGGGCATGACGGCGGGATCGAGGACGTCGACGTCGACCTGCAGCCAGTATCCGCGTCCGACGACGCGTCGGATCTCGGCGGCAACGGAGGCGGCATCCCGCGCCAGGACATCCGCCGCGGGCACCACGCACCCCAGCGCGCGACGAGCCTCATCGACGTGCTGGTCGTCGTCCCGATGCCCGATGTGCGCAACACGAGACGGGTGGAAGTAGGGGGACAGGGCGTCGATGTCCGCAATCGCCGGCCAATGAAGACCGACAGCCGCGGCGAGATCCTCCCCGGCCACGCTCGCGCAGTCGTCGCTGTTGCCCGGGTGCCGGAAGTCGGTGTGCCCGTCGATGTGCACGAGACCGCCGCCACCTCGACGCGCACTGGCGATCCCCGCCCCGATGAGGACGCTGCAGTCGCCGCCGATGACGAGGGGCGACCGGCCCGACGCCCAGACGCCATCGATGCGATCAGCGAGCCGCCGCGCATGGTCGACGAGCTGAGCCTGATTGCGAACGAGACCCGGGGCGCGCGCGTCGTCGTCGTCGACATACCGGCCGGCGAGCACGATTCCGCCCTCCTGGGCCCCCCGATGAGCGAGGCGCTCGAAGAGGCCGGCCTCGCGCAAAGCATCCGGCGCCTTGGACACCCCCGGCACGCTCCCCCGCCGAGGCGGCCGCAAGCCGAGATTGGTCGGGGCCGAAACGACGGTGATCATCTCTCGATCTTGCCCTGCGTGTCGCCGCGGGAGGTCAGCCCCGCAACGCCTGCAGCAACGCCCCCACGGGGTGATCGCTCTCGATCGGGTGACGCAACGGCAGGTCCTCGACGCACTCGTACCGATTGCGCCGGCCCTCCTTCTCGCGCTTGAGGTACCCGGCGTCGACGAGGTCGGCCAGGATGCCGTGCGCCGTGCGCTCGGTGATGCCCACGGCATCCGCGATCTCTCGAACGCGAGCACCGGGGTCGCGGGCGACGTAGATGAACACATGGGCGTGGTTGGTCAGAAACGTCCATGTCGTCATCGCCACAGCATACTGACCCGCGGTACCGGAATCAAAGCACCGGTTAATCATTACCTGTTTTTTGACACCAGTAATTTTTTGCATGTAACGTGCTGCGCATGTCGCTTCTCGCCCCGCTCACGATCGCCGCGCTGCTCGCCGCGGTCGTCGCCGCCCTCCTCCCGGAAGTCGCGCGTCGGCACACCCCGGGCTCACTCGCCGCCTGCCCCGCAGCCGTCGCCGCGATCGTCGCCACCGTGGGCCTCGCATCGGCCCTCGCCACGGACGACGACATCGCCGGTTCCGCCCTCGCGCTGCTGGTCGTCGCCCTCACCGTGATCGTGCAGGCCTACGCCAGCCGCAACCTGCGCGGCGACCCCCGTTCGCGCAGCTTCTTCGCCCTGTCGTCTCTCGCGGCCGTCGGGTCGACCACCGCCATCGCCGCGAACGACGTCGTGCTGCTCGCGGCCGGGTGGACCCTCGGCACGGTCAGCATGATCGCCCTCATCTCGACCGGCGGTGCCGGGCCGCAAACCCGGATCGCGGTGTCGCGCAGCACGGTCGCCCTGCTGCTCGGAGACGCGGCCCTCTGGGCAGCGGTCATCGTGGCGGTGGCGTCCACCGGCTCGGTCTCGCTCGCCGCGCTCGGGAGCCTCGACGTCACCTCGGCGGCAGTGGTGAGTGTGCTCGTGGCGGTCGCGGCCGTGGCCCGCGCGGGCTCCTTCCCCCTGCACGGCTGGCTTCCCGCGACCGCGGCGACGACAACCCCGGTCTCGGCGCTCCTGCACGCGGGCTTCGTGAACGCGGGCGCGCTGCTCCTGCTGCGCTATGCCGCTGTGCCCTCCGCCGTGGGGCCCTGGGTGGTGGCCGTCGCCGGCGCGATCACGATGATCGTGGCGACCCTCGCCATGCTCACGCGCCCCGACGTGAAGGGCCGCCTCGTGCAGTCCACCGCCGCGCAGATGGGGTTCCTGCTCTTGGCCTGCGGGCTCGGGGCCTTCGGAGTGGCCCTGGTCCACGCGATCGGTCACGCGCTCTACAAGGCGAGCCTGTTCCTCGGCGCCGGCTCCGCGGTCGAGCACGCGCTGAAGGGCCGGGCGATCGCGCTCCCGGTGGCATCCCGCGGCGGCGCTATCGTCGGCGGCGCAGTCGTGCTCCTGACCGGGGCGGCGGCGCTGGCGGCATCCGGTGCGATCACTCACAGCGCGGCAGTGCTCCTCCTCTTCGCCTGGGCCACCGCGGTGATCGCCGGGGCGCGGATCGGCGGGGGTTCATCGCCGGCCGCGACCCGCACGGCCCTCCTCGCCGGTCTGGCCGCCGCCACCGCCGCCTATCTCGCGGTGGTCTTCCCCGCCGCCGAAGCGCTCACTCCGATCGCCGCCGCCGCACCCGTGCCCGCGCCGTTCGCCATCGCGGTCTTCGTGATCGCCGCCGTCTCGGGCCTCGCCGCGCGAGGCTCGGGCCGGTTCGCCGACCACCTCTTCGCCCTCGCCTTCGCCTGGGGTCGACCACCCCTGCCCCCGACCGCACCCCGCACGGACACGTCCTGGACCCCGGCACCCGCCGACGGCCCCCTCGAGTACCGGAGATTCTGATGACCACCCACACCTCCCCTCCCTCGCCCGCCGTCATCCGGGGCTGGATCGCCGCCGCCGGGCGCAGCATCTCTGCGCACTTCCCCCTCGAGACCTTCATCGCCCGCAACCCCGTCGCCGGCTACGAGAACCTCGATTGGGAAGAGGCGATCGGGCGGATCGCGCGAGACCACGGCATCCTGCTGTCTCTTTCGGAGCAACGGTTCCGTGACCTGCACGCGCGGGGGCGAATCTCGTCCTCCGACCTGCACGCGGCTCTGCGGTTCACCGTGCCCGAGGCGGGCTCCTCCCGCATCCTTCGCATCGGCGGCCTCGCCACCACGGTCGGCGAGGTGCTCGGGCATGACCTGCTCGTCGCTCCCCCGATGACAGCTGCCTCCCCGCAGCCGACACCGGCCGCACGGCTTTCGCCGCGGGTCCACGCGCGGGTCGACGACCTCACCGCGCGGTGGGCCGCCGCCTCGCTGGGCTCGGCACCCTGGTCGCGGGCGAACGGCGAGAACATGTGGACGACGTGGCGGCGCCTGGCCGCACTCGACCCGACCCTGTCGCGGCGGGTGCGCAGCGGCATCCGGAACTCTCCCGACGACCCGGCCGCGGCTGTCGGCGAAGCGCTCGCCCGGTGGCAGCTCGACGAGACCGCCGCGGAGTCCTTCCTGTCTGCGCACGTGCTCGCACTGCCGGGGTGGGCGGCGCTCGTCCGGCACGCCGGCACGACGGGTGTCGACCTCACCTCGCTCGTCGCGATCCGCGCGACGCTCGAGCGGTTGCTCCTGCCCGCCGACACCGTCCTTCCCGCGCGGGCTGCGAACGAAGAAGTTCCGACCGACGACACCGCCCGCATCGGCGCCGTCGCTCTCGCCCTCGGCGTCGACGCCACCGACGGCGAGGCGCGCGGTGCTCTACGGCCCGTCCTTTCGCTCATCGACCCCCCGGCGCGGCTCGCCGTCTGGCAGGAGGCCTTCGAGAGGGGCGTCGCGCGCGAGCTCGCCCCGGCGACCGCCCCGGTGCTCCGCCCGAGCGCACCGGTCCAGCGGCCGCTCGCGCAGGCGGTCTTCTGCATCGACACGCGGTCGGAGAGCTTTCGGCGGCACCTCGAGGCCGCGGGCGGGGTCGAGACCCTCGGCTTCGCGGGCTTCTTCGCCGCTCCCATCTCGTTCCGGCCCGCCGACGGGTCCGCCGAGGTCGCGTCGTGCCCGGTGCTGCTCACGCCTCGCGTCGCGATCACCGAGTCGTCCGTGCAGCGCGACGCGATCGCACGCTGGAAGCGGCAGCGCGCCGCCGGCGTGGAACGGGATGCCACGATCGACGCGCTCAAAGAGTCCGCCGTCGCACCGTACGCATTCGCGGAGACCGCCGGGTGGGTCCTGGGCGCCGCGAGCGCGGCCCGGACGCTCGCTCCGGAGGGCTGGCGCGCACTGGTGTCGCGGATGCGCCCCGCGAAGCCCTCGACGCACGTCGACGCGAACGTCGTCTTCACACTCGAAGAGCGCGTGCTCTACGCCGAGACGGCGCTGCGGATGATGGGACTCGTCGACCACTTCGCGCCCATCGTGCTACTGACCGGACACGGTGCCTCCGTGACCAACAACCCCTTCGCCTCGTCGCTGCAGTGCGGGGCGTGCGGCGGGCACGAGGGCGAACCGAACGCGCGGGCGGCGGCCATGATCTTCAACGACCCCGAGACGCGCGACGCCCTCGTCGCCCGCGGCATCTCGATCCCCGCCGACACGCTCTTCGTCGCGGCGCAGATGGACACCGTCACCGACGAAGTCACCCTGCTCGAGCCCTGGGCCATCCCGGCCACGCACGAGACCGCCGTGCTCGAGCTGACCCGGCGGCTCGAAACTGCCCGCGCCGGGAACACGGCCGAACGCGGCCCGAGTCTGCCCGGAGCGGGCGGCCGCCACGGCGCGATCCGCGACACCGCGCGCCGGTCGGCGGACTGGGCGGAGGCGTACGCCGAGTGGGGCCTGGTCGGTAACGCCGCCTTCATCGTGGGTCCGCGCTCGATCACGGCAGGCACCGACCTCGGTCGCCGCGCCTTCCTGCACAGCTACGACGCCGCCGCCGACCCCGACGGCTCGGGTCTCGAAACCATCCTGACCGCGCCGATGATCGTGGCGCAGTGGATCAACGCCCAGTACGCGGCCTCGACCGTCGCCCCCGACCGCTTCGGCGCCGGGCCGAAGCCCCTGCACAACGTCGTCGGCACGGTTGGCGTGCTCGCGGGCTACGGCGGCGACCTGCGCCTCGGCCTGCCCTGGCAATCGGTGGGCGTCGGCCGGGCGGCCCGGCACGAGCCGATCCGGCTCCAGGTGTTCGTCGAAGCCCCGCTCGCGCGGGTCAACGACATCATCGACGCCTCCGAGGCCGTCCGCACCCTGGTGACCAACCGCTGGATCACCCTCCGCGTCCGCGAGCACGACAGCGCCCGCTGGATGCGGTGGGGCCGCTATGGCTGGCAGGCCGACGACCTCGACATTCCCACCCCATCGGGCGTCCCCGCCGCCCCCGCAGAGACCACCACGAAGGAGATCCACTGATGAGCCTGTCCGAACTGACCCCGATGACCAAGATCGAGGTGGTCGTCGCGAGCGACGACGTCGCCGAGGTGTCCGCCCTCATGCAATCGTTGGGCGCCCGCGGCTACACCGCGATCACCGGCGTGGCCGGCGTGGGCCACCACGGCCCCCGCGGCGGCCGTCTGCTCTTCAACGACCACGACACCCTGACGCTGCTCGTCACCGTCGTGGCTCCCGAGAAGGCGGACGCGATCATCGCCGGCATCCGTCCCGTCCTGGATCACGCGTCGGGCGTGATGTTCGTCTCGCCGACCTCGGTCAGCCGCCCGGACTACTTCGCCTGATGCGCGCCGCGACGAGCCCCCCAGCGTCGGCGTACGCCGGCGAGACGATTGCCGTGGGCACCCGGCATGGCAAGGCGGACGCATTCGCCCCGGCCTTCTCCCGGTGGCTCGTCGCGGGCGTCATGCCGACGACACAGCTCGATACAGACTCCCTCGGCACGTTCACCCGAGACGTGCCGAGGGCGGGCACTCCCGAGCAAGCGGCCACGGCCAAGGCCCGCGGAGCGGCCCTCGAGCTCGGCACCTCGACGGGGCTGGCGACCGAGGCATCGTACGCCCCCGCGCTCGGGGGCTTCGGCCCCATGGTGCACGAGGAGCTCGCCGTCTTCGTCGACCTCGAACGCGGCATCCGCGTGCGCCACGGCATCCGCCAGTACACGCACGTCGCACCCGCGCGGACCGTCCGCACCGAGAGCGAAGCACGGCGCTACCTCGCCCGCGCGGGCTTCCCGCACCAGGCCGTCGTCGCGCACACCGACACCGGGATGCAGAAGGGGATCCAGGATGCCGCGATCATCGACGCCCTGCTCCGCCGCGGCCCCGTCGAGCTCGAGCCCGACCTGCGCGCCCATATGAACCCGACCCGGCGGAGGGTGCTGCGCCGGCTCTCGTGGCTGCTCGCGGCCCGGATGAGGCAGCTGTGTCCGGGGTGCGGGTGCCCGGGCTTCGGCCCGGTGGGCGTCGTGCGCGGACTCCGCTGCGGCGCGTGCGGCAATGCGACCTCGCAGGTGCGCATCGACGTCGACGGCTGCCCCGCGTGCGACGAGCAGCGCGAGCGCCGGCGGCCCCAGCGTGAGGCCGACCCGGCCACGTGCGATAGGTGCAATCCGTGAGGGGGGCTTTGGAGCCGGTGCGGGAGGTGCGGCGCGCGGTTGACTCACCATTTCACCCGACGGTGAGTTGTCGATTTTCGGTCTGCACGGGCCGGACGCACCGAAGGGCGCCTGGCCCGCGATCACCGCCGGCCATTACGCGGCGACGCGCACGAATGGGCGGAGCGTTTTGAGCCGCCATCCTCGCCGGACAATCAGGGGCTATCGAGCCGCCGCACCGTTCTCCGGGGCGAGCAAGACTCCGCGAGATCTGACCAGCCCACGACACCAAGCACTTGTTCGAGGTCGCCGGCCGCCGGCCGGACCCTCTCCCCCGAAACGCAGAAATGTTCGTTTTGCGAAAAGAACTCGTCGAACGCTACGTTCGCAGTGCCGGGGGGGGACCGGTGAGGCTCGAACGTTCCGGGGGGAACTTTGATCAGCAAACACTGGACCTGCCGTGCGGCAACTGCGACCATCACGATGATGCTTGCCTTGCTACCGACTGCCGCGAACGCCGATGACGGAGACCCGCCCCCGACATTGGACACGCTTCAGTCGGTCACAAGCACCGCGGCCGAAACCGGCATTGCCGCGCAAGAGATTTTGGCGGACCTTCATGGGATCTCGAGGGCTATAGGGCGAACAGACTGAAGTGGCGTATCGACGGCGGCGCCTTCCCCTACAAGTGCGACTGGCCGTGAATCGAGTCAGGTCACAGCGCGCCGCGCTGATTGCTACGGGTGTGACTGCTGGCGTAGCGATCACCGCGATGCTGGCCGTTCTCCTCGTCATGATGGCAACCCGGGACACACGACAAGACATTGACCTCGGCGACTTCGCTCACTCCAGCTCGCAATTTCGCGCGCTGAACGGCTACGAGGAGGCGACCGAGAAGCTCTGCAGTGACGTTGCTGGGTGCGTTCAGGGCTACAGCGCGACGTATGCGTCGTACCGGAAGTTCAGCAGCATTGACGATGCGGTAGCGTTCGCCGCCACGTCGTCTAGCTCCTACCGGTCGAACTGGATCGTGATCGAGTACGTCGGGCATTCCCTCAGCGAAGGCGACAGAGCCGATGTGCAGGAATACTTCGACAGCACCGCTACGTCCGAGTAAGGCGCTTCCAACTTTCGTTGTGGGCAGCATGCCCGGAACTAGCCGACGGGCCGGGCGGAACGGCATCACGGCTCGCCTATATCGCTCCGCGACTCGCCGCACAATGTCCCCCATTCGGGGGACCTGGCCCCGGTTATGCTGGCCCCGTATCGAGCCGCGTTCAACGAAGGCGCCGCGTCGATGTGTGACACCTCCTCATCTGCGAGCGACCCGAAGGCGAGGCACCGTGCGAACCGATCCGAATCAGAGGCCGTTCGGGCAGCCGGTCTGGACGAGTGCCGTGGCGGTGTTCCTTCTGTGGGCGTCCGTGTTCGTCCTTGGCCTGTCGGGTCTTGCGATGCTCACCGTTCACGGCGATACCGGCGCCCTGCTCCTCATCGCCGCGCTCATCGCGGCGGCTCCGGCTGCCGCTCTGAGTCAGCAGCGCAGTTCGATCTGAGCAACGCAACGGCCCCTGCGAGACGACCGCGAGAGGCCGGCCGCACCATCACGCGGCCGGTCGCCTCACAGGTGCCGCAGGTTCCCCTCTTCGTCCGCGGTGACGAGCACCAGGAAGTCGACGACGAGCTGTGCGACCGCGCCCGTCTCGTCGATCCCCCAGTACACCGGGTACTGACCGTCGCCGTACCCGGACTCCGCGACGATGCCCACGTCGGACGGCCCGAGACCGACCTCCTGGACGCTCGGCGAGGGCGCGTACATGTACTCGGTGAAGGCCGCGGCCTTGGCCCGCCGGCTCATGGTCGCGTACGCGGGAAGATCGACGATGCACGCGCAGCCCGCGTCGACGCCGAAGAAGTGCCCCGGGCCGGACGGCAGATCGGCGGGATGCCAGGTCACCGGCATCCGATCGCTGAAACGCACCCGCAGGGCGGCGTTGCGGCCGAAACCGGTCACTCTTTCGACCGGGTACGCCCCCGGGGCCACGCTGCGGGCCAGGGGTCGCGCGTCGTCGTTGTCGTATCCGAAGTCGAGCACGGCGAGCACACCCGACGTCGTCACCAGGGTTCCCGCGGGCGAGACGCGTACCTCCGACTCCTCTCCGCTGCGCCGGTGCACGACCGAGCGCTCGGTGAAGTTGCGCACCTCGTCGAGGGTTCGCTGTTCGTCGGGCACCTCGTCGAGAGAGGCGTCCGGTGCCGCGTCGGCGGCGAGCGCCCGGGCCTGTGCCGCATCGGCGAAGGGGGTGCGGGGGTCGTCGAAGTGCTGTTCGATGGCGCTGATCTTCCACCCGCGCCCTTCGCGCTCGAGAACGTACTCGTGCTTCTGACGCGTCGGCGAGTCGATCATCTCGGTCAGGACGAACGCGCGATCGCCCTCGACCTCGGAACGCACGATCCGTTCCGCCGCGACCCCGTAGCCCGGCGGCGTACCGAACGAGGAGTCCAAGCGGACGTGCTCCCCCACCACGTGATCACGTGTCAGCGGGACGACGAGTTCTCGCCACTGCGAGAACGCGTCCCGCCGCGTGGAACGATCCGCGAAGACGGGCGCTACACGCCGCCATTGCATGTCGTAATCCTCGAGGAAGCGCTGCACGCGCTTCTCCGCCGCTTTCGCCCCGCGATCGCCCCACATGGCGCCAGCCTATGTCGCCGCCAGCGTCTCGAGGGCCCCGTCCGGCAGCACGACCCACCCCTCGCGCCGAACGATGGGGAGCATTCCGGATGCCGGGCGCTCGAACGATCCGAGGGCTCCAGCGCGCGTGGCCAGAGCGGCGATGACGGCGTCGAAGGCGTCGGCCTTCGCGATCGCCAGGGGAGCGAACCCGCCGACGTCGAGCCACGGTGCCCGCTCGGTCAGGGCGTCGAACAGGAGCGCCCGGCGGGTGGCATCCACTCGATACCCGCTCGTGTCGAAGCCCCAGAGGCGCAGCGAACCGCCGGGATACACCTCGAACAGGCGCCCTTCGGCCGCGCGATCGACCGGGAATCCGGCCTCGGCCAACCGCCGCAGCAGTCCCGCGCCGCGCAGCGCCGTCACGCCCAGTCGGTCGGTCGAGACGCTCAGCGGCCAGCGCCCGATGCGTTCGCGCACGACGTGGTCGGTGTGGCGATAGACGAGCGAGCGGCGCCACTCCGCCCCTCCGTCGACCGGGCCGAGCGCGGGGTCCGCCTCGGCGTGGTGCGCTTGCACGAAGTCGACGAACGCGTCGGGCCAGCCGAGCGGGCAGTCCACCCCGAGCCACGCGTTGCCAGAAGCGACGGATGCCACGATGTCGGCATCCTGGATCCCGATCTCGAGCCGCGTGAGGCGGGCCGCGCCATCGGCCCAGTGCATCTCGGCGAGGGCCGTGCCGGGGGCTCCGGCGGCGAGGTCGACTCCGACGGTTCTCATCTCCTCGAGCCTAGGCGCGGTCGCCCGCGGCGAGGCCCGTCAAGACCTCGCCGAAAGGCCTCGCGACCTGGGAGGATCGAGACATGGCAGACGACGACCTCCCCGATTCGCTGGAACCGGCCGTCGACATCCCGCCGCGCGACGAGCCGCCCGCTCCTCCCACACCGAAAGGCGACCTGAGGATCGCGTCCGTCGTCGCGATCGTGACCGGCGTCATCGTCATCGCCTGGTACCTCTTCGTCGCGACGGCGAGCGCCATCGCCGACGTCGACAACCTCATGTGGATCCAGATCGGCATGTGGGTGCTCGCCGTGATCTCGTTCGTCTGCGGCATCGTGAGCCTGAACGCCCGCATGGCGCGCGAGCTCGCCGCGGCGGGGTTCATCGCGGGGGTGGCGGCGGGTCTGCTCTCCGTGACGATCGGACTGTTCAGCGGCCTCGAGCTCTTGGGCTGACGCGGCGCGGAATAGCGCCGAGACGAGCGGGGTTTCCGCTCTCATGACGTCACGCGCCGCGCTCGAGAGCGCTCTGTCGAACATCGACGTCCACCCCGGACACGCCTGGCGACAGTCGTTATCGGCGGGCGAGAGGGTGACGCTGTCACGTGGGGAAGCGGCGATCGTGTACGTCCGCTCGGGCGAACTCACCGGTGTCAGCGCCGCGCGAGCGGGATGCTCGGTCAACGCACCGTCCGGCGCGGCGACGACGGTCGAGGGCGGGCGCACCCTGCTCACGGGAGACGCGTTCATCTCGCTCGGATGCCACCCCCTCGAGCTGGCGTCGCAGTCCGGCGCCGAGGTGACCGTCGTCCCCCTCGAGGTCGTCGCGACCGTGCACACCCGCGCCCTGCCGCCGGTGGTGTTCGTCAGCGGCTTCGCCCGCGCCGAGCCCGCTGCGGCCGGTCTCGCCGCCCATCTCGGCGTCCCCGCACCGGGGGCCGCCCTCGACCGCCACGGCGACGAGACCATCTGCAAGCTCATGGTGACGACCGTTCTGCTGTCGGCGCTGCGCGCGTGGGCGGCGTCCGAGCAGGACGCGTCATGGCCGCCGCGCACCGCCGACCCGTTCCTCGCCCGCGTGGCGGCCGCCGTCGATGACGACCCCGGTCGCGAGTGGACGATCGATCAGCTCGCGGCGCTCGGCGCGATGTCGCGCTCGGTATTCGCCGCACGGTTCCGCGAGGTGTTCGGCACCTCACCCGCGTCGTATGTGACGGCGGTGCGGATGCGCCGCGCGGAAGACCTTCTCGACGCGGGGACCCCCGTCTCGGAGACCTCGCGGGCTCTGGGCTACGCCTCTGACGAGGGATTCCGCCGCGCGTTCCGGCGTCATGCCGGGGTCGCCCCGTCGGAGTGGCGCAGCGCTCGTCGGTCGCTCACCGCCTGAGACCCCGCCGCTCCATCGGTAGCGACGGGGTCGTCGTCGTCAGCCCGCGAGGGAACGCCGGCGCAGGGAGAGGCCGAACAGCACGGCGCCGATCACGAGCAGCAGGATGCCGATGGCATCCACCGTCACGACTCCCGCGGCGTCCACGAGCAGGCCGCCGAGGCCGGCCGCGATGGTGATCGCGAGCTGGAAGCCGGTGACGATGAGGCTGCCGCCCGCCTCGAGGCGGTCGGGCATGCGGTGCCCGACCCAGGTGTTCACGATGATCAGCCACGACGAGAAGAAGAAGCCCCAGACCAGGACGGCGGCCGCAACCGCCCCCACCGCCGAGGGGAGCAGGACCACGGTGGCCACGGCGAGCGCGATGACCAGCGGACCGACGACGGCCAGACGCGCGAAGGCGCGGTCGACGATGATCCCGACGAGGATGTTCCCCACGAACCCGCCGACCCCGAACAGGGCCAGCAGCAGCACGATGGTGCCCGCGTCGACGTCGGGGATGCGCTCGAGCGACAGACGCACGTAGGTGTAGGCGAGGAAGTGGCCGAGGACGACGAGCACGTGACCGACCATGCCACCCGCCACACCCCGGCGACGGAGGGTGTCGACCAGGATGCCGAGGCTCGACGCGGCTGCCGCCGGGACGGGCGGCAGCACGACGCGCACCGCGATGCCGACCGTCGCGGTCGCCACAGCCACGAGCAGGAACGCGAGCCGCCAGTCGAGCGCCTCGCTCAGCGCGACACCGAGGGGGACGCCCGCCACGGTGGCCAGCGACAGCCCCGCGGAGCCGAACATGACGGCGCGGCCGATGCGTTCGGGGCTCGACAGGCGTGCCGCCACAGTGATCGACATCGACCAGAACGAGCTGATCGCTGCCCCCAGCAGGAACCGGGCGATGAGGATGGCGACCAGGCTCGGCACGATCGCGACCACGAGGCTCGAGAGCGCGGCCGCGGCCGCCGCCAGGACGAGCAGCGTGCGACGGTCGAGCCGGGGCAGCAGCAGGCCCACCGTCGGGGCGACGAGCAGACCGGCCAGGGCCGTGACCGTGACGGTCTGGCCGGCCTGGCCCGGGGTGATGCCGAGTGAGGCGGCCATCTCGGTGAGGACGCCGTTCGGGAGGAACTCCGCCGTGACGAGCAAGAAGCTGAGCAGCATCACGACGATGAGGCC
The DNA here is from genome assembly GCF_003385695.1 of Microbacterium sp. AG157. NCBI lineage: Bacteria > Bacillati > Actinomycetota > Actinomycetes > Micrococcales > Microbacteriaceae > Microbacterium > Microbacterium sp. AG157. Next base: position 531,391 of record NZ_QRDK01000003.1, read on the forward strand.
GCCGTACCGCATCGAGGGCGGGGCGGAGAGCGAGGTCGGAACGGGAGCGGTCGTGGTCATGTTCCGATGCTCGTTCAGCGCCGCCGCCCTCGCCCGACCGATCGTCCGCGGCATCCGACCATTCGTCCGGGCCTCCGCTCGGGTGCTCGCGAGAGGCCCGCGATCCTGTCCGCCGCGTTCGCTCCCGATGGGCGAGACCGCCGAGAGGCGGCTCCGGCGCCCCTTGCTCGGTTCAGGTGACTCTCCGGGCCTCGATCACGAGATTCTCGGTCGAGGGGAGACCGTCGGATCGCTGGAGGCAGGTGACGACGACAAGCCTGCCCGCGGTGTTCGCCCACACGTCGGCGTCGCTCCCGATGGCGGTCTTGTCCACGACCTGCGTTCGATCGACGCGATAGTGCACGTCGGCGACCGAGATGTCGGCCCCGACCGCGATCCGCGCCCGGGCTGCGTCCACGTCGATGAGCGCGTTGCCCGGGCCGACGCCGCCCCCGCGCAGCGAGTGCATCACGACGAACACGGTGCCCGCGTCCGCCCGGTCGGGCGAGACCCCGAGGTTGCGCACCCAGTACGCCGAGGTGAAGCCAGGCGGCTGCAGGACGCCATCGACGACGTTCATGGCTCCGAGCGGGACGTCGAGTCCCACCGACGGTGCGGTGAATCTGCCGACGCCCTCCGGCGTCGCGGATGCGCTCGGCACCGGGTCGGGCCCGTCGAGCTGCACGGGATTGCCCGCGAGATCGTGCTGCGCCGCCGAGGGGCCACCGTCACCCGCCGAGGCCGGGGGAGGCGCGAAGAACGGGCCGAGCGCGATGCCCGCGGTCACGATCAGCCCCAGGGCGGCGGCCACCGCGGTGGCGGCGAGGATGTCTCCCCGCCGCCACCGCCGCAGAGACCGGAGAAACCGGTTCATTCAGCGTCCCAAGCGCGAGCGCGCGCGGCGCGTCACGCCGACGAGGGCCAGCAGCACCAGACCGAGGCCGCCCAGGGCGATCCACGGCCATGGCGCGGGCTGTGCGATCACCGTCCCTCCGGTTGCCACCGAGGGACCGGCGGAGCCGGTGCTCGCGGCGGTAGCGGTGGCCGCGGGCACCGTCACGGACAGGGGAGCGCTCACGGCGTTGCCGTTGGCATCCGCCAAGAACAGCGTGTGCGCCCCCGTCGCCAGCGATGCCGGCAGCATCACGTCAGCGGTGATCGAGCCGTCGCCGGCGGCAGTGAGGTGGCCGATGACCGTGGGCGTGGAGTGCACGACCACGTCGTAGTCTGCCCCGGCGACGAAGCCCGCGCCGGTCACGTGCACCGTCGAGCCTGCCGCGATGTTCGTTCCCTGCGCGAGCGCGATGGTGGGGAGAGCGACGGTGATCGTGTAGGTCTTCATCGTGGTGCCGTCTTCGGCCGTCACCGTGACGGTGGCCGTCTGGCCCGACACGGTGACCGCCGAGGTAGCCGCAGCGCTCGAGGTCGTCACCCGCACGTCGGATGCCGAGAGCGTCGCGATCGGGGCGGTCACGACCGCGCCACCGGTGTCGGCGGCGGTGTCCAGGGGAACACCGACACCCCCGACGCTGATGCTCGAGGCGGTTGCGTCATTCGAGACGAGGAAGCGGGAGCGCAGAGCGGTGGCCTCGGTCGGTGTCACGCCGATGGTCTGAGAGATGTAGGCGTCGAGGCCGCCGTACTTCTTCGCGACGTCCGCCTCGAACGTGCCCTGCAGCAGCGCGGGAGTGGCCCAGGTGACGCCGAGCTGCGTGTTCGACAGCAGATAGTCGTGGAGGATGTCGGAGCTGCCGACCCCCAGGATGCGGTACAGCAGGTCCATCACGGTGCCGGTGCGGTCCATGCCGTGCGAGCAGTGGATGAGGACGGTCCCGGTGGTGTGGGCCGACATCAGCCGAAGGATCTGGGCGTAGGCGCCGATCATGACGCCGGGCGACGAGGGGCTGACATATCCCTTGTCGACGAGGTCGTGGTACATCGCCGTGTCATCGCTATAGTTCCCGTCGCTGCCGAACATCGAGATGTTCACGTACTGGGCGCCGGGGACCGTGACGTCGGGCTTCGCCGACACCTGCGCGGGGGTGCGCAGGTCGATGACGAGGTCGACGTGGTACTTGCTCGCGAGGGTCTGGGCGCCGGCAGAGGTGACCTTGTCGAGCGACTCCGTGCGAAGCAGACGCGGAGCATCGACGATCTGCGCGCCGGCACCGACGAAGGACCCGAGCTCGCGGCCGTTGACAAGGCCGGGCACATCGGTGATGGCGTGATCCTGTGCGGTCAGGGCAGGCTGCAGCTGCGGGTTGGTCGCCGCCTGCGCGGCGGTCGCACCGAAGCCGAGGGAGCCGAGGGTCGCGGCGACGGCCAGGGCGGCGGAGAGCAAGCGCGCGGATGTCACGCGGCGGGAACGGGTAGTCACTGTCATCCTCAGGGGTCGGAGATGGGGGTGGGCGGCGGCACCCGTTCGAGTGGGCGGGTGAGCCGAAGGCGACCGTCCCAACCCCGGGTGACGAACCCGAGAACGCGAGCGAACCTGTACCGAACGGACTCTGAGGATGTTGTCCTGAGGAGGCGATGAATCGGCGGAGAAGCCCTCATCTGTGCACCCGCACCCGACTCGCCTCAGCCGACGAGTACCCGCCCCACATACCGCGCCGCCGGTCGGATGATCTTCGGGTCCCGCGCTTGCTCGAGCACGTGCGCGGTCCATCCGATCGTGCGGGCGAGGGCGAACGTCGGCGTGAACATCGCGCGCGGGATACCGCACTGCTCCATCACCACCGCGGCGTAGAACTCGACGTTGGCGTGCAGCGGGCGCTCGGGCCGGCGCTGTGCGAGCTGACGCTCGGCCTCTTCTTGGAAGGCCAGCGCCTGGGTCACGCGGTCGCCGCCGAGGCCGCGCGCGACCTCGCGCAGCAGCTCGGAGCGCGGATCGGCCGTGCGGTACACCGCGTGCCCGAAGCCCATCAGTCTGCGTCCCGCATCGAGCTCTCCCGCGATCCAGGCGGCGGGGTCGTCGTCCGCGCGGTCGAGACTGTCGAGGGCGCGGGCCGGGGCTCCGCCGTGCAGCGGCCCCGAGAGCGCGCCGAGCGCGCCGGAGAGGCAGGATGCCATGTCGGCCCCCGTCGACGCGATGACCCGGGCCGTGAAGGTCGAGGCGTTGAAGCCGTGGTCCATCGCCGCGACCAGGTAGGCCGACAGCGCGCGGACGTGGGCGTCGTCGGGAGCCGTCCCGGTCACGCGCTCGAGGTAGTCGGCCACCACGCCGCGACCGCCCGCCGCCCCGGGCGCGAGGGCGAGCGGGGCCAGGGCGGCGAAGGCGATCGCCTCGTCGAGCCGCGCGTCGGAATCGAGGTCGTACAGCGCCGCGGACGAGCGGGCGGATGCCGCGAGCGTCCACACCGCGCGGAGCGCCGCGAGCGGCTGATCGGTGCGGGCCGTGACCGCGGCGATCAGCCCGGGCAGGGCGGGGTCGGCCTGGACATTCGCGACGCGCGCGGCGAAGGCGGCTCGGGTCGTGGCATCCGGGAGTTCCCCCACCACCAGTAGCTGCCAGACGTCCTCGAAGGAACGCGTGCGCGCCAGCTCCACCGCGGAGGAGCCCCGGTAGTGGTAGACGCCGGCGTCGCCGTCGACATCGCTGATGGTCGTCTCGGCCGCGACGACGCCGTTCAGTCCGCGGGGCACATCGATCAGGTCGCTCATGCGCTCAGTGTGCGAACATGACGACGACAGCGTCAACGTTGATCGGATCAAGATGAGCGCTCCCCTCCCCCGCCTTTCCGCCGCACAGGTGGCCGCTCGGCTCGGGGTGAAGCCGGAGACCGTCTACGCCTACGTCTCGCGCGGGCTCCTTCGCCGCAAGCGCGAGTCCCACGGCTCCACCTTCGATGCGCTCGAGGTCGAAGCCTTCGCCGCCGGTCGTCGCCGGACGGCCACTCGGATGCCGACCCATCCGACGACCGGCATGCCCCTCGGTGTCGTACAGACCGACGTCGCCGACATCGAGGACGACGAACTGCTGTACCGGGGCCGACGCGCCCGCGACTTGATGAATCGTCCGTTCGCCGAGGTCGTGGCCTGGCTGTGGGACGAGGAGCGCGTGGACGCTCCCGACCCGGCGATCGGCAGCGCCCGCGCGATGGTCGAGGCCCTCCCTCTGCACGCGGGGTCGATGGACCGCCTGCGCGCCGCCCTGACCGGCTTCGCCGCCGACGACCCACTGCGCTACGACGCGTCGACCGCCTCGGCCCACCGCATCGGGTGGACGCTCCTCACCGGTCTTCCCGTCGCGCTCGGCGGCCGCCCCGACGCCGACATCGCGCGGTCGTTGGTCAGCGTCTGGAACGCGCCGACCGACCCGGCGACCATCGCCGCCGTCAACGCCGCGCTCGTCCTGCTGATCGACCACGACCTCGCGGTGTCGACCTTCGCCGCGCGGGTCGCGGCCTCGGCCCGCGCCGACGGATACGCCGCCGTCAGCGCCGCGCTCGGCGCGGCCGACTCGCCCCTGCACATCTCCGCGGCGACCCGCACCGCCCGCCTGCTCACGCGCGTGCGGCGCGGTCAGGAACCCGAGCGGGCGCTGACCGACACGCTGCACGAGGGCAACGGCATCCCCGGCTTCGGTCATCCGCTCTACGCCGGGGGCGACGATCGGGCCGCGGCCCTGTTTCCGCTCCTGGTCGCACTGCCCGACGGGGAAGGGACGATGGATGCCGTGCGGCGGCTGTCCGACGTCGTCGCCGACCGTGCGGGGTTGCGGCCCAACGTGGACCTGGCGCTGGCGGCACTGGCATCCGGGGCCCGCCTCCCCGAGGACGCGGCGGGCACGATCTTCGTGCTCGGGCGGGTTGTCGGGTGGATCGCGCACATCGCCGCGGAGTACGCCGAGCAGGCCATGCGGCTGCGTCCTCGCGGGGAGTATGTGGGGCCGTGACCGCTCGCCTCAGCCCGTTTCCCCCACCGAACGAAAGTCGATAGGTGATGCGTCGATATCTGGCGATCGCTCTTCTCGCTGTCGCGGTCGCGAGCACGACGGGCTGCGCGCCCACCTCGGGCCTCTTCGAGTGACACCGGCCGGCGACGCTCGCCGGGTCCCGAGCGATCCCCGTGAGCGCCGCTCGGTGCCACGGCCGACGACGCCCGATCAGCGATACGGGCGCCCGGTCAGCGGTTCTCCCACTCGCGCGCCATCTGCACCACCGCCGCCACGGCGGCCTCAGTGTCGGCGGGTGAGCCGCCCGCCCGACCGGCGACGAGACCGGCGACGAAGGCGCTGAGCGGGGCCGCGGGCCGGGCGACACCGTTGGCGACGTCGCGCGCGAGGTCGAGGATCAGAGAGATGGGGATGTCGCCCTCCGCCAGACCGAAGCGCTCCGCGAGAGCGGCGCTCCAGTCGTTCAGCGCTTCGGGGGGCAGCGTGCGGGACTCGGTCATGGTTCCTCCTCGGGCCGTGGGGAGATCGTCCCACGACTCGGCCCGAAGGAGGTGGCATCCGAGGACGAGTCACCGAGACCGCTACACACGCCGCTCTCGACCACGCGGGTTCGCCGTTTACCGAACGCGTCCTGACGACCGTCCGCCCGGACCATGCTCCACAGCACAGCCCGGGCCGGCCGGCATTACGCCGCGAGCGCCTTCGATAGGAAGGCGACGGCCTGAGCGACCGCCGCCTGCGCCGCGTACGTGTCGTGGAGCGCGTTCACCATCACGAAGTCGTGCACGATGCCCTGGTAGCGGACGGCGGTGGTGGGCACGCCCGCCTGACGGAGCTTCGCGGCGTAGGCCTCGCCCTCGTCGCGGAGCACGTCGGCCTCGGCCGTGATGACGAGCGCTTGCGGGAGTCCCGCGAGCTGATCGAGCGTGGCGCGCAGCGGCGACGCCGTGATCTGGGCGCGGTCGTCTTCGCTGGTCGTGTACTGGTCCCAGAACCACTTCATGCCGTCGCGCGACAGGAAGTAGCCCTCCGCGAAGCGGTGGTACGACTCGGTATCGAAGGCCGCGTCGGTCACCGGGTAGAACAGCACCTGCGCGGCGAGGTCGACACCGCCGCGCTCCTTGGCGAGCAGGGTGAGGGCGGCCGACATGTTGCCGCCCACCGAGTCGCCCGCAACCGCGACGCGTGAGGCGTCGAGGCCCTTCGACGCCCCTTCGGCCACGATCCACCGGGCGGTCGCCCACACCTGCTCGATCGCGTGGGGGTACCGCACCTCGGGTGAGCGGTCGTATTCGGGGAAGACGACCGCGGCTCCGGTTCCCACCGCGAGGTCGCGCACGAGACGGTCGTGCGTGTGCGCGTCGCCGAAGACCCACCCTGCGCCGTGGATGTAGATCACGACGGGCAGCACACCGCTCGCACCCCGCGGGCGGACGATGCGGACCTTCACCGAGCCGCTCGGACCACCCGCGACCTCGATCCATTCCTCGTCGATCTCGGGCTTGAAGATGGGATCGTCCTGAACGCCGTCGACGGCGGCGCGCCCCTCGGCCGGCGGCAGCTGGTAGAGGAAGGGCGGTTCGCTGGTGGCATCCACGAACTGCTGCGCGGCGGGTTCGAGGGCGATCTCGTGCGGGTTTCCGGACATGGTCGGGGCTCCTTCTTGACGACGGTTCTGCGAAGCGACGGGTGAGAACGATCGTTCTCATCTTCACTCTCGACCATAGAGAACGATCGTTCTCGCGTCAACTAGACTGAGGACATGACCGAGACCCGCGACCGCATCGTCGATGCCGCCGACGCCCTCTATTACGGGCGGGGCATCGGTCAGGTGGGGATGGATGCCGTGCGAGACACCGCCGGCGTTTCGCTCCGAGCCCTCTACAAGGAGTTCCCCGCCAAAGACGACCTGATCGTCGCGGTCCTCGACAAGCGCCACGGCATGTGGACCGACGGGGTGACCGACGCCGTCGAGCGCATCGACGACCCTCGCGAACGACTGCTGGCGGTCTACGACTATCTCGCGCACTGGTTCGACGAGGCGGACTTCCGAGGCTGCGGCTTCATCAACGCCTTCGGCGAATTGGGAGCCGCCAACCCCGGCGTCGCCCGCGCGGTGCGCGCACACAAGGCCGATTTCCAGCGATACGTCGCGAAGCTCGTCGAGGCGGCAGGGGCTCCGGCCTTCCTCGCTCCCCAGCTCGCCATCCTCGCCGAGGGTGCCCAGACCACCGCCGCGATCGCCGGGACGCCCGAGGCCGCGGGCACCGCGCGCGCGGCCGCATCGACACTCATCGACGCCGCCTTCGCACACGGAGCGAGCTGACGACCCCTCTCGTCAGGTCACCGCAGGCCCTTCCGATGCCACCTCTCGCAGGTCTTCCCAGGTGTCGATATCGCGCGTCAACGCGGGGTCGGCCGGCACCGGCTCCACCCTCAGCCCGCCCAGGAGCGCCCGCATGGACGCGTCGCGCCCACCCTCGGAGACACCGGATGCCGCAGTCCGCAGCGCCGCGGCCCGGTAACGGCCGATGAGCCACTGGCGTCGACCGTCGTCGAGGCACACCCCGTCCGCAGCGTCGGGGACCGGATCGCCCAGAAGCGCCACCGCCGGAACAGCGGTCGGAAGATCGCAGGCGACGACGAAGACCTCCGTGGCATCCACGTGGCCGAGGGCGGCGATGATCGCGGCGACCGGGCCGCCGAAGGGCGGCTCTTCTCGCGTCCAGGTCACCTCGAGCGCATCGTCGAGAACGGGGGCGACGACGACGACGCGTCGAGCACCGGCGGCTCGGACCGCGTCCACCGCCGTACGCAGCAGCGTCTGCCCACCCACGCGCACCAGCGGCTTCGTCGCCCCGCCCAGTCGTGAGGCCCTCCCCCCGGCCAAGAGGATGGCATCGACGCTCACCATCGCGTGACCGTGACGAGCTCCCCGGCCGCGACGTCTCTCTCGCTCGGCGGGATGACGGCGAGACCGTCGGCGTCACCGAGTCCGCGCGTTCCGTGGGAGGTGGGAGTCGCCACCCATCGGGCGGGGTCGGAGCGATCGAGGCGCACCGGCACGTACTGCACGCGGCCCGGCCGGGCCCGGCGCCCCTCGGAAAGCGCGACGCGCAACGTCTCGCGCCCCAGGTCGGCGTCGCCCTCGAGAGCACGGACGGCCGGACGCACGAATAACTCGAACGAGACCGCGGCGCTCACGGGATTGCCGGGCAGACCGAACAGCAGCGTGCCGGCGGGGGTGCGGCCGAAGCCCTGCGGCTTACCCGGCTGCATGCGCACCCGGTCGAAACGCATGAGGTCGCCGAGGGTGTTCTTCACGACCTCGTACGCACCCGCGCTCACCCCTCCCGAGAACACCACGATGTCGGCCCCCGCTGCTTCGGCGGCAGCGATGGCCCGACGTGGTCCGTGGCCCTCGTCGCCGACGCTCGCGCGCAGCACGATCTCGGCCCCGGACTCCTCGGCCAGACCGGCCAGCAGCACGCTGTTCGATTCGGGGATCTGACCGCGGCGGAGCGGATGGCCCGCGGGCTGCAGTTCCGAGCCCGTCGACACCACCGCCACCCGCGACGCGCGCGACACCGAGACCGTTCCCACCCCGGCGGCCGCGATCGCGCCGAGCCGGGCGGCGGTCAGACGCACGCCCTCGGGGACGACGAGTTCACCCTCCCGCACGTCCGAGCCGCGATGCCGGATGTGCGCCCCGGGCCCGCGGGGAGCGATGAGCACCGTGACCGCGTCGAGCCCGCCGGCGAGCCCGCCCTCGGTGTCTTCGAACGGGACGATCGCCGTCGCGTCGGTCGGCACGGGCGCCCCCGTCATGATGCGCGCGGCTTCGCCGGCATCCACCCCCGGATCGAGGTCGGTGCCCGCGGGCAGATCGGCGACCACGCGCAGAGTGGCGGGTGCACCGAGGTCGCGCACGGCGAACCCGTCCATCGCCGAGCTGTCGAAGCCCGGGACGTCGACATTCGCGAACACGGGATGCCGCAGCACTCGACCGCGGGCAGCGGCCACCGCCCGGGCTTCGGGGGCGAGCGGAACGACCTGCTCGAGAACGGCGGCGAGGTGCTCGGCGACGTCGATCACACGGTCCATCCGCGGGGGGAGAAGGGCATGCCCTCAGCGTAGGCGCGGGTCAGAGGTCGAGGCGGTGCGGGATCGCTTCGACGCCGTCGCGATAGGGCGCGAACCCCATCGCGGCGTAGTACGCCAGGGCGGGCGCGTTGTCGGCGCCGATGGTCGCGTCGATGTGGCGCAGGCCCGCGGCCTCCGCCGCCGCGAGGGTCCTCGCGAAGAGGCTGCGGCCGATCCCGCTACGCCCTACCTCGGGGTCGATGTGCGTGCCGATGATGCCCCAGCCCTCGTCGACCCCGTAGGGGTTGCCGGGCCAGGCGCGCTTCAGGGACTGGAAGCCGACCACCACGCCGTCGCGGTCCGCCACGGTGCAGGCGATCGAGTGCTCGGGGTCGAAGTACCGCTCCTCGACGAACGCCGCGTCGGACTGCGACGATCGCAGTCCCGCGCGATGGATCGCGTTCTGCACGTCGACCATCGCGTCGATGTCGGCCCGGCGCGCGTCTCGGAACTCGATCATGCAGCCATCTTCGCAGCCTCCTCCGACATTCCGTCGGCACAACCCCGGACCGCGCCACCTCTCACCCCTCTACCGTGGGCGCATGGACGAGCTGACATACGACGAGGTCGGCGCGACCGCCGGTCGGATGCCGCCCGGGTATCACCACGTGCGCGTTCGAAGGGTGATCGGGCGCGGTCCGGAGGTCTTCGCGACGGCCGCCGATGCCCTTCTCGCCGGTGAGGCGCAACGGCGCGCGGGAGCCCGGGTCGAGGCGTCCGAGACGCCGATGCGCGAGGGCACACGCGTGACGATGCGGTTGGGGGTCGGCATCCTGAGCGTCCGCATTCCCTGCCTCGTCGTGTGGGCCGACCGCACCAATACCGTCGCCGGTTTCGCCTACGGCACCCTCCCGGGGCACCCGGAGCGCGGGGAAGAACGATTCACCCTGACGCTCGCCCCGACGGGGGAGGTCGTCTTCGCCATCGCCGCGTTCTCGGCGCCCGGACGCTGGTTCACGCGCATCGGCGCCCCGCTGGGTCGCGTGGTGCAGGCCTGGATGACGAGACGGTACCTCCGCGCGCTCGACCCGCGCTGAAGCGCTCTCCCTCGAGAGCACCGCCGCCTCTCGCGCCAGAAGGTCGAATACGCCGTGACGTCCGTTCCGCTCGAGATCGCTTTTGCCCCGCCCTCGCGCTGCCGCTGAGTCGAGCGGGCGGGGCGCCGGCATCTTCCGTGCGCTCTCCTATCGGCCGAAGACGACGCCAGCCGCGGCGACCGCGACGGGCTCGCTCGGCAGCTGGCCGCAGCGGGGCATGAGCCTGTTCGGGAGAGCCAGTTCTTCCTCGGGGTTCCGCGAGGACTGTTTGTATAGCAAGTGAAGCGAGAGGTATTTTCACCCGTTTCGCTCCGTTCTATGTTTAAATACGGTTTAGGGTGACTTTCTGTTCTTCTGTCTGAATCGTGAGTTACCGTGCCCCATTGTCACGGAGAGCAGATGTCGAACGACCAACCAGCAAGACGAACCTCGGCCGCGTCAGCCCGCGCGAGAAACCGCGGGCTGCTTGCACTCGCCGTTCTCGCCGTCGCCGCCTCCACGATCGGGACGGGCGGGCACACGCAGGCATGGTTCACGTCCGCACAGTCACTGGCCGACAACGGCTTCTCCGCGGCCTCCATCCAACCGGTCGCCTCGGTCCGCGCCACTACTCGGCTCGACGGAGCCAACATCAGCTGGGACGGCGTCCTGGGACAGACCTGGGCAACCGCGAACGGGATCACGCAAGAGCCCCCCTTCACCGTGACGCGAACCATCGATGGTGGTCAGCGAACAACGGTGTACACCGGTTCCGCGACCTCGGCCAGCGACCCGTTTCCGCGGGCCTCTCTGACCCGCGGGCGCTCCACGGTCTCGGCGGGCACCTCCGTCTCCGGTGCGATCTCGCAGGGCAGGGTCTACACCTGGGGCAAGGATCCGGGAACCGGGCAGCTCGGAACGGGTGGCTCCACCGCCTCCACTCCGACGCTGGTCAACATCGCCGCGAGCCATCAGGTCGTCGACCTCTCCATCGGCGACACGAGCGCCGTCGCCGTCGCGTCAGACAACACCGTGTGGGCGTGGGGTTCGGGTGTGGCGGCGAACTGCAGCCAAGCGACGAACACCCCGACGCAGATCCCCGTGCCGTCGGGCAAGACCATCACGGCCGTGTCGGCATATCAGAACTGCGAGAGCCTGCTTCTCGCCTCCGACGGCATCGTGTACAGCTACTCCGGCAGCGGTGGCCTGCAGACCGCTGCGGCCTTGCCGGGCGGGCGCAAGATCGTCCAGATCACGAAGGGGTTCTGCGTACTGGCATCCGACGGCTCCGTCTGGTGTCGCGGATCGAACAACTACGGCCAGCTGGGGACCGGATCCACGGACTCCGCGTCGGCCGACTTCGTGCAGGTGACCTTCCGCACGGGTCTGTACGCCACGCAGCTGTCATCCAACGGGACGACCGTCGCGGCTCTGCTCAACAACAACTCGGTGTGGGGCTGGGGGAGGAATACCGACGGGCAGCTCGGCAACGGCTCGACCAGCGACACGGTGTCCACACCGGTGCCCTTCAAAGGGCTGGGCTCGCAGGAGTTCATCAAGGTGTCGGTCGGCGGATCGCATGTCAGCGCGGTGGCCGCCGACGGCACCCTGTCCAGCGCCGGCCTGAACGCATCCGGGCAGCTCGGCAACGGAAGCACGACCTCGAGCAGCTCCGCCGTCATCGCGTCGGGAAGCGACATCCCGAACTTCGCAGACGTCGTCGACGGCGGCTCTCAGACGTACGGCGTGACGTCGAGCGGCGCGCTGTGGGGATGGGGAGCCAACCTCGTGAACGGTGTCTCCACCATCGGAAACGGCAACACATCGACCACGTCTTACACATCACCGGTCCGTACCGCGACGAACATCACGATCGACGACGGTGCGAACAAGCTCACGTGCGCCAGTGGCACGACAGCGAACAAGATCGCGCGCTGCGCTCCTTCGGGTACCCTCACCTACTCGGTGACGTACGCCGTGCAGTCGTGGGTATCGGGAGCCGTGAGCAAACAGGCGTCGACGACAGCGACACAGCTGGGTTCGGTCACGTTCGGCGGTCCGGGTTCGCTGGCCATGTGCTTGGGGCTCCGAGGCGGCTCCAGTGCCAACTACACCCCCGTTGAGCTCCAGACCTGCGACTCGTCGTCGAATCAGACATGGAGCTCTTGGTCCGACGGAACATTCCGCTCGAACGGGAAGTGCCTCGACGTGAAGGGCAGCAGTCCCGGCAGCGTGGTGCAACTCTGGTCCTGCAACGATCTGGGCTACCAGTGGTGGGTTCTGCGTGACGACAAAACGGTCTACAACCCGAGCTCGGGACTCTGCCTGACCGACCCGAACGGGTCGACGAGCTCCGGGACACAGCAGGTCATCGACACCTGCACGGGCGCGTGGAATCAGCAGTGGTCGTTCTGACGACCATCGACTGATGCAGCAGGAAGGGCGACTCGGCCGAAGCCGGGTCGCCCTTCCGCATCGGTGTCGTCAGCCGCGGGGGCGCTCCTCCTCAACAACCGACTGCACGTCGTCGACCGCCGGGGTCTTCTCGTCGGCGCGCACCTCGTCGGCGGCGATCGCGATGTCGATCGCCGCATCCTCGAGCGCCTCGGCGACGACGTCGCTCACGTCGGCACGATCGTCGCCCCGATCTTCGTCGGAGGCACGCGGGCGCTCGGGCTCGAGGCCGTCGGTCAGGCGATCCGCGGCATCGATGTCCGACTCCGCGTCGGCCGTGGTCACACGCTCACGCGCTTGGCGGATGGTCTCGTCCACGGCGGCCGCGGCCCCGGCGGCGACGTCCTTCGTCTTGGCGACGGCGGCATCGACGGTCTCCGAGGCACTGGCCGCGAGATCCTTCGACCTCTCGCGCGCATCATCGACGGCGGTCGACGTGCGATCCGCGACGTCCTGCGCTTTGGCCTTCACCTCATCGGCCACGTCCGACGCGCGGGCGGCGACGGCATCCGCTTTCTCCTCGGCTTCGGCGACCACATCACGGTCGAAGGGACCGAAGACGCCGGTCACGACGACGTCGACCTCGATCGTGCCGCGGCCGAGCGGCTCGAGAGCCGAGACCACCGCGGTGCGCACGTCGCCCGCCACCTCGCGCAGCTTGTGGGGGTAATCGACGACCAGCGAGATGGTCGCAGTGACCGAGCCGGCACGGTCGGTGTCGATCTTGACGCCGGGTGCGGTGCTCGCCAGGCCGACGCGTTCACGGACGGCGTCCGACGCCCGTCCGATCAAGCTGCCGAGAGCGTGGACGCCCGGAACGGAACCGGCGGCGGTCGCCGCGAGCGTCGCCGCCGCGTCGAGGTCGGGCGGGTCGATGGTCGCATCGGTGATGGACATCACGTCTCCTCGTGGGTGTCAGTGAACGCGGGTGTTGTCGCGCGCGAGTTTCGCGCGCAGACCCGAGTGGATCGAGATGTAGGCGCGCAGGTTCTGGCCCGTGAGCGCGGCAAGGTTCGTCACCAGCGTGTCGACGTGCTCGGCGACCTCACGGGGCGAGGTGTTCTGACGCGGGGTGACCGCCACGTGCAGCACGGACTGCTTTCCGACCTCACCGGCGGTGATGCGAGACGAGAGGATCTCGTCACGCTCGCCCAGCGCGTTCTTCAGTGCCTCGGAGGCGAAACCGTCGGTGACGGTGATGCGTCCCTCGTCGTTCGCACTGCCGGTGGACTGCAGCGGGGCCTGACGACGACCGCGCACGGCGGCCGAGGCGATCAGGATGAGGATGACGGCCAGCACCACGATCGCAGCGACGGCGCCCCAGCCGGCGGACTCACGACCCAGCGACTCGAGCCAGCCCTGGAAGCCTCCCATGACGGAGCCCCATGTGCCGGTACCGCCCGGGAGGAGCCCCACGACGAGGGCGAGAGCGCCCAGGCCCAGCAGCACCAGGGCGACCAGGAAGAGCAGGAAGCGGTTCAGACCGCGTCGCGTCGCGTTCATCAGGACTCCTTGGTGTCGGGACGCTGCACGCGCAGGTGGGTGCGCACGGCGGGCGAGAGCTTGTACGAGGTGACTTCCTCGTCGACGATGCGGCTCAGCTGCGCCTCGTCGACCGGGATGCCGACCGGGGGCCGCACCGTCACGTCGACGGAGCGGTGGGCGACGCCGACGACGATGTCGTCCCGCGCGATGCCCGATTCGTTGCTGAGGTGCTGAGCGAGGGCGGATGCCACGACGCCGTTGTCCACGACGACGGCACGCTCCCCCCACGACATCTCGTGACGCGAGAGGCGGCCGGGCTTGAGAGCCAGAACGAGCACGATGAGTCCGACGATGGCCAGGACGACCCCGCCGCCGATGAAGGCGGCCGGCATGAGAGCGGTGGGCACCGCGACCACGGCGTTCAGCGCCTCACCCGGGGAGACCAGCAGGGGCTGGGCCCCGGCGAGGTCGAGGATGATCTCGACCGCGGCGTACGCGAGGACGAGCAGCAGCAGCACGACCACGACGAGCATCGCCACGGTGCGGGGCGAGTGGGTCTCGCGACGCACGACGGTGCGGAGCACGGTGTCAGTCATCACAGCACTCGCTTTCGCTGAGGGGCGGTAGCGCCCGAGATGGTGAGGTCGACGCGCGAGATCTCGCGGCCGAACAAGTGGGTCAGACGCGAACGCAGCTCGGTCTGGGCGACGCGCGCGGCCTCCAGCACGGGAGTCGCGGCGCGCACGGCCTCGGTGTCGTCGAGGCGGGGGACGGGGAACGGGGTCGTCACGCGCACCGCTGCGGTGTCGCGGGCCGAGACGATCTCGACGCGGACGCTCTTGGCATCCACACCGACGATGTCGGCGGCGGCCCGCTCGGCCGTCTTCTGCAGTACGCGGTCGGAGATGGACACCCGACCGGCGGGGAGGCCGGGGCCGGCAACCGTGGTGCGGTTGCCGACCCCGGGGGAAGCGGTGACGGTGGTCACGATGTGCTCCGACCCTTGAAGGCGTTGACGATGTTGCCGAAGTCGAGTTCACCCGCCGTGATGCGAGCGACGACCACGCCGATCGCCATGAAGAGGGCGACGAGGATGAAGCCCCAGAAGCCGAAGATCAGAGCGCTGAGGGCCAGTACCAGGCCGGCGAGAGCGCCCTTGGTGGAGGCGCTCACTGGACGCGCTTTTCGTTGCTGTCGTCGTCGTTGTTGTCGTCGCCCGGGATGTGGACGTCGTTCACGTCGACGTTGACTTCGACGACCTCGAGGCCGACGAGGCGGGTGATGGCACCGGCGACGCGCGAGCGCACCTGGTCGGCGACCTCCTGGATCGGGGCGCCGTACTCGACGACGATCGTGATGTCGGCGGCGGCCTGCGTCTCGCCCACCTCGACCTTGACGCCCTGCGTCAGGTCGGTGGCGTTGATCGCGTCACGGATGGCGCCGAGCGCGCGGGCTCCGCCGCCACCCAGGGCGTACACACCGGCGACCTCACGGGTCGCGATGCCGGCGACCTTGGCGACGACGCCCTCGGCGATCGAGGTCTTGCCCTCGACGGGAGCGTCCTGGCCGCGGCCGTTGAGCGGACGGTTCACGCGCGACGCCGACTGGGGGACGTTCTGCGCAGCGGGGGTGGTGGGGGCGTTCTCAGCCATGTCCGTGCCTTTCGAATGTCTGGACCCGGGTGTCCGGGGTGGGCGGTTCGGCCTACATGACTAAGACGTACCGGGGGCAGGAATCGTCACGCCGGACGTGAAAAAGTCCGGCGGATCTGTCTCCGCGGGAATGCGGATGGCCATCTCCCACGAGATTCCGCGGCGGGACGCGTCCCGACGACGTGGTCGGCCCGGCATCCCCGTCCGGAGAATCCGGTCGACATCGCGCCTCGATCGCCCGCCCGCGACGTCGGAGGCCCGGCGTACGCTCGACCCATGACCCCCTTCTGCTCCTCGGCGCGGCCCTGACATGGGCCGCCTCACCGCCTCGCGTCGAGTGACGCGCATCACTCTCGACGGCGCGAACCGCCAGCGGCCGGATGCCGTCGCGGTCGAAGAACCGCTCGAGATCCGCGTCGCGGGCTCGCCGTTGGCCGTCACGATGCGCACGCCCGGTCACGACGTCGAGCTCGCGGCGGGTTTCCTCGTGTCCGAGGGCGTGATCAGCCGCGGTGAGGACTTCGCCCGTGCGATCCACTGCGGCGGGCCGGGTACCGGCGGCGCCGACGGCAACACCTACAACGTGCTCGACCTCACCCTGGCCCCGGGCGTGGCTCTTCCTTCCCCCGACATCGCGCGCTCGTTCTATACGACGAGCTCGTGCGGGGTGTGCGGCACGGCCTCGATCGAGGCGGTCGAGAAGGTGTCGACGTACGACGTCTCCACCGATCCCCTCTCGGTGTCGGCGCACGAGGTCGCGGCGTTCCCCGATCGCCTCCGCGAGCAGCAGAAGACCTTCGACAAGACCGGCGGCCTGCACGGGGCCGCCCTGTTCGACGCGGCCACCGGCGACCTTCTCGTCACCCGCGAAGACGTCGGTCGCCACAATGCCGTCGACAAAGTCGTCGGCTGGGCTCTCCTCAACGACCGGCTCCCCCTGCGCGCCACGGTGCTGCAGGTCTCGGGCCGCGTCAGCTTCGAGCTCGTGCAGAAAGCCGTCATGGCCGGCATCCCGATGCTCTCCGCCGTCTCGGCGCCGTCGTCTCTCGCGATCGAACTCGCCGAGCGCGCCGGACTGACCCTCGCCGCCTTCGTGCGCGGCAACAGTATGAACCTCTACACGCGCGCCGACCGTGTCCGTGTCCCCGAGGCCCCGGCATCCACAACCCCCTCCGCCGAAAAGACGACGAGCGTACGCTGACGAGAGGCGGGCGGTGTGTGGATGCCATCGACTCGACGCCGGAATCCACGGAGGGTGAACATGGGTGAATCGTTCGGACTGATGACCGAGGAACCGCGCCAGGGAGGCCTCGGCCCACGGGTCGACGGCGAGTGGTCGAGCACCGGGCCCTACGAGCACCCGGCCGCCGGCTGGGGCGCCGCTCTGACCGTCGGCAAGGTGCTGCTCGAGCAGCGCCAACCGGTCGCCGGCACCAAGGCGATGTTCACGATGAACCACCCCAAGAGCGGCTTCGACTGCCCCGGGTGCGCGTGGCCCGACGACAAGGGCGTGACCCTCGACATCTGCGAGAACGGCATCAAGCACGTCACGTGGGAGATGACCCACAAGCGCGTCGGCAAGGAGTTCTTCGCCGAGCACTCCGTGAGCGAGCTGTCGCAGTGGAGTGACTTCGAACTCGAGGACGCCGGTCGTCTGGTGGGACCCATGGTCTACGACGCCGAGACCGATCACTACGTGCCGATCTCGTGGAACGACGCGTTCCGCCTGATCGCCCACGAGCTCACGGCGATGGACTCCCCCGACCAGGCCGCGTTCTACACCTCGGGTCGCCTGAGCAACGAGGCGTCCTTCCTCTACCAGCTGTTCGCGCGCGAACTCGGGACGAACAATCTCCCCGACTGCTCGAACATGTGTCATGAGGGCTCCGGCCGCGGGCTCACGGCATCCCTCGCCACGGGCAAGGGCACCGCCGACCTCGAGGACTGGGAGAACGCCGACGCGCTGTTCATCCTCGGGGTGAACGCCGCCTCGAACGCGCCGCGCATGTTGACGAGCCTCGCCGAGGCCATCGACCGCGGGGCGCAGATCGTGCACGTCAACCCTCTGCGCGAGGTCGCCGGCACCCGCACGATCGTTCCGCACGAGATCGTCGACATGGCGACCTTCCACTCGACTCCGACCAGCACGATGAACCTGCAGGTGCGCCCGGGCGGCGACCTCGCGCTGATCCGCGGTATGGCCAAGGTCGTCTTCGAGGCGTCCGAGACCGACCCGAGCGCCCTCGATCAGGCGTTCCTCGACCGGTACACGAGCGGGCTCGACGCTTACCGCGCGCTCGTCGAGGCCACGACCTGGGACGAACTGGTCGAGCAGGCGGGTCTCACCGAGGCCGAGATCCGCGCAGCCGCCGCCGTCTACCTCGCCTCGAAGGCGTGCGTCATCAGCTGGTGCCTGGGCGTGAGCCAGCACCAGCACGGCGTCGACACCGTGCGCGAGATCGTCAACCTGCTGCTGCTGCGCGGCAACGTCGGCCGCAAGGGCACGGGTCCCTCTCCCGTGCGCGGTCACAGCAACGTCCAGGGCAACCGCACGTGCGGCATCAACCACAAGCCCACCGAGGACTGGCTCGCGAAGCTCGACGAGGTCTGCGGCATCACCTCGCCCCGCGAGCCCGGTCTCGACACCGTGCACACGGTGGCGGCCCTGCACCGCGGCGATCTGAAGGTCTTCCTCGGCATGGGGGGCAACTTCGTGCGCGCCGCCCCCGACACCGCGCTCACCGCCGAGGGCATGAGCCGGTGCGAGCTGACCGCGCACGTGAGCACCAAACTCAACCGCAGTCACCTCACGCACGGCAAGAAGGCGCTCATCCTCCCCTGCCTCGGCCGCACCGAGCGCGACGAGCAGGAGTCCGGCCCGCAGTCGATCTCGACCGAGGACGCCATGAGCTCCGTCATGCTCTCACTCGGCTCCCGCAAGCCCGCGTCGCCCCACCTGCTCAGCGAGCCCGAGATCATCGCGCGCATCGCGCGGGCGACCATGCCCGACTCGGGCACGCCATGGGAGTGGTACGTCGGCGACTACGACCGCATCCGCGACACGATGGCCAAGGCGCTGCCCGGGTTCGAGCGCTTCAACGAGCTCGTGCGCCAGCAGTACGGCTTCCGTATCCCCCAACCCGCCCGTGAGCGCGACTTCCAGACGCCGTCCGGCAAGGCGGAGTTCTCGGATGCCGAGCTGCCCGACGTCATCCCCGCAGAGGCCGACGTGCTGGTACTGCAGACCATGCGCTCGCACGATCAGTGGAACACCACGATCTACTCGGCCGACGACCGCTACCGGGGCGTCCGCAACATCCGCGAGCTGGTGTTCATGAACCGGCGCGACATGAAGGAGCGCGGCATCGCCGAGGGCGACCTCGTCGACATCGTCGCCACCTCGCGCGACGGGTCGGTGCGCAGCGTCACCGCGTTCCGCGCGCTGGAGTACGACACCCCGCGTGGTAGCGCCGCCGGCTATTTCCCCGAGCTGAACGTGCTGCTCGGCCCCGACGACTACAGCCGCCAGAGCGATCAGCCGCTGATGAAGGACATCCGGGTGCGGATCGCGAAGACCGGAGGCTGACGCGGGGTTCGCACGACAGAGTCGGAGAATCGCGCCGAAATCGGACGAGTGATTCCGCGGCACCCGATCCTGCGTTCATCCGATCCCCGCGATCGCCCCTCGTCGGTTCACGGACCTCGGGAGAAGATCGGACTCCCGGCGTCGGACCCGAGCGACGGTGCAGGCGCTGCGCGTCCACCCGACGCCGACGCCGACGTCGTCTCATCGCGGCGGCTCAGAGGTCGAGCTGCCAGAGGGCTTGCGTCGTCGTGACGCGGAGCGCGTCGGCGGCGTCGCCGAGAGCGCGCTCGGCGCCGAGGACCTCGCTCATGGAGAAGACGCGCGAGCCGACGGCATCCGCGGTGACGACCCCCGCGATGACGACCGCGGGGACGCGGAGACGGGCGGCGAGGGCGAGGACGTGTCCCGGGCCCTTGCCCGCGGTACTCGTCGCGTCGAAGGCGCCCTCGCCGGTGAGGGCGAGGTCGGAGACCGCGAGCGCCTCGGTCAGCCCGAGCGCGTGCGCGACGTACGCCGCACCGTCCACGACCTCGGCACCGGCGGCGAGCAGAGCGCCCGAGAGACCGCCCGCCGCCCCCGACCGGGGAACATCGGCGACGTCGGCACCGAAGCGCGCCGCCCACTCCTCGGCATCCGTCCTCAGTCGCTCCGTCAGGCGGGCGACGAGCTCGGGGGCCGCGCCCTTCTGCGGAGCGAAGACCGTCGCCGCGTGAGCGAACGTCGTCGTCGTGTCCGTGAGCACCGTCACCCGCCCGGGAGCGAAGGGCACGTGAGCGTTCAACGCCTCGATCGCGCCGCGCCCGCCGTCGGTGGAGGCGACACCCCCGCTGCCCACGACCACCCGTGTCGATCCCGCCTCGAGAGCGCGCGCGATGAGCTCGCCGACGCCACGGGTGGTGGCGGCCCAGGGATCGTTCGCGTCCGCTCCCCCGGCCAGGAGAAGCCCGGATGCCGCCGCCGCCTCGATCACGGCGGCTCGGCCGTCGAGCCGCCAGGCGGCGCGCACGGGTTCGCCGAGCGGTCCGGTCACCTCGTCGTAGACGTTCGCCCCGCCGAGGGCGTCGAGGGTACCGTCTCCGCCGTCGGCCATCGGCACGATCGCGATCTCGGCGCCGGACCACCTGTCGCGCACGGCGAGGGCCATGGCATCCGCCGCCTCACGCGCGGTCAGCGTGCCCTTGAACTTGTCGGGGGCGATGACCACGCGCATGCTGTGCCGTTCCGGGACGGGGAGGCAGAGCCCCGGCCCGTCCCCATCATCCCGCGCCCGCGGTCGAGCGGTGACCGCGGAGCCCCGAGCCGGGATGCCGCTACGAGGCGGAGGGGGGTGCGCGACGACGGCGCGCGCGCACCCCCCTCCCGCAGCCGTACAGGCTGATCGGTCGCGCGAGGCCGTGGGCCCGTCAGCGTCCGAAGTGTTCGTAGATGCAGGTCACGCTAGCGCCGGCATGTCACGGGCCGTTTCCCGACGACCCACCGCCCTGCCGCGTCGGACCACCCAACTAGACTGACTGGCGTCCGGCCCCTGCGATTCTTGGAGCTCAGCCGCGTGACCACCCCGAACCCCTCCGCCGCCCGCACGGCTCTCGCCGATACCGTCGAGAACGCGATCGCCACGCCCGAGAAAGAGCAGCCGTACGGCGCCCTCGGCCTCAAGAGCGACGAGTACGCCCAGATCCGCGAGATCCTCGGTCGCCGCCCCACCAGCGGCGAGCTCGCGATGTACTCCGTCATGTGGAGCGAGCACTGCTCGTACAAGTCGAGCAAGATCTACCTGCGCCAGTTCGGCCAGAAGGTCAGCGACGAGATGAAGACCCGCCTCATGGTCGGAATGGGCCAGAACGCCGGCGTCGTCGACGTGGGCGACGGCTGGGCGGTCACCTTCAAGGTCGAGTCGCACAACCACCCCAGCTACATCGAACCCTTCCAGGGCGCGGCCACGGGCGTCGGCGGCATCGTGCGCGACATCATCTCGATGGGCGCACGACCCGTGGCGGTCATGGACCAGCTGCGTTTCGGCGCGATCGACCACCCCGACACCCCGCGCGTCGTGCACGGCGTCACCAGCGGCATCTCGTTCTACGGCAACTGCCTGGGCCTGCCCAACATCGGCGGCGAGACGGTCTTCGACGCCGTCTACCAGGGCAACCCGCTCGTCAACGCCCTCGCGGTCGGCGTCATGCGTCACGAAGACATCAAGCTCGCCAATGCCACGGGCGTCGGCAACAAGGTCGTGCTGTTCGGTGCCCGCACGGGTGGCGACGGCATCGGCGGCGCCAGCATCCTGGCATCCGACACCTTCGCCGACGGCGGACCCACCAAGCGCCCCGCGGTGCAGGTGGGCGACCCGTTCGCCGAGAAGGTGCTGATCGAGTGCTGCCTCGAGCTGTACAAGGACGATCTGGTCGAGGCGATCCAAGACCTCGGTGCCGCGGGCATCTCGTGCGCCACGAGCGAGCTCGCCGCCAACGGCGACAGCGGCATGAGAGTCGAGCTCTCGAAGGTGCTGCTGCGCGACCCCTCGCTCACGCCCGAGGAGATCCTCATGAGCGAGAGCCAGGAGCGCATGATGGCGATCGTCGCGCCCGAGAAGCTCGACGCCTTCCTCGCCGTGGTCGGCAAGTGGGACGTCGAGACGAGCGTGCTGGGCGAGGTCACCGGCGACGGCCGCCTCGTCATCGACTGGTACGGCGAGCGCATCGTCGACGTCGACCCCTCGACCGTCGCGGTCGACGGCCCCGTCTACGAGCGCCCGGTCGCCTACCCGACGTGGATCGACGCGCTGCAGGCCGACTCCGCCGTGAAGCTGCCCCGAGCGACGGATGCCGGCACCCTCCGCGACCAGTTCACGACCCTCGTCGCGAGCCCCAACCTCGCCGACACCTCGTGGATCACGAACCAGTACGACTACTACGTGCTCGGCAACACCGCGCTGAGCTTCCCCGACGACGCCGGCATGATCCGCGTCGACGAAGAGACCGGCCTCGGCTTCGCGATCGCGACCGACTGCAACGGCCGCTACAACCAGCTCGACCCCTACAACGGTGCGAAGCTCGCCCTGGCCGAGGCATACCGCAACGTCGCCGTCACGGGTGCGGTGCCCACCGCTGTCACGGACTGCCTCAACTTCGGCAGCCCCGAGAACCCCGAGGTCATGTGGCAGTTCAGCCAGGCCGTCGAGGGTCTGAGCGATGGATGCCTCGAGCTCGGCATCCCGGTCACGGGCGGCAACGTGTCGTTCTACAACCAGACCGGCGACCAGCCGATCCACCCGACCCCCGTCGTGGGCGTCCTGGGCATCATCGACGACGTCGCCGCACGAATCCCGAGCGGCTGGCAGGATGCCGGCGAGAACCTCTACCTGCTGGGTGTCACCGCCGACGAGCTCGACGGCTCGCAGTGGGCCGGCACGATCCACGACCACCTCGGCGGTCGCCCGCCGAAGGTCGACCTCGCCCAGGAGCGCAAGCTCGCCGAGCTGTTGCAGGCCGCGGGCTCGCAGTCGCTCGTCTCGAGTGCGCACGACCTGTCGTCGGGCGGTCTCGCTCAGGCCCTCGCCGAGGGCGTCATGCGCTTCGGCGTCGGCGCGCGCGTGTGGCTCACCGAGCTCATGGAGCGCGACGGCGTGGATGCCACGGCCGCCCTGTTCAGCGAGTCGACCGGCCGCGTGCTGGTGAGCGTTCCGCGCGAAGAGGACGTGAAGTTCCGCGGATTGTGCGACGGCCGCGGCTACCCGGTGCTGCGCATCGGCGTGACCGACGTCGAGCCCGGCACCGAGGCAGCCCTCGAGATCCAGGACGTCTTCACCGTCGCCGTCTCGGAGCTGCGTCGCCTGTCGAACGAGACGCTCCCCGCGGTCTTCGGACCCACCGTCTCGGAGCCGGCGGCCTGAGGCCTCAGACCCGGGGACCGGACCGCACCGCACCGCACCGCCGAGAGGAGACGCGCGATGACCGATGACGACGACGACATGACCGTGTTCAGCGACAAGCGTCAGAAGCGCGTCAAGATCACCGCGTGGGTCGTCATCGGCGCCCTCGTGCTCACCGGCGGCGGTGCCACGGTGATCTCGCTGATCCTCGGCTGAGTCCCTCGGTCCCCGGCAGTCGGGGTCGCCTTCTGTCGCCGGGGCGGCAACAGGCGCCCCGGGCGCCGGCGCACCCGGCCCACGGCTGCGGATTCCGGCCCGACGCCCAGCCCGCTGTCGGAGGCCCGGCATAGCATGGGGAACGTGGAACCGCTGATGGCCCTTCTGGTCGACTGGTGGTGGATCGGCCCGGCAGCGGCCGGTGCGGGCACCGTCGGCTGGCTCGGCGTGCGCCGTTCGCGCCAGCATGCGCTTCCCGCCGGTGCGACGACCACGACCGGTCGAGCCGTCCGCGCCTGGTCAACGCGTCCCCTCGGCAAAGCCGCCGCACGCCGCCTCGAACTCGACGCCGCCGTGCTCGACCTCCAGGTCGCGCGCACCGCCGTCACCCGCGGACGCGCCGACGTCAAGGTCGCCGACGCCGAGGTAGTCCGCGCCCAGGCCGAGCGGGCGGCATCCCGCGTGTCGTCCGACGCGGTATCCGCCGCGCGTGGCCGCCTGACCGATGCACAACGAGATCTGCGTGCCGCGATGGCCGAGGTGCGTGCCCGCCGCGCGGGAGTCAAAGCCGCAAAGGCCATGCTCCCGGCGATCCGCTCGGGCAGCGCACCGCTTCCCGTCGCCCGCCTGCTGGCCGAGCACGATGCGATCCTCGCCCGGTGGATGGCCTATGAGACCGACCCCGGCCTCGCCATCGACTTCCCGCAGATGAGCGACTCCCGCTCGCCCCTGCTGGCGGATTTCCTGCGCGCGCACGAGAAGGCGCAGTGGCTGCGTCCGGCCTCGGTGCAGACGCGGCTCGAGCCGGCCGACTTCCTCGCCTATCGCGACGCCGTGCGCCGCACCGCCCACGCCTTCGACCGCGCCGAGCGGGCGGCCCGTCGCGGCGACCGCGAGCAGCCGAACACCCAGAGCGACGACGCGTGGACGCGTGTGGCATCCGACCTGGCCGAGACGGCTCAGCGCGCCCTCGCCCGCTCGATGGAGTCGATGGGCCGAGCGGCCGCTCGCAGCTGGAGCGAGCGAGGCGCCAGACGAGCCCAGAAGAAGACCCCGGATGCCGGTGATTCGCGGCCGCGGAACGGCTCGGTGTGGCCGCCTCCCGCACGCGATCGGCCGCCGACATCGCCTTTGTGAGAACCGCTGGGGAGAGCGGCGTAGCATGACGCCGTGGATCACTTCTGGACCTTCGCCGGCAGCTATTGGTGGCTCGTCTTCCCCCTCTTCGGAATGACGATGGGCGCCATCAACGCACGGGTGAAGCACCGCGAGGTCACCGCGCGGCGACGCCACCGCGAACAACTCGAGCTGATCCGCGCACAGGGCGGCGCGACCGCCGCCAGCGCCACCCCCCTTGCGGCCCCCACCGACGGACAGCAGCGCGTCGTCGCGGCACAGGACGCCGTCACCCACCGCTGGCTCGAGTACGAACTCGACGCGTCGAAGCTCATCACCTATCCCGCGATGAGCGACGGACGCCAGCCGCTCACCGCCGCTTTCCTGCGGGCGAAGAAGGCCGCCGACAACCTTCGCCCCGACGACGGCGAGACGCTCACTCCCGAACGGCTGCGAGAGTATCGCGACGCCGTCACCGACTACGAGGTCGCCTTCGACGTCGCCGAGCGCGACGCCCGACGTGTCAAAGACGCCGCCTTCACCCCCGACGAGCGCAAACGCCTCGACACCGCCAAGCAGCTGCTCACCGTCGCGACCGACCAGGCCGCCACACCGAGCGAACGCCAGCTCGCGTACAAACGCGTCCGTGAGG
Source organism: Microbacterium sp. AG157 (assembly GCF_003385695.1). Taxonomy (NCBI): domain Bacteria; kingdom Bacillati; phylum Actinomycetota; class Actinomycetes; order Micrococcales; family Microbacteriaceae; genus Microbacterium; species Microbacterium sp. AG157. Next base: position 556,518 of record NZ_QRDK01000003.1, read on the forward strand.
AGCTCGACGGGCTGATCCTGCTGTCGGACGAGGCCGTCGACGTGCTCGAGAAGAAGGTGGCTCTCGAACTCCCGCGGGCAGCGACCGCGCCCCCGGCATCCGCGCCCCCGGCCGAGACCGCGCCCGGCTCCGCCGCCTGACCGTGCCCGCCTCCGGGGCCGATGCGCCCCGAAGTCGGAACACCGCAGCAGAATCGGATGCCGTGCCCTCTGGCATCCGATTCCGGTGACAATCTCCGATTTCACGACGGACGATGCGCCCGCGGTGACCTCAACGCCTCACGAACGCGCCGCGATCTGAGAAACCCACGCCCTCAGCGACACCCGCACGCTTGTGCGACCACCAACACCCGCCCGACCGCTCCGCAGAATCGGAACACCGCAGCAGAATCGGATCCCGTGCCTCCTCGCATCCGATTCCGGCGCGAATCTCCGATTCCACGACGGTCGGCGCGCCCGGGAAATCTCGCCACCTCACGAACGCGTCGCGATCTGAGAAACCCGCGCCCTCAGCGACACCCGCGCGCGACCACCCGCACCACCCGCAGAATCGGAACACCGAACCAGAATCGGATTCCGAGACCCCGTGGCATCCGATTCCGGTGCGAATCTCCGATTCTGCGATGGGTGGGGCGCCCCACCACCGGGTCCCTCTCCCGACTCGGCCCCGCCTCGAGCTGCCGAACACGGGCGCCTCAGCGAGCACCCGCCCCACCGCACCGCACCGCACCGCACCGCACCGCACCGCAGAATCGGAACATTGCCGCAGAATCGGATGCCAAGGTCGCTGGCATCCGATTCCGGTACGAATCTCCGATTCTGCGGCGGCCACAGCAGCCGTCTCAGCGCACGCGACGAATCCGTACCGGCCCCCGGGCGGTGGTCACGTCGACCACCTCGCCCTTCTGCGTGACCTCGACCTCTCCCCGCTCGACCAGCGAATGCGCGGCGTCGCGTGCCGGCTGCATGAGCTCGCGCCAATCCTCGCCGCCGACCGCGCGCGCGGCCTCGGACGGGCAGATCGTCTTGCCGGCGTCGCGCGCCGCGAGCAGTTCGCGGATGGATGCCACGAGCCGAGGGTCTGCACCAGATGACGGGGCCATCTGTCCAGTGTCCCTCCACGCCGAGGCGACGGGGCCACAATGGCCCGGTGATCACCGAGCGCCACGCCCCTGACCTGCCCGGACGCGCCGTCATCGCGCAACGCTGGAGCCGTGCCGTCTTCGTGCACTGGCGCGTCGATCCGGGCGAGGTGGCGCGGCTCCTCCCACCGGGGACCCGCCCCGACGTGCACGACGGCTCCGCCTGGGTGGGCCTCGTGCCGTTCGTGCTGAGCGAGTTCCGGTTCCTGCCGCTGCCACCGGTACCGCTGTTGGGCACCTTCACCGAGATCAACGTGCGCACGTACGCCGTCGACGACGAGGGTCGCCGCGGGGTCGTCTTCCGCACACTCGAGGCCGAGCACCTCGCTCCCGTCCTCGCCGCGCGCGCCCTGTTCGGCCTGCCGTACCGCTGGGCCCGGACGGGGGTGCGCACCGAGGGCTCGCGCATCGAGTTCCGGTCTCGGCGCCACGGGGCGCGGCATCCGGCGACCCGGGTGCGGGCGACCCTCGGCACCGACACGGTCGACACGCCCCTGTCGCGTTTCCTCACCGCCCGCTGGGGCTTCCACGAGCGGCACCTCGGCCGCACGATCTGGGCCGCCAACGCGCACGAGCCCTGGCCGCTGGTCACCGCCGAGCTCGACGTCCTCGACGACGGCCTCGTCGCCGACTCCGGCTTCCCCCAGCTCGCCGGACGCACCCCCGACTCGGTGCTGGCGATGCCCGCCGACCACCCCGGCTTCATCACGCGATTCACGGCCGCGCGGGCCGTCGGGTGACGACGACGACGCCCCCTCCACCGCGAGGGCGAAGGGGGCGTCGTGGAGCGAGAGGTCAGTCGCGCTGCGTCGAGAACGCCGAGGGGTTCTTCTCGAGCCAGGCGTCCACGGCCTCGGCCTCGCGGCCCTCGCCGTACTCGTTGACCACGAGGTCTTCGAGCGAGCCGTACTGCTCGTCGTCGAGCTGGATGCCCTTGATCAACTCAGCGGCATCCGGGTACTTCTCTTCGAAGCCCGAGGTGCCGAGGAAGTGGAGGGCCTCGGGTTCGCCCATGAGGCCCTGCGGGTCTTCGAGGTCTTTGACGTCATAGGCGTCATTGGCCCAGAACGGACGCCACAGCGTCACGGCGATGTCCTTCTTCGCCGCGATCGCGTTGTCGAGCTCGGTGAGCATCGCGGCGGTCGAGGAGGTCACCAGCTCGAACTCGCCGTCGAGGCCGTAGCCGGGGAGCATGGTCTCCTGCGTCTGGGTGGTGAGGCCGGCACCCGGTTCGATGCCGTAGATGCGGCCGTCGAAGCGCGCGGCGTTGCCCTTGAGCTGGTCGATCGAGTCGATGTCGACGTAGCTGGGCACCGCGATCGTGAGCTTGGCGTTGTCGTAGTACGCGCCGAGGTCCTCGATCTTGTCGCCATAGCGGTCCATGTACGACTTGTGCGTGAGCTCGGGCCAAGCCGACGGGTAGATGTCGACGTCGCCCTGGGCGAGACCGGTGTAGAGCGGGCCCGCCTCGGTGAGGGTCTGCATCTCGACCTTGTAGCCGAGCTTGCCGAGCTGGTCTTCCAGCAGGTACGCCGTGCTGAGACCGTCGGTCCACGAGGGCAGGAAGCCGAGCGTGATCGTGCCCTTCTCTCCGCCGTCGCCCGAGCCGCCTTCGGCCATGTTCCCGCTGGCGCAGCCGCCGAGCAGCAGGGCGCCCGCGGCGCCGAGGGCGAGAGCAGAGGTGAGGTGTCGCTTGTTCATTGCTGTGTTCTCTTCCGTTTCGTATGTGATTCCGTGGGTGCTTCCCCGGGTGAGGGGTCGTTCTCTGTCGCCGGGAGCTCGCCTGTGCGACCGAAATCGACCCCTCGCGCCGGAGAACGAGGGAGGGATGCCGGGGGCTCAGTGCCCCGACGACACCGGCGCGCGACGCGGCGAGGCCTTCTCACGCTCGGCCTCGCTCGCGGCATCCGCTGACGCGGTGTCGACGTGCGGCGCGGCAGTGGTACCGGCCGTGACGGCCGCCGCAGAACGCGCGGCCCGGCGCCGAGCCAGCACGCCCAGCAACGAACCGCGGTTGTCGGCCCGGTTGCCGAGGGCAGCAGTGAGCCGGTCGAGGTACACGGCGAGGACGACGACGCTCAGGCCCGCCTCGACGCCCTTGGGCAGGTTGACCGTCGAGATCGACTGCACGACCTCTTTACCCAGGCCGTCGGCTCCGACGATGCCGGCGACGACCGCCATCGACAGCGCGAGCATGATGACCTGGTTGACGCCCGCCATGATCGTCGGCATCGCGAGCGGCAGCTGGATGCCGCGGAGGATCTGGCCGGGGGTCGCGCCGAACGCATGCCCCGCCTCGACCGTCTCGGAGTCGACCCCGCGGATGCCGAGCTCGGTCAGACGCACCCCCGGGGGCAGAGCGAAGATGACGGTGGAGACCACGCCGGGTACTACACCGATGCTGAAGAACGTGATCGCCGGGATCAGGTAGACGAAGGCGGGCATCGTCTGCATGAAGTCGAGGATCGGCTTGAGCACCGCGCGGACGGTGGCGTTGCGTGCCGACCAGATCCCCAACGGCACCGAGATCGCCACGGCCACGATGGTGGCCACGAGAACGAGCGCCAGCGTCTGCATCGCCGTGACCCACTGGCCCATCGCGAGGATCAGGGCGAAGCCGATCACGGTCCCGAGAGCGAGCTTCCACGAGCGCAGGAGCCACGCGAGAGCCGCCGCGACGATGATGACCACGACGATGGGAGCGGCGAGCAGCACGTCGCTGAGCCCGCCGACGAGGAAGCGCACGATCAGGGCGACGACGTCGAACAGGCCCGAGAGGTTGTCGCGGACCCAGTCCACACCGGCATCCACCCAGGAGCCGACCGGGATACGGAAACCGTTCATCAGCGCACCCCCTCGGTCTCGGATGCCGTGACCCCGGCGTCGGCGGGGGTCCCGTCGAGCGCCGCGTCGATCTCGGCGGAGGGAAGGGGCTGGGGCAGCACGGTGAGCTCCTCGGTGGCGGTGGGACCGGGGCCGAGAGCGGCGAGCAGGGTCACGCGCGGGATGACTCCGGCGAGGCGACCGTCGGCGTCGAGGACGGCGAGAGGAAGGGGTGATTCGACCGACGGCACGAACAGGTTCATCAGCACGTCGTCGACGCCGACGCTCTGCGGGAGCGGCTTGAGCTTGCCGAGCAGCGAGTTCTCGCCGGCGCGGACGAGCTTGATGGCGTCGCGGTCGGTGATGATGCCGAGCGGCTTGCGGTCGCGATCGGTGACGTAGACGGCCGACATGTAGGCGTCGCGCATCTGGCGCAGCGCCGTGCGGGGTCCGGCGGAGGCGTCGACGCGCGGACGCGGGCGCTCCATGACGTTGCCGGCGGTGAGCACGCGGGCACGGTCGACGTCCTGCACGAACTGCTCGACGTAATCGTTCGCCGGGTCGGTGAGGATGTCTTCGGGCGTACCGATCTGCACGATGCGGCCGTCGCGCATGACGGCGATGCGGTCGCCGAGGAACATCGCCTCGTTGAGGTCGTGCGTGATGAAGACGATGGTCTTCTTCAGCGTCCGCTGCAGCTCGAGCAGCTGCTCCTGCATCTCTCGACGGATGAGGGGGTCGAGGGCGCTGAACGCCTCGTCCATCAGCAGGATGTCGGTGTCGGCGGCGAGCGCACGGGCGATGCCCACGCGCTGCTGCATTCCGCCCGAGAGTGCGGAGGGGAGCTTGTCGCCCCAGCCCTCGAGTCCGACGAGCGCGAGGATCTCGTTCGCCTTGGCGAGGCGCTCGGTCTTGCCGACACCGCGGAGCTCGAGGGGGTACGCGACATTCGCCGCGACCGTGCGGTGCGGCAGGAGCGCGAAGTGCTGGAAGACCATCGCGAGGCGATCGCGCCGGAGCGACCGCAGGCGCGAGGCGCCGACGCCGGTGAGGGCATCGCCCTTCACCTCGACGGTTCCGGCGGTGGCCTCGTGCAGGCCGTTGAGCATGCGGATGATCGTGGACTTGCCGGAACCGGAGAGGCCCATGATGACGAAGATCTCGCCCGGCTGTACCTCGAAGCTGGCGTCGATGACGGCGGCGGTCCCGTCGTCGGCCACGTCTTCGCGGCGGGCGCCGGAGCGGAGCTTGTCGACGGCGGCCTGAGGGGCGCGGCCGAAGACCTTGAAGAGATTCTTGGCGGCGAGAGCGGGCGCCGTGGAAGCGGGCGCCGCAGAGGCAGGCGGATGGGTCACTGTGTGCACCTCAGCGGCCTCGGGTGGCCGCAGCGGTCACGCCCGGGTGGCAGCCGTCGGCGCTCTCCGGGGGTGGAGCACGTCAGCGTCGGATATCGGATCCGGCACTCAGGCCGCCGACCGTACGCTCACCGGGCCGACTCCCCCGAGTCGTCACCGGCGACCGCGGACTGGTCGGGTGGGCGGCCCGTGATCGGGCCTCTACAAACGTTTCACGCTGACGGATTCCCTGGCAAATCGCTCGCGGCCTTGCGATCCCGGATGACGTGTGGCACGCGTGCGCGCGTGGACGAGGCACCGTCGCCGCTTCCCGCGGCCACGCGTGAGTTGTCAGCCCGGGCGTGTCGCAACGACCGCGCCGGTGCGCGGTTCGAGGCCGCGCGTCAGTCGGCGGCGGGCTCTGCGGCCGCCGACCGGTGGTGACGGATGACCTCCGCCACGACGAAGTTGAACCACTTCTCGGCGAAGGCGGGGTCGAGGTCGGCCTGTTCGGCCAACTGCATGAGCCGGGCGATCTGCTGCTCTTCACGGGAGGGGTCGGATGCCGGCATCCCGTGCTTCGCTTTCAGCACCCCGACTTGCTTCGTGCAGCGGAAGCGCTCCGCCAGCAGGAAGATCAGGGCGGCGTCGATGTTGTCGATACTGCCGCGCAGCCCCTGCAGAATCGTCGAAGGATCGGCCTCGGTCATGTGTCCTCCTCAATCGCTCCGACCCTACCGTTCGGCGCCAGCCTGCGAGGACGACTCTCAGCGAGTCCTACAGTGTGAGCATGAGCCGATCCACGCGCCCCGACCCCACCGCCGAAGGCGCAGATGCCGGGGCCACCACCTCGCGCGACAAGCCGGTCTGGTCGGCCGTCTCCCGCCCCTACGCGGCCGGGTTCTTCCTGACCCTCGGTGGGCTGACCGCGATCCTTCTCGGACTCGCGCTCTCGAGCCTCTCGACGGTGCTCGTCTACATCGCGATCGCCCTCTTCGTGGCTCTCGCCCTCGATCCCCTGGTGCGCTTCCTGGTGCGCCGTGGACTGGCACGGGCCTGGTCGATCGTGATCGTGTTCGGCGGGCTCGCCGTCATCCTGGCCGGGGCTCTGTGGTTGCTCATCCCGCCGGTCGTCCGGCAGGTCGAGCAGTTCATCGGCGACATCCCGACCTTCGTGAACGACCTGATCGACAGCGACGCCGTGCGGTGGGTCGAGAGCAACTTCGGCGACAGCCTTGGTGACGTCCTCAAAGAGGTGCAGGGCTTCGCCACGAACCCCGCCAACATCGCCGCGATCGGCGGCGGACTCCTGCAGGTCGGCGTGAACATCGGCGCCTTCGTCTCGGGCGCGATCATCGTGCTGGTGCTGAGCCTGTACTTCCTGGCATCCCTGCCCAAGATGAAGAACTCACTCGTACGCCTCACTCCCGCCCGGAGCCGGGAAACGGTCGCCGATATGACGGGTCAGATCACCGACTCCGTCGGTGGCTACCTCGCCGGGATGGTCGTGCTGGCGCTGTGCAATGCCGTCTTCGGCTTCATCGTGCTGACCATCCTCGGTCAGCCCTTCGCGGCGCTGCTCGCCGCTCTGGCGTTCGGCATCACGCTGATCCCGCTGGTCGGCTCGGTGCTGTTCTGGGCGACGGCCACCGTGTTCACCCTCATCGTCAGCCCGACCGCGGGCCTCATCTTTGCCATCGTCTATCTGGTGTACATGCAGATCGAGGCATATATTCTCACCCCCCGGGTGATGAACCGCACCATCTCGATCCCGGGTGCTCTGGTCGTCATCGGCGCACTCGTCGGCGGCACGCTGCTCGGCTTGCTCGGAGCGCTCGTGGCGATCCCCGTGACCGCCTCCGTGCTGCTGATCGTCAAGCAGATCGTCATCCCGCGGCAGGACGCCAAGAAGTAGAGCGGCGTAGCGCCGCTCCCCCACGCATAAACGCTCTCCGCACCCATAAACGCGCTGGTCCCCGCGTTTACGAGCGCGGATCGCGTTTATGGGTGTCCGCGGACGCGATACCCGGTGCGACCTGGATGCCGAGCGGCGACGCCCGGCGACGCCCGCTCCCCCACGCATAAACGCTCTCCGCGCCCATAAACACGCTGTCCTCGCGTTTACGAGCGCGGATTGCGTTTATGCGTGCTCGACCCCCGTGATGGGCACCGCCGCCGGACCCTCCCCGGCGGTGACGGTCCACGCGGAGACGCCACGCTCGTGAACGCCGTATCCCGCGCAGACCGCCGCGGGGCGCAATCGCGCGCGGGCCGCACGCACTCGCTCAGCGCATCGGCAGCAGGCGCGTCGGCGACGGCGACGGGGTGCGGTGGCGAACCCGGCCCGGAACACCGGTGCGGGTGTCGAGCGACAGCGACACGATCTCGTGCGCCAGCTGACCCGCCACGAGGAGGGTGTCGTCGACGACGAGGTGGTGGCGCGGCCAGTGCGTGCCCGTCTCGGCGAGGGCGAGCAACTGCACCTCTTCGCCGTGCCCGCGAACGGACAACACCCCCACGGTGTCGCTGCCGCGGACGCCCGCGTACAGCGTCGTCCCGTCACGGCTCATCGAGAGCTCCGCCGCCGTGTCGGTGGGAAGGGTGCCGAGCAGCGGTTGGCCCGAGACCACGTGCCAGCGCCCCGCACGGTCGGGCGCCAAGACGAAGACCTCGCAGCTCAGCTCGGTGACGACGTAGAGGTGGCCCGATGGATGCCAGAGTCCGTGGCGGGGTCCGCTGCCCTTCGGAAGCGCGACCTCCTGCACCAGGATCAAGCCGCCCTCGTTCGCGCTCCAGAAGCGCACGAGGTCGAACCCCATGTCTGTCGTGGCCACGAGGCCGTTGGCCAGGAACACCGCCTGATGGGCGCGCGAGACGCGTGCACCAGCCGCAGCCTCTTCCGATTCCGCATCGGTGAGGGGGACGTCGTCGTACGCCGGGATGAGGTGCGCGTACTCCTCGCCCGCGGCCTCGCGGAGCGCACGCGCTGCGGCGGCGAGGTCGGGGACGACCGCGCCCGAGACCCGGGCGCCGGTAGACACGCTGCCCTGCTCCGAGGGTGCCCCGTAGGGATCGGCCGCCTCGGCGGAGACGACCGGACGCGACGGCCGCCCCTGCGCATCCAGCGCCATGCGGACGACTCGCCCGTCGCCCCAACAGCTCGCGATCAAGAACGAGGCGTCGGGCGAGACCGCGACGTGGCACACCGCTCCGCCTGCCTCGACGGGCGGGCCGAGGGGGGACAGCCGCGTCTCACTCGATCGGCGGAACGCTTGGACCGTGCCGTCGAACTCGACGGCGGCATACAGGATGTCGTCGTTCGAGGGATGGGCGGCCACCCACGACGGCGATCCGGGCACCTCGGCCGCGGTCGCGACCATGCCGAGGGGGCCACCGGCGCCGAGCGCGTCGCGCTCCCCCGCCTGCAGGATGCCGATGCCCTCCGCCGACCCGGTGTCCGGGGCGTAGGCACCGACCCAGAAACGCATCAGTCGATGAGGTCGTGTCGCACGATCACCTGGTCGCGGGCCGGGCCCACGCCGATGACCGAGATGCGCGTGCCGCTCATCTTCTCGAGCGCCAGCACGTAGTCCTGCGCGTTCTGCGGCAGGTCGTCGAACGTGCGGGCGGTGGAGATGTCTTCGCTCCAGCCGGGGTAGTACTCGAGGATCGGCTTCGCGTGGTGAAAGTCGGTCTGGTTCACCGGCAGATCGTCGAACCGCTCGCCGTCGACGTCATAGGCAACGCACACGGGGATCTGTTCGAGACCGCCGAGGATGTCGAGCTTGGTCAGCACCAGATCGGTGATGCCGTTGATGCGCGTGGCGTACCGCGTGATGGGTGCGTCGTACCACCCGACTCGGCGGGGACGACCGGTGGTCGTACCGAACTCGAAGCCACGGGAGCGCAGCCAGTCGCCGCTCTCGTCGAACAACTCGGTCGGGAACGGACCCGAGCCGACGCGGGTCGTGTACGCCTTGACGATGCCGACGATCCGATCGAGCCGATTGGGGCCCACTCCCGAGCCGGTCGACGCGCCGCCGGCGGTCGCCGAGGAGGAGGTGACGAAGGGGTAGGTACCGTGGTCGACGTCGAGCATGGTGGCCTGGCCACCCTCGAAGACGACGACGTCGCCCGCTTCGAGCGCGTCGTTCAGCAGCAGCGACGTGTCGGCCACCATGGGGCGCACGCGCTCGGCGTACGACAGCAGGTCTTCGACGATCTCGTCGGCCGTGATCGAGCGGCGGTTGAAGATCTTCACCAGCAGGTGGTTCTTCTGGTCGAGGGCACCCTCGACCTTCTGCCGGAGGATGTTCTCATCGAAGAGGTCCTGCACGCGGATGCCGACGCGGTTGATCTTGTCGGCGTACGCCGGGCCGATTCCACGGCCGGTGGTGCCGATCATGCGCTTGCCGAGGAAGCGCTCGGTGACCTTGTCGAGGGTGCGGTGGTACTGCGTGATGATGTGCGCGTTGGCACTGATCTTGAGGCGGCTCGTGTCGAGACCGCGCGCGTTGAGGGCCTCGAGCTCGTTGAAGAGCACCTCGAGGTCGACGACGACACCGTTGCCGATGACGGGGGTGACACCCGGAGACAGGATGCCGCTGGGCAGCAGGTGCAACGCGTACTTCTCGTCGCCGATGACGACGGTGTGCCCGGCGTTGTTGCCGCCGTTGAACTTCACCACCCAGTCGGTTCGTTCACCGAGCAGATCGGTGGCCTTGCCCTTGCCTTCGTCGCCCCACTGGACGCCGACGATCACGATTCCGGGCATGTGCGCTCCTCGCGTCTGATTCCGGCGGTACACCCCATCCTATCGAGCGGGTGAGACACGCCCGCGCGGAGCGGACGGGGCGCGGCGGGCGACGCGTCAGGGGTGCAGGTGGTGGTCGCCGTCGGGGAGACGGCGTCGACGCCACGAACCGAGGATGTGCTCCTCCATGGCGACGCGCGCGGCGGTGGGGTCTCCCGCCTCCATGGCGGCGAACACCCGCTCGTGCTCCGCCAGCGTGCGCTCGACGGCGTCTTCGGGGTTGTTCCCTTCCCAGCGCAGCGACTGCCGGGGTCGCACGAAGAACGAACGCGCGATGGTCGCCGCGATGCGGTTGCGGCTGGCCGACATGGTGGCGAGATGGAAGTCCTTGTCGGCCTCGAGGAAGGCCGGGTTGTCGTCCTGCAGGCGCCGCATGTCCTCGAGGTGTCCGCGGATGAGGATCAGGGACTCGGGGCTACCGGTGCTCGCCACTTCGCCGGCCATGACGCCTTCGAGGGCCGCGCGGACGACGCTCACCTCGTCGAGCACGCCCAGGGATTCGTCATGGCGCACCAACGCGTCGAACACATCGGGGTCGAGGACGTTCCAGTCGTTGAAGTGGCGCACCTGGGTGCCGCGCCCCTGAGCGACGACGACCAGGCCCTTTTCCTGGATCCGTTTGATGCACTCGCGGATGACGGTGCGGCTCACGCCGAACTCGTCGCACAGCGCCTGCTCGGGGGGCAGGAATTCGCCGACCGCCACTGCGCCCGTGACGATCATCTCGACGAGCTCTTCGAGCACCCGCACACCGATGCGGTCGATCTGGCCCCTTCTCGGATTCGCGAGCTGCGCGTCGATGGGGGCGGAAGGCATGGTGAGCACTTTACTCCGGCGATGGCTCCCGGGGCGGGAGCCGGACGCCCAGTTCCAGCCCTGCGCGGCTGCTGCGCACATGCGGCCCGCCGGCACCGCCCCACACGAAGTCCGTCGATCCGTCGAGCACCGCCGTGTCGAGAGCGACACCGCCACCCGGCTGATCGCCGAGCACGAGTCCGCCGTCGGCGATCTCGCAATCCAGGATGACGCCCTCGGGGGCACGAGGCGTCGTGACCTCGGTGAGGAGATGGTTCGGCAGCGACGTCGCGACGTTCGCCACGGCGTAGTTCGACGTCATGCCGATCGGGCTCACCGGGAGATCCCTCGCGTGCGAGGCGATCGCCACGCGAAGGGCGTGCGTGACGCCCCACACCGCCGAGGACTGCACGATGTCGACCGCCTGCGCGTCGAAGAGCTGACGGTACTGCTCCAGTCCCGTGAGGTTCTCGCCGGTCGCCACCGCCGGGGCGATGCTGTCGCGCAGCCGGCGGAGTCCCTGTGCGTCCCACCGACGCAGCGGCTCTTCGATCCAGGACAGTTCGACGGTCTCCTCGAGGTGGCGGATGTACCGCACCGCCTGGGGCAGGTTCCATGATTCGTTCGCGTCGAGCATGACCAGCGGCTCGTCGGTCGCGCGGCCGAGGAGATCGCGGGTGAGCGCGAGACGATCGGCGTCGAGCCGCACATCGCGTCCGCCCTTGAGCTTCGCGGCCGTGAATCCACGATCGCTCATGTCGGCGTAATAGGCGGTCAGACCGTCGGAGTCGAGGGCGATATCCAGGCCCGAGGCGTACCCGGGAACGAAGCGGTCGCGACCGCCCAGAAGTCGCCAGAGCGGCTGGCCGGCGGCCTTCGCCTTGATGTCCCAGAAGGCGCTGTCGAGCGCTCCGATGCCACCGAACACGGCGCCGCCGTGGCCGATCTTGAACATGCGCGCGATCATGCGGTCGTACAGAGCCGAGGTCGCACGGGGATCTTCGCCCTCGACGGCCTCGAACAGTTGCGGGATGCCGTCGTGCATGCCCATTCCGATGCCCTCGATGCCCTCGTCGGTCTCGACGACGACGATCGGGAGGGCCGTGACTCCGGAGTCGATGAAGCCGTTGACGTCGCCCACGGGACGACCCCAATCGAGGGTTGTATTGATGAGCCGGTAGCCGGTGATCTTCATGCGTGTACTTCTTTCGTCCCGCGAAGCGGGCTTATTCCTTCGTCCCGCCGGCCGTCATGCCCTCGACCAGGAACCTCTGCGAGAAGAGGAAGACGATCAGGATCGGGGCGACCGAGACGAGGGTGGCCAACGCCATGACCGGCAGGTCGAGAGTGACCGACGCGGCGGAGGTCGGGTTGAACAGAGGCACGTTGGAGAGCAACTCCGCGAGACCGACCTGGATGGGGGCTTTTCGACCGGGCTCCATGACGAAGGGGAGGAAGTAGTTGTTCCAGTTGCCGACCAGGTTGAAGAACCCCACGAGCGCGATCACGGGGGTGGCCAGCGGCAGAGCGACCGCGGTGAAGACGCGGAGCTCGCTGGCCCCGTCGATCCGGGCCGCGTTCAGCAGATCCTTCGAAACGCTCGTCGTGAAGTAGATGTACGTCAGGTACACCCCGAACGGGAAGAACGAGAACGGCAGGATCACCGCCCAGGGGGTACCGACCAGCTTGAGCGCGCTCATCTCGAGGAAGACCGGGAGAACGAGAGCGGTGTTCGGGATCAGCATGACGACGAGGGTGATGATCAGCAGCACCCCGCGTCCGCGGAACTTCGTCATGGCGAGGGCATAGCCGGCGGGGATGGTCACCAGGAGCGTCAGCACGAGAGCCACGCCGGTGTACAGCGCGGCGTTTCCGGTCCACTGCCAGATGACACCGTTCTGGAACTCACTGAGTCGTGCCCAGTTGTCGGCGATCGTCGCGAAGGAGCCGAAGCTGAAGGGCGGCTGCCCCGTCAACTCCGTCGACGACTTCGTGGGCGCGAGCAGCAGCCACACGATCGGCAGGCCGAAGACCACCGCGAAGAAGAGGATGACGACGGTGACCAGGGAGCGGCCCAGGAAGCGGGCCGGGGTCACGGTGCGCTTAGTCGCGTTCAAAGAGTCCCCCTCGGAAGACGAAGAAGGCGGCGAGTCCGGCGGCGACGACGAGCAGGAGCAGCGAGATGGCGGCCGACCCGTTGAAATCGTTCTGCCGGAAGGCGTAGAGATAGGCCACCTGGTTCAGCGAGTAATCGAGACCGACGACGCCCTTGCTCGCCTGCGACAGCACGCGCGGCTCGACGAAGAGCTGCGTGCCGGCGGCGAGCGACATCACGGCCATGTACGAGATCCACTTGCGAAGGAGCGGGATCTGGATGTGCCAGGCCGTGGCGATGGGACCGGCGCCGTCGATGCGCGCGGCCTCCATGACCTCGACGCTGATGTTGTTGAGGGCGCCGTACATGATGACGATCCAGCCGCCTGCTCCCGCCCAGAAGGCGATGACGGTGAAGACGATCGGGAGGTCCCCCTCATTTCCGACCACGTCGACGAACGTATTGAAGCCCAGAGCCCGGAGGAAGCCGCTGACCGGGCTGACCGTCGGGTCGAGCATGAAGAGCCAGAGCAGCACGCTCGAGGCTCCGGCGAGCGCGCCGGGGATGTAGAAGATGAACCGTGCGGCCGACGAGAGCCACCGGACGCGGATCGCGTGGACGATCACCGCGAGGATCACGACGATGATGATGAGGCTCGTGAGCCAGATCGCCACGAAGGCGGCGACGTGGCCGACCGCGGGAAGGAAGCGATAGTCCGCGACGACGCGCTGGAAGTTCTCGAACCACACGAACGCGCCGTCCCGGGTGAAGGCGAGGAAAGCGGCGTAGAGGGTCGGGAAGACCCCGAAGGCCAAGAGCAGGAGGACGTACCCACCGATCATCAGGTAGGCGAACGTCGATTGGGCTCGACGTAGGGAGAGCATGGTCACTTCCGTTTCGGGAGAGGGCTGGCCGCGGCGGTGTCGAGCCGCGGCCAGCCCGTGGAGAGATTCGGACCCTTACTTGGCGACCGTGTAGCCCTGCACCTGCGCCTGGTTGTCCATCTCGGTCTTCCACGCGTCGGTCACGCTCGCGACCGTCTTGCCCGCCGTGATAGCGGGAAGGACGACCTTCGAGAACGCGGCCTCGATGCTGAAGCTCGGGTAACCCCAGCCCTGCCAGACCGACGACGCGGCTCCGGAGATGTTCTTCTGGAAGTCGCCGACGTAGAAGTTGCTGGCCGCCTGCTCCTTGAGCCACGCGTCCGCCGCCGACTGGTAGGCCGGCAGGCCGGAGGCGAGCTTGACCGCGTCGTCGGAGCTGGTCACGTAGGTGAGGAACTTCTTGACGGCATCGAGGTTCTTCGAGTGGCTCGAGCCGTACCAGACGCCGCCGCCGACGTTGCCGGTGACCTTCTCACCGTCAGACCAGCTGAGCGCCTGGCCCACGCCGACCGTTCCGGCGGTGTAGTTCAGGCTCTTGTCGTTCTGGAACAACGCCCCGGAGTACCAGGCCGGACCGGGGATGCCGAGCAGCTTGTCCTTGTACTTGGTGACGAAGTCCGCGCCGAAGACGCTGTCGGTGACGAGCGTCTTGTTGGCGAGCATGTGGTCGATGAGGTCGGTGACCTTCTCGGAGTTCGGGTCGGAGAAGTTCGAGGTGAACGTGTCGCCCGACGCCTGGAAGATCGGCGCCTCACCACCCCAGTAGTACACGTAGGGCGCCTGGAAGGAGTCGCCCACCGAGCCGAGGATGTAGCCGGGGTGCTCGGCGGCGACCTTGTCGCTGAGCGTCTTGTAGTCCTCCCACGTGGTGGGGATCGTGTAGCCGAACTGGTCGAAGAGCGTCTTGTTGTACCAGAACACCACGGGCGCGAGGTCGTTACGCAGGCCGTAGACCGTGTCGTCGACGGTCATGGGTCCGAGTGCGCCCGTGGTGAAACCGTCGAGGAAACTCTGGTCCATGAGGCCCTTGTTCAGCGGCGCCGCGAAGGCCTGAACGCCGTTGTTCTCTTTGGATGCCCAGGAGGTGTCGTTCTGCTGCGTCGAGAACACCACGTCGGGCCAGCCCTCCCCGGACTGGTCGAACAGCGCGATCTTCTGCTGGAACGACCCGGATCCGCCGGAGCCGCCGTCGTAGGTCTCGATGTTGAGCTTGACGTCGGGGTTGGCCTTCTCGAAAGCCTGGGCGAGGGGTTCGCGCGAGGAGTCCACCCACACGGTGATGGCGCTCGAGGGGTCCTGCTCGGCGGCGGTGAAGCCGTACGGGCTGCTGGAATCGTTGCCGCTCGAGGCGGGGCTGCATGCGCTGAGCGCAAGAGCGGAGACGACGGCGAGACCGCCGGCGAGGGCGAGGCGGCGGCGAGCGCCGGGGAAGTGCTGCGGCATTGCGAAAGCTCCTGTCTTCTTCGACGAGGTCGGGTGACCGTACGCTAGCATAGAACATACGTCATATGTTTAGTCGACGCTCTCCGATCACGAATTGGCAACGCCTTCCGCGTCGCCGTCGGGGGCTTCCGGGAACGGACTGCCGGTGCGTGACCCCATGGCGGGGGCCGCTGCAACCCCTCCCCCTGCATCCGGGCCCTCCTTAGCCTGGAGCGATGCAGAGATCGCGCGGGTGGGCTATCGGATGGAACACGGCGCGCGTGGCGGTGGCCGTATTCGTCCTCGTCGCGGTGGGCGCGCAGTTCGTGTCGTCGACGGCCGAGGCCGCCGCGCGGGGCCGGGACGTCACGACGGTGGTCGCCAACTTCTTCAGCTTCTTCACGATCCTCTCCAACGTCTCGTCGGCGGTCGTGCTCGCCTGGCTCGGCGCCCGTTTCTTCGCGCGCGGTCGTCGAATCGACGTCGATCCGCCCGCCCTGGCGACCGCTCTCGTGTTCGTGTCGACCTACATGATCGTCACCGGCGTCGTCTACAACCTTCTGCTGCGCGGCATCCCCCTGCAGCCCGAGACGGTCGGCTGGTCGAACGAGATCCTGCACGTGTGGGGCCCGCTGTTCCTGCTCCTCGACGTCCTCCTCGGTCCCGCGCGACGGCGACTGCCCTGGTCGGCGGCGTTCGCGGCGGCGATCTTCCCCATCGCGTGGATCGTCTACACGCTGCTGCGCGCGCCACTCATCACCAACCCGACGACGGGCGCACCCTTCTGGTACCCCTACCCCTTCCTCGATCCGAACACCGGCGGGTGGGGCAGTGTCGCGGTCTACATCGTCGTCATCGCCGTGGCCATCATCGCCCTCGCCCTCGGTGTCGTCGCGATCGGTCGGGCACGCGGCATCCGGATGCCGATCGACCCGGCGCACCAGAAGCAGCCCCTGCACTGACGGGTCGAGGTCGACGCCCTACCCTGGAGGCGTGCGCACTCGACTGATCTCCGCGGCCCTCGCCGCCTCCGCCCTTCTTCTGCTCGCCGGCTGCGCCGGAGGCACCACGTCCGCTCCCGCCCCCGCGGCGAGTGCCTCGAGCTCGAGCGCCGCTTCGGGCGACTGCTCCTACCCGACATCGGGTCAGCCTTCCGCGGACGTCACCCCGCCGGCCGCGGGCACGGAGCGCCCCACCGGAAAGATCGAAGCGACCCTCGAGACCTCCGCCGGCGCCATTCCGATCACCCTGAACGGTGAGCGCACCCCGTGCACGGTCGAGAGCTTCGTCTCTCTCGCGCAGCAGCAGTACTTCACCAACACCGAATGCCATCGCCTCACCACGCAGGGCATCTTCGTCCTGCAGTGCGGCGACCCGACCGGCACGGGCCGCGGCGGCCCCGGCTACCGCTTCGACGACGAGCTCGACGGCAGTGAGACCTACCCCGCGGGCACCGTCGCGATGGCCAACGCGGGCCCCGGCACGAACGGTTCGCAGTTCTTCCTCGTCTACGCCGACACGAAGCTGCAGCCGAACTACACGGTCTTCGGCACCATGTCGCCGGAGGGACTCGAGGTCGTCAAGAAGATCGCCGCGGCGGGCACGGCCGGCGGCGCGGCCGACGGCGCTCCGGCGACTCCGGTCACGATCACCGGCGTCACGATCGGCTGATCGCGGCGCGAGCATCCGACGCCGACCGGGCGAGAGCCCGCGACCACACCGCGGACATCTCGTCGGCGACGAGCCCGGATGCCACGAGCACACCGCCGCGGCGGGGGAAGAGCGATCGGCGACCGTCTTCGTCGCGCACCTCCGCCCCGGCCTCGTGGGCGATGAGCACCGCGGCGAGGTGATCGATCGGGCTGAACCGGTGCACCAGCGCGGCGCATCCGCGGCCCGCGGCCGGCCCGAGGAGCGTCAACGTTCCCGAGCCCATGACGCGCAGCGTGCAGAACGCCGCCGTGAGCGAGAGCGCGACGCCGTCCATCCCGGGCCAGGGCTCGTGGCCCGCCAGCTCGGTGCCGACCACTCCCCCGCGCAGCCCCGCGCGCTCCGGCAGGTGCAACGGGATGCCGTCGCGTCGAGCGCCCTGCCCGGCGACCGCATCGAACACCGCGTTCTGCCAGGGCTCCGCAACGACGCCGACGAGTGGCTGATCGTCGACGGCGAGCGCGAGCGAGAAGGCCGTCCAGGGAACGCCGTTGGCGAGATTGGTGGTTCCATCGACGGGATCCAGGTACCAGGTCGGAACACCGGTTCTCGCACTGCCCCCGTACTCCTCCCCGACGAACGCGTGGTCGGGAAAGCGATCGAGCACGACCTCGCGCACTCGCCTCTCGATGGCGCGATCGAGCTCGGTGACGAGGTCGGCCGGATGCGCCTTGGCGTGCACCGCCGTCACCCGGTACGCGCGCGTCTCGTCGATCGCCCATCGCGCGAGGTCCACCGCCAGTTCGCGGGCCGCGGATAGATCCGTCGGGGTCATCTGCTCTGCTCCTTCGTTGCGGATGCCGATCGCGTGGCGATCATCGCCTGCAATCGATCGAGGCGATTGGTGGTGATGGTGTCGATCCCGAGCTCGATCGCCCGGACGAGGTCGCTCTCGTCGTCGATCGTCCACGCGGTGACCGGCAGGCCCAGGTCGTGGACGGCGTTCACGAACCGATCGTCGACCACGGGAAACGGCGCGTTGATCAGCACCGGCGACAACTCCTCCAGGTCGAGTGACACCGGGGGCTGCTCGTGCGCCCACGGCAACCAGATGCGCGCGTCCGCGTCCAGCTGACGGAGGACGCGCATGGCCTCGAGATGACCGCACCAGTCGACGACGACGCCCGAGGCCGCGACGACCGCGTGGGCCGCGGCGGCCGGGCGGGCGGCATCCATGTCGATCACCAGACGACTCTCGGTGTCGGCGAACAACGGCAGAACCTCGGCGAGGAGGGGCGGCCGGTGATCGGCGTCGCCGAAGGCGACGAGCTCGACGGTACGAACGTCCTCGATCTCGCGCGGGTCGCCCCAGAGCCGATCCAACGTGGCGTCGTGCAGGACGACCACGTCGCCGTCGGCGGTGAGACGCACATCGATCTCGACGACGGCCGCGCCTTTGGCGAGCGCCGAGCGCATCGCCGGCAGGGTGTTCTCGCGCAGGCTGCCGGAGTCCCCCCTGTGGGCGCAGGCGCGCGAGACGCGTGCCGTCATCGTGACACCGCATCGACGAGACGGCCGTCGCGATACACCAGGGCCGAGGCGATCGAGGCGTATCCGCTGGTCCCCACCGTGGGCGGCTCCCCCGGAACGAAGGCGTCGAGGGTCGCGTCCTCGCGGCGCAGGCGCACCCGGTGGAAGTGCCCGTGCGGAACGACCCGCTCCACGCGCGCCGGCACGGCACCGGGCCGGGAATCGAGCGTGAAGACGACGTCTTCGGGGCGGATGCCGACGACATCGGCGCCCGGAACGAGGCGCGTCCCGTCGAACCCGCCCGCGAGGCGGTTCATCGAGCCGATGAACGTCGCCACGAACTCTGTCTCGGGCCGCCGGTAGAGCTCGCCGGGAGCGCTGAACTGCTCGACGCGACCCGCGTTCATCACGGCCACGCGATCCGAGATCGACAGGGCCTCCTCCTGGTCGTGCGTCACGACGACCGTGGTGATGCCGAGCCTCTGCTGCAGGTCGCGGATCTCTTCGCGCACCCTGATCCGCAGCTTCGCGTCGAGGTTGCTGAGCGGCTCGTCGAGCAGCAGCACCTCGGGCTCCTGCACGAGCGCGCGGGCCAGGGCGACGCGCTGCTGCTCGCCGCCCGAGATGCGCGGCGGGCGCGAGTCGCGGTGGTGCAGCAGGTTCACCAGCTGCAGCACGGCGTCGACCCGCTCGGCGATCTCGGCGCGCGGGAGGCGGCGCAGACGCAGCGGGTAGGCCACGTTCTTGGCCACGGTCATGTGCGGCCAGAGGGCGTAGTTCTGGAACACCATCGCGCTCGGCCTCTTGTCGGGCCCGAGCCGGGTCACGTCGCGGCCCGCCATCTCGATGCCGCCCTCGTCGGGGGCGAGAAAACCGGCGATCATGCGCAGAGTCGTCGTCTTGCCGCACCCCGAGGGACCGAGCAGGGACACGAGCTCGCCCGGCTGCACGGTGAGGTCGAGGTCGTCGATGATGGTCCGCCCACCCAGGGTCTTGCGCAGAGAGCGCAGGCGGAGCCCCGCGGAGGGGTCGGACGAACCCGCCGGCGACGGCGAGAGCGAGGTCGGATCGGCCGCGATGGTCACAGCATGCTCCTTCATTTGAGCTGGAATCCTTCGGCGAGCTGACCGCCCATGACGTGCTTGCGCACGGCGAGCAGGAGCACCACCGAGGGAATGGCGAGCAGGATCGAGAACACCGCGGCGACCTGCTTGGGGAAGTTGAGGACGAGGGAGTACATCTCGGTGGGCATCGTCACGATGTCGGGGGCGCCGACCAGGTAGGTGCCCTGGGCTTCGTCGAAGGCGGCGAGGAAGGCCATCACGCAGCCCACCAGGATGCCGGGGAGGGCCAGCCGCAGGGTGATGGTGAGGAAGACGCGCACGCGGGACGCGCCCGCGTCGCGCGCCGCCTCTTCGAGCGAGCGGGGCACCGCGGCGAAGGCGGCCGCGGGAATCCACGTCATGAAGACGATCGTTCCGAGCAGCTGCACGATCACCACGCCCGCCACCGTGTTCATCAGCCCGAGCGCGTAGTACAGCGAGGCGAGGGTGGCGAACAGCCCCATCTTGGGGAACGCGTTCGTGGCGAACAGACCGATCAGGAACACTCGCCGCCCGGGGAACTCGAACCGCGCGAACGCGTAGGCCGCCGGCAGGCAGACGACCGCCGCGACCACGACCACGATCGGGGTGATGGCGAGGGAGCTCTGGATCGACGACGCGAGCTGCGGGTCGGTCAGCACGGTCGACCACCAGCGCAGCGTCCACGAGTCCGGCAGCAGGTGCGGATAGGTCCACGTGTCGGCGAAGGCGTGGGCGCCGAGCCAGACGAGCGGCCCCAGCACGAAGACCAGCAGGACGACGGCGAACAGCACGGCGGCCGAGGTGCGCAGGGCCGTGGCGAGCGCCCGGGGCATCAGGCCCTCCCCTCGCGACGAGCGGTGCGGAAGTTGGCCCACACGTACAGGGCGCCGATCCCGGATGCCGCGGCGAAGACGACGAAGGCCATGACGATCGACTGCTGCGGCTCGTTGTACGACGTGAACGAGTTCGCCAGCGCCACCCCGAGCATCGTCGGCGCATTGGGGCCGGTGAAGTACGGCACGGTGTACGAGCCGATCACCCCGATCGCGGTGAACGTCACGGCGATGACGATGGGCACCGCGCTCATCGGCACGAGGATGGTCCGCACGATGCGGACCGTTCCCGCACCGGCGTCGCGGGCCGCCTCGATCATGGCATCCGGGATCGACTGCAGACCCGACGTGATCATGAGCACGGCGAAGGGCAGAGACGTCCACGCCGAGCCGATGACGACGGCGACCGGGGTGAACGCCCACACCGGCGCATCGAGGCCGACCGCCGCGAACAGGCTGGTCAGGAAGCCGTCGGCCGAGTAGAAGGTCAGGATCGCCCACGACGCGATGACGACGGGGATGAACAGCGGCACGATCGCGACCGCCGAGAGCAGCCGCGCCAGGAACCCGCCGTGCAGGCGCAGGAAGAGACCGATGCCGCCGGCGAGCACGAGCACGATCGCGGTGCTGGCCAGGGTGACGCCGAGCGTCAGGCCGAGGTTCTGCCAGAAGTCGTCGGCGCCGAACACGTCGCCGTAGGCGGCGAGCGTGGGCACGGCGCCGTCGGCGCGGTGGACGTTCTGCCCCACCGCGGCGATGACCGTGTTGAGGCCGCCGGTGAACCCGACGCTGAACGCGAGCGCCGTCACCACCGGCACGCCCACGAACAGGGCGATCACGAGCACCGGGGGGAGCGCGAGCAGGAAGCCGGCCGCCGCCGCCCGCCGAGCCGGGTGGGCTCGGCGGACGGCGGGGCGCGCCACCCGCGGTGCGGTGGCGGCGGTCATCACTTGCCGGGGACCTTCTGGGCCCACGCCTTGTTCATGTCGGCCGCGTTGGCCGAGAAGTAGCCGGGGCGCAGGTTCGCGATGTCGGCGTCCTTGAACGTGGACTGCACCGATGCCGGCAGCTTGTCGAGCGAGATCACCGGGTAGCCCGAGATGCTGTCGGCGACGAGCGCCTGGGCCGTGGGCGAGAGCACCCACGAGAGCAGCTTCTCGGCATCGGCCTGACGCGGCGACGCCGCGGGGATGCCGAGGTAGCTGGCGCCGCCGGTGAACGAGGGGTCCGAGATCTGGGTGTAGGCGATGTTCGAGGGGATCTGGCCGTTCTTCACGCCGGTCACGAACTGATCGCTCCACACGGGCGCCATCGAGATCTGCCCGCTCGAGAGCAGGTCGAGCACCTGGCTGTTGCCGTTGGGGTAGACGCCCTTCTGGTACACCGAGGCGTTCAGGCCGGCGAGGGTGGCGAACCCGGTGCTCCAGTCGCTCTCGAGGTCGGGGGCGGCCTCGGTGGCGAGCGTCGTGCGGTCGGTCGTCGAGATGTTCTGGTCGAGCACGGTCGTCACGAACGAGGCGCCGCTGCCGCCCGTGCTGGGCGCGCAGTAGGTGAAGCGACCGGGGTTGGCCGTGATCCACGCGAGCAGGTCGGCGAGGGTCTTCGGCGGGGTGGCGACCGTCTTGGTGTCGTAGGCGAGCACGACGCTCGACCCCCGGTAGGGCACGCCGCCGTTGCCGCCGGCCTGCACGAGAGCTGCGGGTACGTCGGAGAGCGCGGGCACCTGGTCGGCGGTCACGGGGGTGAGTAGACCGGATGCCGCGACCTGGGTCACGAAGCCGGCGTCGACGAGGTCGTAGCCGGGGTCCTGGTGCTGCACCGTCGCTGCGGTGAGCTTGGCCACGGTCTGCTGGTCGTGTGCGCCGTGCAGGTCGAAGTCGACCTTGACCGTGTAGCCGGGGTTGTCCTTCTCGAACGCGGGGATGAGCGTCTTCTGCCAGAGGTCCTGGATGTTGGTGTCGGCGCTGAGGAAGACGGTGAGGGTCTTGTCGGACCCGTCGGACGACGAGCCGTTCGAGCCGCTCTGGCTGCAGCCGGCCAGGGCGAGCCCGACGGCCGCGACGGCGGCGAGGGAGGCGATCAGGCGAGGACTTTTCACGGGGTTCTCCTGTGAGAGGAAGGGGGTTCGGGTGCGTCGTCCCGTGCGGCGCGAGGACGACGGTGTCACGCTAACTCGCGCGCTCATTTGCGGCGAAGCCCTGACTGGAGGTTTCAAATGAGCGCCTATAGCCGTTCAATGAGCGTTAATCTGAGCGAAAGTGAGCACCCCCAACCTGAGTTCGACCCCTGAAGGAGCGGCCGTGCTGACCCATCAACGCGAGGCGGCGATCGTCGAACGCCTCGAAGCCGTCGGAAGCGTCACCGTGGACGAACTGTCGCGTCTGCTCGGCGTGAGCGGCACGACGATCCGTCGAGATCTGGAGCGCCTCGAACAGCGCGCGCATCTGCGGCGGGTGCACGGCGGTGCGACCATCGCCCGGACGCCCGAATCGGGCCAGGACGGGGAGCTCGACGACGACACGCGCGAGAAGGAAGCCCTCGCCCGAGCCACCGCCGACCTCATCGTCGACGGTCAGGTCGTGCTGCTCGACATCGGGATCACCACCCGGCGTCTGGCTCGACACCTCCGCGGTCGGCCGGTGACCGTGATCACCAACAGCCTCGCCGTGCTCGACGCCCTGGGCGACGACGACGTGGCGAGCCTCGTGCTCCTCGGCGGCATGGTCGGCGGCAAGACACGAACGCTCATCGGCCCCTTCACCGAGCAGGCCCTGGGGCGCGTGCACGCCGACATCGCGGTCATCAGCAGCACCGGAGTGAAGAACGAGGGCGCCGTGGTGACCGATCTGACCCACGAGGCCACCATCAAGGGCCGCATGCGCGAAGCCGCCGACCGCTCCATCTTGGTCGCGAACACGTCGAAGTTCCCCGGCAGCGGTTCCTACCGCATCGCCTCCCTCGGGGACTTCGACACGATCGTGACCACCGATCGCGTCGAGTCGACGGCGCTGACCCGAGCGGCGCGCGGAGGCGTAGAGGTCATCCGCACCTGAGGCGCGGACCGCACGGTTCGAGTGCTCCGCCGGTCGCGCGCCGATGCTCTCGCGCGGCGGCCTCGTCAGCCGTCGTGGCGCTGCAGCCAGTCGAGCGCGAGCTGCCGGCTCGCGTCGGCGGCAGCGGTCAGTGTGCCGTTGGTGTCGCCGGCGCCGTGCTCCATGCCCGGGTACTCGACGTAACGGTTCACGATGCCGCGTTCGGTCAGCAGGTCGACGAAGCCGCGGGTGCGATCGGCGAGCACGAGGTGGTCGCGGGTGCCCTGGTAGATCAGGGTGGGCGGGGAGTCCGCCGTGATGTGGTTCGCCGAGTCGGTGAAGCGGTAGCGGTCGGGGTACTGGGCGGGAGTGCCTCCGATGTACCACTGCTCGACCTGGCGGGCGATCGCGGTGGCATCCCCGATTCCCGTCAGATCGACCGCGGGGTACCCCGCGATCACGGCGCGCACGGTGGGCAGCGGGGTTCCCGACGGGGAGCAACTCGACGTGAGGGTGCGGTCCGCCGACATGTACGCCGCGTTGACGGCGAGGTTGCCGCCCGACGACAGTCCCAGCGTGGCGATGCGGTCGGGATCGAGGTTTTCTGCTCGTCCGTCGTCGGCGATCCAGGCGAGAGAGCATCCGATGTCGGTGACCTGCGTGTCCCACGCGTGAAAGGTCGACGAGGCGAGACGGTAGTCGACGTCGAGGACGGCGTAACCGTGCTCGGGAAGAAAGCCCGTGTACGCGTTCGGCCCGCGGGTGCCGGTCGAGAACCCGCCACCGTGGATCGAGACCACGACGGGCCACCCCGCCTGGGGGGCTGTGCCCGAGGGCAGGTACAGATCGGCCTGGAGCGTGGTCGTGTCCGCCGTGCCCAGCGTGACCGTGCGGCTCGGGCCACTGCCGAGACCGGTGAACGGCAGCGCGGGAAGCAGCGGGCTCACCCCGACCCCGAGCGAGCCGATCGAGGCGACCAGCAGCGCCGTGCTGGTGACGACACCGACCGTGCCCGCGGTCCCGCCGACGGTCAACCAGAACGGGAGGTGCCGGATGCCGCGCCGCGGCCTCCAGAGGAGGACCGCGCAGACGAGACCGACGACCGCGACGACGAGGTTCCAGATGCCGAGCGTGTCGCGGAACAGCCCGATCACGAGAACGACGAACTGCGTCACCTCCGTCTGGAGGAGCCACATGGTCCACGACACCGGGACGATCGCGAGCAGTTGAGCCAGAACCGTGTAGCCGATCGTGAGGACGGCGAGAGAGGTAAGGATGACACGGGCCGTGCGGGACCGCACTCCCGGGTCGCGGGGGGTCTTCACGGTCACACCGTACCGGCGGCGCGTGGTGAGACGCCATGACCTGACCGACGACCACGTCGCACGGACGGACGTCGGGGCACGGCATCCCTCCGCTCTAGAATCGAGGGCATGTCCAAGGTCTTGCAGTCCCTTCCCGTCGGCGAGCGCGTCGGCATCGCCTTCTCGGGTGGTCTCGACACCTCGGTGGCCGTCGCGTGGATGCGCGACAAGGGCGCCGTCCCCTGCACGTACACCGGCGATCTCGGTCAGTACGACGAAGACGACATCGCGTCGATCCCCGGCCGCGCCACGCAGTACGGTGCCGAGGTCTCGCGCCTCGTCGACTGCAAGACGGCACTGGTCGAAGAGGGCTTCGTCGCCCTGGCGTGCGGTGCCTTCCACATCCGCTCGGGCGGACGCACGTACTTCAACACCACGCCGCTCGGTCGCGCCGTCACGGGCACGCTGCTCGTGCGCGCGATGAAAGAAGACGGTGTCGACATCTGGGGCGACGGCTCCACCTACAAGGGCAACGACATCGAGCGGTTCTACCGCTACGGCCTGCTCGCCAACCCCGCCCTGCGCATCTACAAGCCGTGGCTCGACGCCGACTTCGTCACCGAGCTCGGTGGCCGCAAAGAGATGAGCGAGTGGCTCGTCGCTCACGACTTCCCCTACCGCGACAGCGTCGAGAAGGCCTATTCGACGGATGCCAACATCTGGGGCGCCACGCACGAGGCCAAGACCCTCGAGCACCTCGACGTCTCGCTCGAGATCGTCGAGCCCATCATGGGCGTGCGCTTCTGGGACCCCGCGGTCGAGATCGAGACCGAAGACGTCACCGTCGAGTTCGAGGCCGGTCGCCCCGTCGCCATCAACGGAACGCGCTTCGCCGACCCGGTCGAGCTCGTGCGCGAGGCGAACACCATCGGCGGCCGCCACGGCCTGGGCATGAGCGACCAGATCGAGAACCGCATCATCGAGGCCAAGTCGCGCGGCATCTACGAAGCCCCCGGCATGGCGCTGCTGTTCCTGACCTACGAGCGTCTGGTCAACAGCATCCTGAACGAAGACACCCTCGCCACCTACCACGAGCAGGGTCGTCGCCTCGGTCGCCTCATGTACGAGGGCCGCTGGCTCGAGCCGCAGTCGCTCATGCTGCGCGAATCGATCCAGAAGTGGGTCGGTTCGACCATCACCGGTTCGGTCACCGTGCGCCTGCGCCGCGGCGAGGACTACACGATCCTCGACACCGTGGCATCCGGCATGTCGTACTCGCCCGAGAAGCTGTCGATGGAGCGCGTCGGCGATGCCGCCTTCGGTCCGGTCGACCGCATCGGGCAGCTCACGATGCGCAACCTCGACATCGCCGACTCGCGCGCGCGTCTCGAGCAGTACGCCGCGATGGGTCTGCTCGGCGGCCCCACGGGCGAGCTCGTGGGTGATGTCGCGGCGGGCGGCGCGCAGGGCATCACCGAGTCGGCGGCCCCGCTCGACGCGGCGGGCGAGCGTCTGGCCGAGGCGACGGATGCCGCTGGCGAAGCCGCCGCGTTCGACTCCGGCACCGACTGAGAACCCCTCCGAAAGAGCCCGCGGCGCCCCTCAGGCACCGCGGGCTCTTTCGCGTTCCGGGTGTGAGGGGCCCGAAACCGTCGCCGAGAACCCTGTCAGGCGACACGAGGCGGCCTCTCACGCGGAGAAGAAAGTTGCACACGACCGTGCAATTTCGGCGTACACTGGTGACCCGTGAGCACCCCCACCCGCCGCGACGCCGTCGAGAACCGCGCCGGCATCCTCGACGCCGCCACGGCGGCCATCGGCCACGACCCGCGCGCCTCGATCGACACGATCGCCCGTCGCGCCGGCCTCTCGCGCCGCGCCCTGTATGGGCACTTCGACGACCGCAACGCCATCGTGCGCGAGGTCATCGCCGCCGGAGCGACCCGCTTCAACGCCATCGCCGATCGCGTCGACGACGCCGACTCCCGCGTCGCGCTCGCCCGACTGGCATCCGAGCTCTGGCGCGAAGCCGCCCACGTGCAGGCCGCCGCCGCGCTCGCCCTCGACGACGCGCACCTCGCCGAGACCTCCGACGCTCTCGCCCCGCTCCGCCGCCGCATCGACCAGATCGTGCGCCGCGGGCAAGAAGCGGGAGAGCTGCGGACGGACCTTCCCGCGCCGACCCTCGCCCGCCTGCTCGAAGAGACCGGCCGCATGGTCGTCGCGCGAGTGGATGCCGGCTCGTCGACGGCCCGCTCGATCGCGGTGTGCGCGGTCCTGGGCATCGCGGGTCTGTCGTGGACCGAGGCGCGCGCCCTGCTGGAACAGCACCCCGACCTGGAGGCGCAGTGAGAGTCGTCCTGAACGCCGTCGCGAAGGGCCGTGCGCACAGTGCCCTGCCGGAGACGTCGACCTCGTATGAGACCGGCCGCGCGACCCTGGTCGTCGCCGAGACCGAGCAACGCCCCACGGTGCTGGGCCTCGTGGCATCCGGTCGCATGAAGGTCGACAGCGGCACCGTGACCCTCGACGGTCGCTCCGACTCCTCGGGCATCCGCCGCCGGGTCGCGCTCGTCGATGCCCCCGTGGTCTCGGAACCCGAGTCGAACGTCACCGTCACCGGGGTCGTCGCCGAGGAGCTGATGTTCGCCGGCCACGCCCCGAATCCGTTCTCCGCCGCGCGCTGGCTCGAGGGCATCGGGCTCGAGTCGCTCGCGAACGTGGCCATCGGCAACGTCGAGCCCGCAGCCCGGGTGCGCCTGCTGCTCGAACTCGCAGCCCTGCGCAAAGACGTCGAGGGGCTCGTCCTGGTCGCCCCAGACCGCCACGGCGGCGAACCGCTCGCCTGGTGGCGTATCGCCGAGGAGTTCGCCGAGCGCGGGTACGCCGTGCTCGTGGTCGCGGGCCACGCCTCGAGGACCATGATCGACGCCCTCGACGAGACGGTGGAGGCCGCCCGATGAAGATCCCGCAGATGATCACGGCGGAGCTGCGCCGCCTCACCTCGACGCGCATGTCGGTGATCGCGTTGATCGCGCTGCTCGCCGTGCCGATCCTGTACGGCGGTCTGTACCTCTGGGCCAACCAGGACCCGTACGGCAACCTTTCGAGCGTGCCGGTCGCTCTCGTGGTCGACGACCAGGGCGCGGACGTGAACGGTCAGCACCGCAACCTCGGCGATGAAGCCGCCGAGCAGCTGCTCGACAGCGACACCTTCGAGTGGCACCGGGTCTCGTCCGACCAGGCCGACGCCGGTCTGCAGGCGGGCGACTTCGACTTCATCGTCACCCTGCCGACCGACTTCTCCGAAGCCGTGGCGACGCTGTCGAGCAGCTCTCCTCGCCAGGCCGACATCGAGCTGCGCACCAACGACGCGAACAACTACCTCGCCTCGACGATCGGCACGCAGGCGGTGGCGAAGATCCAGGAGTCGGTGGCGAAGAAGGTCGTCGATGAGGCGGGTCGCTCGCTCCTCGATGCCCTGCACACCATCCGCGTGAAGCTCGTGGATGCCACGGACGGGGCGACCCAGCTCGTCGACGGTCTCGCGACCGCGAAGAACGGGTCGTCGCAGCTCTCGACCGGGTCGACCACCCTGGCTGATGGCGCGGCGAAACTGGCCGACGGCAACGCCCAGCTGTCCTCCGGCGCGAACCAACTGCGCGACGGAACCGCTCAACTCCGCGACGGCTCGGCCCGCGTGGCCGACGGCGCCCAGCAGGTCGCCGGTGGAGTCGACCGTCTCGACGCCGCGGCCCGTCAGGTGGGCTCGGTCGCGGGCGACGCGGCGTCACAGCTGCCGCAGGCCCGAACGGACATCGCGAAGGCCCTGGCCGACGCCGGACTCGACCAGACCCGCATCGACGAGATCCTCTCGCGCCTCGACCCCGTGGGCGAGCGCCTCACCACCGCCAACGCGCGCGTCCAGGACACGGTGAAGCAGATCGATCAGCTCGACGACGGCGCCCGCCAGGTCGCCTCGGGAAGCGCCGCCCTGGCCACCGGCGCCGCCACCGCGGCCGATGGCGCATCGGCCCTCGCCGAGGGCGCCGCCACCGCGGCATCCGGTGCCTCCCAGCTCCGCGACGGATCCGCGCAGCTGCGCGACGGAGCGACCCAGCTGGATGACGGCATCGCGCAGCTCTCGACCGGCGCCACCCAGCTCCGCGACGGTCTCAGCGCGGGGGTCCAGCAGATCCCCGACTCCGACGACTCCACGCGCCAGGCGCAGGCGTCGGCCATCTCGGACCCCGTCGCCGTGGGCACGAGCTCGGTCACGAAGGCGCAGAACTACGGTGCGGGGCTGGCCCCGTTCTTCGCCGCGCTGGCCGGATGGATCGGCATCTACGCACTGTTCCTCATCGTCAAGCCGGTGTCCAAGCGCGCCGTGACGGCGCTGCGTTCGCCCTTCCGCGTCACGCTCGCCGGGTGGCTCACGCCCGCGGGCCTGGGGGCCCTGCAGATGGTGGGGCTCTTCACGATCCTGGCGTTCGCGCTGCAGTTCTCGTTCGCGAATCCGTGGGCCGCTCTCGGCATCCTGATCTTCGCGTCGGCGACGTACGCGGCCATCGTCCTCGCGCTGAACGTGTGGCTCGGGTCGGTGGGTCAGTTCCTCGGTCTCGTGCTGATGGTGCTCCAGCTCGTCACCGCCGGTGGCACCTTCCCGTGGCAGACCCTGCCCGGCCCCCTCGCGGCGCTGCACCACGTGCTGCCCATGGGATACGTGGTGGATGCCATGCGCCAGGTCATGTACGGCGGAGACGTCTCGAGGGTCGGTCAGGACCTGCTGGTGCTGGGTGCGTGGATGGTCGGTGGCGTGCTGGTCGCGGCGATCGGCGTGACCCGCATGACGCACCACCGCACCCTGCGCGACCTGCAGCCGAGCCTGATCGGCTGACGCGGGCACCCGGCGCGGCGCGCGCACCGATAAGCCGGCCTGTCGAGGAGGAACGGGGTGCTCCCGACAAGAGGACGGGTGGGGAACGGTTTGCCGTCCCCACCCGTCCTCAGTTGTGAGCGTGAGAAATCAGTTCTTGCCCGCACCCTCCCCACGGGATGACGTGGCGTCGGCCGTCCGGACCGCGTCGGGTGCATTGGTGGTCTTGGTCACCAGGGGTGACAACACGAGCCAATCGATGTTCGGAGCGTTGCCGGTCGTGTTGCCCAGGCGCAATACGCCGCCCGCCGTGGTCAGGTCGATGGGAACAGTGTGCGTCCAGAACCCGTTCCACGAGTAGTTGTTGCGGAACGCACCGCGCGTGGTCGCGCCCCCGTCCTCGCTGATGTCGAGGAAGCGGGTGATGACGTCGGTGTTGTACGCATGTCCGGTGTTCTTGTCGGCGTTGGCATACCGCACCGTCAGGTCGTACTGCCCCGCGCCGAGTCCGCGGGGACGCGTGAGGGTTGCGTAGTTGTCGGCTCCGCCGCCGAGCCACCCCAGATGCTGGCCCGAGACGTTGGTCGGCGCTCCCGGAGTCTCGAGGCGGGCTGCACCGTGCAGGGTGATCTGCGAGGAGTCCTCCGCCTCGACCTGCACGCCCGCCGCGTCGCCGTCAGTGGCCCGGGTGACTGTGACGGACTGCACGGCCGCCCCCTGGGACGACGCCAGACGCAGCTCGCTGATGCCTTCGGCGAGGTGCACCCGTGCCGTCGACGTCCAGGTGCCCGCCGCGTCGGCGCCGAGCCCGGTGATCGTGCGGTCGTTCAGACGCAGGCCGAGATCGGCGGCTCCGGTCGTGGAGTAGCGCACCGCGACGTCGTAGTAACCCGTCTCCCGCGCGGAGGCGAAGAACGTGGCGCTCTTGTCGCCGCTCAACATCGCCGCGCCCTTGCCGTAGTCCAGCGGCGCGTCGGTGCGTGAGAGCACGGCTGGATAGGTCGTGGTCTCGGGTCCGTCGATGCGCGTCAGGTCGAAGCGGTCGAGCGAGATGTCGGAGCCGGGGAGCAACGTCGTGCCGTCGGCGCTCATGCGCACAGAGAGCTCATGACGGCCCTGGCTGAGGGAGACGAGGGTTTCGCCGCGACCGCGGTAGCCCCAGTCGAAGCCCGCCTCGTAGTCGATCGTGGCGGCCTGCTGACCGTCGACGAACAGAGCGTGCGAGCCCGGGCCGATCTTGCTGCCGTTGACACCGGCGATCGCACCGAAGCGGTACGTGCCGGTCGTGGGCACGTCGACGGTCCACGTCAGCGAGGAGGTGACCTGGTTCGTCGAGCCGACATCGAAACCGCCGGATGCGGAGAATGTCCAGTCCGCGGCTGGGTCCTTCTCGTATACCTCGACGTCGCGCAGTGCCGTGTTCTCGGCCTCGATCGTCGCGGACCAGGTGCTGTCGGAGACCGGGGCGACCGGCAAGGCGGGGGTGATGACAGCCTGGTAAGCGTCGAGCCGGTTGTCGCTCGGCACATCGATCTCGATCGTGCCGCCGACCGCGACCCTCTTCGTGACGACCACGGGCGGCGCCTGAGCCTCGCCCTCCTGACCCGACCATTCGGCCTTGCGGACCTGGATGTCGACGGTCGTGCCGAAGACGGCAGGATCAAGTCCCGACACGTCGAGGCGGGTGGCGTCGTTCGTCCCGCCGAACAGCACCGTGGCCTGCTTCTTCGCGGTGTCCACGGCGCCGATGCCCTGCAGGGTGTCGGGAGCGTTCAACGCGGGAGGCGTGACCGAAACGGTCTGGCCCGAGAGGTCGCCGTACCATTTCAGCAGCCACCACGCGCCGTTCGCGCCGTTGGTCTTGGCCATGTTGTCGTTCAAGTTTCCGGCGTAGGTCCAGTAGGCCGTCTGTGCATCGACCTTCTCGTCCTCGAACATCGCGAGCCACTGGACGAGGTTCCCGGGAACCGACATGTCGCGGCGCATGGCGTACTCGGTGATATTGACGGGTCGCGGTGAGACACCGAGGTCGCTCTCGATCTGTCGGTACTCCGCCAGGTGCTGACGGAAATACTGCAGGCTTCCACGACCGAGCTCGTGCCACGTGAACAGGTCGGGCAGCACGTCGTTGGCCTTCGCGAAGGCGAGGAAGTCGCGCGTACGCGTGGGCTGCCAGCCGGTATCGCCGTTGCCGGCGATCTTCGCGTCGGGGTAGACCTCCTTGATGGCCTGGTAGACGGCCTTCCAATCCTGGAGGTACACGTCCTTCATCGAGTTCCAGTCGCTGTACCAGTTGCCCCCGTCGGGCTCGTTGAACGGCGTGAAGACGTACTTCTCGGGGTGGTCGGACTCGTCGACGACGCTCTTGACCACCGTGCGGACGATGTCGAGGTAGGTGGAGAAGTCGGACGGACGCTTGCCGCCGTTGTAGGCCCAGTCGGGGTAATAGTCCTGGATGTTGGTCATCAGGTACTGGCCCCCGTTCTCGAAGAACGCGTCCTCGACCTCGAGGGGATCACCATTGGGGTGTTGCGCGCCGTGCGGTGCCTTCTGCGTGAGGTTCTTGGGGCTGGCGCCGGCGATGATCGGGTCGGTGGGCACGCCGTCATCGGAGAGGCCGTAGAGCATCCCCGACGCGCCTCCCTTGACGGCGCCGGTCGGCTGGCTGAAGTCGACGCCGATGACATCGACGGTCGCGGCGTTGGCGGGTGCGGCTGCTCCGGCGGCGAGGCCGGAGATCACCAGGGCGGCGAGCGCCGCGGAAGCGGTCACTCGATCGAGATTCTGGCGGGGGCGGATCACGTGTACTCCTTCGTACGGTGGGGCGGGGGCGCTGCAAGGGGGATGGGGGATGCCAGGTCGGACGCGTCGCGCGGTCATGTGCCGCAGCGCGGCTCTCGGGGTGCCCGGCGACGAACGGGCACCCCGAGAGTCATGTCACTTGAAGAGGGCGTTGACCTGGTCGTTCGCGGTCTTCAGCGCGCTCACGTCGGACACGCCCTTGAGGTAGGACTCGATCGCGGCCTTCATCGTGTCGTTCACGTCCGACCAGTGGTCGGCGATGGGGAGCAGTTTGGTGGTGCCATCGGTCACCTGCTCGGTGAATCCCGTGACATCCCAGCCCTTGGCCGCGAAGGCGGCCTCGGCCTTGGCGGTCGAGGTCTTGACGGCGGGGAAGACGACGGCGGCCTTGCCGATGACATCCTGGCAGTCCGCCGAGCCGAGGTACTTCACCCACTGCCACGCGGCATCCTGGTTCTTGCTCCCGGCCCAGATGCCGTCGGAGAGACCGTTGAAGAGGCTGGCGCGCTGACCGCTCGGGCCGACCGGGGTGGGGGCGACCTTCGTGGCGATCTTGTTCTGACCGAGGTATGAGCCGTTCATCCAGCTGCCGTCGGTGACGAGCGCGTAGCGACCGGCGAGGTAGCCGTTCAGCGGGTCCTGCTCCGACAGAGCGATGTCGACGCTGGGCATGAAGCCCTTCTCGATCAGCCCCTTGTACCAGGCGAGGGTGTCGCTGAACTTCGTGTCGCCATAGTTCCAGGAGCTCGTCCAGGGCGTCTTGTTGCCGTAGTACCAATCGTTGCTGAGGGCATAGGGAGACCAGGTCTGCTGACCGCTGGCGTTCAGCCCGTTACCGCTGAGCGCGAGTCCGTAGACGGCGACCTTCGACTTGTCGAAACCGGCCTCGTCTCCTCGAACGCCGTTCTGGTCGATCGTGAGGTGGGCGACGAGCTTCTCGAACGAGCCGCCGTCGGTGGTGTTCCACGCGAGTGTGGAGAGCTGGTCGGCCGTGTAACCGGCATCCGTCACCATCTTCTCGTTGTAGAACGTCGCGACGGTGTCGAAGTCCTTCGGAAGGCCGTAGCGACCGCCCTCCGGCGTGGTCCAGAGGTCGGCGAGGCCTTCCTGATAGATGCCGAGGTCGAGACCGTCCTTCTCGACGCGATCGGAGATGTCGAGCAACTGCCCCTGAGAGACGAATTCGGGGTAGTACGACAGGTGGTCGGCGAAGACGTCCGGGGCGGTGCCCGAGGCGAAGCCCGTCGTCAGACCCTGCCAGTAGTCCGACCAGCCGAATTGCTCGATCTTGACGGAGATGCCCGACGACTTCTCAAAGTCTTCCGCACACTGCTGGTAAGCGGGCTGCTGATTGCTGTCCCACAGCCAGTAGGTGATCGAGTCACCGCCGGTGGCCGCGGTACCGCCCGCGGAAGAGCACCCGGCGAGGATGACGGGAACAGCCGCGGCGACGGCGGCGACCGCGACGGTGCGGTGCGCGCGTGAGATGGTGCGCATGGGATTGCCTTTCAGGAAAGGGATGTGCGGGTGGGGCTCCCCGCCCGACGTTCGGGTCGCCGGGCGGGAGATGAGGGGCGGGGGGTCACTTGATGCCGGAGTAGCCGAGGTTGTCGACGAGCTTCCGGCCGAAGAGGATGAACAGGAGGAAGATCGGCAGGGCCGCGATCAGCGTCCCGGCCATGAGGCCGGCCCAGTCTGGGCCCGTCTGCGGAGTCTGCGAGCGGAAGATGCCGAGCGCGACGGTGAGTACGCGCGAGTCGTCCGCGCGCCCCACCAGGAGAGGCCAGAAGTACTCGCCCCATGCCGTGATGTAGGTCAGCAGGGCGAGGGTGAAAACCGGAGTGGATGACATCGGCAGCACGATCCGGAAGAAGATGCGCAGGTGTCCTGCACCGTCGATCTTGGCCGACTCCTCCACTTCGCGACTGATGCCGAGGAAGAACTGGCGCATGAAGAAGATCGCGAACGGCGTCATGAAGAAGAACGGCAGGATGATGCCGGCGAGGGTGTTGAGCAGGCCGAGATCGCGGATGAGGATGAAGTTCGGCAGTTGCACGAAGATCGGCGGGATCATCAGCGCCGTCAGGAAGAGAAAGAAGACGGCGTCGCGCCCCTTCCACTCCAGCCGCGCGAAAGCGTAGGCCGCCATCGACGAGAACAGCACCTGGCCGAACGTGATCACCGTGGCGACGATGACGGTGTTGCGCAGGTACAGCCAGAAGTCGATCGACCCCGTGGTCCCCCCCTCTGCCGCCGCCTGCTCCGGTGACGACAGACCCAGGACGCGTGCGAAGCCGCCCCAGCTGAACTCCACCGGCAGAAGGCTGCCGGCGTTCGTGTACAACGCGGTGTTGGTCGACAGCGCGGTGCGCAGCATCCAATAGAACGGGAACAGCGTCACCACCAGCAGCACCACGAGAGCGGCCCAGGCGAGGAGGCGCCCGAGTCCGATGCGGCGGCGACGGGGAACTTCACGGCGGGAGCCGACGGGCGCGGGCTCGGACCGGGTGACGCGGGGAGGTGTTGCGACGGAGGTCATGAGGGGCTCCTATGCCAGATCCGACGAGTTCGAGCGCATGATCTTGAGCTGGAAATAGGCGACGACGGCCAGCACGACCAGCAGGAAGACCGACATGGCCGACGCGTATCCGAGGTGGAATTTCTCGAAGGCCTGTTGGTAGATGTAGTAGTAAATGACCCGGGTCGAGTTGATCGGTCCGCCCTCGGTCGTGACCGCGACGGTGTCGAAGATCTGGAACGACCCGACGACGGTGATCACCAAGACCAGGGCGAGCACCGGTCGCAGCAGCGGCAGCGTGATCGAGCGGAACATGCGCACCTCGGACGCACCGTCCAGAGCTGCGGCTTCATAGAGTTGTGTCGGGATGGTCTGCAGGCCGGCGAAGACCAAGAGCGCTGTGTAGCCGACGTAGCGCCACACATTGATGAGCGCGATGGTCGGGATGGCCAAGGCCTCGCTGCCGAAGAAGGCCATGCGGTCGCCGCCGAGAGCGTCGAGGAAGACGTTGATGATGCCCGTGGAGTAATCCATCATCCAGAACCAGACCAACGCGACCACGACGTTGGCCACAAGGTACGGCAGCAGGATGATGCCACGGATGACGGCCGAGCGGGTGAGACGGTGCATCAGCACGGCGATGCCCACCGCGAGCACCGTCTGCACGCCGATGTTGATGACGACGTATTCGACGGTGACGCCGAGGGAGTTCCAGAAGAGCGGATCCGCGACCATGCGGGTGTAGTTCTCGACACCCACGAACTTCCCGGCGCCGATGAGGTTCTGGTCGGTGAAGCTGAACCAGATGCCTCGCAGCGAGGGGACGAGATAGAAGGCGAGGAAGCCGAGAGCGGCGGGGGCGATGAACAGAAGGGCGATCTTCGCGTCGCCGCGCCGACGACGCGCGGCACGGGGAGCGACGATCGCGCGAGTGTCCAGCGATCGGGTCGTCGGGGACTGGGTCGGGGCGCTCATCGGACGACCTCCACGTCGAGCAGGACACTGGTGTCGGGATCGAGGGCGGCGACGTGTACGCCGATCTCCTGGAGGACGGCACCGGACAGACTGATCCCGCTGCGGTACCACGACGGATGGATACGCGGGTCGTAGGCCGGCAGCGGCCCCGGTCCGCCCACGCGGACGCGGTATTCGCGGTCGGGATCCAAGCCCGGGAGACGCACTCGACCCACGGGCCACGTGACGTGCCGCTCCCGCAGGATGACCGCGTAGAGGGCGCGATCGCGGTGGGGACTGACCGAGCCGTGCAACCACAGGTCGCCGCCCTCGAGTTCGCGGCGCACCGTCGTACCGGAGTGGATGAGGCCGCGGACGCCCTTGTAGTAGGCGACCCACGCCGTCAGTCGTTGCAGGTCATCGGGCGAGACCGTGGTGAGATCCCACTCGATTCCGAAGTGCCCGAAGAGCGCGGTGGCCGCCCGGAAGTCCAGGTCGATGCGGCGGCGGGTGGTGTGCGCCCTGTCCGCGCCGACGTGGCTGCCGACCAGCTCCGGCGGAAGCAGCTGCGCGGTCCAGCGCTGGATCTGCTGCCGTTCGCGGGCGTCGATGCAGTCCGACGCCCACACGCGATCGGTGTGCTCCAGGATGCCGAGGTCGACGCGTGCTCCTCCGGAGGAGCACGACTCGATCTCCAGTCCCGGGCAGGCGCGGCGGATGGCGTCGAGCAGGCGATAGGTCGCGAGGGTCTGTTCGTGTACGCCCGCTCGCCCGGTCCGGGTGGACCCGGCCTCGATGAGGTCGCGGTTGTGGTCCCACTTGATGTAGTCGATTCCGTGCTCGCGCACGAGCGAGACGATCTGGTCGAAGACGTGGGCGAAGGCACCCGGGTGCGAGAGATCGAGAACCTGCTGGTGTCGGAAGTCGACGGGCAGACGACCGGGCACCTGCAGGAGCCACTCGGGGTGGGCGGTGGCGAGGTCGGAGGTCACATTGACCATCTCGGGCTCGAACCACAGTCCGAATTGCATGCCGCGTCGCTTGACCCCCTCGACGAGGGCGCGGAACCGTCCGCCGCCCCAGACGTCTTCTGCGATCACCCAATCGCCCAGACCCGACGTGTCGTCACGGCGCGAGCCGAACCATCCGTCGTCGAGCACGAAGCGTTCCACTCCCACGCGCTCGGCCGCGTCGGCGAGTTCGAGCAGCCGCGGCAGTTCGTGGTCGAAGTAGACCGCCTCCCACACGTTCATCACCACGGGGCGGGCGGAGCGCGGGTGCGAGGGCCGCGAGCGCAGGTGAGCGTGGAAACGCGCGGCGACGGCATCCAGTCCGGCACCGTATCCGGCGAAGAGGGCGGGGGTCTCGTACGTTTCACCCGGAGCGAGCTGGATTTCGCCAGGCAGCAGGAGTTCGCCGCCGAGAATCAGCCGCTCCCCCGAGAAGGCGCGTTCCGCGAGCACACGGTGGTTGCCACTGAACGCGACGTGAAGCCCCCACACCTCGCCCTGGCCGAAATCGAGATCGGCTGTCCCCGCGGCCAGGAACGTGGCCGCATCGGCGCCCGTGCGTCCGTGTCGACCCTCGCGAAGGTGCGTACCAACCGTGAACGGACGCGACTGGGCAACCCTCTCTTTGGCCCACCGCCCGGCCATGTCGAACACGACATCCGCGCGGGTCGGTACCGGCAGCGCCAGATCCAGCGCGTCGATCGTGTAGGAATCGACGCCGTCGTTCCGCAACGTCGCCGAGAGGCGCAGGAGTCCACTCGGCAGCAGCTCGAGCAGGAGCCCGAGGGAGAGCTGGGCGTCGACGTCGACCGCCCGCACGCTCACCGATCCACCCGACGGCGCATCGTCTGAGATGTCCACCGAGACGGGAACGAACCGCGTCGACCACGCCTGTCCCGAACGGTGGCCCTGAAGACCCGGGGTACCCGTCCATCCCGCGGCGTTCTCGGGCACGACTCCGACGATCACCGGCACGTCGACACCGTTGGTGGCCAGTGGCGGCTGTGCGTGCAGGGCGAGCTCGCGGAGGGAGTCGGCATCCTGCGCCCCGATGTCACCACCCCAGTGGATGACGAAAGGGAGAGCGTCTTGCGGCAGGCCGAGGACGACGGCGACGCCGGCCGCCCGGAGGGTCACGGCCGATGGCCAGAGGGCCTCGAGGTCGCCGTTGATCTCGTTCATCGTTTGGGTGGTCACTGCGTCATCGCCTTCCGGAGAACCCCTCGTCGGGTTCTGCAAACGTTGGTCAAGCTAGCATGCGTTCACTCGCTCTGCAAACGTTGGTCAGAGATTTTCTTCGAACAAAGAAAACGTTGGTCACTAGACTTGGGTCATGCCACTCGATCGAGATGTCCCCGGGATCGTCGACGTGGCCGAGAGAGCCGGAGTCAGTCTCTCCACGGTGTCCCGCGTGATCTCAGGACGCACCCGCGTGAGCGATCGGCTCCGCGAAAAGGTCGAGGCAGCGGTGGCCGAGCTGGGCTATCGGCCGAACGCCGCCGCGCAATCCCTGGTCAGCGGACGTCGATCGACGGTCGCCGTGTTCGCGCGCAACACGATCCGCTACGGGTACGCCGCCACTCTGCAAGGTATCGAGGAGGCCGCTCGGGCCGCCGGCTACGTCATCATGATCGCCGTGGTCGAGTCCGACGACCCCGCGGCCATCTCGGCAGCCGTCGACGGCGCCCTCTCGCAGCCCCTTGCCGGGGTGATCGTGATCGAGTTCGACGAGCTGGGCGTCGCAACCCTGGCGGCCATGCCCAAGACGGTGCCCGTCGTCGCCGCCGCCGGTGCCCGGCGTCCACCGGGCGAGACTCCTCACGCGTTCCTCGACGACTACGTCGGAGGATACGAAGCCACGAAGTACCTGCTCGCCCAGGGGCATCACACCGTGCACCACGTCGCCATCCCCGCCACCCGCCCCGGGACGGGTCGCGCGTGGGGGTGGCGTGCGGCGCTGGACGAAGCCGGCGCGCGCGTCCCTCCCCTGTTGCAGGCGAGCTACTCGCCCACGTCGGGATACGACGTCGCCCAGACTCTCCTCGACGACGATGCCGTAACAGCGGTGCTCTGCGGCAACGATGAACTCGCCATCGGTGTCGCGCGCGCCTACCAGGAGATCGGTAGACGCATCCCCGAAGACGTCAGCGTCGTCGGCTTCGACGACCAACCGTTCGCGCGCATGTGGACTCCAGCCCTCACCACCGTCCGCCAGGACTTCGTCGACCTCGGCCGACGCACTTTCGCGCTGCTCGGCACCTGGATGGAGCAGGGGCGTCCTCCCGAAGACTCCGCCGTGACGCCCGAGCTCGTCGTGCGCGAGAGTGCGGGGGCGCCGCGCCTGCACGCGTGATCCACGCCGCGGCCGCTCACGATCGGGCGCAAGCACTGTTCAGGCCGGGACGAGTGGGGGCGGTCCTCGGTCGCACCGGCAGCCGCACGTCGAACACCGTCCGGGGGCGCGGCCTGCGCCGACGAAGAGACGCTGCCGCAGATTGCTCGAAGCCTGACCCGCCCCTTCCGAGAGGGGCCGTCACGCTCAGCGCGTCATCGCGCATGGCTCCGGACGTGACTCGACGTGCCCGCTGGCGCCGGTACCGCGAGACCGGGGTTCGCGTCCGA
This sequence comes from Microbacterium sp. AG157, assembly GCF_003385695.1. Taxonomy (NCBI): domain Bacteria; kingdom Bacillati; phylum Actinomycetota; class Actinomycetes; order Micrococcales; family Microbacteriaceae; genus Microbacterium; species Microbacterium sp. AG157. Next base: position 596,041 of record NZ_QRDK01000003.1, read on the forward strand.
CATCACGCGCGGCTGCTCCGACCGGCACGGGTCTGTGCCCCCTCATCGCGCGCCCTGGGTCGCACCCATCCAGCGTGAGGCGGGTTCCTTCACTGTTCTGCGCCTCCCCACTTCTCAGGTTCCCGAGCCTGCCGACGAGCGGACCCGCCCGTGCGTTCGGTCAAGGGGTGCGCCGCCCTCGACGATCACGATCTACCGTAAGAAATGTCGAACGGAGGGATGCCATGGCCGCCCGCAACACCCGCCTCATGCGCTGCACGCCCGACGACCTGTTCGCGGTTCTCTCCGACGGTTGGCTCTATCCCATCTGGGTGGTGGGGGCGGCGCGCATGCGCGATGTCGACGAGCAATGGCCCCAGGAGGGGTCGCAGATCCATCATTCCCTGGGCATCTGGCCCGTCATGATCCACGACGAGACCAAGATCGTCGAGTGGGACCCTCCGCGCCGAATGCGGTTGCGGCCCGAGGCCGGCATCCTGGGCCGCGGCGTCATCCGTATCGACGCCCGGCCGCATGAACTCGGCACCGCCGTCACCATCGCCGAGGAGCCCGTGTCGGGAGCGGCGGCTCTGCTGCCGTCGCTGCTGTGGAAGCCTCTGCTCGTCGCGCGCAACCACGAGTGCCTCAACCGTCTGGCTTTCCTCGCCGAAGGGCGGCGAGAGAAACGCGAAGCGCGCGAACCGCAGCACCGGAAGACCGATCCGGATGACCTCGGCGAAGCCGGCAGCTGACCCGACCGCCCCTCCATAAACGCTCTTTCTAGCGAGACACGCTGCCTCACGGCGTGTCTCGCTAGGGAGAGCGTTTATCGCAGCGGTGAGCGGTCGCAACGGCCAGCGGTCGCGGCGGTGAGCAGTCGCGGCGGCCAGCAACGGCCAGCAGCGGCAGCAGCGGTAGCAGCAGCAGCAGCAGCCGCAGCAGCATTCAGCAGTCGCAGCGGCCAGCGGAGGCAGCAGTCGCGGCGGCCAGTGGACGCAGCGGCCAGCACTCCCAGCGGCCAGCACTCGCGGCAGCCAGCAGTCGCATCGACCAGCAGTCGCGGTAGCCAGCAGTCACAGCGACCAGCACTCGCAACGGCCAGCGGACGCAGCAGCGGGCAGAGGCAGCGCCGAGCGGGAGCGGGGGCGCGAGCGGCGACGCGGCGCCGGCTCAGCTCTCCGGCCGCGTCTCGGCGCCGGTCGAGCCGGGCTGCTCCGTGCGGTGCCGCAGCTCGTCGATGTACAGGCCCTCTTCGTCGGTCGTGCGGTTGCGGTAGGCCGCTCGCCCGACCATGTGCGCGGCCAGCGGCGCCGTGGCGAACTGGATGAGCACGATCGGGATGCCGAAGGCGAGCACCTCCCACGTGCGCGACGACAGCGCCACCGCCGAGACGATCAGCAGCACCCCGAGCACCTGGGGTTTGGTCGCCGCGTGCAGGCGTGTGGGCACATCTCGCCACCGCAGCAGGCCCATGGTCGCGGTGAGGCAGAGGATCGCGCCGAGGAGCACGAGCACGAGCGCCACGGTGTCGAGAACGCCGTCGAAAGTCATCTCGGGTTCTCCTTCCGCGCGACGAACCGGGCCACGGCGATCGAGCCGAACACTCCGACGGCCGCGATGATGAGCATCGCGGGCAGCGAGCGCGTGTGGTGATTGATGACCATGTCGGCGCCCAGGATGCAGAGCACCTCGGTCAGCAGAACATCCGCGGCGACCGCGCGGTCGAGGATCGACGGACCGATCACGAGGCGGATGAGCGCCAGCACCGCGGCGACGGCGAAGACGACGAGGATGACCACGACGAGGATGTTCACAGCAGGGTCCTCCCGTCGCGCGGCGTTTCGGCACCGTGGAGCGCGTCGGCGTCCGACTCGGCGATCTTGGCCCGAAGCTCCTGGAGCTCTTCCTTCGACCCGACGGCACGCGTGATGCGGGCCTCCCACCCGAGCACGACGCGGCGCTGATGTTCGGCATCCGCGTCGCTGCGCACCCCGATGGTGTGGAGGAACAGCGTGCGGTTGTCGCGGTCGACGTCGACGATGAGAGAGCCGGGAATGAGGGATGCCGTCACCGCGGTATGCGCCATGATCACGTCATCGTCCACGCGCAGAGGCACGGCGATGATCGCCGCGCCGGGCTGACGTCGGACGTCCAGGACCTGCCACGCGACGATGAGCGAGCCCTTGATCACCGCGCCGAGGAAGGTGACGACGAAGACCAGGCCGTACCAGAGGTTGATGCGGCCCGAGAGTTCGACCGGGGGGAGGCGGAAGACGCGTGTGACGAAGACGGCCATGACGAGCCCCGTGAGGAAAGCGAGCCAGGTGAACTGCCCCCAGAGCAGCATCCACAGCGCGACCAACCACACGAGGAAGGGCAACTGGTGGAGGAACAGCGAGACCTGCGAACGGCGGGAGGGACTCATCGTTGGCCCGCCTGTTCTTGGATCTGGACGAGGCTGACCCCGTCGGTGATGTCGACACCGGCTCGGAGGCACATGTCGAGCAGGGGGCCGGCGAAGATGGTCAGCGACACGGTGACCGCCACCATACCGACGGTGGCGAGCGTCATGATCTTGGGCGTCGTGCGACGCTCGGTCGAAATGGTCGCCGCGGGCGCGTTGCCGAGGTACGCGATGCGCTCGGTCGTCTCGGCCGAGTCGTCGTCTTCGCGCCAGAACGAGAGGTTCCACGCGCGCATGAGCGCGTACAGCGTGAGGATCGAGGTCACGATACCGCCGACGATCAGGACCATCATCACGGGTGTTCCCACCTGAGCCGCGGCGTCGAACAGCGCGTACTTGCCGATGAAGCCCGAGAACGGAGGCAGGCCGCCCAGGTTGATCGCCGGGATGAAGTAGAGCACCGCCAGCAGTGGCGCCGCGCGCATCAGGCCCTTCACCTTCAGGATCGAGGTACTTCCCGCCCGGCGCTCGATGAGGCCCACCGCGAGGAACAGCGTCGTCTGCACAATGATGTGGTGGACGATGTAGTAGATCGTGGCCCCCACCGCGAGCGGCGTGTTGATCGCCAGACCGAAGATCATGTACCCGATGTGGCTCACCAGCGTGAACGACAGGATGCGCTTGAGCTCGGCCTGCGCGACCGCCCCCAGGATGCCGACGATCATCGTCGACAGCGCGACCATCATCAGCAGGAAGTTGAGGTCGTTGTCGACGAACAGCTGTGTCTCGGTGCGGATGATCGCGTAGACGCCGACCTTGGTCAGCAGGCCCGCGAACACCGCCGTCACCGGCGCGGGAGCCGTCGGGTACGAGTCGGGCAGCCAGAACGACAGGGGGAAGACCGCCGCCTTGATCGCGAAGGCGAGCAGCAGCATGAGGTGCAGGATTGTCTGCGTGTCCTGGGGCAGCAGCGACATCCGCTCGCTGATCTGGACCATGTTGACCGTGCCGAGCGCGCCGTAGACCATCGCGATCGCGGCGAGGAAGAGGATCGACGACACCAGCGACACGACGATGTAGACGACGCCGGTGCGGATGCGCGACTCGGTGCCGCCCAGGGTGATGAGCACGTACGAGGCGACGAGAAGGATCTCGAAACCGACGTACAGGTTGAACAGGTCTCCAGCGATGAAGGCGTTGAAGATGCCCGCGCCGAGGATCAGGTACGCCGGGTAGAAGATCGAGACCGGGGTGTCCTCGTCGTTGTCGGCCGCGCCCTGGCCGATCGAGAACAGCAGGACCGCGAGGAGGACGATGCTCGTGACGACCACCAGCAGGGCCGCGAGCACGTCGACGTAGAGCACGATGCCGAACGGGATGTCCCACGCGGCGATCGCCACCGCGATGGGCCCGCTCGTGTCGACGGTGACGAGCAGGACCGCACCCAGCACGAGGACGGCCGCGAGGGAGGCGACCGACACGACGATCTGCGTCTTCTTGCGTCGTCCGAAGATGAGGTTGATCGCGGCACCGATGAGCGGAATGCCGACGAGCAGGGGCACGAGGGCGCTCACGAGCGATCACCGTCCTGGGGGTCGCGGGGGGCGTCGAGCGGCGACTCCGATTCACGCGACACCGCGACCCGGTCGACCGGAGCGTCGTCGACCAGCTGCGAGAGATCGCCCTGGTGCAGCACGCGGATGGGCGAGGCCACATCGCCGACGAAGTCGGTGGTGACGTCGTCGTCGTCGGAACGGGCCTCTTCGTCCATCGCGTCTTCGGGCTCGTCGGCCGCGCGGGTGCGCAGAGCCACGTCGTCGGCGTCGTCGATGACCGTGTCCGCCTGACCGAGCTGCCAGGACCGGTAGATCAGAGCCAGAAGGAACGCCGAGATACCGAAGGTGATGACGATCGCGGTGAGCGTCAGGGCCTGGGGCAGAGCGTCGGACATGTCCGCGGCATCCGTCTGCCCCCCGTCGTAGAACGGGGCCCGGCCGGGCGCGCCCATGACGATGAGCAGCAGCAGATTCGCGGCGTTGCCCAGCAGGAGGAAGCCGATGAGCACGCGGGTGAGGCTGCGCTCGAGCATGGCGTACACGCCGCACGCGAAGAGCACGGCCATGACGATGACGAGAACGAGGGAGATGGTCATGCGGGTGCCATCTCCGCATCTTCCGGATGCTGCGACTGCCGGTCGACCTCGGCACCGAGGCTGCGGAGCACATCGAGCACGAGCCCGATGACGACCAGGTAGACGCCGACGTCGAAGATCGTGCTGGTGACGAACTCCCAATGCCCGATGATCGGCAGTTCTCCCTCGAACGTGAAGCTCTGCAGCGGTGCGAAACCGAACACCATCGGCACCAGGGCGCACAGCACGGCGATCGCCATGCCCGCGCCGAGCAGGCGGCCGGCGTCGGTGGGCGCTGCGGCACCCAGCTCCCAGCGACCGCCGGCGATGTAGCGCATCACTAGGCCCATGCCGGCGACCAGGCCGCCGGCGAAGCCGCCACCGGGCAGATTGTGACCGGCGAAGAGCAGGTACAGCGACACGATCATGATCGAGTGGAAGAGCACCCGGATGATGATCTCGAGCAGGATCGAGCGGTTCTCGGGCTGTACCTTCGAGCCCGAGATCAGCCAGGCCCGCGGGGCGCCGGTCTCGCCGACTCGCTGCGCGCGCACACCGCTGTCGGTCTCGATGAGGGGCCGACGTCGCCCCAGACCCACGCGGCTGCGGGCGGTGCCCGAGCGGCGCGCGAGGTTGTCACTGCGGTTGGTGATGAACACGAGCGAGGCGACGCCGGTGGCGGCGAGCACGAGCACCGACAGCTCGCCCATCGTGTCCCACCCGCGAAGGTCGACCAACGCGACGTTCACGACGTTGCGGCCGTGGCCGATCTCGTAGGCCAGCGGCGGCCATTCGAGCGAGACCGGCAGATCCTGCCGCGCACCGGTGGCGACGATCGCGACGAGAGCCATCGTGAGGCCGACGCCGGCGCCCAGGACAGCGCGTGCGATCGGGGCGACCGACTCGTTCTGCTCGCCCATCCGCGCGGGCAGACGCCGTAGGACCAGAGCGAACACCACGAGCGTCACGGTTTCGATGAGCACCTGGGTGAGCGCGAGATCGGGGGCACCGCTGGTCGCGAAGAGCACCACCATGCCGAGCCCCGTCACCGAGACGAGCGCGACGCCCGTGTAACGCTTGCGCGCACGGACGGCCAGGATGCCCGCCGCGATCATGATCGGCGCCGAGATGAGCTGCGCGGGCGACTGCCAGGCATCGAGCTGAGCGCGCCACTCGTTCGATGCGAGGAGAGCAGTGCCCTCGGCGACGACGAGAACGACGAAGATCGTTCCGACGTAGAACGGCAGCGAACCGCGCTGGAAACGGCCGGTCACCCACTCCGACGTGTGGTCGATCGCGCGGAGGGTGCCGTTGTAGGCGTCGTTGGCCGTGAAGGGCAGTACGCGCGGACGCTTGTGGAGCTGGGTTTTGCGCACGACCCAGAACACTCCCGCGCCCAGAGCCAGGGTGCCGAGCGAGATGAACAGCGCCGGCTCGAGCCCGTGCCAGAGGGCGAGGTGATACGGATACTCGGGCGAATCGACCCCGGCCGTCGCCTCGGGGAGCCCGTCGGCGTAGGGAGCGAGCCAGTGGTCGACGATCGGCGCGAGGAACCCCAGGGCCAGCGTGGTCGCCGACAGAAGCACGGGAGCCGACAGGAAGCCGATGGGAGGGTCGGGCCACTCGGTCGTCTCGACGTCGCGCTTCGTCCAGTACGCACCCCAGAGGAAGCGGATGCCGTACGCCGCCGTGAGCGCCGAGCCCAGAACGATGCCGATCAGGGCGACGATCCCCCACACCGCGCCCCCCTCGGCTTCGTGCAGCAGAGCGGTCAGCGCCGTCTCTTTCGCCACGAACCCGAGCGTGGGGATCACTCCCGCCATCGAGAAGATCGCGATGAACGACGCCGTGGCCATGACGGGCGCCTGGCGACCGAGGCCGGAGAGCTGGCCGATGTCTCGCGTGTTCAGCTGCCGGTCGATCACGCCGACGACGAGGAAGAGGCACGACTTGAACAGGGCGTGGCTGAGCAGGAGCGCGACGCCGGCGAGAGCGGCATCTCTCGTTCCGTATCCCAGCATCACCGTGAGAAAGCCCAGCTGGCTGACCGTGCCGAAGGCGAGGATGCGCTTGAGGTCGCGTTCGCGCAGCGCCTGGAAGCCACCGAGCAGCATGGTGAAGACCCCGAGCGCGATGAGGGTCGGTCGCCAGAACGGGGTGTCGGCGAAGCCGGGGGCGAGGCGGGCGATCAGGTAGATGCCGGCTTTCACCATGGCCGCAGCGTGGAGGTATGCGCTGACCGGGGTGGGCGCGGCCATGGCGCCGGGGAGCCAGAAGTGGAACGGGAAGATCGCGGACTTGCTCAGGGCTCCGACGAGCAGCAGCAGCACGGCGATGTCGACGACCGGGCCGGTGGGCGGGTCGGCGAGGATCGCCGACAGGCTGGAGGTGCCCGACTGCACCACCAGCAGCACCACGCCGATGAGCATGACGAGTCCGCCGAGGGTCGTGACCAGCAGAGCCTGCAGCGCCGCTCGACGACTCGCGGAGCGGCTGTGGTAATAGCCGATGAGCAGGTACGACAGCACGCTCGTGGCTTCCCAGAGCATGACCAGCACGACCAGGTCGTCGGTGAGCACGAGGCCGTACATCGCGCCCGCGAAGCCGAGCAGGACCGCCGAGAACTGGCCGACCCCCTGCGTCTTGCCGCGGAAGTACCAGCGGCAGTAGAGCATGACGAGGGCACCGACACCCGTGACCACGAGGGTCAGCAGCCACCCGAGGACGTCCATGCGCATCGACAGCGACACGTTCAGGGCGGGGATCCACCTGTATTCCTCGAAGGGAATGTCGCCTGCGAAGACGGCGGGAGCCTGCACGATCGCGTGGGCGAAAGCCAGGGCCGGAAGCACGGCGGCGATGTAGAACGCCCGGGCGCCGATGCGTGAGACGAGCCACGGCAGAAGAAGGGGCACGGCCGCGAAGGCGCCGAGGAAGATCAGCACGGTCGGGCCTCCTCGGGGTCGACGGGCGGGTGCCCGGGCTCTCGGGGTGTCCTCACTATTCTATGCGGAGCATGAGAGTCCCAGCACCCCGCCGACTCATGTGGTACGCGGCGGAGCGGTGGTCGTTCCCTCGCGGAAGGTGCACCGCAGGTCGAGCCCCGAGGGTGTGGCGTCCTCGAGCATCGCCGCGACCGCCTCTCCGGCGGCACGCCCTTTCGCCGTGGCGGGTTGGACCAGGGTGGTCAACACGTGCGGGGCCAACCCGTCGACGACGACGCCGTCGAAACCCGTCACGCTCACATCGTTCGGAACGTGCAATCCCGCTTCTTCGGCGGCGCGGATGACGCCCGCAGCGAGCAGGTCGCTCTGCGCGATCACCGCCGTCGGGCGGCGATCGGGGTCGGCGAAGATGGCGCGCCCGGCGATGGTGCCCTCGTCGATCGAACTGGTGGCCGCCGCCACAGCGGGAGCGGCGGGGAACACCTCGCGGGCTCCGGCGAGGCGATCGGCCGTGACATCGACCCGCACCACCGCGTCGCCGGCGATCCAGCCGCGGCGGCGGGCGGTGTCGGTGGGAAGCGTGACGATCACGACGTCGCGATGTCCGAGTGCGGCGAGGTGACGAGCGGCTGCGCGTTGCGCCTCGGCGTTGTCGAGCAGTACCTGGGGAACGCCCTCGCCCGCGTCGCCTTCGACCACGACGACCGGGATGCCGCGAGCCCGCACGATCTCGAGGGACTCGCGCATGCGGGGGCTGCAGCCGATCAGCACGGCGGCGTCGATGGGCGCGGTGTGCAGCGAAGGTTCGCTGACCGTCTCGCCGTCGTCGCGCAGGAGCAGCAGCGCCGCGCCGAGGCGGGAGACACCGTCGGCCAGGCCGTCCATCATGTGCGTGGTGACCGGGTCGAGGAAGGCGGTGCCGAGGTGCTGATCGAAGACCACGCCGACGATGCCGGAACGACCGCGACGCAGGGAAGCCGCGCGGGGATCGGGACCGGTGTAGCCCAGCCGCTCGGCGGCGGCCAGGACGCGCTCCCGGGTGGCCTGCGAGGTGGGCGTCTTGCCGCTGAAGACGACGGAGGCGGTCGACGCCGAGACGCCGGCCTCTCGGGCGACGTCGCTGATGGTGGCGCGACGGGTGCTCACGGGCCGATCGTACCCGGCGACGGGCGCTCCGCCGAATCGATTCGATACACGTCGAATCGATTCGGTACAGTGGCGGCATGCACTCGACGCTCACCCGGTCCCAGCTCATCCGCTGGCACATCGCGATCTGCGCCATCTTCCTCGCGAGCGGACTGAGCATCTCGACGTGGGCATCGCGGGTACCCGCGATCCGCGAGTCGCTCGGCATCGAGAACTCCGGCGTCGGACTCCTGCTGCTGGGTATGGGCGTGGCATCCATCATCGGTCTCTCGATCGCGCCCGCCGTCATGGCCCGCATCGGAGCGCGCACCGGCATGCTCGTCGCCCTCCTGCTCGTGGGCATCGGCCTCATGATCATCGGCTTCGGCGCCGACTCCCTGCAGTTCTTCGCGGTGGCCCTGGTCGGACTCGCGCTGTTCGGCTTCGGCAACGGCGCGGTCGACGTGATGATGAACGTCGAGGGGGCGGCGCTCGAGAAGGCCACCGGACGCACGATCATGCCGCTCCTGCACGCCTTCTTCAGCTTCGGCACCGTCATCGGCGCAGGTCTGGGCTTCGTCGCCGTCAGCCTCGGCATCCCCGTGGTCGCGCACAGCGTGGCGATGGGCGTGGTCATCATGGTGGTGGCCTTCGTCTCGGTGGCCAACGTGCCGCGGGCCGAGATCGCGATGGACGCCCCCGCCGCCGAGGAGCGCGCCCACTGGCGCGAGCGTCTCGCCGTCTCGTTGCAGGCCTGGCGCGAGCCACGCACCTACACGCTCGGCGTGATCATGCTGGGCATGGCGTTCGCCGAGGGCAGCGCCAACGACTGGCTCCCCTCGGCCGTGGTCTACGGCCACGGTGCCCCCGAAGAGGCGGGGCCGGCCGTGCTCGCGGTGTTCTCGGTCGCCATGACCGTCGGCCGCATCGCCGGGGGGCCGGTCGTCGACCGCCTCGGCCGCGTGCTGGTGCTGCGCGTACTCGCCGGCACCGCCGCCGCGGGCCTGCTGCTGTTCATCCTCGCGCCCTACGGGCCCCTCGTCTTCGTGGGTGCGGCCCTGTGGGGCCTCGGCGCCTCGCTCGGCTTCCCGATCGGCATGTCGGCTGCCGCCGACGACCCCGCCAAGGCCGCTTCCCGTGTCGCCGCCGCCGCGACCATCGGTTACGTGGCGTTCCTGTGCGGACCGCCGATCCTCGGGTGGATCGGCGACCACATCGGCCTGCTCAACACGCTGCTCATCGTCGTCGGGCTGATCGTGGCATCCGGTCTCTTCTCGGGTGCAGCCAAGCCCCTCGCCGTCGAGAACGAGCGGGCCGCCGAGCCCGCGCGACGCGATTAGGCGACGCGGCCCCAGCGGCCGCTGCTGCGTCGATGACTCCGGCCGCCTCGACGCGCATCTCGCCGTCGCGACAGAGGTGCGGAACACTCGGGGTGACGCGACCCGTCGGACGACCTACCCGTGGCGGCGGCGCACCGCAGCCACGGCACGGTCTCTCTCCACGGCGGTGTGACCATCGTCTCGAGTTGCGACAATGGAGTCGTGCGCCTCGTCATTGCTCGTTGCTCCGTCGACTACACCGGTCGTCTCAAGACACACCTCCCCCTCGCGACCCGACTCATCATGGTCAAGGCCGACGGTACGGTCGCGTTCCATCGGGACGTCCAACACGCGCCGCTGAACTGGATGAGCCCGCCGTGCTCGCTCACCCTCGAGCAGCCCGACGAGGCCGACATCGAAGACGGCGTCATCGAGCGCTGGCGCGTGACGCACGCGAAGAGCGGCGACGCACTGCTGGTGCGCATCCACGAGGTCATGCACGACACCGCCCACGACCTGGGCCTCGACCCCGGGCTCATCAAGGACGGCGTCGAGGCCGACCTGCAGCGCCTGCTCGCCGAGCAGGTGTCGGTGGTGGGTGAGAACCTCACGCTCGTGCGCCGTGAGTACCCCACCGCGATCGGTCCGGTCGATCTGCTGCTGCGCAACGACGACGGCCACGGCACCGTCGCGATCGAGGTCAAGCGTCGCGGCGACATCGACGGTGTCGAGCAGCTCACCCGCTACCTCGAGCTGTTGAACCGCGACCCCCTGCTCGCCCCGGTCACGGGTGTGTACGCCGCGCAAGAGATCAAGCCTCAGGCGCGCGTTCTCGCCACCGACCGCGGCATCCGGTGCCTCGTGCTCGACTACGACGAGATGAAGGGCGTGCAGTCCGGCGCCCCGCGGCTCTTCTGACACGGCGAGCGCCGCGCGCCGGCGGCGCCGGTAGCGTGGACGCATGTCTGCACGCTCTCCCTTCTCCTGCGTCTTGTGGGACGTCGACGGCACCCTCGTCGACGCATCGGAGGGCATCCTCCGCCGGTTGACGATCACGCTCGAGCACTTCGGGCGCACGCCCCCGGTGCGTGGCGAACTGTCGCGCTGGATCGGTCCGCCCATGTTCGAGTCGTTCCAGGTGAACGTGGGGATGACACCCGAACAGGCCACCGACGCCGTGACGTTCTACCGCGGACTGAACAAGAGCGAGGGCTACACGGTGAGTGCGCGCCTGTACCCGGGCGTCGAGCAGCTGGTGCACGACCTGCACGCGGCGGGCATCCCCCAGTCGACGGCGAGCTCCAAGCCCGAGGTGCAGGTGGTCGCCCTCATGGACCACTTCGGCCTCGCGCCGTCGCTCGAGGCCATGGTCGGCGCCACCCTCGACGAGCGCACCCTGAGCACCAAGGCCGACGTGGTGCGCGAGGCTCTGCGTCGCCTCGACGCCGCCGGAGCGGATACCTCTCGCCCCGTGCTCATCGGTGATCGACACCACGACGTCGAGGGAGGGGCGGATGCCGCGGTGCCGGTGATCTTCGTCCGGTGGGGCTTCAGCTGGCCCCACGAGGCGGACGGCGCCCAGGCCGCCGTCGACGACGTCGATGAACTGCGTGCTCTCCTGCTGATCGACGACTCGTCGGGTCCGGACGTCTCCGTCGGTGTCTGACCTCGGCTGGGTCGTCCCCGCGGCGATCGCTCTCCTGGGCGTGGCGCTCCTCGTCGCCGCGATCGCCATCGCGGTGCGACTCTCGCGCCGTTCGCCGCGCGCCCGCGCCGCGGCCTCGCGATCCGTGAGCGACTCCGCCGACGCCCTTCTCCGCCTCGACGACGCCGTCAACGAGCTCGATCTTGCGTTCCGGGCGGCCGACGCGGTAGATGTCATCGACGAACCGACCGAGCTCCGTCGCGCACGCGCCGCTGCCCTCCGCGCGCGCGACCGCGCGTTCGCCGAGGTCTCCCGCCTCCAGGACGACACCGGTCTCGCGGCGCGGCGGCGCGACGAGGCGCGACGGCTGGGCACGCAGCTCGACGGCCAGTTGGAGCGCGTCGCTCGTACCCGCAGGCAGCTCGACGAGTGGGCGCGCACGCACCGCACCGGGCCCGAGCTCCTCGCCGCCGCACGCCGACGCCGCGACGAGGTGCTCGAGACGACCGGAGACCCCGAGCAGCTCCTCGCCGTCCTCCGCGACCGTTTCGCTCCCGAAGACCGCGACGATGCCGAGACGGCCGGGCGAGCGGCATCCGATGCCCTCCGCGACGCGGATCTCGCGCTCCAGCGCGCCGCCTCCGAGCCGGACGGCCGCGACCTCTTCGACGCCACCGCGGCACTCGCCCGCGCCGAACGCCAGGTGCGCGCCGTCGAAGACGCGCACCGCATCGCCCTGCAGGCCGCCGAGAACGCGGCGGCCGAGGTCACGGCCGCACGAGCCGAGATCGAGGCGGCGACCGAGGTGGCGACCCTCCGTCCGACGGAGGCCGCACCCGACGCCGCCGAGCACCTGCGCGCCGCCGCTCGAGACCTCGAAGCCGCGGCGGCCGTTGCCGCCCAGCGACCCCGGCGTGCCATCGCGATCGTGGCCCGGGTGCGGGAGCGGCGAGATCAGACGCTGAGTGACGCGATGACCCCGCGGCAACGCCTCGAAGCCGCGCGCGCGGCCCTGCCCGGTACTCTCGCTTGCGCCCGAGCAGCCCTGGCCGTGGCGGACGCGCGCGACTCCGACGCTCCCATCGCCGACCGCCTCCAGCTCGAGCGAGCCCGCCGTCAGCTCGCCTCGGCACGCGCGGCCACCGATGCCGAACAGGCCCTGGCCCATGCCCGAGCCGCCTGGCACGCGGTCGCACGGCCGATCTGACGACCGACCGCGGTCTGCGTCTCGGGAACTCGCGTGCCCTATCGTGAGCGGCATGGGGGAGAACACGATGCTCCGACGGGCGACGCAGCTCGCTCGACGCCTTCCTGCCACGCTCATCCTGGTCGGCATCCTGATCGTCGTCGGCGTCGCGACGGGCGCCCTCTCGCAGCCGTTCACGGTCTCCGCTGCCTACGACTCGCTCGCGTACGGTCTCCCCGCCCTCGAGGCCGGTCGGTGGTGGACGCTCATCACCGGCACGTTCGTGATCAGCGCGCCGTGGCTCTACCTGCTCGGTATCCCGACCCTCGTCGGGATGGCGTATCTCGAGCTCCGCCGCGGCACCCGCGTCGCGACGGCGTATTTCGCCGTGGGCCAGCTCTTCTCGATCTTCGCCGCGTCGCTCTTCCTCTGGGTCGCTGCGCTGCTCCGCTGGCCGTGGGCCCAGCAGCAGGCGATGGCCCTCGATGTGGGCCCCTCGGGCGGCGTCTTCGCGTGCCTCGCGGCGGCGCTGGCCCTCCTGCCGTCTCCGTGGCGCCTGCGCGCGTGGACGGTCCTGATCGCGGGCCTCGCGGTCACGTTCCTCTACTACGGCTCGCTTCCCGACCTCGAGCGCGTTCTCGCCGTCGCCCTCGTGCTGGGCGTGGACCGGTCCCTGCGCCCGCAGCGCGTGAGCGTGCGCGAGCAGCGCCTCATCGCGTTCGTGGTGCTGTGCGCCCTCGGCGCGTTCGAGATCCTGGGCTATCTCGCCCCGATGACCGGCCCCTTCGGTTCATCGGCGGCGGCCTCGGGCTCGTGGGTCGACGTCGCGGTCAATACGCTCGTCGTCCTCGTGGTCGCCACAGCCCTCCGCCGCGGTCGACGGTGGGCCTGGGTCGTGGTGATGCTCTACAGCGCGCTGAACCTCCTGTTGGTTCTTCTGCTCTTCGGCGTACTGCTCCTGGAGGGTCTCACCCAGATCGAAGCGGATCTGGATGCCGACTTCACCAGCGTCCTGGCCTCCTCGGCGCTGTGGCTCGTGGCATCCGTCTACTTCTTCCTCGTGCGGGCGGCCTTCCGCGCCCGCCCGCGCGCGGCGCTCGGCGACTCCCCCGCTCCGTCGGTCGCCGAGGTGAAGACAGAACTGCACGCGACCGGCGGCGGCACGCTGTCCTGGATGACGACGTGGGATGGCATGTCGTACGCGCGCTTCGGCCGGGGCATCGTCGCCTACCAGCGTCGCTCCGGCGTCGCTCTGGCTCTCGGAGATCCCCTCGGTCCCGTCGGCACGCGCGCTCAGACCGTCCGCTCCTTCGTCGACGCCGCCGAAGCCGCCGGACTCGCCCCGTGCTTCTTCAGTGCGGGCGAGGCCACGGCCGACGCGGTGCCGAGCGGCTGGCGTCGCATCGTCGTCGCCGACGACACGGTGGTCGACCTTCCCGGACTCCAGTTCACCGGCAAGGCATGGGGTGCCGTGCGCACGTCGCTCAATCGCGGCGAGCGCGAGGGCATGACCTTCCGCCTCTCGACCCTCGCCGACGAGACGTGGGGCGTACGTCAGCAACTGCGTGCGATCTCCGAGAGCTGGGTGGACGACAAGGGACTGCCCGAGATGGGCTTCACCCTCGGCACGCTGCACGAGGCGGCCGACCCCGAGGTGCGCATCGCCCTGGCGGTCTCTCCGCAGGGTGACGTCGACGGATTCCTGTCGTGGCTGCCGATCTACGGCGAGGGCGGGATCCGCGGATGGACACTCGACCTGATGCGCCGCCGCGACGGCGGCTTCGGGCCGGTGATGGAGTACCTCATCGGTGCGTCCGCCCGCCAGTTCTCGGCCGAGGGCGCCCAGGTCATGTCCCTGTCCGGCGCCCCGCTGGCCCACGAGTATCCGGCGGATGCCGGCACCATCGCCGACCTGCAGGACCGCATGGCCGCGATGCTCGAGCCCGTCTACGGCTTCGCGTCGCTGCACCGGTTCAAGCAGAAGTTCCACCCGCGCTACGAGACGATGTACCTGCTCTACCGCGACGAGGCCGATCTCACGCGCATCGGTGCCGCCCTGACGCGGGCGTTCCTTCCGCACGCGACGCTGGGGCAGTTCGCCGCCGCGGGCGTCGACCTCGTGCGTCACGAACACTGAAGGCCCCGGCCGACACGCGGAACGCGCACGACCGGGGCCGGACCGACCGAGGCCGGAGGGAGGATCAGAGGGGGCGGATGTTCTCCGCCTGCAGGCCCTTGGGACCCTGGGCGACCTCGAACTCGACGCGCTGGTTCTCCTCGAGCGAGCGGTAGCCGCCCGACTGGATCGCGCTGTAGTGCGCGAAGACGTCCTGGCTGCCGTCATCGGGGGCGATGAAGCCGAAGCCCTTCTCGGAGTTGAACCACTTGACCGTGCCCTGCGTGCTCATTCGTTCTGCCGTTTTCCGCTTGAGCCGGCGCCGAGCGCGCCGGTCTGTGCCACCACGGTAACGGCCGAGGTCTTGTCGCGCACGGGTCCGTGACATAAACGTTGCGAGCGCGAAAGAAGGGGGTGTACGCCCTTGAGCCCATACGACGCCCGGGCTGAGCAAGGCTCAAAGCCCGGGCGTCGACGGATCCCCCCGGATATGTCACGCGAGGCGTGACGGCGATCACTTTACCGGCGCGGAGGCCTGCGCGCGACACGAAAACGAAGAATCAGCAAGTTCTGTCCATGTGCTGTGGTAATCGGAGGCCCTAAAATCCGGCTGATGGATAGTCGTCGGCGCGCTTCCGCCCTCGTCGACGAGGCCTACCGGGCCCTCGGCGAGGCAATCGTCGACGGTCGGCTCCAAGCCGGCGATCGGTTGCGCGACGTCGAATTGGCGACGCTCATGGGTATTTCCCGTACCCCCGTGCGCGAAGCGCTCCAGAGGTTGGAGCGCATCGGACTCGTCGAGGTCGCGGCCAACCGGTACACCCGGGTCGCGGCCCTCACCGACCGCGCCCGCAACGACATGCGCGAGTACGCCGCGCACACCATCGCGGCTGTCATGCACGTCGCTCTCCCACGTTGTACCGACGAAGAACTCGCTGAAACCGCACGCATCGTCGAACAGATGCATTCCGCCGATTCTTCGAACGACTACGTTCTCGCGATCATGGCGTTGGCCTCGCACCTCGTGGCCGTTTCGCGCAATGTCGTCTTTCAGAAGACCTTCGTGCAGATCGACCTTGTTCTACGCCGCAACCTCGAGGGGTGGACGAGCGTGACCGACAGCACTCGCGCGACGCTCTTCCGCCATCTCCACGACCAGATCGGGCGTCGCGACACCAACGGCGCCACCTGGACCTTCCTGGCCCTGCACGGTTTCGCCTGAGCGCACAAGAGTCGGGACTCGTCCGGCGAGCTCCGGTTAGCGTGACGTCATGCCCCACATCGAGTTGCGCGAGCTTCGACACGACGATCAGGATGCCGCTTTCCAGGCGGTGTCGGCCAGTACCTCGGCGTGGCCGCGCGCCACGTTCGACGACCGCGACGCCTTCGACCAATGGACCGCCGACGAGAAGGTCGACGCGCGCGCAATCGTCGAGGACGACACCGTCGTCGGGGTGGCCGCGGCTCTCGAGGTCAACGGTGACCGCGAGATCCTGCTCGCCGTCTCACCCTCGGCGCACGAGGACGCCCCGACCGAAGCGCTGCGGCTGCTCACCTCGCAGGAGGCCGAGCGCCCCCTCTACGCGTGCGTCTCCGCCGACGATCAGCCCTCGCATGCGATCCTGGCCCGCATCGGTTTCGTCGAGCACGAGCTCGACGGCGACGACGTGGTCTACGTGCTGCCGCCGACGCTGGAGTGACGCCGAGCCGAGCACGCTCGGCCGAACGTCCTCACTCCCGGGTCATCGTCGCGACGATGGGGCGGTGATCGCTGCCCGCGTCGTCGAAGTCGGTGAGAACGGCGAATCCCTGCACGTGCCACTCGGAGCCGACGAGCACATGGTCGATCGGAGCCGCGAGTGCGACCGGCAGACGTACCGGCCAGGTACCCGCGGCGGCCGAGCCTGACTCGGCGGCGGCGTCCTGGCATCCGCCGATCATCCCGCCCTCGATGCCGAGGCCGCTGAAATGGTCGACGGTGGAGTTGAGGTCTCCCGCGACGACGACATCGGGGTCGCGGCATCTGTCGGCGATCCACGCGAGACCGAGCTCCCATCTCTCCGTGGCGCCCGGAAGCGGCGGCATGGGGTGCGCGGCCACGAGAGTCGGCCCGGATCCGTCGACGGGCTTCCAGACCCCGCTCGGCAGGCCGACCGTCGAGCCCGCGCCGGCGTCCAGCCGATAGGTTCCCAGAACGCGCGAGATGAGGATCGAGGTCGGGATGTTCTCCCCGTCCGGCGCCGCCGCGACCGTGTCGTGCGCCATCGCGATGCCCTCCCGATCCAGGATGCCGGCCACCTCGGCCGCCGCGATCGCATCGGTCTCGGGAAGGCTGACCACGTCGGCGCCGGTCTCTCGCACCAGGCGCGCGATCTCGGCGGGTGTGACCGATCCCCCGTAGGTGTTCCAGGCCGCGACCGTGAGCTCGCCCGGAGCCATCGGGACTCCCCCGCCGCGAACGAGAAGAACGGCCCCGTCGCCCAGCACGGCCGCGGCGAGCGCGAGCGCGAGGCCCGCCGCCACTCCCCATCGTCGACGCCACATGGCGACGGCGCCGACCAGCACCGCGAGGACCCCGAGCCCGATCGCGAGGATCCCGCGCAGCGAGATCGCGTTCGCAACGAAGGGCAGGCGATGGATGCCGACCCCTTGCGGCCACACCACGAGAAACGCCGCCACCGATCCCCCGGCGAGAGCGAGGAGGAAGGGGAGGCGGCGGTGTTTCGGCATCCCGCCCAGTAAAGCGGGTGGACGAGGGAAGACGTGAAAAGGCCCGGGGCGCGGTCCAATCGCCCCGGGCCTTTCGTTGCGAGGTCAGCGCGCGGCGCGACGACCCACGATCAGGCCGTAGATGAGCAGAACGATGATCGAACCGCCGATGGCGAGCAGCCAGGTGCGCAGCTCGAAGAAACCGCCGAGGTCGACACCGAAGATCGCGGTTCCCAGGAAGCCGCCGAGCAGAGCGCCGACGACGCCGAGCACCAGCGTGATGAGCCAGCCGCCACCCTGCTTGCCGGGGAGGATCAGCTTGGCGATGGCGCCGGCGATGAGGCCGAGGAGGAGAAATCCGAAGAATCCCATGATGTGTTCCTTTCGCGAGTGTGAACCGATGCCCGCTCGAGGCGGGACTCTCGTTACATACAGCTTCCTCTCAGGATCGAGTTCTGCGGGGTGGGTTGCATAAGGCGCGCATTTCTGGTGGGGTCGCGCGTCCGCGCGAATGGCGTTCCCCGGCCGGCTCGCCTAGCGTGGATCGAATGGCCGACACCTTTGCCGACCGCCGTTCGCCGCTGCGCCCCCTGGGAAACCTCGTGCGCGGCACACTCATCGGGGTGGTGGAGGTCATCCCCGGGGTCAGCGGCGGCACTGTCGCCCTCATCGTGGGGGTGTACGCCACGCTCATCGACGCCGCCAGCCACGTCGTGCGCGGAATCGTGGCGAGCACCGACGCCGTCCGCGGCCGAGGGTTCGCGCGCAGCGCCGCACACTTCCGGGCCGTGCGGTGGAGCGTCGTCGCCCCCGTGCTGGTCGGAATGGTCATCGCCGTGATCGTCGGGGCCCAGGTTCTGGCGCCGTTGGTGAAGGCGTATCCGTCCGAGACGCGAGCCGTGTTCGGCGGCATGATCGCGGCATCCCTCCTCATTCCCGTGCGCATGCTCGGCCGGGGGTGGACGTGGCGCCTCGGACTGATCGCACTCGTCGCAGCGTTCGCCGCATTCGTCCTGACCGGTCTGCCGACGGCGACGATGGCCGAGCCGCCGCTGGTGATCGTCGCCCTCGCCGCGTCGGTCGCGGTCTGCGCGCTCGTGCTGCCCGGGCTGTCGGGTGCCTTCCTGCTGCTGGTGTTCGGGCTGTACGAGACCACGCTCGTCGCCCTCAACGAGCGCGATCTGCCGTACATCGCGGCTTTCGCGCTCGGCGCTGTCGTGGGGCTCAGTCTCTTCGTGAATCTGCTGCGCGTGATGCTGCGTCGATTCCACTCGCTCATGCTCGCGATGATGACCGGGCTCATGCTCGGCTCCCTCCGCGCGCTCTGGCCATGGCAGGACGAGTTCGGTCAGGCGTCCGCCCCCGGCGACGACGCGGGCACGCTCGCGCTCCTCGCGGCAGGCGGGGTGGCCGCCGTGCTCATGGTGGTGGCGACGCAGGCGCGGATGGCGCGCGGTCGCGGCGCGGCGTAACGTCCCCATCCCGCGCCCGTCCGCACGCGCGGTGGGAGACTGGTCGAAGGCCGGCGCGCCCGACCCGACCGGAGGACGTCCCCGTGAGCAGCACGATCCGACCGGATGGTTCCCCGCCTTCGGCACCTCCGGGTAGGACGCAACGCGACCGCGACCGGTCCGTGCGCCGACGAGAGCGTGCCGAGATCGCCCTGATCGCCGCTTGCTGGGTCTCGGTCGTCGCCGCCGTGATGCTGTTCCTGGGATCCGGGCGACCCGCGCAGCTCACCGATCTCGCCGGGGCGGTGACGGCCGCGGGGATCGTGACCGGCCTCGTCGGCACCGACCTGCTCCTGCTCATGCTCGTGCTCGCCGCCCGCGTCCCCTGGGTGGATCAGACGTTCGGTCAGGACGCCGCGATGAGGGTGCACCGCCGCCTCGGCAAGCCCGCGGTGTACCTCGTCCTGGGCCACGGCGCTCTGCTCACGGTGGGCTACTCCCTTCGCGACGGTCTGTCGCTCTGGCATCAGACGCTGTCGCTGTATTCCGGGGCCGACATGCTCCTGGCGCTGCTCGGAAGCTGCCTCCTGGTACTCATCGTCGTGACCTCTCTCGTCATCGTGCGTCGTCGCCTCGCCTACGAGGCCTGGCACGCGATCCACCTCATCAGCTACGCGGCCGTTCTGGTGGCGGTGCCGCATCAGCTCTCGGCCGGGCAGGTCCTCTCCGGCAGCACGCCGCAGACGTTCTACTGGATCTCCCTCTACGTCGTGGCGTTCGGCTCGATCGCGTGGTTCCGGTTCGCCGCGCCGCTACTCGCCACGCAGGAGCATGAGCTGCGCGTCGCCCGTGTCGACCCGCTCGGTCCAGACGTCTTCACGATCCATCTCCGCGGACGCGACCTGTCACGACTCGGGGTGCGCGGTGGGCAGTACGCGATCTGGCGCTTCTGGAGTCGCGGCACGTGGTGGCACGCGCATCCGATCTCGTTCTCCGCCGTGCCGACCGACACGGATGCCCGCCTGACCGTGCGCACGCTCGGCACCGGAACGGAGCGTCTGCGTCGACTGCGGCCCGGAACGAAGGTCTCCTTCGCGGGCCCCTACGGGATGTTCACGGATGCCGCGCGCACCGCCCCGCGCCTCGCGATCGTCTCGGCCGGCATCGGCATCACCCCGGTGCGGGCTCTGCTCGAAGACAGCGGACTGCGCCCGGGGGAGGCCACCGTCGTCCTGCGCGCGACAGAACGCTCGAAGACCTTCCTCTGGGACGAGGCGACGACCCTGGTCCAGAACAGCGGCGGCGACGTCGTCGAGATGATCGGCAGGCGACCCGCCGAGGTGGTGTCGTGGATGTCGGCCGAAGCGATTGCGCGCGGAGCGACGATCTCGTCCGTTCTGCCCGACCTGCTCGACTCGGACCTCTTCGTGTGCGGTCCTGCGGAGTGGACCGACCTGGTCGTCCGGGATGCGAGGGCCGAGGGCCTCCCCGACCGACGGATCCACGTCGAGAGGTTCGACGCCGTGGGGCCTCGCGTTCCTCGTCGATCGAGATCGCTCCGTCGACGACGAACACCCACCCCGTGATGTCCGACACTTCTCGGCCCGGTCGATCGGCTCGTGATCATCCGCCGTTCACTCGCCGGAGGTGACCGTGAACACGCCGTGACGTGTCGAGACGGCGTGGCGCCTCGCTCGGGGGCCGCCACCCGATCCTGATTCGACGACGAAGGGCCCCGGGGGAAACCCGGGGCCCTTCAGTTTCGTGTGCGCGAGGGGGGACTTGAACCCCCACGCCCTTGCGGGCACTGGCACCTGAAGCCAGCGCGTCTACCTATTCCGCCACTCGCGCGTGCGCGGCATCGTGGATGCCACGCGATCAACTTCCCGAGAATATCACGGCCGCCACCAGGTCACGAAACGCGGTGCTCGAAGCCCGCGTCCATGACCTCCCCAGCCGTGCTGACTACGATGTGCCTACTGGTCTGCCTGCCTGAAGGAGTCTCGTGGGGCTACTCGACAGTTTCGAGAAGGGTCTCGAACGCGCCGTCAACGGTGCGTTCGCGAAGACCTTCCGCAGTGGCATCCAGCCGGTGGAGATCGCGTCCGCTCTGCGGAGCGAGCTCGACAAGAAGGCCGTGGTCGTCACGCGTGAGCGCATCCTCGCGCCGAACACCTTCGTGGTGCGCCTCTCACCCGCCGACGACGAGAAGATGAGCGCGCTCGGTTCGACCCTGGTCACCGAGCTCGACACCCTGGTGAAGAAGCACGCCCGCACACAGGGCTACTCGTTCGCCGGCCCCGTCGCCATCTCGATCGAGCGCGACGGCTCCCTGTCCACGGGCACGCTGCGCGTGGACTCGCAGACCACCGAGGGCCAGGTCGCCTGGCGCGGAGTCGTCGACATCGACGGCACCCGTCACCCGCTGACCTCCGCCCGCACGGTGATCGGCCGCGGCAGCGACGCCGACATCACGATCCCCGATGCCGGGACGAGCCGTAAGCACGTCGAGATCCTGTGGGACGGCGAGCGCGCCATGGTGCGCGACCTCGGTTCCACCAACGGCACGACACTCAACGGGCGTAAGGTCTCCGAGGCTGCTCTTCCGCCCGACTCGACGATCTCGATCGGCCGCACCACTATCGTGTTCCGTGTCGTCGCCCAGGCGCAGCCGCCGCGACGCTCTTCCGCGTCCGACGCCACGAGCATCTTCGATGTCCGGGAACGGGGCCCCCTCTCATGAGTCAGTTGACTCTCCTTCTTCTGCAGGGCGGCTTCCTCGTCCTGCTGTGGTTCTTCGTGTTCGGCGTCGTGTACTCGCTGCGCGCCGACCTCTTCGGCGTGAAGGTGCGCAAGCTCCCCGAGCCCTCGGCATCCGCTTCCCCGGCGGCGGCCGCGCCCACCTCGTCGCCCGACGCGGTGACCACGCAGGTCAAGCGCCCCGCGGCGCCCGTCCCGGCACCCGCCGGGGGTCTCGCGACCACGGACGCGGTCTCACGTATCGTCATCACCAGCGGCCCCAAGGCCGGCCTCGAGCTGCCGCTGGGCACCGAGCCGCTGACGATCGGCCGTTCCAGTGAGTCGGGTCTCGTCATCCGCGACGACTACACCTCGAGCCACCACGCGCGTCTCGTGCTGTGGGGCGAGCAGTGGATGCTGCAGGACCTCGATTCCACCAACGGCACCTCGCATGACGGCGTCCGCGTGGCGGCACCGGTCCAGGTCAAGGTCGGTGCTCCCATCAAGGTCGGCGCCACGACGTTCGAGTTGAGGAAGTAACCCTCCCCCATGGTCTTCCAGGGCTCGAGCGCCGCCATCTCCCACACGGGCAAGGTGCGCTCCAACAACCAGGATTCCGGCTACGCCGGGTCCAACCTCTTCGTGGTCGCCGACGGCATGGGCGGTCACGCGGGCGGTGACGTCGCCTCGAGCCTGGCGATCGGCCGTCTGACCGAGCTCGACCAGCCGTTCGAGTCGCCCGCCCAGGCCGAGCACGCCATCCGCGATTCCCTCGCCGACACGGCCGCGGAGCTCATCGACACCGTGGCGCGGCGCCCCGAGCTGGCCGGTATGGGCACCACGGTGAGCGCTCTGGTCATGGTCGACGACTACGCCGTCATCGGCCATATCGGCGACTCGCGCATCTACCTGTATCGCGACGACACTCTCACGCAGATCACCGCCGATCACACCTTCGTGCAGCGCCTGGTCGACTCGGGTCGCATCACGCCCGAAGAGGCGCGGTACCACCCCCGTCGCTCGGTCCTGATGCGGGTGCTCGGTGACATGGATCCCGACCCCGAGATCGACAGCTTCATCATGCCGACGCAGGACGGCGACCGCTGGCTGCTCTGCTCCGACGGCCTCTCGGGTGTCGTCGACGACGCGCACACCGCGAAGACGCTCGCTCTCGGCATGCCCCCGGCCCGTACCGCCGACGCTCTGCTCAAGCAGGCACTCGACGGCGGCGCACCCGACAACGTCACCGTCGTCCTCGTCGACGTCGGTGGCCAGCACCCGGTCTTCATCGGAACCCCGACGATCGTCGGCTCCGCCTCGAACCCCAGCGGCGTGGTGGTCCCCGCCGCGCGTCCCGGTCGCTCCGGCTGGCTCCACCACGCCCGTCAGGTCGCGAACGAACCCACCCACTTCGAGCCGGCGGCCGAGTTCCTCGAGGAGTTGATCGAAGAAGACCGCCGTCGCGCCCGCCGTCGCCGCTTCGGCTGGCTCGCCGCGTTAATCGTGGTGCTCGCCGCGATCGGCCTCGGCCTGTTCGCCGGGTACACCTGGACCCAGACGCTCTACTACGTCGGCGCCGACAGCGACTCCGTGGTGATCTACCGCGGCATCCAGCAGTCCATCGGCCCGATCTCGCTGTCGACGGTCTACCAAGATACGAACATCCCCCTGAACCAGCTGTCCGACTTCGATCGGCAGACCGTTCAGGCCACCATCTCCGCCCCGTCACTGAACGACGCGGAGAAGATCGTCGAACGCTTGCGTCCCGCAGCGGAGGGAAGCGGATGACCGACCAGAAGCTCACCCGTCCGGGCGACGCCGTGTCCACCGACACGGCCGTCATGCGCGCGCTCAAGAAGATCCGCGTCCCCGCCAAACAGCGCAATCGCGAGCTCGGTCTGCTCCTGTTCGCGATCGTCGTCTACGGCGGAGCCGTCGTGCTCGTCCAGCTCGGGGTGAACAACACCGTCGAGACCGGCTACCTCAGCATCGCGGCGATCCCGGCCGTTCTCGCGCTCGTCATGCACGTGGTGCTGCGCCTGCGCGCCCGAGACGCCGACCCCTTCGTGCTGCCCATCGCCACCGTCCTCACGGGTCTCGGTATCGCGATGATCTACCGCATCGACCTGGCCGAGAAAGCGAGCGGATGGGATGCCACGGGCAACCGCCAGATCGCCTGGGCGGCCCTCGCGATGCTCGCGGCCCTCG
This sequence comes from Microbacterium sp. AG157, assembly GCF_003385695.1. Taxonomy (NCBI): domain Bacteria; kingdom Bacillati; phylum Actinomycetota; class Actinomycetes; order Micrococcales; family Microbacteriaceae; genus Microbacterium; species Microbacterium sp. AG157. The sequence goes on from NZ_QRDK01000003.1 coordinate 619,998, forward strand.
CCGTGCTGATCTTCCTGCGCAACTACCGCGTGCTCTTCCGGTACACCTACCTCTTCGGCCTCGTCGGCATCTTGCTCCTCCTGCTGCCGTTCGTGCCGGGCCTCGGTACCGACCAGAACGCCGACGTGTGGGTGTCCCTCGGGTTCGTGTCGTTCCAGCCGGGCGAGCTCGCCAAGATCTGCCTGGCCGTCTTCTTCGCCGGGTACCTCGTGCGCACACGGGAGAGCCTCACGTCGACCGGAACGCGCTTCCTCTTCATGACCTGGCCGCGCGCACGCGAACTCGGCCCGGTGCTGATCATCTGGCTCGTCTCGCTCGGCATCATCGTGCTCCAGCGCGACCTCGGTACAGGCCTGCTCATCTTCGGCATGTTCGTCGCGATGCTGTACGTCGCGACCGGCAAGACGAGCTGGGTCCTGATCGGTCTGATCCTGGTCGGAGTCGGTGCCTTCCTGGCATCCCGAGTCCTCCCCTACGTCAACGGCCGCTTCGCCAACTGGCTGAGCGCCTTCGACCCCGAGGTCATCAACCGCGACGGGGGCAGCTACCAGCTCGTTCAGGGCATCTTCGGCCTCGCGCACGGCGGACTGTTCGGCACCGGTCTCGGCCAGGGCCGGCCCTACATCACGCCCCTCTCCCAGAGCGACTACATCGTGCCGAGTCTCGGCGAGGAGCTGGGCCTGGTGGGCCTGTTCGCGATCCTCGCGCTCTACATGGTGTTCACCAGCCGCGGCATCCGCATCGGTCTGGCCGGTCAGGACGACTTCGGCAAGCTGCTCGCGACGGGTTTCTCGTTCACGATCGCCTTGCAGGTGTTCATCATGGTCGGCGGCGTCACCCGTGTGATCCCGCTGACCGGACTCACGACACCGTTCCTCGCGGCCGGCGGATCCTCGCTGATCGCGAACTGGATCATCGTGGCGTTCCTGCTGCGCATCTCCGACGCGGTTCGCAGCCGCCCCCGGGTGGTGATCGGCTGATGACCCACCCGTCCGCTCCCGTCGACGCCCCGATCATGGAGGAGGCACCGTGACCAAAGAGCTCCGACGCCTCAGCATCGTCATGCTGGCGATGTTCCTGGCCCTGTTCGCTTCGACGAGCATCATCCAGGTCGCCCAGGCCAGTTCGTTGACCAACACCACGGGCAACACCCGCGCGCTGTACGACTCGTACCAGATCCAGCGGGGATCGATCATCGCCGGCGGCACCGCGATCGCCTCCTCGGTTCCCTCGGACGACGTGTACAGCTGGCAGCGTCAGTACACGGATGCCGCGATGTGGGCGCCCGTGACGGGCTACATGAACCCCGTGCTCGACAGCAAGACCCAGATCGAGTCGGCGGAGAACAGTGTGCTCAGCGGCTCCGATTCGAACCAGTTCTTCTCGCGCATCGACCGGGCCATCACCGGTCAGGCTCCGCGCGGATCGAACGTCGAGCTCTCACTCGATCCGACCGTGCAGAAGGCCGCCTGGGACGCCATGGGCGACCTCCAGGGTGCCGTCGTCGCGATCGAGCCCTCGACCGGCCGCATCCTGGCGATGGTCTCGACGCCCAGCTACGACACCAATACGCTCGCCTCGCACGACACCGACGCCGTCAACGCGGCATACGACCAGCTCGTGGCCGACCCGTCGAAGCCGATGGACAACCGCGCCATCGCGGGCAACCTCAACCCCCCGGGCTCGACCTTCAAGCTCGTCGTGGCGTCGGCCGCCCTGGCATCCGGTCGTTACACACCCGATTCCGCGTTCCCCAACCTCGCCGCGTACACCCTGCCGCAGTCGACGAACGTCGTCAGCAACGCCGGCGGCGGCACCTGCGGCGGGGGCGACACCGTCACGATCGCGACCGCGCTGCGCCTGAGCTGCAACATCCCGATGGCCGAGCTCGCCGTCGAGCTCGGCGACGACGCCATTCGCGCCGAGGCGGAGAAGTACGGCTTCAACAAATCGTTCAGCATGCCGCTCGAGTCGACCCCCTCCACCTACCCGACCTCGCCGAACGCCCCGCAGACCGCGCTCAGCGGCTTCGGCCAGGGCGACGTGCGCGCCACCCCCCTGCAGATGGCGATGGTCTCGGCTGGCATCGCGAACGGCGGCGTCGTCATGAACCCGCGCATGGTCGACCGCGTGATCGAGCCGAACCTGTCGGTCAAAGACGAGGCGAGCAGCAGCGAATTCGGGCGGGCTCTCGAGCCGTCGATCGCCTCGCAGATGGTCACCATGATGACGGCGAACGTCCAGGACGGCGCAGCATCGAATGCAAGAATAGACGGGGTCGCAGTGGCGGGTAAGACCGGCACGGCGGAGAACGATTCCCGTCCCTACACTCTCTGGTTCACCGGCTTCGCACCGGCGGAAGACCCCAAGGTCGCCGTCGCCGTGGTCGTCGAAAACGGTGGTGGCCAGGGGCAGAACGGGAGCGGCAACGAGATCGCCGCCCCGATAGCGAAGAAGGTCATGGAGGCGGTGCTGGGTAAATGAGACCGACGCAAGGTGTGACCTTCGGAGGACGCTACGAGCTCGATTCGCGGATCGCGATCGGCGGTATGGGCGAGGTCTGGGAGGCGACGGATCACGTCATCGGACGTACCGTCGCGATCAAGATCCTCAAAGACGAGTACATGGGCGACCCGGGCTTCCTCGAGCGCTTCCGTGCCGAGGCCCGCCACGCTGCCCTCGTCAACCACGAAGGCATCGCCAGCGTGTTCGACTACGGCGAAGAAGACGGCAGCGCCTTCCTCGTGATGGAACTCGTCCCGGGCGAAGCCCTGTCGACGATCCTCGAGCGCGACGGCTCTCTCTCGACCGACAAGACTCTCGACATCGTCGCCCAGACGGCCGCCGCCCTCCAGGCCGCGCACGCGGCGGGCCTCGTCCACCGCGACATCAAGCCGGGCAACCTGCTGATCACGCCCGACGGTCGCGTGAAGATCACCGACTTCGGCATCGCGCGCATCGCCGATCAGGTGCCGCTCACCGCGACCGGCCAGGTCATGGGCACGGTGCAGTACCTCTCGCCCGAGCAGGCGTCCGGTCACCCGGCGTCGCCGGCCACCGACACGTACTCGCTCGGAATCGTCGCCTACGAGTGCCTCGCCGGAAAGCGCCCCTTCACGGGCGAGTCGCAGGTCGCGATCGCGATGGCGCAGATCAACGAGCAGCCCGCGCCGCTCCCGCCCACCGTCGCGCCGCCGGTGCAGAACCTCGTGATGGCGATGATCGCCAAGAAGCCCGATGACCGACCGGCCTCCTCCGCTGCCGTCTCGCGCGCTGCCACGGCCCTGCGTCGGGGCGACCTCGCCGCTGCGGCGGCCGCCGTACCGGCGATCGCGGGCGGTGCGGCCCTCGTCGACGACGCGACGCAGCTGCTCACGGCCGGCGGACAGACGTCCGCCACGACACGCCTCATGCCTGCCTCCGCAGCCGCGACGTCGCTTCTCAGCGAGGAGCACCGCGAAGAAGACCCCGCACCGCAGAAGAAGAAGCGCAGCCCCTGGACGTGGCCGTTGATCGCGCTCATCGCGCTGCTCGCGCTCGTTCTGATCGGCACGCTCGTCACGCTGCTGTCGAACCAGGGTGAACCGGATGCCGTTCCGGCGAGCCCCTCGGCCTCGTCCTCGACCCCGGCACCTCGGCCGTCGTCGCCCTCGCCTGCCCCGTCGCCCTCGAACACTCTCGTCGACGTCGACGCGCTGAACCTCATCGGCAAGACCTGCGACGAGGCCCGCGAGCTCCTGCGTGACGCGAACCTCGGTGCCACCTGCGCCACCGGCAACGCCGCAGCGAGCGCCGATCAGGTGGGAAAGATCTACGTGGTCGACCCCACCGGGCGCAACCCGCAGGGCACCAACATCGAGGTCACGGTCTACGGCGACGAGACGCCCCTCTCCACCCCCGGCACCCCGACCCTCCCTGGAACCTCGGTGACGGCCGGGAGCGACATCCAGGTCTCGTGGCAGCAGTACTCCTGCCCCTCGGGCACCGGGTCGGTCACGTCGTACAACTTCACCGCGACCAACGGCACCTTCGACACCAACGGTCAGTCGACCGCGTCGTTCGCGCCGGACGCGCGGAACGCGAAGCTGACGGTCAGCAACGCCCCCGGTCAGACCCTGCGCGTGACGTACACCGTCAGCTGCTCGGGCGCCGGTGACCGGACGGCCGGTCCGTCGGGTGAGGCCTCGGCGACGATCTCGGGCGGCAGCTCGGCATCGCCGTCGGCCAGCCCCGCGGCCGTTCCGACCGTCAAGCCCTGATCCCCCCGTCCCCCCACGCCAGGAGCTCCACCCGTGACCACTGAGACGCGCGTCCTTTCCGGGCGCTACCGCGTCGACGACCTCATCGGTCGCGGCGGCATGGCCAGCGTCTATCGCGGGTACGACCAGACGCTCGGCCGCACGGTCGCGATCAAGGTCCTGAAGGCCGACCTGGCCGGGGATGCGGCGTTCCGCACGCGCTTCCGCCTCGAGGCGCAGGCGGCCTCGCGCATGGCGCACCCGACGATCGTGCGGGTGTTCGACGCGGGCGAAGACGTCGAGACCGGCGCAGACGGCCACGAGCGTCCCGTGCCGTACATCGTCATGGAGCTCGTGCACGGGCGCCTGCTCAAAGACGTCATCGCCGCCGGCCCCGTCCCCACCGACGACGCGCTGCGGTACGTCGACGGCATCCTCGAGGCTCTCGAATACTCTCATCGCGCCGGCGTCGTCCACCGGGACATCAAGCCGGGCAACGTCATGATCACCGACTCCGGTCGCGTCAAGGTCATGGACTTCGGGATCGCCCGCGCGGTCTCCGACTCGTCGTCGACGGTCGCCGAGACCACCGCGATCGTCGGGACCGCGGCCTACTTCTCGCCCGAGCAGGCCAAGGGCGAATCCGTCGACGCGCGCGCCGACCTGTACTCGACAGGCGTCGTGCTCTATGAGCTCCTCACGGGACGCACCCCGTTCCGCGGCGAGACGCCGGTGGCCGTGGCCTACCAGCACGTCAGCGAGGCGCCGGTCCCGCCCAGTGAGATCGTCGAAACGGTCCCTCGGGCTCTGGATGCCATCGTGCTGCGCGCCCTGGCGAAAGATCCGTTCCAGCGCCCGCAGGACGCCGCGAGCTTCCGCGAAGCTCTCGACGAGACGATCGACGGGAAGGGCCCGACGAAACGCCAGATGTCGGCGCTGTCGAACGAGCTGTACGGGCCCAATCCACGTCAAGCGGCCGAGACCGCCCGCTCGTTGCGTCAGCTCAGCACCGACACGACGATGCGCCGCACTCAGCCCGGTCCTCCCGTGGCGTGGATCTGGGCGGGCGTCACCGTTCTCGCGGTGCTTCTGGTGGCGGTACTCATCTGGGTCATGCAGATCCAACCGAGCAACGACGTCCCCACCAGTGCCTACACGGTGCCGAATGTGGTCGACATGTCGTACGACCGTGCCGTCGAAACGCTCGAGGCGCAACAGCTCACCACCAGCCGTGTGAACGAGTCCGACGAGAAGATCGCCGCCGGAAACGTCGTGAGCACGGTCCCCGAGGCGGGAACGAACGTCACCGCGGGACAGCGGATCACCGTCTACGTCTCCACCGGTCCCGACACGGCGACGGTACCGACGCTCAACGGGATCACCGAGAGTGAGGCGCGCACGTCGCTGCAGAAAGCCGGGCTGTCGGTCGGTTCGATCCGACGCCAGGACAACCCCGCGCTGGCCGCGGGCACGATCATCTCGTCGAGCGTCGAATCCGGCTCCGAGGTCGCCAAGGGCACGACGGTCAACCTCGTGGTGGCCAGCGGTCAGGTCGTCATCGTGGACTACACCGGGTACACGGTCGACGCTGCGCAACGCGAGCTGGAGTCCGACTCGAAGCAACTGACGGTCACGAAGCAGCAGGATCCCGGATGCAAGGCGGCGACGCCCCAGACGGTCAAGACGCAGTCTCTGGCCCCGGGCGAGGTTCCCGTGCACAGCGAGATCACGCTGACGGTGTGCTCGGGCTCCTGACCCCGCGGGGATGAAGGAGGGAGCCGCGCGCGGCGGCCCCGGTCAAGCCGGAATTCTCGAGCCAGCGGCCGAGCAGCAGGTGACCCCCCTCGGTGAGCACGCTTTCGGGATGGAACTGCACACCTTCGATCGGTGCTGTCCTGTGACGTATACCCATCACCACACCGCTGTCCGTCTGCGCCGTGATCTCGAGTTCGGCCGGGAGGGAATCCGGTTCGACCGCGAGGGAGTGGTATCTCGTGGCGACGAAGGGGCCGGGGAGATCGGCGAAGACTCCCTCCCCGTCGTGTCGGATCACGCTCGTGATCCCGTGCAGCAGTTCCGGCGCGTGCCCCACCCGCGCGCCGAAGGCGGTCGCGATGACCTGATGGCCGAGGCAGACCCCGAGCAGGGGGATGCCGGCATCGAGGGCCGCGTGAACGACAGCGACGGAGTGTCCGGCGTCGTCGGGATGTCCCGGTCCCGGTGAGACGAGGATCGCATCCGCCTCGCGGACGGCTCGCCGAGGCAGCGCGCGCTCCTCGGCGTCGAACAGAACGGTCTGGGCGCCGAGGTCGCGGAGGTAGCCCGCGAGGGTGTGGACGAAGCTGTCGCGATTGTCGACGACGACGACGCGCCAGGGCCTCACTCGACCGTGACCTCCTGGGGATAGACGAGGTCGCTCACCCACGGGAAGACGTAGAAGAAGAGGCCGTACAGGACGGCAGCGACAAGCACGAGGATGATCAACACGCGCACCCACCACGGACCGGGGAGGACGCGCCAGAGGGCTCCGTACATCAGGATGCTCCAGAGGTCAGGGATGTCGGCGGACCGGCGTCGGTGCGCGGGGTGAAGGACTCGAAGACGCCGTACCCGATAGCCCGCTCCGAGAAGCCGTAGCGCGGGCTGCAGGTGGTCATCGTGATCAGTCGGTCCGTCGCTTCGACCTGCGGCTGCTGCGGCGTGGGCAGCAGGACGTTCACCCCGTCGGGGCGCACGTACTCGATGTTGCGGAAGCGGTAGGTGAACCAGCCGACCTCGGTCTCGACGACGATGGCGTCACCGATGTGCAGCGAGGGGAGGTCGGCGAAAGGGGCTCCGTGACTGCCACGATGGCCGGCGATGGCGAAGTTGCCCACCTGCCCGGGCATCGCGGTGTCGGGATAATGCCCCAAGCCGATCGGGTCGAGCGTGCGTGACGAGCTGACCCCGCCCGCCACGGTGAAGTGGTAATCGGGTCCGAGACGCGGGATGTACACCACACCGAATCGTTGTGCGTCGCCGGGCTGCTCGAGGGCGGGCGGGTCCGCCGTCGGCGGGGCCGCGGGCTGGGACGGAGACGTCGTGGTGGCCGAGGGAACGGGGGGCGGCGGATCGGCGTTCCACTGCTCGCTGAGCTCTTTGCCCTGGTCTTTGAACTGGGCACCGATGATGGCGTCACCGATCCAGAGTTGCCACACGACGAAAAGGAGCACGAGAACGCCTGCGGTGACCAGCAGGTCGCCGATCACCCCGATCACGGTCACCCGTCGACGCGGTGCACGCCCGCGCCGTGATCCCCGACGGGTCTGCGGCTGGTCGACGGTCTGCACGGGGGCAGTCTAGTTCCGCGGGATCACGCGTACCTGACCGTTAGACTGTCCGGCATGGCACGAACTGGCAAAGGCGAAGACCCGATCGCTGAGCGCAACGAAGGCGGATCGGCTCCGAACCCCGTGTGGTTCTTGCCCATCATGATCGGCCTCATGCTCATCGGTCTCGTGTGGGTGCTGGTGTTCTACCTCAGCAACTCGCAATTCCCGATCCCGGGCATCGGCCCGTGGAACCTCGTCATCGGCTTCGGAATCGCTTTCGTCGGATTCCTCATGACGACGAAGTGGCGCTGAGTTACACACGTGTAATTCATCCCCACCTGTGGATGGGGCTGTGGATAACTCTCAGACGTAGAACAGAGCCGGGATTGCCAGCAGGGCGATCAGCAGCACGCTGAGCCCGACGAGCAGGCCGATCTGCAGGCGCTTCTGCGTTGCGGCACGGGTGCGCGCGTACACCAGCCCCACAGCCGCTCCGGTGATGAGACCACCGAGGTGGGCCTGCCACGAGATACCCACCGCCGCGAGCGATCCGGCGAAGTCGCCCGATCCGATGGCACCGATCGCCGCGATCACGAACGGCCAGGCGAAGTTGATGGCGATCAGCACGGCGATGACGCGGATGTCCGCCCCGATGTGCCGCCCGATCACCAGGAGCGCACCGAACAGCGCGAAGATCGCCCCCGAGGCCCCGACCGTCCAGACGCCGGGGGCGAGCAGCGCGACGGCCACCGATCCGCCCAGCGCGCCGATCAGATAGAGCACGAGGAAACGCGCACGCCCGAGCAGAGGCTCGAGGCTGCGACCGATGAACCAGAGCGCGAGCATGTTCAGGCCGACGTGGAAGAAGCCGCTATGGACGAGAGCGACCGTGAGCAGCCGCCACGGCTCCAGTACGCCGAGTTGCGGCACCACGTACAGACTGTTGAACGCGAGCAGGTTCCGGACGAAGCCGCCCACACCGGGGATCAGACCGATGATGTAGACGAGTCCGGTGACGGCGATGATGCCGAGCGTCATCTGAGGTCTGCCCGACGAGACCACCGACAGGGGGCGCGACGCCCAGCGGCGCTGCGCCTTCTTCTGAGCAGGGGTCTGGGAGGCGCGCTGCTGCGCCATGCACTCGGGGCAGATGACACCGACGGCGGCGGGGGTGCGGCAGTCCGAACACACGGTGCGCATGCACCGCTGGCACAGCACGAAGCTCTGCCGGTCGGGATGCCGGTAGCAGAAGTTGTCGCTGTTGCGACGGAACTCGTCAGTCGTGGACACCCGCCGCCGCCTGGAAGATCAGACCGAGACGATGTCGACCGACTGGAGCACGACGGGCTCGATCGGACGGTCGCCCGCGGCGGTGGGAACAGAGGCGATCTTGTCGACGACGGCCTTCGAGTCATCGTCGGCCACCTCGCCGAAGATCGTGTGCTTGCCCTGGAGCCACGGGGTGGGGTCGGTCGTGATGAAGAACTGCGAGCCGTTGGTGCCCTCGGGCTGGCCGGTGATGGCGTTGCGGCGCAGACCGGCGTTGGCCATGGCGAGCTTGTAGGGCTGGGTGAAGTCCAGCTCGGGGCTGATCTCGTCGTTGAAGTTGTATCCCGGTCCACCGATGCCCTGACCGAGCGGGTCTCCGCCCTGGATCATGAAGTTGGGGATGATGCGGTGGAAGATGACGTCCTTGTAGAGGGGACCCTCGCCCTTGGCACCCGTTGCCGGGTTCGTCCACTCCTGGGTTCCGTCGGAGAGCCCGACGAAGTTGCGGACGGTGCGCGGAGCGTGGTCGCCGAACAGGTTGACGACGATGTCGCCGTGGTTGGTGTGCAGGGTCGCGACGGCGGTGTGGTTGGCCATGGCTACATTCTCTCAGAGTTATCTGCAAGGGTCGGCGGTGCCGGCGACCCGTTCTGGCAAGATGAACGAACGTACATCCCATCGACAGGGAGGATGAGCCGTGGGCCTCAGCCGCAAGAGCAAGAAGGAACTGCGCAAGCTCCAGAAGCACGCCGCGAAGGTGTGGGAGTCGCAGCAGGTGCTGCTGGGCGAGAGCGGGAAGGTCGCTCGAGAAGCCGGCCACCAGCTCGGTCGCTTCAGCCGCGAAGACCTCGTCCCCGCCGTGCAGGACGGGTACAACAAGTACGCCGCTCCGTACGTCGACAAGAGCGTGAAGTACAGCAATCGCTTCCTCAGTCACAAGGTCGTTCCCGCGGCCGGTGCCGTGGTCGGCGGAGCGATGTCGGTGTGGGATGCCGCGGGCGACACCCGCGACCGTCTCGCGAAGGGTCGTGGCTTCGAGCTCGACACGCACAAGTACGCCAAGCGTGCCGAGAAGTACGGCAAGCAGGCGTCGAAGCGTCTCGCCAAGAAGCTTCCCTCGCAGCACGACGGCATCGGCGCCGGTGGCGTCATCGCCATCATCCTCGGCGTGGTCGCCGCTGCCGGCGTCGCGTACGCCGCGTGGCAGACACTGCGTGCCGACGATGAGCTGTGGGTGGCGGACGACCCGCTGCGCGCACCCGACGCGTGAGCGATCCCACCATCAGAGTCAGAGAGGCCGCGCGAGAGCGCGGCCTCTCCGTCGATATCCGCGAGCGTCCCCCCGCATCGAGCCTCGACGAGGCGGCCGAGCTGCTCGGCATCCCCTCTGCATCCATTGTGAAGACGCTGGTGGTCAAGCGGTCCGACGACACGTACCTGTTCGCTCTCGTGCCCGGTGACCGTGCCATCTCCTGGCCCAAGCTGCGTGCGGTGGTCGGGGTCAACAAGCTGCGCCTCCCGGAGCCCGAGCTGGCCCTCTCCGCCACCGGCTACGAGCGAGGCACCATCGTCCCCATCGGGAGCAGCACCGACTGGCCCGTGTACGCCGACGAGCGCATCGTCGGAACGCGGATCGCCATGGGAGCCGGCGCGCACGGCTACAGTCTGTTCGTCGATGCTGACGATCTCATCGCCGCGTACGACGCAACGGTCGCCGACATCACGGCAGAGCGAGCCTGACGTTCAGGAGCCGAGGAGGCCGGCCATCCGCAGGGCGACGTCGACCAGCTGAACGCGACGAAGTTTACGGGTCGCCCCGAGGGTGAACCACTCCGCTCGGTCGGTGGATCCGTCGGTCTCGAATCGCAGATGCCCGCCCACGACCCGGGCGCGGTAGACGATCCGCAATGCGTGGAGGGCACCCGTGGCCCCGTCGGCGAGCCGTGCCTGCGCGGGGATCACTCGGGAATGGATGCCGAGCAGCTCGTCGACGACGACGCGAAAGCCCGTCTCCTCGCGCACCTCGCGGCGTACCGCCTGCGCGGGGTCTTCACCGTCCTCGAGGCCGCCGCCGGGCAGGGTCCACGCTCCCCGTCGTCCGTCGATCCAGTGAGCGAGCAGCACACGGTCGTCGGCGTCGGTCACGACGGCGTACGCGGCCACGCGCATGTCCATGACCAGACTCTAGCGAGCGTGTTCATCCGCGTGTCGGAGGTGACGCGAAGCGCCCGGCACCCGCCACGATGGTGGCATGCGCACAGAGCTTCTTCCGACGACCTCCGACGTCTCGCGCCGCGATCTCACACTGGATCTCGCCCGCGTCACGGCGGTGTGTTTCGTCGTCATCGTTCACCTGCTGCAGGTGGGGGTGGGGTGGGGCCCCGACGGCTCCCTCATCACGTCTCGGCCCGCGGAGATGCAGCCCTGGTTCGACGCCGCCACCTGGTTCGGCCAGATCATGCCGTTGTTCTTCGTCGTCGGCGGATTCGCTTCTGCGGCCGGATGGGCGACGTGGCGGAGTCGTGGAGGTGACGCGCGCGGGTTCGTCCGCTCTCGCACGCTTCGGCTGGCGCAGCCGGCTCTGCCCCTGTTCGTCTTCGTCGCTGTCGTCCTGGTCGCCGCCGCCGCGATCGGGGTGGATCCGTCGCTGGTCGACGCCGCCGTGGTCGGCGTCGGGATGCCGCTGTGGTTCCTGGCGGCGTACCTCCTGTGCCAGGCGGTCGTGCCTCTCGCCGCTCGCTGGCACGAGAGGGCCCCTCGCGGCACTCTCGTGATGCTTCTGGCCGCAGTGGTTGCGGTCGACGCCGTGCGATTCCTGTCCGGGATCGAGGAACTGGGCTACCTCAACCTGCTCTTCGTCTGGCCGCTCATCCAGCAGCTGGGATTCTGGTACCGCGACGGGTGGTTCGATCGCCGCTCGGCTGTATCTCTCCTGGCCCTCGCGACCGCCTGTTACCTCGTGGTCGGCGCCGTGGTCGTGTGGGGGCCCTACTCCGACAACATGCTGGCGAATCTCAACCCGCCCACTCTTCCCCTCGTGCTGTTCGGTCTCGCTCAGGCGTGTCTGCTGCGTCTGGCGAAGCCCGCGCTCACCGTGCTCATGCGCACGCGCCTCGCGCAGGGGGTGGTGTTCGCGATCGGATCCCGCCTGATGACGGTGTACCTGTGGCACCTGCCCGTCATCCTCATCATCTCGGGGATCGCCCTGCTCATCCCCGGCGCAGCTCCCGCGCCCGCGAGCCCGCAGTGGTGGGCAACGCGCCCCCTGGTCTTCCTGGCGACGGCGATCGTGCTCGGATTGCTCTCGCTGATCCTGATCCGATTCGAGGCGCTGGGCGACCTTCCGCCGGCACCGGGATCGGTCATCCTGGCGATCGCGTGGTTCTGCGCATTCCTCCCGCCCTTCGCCGTGACGCTGCAGGGGATGAACACGGTGCTCGCGGTCGGCGGGGCGGTCCTGTACACGGCATCCGTCGTTCTGCTCCGAAGAGGGCGGCGGCGACGCGCCTCGTGAGAGCGACGGCGGAAAAGAAGAAGAGCCGGTCCCGATGGACCGGCTCTTCTTTCTCGATTGTGGAGCCTAGGAGATTCGAACTCCTGACATCCTGCTTGCAAAGCAGGCGCTCTACCAGCTGAGCTAAGGCCCCGCGAGGGAGGGGTGGGGCTACCAGGACTTGAACCTGGGACCTCTTCATTATCAGTGAAGCGCTCTAACCGCCTGAGCTATAGCCCCGTCTCGCTGACGTGATGTCAACCTCGAAGACTTTACCGGACTTGCAAGGTTTTGACGAATCGACGTCAGTTCGAGGTGAACCCGACGAGCAGGCCGCCGGTGACCTTGACCGCGAGGTTGTAGATACCCGCCATCACGGCGCCGAGCACCGTCACGATGACGAGGTTGAGGATCGCGATGATCGCCGCGAACGCCATGACCTGGGGCAGACCGACGTACTGCGAGAGGGTCGCGCCGCCGTCGGTGAAGCTGGTGAAGAACTCATCGAGCTTGGTCAGCAAGGTCGCCGACACCACCAGGTAGATCAGGAAGTACGACACGACCGTCACGATGGCCAGGGCCACCGCGGCAAGGAACGACAGCTTCACCGCCGACCAGAAGTCGATGTACACCAGTCGCAGGCGGACCTGCTTGGCGGGGGTCTTGTGAGTCGACTTCTTGGCGAGCTTGTCGGCTACCGTGCTCATGCGTCAGTACTTTCCTCGGGGGTCTCGGAAGAGGAGGCGTCGGCCTCGTCCGCGGGGGAAGCGGCGGGCTCCGTGGTCGTCTCCGTCGTCTCGGTCAGGTTCCGCTCTGCGTTTCGAGCGATGGCGATGATCCTGTCATCACCTCCGGCTCGTGCGAACACGACACCCATCGTGTCGCGTCCCTTGGCGGGTACCTCGGCCACGGCAGAGCGTACCACCTTGCCACTGGCAAGAACCACGAGGACCTCATCGCCTTCCGACACCATCATTCCGCCCGCGAGCACGCCGCGATCGTCGGTCAGGCGGGCCACCTTAATGCCCAGACCACCTCGGTTCTGCATCCGGTACTCGGTGACGGCGGTGCGCTTGGCGTAGCCGCCCTCGGTCACGACGAAGACGAACTCGTCGTCCTTGGCGACGGATGCCGAGAGCAGGCTGTCCCCCTCGCGGAAGTCCATGCCCTTCACGCCCGAGGTCGACCGCCCCATCGGGCGCAGCGCGCTGTCGGTGGCGGAGAAGCGCAGCGACTGTCCGAGCCGGCTGATGAGGAGGATGTCGTCACCCTCGTCGACCAGCATCGCGCTGACAAGCTCGTCGGCGCTGCCCTGCTCGGCCTCGTCGCCCTCCTCGGCGACCTGTCCGCGGAGCTTGATCGCGATCACCCCGCCCTGGCGGTTGGTGTCGTACTCGTCGAGACGGGTCTTCTTCACGAGACCGTTCCGGGTCGCGAGCACGAGGTAGGTCGCGACGCTGTAGTCGCGGATGTCGAGAATCTGCGCGATCTCTTCGTCGGGCTGGAGGGCGAGCAGGTTCGCGACGTGCTGACCCTTGGCATCGCGGCCCGCCTCGGGCACCTCATAGGCCTTCGAGCGGTAGACCCGGCCCTTGTTCGTGAAGAACAGCAGCCAGTGGTGCGTCGTGGTGACGAAGAAGTGCTCGACCACGTCGTCGGCGCGCAGCTGCGCACCCTTCACGCCTTTGCCACCGCGGTGCTGCGAACGGTAGTTGTCGCTGCGCGTGCGCTTGATGTAGCCGTCGCGGGTGACCGTGACCACCATCTCTTCTTCGGCGATGAGGTCCTCGATCGACACGTCGCCGTCGAATCCGTGGAGGATCTCGGTGCGACGGTCGTCACCGAAGCGGTCGGTGATGGCCGTGAGCTCGTCGCGGATGATGGTGCGCTGGCGAGCGGGGGTGGCGAGGATGTCGTTGTAGTCCGCGATACGGGCCTCGAGCTCGGTGGCCTCGTCGACGATCTTCTGGCGCTCGAGGGCCGCGAGTCGACGCAGCTGCATATCGAGAATGGCCTGCGCCTGGATGTCGTCGATGTCGAGGAGCTTCTGCAGTCCCTCGTTGGCATCCTGGGCCGTGGGCGAGCGACGGATGAGCGCGATGACCTCATCGAGGGCGTCGAGCGCCTTCAGGTAGCCGCGCAGGATGTGCATGCGCTCTTCGGCCTTGCGGAGGCGGTACTGCGTGCGCCGCACGATGACCTCGACCTGGTGGTCGATCCACAGGCTGATGAAACCGTCGAGAGACAGCGTGCGAGGCACCCCGTCGACGATCGCGAGCATGTTCGCGCCGAAGTTCTCCTGCAGCTGCGTGTGCTTGTACAGGTTGTTCAGCACGACCTTGGCGACGGCGTCGCGCTTGAGCACGACGACCAGACGCTGACCGGTGCGGCCCGAGCTCTCGTCGCGGATGTCGGCGACCCCGGTGATCTTGCCCTCGCGGGCGAGGTCGCCGATCTTGACGGCGACGTTGTCGGGATTCACCTGGTACGGCAGCTCGGTGATCACGAGGCACGTGCGGCCCTGGATCTCCTCGATGTTGACGACCGCCCGCATCGTGATGGAGCCTCGGCCGGTGCGGTACGCGTCCTTGATGCCGCGGGTGCCGAGGATCTGCGCGCGCGTCGGGAAGTCGGGGCCGGGAATGCGCTCCATGAGCGCTTCGAGCAGCTCCTCGCGCGTGGCATCGGGGTTCTCGAGGGCCCAGAGGGCACCGGACGAGACCTCGCGCAGGTTGTGCGGGGGGATGTTCGTGGCCATGCCGACCGCGATGCCGACCGAGCCGTTGACGAGCAGGTTCGGGAAGCGCGCGGGCAGGACCGTCGGCTCCTGGGTCTGACCGTCGTAGTTGTCCTGGAAGTCGACGGTCTCTTCCTCGATGTCGCGCACCATCTCGAGCGCGAGGGGAGCCATCTTCGTCTCGGTGTATCGCGGGGCTGCGGCGCCCTGATTGCCGGGCGAACCGAAGTTCCCCTGTCCGAGAGCGAGGGGGTAGCGCAGCGACCAAGGCTGCACGAGGCGCACGAGGGCGTCGTAGATGGGGGCGTCACCGTGCGGGTGGTAGTGACCCATCACCTCGCCGACGACACGGGCGCACTTCGAGAACGACTTGTCGGGGCGGAAGCCGCCGTCGTACATGCCGTAGATCACGCGGCGGTGCACGGGCTTGAGACCGTCGCGCACGTCGGGCAGAGCACGCCCGACGATGACGCTCATCGCGTAGTCGAGGTAGCTCCGCTGCATCTCGAGCTGGAGGTCGACCTGGTCGATCTTGCCGTGGTCGTGCGCCGGCTCGCCGCGGACGTCGTCGGATTCGGGCGTGATGTCGTCAGCCATGTCTTCTCAGTTCCGTGAATGCGTCGTGCGAGATCAGATGTCGAGGAAGCGGACGTCTTTGGCGTTGCGCTGGATGAAGCTGCGTCGCGACTCGACGTCTTCGCCCATGAGCACCGAGAAGATCTCGTCGGCCGCGGCGGCGTCGTCGATCGTGACCTGCTTCAGCGTGCGCGTCTGCGGGTCCATCGTGGTCTCCCACAGCTCGTGGTCGTTCATCTCGCCGAGACCCTTGTAGCGCTGGATGCCGTTGTCCTTGGGGATCCGGCGACCCGAGGCCTGACCATCGACGAGCATCGCGTCGCGCTCGCGGTCGCTGTACGCGTACTCGTGGGGGTGGTTCGACCACTTCAGGCGGTACAGGGGCGGCTGAGCGAGGTAGACGTACCCGGCCTCGATGAGCCCGCGCATGTAGCGGAACAGCAGCGTCAGCAGCAGTGTCGTGATGTGCTGACCGTCGACGTCGGCATCGGCCATCAGCACGATCTTGTGGTACCGCGCCTTGGCCATGTCGAAGTCTTCGCCGATACCCGTGCCGAAGGCCTGGATCATCGCCTGGACTTCTTTGTTCCCCAGAGCGCGGTCGAGACGCGCGCGCTCGACGTTCAGGATCTTGCCGCGCAGTGCCAGGATCGCCTGCGTGTGCGGATCGCGACCCTGCACCGCGGAGCCACCGGCGGAATCACCCTCGACGAGGAAGATCTCGCTGATCGAGGGATCCTTCGAGGTGCAGTCCTTCAGCTTGTCGGGCATCGCGGCCGACTCGAACACGCTCTTACGACGGGCGGTCTCGCGCGCCTTGCGCGCGGCGAGGCGCGCGGTCGCGGCGTCGATCGCCTTGCGGATGATGTTCTTGGCCTGACCCGGATTGCGGTCGAACCAATCGCCGAGCTTGTCGCCCACGACCTTCTGCACGTACGCGCGCGCCTCGGTGTTGCCGAGTTTGGTCTTGGTCTGCCCCTCGAACTGCGGCTCCGACAGCTTGACCGAGATGACCGCGGTGAGACCCTCGCGGATGTCGTCGCCGGTGAGGTTGTCGTCCTTCTCTTTGAGGAGGTTGTTCGCGCGGGCGTAACGGTTCACGAGCGTCGTCAGCGCGGCGCGGAAACCCTCTTCGTGCGTTCCGCCCTCGTGCGTGTTGATGGTGTTCGCATAGGTGAACACGTTCTCGGTGTAGGCCGTCGTCCACTGCATCGCGAGTTCGAGGGCGATCTTGCGATCGGTGTCCTCGGACTCGACCTCGATGATCTCGTCGTTGACCACGTCGGCCTTGCGCACACGGTTCAGGTGCTCGACATAGTCGACGAGACCTCGCTCGTAGAGGAACGTGTCGTGGCGGGCCTCGGTGACCTCTGCGCCCGGCTCACCCTCGGTGACCACGGACTGGGCGCGTTCGTCGCGGAGGCCGATGCGCAGACCCTTGTTGAGGAACGCCATCTGCTGGAAGCGCGTACGCAGCGTGTCGTAGTCGAAGTCGATGGTGTCGAAGATCGTGGCATCCGGCCAGAACGTGATCGTCGTTCCCGTCGCGTCGCTCTCCTCGTCTTTCGAGAGAGGAGCGAGCGGCACGCCGCCGTCGCGGAACGATTGACGCCACACGTGCCCCTGGCGGCGCACCTCGACGTCGAGGCGCGTGGAGAGGGCATTCACGACGGATGAGCCCACGCCGTGCAGACCGCCCGAGACCGCGTATCCGCCGCCGCCGAACTTTCCGCCGGCGTGCAGCACGGTCAGCACGACCTCGACGGTCGACTTGCCCTCGGTGCGGTGCATGTCGACCGGGATGCCACGGCCGTTGTCGACCACGCGCACGGCGCCGTCGCTGAGGATCGTGACCTGGATCGTGTCGCAGTACCCGGCCAGCGCCTCGTCGACGGAGTTGTCGACGATCTCTTGCACGAGGTGATGCAGCCCGCGCTCACCCGTGGAGCCGATGTACATACCGGGACGCTTGCGAACAGCCTCGAGGCCCTCGAGTACCTGAATGGCGTCCGCCCCGTACTCGTTGGGAACCTTTTTGGTCGCGGCGGGGACTTCGGGTTCCTCGGAAACGCTGTCGGGGTTTTCGGACGTCATGTGTACGCGCGCTCCAGATCGATTCGTCGGAACCTCCATCCTATCGCGGACGGGCTCTCGAAATGGCGTGTACGCCCCTACGCGGCGATAAATCGTGTCGAGCCGGGATCGACCATGACTCAGCCGTAGGTATCGCGCGGACCGCGGCCTGGAACGGCTCTGGGCCCCCATTTCCAGGAGGGAACGTCCGGGCCCACGAACCGGATCGCTTCGACACCGGCCTCGGGAAAGCGTCGGAGGATCTCCGAGAGGATCTGCGCGCGCATGAACTGCAGCTGCTTCGCCCACGCGGTCGAATCGGCCTGAATGGTGAGTGTGCCGTTCTCGAGGGCGACGGGACGCGTGTGCGCGGCGGTGTCCGCCCCGGCGACCTGATCCCACGTACGCACGAGATCTTCGCGGGAGAGCTGGGGCTCCCACCCCGCCGACTGCGTCAGCGCCGAGATCACATCGCCCAGACCGCGCGGGTCGCGGCCCGGGCTGAATGGAGCGTTCTCGCCGTCGTCCGCCCGACGACGACGCTTCTTCTTGCGGTACGGAGAGGGCTCGAGCCCACGAAGCCGCAAGTAGGTCGACATCGTTTCGGGGATCTCGGCGTCATCACTCACCGCGGGGCTCCTCGATGCGGCCCGCCTCGACGCGGACGACGTGTGCCCGCAGGACATCGGGGACATCTTCTTCGACGGCCGAGGTGACGATGACCTGCTCGTAGCCACCGGCCAGCTCGGCCAGTCGGGTGCGACGGCCGGCGTCGAGCTCGGCGAACACATCGTCGAGGATGAGAACCGGGTCGCCCAGACGAGACTCGGCGCGAAGGAGTTCGGCGGATGCCAGGCGCAGAGCGAGCGCCACCGACCATGACTCCCCGTGCGAGGCGTAACCCTTGACCGGCAGACCCCGAACGCGCAGCACCAGATCATCGCGGTGCGGGCCCACGAGGGTCAGACCGCGCTCGAGCTCGGCCGAACGCTTCGCCGCGAGGGCTGCTCGGAACTGATCGGCCAGGGGCTCGCTCGATCGCGCGCCATCGACGGCATCCCCCTCTTCGGGGTCGCCGCCGCCCACCGAGAGCGCCCACGACAACCGCGGCTCGTGGTCGGCGCCGGCGATCGCCGCGTAGGCCGCGGCCACGGGATCGGAGAGGTCGGATGCCAACGCGCTCCGCGCCTCGATCACCTCGGTGCCCAGAGCGACGAGCTTCTCATCCCAGACGTCGAGCGTGCGAAGCGCTTCGCCGCGGAGTCCCCGGGCGCGCGCCGACTTCAACAGAGCGCTGCGCTGACGCAGAACACGGTCGTAGTCGCCGATCACCCCGGCCATGCGAGGGGTGCGCTGGACGATGAGCTGATCGGCGAACCGGCGGCGGGCGGAGGGGTCGCCCCGCACGATCTGCAGGTCTTCGGGCGCGAAGAGGACCACCTGCGCGTACCGCGGCAGTTCGGAGGTACGGACGTTGACGCCGTTCACACGAGCCTTGTTCGCGCCCTGGCGGTTGAGCTGCAACTCGAGCAGCACGCTGCGCTCACCGTGCGTGAGCCGCGCGCGCACGATCGCGGCATCCGTCCCGTCTCTGACCAGGGGTGCATCGTTCGAGACACGATGCGAGCCGAGAGTCGCGAGGTAGGCGATGGCTTCGACGAGGTTCGTCTTGCCCTGCCCGTTGCGGCCGACGAAGACATTCGCCCCCGAGGAGAGCTCGACGTCGGCTTCCGCGTAATTGCGGAAGTCCTTCAGTCCGAGCTGCTCCACGATCACCGAGTCAGACTACCCGCCGCCTCCGACACGGCAGCATGCGGTGCCGGTCAGCGCAACAGCAGGTTGGGTTGCAAGAGGTACTTGAACGTGCCCTCGCCGCCCTTCTCAACCGAGGTCTGGGGCGTGACCAGCACGGGGCTGAGCTTGTTCGCGTTGTCGCTCGAGGTGAAGGTGATTCGCGTGAACTCGCTGCGCACGGCACCGAGCGACTCGATGAGGTACTGCGGGTTGAGACCCAGCGTGACCTCATCGCCCACGAGCGTCGCGTCGACCGACTCCGTCGCCCGAGCCTGCTCGGTGCCGGCGGCGTCCATCGAGACGCCGTCGGGGCCGAACGTGAAACGCAAGGGCGCGGAACGGTCGAGCACGAGCGCGACACGGCGGACCGCCTCGACGAGCTCGGCGGTGTTGACCACGCTGTGGTGTTCGGTCTGCGCGGGGAAGAGTCGGCGCACGGGCGGGAAGTTGCCCTTGATGAGCAACGACGTGACGGTCTTGTTGCCCGACGAGAACGCGATGATCTCGCGGTCGCCCGAGCCCGAGAAGGCGATGGAGATGTCGCCGCTGTGAGCGAAGGTCTTGCCGACTTCCTGCAGCGTACGCGCGGGCACGAGAGCGGACGTGGTCTCATCGGATGCCACGGCTCCGCCGTCCCACGGGATCTCGCGGAGCGCGACGCGGTAGCGGTCGGTAGCGACCAGGCTCAAGCGGGTGCCGGAGACCTCGAGCTGCACGCCGGTGAGGACGGGGGTCACGTCGTCGCGCGAGGCCGCGAACGCGACCTGTGCGATCGCCGTGGCGAACTCGTCGGCGTGGACGAGACCGGATTCGCCGGTGACCTCGGGGATCGCCGGGTACTCCTGAACGGGCATGGAGGCGAGCGTGAAGCGCGCGGAGCCGCAGGTCAACAGGATGCCACCGTCGTCGTCGACCGTGATCTGGATCGGAGCGTTGGGCAGACGGCTCGCAATGTCGCTGAGGAGTCGGCCGTGCACCAGGATCGTGCCGGGCTCGTCGACGGTCGCCTCGATCGTCGTGCGCGCGGAAGCCTCGTAATCGAAGGCGGCCAGGGTCAATCCCTGTTCGTTGGCCTCGATGAGCACACCGGCCAGGATCGGCTGCGGGTTTCGCTGGGGCAGGAGCTTGACCACGAACGAGACGGCTTCGCTGAACACATCGCGATTGACGTGGAACTTCACGGGTGCTCCCTTGACGGCGGGTATGGCTTACCCATGCTAGTGCCCCCTTGCGGCGACGCCCGCCGAGCGACGTCCCCACGGCAAGGTCATCGAATCTCTCTTAACAAAGAACTTGGATCTTCATCTTGTTAACAGCTGTGGAGAGTGTGGATAACTTGCGACACGCTTGTTAACAGCAGGGAACCAGGGGTCTGTTAACTGTGGACGAGCTGCGGAGAGCCTGTCGAGTTAACGACGGGTGTCGCGAGCGCCTTCGGCTGTTCCTCCACAGTGTTAACGCCTGAGTGCACAGATCATCCCGAGGAAAATCGAGTTATCCACAGGTTTTCCACACTGTGTAGAACCCCCTCCAAAACCCCCTGTGTACGGCCTTATATGCCCGATCAGGCGCGGAAAAAGAGAAAGGGGCTCGAACCACGGTCGTGGTCGAGCCCCTCGGGGAACGGGTGCTCAGCGCATACGGCCGAGCTGACTGGTGATCTCCGACACCTGGTTGAAGATCGACCGACGCTCCTTCATGAGGTCGCTGATCTTCTTGTACGCGTACATCACCGTCGTGTGGTCTCGGTTGCCGAACAGCTGGCCGATCTTCGGGAGCGACAGACTCGTGCGCTCACGGCAGAGGTACATCGCGATCTGACGCGCGGTGGCCACCGCCTGCGAGCGGCTCGAACCGTAGAGGTCGTCGACCGACAGCTTGAAGTACTGCGCGGTCGCCGTGATGATGTCCGTCGGCGAGATCACGTTCGCGTCGTCCTGGTCGATGATGTCTCGCAGGACAGTCTGCGCGAGCGACATGTCGAGCGTCGATCGATTCAGACTGGCGAACGCGGAGACACGGATGAGGGCGCCTTCGAGCTCGCGGATGTTCGACGAGACGACCGTGGCGATGTACTCGAGCACGTCGTCGGGAATGAGAAGTCGTTCGCTCTGCGCCTTCTTGCGAAGGATCGCGATGCGCGTTTCGAGGTCGGGCGCCTGGACGTCGGTGATCAGACCCCACTCGAAGCGGCTGCGCATACGGTCTTCGAACCCGGTCAGCTGCTTCGGCGGCAGATCGCTCGTGATGACCACCTGCTTGTCGTGGTCGTGCAGCGTGTTGAACGTGTGGAAGAAGGCTTCCTGCGTCTCGGCGCGACCCTGCAGGAACTGGATGTCGTCGATCAACAGGATGTCGACGTCGCGATAGCGCGCCTGGAAGGCCGATCCCCGATTGTTGGCGATCGAGTTGATGAAGTCGTTCGTGAACTCTTCGCTCGAGACATAACGGACCCGGATGCCGGCGTACATGCTCGCGGCATAGTCGCCGATCGCGTGGAGGAGGTGCGTCTTGCCGAGGCCTGAGTCGCCGTAGATGAACAGAGGGTTGTACGCCTTGGCCGGCGCCTCGGCGACCGCGACCGCCGCGGCGTGCGCGAAACGGTTGGACTGACCGATGACGAAATTGTCGAAGGTGTACTTCGGGTTGAGGCGTGTGTCGTTCCGCGACGCCGGGACGATCGGCTCGGGCGCCTGCTCACTCGCCGGCGAATGCACGGGTGCCGCCTGCGGGCGCTCTTCGCGCGGGGCGGCGGAGGAGCTGCGCTGCGTCTCGATCACATCGGGGTTCACGACGACGCGGAACGTCCCGATCTGAGGGTCTTCTCCTTGCACCTGCGCCAGCGCCTCGAGGATCGGCGCCCGCATGCGCTTGTTGAACTGCGCGGCGGTGAGGTCGTTCGGGACGTCGAGGTAGAGGGTTCCGCCCATCACGCCCTGCGGGACAGCGAGGTTCAGAAAACCGTGTAGCTGCGGGGTGACGCGATCATCGGTGAGAAGCTGGTCCAGCACGGATGACCAGACGGGCACATCCGGTGCTTCGTGCAGAGACATAGCCCCTCCGGGATCTTGACGCGACGGGTGATCGACGTGTCGCGTCGAACCTGTGGATAACTTCCGGGGCCACGCTAGTTCGCGGCCCTGTCGGAGCAAAATCCACTGTAGGACTCGGTCGCGTGTCTTTGCCACGCTTGTGGACAACGCCTGGGGATAATGGGCGGTCGCGGTTTCGGTTTGAGTTAACGCCCCGCGCGACGTAGCCTTAGTCGGTTGACTTATGCCTATACGGCAGTCCCGACCCCCGTCCCCGGCAGAAGAGCATCGGGCGACATCACCTCCGGAGTGACCCATGAGCAAGCGCACCTTCCAGCCCAACAACCGTCGTCGTGCCAAGAAGCACGGCTTCCGCGCCCGCATGCGTACGCGTGCCGGCCGTGGCATCCTGGCCGCACGTCGCGCCAAGGGCCGCACCGAGCTCTCCGCCTGACGGACCCGGTGCTCGCGAAGCCGAACCGACTCACTCGCGGATCGGACTACAAAGCCACGGTCCGACGGGGTACTCGCTGTGCCGGAGCGCACACCGTGACGTACGTCGGGATCTCGGCTCAGACCGACTCGCCCCGGTTCGGCTTCATCGTGAGTCGCCAGGTCGGCTCCGCGGTCACCCGCAATACCATTCGCCGCCGCCTCAAAGCGGTGTGCGCCGAGGCGCTCCCGTCTGTTCGAGGGGGCGCCTCGATCGTCATCCGCGCACTGCCGTCGGCAGCGACCGTCGACTATTCGACGCTTCGTGCCGAAGTGGTGCGATGCCTCGAGCGAAAAGCATCGGTATGAGTTCTTCTACTCTCCCGACCTCGTCCACGGGGACCGGACGGCTCACTGTCGACGGCGTCGTGGCATCCGTGCCGCTCCTCCCCCGCAATACGGGGCTGGCACTGCTGCACGCGTATCGAGCGACGATCTCGCACGTCTACGGCGACGTGTGCAAGTACTACCCGTCCTGCTCCGCCTATTCGGTGGGTGCCGTACAGCAGCATGGACTCGTGAAGGGTATCGCGCTCACCGCGGCCCGTCTCGCACGCTGTCATCCCTGGGCTCAGGGTGGCATCGACGACGTCCGTCCTCATCGGGCCTTCCGCCACGAACTCACTCGGCACGGATTCGTCGTGCCCTCCCGAAAGGACTGATCGTGCAATTCGATCTCATTGGGACCATCCTCTGGCCACTGAAGTGGGTGGTCGAACTCGTGCTGGTGGGGTGGCACGCTCTCTTCACGGCGTTGGGCATGGCCCCCGCGGCCGGCCTCACCTGGGTGCTGTCGATCGTCGGCCTGGTACTCATCGTGCGCGCCGCTCTGATCCCGCTCTTCGTGAAGCAGATCAAGAGCCAGCGCAAGATGATGGAGATCGCCCCTGAGCTGCGCAAGGTGCAGGAGAAGTACAAGGGCAAGCGCGACCAGCTCTCCCGCGAGGCGATGAGCCGCGAGACCATGGCGCTGTACAAGAAGCACGGTACGACGCCGGTTTCGAGCTGCCTGCCCCTTCTGGTGCAGATGCCGATCTTCTTCGCCCTCTTCAGCGTGTTGAACGACGTGTCGAAACACGCCGCCAGCGGCATCGGCGGCGTGGGTCTGCTCACGCCGGAGCTCACGACCGAGTTCTACGACGCACGCCTTTTCGACGTGGCATCCATGCACGTCAACCTCGTGACGGCGTGGGGCCAGTCGGACGGCCAGGTGACCGTCGCGATCCTGCTGACGCTCGTCGTACTCATGATCGGCTCGCAGTTCTTCACTCAGCTGCAGATCATCTCGAAGAACCTGTCGCCCGAGGCCAAGACCGGTCAGGCGTACCAGATGCAGAAGATCATGCTGTACATCCTGCCGCTGGCCTTCATCTTCTCGGGTGTGTTCTTCCCGCTCGGTGTCGTCATCTACTGGTTCGTCAGCAACCTGTGGACGATGGTCCAGCAGTTCGTGGTCATTCGCGAGATGCCGACTCCCGGTTCCGACGCGGCGAAGGCGCGGGAAGAGCGCTTGGCGCGGAAGGGCAAGGCCATCGATTCGTCGGGCAAGGTCGTGCCCATCGAGAAGTACCGCGCCGAGCAGCAGCGGCTCCTCGAAGAGACCGAGAAGGCCCGTGCGGCCCAGCCCAAGCGTCAGCAGCCGGTCGGCAAGCAGCGGGCGAAGAAGCAGCAGTCCACGAAGAACACCGGTGCCGCGGGCGGATCCGCCGGCACAGCCGGCTCCGCACCCGCCTCCTGAGAACCGGAGATCACGATGACGACATCCGATCAGATCGCACCCGAGCACACGGCTGCCACGGTGGAGCAGCTCGAGCAGGAAGGCGATATCGCCGCCGACTACCTCGAGGGTCTTCTCGACATCGCCGACATCGACGGTGACCTCGCTATGGACGTGCGCGCAGGCCGCGCGTACGTCTCGGTCGAGGCCGAAGATGCAGCCGCACTGTCGACGCTGTCGCACCCCGACACCGTGCAGGCACTCCAGGAGCTCACGCGTCTTGCGGTGCAGAATTCGACGGGCCGATTCTCGCGGCTCATTCTCGATATCGGTGGCTCCCGTGATGCGCGTCAGCGCCAGCTCGAGAACCTCGTCGACCGGGCGATCGCGCGTCTCGACGAGGGTGCGTCGCAGGCGTCGCTCCCGGCGATGTCGAGCTACGAACGCAAGCTGGTGCACGACATCGCGGCCGATCGCGGCTTCTCGTCCGAATCGTTCGGTGAGGGCGCTGACCGTCACACCGTGCTTCGCCGCGGCTGAGTCTCCGGATGCCGGAACAGCTCGAGGCAGAGCCGAGTGCAGCGCTGACGCTGTTCGGCGACAACATCGAGAAGGCCCGTCGCTTCACCGAGAACCTGGCCCTGTACGGGGAGCAGCGCGGTCTCATCGGCCCGCTCGAGGTCCCGCGACTCTGGACGCGTCACATTCTCAACAGTGCGATCGCTGCGCCGTACTTCGCGGGTCGCGCGGTCGACGTGGGCTCGGGCGCCGGGCTGCCCGGGCTCGTGCTGGCCATCGCGCGGCCGGACGTCGAGTGGACGCTCATCGAACCGATGGAGCGTCGCACGGCCTGGTTGTCGGAGCAGGTCGGTGAGCTCGAGCTCGAGAACGTGACCGTTGCACGCATGCGCGGCGAGGAGTGGAGCGAGGGGCGTGTGTTCGATGTCGCGACAGCGCGCGCTGTGAGCGCGCTGCGGACTCTGCTTCCGTTCACCGCTCCCCTGGTGCGTCCCGGCGGGCGTCTCGTCTTCCTGAAGGGCGCCAATGTCGGAGCGGAGGTCGAGGCGGCCGCGAAGCAGGTGCGCAAGTACGGCCTCACCGATGTATCGATCGAGGTCGTCGGCGAGGGCGTGCTCGACGAGCCAACGCGGGTCTTCCTCGCCACGCTCGGTCGCTGAGTGACGCATGTGCACATACGGCATGCGCTTTGGCGCTTTATCTATGTTTTTCCTATGCACGTGAAAGTTCTCTACTCGTGGGTGGAAACGTCGCTGACGTCGATCTCAGCAACCTTCAGAGCATCGAGAACAGCACCGCGCAGCACGCGAGGGTGACGCGGTCGACCGGAGTGGGTCGTGGCGCCCGGTCGCGTTGTCTCGATGTGCGGCGCGGGGTGCAGTGCCGAACGGGAGCTCGGTAGGGAGTGCCGTCGTGAGATGGCGGTAGAGGCTGCGATCGACGCGTGACCAGATGGCTCGCGCATCGGCGGCACCGATGCTGTCTGCTTCGGTGCCGTGACGTCTCGGTCGTCGAATTCGGGGCGTCGAAAGACCTCGGCGCGACCGTCGGAATGTGACGCTGGCGTGGCGGGAGGGCGTTTCGGGCTCCGCAGGTTCGTTCGCTGGCGATGAGTGATGTGTGCGGTCCGCGCCGTTCAGGTGACGTGTACGGTCCGGCCGGCCGGCCCGGGAGCACGTGCCGGGTTTGCAGGACCTGAGTTTCACGTGAAACGGTTTCGCGGCAGTTGCATCCCGGGGGGGCTCGGGCGCTGCGATACGCCGGGGGGGCGGCCACGACGGACGTTCTCTGGCCACGCGTCGAACGGGTGGGCTGAACGACGATTGTCGTCTCGTCACCGAAGCCCTCGGCCGGTACCCGCGGAGGTCGCTGGCCTTCGGCTCCCAGCGTGATCGGGTTCGTTCGGCGTGGCTCCTTCGCGCGTCAGCGAGCGCTGGCGCGTCGCATCAGGAACGACCGCCGCGACGAAAGCAATGCACCCGCGAGCGCTCTCGCGTCCGACAGCGAGTCTGGGACGCGCGAAGATCCCGGGAGTTCACGTGTGCGTAGGCATAGACGTCCACGTGATCCGCACGCACGTCGAGCCCTGTTCGGGGGTAAGAGAGACCGACGGTTCTCCCCCACTCGCACAGCGGTCGCCTCCCATAGCGCGCTCAAGAGCGCACACGTCCGCAGGGTGAGAGACGCTCCTGCACGACGTGCCCGGTACGTACTCGCGATCCTGGGAACCACGGGGGTGGGCAGCTCTCGCAACGATCACGGCGCATATCGGGCCGTGTCGCGCGTCGGGTCCCCTGCCGGGCACTGAGCCGACCGCCCGGGTGCTTGGTGGCGGGGTGCCGGATTCGCACGACACAGTCACTGTTCCAGCGTCTGCGGGGCGGGGTGACGTCGTGCTCGACCCGCGACCAGGGGCGTACGGACAGCACCGATACGCGATCGTCGAGCGGCTCATCTGAGTGAGCCGGCTGGTGGGTGGCGGCGCTCTCCGTTCCGTCTGATGTCGGCGGTGACAGTCGCATCAGATCGGTCCTATGCACGGGGTGACTGAGATCTTCCCGTTGGCCACATTCAGCGTCGGGCGCCCGCATGGAAGGCCGCCCCCCGACGCGGCTGAGACGGGGCCCTTGGATGGTCGGACTGCTCGTCGTGGTGAGGCCCGGGTGTTCTCTTGCGGTTCGCCTCGTACGGCGGGGAACTCTCAATCGTCGCCCCTGCTTCTACTCCCCTGCTGGCTGATGGCCCACCTGCCGCACGATCCTCGCGGCGTTTTCACCTCGGTACGCCGCTTGGTTTCACGTGAAACGTCGCGTTGATCCTGCGGGCGATGATTTGCGCAGGTGGTGCGTTCTAGGCCGGCGGAGAAGTCGTGGGTCGACACTGCTCGGATCGTGGGTGCTCCGTGCCCGTTGAGGCGGAGCTTGCGCGATCAATTGCGTCGGGAACCGATGCAGAGCGACGGCAATCTGAGCCGGTTTGGTGAGGCATTTGTTTCACGTGAAACAGTCGGGTCGTCTGGGGTGGCGACGTGTTCGTCGGTGGTTGCTGAAGGGTGAGCACGCAGCGTCGGACTCTGGGGTTACGCCGACATGGAGAGATGCCCGCCGTGTGCCCTAGCGGTCACGAACTCACGGTCACTGTCGCTAGATAGGTGGCGGACAGTCGGCCTTTGGGTACTCTTCCTACGGGTCGGGAACACTCGCCTATGTATCATCCGCCACAGGTGTCGCATTCATATAGGTATCTCGATACCGCGCGAGCGATTGAAGGCGGCGCGTGGCTAGTTCCTCGCTACCCACCTGCTGACGGTCGCGGAGTGCGACACCGCGAGCGGACGCGGTGGCGCCTGAGGAAAGCTGATGAGGGTTTCACGTGAAACACCGCTGCGAAGCGAGGCACTGGGCGATGTCGCGACGTATGTCTCGGGTGGTCCGCCGCTGTGGTGCGACCCCCGGCCACTCCGATTACCCAGAGATTCCTAGCTTGTCCGTCTACATAAGTAGACGGTCAGTGCCCCGACGGGCGCGATGCGGACAGCGAGAGGGCGGCGTACTAGCTCGGGTTTCGCCCGATGGGAGCTTCGTGCGCTGGGAGTGAGTGTGCGTCACCTCACGGTGGGCGGGGGCGGCGCACTAGCTCGGTTTCGCCCGATGGGAGCTTCGTGCGCTGGGAGTGAGTGTGCGTCACCTCACGGTGGGCGGGGGCGGCGTACATCGGCGTGGCCAACCGTCGGTGAAGCGGGACTCCCCCCGCACCTCGAGGCGCGAGTCAATGGAGCTCATCACCAGTGAACGGCACCGTTTCACGTGGAACACGCGTCCGCGTGAGGCTAAGACCTGCACGCCAGCTCCACCTTGACGGGAGAGATGGATAGCAGACCGGCGCCCAAGAAGGGTCTGACGCTGTGTGACATGGAGGGGCCTATCCGGCTCCACGCACGGCAGGCATGTAGCGAGCGGCCTCAGCCGTGGTCATCGGGGCCATCCGCCTTCTACGCCACGATGCAGAAGACTGCGATGTTTCCGACCGGCCGGCGCCGAGGTGTTGGCGATCAGCTGTTCGCACTGATTCGCAGTCGAAACCGTCTCGACCGCGGGGATGTGTCGGGTGGAAGTCACGACGACCCACTGTCATCGCGCGCATTGATCTGTCCCTCAGGGTCCCACGCTGGCTGATGGCCACGAGCCTTCTAGACGGACCGCGAAAAAATGCGCTCCTGTTTGCGGAGGAGGACGCATCAGCGCTGTTCCCCTGCGTCCGATGACCGAAGCGTGCGAGATCGCGGCAGGTGAGGCCCGGGATACACAGCCGATCACCGTTCCGGTCCGGCTCTCGTGGCGAGCACCTTCTCTTCCCGACACCTCCGACTGCTGGGCGAGGGTGAACGTACGCTGAGCAGGGTGACATCGTGAACTGCCAGGCGTCCACGGTACGACGACACATTGGAGACAGCCGCATCCGAACGGACGCCTACTGTCTCCCGAGACCTCGACAGCTTGCGCTCAACCTTTTCGATGAGGGTGTCGAGTGCCGTCGGGTCCTGCGGGAGTCCCCAGTCGCTCTTTGGGGTCCAAAGTCGAGTGCCGCTCTCCCCGGCGCTCGTCCACCGAAACGCGGGCAAACGTGATCCGAAGCCGGTCGGGACGAGACGAGACGCAGGGCGCGGGTGCAGCTGAACCGTCGGAGTGTGTCCTCCCCAGGTTCCTCGACTGTCGAGAGGCTGCTCGATCGTGACTCCCGTCTACTGTTGTGAAGCCTGGGACCTACTCTCTGTACCTCGACGGAGACGCGGATGGACGCGCACGGGAAGCGGCCTCTCGCTCTCCCCCGGCGCCTGGCAATTACCGCCCAAGTGCATCTCGTGACTAGACCCGACGCGACTTCAGGACATCGGCACGATCGCCAAGGAGGAATCCAATGCCCCGTCACGAACGTTTCACGTGAAACGCCGGCGATTATGGGGACGCCGTGCAGGGACCCTTCGGGGCGTTGAGGCCACTCAGATGTGAGCGCGGAGCCGCACAGAGCTGGAATCGGAGCCGTCGGAGGACGGACGTGCGTACGCTCACCGTCTGCCTGTTTCACGTGAAACGTGAATGACCACAGGCGCGTGTGGCAGCGCGTCGTCGCCCTCGGTGCGCTTCGCTGGCCGCCTGATGGTGGAGCGCAGGAACTCCCTGCAACGAGCTGGGCGCTCGAGAAGGCCGGGTGAGCCACGATCGACAAGCTTCGAATACACAGCCACGCCAGCGGTCCATCATGAGCGGGCCAGAGCGCGGGTAGACTGAGCGGGTTGCCGAGGGAGAGGTGCGTTTCACGTGAAACAGTCCGATGAGGCGCCCGCGTCGACGTCGTTCGACGACTCCCCCATCGCTCGGGAGATCGCGAATCTCTCGGCGCGCCGGCGCACCCTGGAAGAGGCGACCGTGGAGCTGTCGGGTCGCACCCGCGTGTTCACGGTCTCGAACCAGAAGGGCGGGGTGGGTAAGACCACGACCGCCGTTAACATCGCAGCGGCCCTGGTGTCGGTGGGAGCTCGTGTTCTCGTCGTCGACCTCGACCCACAGGGCAACGCGTCCACGGCACTGGGTGTCGCACACAACGCGGACACCCCCAGCGTGTACGACGTCCTCATCGATGAGTTTCCTCTCGCGGACATCATTCAGACCAGTCCGGAGTCCCCGAAGCTGCTGTGCGCACCCAGCACGATCCATCTCGCCGGGGCCGAGATCGAACTGGTATCGCAGGTCGCTCGTGAGCACCGCCTCCGTGGGGCTCTGCGCGACTATCTCGACATCGAGGGCAACCACCTCGATTTCGTCATCATCGACTGCCCTCCCTCCCTCGGCCTTCTGACGATCAACGCATTCACCGCAGCAGACGAAGTGCTCATACCTATCCAGTGCGAGTACTACGCGCTCGAGGGCCTCAGTCAGCTTCTCGGCAGCGTGCAGATGATTCAGAAGCATCTGAACCCCGGTCTTCACGTGTCGACGATCCTGCTGACCATGTATGACGGTCGCACGCGGTTGGCCCAGCAGGTCGCCGAGGAAGTTCGCTCGCACTTCACCGACGAGGTCCTGAACACCGTCATCCCTCGATCCGTGCGCGTCTCTGAAGCGCCGAGCTTCGGGCAGACCGTCATCGCGTACGATGGCCAATCAGCGGGCGCCATCGCCTATCGCGAGGCCGCGGTCGAGATCGTCGCTCGCGACACCACCAAGAAGGGTTCCTGATGGCTAAGAGGACCGGTCTGGGCCGCGGTATCGGCGCCCTCATCCCCACCATGGAGCCGTCCGAGGCGCGTCCCGTTGACGTCTTCTTTCCCGACGGCAACACGAAGAGTTCGGACGCTGCCGCGGAAACCGCCGCTCCGGAGTCGTCCGACGACAACCTCGTCACCGTCCCCGGTGCGCGGCTCGTTCACATCGACCCGAAGTCGATCGTTCCCAACCCACGCCAACCACGCACGAACTTCGACGCGGACGACCTCGCGGAGCTCGTCCACTCCGTCCGTGAGTTCGGAGTCCTGCAGCCGGTCGTCGTCCGGGATAAGGGCGATGGCACGTTCGAGCTGATCATGGGCGAGCGTCGCACCCGCGCCTCGCGCGAGGCGGGACTCGAGACGATTCCTGCCGTTGTCCGCGAGACGGATGATGAGTACCTGCTCCGCGATGCTCTGCTCGAGAACCTTCACCGCTCGCAGCTGAATCCGCTGGAAGAAGCCTCCGCCTATCAGCAGCTGCTGGAGGACTTCGGTATCACGCAGGAGGAGCTCGCAACGCGCATCGGCCGCTCCCGCCCCCAGATCAGCAACACCATTCGCCTGCTCAAGCTACCGGTCGCTGTGCAGCAGCGCGTCGCCGCGGGTGTCCTGAGCGCTGGACATGCTCGTGCCATCCTCTCGTTGGATGACCCCAAAGAGATGCAGAAGCTCGCCGACAAGATCGTCAACGAAGATCTCTCCGTGCGGGCGGCCGAAGCCGCCGCGAAGATGCCGGGCGTCGCCCCCCTCCGCCAGAAGCCCAAGGCAGGATCGCAGCGATCGGGTCTGGATGCCATCGCCAATCGGCTCGGGGATCGCTTCGATACGAAGGTGCGCGTTTCGCTGAGCGCAAAAAAAGGCCAGATCAGCATCGATTTCGCGAGTATTCAGGATCTGAATCGCATCCTCGCCACCCTGGGTGAAGAGGGATACACCGGCTGAGAGGCCTGCCGCTGATGAGCGTCTCCCGGGCAGCGAGCGACTTTCGAGGCCTGGTGTCGGTCCCTCGACGTAACCTGGAATGGTGACAGCGAACGACGACACTCCCCGCCGTCGCGCCAGCCTTGAGCTACTGCGCGCGGAGGCCTCCGACGAACTCGCGGTCCTCATCCACGAGCGCCTGCGCGGTGGAGAAGACCCGTGGGACTTCATGGAGGATCTTCCGAGCGTCGACGAACTGGTCGTGCTCATCCTGCGGGCTGACAACATCTCGGAGAATGGCGGCGTCCGACCGACCCGCGCGCGCAACTACCGCGTGCTCCGACAGATCGCTCTCGACTACCCCGCCCTCACGAAGGCTGTGTGGCGCATTCTGGGCGAAGAAGAGCCACACCGCCGCTGGGACGCCAGCGTTCGTCTCGACGTCTCCTGAGGGGCGCTCACGGTCCCTCAGAGACATTCGTGCCTCTTCTCGTACCACGGGCGCTGTCTTCCCTCCCGGGCCCCGACTCCGCGGTTCATTCGAGGTCATGGCGCAACGGCTTCGACAGCGGGGGGAGCCCCCGCGCTCCGGCGTTCGACGCCGCCCTGCACACGTCGTCAGAGGCGGCCATCCCTGTGATCGTCGTGACGAGCCCGGCACCCACAACGCAAACGTCCCCGGCACCATACGGCACCGGGGACGTTCACACGGCAGGTCTTAGCCGAGGAAAGCGGCGAGATCCTGCTCGAGGGCGTACTTGGGCTTCGCGCCGATGATGGTCGTCTTGACCTCACCGCCGTGGAAGACCTTCATCGCGGGGATGGAGGTGATCTGGTACTTCATCGCGAGGTCGGGGTTCTCGTCGACGTTGAGCTTGAGGACGGTGATCTTGCCCGCGTTCTCGTTCTGGATCTCGTCGAGGACGGGAGCGACCATGCGGCACGGGCCGCACCACTCGGCCCAGAAGTCTACGAGAACGGGTCCGTCGGCCTGCAGGACGTCCTGCTCGAACGTTGCGGAGGTCGTCGCCTTGGCAGTCATTGCATTTCTCCTTAGATGAAAGCGTCAGTTCGTGAAAACGCCGGTGAGCGCGGTTTTGTTCCTCAGACGACCGCGGCGTCGGGGAGTCCCTCGATGGGGCTCTCGGCGACGGCGGGCTCGCCGGCCTCACCGCGCGCGGCGAGGAAGTGCTCCACGTCGAGAGCCGCGACCGTTCCGCTGCCCGCGGCCGTGATCGCCTGGCGGTAGGTCGGGTCGATGACGTCACCGGCGGCGAACACGCCGTCGACCGAGGTGCGCGACGAACGGCCGTCGACCCAGATGGTGCCCTGGTCGGTGAGCTGCAGCTTGTCGTGCACGAGGTGCGTGCGCGGGTCGTTGCCGATCGCGACGAACAGACCGTCGAGGGGCAGCTCACGGGTCGAGTCGTCGACGGTCGAGCGCAGACGCACGCCGTTGACCGCGTCCTCACCGAGGATCTCGTCGACGGCGCTGTTCCAGATGAACTCGATCTTGGGGTTCGCGAAGGCGCGCTCCTGCATGATCTTCGACGCGCGGAGCGAGTCCTTGCGGTGGATGATGTAGACCTTCGACGCGAACTTGGTCAGGAAGTTGGCCTCTTCCATCGCCGAGTCGCCACCGCCGACCACGGCGATCGTGCGGTCGCGGAAGAAGAAGCCGTCACACGTGGCACACCACGAGACCCCACGGCCGGAGAGGCGATCTTCCCCCTCGAGTCCGAGCTTGCGGTAGGCCGAGCCGGTCGCGTAGATGACCGAGACTGCTTCTTCGACCTTGCCGCTGCCGAGCGTGATCTTCTTGACGGGGCCGTCGAGCTCGAGCGACACGACGTCGTCGTATAGCACCTGGGCACCGAAGCGCTCGGCCTGCGCCTGCATCTTGGCCATGAGGTCGGGGCCCTGGATGCCGTCGGGGAACCCGGGGAAGTTCTCGACCTCGGTCGTGTTCATGAGGTCGCCGCCGGCTTCGACGGAGCTCGCGACGACGAGGGGCTCGAGGTTGGCTCGGGCAGCGTAGATGGCGGCCGTGTACCCGGCCGGGCCCGATCCGATGATGATGACGTGACGCACGGTTGCGCCTTCCTCTCGTTGATTCCGTCGGATGAAACCCATGGTAGCCGCGGGGTATTCCGCAGCCCCGGGGCTAGCGCTTGGGGAGGAACCGCCGACCGAGCGCGAGCGCCGGGGCGAGTTCGGGAGTGCGGAAGAGGGCCAGGATGCCGATGTACACGGCGAGGACGACGATGCCCAGCACCGCGGCGCCGGCGATTCCGGTCCCGACGCTGCTCGTCATCCATCCTTCGGGTCCGCCCAGAAGGAGCAGGGTCCCCCATCCGGCGGCGGCGGCGGGAATCGCAGCCAGGGCGAAGCGTCCGAGCGCGGGGAGCCACGAGCCCGTGCCGATGCCGGAGAGCCGTCGACGGAGCAGGATCGTCGCGACGATCACCTGCACGATGCTGGCGAAAGACTGGGTGAGGGCGACGCCGGCGGCGAGTTCCGAGCGGTCGAGGGCCGCGCCGGCCGCAAGGGCTCCCGCGGCGACCAGCACGCACTGCAGTAGCGTGAAGAAGAACGGGGTCCGCGTGTCGTTGTAGGCGTAGAACGTCCGCTGGATGACGAAGAGCACGGCGAGGGGCACGAGGGACACCAGGAAGCACCACAGCACGGGAGCCGCCGCGAGGGCTTGTTCGGGATTCTTGGTGAAGATCCGGCTCGCGGGAACGGCGGCCACGGCGAGGGCGGCGGTGGCCGCGACGATGAAGAACCCGAGCGTACGGATGCTGCGGGCGATGTCCGCACGCACGTCCTCGTCGCGTCCCGCGGTGGCGTGCTCGCTGAGCTGCGTGAAGTAGGGCGTCCCGATCGAAAGCACGATGATCGAATACGGGAGCATGAACAGCAGCCAGGCGTTCTGCGACGCGAAGATCGCGGGGTCGTTTCCGGACGCGCCGGAGAGGACGTTCGACTGCACGACCCCGGCGAGCTGACCGGCGACGACCATCAGGAAGGTCCAGCCGGCAAGCCGTCCGATGTGGCGGAGACCCACCCCTTTCCACCGGAAGTCGGGCCGGAGAGTGAGCCCTGCGCGGCGCCAGAAGAACATCAGCACGACCGTCTGCACGACGATCCCACCCGTCGCCGTGGCCGCGAGCAGGGTGATCATCGACGGGGTCCACGCGCCCACGTTCTCTTGCGGACCGCCGAACAGCAGGATGAACGCCCCGAAACCCGCGATCGACACGACGTTGTTGACGATCGGCGCCCACGTGTACGGGCCGAAGACGCGCCGGGCGTTGAGGATCTCGCCCAGCAGCGCGTACAGCCCGTAGAAGAAGATCTGCGGCAGGCACCAGTAGGCGAAAGCGGTCGAGAGCGCGAGCTGGTCCCCGGTGAATTTGCTCGCGTAGACCTGCACGAGGAGCGGGGCGGCGATCATCGCGAGAGCGGTGGCGCCCAGCAGACCGACGGTGCCCAGGGTGAACAGTTTGGAGATGAAGGCCTGTCCCCCATCGGCGTGCGCGGCGGCCTTCACGATCTGCGGGACGACCACGGCGGTCAACAGGCCGGTCGAGATGATCGCGTAGATGTTGTTCGGGAGCTGGTTCGCGACGGCGAAGGCGTCACCCGCTCTGCTCTGCGAACCGATGGCCGCGACGAGCACGATGGTGCGCAGCACCCCGCTCACGCGGGACGCGATGGTCCCGGCTCCGATGAGCACGCTGGCCCGTCCGATACTGCTCACGGGCGTGTCTCCTGCTCGGTTTCCGACGCGGTCGCGCGGGGTGTCTGGTCGTCGTGCTCGAAGTCCTCGGCGTCTTCCGCGGGGCTGCGCCCGTCGGCATCCGGATCTTTCAGGACGATCCCGTCCGCGGGCTCGTCGTCGTGAGGGGTCTGAGGTGCGGCTTCTTCGGCACGCAAGCGGCGTCGACGGGCGACCGTGCGCACCACTCCGAGGCTCAGGAAGCCGACGATGAGGGCGATGACCACCACGATGCCGATGTTCTCCCACTCGGCGCGCACCTCGACGTCGACCGCCTGAGGCGAACCGATCGGCACGCCCGTGGGGCTGAAGAGCTGCAGGTCGACGCTGACCTCGCCGTTGGCGATGCGGGCTTCGACGGGGACCTCGACGCGGGTGTTGGCGGAGGCCTGGGCGTCGATGGTCGTGTGGTCTTGGACGCGAAGCCGCACGTCGTTGGTGCGGACCGCCATGACGACGGTGATCGGCCAGGGCAGATCGTTGCGTACCCACGGCCGCAGCGGGGCGCTGGAGCTGACCAGGCGGAAGTCGGACGACAGGATGCCGACGGAGTCGAGCGTCGTGCGCGTGGCGTCGCGGTGGTCGGAGACGGCCTGGCGGGCGGCATCCCCCGTCCACGAGACGTTCGTGACCTGCAGGACCTCGGCGCGTTCGCGCCCGGTCAGGAGCTCGGGCTGGTCGAGGATCGAGGCGAAGCGGTCGATGCTCTGTTCGTCGCCGAGGAGGTTGCGGACCTCTTCGACACGGGCGGCGTCGACGGTCGGGGTGGTGAGGGAGACCTCGGATGCCGGGAGGGCAGCCACCGTACGCAGCGTCGAGGCCGTGAAGCCCGGCGCTGTCGCGGCGAGGCCGAGGGTCGCGCGCAGGCTCACACGAGAGCGGTCGGTGCCCCGGTCGAGGACGGCGAGCACCGGCTGGTCGCCGGTGGCGGCGCGTGCGATGGAGAGATACGCCTGGGCGGCCGCCAACGAGGCTCCGCGCCGGGTGCTGTCGTTCTGCCCCGCCGCGTCGGCGAGGGCGCGCGAGACCTCGGCGTCGTAGACCGGGGTGGACACCCCTCCGACGCGGGCGGAGGCCTGCCGGCCGCCGCCCGAGACGCTCGTCGACGGGATGAGGACGTGGGTGGGGTCATCGGTGCTGCCGAGGGCGCCCAGGGCGGCGACGGTGTCCGAACCCGCGGATCCGGTGGCAGGCCAGTAGACGTGGGGGGTGGCCACTCCGATGTCGAGCAGCGTCGACAGGGACGGGTAGGTCGGCTGGCCGGGCGTCGTGCTCGGGGCGGGTTCGGGAGTCGACACCGCCGAGACGGCCGGCGCCGGCTGCACGAAGTCGGCCGCGGTCATGTAGTTCTGCAGCGATGTGGGGGTCAGCGGGGCCGTCAGCCCGGCGTGCAGCTGAGCCGCGACGTCGGAGTCGCCGAACTGCAGGGCGAACCGGTCGTTGGGGAGGGCCATCAGACGCTGGAGCCACGACACCGCGGTGGGCGGGGCCGCGGAGCCGAGCACGCGGATCGCGGCGGGGATGGCGGGGTCGACCGCCAGGGTCGCGGCCGTACCGTCGACCGCGTCGAGCTGCGCCGAGAGCGCGCCGTCGACAGCGGTGAGCTCGGCCAG
Organism: Microbacterium sp. AG157; assembly: GCF_003385695.1. Classification (NCBI taxonomy): domain Bacteria; kingdom Bacillati; phylum Actinomycetota; class Actinomycetes; order Micrococcales; family Microbacteriaceae; genus Microbacterium; species Microbacterium sp. AG157. The sequence continues at coordinate 657,328 of NZ_QRDK01000003.1, forward strand.
TTCGTTCGCCGTGAGCAGGCCGCGGGTGAGGGGGGCCGCCTTGATGGGCACGACGAGGGCGATCGGGGTCTGCGCGCCCGTCTCGGCGGGGACGACGACGACGCTGGGTGCGGTCAGTCCCCCGCTCGTCGCGAGCACCGGGTAGACCCCGGCGCCCCGGTTCGCGAGGGCCGGGTCGTTACCGAGCGCCGTGAGCGTCGTGGTGGATTGCGAGCCGGAGGCTGCGGCATCCAGGGTTCCCGTGGCGACCTGCTGGAGCGTCACGCCGGCGGCATCACCACTGAGCCATCGGTCTATCGCGGCGTCGTCGGCGAGAGGGGCGGCACCGAGGGACAGGGCCACGGGCCCCGCGGACGCCGGCGAGGTTCCGGCGGCGACGCTGACGACGACCGAGAGGGCTTCGCCGGGGCGCAGGATGCCGTTCGCCGCGGGAGCGGCGGTGAGCACCGACGGCGATGTCGAGGCGGATGGCGACGGGCTGGGCGTGGCCGCGGAGGCGGTCGTCACCGGCAGTGCGATGCCCGCGACGATGGCCCCGGCGGCCAGGGTCGCCAGGAGCCGGCGCGTGAGGGAGCGCCGCGGCACGGGTGCGCCCGAAGGCTGGGAGGTCACGGTCATACGATCGTCGGTGGAACGAGGGGGCCTCGCACCGCCTGCGAGTCTAGGCCCGCGTACCTACAAGCCCCCCGATAGCCTCGCGCAGACGGTTGAATGGACCGGTGCTCCCCGAACCCGATCCCCAGCTGTGCCAGGCCCTCGCCGACGACCTCCGCGCGGCGGGCTACACGAGCGCCGCCCTCCGCGACGCGTGGGGGACACAGGCCGACGACGCCGTCGCCCGCGGGCTCCGTCGACCCGCTACCCGGGCCCTGGGCGATCGCGGCGACGCCCTCGCCGTGCTGGGCCGCCTGTGGGGGCTCGGGCTGCCCGTCCCCCGCGGTGACGCCGAGGCGGCTCTTCCCACCCTGCGCGTCGACGGGGCTGCGGCCCTCGGTCTGTTGGAGATCTCGGGGGATGCCGTGACCCCGGCGGTGCTCGTGAGGCCCCAGGCCTTCGCCGACGACGAGGGCGAGGTCGAATGGTGGATCGCCAGCGACCTCGATGAAGCAGCCCTCGAGGGTCCTCTTCCCGAGGACCATGTGCTCGGCGTCGGCGGGGCGTCGCAGACGCTCGCGCGCCTTCAGCTCACCCGTCGCGCGCGCTCTGCCCTCGACATCGGCACGGGCTGCGGCATCCAGGCCCTTCGACTCCGCCGGCTCGTCGATCGCGTCGTCGCGACGGACATCTCCGAGCGCGCCCTGCGCTTCACCCGCCTCAACGCCCTCGTGAACGGGGTGGACGGGATCGAGACCCGCCTGGGCTCCCTGTTCGAGCCCGTCGCCGGTGAGACCTTCGACCGAGTGGCATCCAATCCCCCGTTCGTCATCACGCCGCGGGTCGCGGGGGTGCCCGCGTACGAGTACCGCGACGGGGGGATGGAGGGCGACTCGCTCGTCGCATCGGTCATCTCGGGTGTCGGGGAGCACCTCGCGCCCGGCGCGGTGGCGCAATCGCTCGGCAACTGGGAGTACCGCTGGGGCGAGTCGGGGCTCGACCGCGTGCGGGGATGGGTCGGACCGTCGCTCGACGCGTGGGTGATCGAGCGCGAGGTGCTCGACCCCCTCGCCTACGCCGAGCTGTGGGTGCGCGACGGCGGCACGGTGCCCGGCACTCCCGCCTACGCGCGTCTGATCGACGCCTGGCTCGACGATTTCGCCCGACGCGGAGTCACGGGCGTCGGCTTCGGGTACGTGCTGCTGCGTCGACCTCTCGCCGGTGGACCCACGCTCGCGCGCTACGAGCGCGTCTCGGGCGGCGGGGAATCGGCGCTCGGGCCGCACCTGTCGGCATCCCTCGCCGCGCACGACCGTGCGGCCCTGCTCGACGACGAGGACGTGGCCGCGAGCGTGCTGCGCGTCGCCCCCGACGTCACCGAGGCGCGTCATCACCGCCCGGGTGAGGAGGACCCCTCGGTCATCGAGCTGCGTCAGGGCGGCGGCTTCGCGCGCACGCTCGAGGTCGACCCGGGTCTGGCGGCGCTCGTCGGCGCCTGCGACGGTGACCTGCCGGTGGGCTCCCTCGTCGATGCGATCGCGCAGTTGATGGAGGTGGATGCCGCGGCCCTGCGCGCTGATCTGCTGCCGCGCGTGCGCGAGCTGCTGGTGACGGGCTTCTTGGGTTTCGCCGACGATTGATCCGGCCCCCGCTCGGTGGCGTTCCGCGGCCCCGGATAGGCTCGAAGGCATGCTGAACATGGCTGAGGGTCTCGCGCGCCTCGAGGAGCTCGCCGCGCATCCCGTGGTCGCCACGCTCGCTCGCGTGTTCGCCGAGGCCGGTCGTGATCTGGCCATCGTGGGGGGTCCCGTGCGCGACGCTCTGCTCGGCCGCGTCACCCACGACTTCGATTTCACGACCGACGCCCGCCCCGACGAGATCCTCGCGCTGGTGAAGCCCGTCTCGTCGGTGCAGTGGGATGTGGGCCGGGCCTTCGGCACGATCGGCGCCCGGGTGAAGGGCGAACAGGTCGAGATCACCACCTACCGCGCGGACAGCTACGACGGCGTCACCCGCAAGCCCACCGTCGAGTTCGGCGACACGCTCGAGGCCGACCTGAGCCGCCGCGACTTCACGGTCAACGCGATGGCTCTCCGGGTTCCGGCCCGCACCCTCGTCGACCCCACCGGCGGCGTCGAAGACCTGGTCGCGGGGCGCCTGCGCACCCCCATCGACCCGGCCGTGAGCTTCGGCGACGACCCGCTGCGCATGCTGCGCGGGGCTCGCTTCTCGTCTCAGCTCGACTTCGCCGTCGACCCCGACACCCTCGACGCCATCCGCGAGCTGCGCGGTTCGCTGCAGATCGTCAGCCCCGAGCGGGTGCAGGCGGAACTCGTACGGCTGCTGCAGACCGATGACCCCGTGCGCGGCATCCGGGTGCTCGTCGAGACCGGACTGATCGAGGAGTTCCTGCCCGAGGTGCCCGCGCTGCGCCTCGAGGTCGACGAGCACCACCACCACAAAGACGTCTACGAGCACTCGCTCACGGTGCTGCGCCAGGCGATCGCGCTCGAGAAGCAGCGTCACCCGGATGCCGCACCCGACGTGCCCCTGCGCCTGGCAGCGCTGCTGCACGACATCGGCAAGCCCGCCACTCGTCGCCTCGAAGCGGGCGGTGGAGTGACGTTCCACCACCACGACATCAAGGGCGCGCGCATGGCGCGCAAGCGTCTGCAGGCCCTGCGTTTCGACGCCGCGACCACGACCGTGGTCTCGCGCCTCGTCGAGCTCCACCTGCGCTTCTTCGGCTACGCCGAGGGAGCGTGGACGGATGCCGCGGTCCGCCGCTACGTGCGCGATGCGGGCGACGAGCTCGAACGTCTGCACATCCTCACGCGTGCCGACGTGACCACCCGCAACAAGCGGAAGGCCCAGCGCCTGGCATCCGCGTACGACGACATCGAGGCCCGCATCGCGGCGCTCCGCGAGCAGGAGGAGATTGACTCGATCCGCCCCGAGCTCGACGGCAACCGCATTCAAGAGGTGCTGGGGCTGAGGCCTGGTCGCGAGGTGGGCGAGGCGTATCGCTTCCTGCTCGACCTGCGACTCGACGAGGGCGTGCTCGGCGAGGACGAAGCCGAGAAGCGCCTGCGGGAATGGTGGGCGGCGCGGGGCTGAACCGGGGCCAGGCTTCCCGCCGGTGGGCGGGACCGTCGCGCGGAGTTCGTCGGTGACACGCCGACGATGACACGCCGACGGTGACGGGCCGTCGGCGGCGGGCCGGGCGCGCGCTCCACACGACGGTACGGGGTGGGGCGGCCTCGTAGGGCGTTGTTCGTGGCCCCGGGGCGTTCTGTGTGGCCCCGGGGCCATTGGCGAGAGAGAGGGGCGGCGTCATCGGGTTGCTCGAAGGTCGGATGCCACCCCCTCACTGCCCGCGTCAGGGCACGACGACCGCGCGCCCCCGGACCTCCCCCTTGTGCAGCTTCCCGTATGCCTCGACGGCGCCGTCGAAGCCGTAGCGCTCCACGTGCACGCCGACCGCGCCGCTGCGGGCGAGATCGAGCACCTCGATGAGTTCGCTGCGGGTGCCCCAGTACGGAGCGCGGACAGCCGCGCCCATCGGTGTCGAGAAGAAACCGGCGGGGAGGATGCCGCCGCCGATGCCCACGATGTGGATGAAGCTGTCCATTCCCGCGACCGCACGGGCAAGGTCGATCGTCGGCTGGACGCCGACGAAGTCGAAGACAGCGGTCGCACCGAGGCCGTTCGTCAGTTCCTTGATGCGCTCGGCCGCATGCTCGTCGGAGGTGACCGTGTGGTGCGCGCCCACCTCGCGGGCCAGTGCCAGCTTGTCTTCGCCCAGGTCGACCGCGATGACCGTCGCCTGCGTGATCGCGCGGAGGATCTGGACGCCGACGTGACCGAGGCCTCCGACACCGATCACGACCGCTGTGGCACCCGGGTACAACTTCTCCTTCGCCGCGACGATGGCGTGGTACGGCGTGAGGCCGGCATCCGTGAGCGAGACGGTCTCGACCGGGTCGAGGTCGCCGAGGGGCGCGAGGTGACGCGGATCGTCGACGATCACGTACTCGGCCATGGCTCCGGGGCTGCCCAGTCCTGGAGGCGTGATGCCCATCTCGGCCGCGTAGGGGCAATAGTTCTCGGCCCCCTGGGCGCAGGCATGGCAGCGGCCGCAGCCCCACGGTCCGTAGATCGCGTACGCCGCGCCGATCTCGACGCCTTCGACACCTTCGCCGAGTTCGTCGACGACACCCGCTCCCTCATGACCCAGCGTGAGAGGGAGTCCGTAGGTGTACTGGTCTTCGGGCAGGTCCATGACGAACCAGTCCGAGTGGCACAGGCCGGCCGCGGTGACCTTCAGGCGCACCTGGCCGGGACCCGCGTGGGGCTCATCGATGTCGACGACCTCGGGGCCTTTGCCGATCTCGCGATACTGCACTGCCTTCATGGCATCCCTTTCTCTCGTTCTTTCCACCGTGGGGCGCGTCCTCTGTGTTTCCTGTGGGGGTTGACGGCGTTTTCGGGACATCGGGAACGGTTCTCATCGGCAGGCTGGGGCAATGGATGCCACGGACTGCGTGTTTCACGCCCGGGTCGGTCTCGCGCAGGGCACGTCGGCGCTCGTGCCGATGAGCGACCTCGCCGGAATCGCGCCCGAGGCCTATCGAGACGCCTTCGCAAAGTACGACGACACCGCCGAGCGGCGCCGGCTGCGCGACACCGTCATTCCCGGCCTCGACCGGACGTGGACAGAGGTCGTCTTCCTCTCCCCCGTGCACCCGCACGCGATCTGGCAGGCGTGGCTCGAGATCCGGGGCCGTGAGAGGCCCCCAGTGGAGTTCTGGGCCATTCCGGCCGCTGACCTTCCCGATGGCTGTGTCGTGCTGGACCGCACGCTCACCGCCACGGGTGAACCCATCGACCCGCGTGAGGTCCTGCCGTTCGATCGTGCGTCCCATCGAGCGGCACTGACGACGACCCCGCAGAATCGCGCCTGGCTCGAGGATTGCGCGCGCCGAGGGGTGAGCGGGGCCTGGTTCCACGGCATCCCGCATGTCCTGGCTCCGGGGTCCGTCCCGCTCGACCGCGCTCGTGTCGTGTCCTGGGAGGTCGCGCCGTAGCGGGGTGTCTTTCGCGCACTGGGGCGCTCGCTGACCGCCCCGGTGCACGGACTGCGCCCCGGTCGATTCGACCCTCCCGATCGCGGACCACCCGACCTACACTGGGACCCACCTCCGTCACCGCCGATGGGAGTCCCGTGCCCTCTCCATGGTCGCGACCGGCCGTTTCCCCCGAGACCTCGGGGCTGCTGATCGCGCGTGCTCACGACGAGCTCCTCGCCGGCAATGACGACCGGCGCCTCGATGACGTGCGGCCTCTCGTGCAGGAGTCGTGGCGGAGGTCGCTGGCATCCCTCGTCGGGCCCGAAGGTCTTCCGCCGCTCGATCTGCCCAGCGGTGAGCTGGAGGCGTACCGCCGCGCTCACCCGCTCGCGGGGGTCATGGACATGGTTCGCTCGTTGCTCCTGCCCGGCACCGCGGAGGAATCAGGAGTGGTCGTGGCGGTGGGCGACGCCGCGGGCCGCCTGCTGTGGGTCGAGGGCGATCGTCATATCCGCGCCCTGACCGGCGATATGGGGTTCGTGGCAGGGGCGAACTGGGCGGAGGATGCCGTGGGCACCTCGGCCCCGGGCACGGCCCTGACTCTCGACAGGTCGGTGCAGATCCGTGGCGCGGAGCACTTCAACCGGCTCGTGCAGCCCTGGTCGTGTACCGCGGCTCCCGTGCACGACCCCGAGACGCACCGACTGCTCGGCGTGATCGACGTCACCGGAGGACCCGAGGCCGTGACGCCCCAGGCTCATCTGCTGGTGGATGCCACGGCTCGCGCGATCGAGAGCGAGCTGCTCGTGGCGCGGCTGCGCGCGCAGCAGGCTCCTCCCCCGCGTCGACCCACGCCGGCGCGAGCCCTGCTGCGCATCCTGGGCCGGGACCGCGCCCTGCTGGAGGTGGGCGGTGCGTCCGTCGAGCTCAGCGCGCGCCACGCGGAGATCCTGCTGCTGCTCGCCGTGCACCGCGAGGGTCTGTCGGCCGAGGCCCTGAGCGAGGCGGTGTATGGTCACGCCGCCGTCGAGACGCTGCGGCCCGAGATGGTGCGGTTGCGGCGCGCGCTCGTTCCGGTGGCTCCGCGCCTCGTCCCCTCGTCGCGGCCGTATCGGCTGCCCGCGGGCCTCGAGACCGACGCTCAGCACGTGCTGTCGCTGCTCGACCGCGGCGCACACCGGGTGGCGCTCGCCGCCTACGCCGGTCCGGTACTGCCCGACTCCGAGGCTCCGGGCGTGGTCGAGGTGCGCGAGTCGGTGCGCTCGACGCTGCGTGAGGCGCTCATCGCCGAGGCGGGTGTCGACGTGCTGCTCGCCTACGCCGAGACCGCCGACGCGCGCGACGACGAGGAGGTTCTGCGACTGTGCCTGGAGCTCGTGCCCGCTCGCTCGCCGAAGCGCGCGGGTCTCGTGGCGCGGCTGGAGCGCCTCGAACGCGGGTGACACTCCGTACTCCCCCGGCAGCACCAGGGGATTTCCCGAGAGCGTCCGCGATGTCGGAGGCCCTCGTTACTCTGAACATATGGACGAAAACGCGCTCGACATCTTCTCGGCAGCTCGCGCCCGTCGCGACGTGGGGCGTATCCGCGAGGCCCTCGCCGAGGTCAAGGCGGGCGACGTCGCCCGCGTCATCGTTCGTTCGCCCCGGTACGGCCTGTACGCGCTCGAGGGCACCGTGCGCATCGGCGTGGGCGGGCAGCCGCTGGTCGGCGACGTCATCCTGGCCACGAGCGCCGAGATCCAGCGCATCGACCTCGGTATCGAGGCCCCGCAGCCCGCGCTCGAGGCCGAGGTGGTCGACCCCTCGACCCTCCCCCACGGCACCCCCGTGCGGGTCACCTTCGTCACCCCGACCCACCAGACCTTCGCGCTGACGGGTCCTATCACGGCCGGTAACGACCGCTTCCTTCTCGTCGGCAGCTGGATCGTGGCCGACGACCGCACCATCGCGCCGCGCGTGCAGAGCATCGAGCGCCTCGACGACGTCGACCTGCACGAGGTCAACGTGCCTCCGCTGCGGTCGGTGCTGGCCGACGCCGACGCCTAGTCTTCGACGCACAGAACGGACGCCACGGCCTCGGGGTCGTGGCATCCGTCGTTTCGCGGGGCGTGGTGAGGCTGCGAGATCACGTGATCTCGTCGACATCACCCGTCTTGTCGTGTGTTCTCATCCAGGTCACGTGATCTCGCGCCCCCCGCGGCCGTGACGACCTCCGTGCAACCCGATGCAACCTCCTCCGGCGTACCGTCGGCGCATCGCCGCTCGTAGCCGACGCGGCGACTCATGACCGTCGAAGGAGACACGCATGACCATCGTCGAAGAAGGCGTCTCGAGCGTCTATGCCGCCCCCGGAACCCGCGGGGCCGTCGCCGAGTATCGCTCGCGGTACGGGCACTACATCGGCGGCGAGTGGGTCGAACCGCACAGCGGCGAGTACTTCGAGAACATCACCCCCGTCACCGGAAAGCCGTTCTGCGAGGTCGGTCGCGGCGACGCGCACGACATCGATCGAGCGGTGGATGCCGGGTGGAAGGCGTTCGCGTCGTGGAAGAAGACCACGCCGGCCGAGCGCAGCGTCATCCTGAACAAGATCGCCGACCGGATCGAGGAGAACCTCGAGAAAATCGCCGTCGCCGAGACGTGGGAGAACGGCAAGCCGGTCCGCGAGACCCTCGCGGCCGACATTCCGCTCACCGTCGACCACTTCCGCTACTTCGCGGGCGTGCTGCGTGCGCAGGAGGGCTCGCTCAGCCAGCTCGACGAGAACACGGTGGCGTACCACTTCAATGAGCCGCTCGGCGTGGTGGGCCAGATCATCCCGTGGAACTTCCCGATCCTCATGGCCGCGTGGAAGCTGGCCCCCGCCCTGGCCGCAGGCAACTGCGTCGTGATCAAGCCGGCCGAGCAGACTCCGGCATCCCTTCTCTTCTTGTTCGACATCATCGGCGACCTGCTCCCCGCGGGCGTGGTGAACATCGTCAACGGCTTCGGCATCGAGGCGGGTGCTCCGCTCGCCCAGCACAAGCGGATCCGCAAGATCGCCTTCACGGGTGAGACCACGACCGGCCGCCTGATCATGCAGTACGCCTCGCAGAACCTCATCCCGGTGACGCTCGAGCTCGGCGGCAAGAGCCCCAATGTGTTCTTCGAAGACGTGGCCCTGCGCAGCGACGATGCCTACTACGACAAGGCTCTCGAGGGTTTCACGATGTTCGCGCTGAACCAGGGCGAGGTCTGCACGTGCCCTTCGCGTTCGCTGATCCAGCGATCGATCTACGACCAGTTCCTGGGCGACGGCCTCGAGCGCGTGAAGAAGGTGCGTCAGGGCAATCCGCTCGACCCCGAGACGATGATCGGCGCGCAGGCCTCGAACGACCAGCTCGAGAAGATCCTGTCGTACATCGACATCGGCACGCAGGGCGGCGCGAAGCTGCTCACGGGCGGCGAGCGGGTCGACCTCGGTGGTGACCTGTCGGAGGGCTACTACGTCGCGCCGACCGTGTTCGAGGGCACGAACGACATGCGGATCTTCCAGGAGGAGATCTTCGGACCGGTTCTGTCGGTCACCTCGTTCGACGACTTCGACGACGCGATCTCGATCGCCAACGACACGCTGTACGGCCTGGGCGCCGGTGTCTGGAGCCGCAGCGGCGACACGGCGTACCGCGCCGGCCGGGCCATCGAGGCGGGACGTGTGTGGACGAACACCTACCACCAGTACCCCGCGCACGCGGCGTTCGGCGGGTACAAGCAGTCGGGCATCGGCCGGGAGAACCACCTCAAGATGCTCGATCACTACCAGCAGACGAAGAACCTGCTCGTGTCGTACGCCGACGGGGCGATGGGCTTCTTCTGAGTCGCAGCGGCGCCGGGGCTTTCGGGCCTCGGCGCCGCCTCGCCATGTCCCACAAATGGTCGTCTGAGCATCCCCCAGACGACCGAAAGTGGGACATCGTTCGAAAGGAACGGGACATGGCCGAGTTCTCTCGCGTCGATGTGACGGATGCCGCGGCCGCGCTGCTGCGCGAGCTGACGGCCACGCACGGGCCGCTGATGTTCCACCAGTCCGGCGGGTGCTGCGATGGCAGCTCCCCCATGTGTTACCCCGTGGGCATGTTCCTCACGGGGCCTAGCGACGTGCACCTCGGCGACATCGCAGCGGGTCTCGACGACCCGATCGAGGTCTACATGTCGGAGTCGCAATTCGAGTACTGGAAGTTCACGCACCTGACGATCGACGTCGTCCCCGGTCGTGGCGCGGGCTTCTCGGTCGAGGGACCGACGGGCATGCGCTTCCTCATCCGCTCCCGGATGCTGACGGAGGAGGAGGCGGAGGCGTTCGGGGTGGGCACTCCGTCCGGATGAGGCTCGCCCGCCAGCGCTTGTCACGCAGGGCCGTCACCGAGGCAAGGGTCAGGACGAGAACCGGGACGGCGAGCACCGCGTCTGGAACGAGGTAGGACACCAGAAACCCCGTTGCCGAAGCGCAAGCCACCGCGATCCAGTAGGTGGAATGCCGAGCCGGGTCGATGAGGTATCCCCAGCCCATTCCGAGCAGAGCCGCGAAGACGGTGACGATAAGACTGAGGTCGGGGGTCTCGTGCACGTGGATTCTCCAGGTCCGTGGAGAGGTCAATGTGGCATACCGTGTCCGTCCTCGGCGGGAGAATCACCTTCGGACGGACGGTATTCACCCGTCCTGTCGCGGCCCGGTCCACTAGAGCCACCCCCGCTCCACCGCCACCCGCACGGCATCCGCCCGATTCCGCCCGCCGGTCTTGCCGATCGCGCTCGAGAGATGGTTCTTCACGGTGCCCTCCGACAGGTGCACGGTGCGGGCGATGTCGGCGATCGAGCCGCCGTCGCGCGCCGCGGCGAGCACGTCGGTCTCGCGTTCGGTCAGGGGCGAGTCGCCCTGAGCCAGCGACTCCGCCGCGAGCTGCGGATCGACCACGCGCAGCCCCTGCGACACCCGCCGCACGGCATCGGCGAGCTCGGCCGCGGGGGTGTCCTTCACGACGAACCCCGAGGCTCCGGCCTGCATGGCCCGCGCCAGGTACCCGGGGCGTCCGAAGGTCGTGACGATGAGAGCGCGGCATCCGGGAACCTCCGAACGCAGGAGGGATGCCGCGGCGATCCCGTCGATTCCCGGCATTTCGATGTCGATGAGAGCGACGTCGGCGTTCGACGCCCGCGCGGCCTCGACGACCTCGTCTCCGCGCCCGACCTGGGCGACGACCTCGATGTCGGGCTCGAGTCCGAGCAGAGCGGCGAGGGCGCCCCGCACGAGAGCCTGATCGTCGGCGATGAGCAGTCGGATCACCACGCCACCTTCACTCTGAATCCGCCGAGGTCGCTGCGGCCGATCGTCAGCCGTGCCCCCGAACTCTCGACACGTTCCCGAAGCCCGGTGAGACCCGAACCGGTGGATGCCGTGGACGCCGGGCCGCACCCATCGTCGGCGATCTCGATCGACCGGCCGTCTAGGCGCACCCGGCATGCCGTCGCTCCGGAGTGGCGCACGACGTTGGTCACGGCCTCCCGCACCACCCACCCGGCGAGCTCGCGCCGGTCGACGGGAATCTGATCGGTGGAGCCGGGGAGGTCGGCGGAGACCCCCGCGCTCTCGAGGGCTGCTCGCGCCGCTGCGAGCTCGCCGCTGATGCTCACCCCGCGGTAGCCGTGGACGGTCGCGCGCACGTCGGCCAGGGCACCGCGGGAGAGGCTCTCGATCTGGGCGATCTCGTCGCGGGCGGCCGGGGAGCCGGCATCCATCAGTCTTCCCGCCAGCTCGGCCTTGACCGTGATCACCGTCAGCGAATGACCGAGGATGTCGTGCACGTCGCGGGCCACGCGGCTGCGCTCGCGTTCTGCGGCGAGCTCGGCGATCTGCTCTTGCGCCGAGCGGAGGCGTTCGAGGGTCGAGATGTTCTCGATGAAGCTGTGCATCATGATCGAGATCGAAAGGATGATCGCCGAGTTCACGACGTTCGACAACGGGTCGGCGCCCATCACCTCGCCCACGACGAATGACAGGGCACTCAGCGCCGGGATGAAGAGCCAGGTGGTCTTCCTCCCCATCGCGGAGACGGCGAAGGCGACGCCGACGAAGGTCCACATCCAGCGGATGTCGGCGCCGAGCCAGGGCAACAGGGTGAGGGTGAGAGCGAACAGCACCAGCGGCGGCGCCAGCCGGCGGATGCGCGATGCGGTGACGCGGGCGTACGGGACGGTTGCCATGAACACGGCAGCGAACAGGACCACGATCGCGGTGCCGACGAGGCGACCCGCGACGCTCGGACCCTCCCAGAGCTCGACGAGCACGGGGAACGTCCAGATCAACGAGATCGACGCCCCGATGAACCAGCCGCGTCGGAACGGACGGCGGCCCGGAACGCGGGTGCGTTCCGGGCCGGTCGTCGTGCTCACGTCGTTCACCCTAGGCGCGTCAGCCGCGACGTGTGTCGCGACGGAAGAAGTACACGGTTCCGGCGACGAACACCACGAGCCAGACCACCGCGTTGATCAGGGCGCCGAGGTCGAATCCGTCACCAGTCAGGGGCGAACGGGCGAGCTCGCCGATGCCGTACACCGGCGTCAGCTTGCCGATGACCTGCAGGAAGTCGGGCATCGACGACAGGGGGAAGAACAACCCGCCGAGGAACGACAGCAGCACCACCGCGAGGCTCGTGATCTGCGCCGCGTTCTCGCCCGGCACCATGTACCCGACCATCAGGCCGAGGGTGGTGAAGACGGCTCCGGCGAGCACCCACGCCGCGAGGCCCGTGACGATCCACTGCACCGGGGCGAGCTGCACGCCCGCGCCGGCGGCCACCGCGTAGGTCGCGATGACCGCGATCAGGCCGAACATCATGCCCGCGAGCATCTTGACGACGACGTTCGAGATGGGGTTGAGAGGGGTGAGCCGCAGCTGCCGCGACCAGCCCTGTGCGCGCTCGACCGCGACCGACGCCCCGGTCTGGGTCGCCGACATCATGGTTCCGTACATCGCCATCGAGACCATGATGTACGCGGCCACCGACACTCCCCCGGCCGCCAGCGGCGTATCCGTCAGCGGGACGTCGAGGGTTTGGAACCCGACGATGAAGAACATCAGCACGGGGAACGCGACGGTGAAGAAGATGCTGCGCGGATTGCGCAGCTTGCGCACCAGTTCGATGCGCAGATAGGTCAGTGTGAAGCCGCCCATGGCGGGGAGCGGGCGGTCGAGGGCGATGGCGGTCATCGGAGTGCTCCAGTCGAGACGAGGTCGGATGCCGAGGGCTCGGCGGTGAGCGTCAGGAACACGCTCTCGAGGTTCTGAGCGGTGATCTCCAGATCACGCGCCGCGGTCGTGGTGAGCAGGTGACGGGCGAGGGCGTCCGAGTCCCGCGTGTGCACGGAGACGCGCTCGCCGTTGGCCTCGACCGAATCGACGCCGGGCAGAGCCGCGAGCGCCGTGAGGTCGGCATCCGCAAGCGTCGCCTGGACGACTCGTCCCGAGACGAGGTTCTTGATCTCGGTGGTGCTGCCGTCGGCCACGATCTGCCCGCCTCGCATGAGCACGATGCGGTCGGCGTACTCGTCGGCCTCGTCGAGATAGTGCGTGGCGAACATCACGGTGCGTCCGCGCGCGGCATCGGCTCGAATCGCGCTCCAGAACGAGCGGCGCGCCTCGACGTCCATGCCGGTGGTGGGCTCGTCGAGGATCAGCAGCGCCGGGTCGCTCACGAGCGCCATCGCGAAGCGCAGCCGCTGCTGCTCGCCGCCCGAGCACAGGCCCACCTTGCGGCGGGCGAGATTCCGGATGCCGGCACGCTCGAGCGCCTCGTCGACGGGACGCTTCTCGGCGAACAGGCTCGCCGTGAGCTCCACCGTTTCTCTCACGGTCAGGTCTTTCAGCAGTCCGCCCGACTGGAGGACGGCGGAGACGAGACCGCGGGCGACGGCGCCGCGAGCGGTGTGACCGAACACCTCGATGCTGCCGGCGTCGGGGTTCGTGAGGCCGAGGATCATGTCGATCGTGGTGGTCTTGCCCGCGCCGTTCGGGCCGAGGAAGGCCACGATCTCGCCCGGTCGGACGGTGAGGTCGACGCCGCGCACGGCGTGGACGGAGCCGAAGCTCTTGACGACGCCCCGCGCGTCGATCGCGGCGGGGAGGGGGGTGGTGGAGGTCATGTGTTCATGCTGGCCCCGGGTGGTTCGCGGCACATCCATCGCCCGTCACCATTCGGGGGTGACGTTCGTCATGGGTGGGTGACCGGGTGAACTTCGCCCGGGTTGCGGGCGGGATCTGTGGATAACTTCCGAGGCCCTCCGCCGAGTTCGTCTACCTTTCCGGCATGCGCGAGATCTCGGTTGACTCAGAGAGACTGCGTCGCACGGCACAGGTCGTCGACATCACCGTCCAGCGCGCCGAGAGCGAGACCGCGGTCCCCGACTCCCGCAACCTCGGTCACGCCGAACTGGGCGCGGCCGTGGGCGACTTCGTGCAGGCACTGACGGGCGGGTGGACCGAGGTGGTCGCGCAGACGGATGACGTGGCATCCGGTCTTCGGGACTCCGCCGAGGTGTACGAGAGGGCGGATGCCAAGGCCGAAGCGACCGTGAAGGCGCTCAAGGAGGGGCTGTGAGCGGTCTGGGCGCGGCGTCGGTGGCTCAGGACCTGGTTCCGGGTTCGGTTGAGGCGGCGTACGAGGCCGCTCATCTCGCGTCGGGACGAAGCCGTGTGGCGGGGACGACGGCCGAGGAACTCCGGTGGCAGCGCGAAATCGACGGCTGGAGGGGCGAGGGAGCTGACGCGTACGCCGCCCGCATGGCGGCCGTGGCGCAGCGGTGGACGGAGATCGGCGACGGGGCGGCTTCGATCGTCGAGCCGATGCGCACCTACGCCCTGGCGCTGCGCAGGGCGCAGACCCTCGCGGCGGAGGCGATCGAAGGGTGGGCGTTCGCAGAGTCACTGCCGGAAGATGCCGCCGACGGAGCCCCGTTCACCTCCTTCGCTCGGGGGTGGCCGGTCTTCGCGACTGACGCTCGACACCGCGGCGCTGCTCCGACGACCCGCGCAGAAGCGAGGTCTCGCGCCGAGGCGATGCTCGCGGACGCCCGCGCCGATGTGCGCACAGCGGGCACCGCCGCGGCCGCGGCGGTCCGCGCCGCGATCGACGCGGTGAGGGCGCGCGGCGCGACGTGGGCCGCTGTCGGCACGCAACTCGGCGTGGCCACACTGACGTGGGACCGTGTGCTGTCGGTGCTGCGCTCGCTCGACGGTGCCGCGCTCGCCGCGCTGCTACAAGCCCGGCCCGACCTGGTCACCCGGCTGTCGCAGATCGCCCCGAGCGAGGTGGCGCCCTGGTGGCGCGAGCTGAGCGCTTCGCAGCAGGACGCGCTGATCGCGACGGCCCCCGGCGTGATCGGCAACCTCGGTGGCGTCGCCTACGCCGCACGCGACCGGGCGAACCGCATCGTGCTCGCGCAGGCGCTGAAGGAGGCGCAGAACAGTCCGTTGGACGAGTCGGAGCAGGTGGCGGCTTTGAAGGCGCTGGATCGTGCGTCGAAGGGCAACACGCTCGCCTCACTGGTGCTGGACCGGCCGCCGTTGGCGCAGGTGGCGGTGGGGGATTTGGATGCCGCGGAGCATGTGAGTGTGATTGTGCCGGGGATGGGGACGACACTTGCCAACGACATCGAAAGTTATGTGAGGTTTGCCGGCGCGTTCAGGGCTGAACAGGCACAGCTAGCGCAGGTGGATCCCTCCAGCATCGCGGTTGTGGCATGGATTGGGTACCACCCACCCATGCCGGACAGTAATGCCCTTGAGGTCGCGGGAGATGCCAGGGCCGAGGTCGGAGCATCTGCACTCGCGCATGACCTTCAGGCCATCCGCGCATCTGCTGTCGGTCGCGCAAGTGCGGATCTTTCCGTCATCGCGCACTCCTACGGCACGGACGTCGCTACGCTTGCGCTCAAGCGCGCGGAGGCCGATCATCTTGTTCTTCTGGGCTCTGCGGGGATTGCTCCCCAGGTCGGAAACGCCTCTGACCTGAACGTGCCAGAGGGGCAGGTCTTTGCGTCTCAAGCTCGACTCGACGGGTGGGCTCCGTTGGGCCAGGCCCTCTCGCACCGCACCGACCCGACCTTGCCGGAGTTCGGCGCGAAAGTCTTCTCATCTGAGGCGGCTCAGGTTGGCGGGCGGGAGCTCTTCGCTGTGGGGAAGCACGGCCCTTTCGGCACCGAGTCGCAGCTCAACGCCAGCTATCTGACGAGTAACACCACCGCCGTTTTTAATGCCGCCCTGGCGGCGATGGGAGACGACGATCGTCTTGTTATGGGCGGGACACCGGAGGACAGAATCATCAGGGACGGCGAGAAATGGGAGGGCGGTCCGTTTTGACTCCGAGGAAGTGGACCTTGTTCGCGGTCACCGTGTGCGCTGTTTCTGTGACGTTCAGTGGTTGTGCGTCTGCGGAGCACACGGACGGGGAGCTCGCGACGCCAGATGCTGTTTCGGACGAGGGGGCTGTTCTGTACTCCGCTGCGCAGCATGTGATCGGGGTCGACGGATGGTCCTTACAAAAGCAATGGTTTTCCTGCGGTCTGGAGGATGGAATAGCTGAGGTTCAACTTCGCCTGGACTCTCAGCTCACTGCCACCCTCTCGGACACGCCAGAAAACCTCGCGATACGTGTGCAAGAAAAGTGGTCGACCTTGGGCGTCGACGCGACACTGACTGTGAACACGGACTTGGATCCGACCCGTTACATCGTCTCCGATCCGCCGTTTCTCGCCGGGACGCATAAGGATGGCGCGATCACTGACCTCTGGGTCGGCACAGGACTCGCCAACTTCGGCTACGTCAGTCCGTGCGTTCCGGGCGACATCTTCGAGCTCCAGCCGTCGCGGACTTTCTCGCCCGCACCGACCCTCACGCCACCTTCGTCGCCCTGATCGTGTAGCTCAGCGGCACGACCGACGGCTGCTCGGTCAACGCGAACTCGCCATCGGAGCGCTGGGTCATGCGGCCGGGCAGAGCCTCCCACGGCACACTGTCGTGCTCAACCAGCGTGTCGAGTCGCAGGCCGCGCTCGAGCAGGGCCGTGACGATCTCGCCGAGACCGTGGTTCCACTCGTACGTCCGCGTCGATTTCAGGGGCGCGGCCACCTCGACGTAGGTGCTGTCGTCGTCCCACTCCAGCGGAGCGGACTGCTCGAAGTAGGGGAACGCGAGGGACAGCCCTGGCAGATCCTCGTTCATCGCCCACAGGACGGGGTGCCCCTCGCGGATGTGCAGCGTGCCGCCCGGAGCGAGCAGGTCGGCGACGACCCCCGCCCACTCGGTGATCGACGGCAGCCAGCACAGGGCACCGATCCCCGTGTAGACGAGGTCGAACTCTCCGCGGGGCAGGGCGTTCGCGGCATCCCGAACATCCGACCGGACGAAATCGACCTCGACGCCCGCCTCGGCGGCGAGCCGGCGGGCCTCGGCGACGGCGTTCTCGGAGAAGTCGAGTCCGGTCACCTTGGCGCCGAGTCGGGCCAGGGAAAGAGTGTCGGTGCCGATGTGGCACTGCAGGTGCGCTGTTCGCTTTCCCGAGATGTCGCCGAGTAGCGGCCGGTCGAAACGCACCACGTCCGACAGGGCGTCGAGGTCTTCGACGTAGCGCTGAATCCCGTAGCCCGATCCATCCCGGGCCGCGTGCAGTGTCGCGCGCTCGTCCCAGTTGGCGCGGTTGGCGTCGATGTAGTCGGAGGTCATGGCATCCCTTTCCGAGAATCGAGCCTACGGATGCCGTGACCCGGTGTCGCTTCGTGACGCGGAGTGGGCGCGATGTCGGAGCTGCGGGTTAGCCTGGCGGCATGTCGGGCAAGGTCTATGTCATTCACGAGAACCCCCAGTGGATTCCGCCGTTCGAGGCGGCGTTCGAGGCGGAAGGCGTGCCGTTCGAGGAATGGCTGCTCACCGACGGATCTATCGACTTGTCGATCGAGCCTCCCGAGGGCGTGTTCTGGTCGCGGTTGAGCGCATCGGCGCACACGCGCGACCACGCGCACAGCAAGGAATACGGCCGTGCCGTGCTGCGGTGGCTCGCGTCGTGGGGGCGCACCGTGATCAACGGTGCAGACGTGCTCGAGCTCGAGGTGAGCAAGGTCGCCCAGCATGCCGCCCTGCGTCATGCCGGCATCGACGTTCCGCGCACGGTCGCCGTGTTCGGCGCCGACGACCTGGTCGCCAAGGCACGAGACTTCGGAGAGCCCTTCATCAGCAAGCACAACCAGGGCGGTAAAGGCCTCGGCGTGCGGCGCTGGGAGACCGTCGACGAGTTCGCGGCGTGGGTCGACAGCCCCGACTTCGAGCCCTCCCCCGACGGCATCACACTTCTTCAGGAGTTGTTGGTCGCTCGGGCGCCGTTCATCACGCGCGCGGAGTTCGTCGCCGGCGAGTTCGTCTACGCCGTGCGCGTCGACACCAGCGCCGGCAGCTTCGAGCTGTGCCCCGCCGAGGCGTGCGCGGTCCCGGGCGCCGATGGCGTCGAGCCCGAGCCGCTGTTCCGGCGTCGCGACGACGTCGATCCCGTCCTCATCGATCAGTACCTTGCTTTCCTCGCGGCCGAGGGCGTGGGTATCGCCGGCATCGAGTTCATCGAGACGCGCGACGGCCGCACCGTCACCTACGACGTGAACACGAACACGAACTACAACCCCGACGTCGAGGCCACCGCGCCCCGCTCCGGACCGCGCGAGATCGCTCGCTGGCTCGGTTCGCTGCTCCCGCGGGAAGTGGTCGGTTCGCGTGGCTGAGGCCGCTCCCCCGCACTCCGAGTGGGACGGCTTCGGCTTCGCCACGCGACAGGTGCACGCCGGCGAGGTCGAAGACCTCACGCACGGCTCGCGCATCACGCCGGTGCACCTGTCGGCCGCCTACCGGTTCGACTCGTTCCAAGAGGCGACCGATCGGTTCGCCGGCGCGGACCTGGGCCACCTGTACTCGCGGAACGCGAACCCCACCAACCAGGTGGCGGAGGCCCGTCTGGCCTCTCTCGAGGGAGGGGCGGGGGCCATCGTCGTCGGCTCGGGCCAGGCGGCGATCACCATGGCGCTGCTCGGTCTGGCGGGGAGCGGCGAGCACATCGTCTCGACCGCGAGCATCTACAGCGGCACCCGTGTGCTCTTCGACCGCACCTTCGCTCGCATGGGCGTCACCGTCGAGTACGTCTGGGACCCGGCCGACGAGGCGGAGTGGGACGCTCTCATCCGCCCCGAGACCAAGGCGATCTTCACCGAGACCCTGCCGAACCCCAAGAACGACGTCGTCGACATCGACGCCGTCGCTCGGGTGGCGCGGCGCCACGGCATCCCGCTGGTCGTCGACAACACCATCGCGACGCCGTTCCTCATCCGCCCGATCGAGCACGGGGCCGACATCGTCGTCCACTCGGCGACGAAGTTCCTCTCGGGGCACGGCGCGAACCTCGCGGGAGCGGTGGTCGACGGCGGCACGTTCGACTGGGTGGCATCCGACCGCTCCTATCCTGCGCTGACCGGCACCGCGATCGCCGGGCATGCCTCGTTCGTCGAGGCGTTCGGGCCGCGCGCGTTCGAGCTGTCGCTGCGGTTCGGCATCGCGAACGACATCGGACCCGCGCTCTCGCCGCTGAACGGCTTCCTCCTGCAGCAGGGCATGGAGACCCTGTCGGTGCGGATGCGGCAGCACCTCGCCACGGCACGGACGATCGCCGAGTGGCTCGAGGATCACGCGGCGGTCGAGAGCGTCGACTTCGCCGGTCTGCCCTCTCACCCGCAGCACGCATTGGCTGTGCGCGATTACGGCGGTCTGTCGGGCTCGGTGTTCTCATTCACCGTGCGCGGCGGACGCGACGCGGCGGAGCGCTTCTTCGACGCCCTCCGCCTCTTCAGTCGCATGACGAACATCGGCGACACCCGGTCGATGGCGCTGCACCCGGCGACGACGACCCACCTGGGCTTCACGCAAGAGACGCGCGACCGCCTCGGCATCGGCGATGGCCTCATCCGCCTGTCGATCGGGCTGGAGGATGCGGAAGACCTGATCGCCGATCTCGAGCAGGCCCTCCGCGCGGTGGCGTAGATCGCACGGTCACGCGGGTGACGGCATCCATCCGTCTGCCCCGTTGAGTGTCCACAACATCCGGAGAGTTTCGGAATCCGTCCGGGTTTCTTGGACACTCAACAGGCGTGCGGCCATCCCCGACGGTGCCCTTTCCCCTCGAGTGTCCGAAACACCCGGCGAAGGCGTCGGCGCGCTCGGAGTCTTTTGGATACTCACATGCCCGGCGGCCTGGTGTCGGCCCGGCGTGCCGACGCACGGGCGTGCCGACGCACCGGCGTGCCGACGCACGGGCGCGCCGACGCACGGGCGCGCCGACGCACGGGCGCGCCGACGTGCGGGTGCGGGGTGCCGACGCACGGGGTGCGGGCGTGTCGGCATCGCCCGCCGAGCAGAGCCCGGGCAGGGACGGTGCCTCCACCGGGTTGAGTGTCCAAAACACCCGGAGGTTTTTCGAATCCGTCCGGGTGTTTTGGACACTCAACAGGGGGTGCGCAGACCCGGACCCGGCCCGCGCCAGGCCCCGCCGCCCGACCTGCGCCGGACGTTCGCGCCGTAACGCCCCCGCGTCAGGCGTCGCGCTGCGCCTCGAGGCGGCGCACCCGCGGGATGACCTCGGCCGCGAAGCGCTGCATCTCGGGAAGATGCGGTGAGAACTGCAGCAGCAGGGTCGAGACGCCGACGTTCGCGAACTCCACGATGCGTTCCGCCACCTGATCGGGCGTTCCGACGAGGTTCGGGCGAAGGCCGCGGTTCGATACCGAGTACTCCTTGAGGTCGACCTGGGTGTCGAGCTTCGACTTGCTCACGAAGTCCTGGTACGAGCCGTACGCGGCTCCCCCGCGCACGTCGGTGATGCGATCGATCTCGGCCTGGGCCTCGTCCTCGGTGTCACGCACGATCGCGTAGGCGGCCATACCGAAAGCCTCGAAGGGCGTCGCCCCGGCCTCGGCGCGGCGGCGGCGCATGTCGGCGACCTTCGTCTCGAGCTCCTCGAGAGTTCCGCCGTGCGTGAGATAGGCGTCGGCGAAGCGCGTGATCGCGGTGCGGCCGGCCTCGCTCTCGCCGCCGGCATAGAGGCGCGGCTGCACCTGCGGCTTCGGCTCGGTGTAGGTGCCCTCGGTGCGGTAGTACTCGCCCTCGTAGGCGAACGGCGTCTGAGACCACAGGCCGCGCAGCACCTCGACCCACTCGATCGTGCGGGCGTAACGGTCGTCGTGGGCACTGAAGAGACCCTCGTACTGTTTCGCCTCTTCCGCCCACCACGCCGATACGACGTTGAGCGTGAACCGCCCACCGCTGATCTCGTCGATCGTCGCGGCCTGCTTCGCCGTGTGGAAGGGGTTGTGGAAGCCGGGACGCACGGCGGTCATGAGCTCGAGGGACGAGGTCACGGCAGCGAGTCCCGCGGTGACCGCCCAGGCGTCGAGCGACGGCGCTTCGACACCCTTGATGTCGTTGAGGTTGAGTTCGGGGATGAGTGTCAGGTCGAACCCGCCCTCTTCCGCGGCCCGCGCGATATCGGCGATGTGGGCGAAAGACACGGGAGTCTGCTCGTCGTCGACGTTGCGCAGCCAACCGCCGAAGATGGGGGTCCAGTAGCCGAAACGCACGCGCTGGGGGGAGGTCATGGCTCCATCCTCACCCGGAGCGCGTCGCCCGGCGTCATGCGACGAAACTGTCCGTCATGTGACGTTGACCGATGAGCCGAGCAGTGCGAAGTTTGCCGGGTTCCGATCCGCGAGGAGGACCCCATGACCGATTCCACTCCCACCCACGAGCCCCTGAAGTTCGCGTATTGGGTGCCCAACGTCAGCGGTGGCCTCGTCATCAGCTCGATCGAGCAGCGGACGGACTGGGACTACGACTACAACGTGAAGCTCGCTCGCACGGCGGAGCGCGTCGGATTCGAGTACGCCCTGAGCCAGGTGCGGTACGCGTCCAGCTACGGCGCCGCGCAGCAGCATGAGTCGACGTCCATCAGTCTGGCCCTCCTTCTGGCCACCGAGAAGCTGAAGGTCATCGCCGCCATCCACCCCGGGATCTGGCATCCGGCCGTCTTGGCGAAGTTCATCAATACGGCCGATCAGTTCTCGCACGGGCGAGCCGCGGTCAACGTCGTGAGCGGGTGGTTCAAGGACGAGTACACCGACCTGGGTCTCGAGTGGCTCGAGCACGACGAGCGCTACGAGCGGGCGGCGGAGTTCATTCAGGTGCTTCGCGGCCTGTGGACGCAGGAGAAGTTCTCGTTCCACGGCAAGTATTACGACATCACCGACTTCACGCTGCGGCCGTTCCCGTACGAGGTGCCGGGCCGGGCGCACCCCGACATCTTCCAGGGGGGCAACTCCACCGCGGCGCGTTTCAACGGCGGCGCCTTCTCGGACTGGTACTTCTCGAACGGCAAGGACTTCGACGGGTTCACCGAGCAGTACGACGACGTCACGCGCGTGGCCGCCGAGCACGGCCGGCGCACTCGCTTCGGCCTGAACGGGTTCGTCATCCAGCGCGACAGCCGTGCCGAGGCCGAGGACCAGCTGCGCGAGATCATCGCCCACGCCGACTCGGGCGCGGTAGAGGGCTTCCGCAAGAGCGTGCAGGAGGCGGGCAACGCGACCGCCGACAAAAAGGGCATGTGGGCGGACTCCAGCGTCGACGACCTCGTGCAATACAACGACGGTTTCCGCACGCAACTCTTCGGCGATGCGCAGCAGATCGCCGAGCGCATCATCGAGTACAAGAAGCGCGGCGTCGACCTGTTCCTGCTCGGGTTCCTGCACTTTCAGGAGGAGTTGGAGCAGTTCGGTGAGACGGTCATCCCGATCGTGCGCGAGTTGGAGGCGGATCTCGCCAAAACGGGTGATCCGCTCAGCGTGGCAGCGCGTTGAGGCTCATGCCGCAAACGGAATGAACACGATCGGCGTCATATCGTCATAACTCTGTAACAGGTAATCCATAGGTTGTTCTCAGGATCAAGTTCCGGTCCTGCCCCCCACCGATCGCGCGGGAAGCTCCATGCCGCGCGAGCGCAACCTGATGGAGAACCCGTGCAGAGACGCATTCTCGCGGGCACGGTCGTCGGCGGCATCGCCATGACGACCGTGTTCGCCGCCGCCCCGGTCTCGGCCGCGATCGCCCCACCGCCGCTGAGCGTGGTGCGACCGGCCTCGCCGCTGATCGACATGCCGACGGCCTACCCGGTGCAGCCCGACCTCAAGATCTTTCCCGACAACCCCGACGACAAGTCGATCGCCCGCGGAGTGCGCCCGTACGACGAGATCGCCCCGTTCCTGAACACGCTGATGGATGCCAGCGACCGCGTCTCCGCGCAGGTCGTGGGCACCTCGGCTCAGGGGCGCGACATCTATCTGGTCACTCTGACCACCCCGGAGACGACCGACCAGACTCGCCAGCAGAGCGTCTGGCGAGACCTCATCAAGGCCGACCCGGTCGCCGCCGCCGCCGACGCGACGCTGCAGTCCGGTTACAAGGTGCCGATGTGGTTCAACGGCAACATCCACGGCAACGAGTGGGAGGGAACCGACGCGACCCTCAACTACATCGAAGACCTCGCCACGAGCACCGACCCGGCCACGACCGAGATGCTCACCGACCACCGCATCTACTTCACGGTCACCAACAACCCCGACGGGCGGGCCCTGGGCCAGCGCGGAACGGCCAACGGCTACGATCCGAACCGCGACTTCATCACGGGCGCGACCGCCGAGGCATCCATCGTCCGCGACCTGGCCAGCGTGATCCAGCCGACCTATTTCATCGATCTGCACGGCTACACGAACGTGCTCCAGGTCGAGCCGTGCGGCCCGCCGCACGGCGAGAACTACGAGTACGACCTCTTCGTGCCCCACGCCTACGCGACCGCGCTCGAGATCGAGGAGGCCGTGACCGCAGCGAACATCCCGGGCAACACCTATTACGACCCGGCCTCCGGCGGGGTCACCTCCACCAACACCGGATACATCAACATCCCCTTCCGCGACCAGCGCTCGGGGTGGGATGACTGGCCCCCGATCTTCGCCCCGCAGTACGTGGCCTACCAGGGCGCGATCACGAACACCGTCGAGCTCCCCCTCGGTCGTACCGGCGACCAGCCCGCTCGCGCGAAAGTGAACATCGAGGTCGCCGAGGTCGTCATCGACACCGTCGTGGAGTACGTCGACACCCACAGCGACGCCCTGCTCGACAACCAGATCGAGATCTTCCGTCGCGGAACGGCAGGCGAGCCCAGCCGCGAGATCCCGGCCGACGTCGCCCCGAGCGACCTCGCTCCGGGCGTGCCGACGGAGTGGACGGACATCTGGGACGAAACCGATGTGTACAACGCCGACTTCCCGCGCGCCTACGTCATTCCCGTCGGCGCGGGCCAGCGCTCCGAGTCCGACGCCCAGACCCTCGTGCAGCAGCTGCTCGTGAACGGCGTCCGGGTCGACCGCATGACCTCCGGCGCGCGCATCGACGGTACGGACTACCCCGCCGGCTCGTTCTACGTCGACATGCACCAGCCGCTTCGCGGCCTGGCCAACGTGCTCCTGGCCGACGGGTCGGACATCTCCGACCGAGTGCCGAACATGTACGACATCTCGGCGTGGAGTCTCGCGCTGCTCTGGGGTGCGGACGTCGTGCGCGTGGGTGAGACGACGGACCCCGCCCCGACCACCGCGGTCGAGCGGGTCACCACGGCTCCGCTGACCGGCATGGTTCCCGACGGTTCCGGCTACCTCACCTTCGAGCCGCGCGGCGTCGCCGACTGGCAGGCCGTGAACGCGCTCCTCGCTGAGGGTGTCGCCCTGTCGCAACTGCCCGACGGAACCATCGTCGTGGGCGCGGACGAGGCATCGCGCACCGCCGCCCGAGGGGCCGCGGCCGTCTTCGGCGTCGACTTCGTCCTGAGCGACGGACGCGCCCTCCGCGACGGCGAGAGCACGGCACTGGCGCCCGCGAAGGTCGGGTACGTCGGTGACGCCGGCGACCGAGACGCCCTGATCAAGCTGGGTTTCTCGAGCCCCGTCGCGGTGTCTGCCGCGGGTGTCACCTCCGGAGACGTCGACCTCGGCGCCATCGACGTGCTCTACATCGGCACGGGCATGAGTTTCTCGCAGGCGCAGTCCACGGGCGCCGAGAAGGTGCGCGCGTACATCGCCGCGGGCAAGCCGGTCGTGGGTCGCGGCACGGCAGCCGCCGCGTTCGTCAGCACCTACATCACACCGCTCGCCGCCGTCTCGGGAACGAGCGGGTCGAACGGTATCGCCCGGGTCGAGACGCCCGCTGACGGAATCCTCGGCGACTATCCGCAGGACACCGCCTTCGGCTCCTCGTTCGCCTGGTTCCCCACCCTCGCCTCGGGTGTCACCGCCGAGCAGCGCTATGCGGTCACCGACACCTTCGTCTCGGGTCACTGGCGCGCGTCGCAGGGACGATCGATCCAGGATGCCGCCGGCCAGGCGTCGGCGGTCTCGCTCACGGGTGCGTCCGGTTCGCGGGCGTTCGTGTTCGGCACCTCGCCCACCTACCGTGCGCACCCCGTGGGAGCGTTCAGCGACATCGCTCGCGCGGTGTTCTGGGCGGCCGGGCAGGGAACCCCGGTGGTGCCTCCGCCCTCTGTGATCGAGGAGGACCTCACCGATGACACCCGCGGGACCGTGACCGTGCCCGAGACGGCCGTCGCGGGGCAGACGATCACCGTCGAGCTGGGAGCCGACCTCACCGCCGATGATCCCTACGCGGTGCTGTTCCCGGGTTCTGTGGCGGTCGAGTTCGACGAGGTCACCGCGACCTCGGCGACGCTCACCTTGCCGGGCGATCTGGCACTCGGGGATCTGCGCATCGCGGTGCTGCGGTCGGACGAGCCGGCGCCCAGCGCCGCGCGCGTCGCCGCACTCGCGGCCGACGACACGCTCTTCGGATGGGACGACCTCGTCGTGGTCGCCGCCGCCGCGGAGCCGATCTCGACGCCGAGCTCGGACCCGACGGACGCTCCGGTCCCCGCTCCGGCCGGGAACGCCCCGCGTGATCTGGCCACCACGGGTGCGCCCGACGTGTCGTCGCTCGGTTGGCTGGCGCTCGCCGCGGGCATGATCGGTGCAGGCCTGGTCGTCATCGGCCGCGTGCGTTCGACGAGCAGCACGCAGTGACACCCGTCCGGGGAGGGGCACCCGCCCCTCCCCGGACTCCCCCACCCCCTGGAGCTCCACCCATGACCGATCCGACTCGCCCCCTCGACACCGATCCGAACGACGCATCCGCACCCCCCGCGAACCGCAGTCGCCGTCGCGCCGCCGTCGCGATCGGGGTGCTCCTCATCGCGGCAGGCATCGCCCTGGCCATCTGGGCCATCGCGACAGCGTCTCGCGCCCCCGAGGGACAGAGCGTCCCGGTGACCGCGCCCCCGGCGACCGACGCCGCGACCCCCGCGCAGACGACGGTCGCCCCCAGCGCCGCGCCGTCGGCGACCGCGGCGGCCGAGCCCTCGGCATCCGTCGCCCCTGCCGCTCCCGCTCCGCCCGCGGCCGACGCTCCGGTCATCTCGTCGTTCGCGGTGCAGCCCGAGGCGGCGATGTGCCCCGACGAGCGCGACAGCGTCGTTCCGCTGACCTTCTCGTGGCGATCCGAAGGTGCCGACCGCGCCTGGATCGGCGTGAACACGAGCGACGCGTCCGTCCAGCCGACGGCGGAGGTCGCCACCAGCACCGACGGATTCACCTCGGTGTCGTTCGCGTGCCGCGACGCCGACCAGGTGTTCACGCTCACGGTCCAGGGCGCGGGCGGCACGGTGAGCAGCACGATCGCGGTCGCGAGAGAGCTCGGGTGACGAGCCCCTGACGCGTCAGCGCGGTGAGACTCCGTCGCATCGCGCTCGAGTTTCGGTCTCGTAAATATGCGCGCGATGTCTTTGTGAGCGGCGGAAATCGGACTTAGATGTCCGAAGGACTGCGGCGTCTGTCGCAATCGACACTTCACAGCAGAGGTAAAACATGACACTGCACAACAGTGGACGCGGCCGTCTCGGCCTCGCTCTCGGCGCTCTCGGCGCGTCGGCCCTCGTTCTGGCGGGCTGCACGACCACGACCGGGGGCGGCTCCTCGGACGGCGGATCGACCGACCCGCTCGTCATCGGCACCACCGACAAGATCACCTCGATCGACCCGGCCGGCTCGTACGACAACGGCTCGTTCGCCGTCATGACGCAGATCTACCCCTTCCTCATGAACAGCCAGTACGGCACGTCCGAGGTCACTCCCGACATCGCCGAGTCGGCCGAGTTCACCTCGCCGACCGAGTACACGGTCAAGCTCAAGTCCGGCCTGAAGTTCGCGAACGGCCACGACCTGACGTCGTCCGACGTGAAGTTCTCGTTCGACCGCCAGGTCGCCATCAACGACCCGAACGGCCCCGCATCGCTGCTGGGCAACCTCGACAGCGTCGCCACTCCCGACGACACCACCGTCGTCTTCACCCTCAAGAACGGCAACGACCAGGTCTGGCCCCAGATCCTGTCGAGCCCCGCCGCGCCGATCGTCGACGAAGAGGTCTTCTCGGCCACCGCCGTCACCTCCGACGACACCATCGTCGAGGGCAAGGCCTTCGCCGGTCAGTACACGATCGACTCGTACAAGCCCAACGAGCTCATCTCGTACAAGCCGTACGCCGACTACATGGGGTCCCTCCCCAAGGCTGCCAACGGTGGCATCTCGACCAAGTACTACGCCGACTCGTCGAACCTCAAGCTCGACGTGCAGTCGGGTGCGATCGACGTGGCCTACCGCAGCCTCAGTGCGACCGACGTCGCCGACCTGCAGAAGGACGACGCGGTCAAGGTCGTCGACGGCCCCGGCGGAGAGATCCGCTACATCGTCTTCAACTTCGACACCATGCCCTACGGCACGAAGACGGCCGACGCCGACCCCGCCAAGTCGCTCGCGATCCGCCAGGCCGCGGCCGACCTCGTCGACCGCCAGGCCATCGCGACCGACGTGTACAAGGACACCTACTCGCCGCTGTACTCCTACGTTCCGCAGGGTCTCGCGGGCGCCAACGAGGCGCTCAAGGACATGTACGGCGACGGCAACGGCAAGCCCGATGCCGCCAAGGCCAAGGCGACTCTCGAGGCCGCCGGTCTCACGACGCCCGTCACGCTGAACCTTCAGTACAACGGCGACCACTACGGCCCCTCGTCGGGCGACGAGTACGCCGCGGTCAAGGCGCAGCTCGAGAAGGACGGCCTGTTCACGGTCAACCTCGCTCAGACCGAGTGGGTGCAGTACACGAAGGACCGCAAGGCCGACGCGTACCCCGCGTACCAGCTCGGCTGGTTCCCCGACTACTCGGATGCCGACAACTACCTCACCCCGTTCTTTTCGAAGGACAACTTCCTGCTGAACCACTACGACAACGCCGAGGTCCAGAAGCTGCTCGTCGACCAGGCGACGCAGACCGACAAGACCACGCGCGAGTCGGAGATCGGCGAGATCCAGGACAAGGTGGCCGCCGATCTGTCGACGCTGCCGCTGCTCCAGGGCAAGCAGGTCGCGATCGTGGGCTCGAGCGTCGAGGGCGCCGTCCTCGACGGGTCGTTCAAGTTCCGTTACGCACCGCTGCACAAGTAAGACCGAATCGGCGCCTCGCGCGATTCCGCACGCTCAACGACCGAGGGTCACGTACCCTCGGTCGTTGGGCGAGAGCGGTGCGACGAGGCGCCGTTCCCCCTTCGAGTGAGGTCTCTCCCGTATGGTCACCGCCGTCGACGCTGCCGACATCGCCAAACCCGTCGCCCCCAGGGGCGGAGGACTGTGGCGCTACATCCTGGTCCGTCTGCTCCTGATCATCCCGACGGTGTTCATCCTCGTCACCGTGGTGTTCGTGCTCATGCGCATCACGGGCGACCCGATCACCGCCGCCCTCGGCGGCCGCCTTCCGCCTGATCAGCTCGCGGAGCGCATCGCCCAGGCCGGCTACGACCGCCCGTTGATCGTGCAGTACTTCGAGTACATCGGCGGGATCCTCCGCGGCGACTTCGGCACGACGCTGACCGACAACCGTCCGGTGATCGAGATCCTGCTGCAGTACGGATCCGCCACTCTCGAGCTCGCGATCTACGCGCTCTTCGTGGCGCTGCTCATCGGCATCCCGTTCGGCCTGCTCGCCGCCTACAAGCGCGACCGCTGGCCCGACGCGACCCTGCGCATCGGTGCGATCCTCGGGTATGCGACGCCGATCTTCTTCGTCGGTCTGCTCCTGAAGCTCGTCTTCTCGGTGTGGCTGAGCGTCCTGCCGGTCGCCGGGCGCGCGAGCACCCGCACCGAACTGAAGTTCGCGTCGATCGAGAACCCCACCGGCATCTACCTGCTCGATGCGATCCGTCTCGGCGACGGCGCTGCCGCGGGCGACGTGCTGATCCACGCGATCCTGCCCGGTGTGGCTCTCGGCATCCTGACCGCGGGAATCTTCCTCCGTCTGGTCCGCACCAACGTCATCGGCACCCTGGGTGCGCAGTACGTCACCTCGGCGCGTTCGCGCGGCGTGGGGGAGTACCGTCTGGTCACCAAGCACGCCTACCGCCCCGCGCTCATCCCGATCATCACGGTCATCGGTCTGCAGATCGCTCTGCTGCTGTCGGGCGCCGTGCTGACCGAGACCACCTTCGAGTGGAAGGGCCTCGGCTTCATGCTCAGCGAGTACCTGAAGGCGCGCGACTTCGTCGCCGTCCAGGGCATCGTCGTGATCATCGCCGTGCTCGTCGCCTTCACCAACTTCCTGGTCGACGTCATCGCGGCGATCATCGACCCGCGAGTGAGGTACTGACATGTCGGATGCCGCGACCCCCACCCTCTCCGACGACAGCGTGACCGTGCGCAAGGTGCCCCTGCGCGACCGCCTGCCGGTGATCTCGCACCTTCGCCGCAGCGTCGGCCTGCAGCGCACCATGCTGGTGCTCGGCCTCGTCATCACCGCCGTCTTCCTCCTGACAGCTTTGTTCGCCCCGCTGCTCGCGCCGTACGGGTTCGCGCAGCAGGAGGCGGACGGCGTCAAGTTCGGCACGCAGCAGGCGCCCAGCGCGATGAACCTGCTCGGCACGACCGTCGGCGGATACGACGTGCTCTCGCGCGTGATCTGGGGAGCGCAGACCGCGCTGCTCGTGATCCTGTGCGCGATCGCGTTCTCGATCTTCCTCGGCATCTTCCTGGGGCTCGTCGGCGGCTACTTCGGGGGCTGGCTCGACCGCATCCTCGTGGTGCTGTGCGACGCGATCTACGCCTTCCCCTCGCTGCTGCTCGCGATCGTCATGTCGATCGCGATCACGAAGGGCCAGTCGACGCTCTGGGGCGGCATCCTCGCCACCGCCATCTCGATCACGGTGGTCTTCGTTCCGCAGTACTTCCGCGTGATCCGCGCCGAGGTGGTGCGCGTCAAGGCCGAGCCGTTCGTCGAGTCGGCGCGCGTGATCGGCGTGCCGACCGGTCGGATCCTGCTCCGCCACGTGCTGCGCAACTCGACACGCTCACTGCCGGTCGTCGTGACCCTCAACGCCTCCGAGGCGCTGCTGACCCTCGCGGGTCTCGGCTTCCTCGGTTTCGGCATCGAGGCCACCGCCGCCGCCGAGTGGGGTTACGACCTCAACCGTTCGGTGAGCGACGTCACCAGTGGCATCTGGTGGACCGCCATCCCGCCGGGAGTCGCGATCGTGCTCGCCGTGCTCGGCATCACCCTCGTCGGCGAGAGCCTCAACGACCTGAGCGACCCGCGTCTGCGCACCCGCCGCCGCGCCGGTCGCGCGCCCGCCCCGGTCACCGCGGTCGATCCGTCGACGGCTCCCGCCGCGGCTCGCGCCACGGCCGATCCCGCCGGGCCCCCGGCATCCGCCCCCTCCGATGGGAGCCCCTCATGACCGGCACCACCGCCCCCGTCGCCCGGATCGACGACCTGCGCGTCACCTTCGCCACCGACGGTGAGCCGGTCTCGGCGATCAACGGGATCTCGCTCGAAGCCCATGCCGGCGAAGTGCTCGCGATCGTCGGCGAGTCGGGCTCGGGCAAGACCGTCACCGCGAACACGCTGCTGGGGCTGCTGCCCGAGACGGCGACGCTTTCGGGCGCGGTGATCGTGCGCGGCCGCGACGGCGACCAGACCGATATCGTGCACGCGACCCGCGCGCAGCTGCGTGCCATGCGCGGGCGCGACGCCGCGATGGTGTTCCAGGAGCCCTCGACCGCGTTGAACCCGGTCTACACCGTGGGCTGGCAGATCGCCGAGGGCCTGCGCGCCCACGAGAAGCTGTCGAAGGCCGAGGCGAAGGTCAAGGCCGTCGACATCCTGCGACGTGTCGGCATCCCCGATCCCGAGAAGCGCGTCGACGACTATCCGCACCAGTTCTCGGGCGGGCAGAAGCAGCGCGTCGTCATCGCGATGGCGCTCGTGCTCAATGCCGGGCTCATCATCGCCGACGAGCCGACCACGGCTCTCGACGTGACGGTGCAGGCCGAGATCCTCGATCTGCTGCGCACGTGTCGCGACGAGTTCGGCGCGACGATCGTGCTCATCACCCACAACATGGGCGTCGTGGCCGACCTCGCCGACCGCGTGATCGTGATGTACCGCGGTGACATCGTCGAGCAGGCTCCGGTGCGCGAGCTGTTCGCCGCCCCGCGGCAGGCGTACACGCGCGAGCTGCTGGCCGCCGTGCCGCACGTCGGCCGCGGCAAGAGCGCTCGTCAGTCTCTCGAGACCGCGGCACCGACCTCGCCGCCCGAGGGCAGCCTGGTCGTCGCCGAGAAGGTCGAGATCGGGTACCCGGGCCGCTTCGGTTCATCGGGGGTCGTCGCCGTGAAGGGCGTCGACTTCTGGATCGGGCCGGGCGAGGTGCTCGGCCTGGTGGGCGAATCGGGCTCGGGCAAGACGACGATCGGTCGCGCGATGGTCGGGCTGACCTCCGTCGTCGGCGGGTCGCTGAAGGTGCTCGGCACCGAGATGCGCGGCGCGAAGCCCCGCGCGCTCGCCAAGACCCGCCCCGACATCGGGTTCGTCTTCCAAGACCCGGCCACGAGCTTCAACCCGTTGCTCACGATCGCGGAGTGCATCGCCGAGCCGCTCGTCGTGCACCGTCGCGTCTCGGGAGCCCGCGCGGCGCGCACTCGCGTGAACGAACTCCTGGATGCCGTGCAGCTGCCGACCGCGTTCGGCGACCGCTACCCGCATGAGCTGTCGGGCGGTCAGCGCCAGCGCGCCTCGCTCGCCCGCGCCCTCGCGCTCGACCCCAAGCTGCTGATCGCCGACGAGCCGACGTCGGCGCTCGACGTGTCGGTGCAGGCGCGCGTGCTGCAGCTGTTCGCGCAGCTGCAAGCGGAGTTCGGCTTCGCGTGTCTGTTCATCAGTCACGACCTGGCCGTCGTCGACGAGGTCGCCGACCGCGTCGTCGTGCTGCAGCAGGGTGTGATCCGCGAGCAGGGCACGACCGTCCAGGTGCTCACCGAGCCGCGCGACGACTACACCAAGCGCCTGCTGGTGTCGCTGCCCGTGCCCGACCCGGTCGAGCAGCAGAGCCGTCGTGAGCTCTGGCGGTCGACCCGGGGGGTCTGACCGCAGCGGCCGTGTTCCCGGGCCCGCCCCGTGCGGGCTCGGGGGCGGCGTTCACCGTCCGAACGCGAGCGACAGCATCCAGAATCCGCCGAAGACGACCAGCACCGCGACGGATATCCACGGGATTCCGCGCTTGAGCCGCCGCCCCTCGCGGGCGACGCCGGCGGGCGGCGGGGTGAGCAACGGCACGCTCCGAGCTGCGGCGCCGGATGCCGCGGTGCCCGTGGCGGCGGCCCCCGACGACGAATCCCCGAGCCGCTCGTCGCGCCACCGCGCCCACTGTGCGAGCTTCTCGTCGATCGCGTCGACGGTGGCGAACAACCATCGCCAGGTGGCGGGGTCGAGGGTCGACAGGTCGCGCTTGGCGTAGAGGAACAGCCAGTCGTCGACGATCTCGACGTCGAGCGCCGCGGCGTTGTCGACGAACCGCGCCATGACGTCGGGGGTGAACAGGTACAGCGCATCGCGTTCGTACCCCTCCGGGCAGTACAGCGCGAAATGCCTGTCGAAATCGCCCTCGAGGCTCAGCCGCTGGTCGCGGCCGAACGTGATCGGCAGGTTCGAGCCGCCGAACAGACCGTTGTTGCCCACGGCATCCA
This sequence comes from Microbacterium sp. AG157, assembly GCF_003385695.1. Taxonomy (NCBI): domain Bacteria; kingdom Bacillati; phylum Actinomycetota; class Actinomycetes; order Micrococcales; family Microbacteriaceae; genus Microbacterium; species Microbacterium sp. AG157. The sequence goes on from NZ_QRDK01000003.1 coordinate 690,264, forward strand.
GCACGATATGGGGGAGCGGGGTGTCGAGCCGCAGCGCGACGTAGCCCCAGCGGTGCGTCTGCTTGCTCTTTCCCGACCCGGTCTCGTACGTGTAGTTGGCCACCTCGAGAGAGCGCGACTGCTCGCGCCGCATCACGTCGTGCAACTCCTGGTTGCGGCCGAGATCGAAGATCATGCCCGGGCGTCGGGGGTGGGAGAATCCCGGATGCCATGTCATGCCGTTCGCGCTCGCGAAGAGGCTCAGCCGGTAGCGGCGTGCCGCGGCCCCGCCGACCCCGCGGATGATCGCCCAGGCCAGGAATCCGACGATGGCGAGGACGAGCACGAAGGGCAGGAGCGCGACGGGATTGCCGCTGCCGCGCGCGAACGCGTTCGTGACGATCGTCGCCAGCGTCGGGACGACGATGAGTGCGCCCACGATCCCCACGAACGCGAACACGATGATCGTGAACGCACGGCTCCGCAGCATGCCTTTCTCGCGCAGGGCCTTGCTGAAGGCGCGGACCTTCGCGCGATCGATCGGCTGGGTCAGGGCGGTGGTGTCGACGGTCATGACGACTGCGCCAAGAAGATGAGGAAGCCGACCCCGAAGAGCACGATCGGGACGACGACGAAGGCCCCCGCGACGACGAGCAGCGCGATGAGCCACGCGTTGCTGCGCTTCAATCGCTGGCCCGCAGGCGCGACCCCGACGGGTGCGGGGGTGAACGCGAGGGGAGCAGGTGCAGGTGCAGCTGCCGGACTCGCGGATGCCGCCGCCCCGGGCAGGGTCGGCAGAGCCGTGGGGGCACTCGCCCGCAGCGTGTCGTCGCGCCACCGCCCCCACTGATCGAGCTTGTCGATCAGGGCCGAGACGACCGCGAACGCCCAGGCCCACCGGGTCGGGTCGAGGGTCGAGAGCTCGTCGGGGGAGTAGAGGAACATCCAGTCGTCGACGATCTCGACTTCGAGCGCCGAGGCGTTGTCGACGAATCGCGCCATGACGTCGGGCGTGAAGAGGTAGAGCGCGTCGCGCTCGTAGCCCGCGGGGCACGACAGGTGGAAGTACCTGTCGAAGTCGCCCTCGAGGCTCAGGCGCTGCCCCCGCTCCCACACGCCGAGTTTCACGCCGTTGCCCACGGCATCCAGAACGATATGAGGAAGAGGCACGTCGAGCCGGATCGCGATGTATCCCCACCGCGAGGTGTGCGTGTTCTTGCCGTCGCTCGTCGTGTACGCGTAGTTGCCGATCTCGACGAACCGCGGCTCACTCCCGCGCAGGATGTCGTAGCCGGTGCGGTCGCCGCCGATTCCGAACAGCACTCCGGGCAGCGGGGGAGCGGGCACCGAGGGGACGTACTCCATGCCCACGTCGCGGCTGAATCCCGCGAGGCGCCAGCGGCGGTCCTCCTGGGTGCGCTGGGCCTTCTGACCGAGGAACCACGCCAGAGCCAGCCCGCCCAGACCCAGCGCGATCGGAAAGAGGAACAGGATGCCGAGGATGAACGACCCCTCGCGAAGGAACGGCGACAGCACGGCGGCGAGCACGACGATGACGACCCCCACACCGCCGATCAGCGCGAACGCCACCGCGTACGCCGCGACGGCGGCGCCCGTACCCGGGAGGCGTCCGGCGCTGCGCAGCTGCGCGGTGAACGTCTTCGCGGCCCGCGGGTCGGGCGGCGTCAGCAACGCCCGTGCGTCGAATGGTCGGATCCCTGCCATGCGGCCCCCCGCCGTCGTCTGGTCACGTCCACGCTACCGATGTCGGATTCCGCGGGGCCACCGGCATCCGTTAGACTACGAAGGTTGTCCGGCTGCGCCCATGCGCGTGTAACCCCGTGACGACGTGCTACACACCCTCCTGCTGCCGGGAAATGCCCGTCAGCCGTTCTAGTCCGAAGGAGGTGGGTTAGTGACGCACCAGTACGAACTCATGGTCATCTTCGATCCCGAGGTCGACGAGCGCCAGGTCGCTCCGAAGCTCGACGGATTCCTCAAGGTCATCACGGCCGATGGGGGAACCATCGACAAGATCGACATCTGGGGCCGCCGTCGTCTCGCCTACGAGATCCGCAAGAAGAACGAGGGCATCTACGCCGTCGTCAACTTCGTCGCGACCAGCGAGGCCACGAACGAGCTCGACCGTCAGCTGAAGCTGAACGAGCAGATCATGCGCACCAAGGTCCTCCGTGCCGAAGAGGCGATCGCTCAGGTCGCCGCCGAGGCCAAGCGCTCCGAGGAGAAGGCCGCCCGCAAGGCTGCCGCTCCCCGCAAGGTCGAGTCCGCCGAGAAGGCTGCGAAGTAACGACGATGGCCGGCGAAACCGTCATCACCGTTGTGGGCAACCTCACGGCCGACCCCGAGCTGCGGTACACGCAGAACGGGCTGCCGGTCGCGAACTTCACCATCGCGTCGACTCCCCGCACGTTCGACCGTCAGGCGAACGAGTGGAAAGACGGCGAGGCGCTGTTCCTGCGCGCCTCGGTGTGGCGCGAATTCGCCGAGCACGTCGCCGGTTCGCTGACGAAGGGCAGCCGTGTCATCGCGACCGGTCGCCTGAAGCAGCGTTCCTACCAGGACCGCGAGGGCAACAACCGCACCTCCATCGAACTCGAAGTCGATGAGATCGGCCCCTCGCTCCACTACGCGACCGCCCAGGTCACCCGAGCCGCCGGTGGCGGTAACGGTGGCGGCGGTGGCGGTCAGCGCGCGCAGGTGCAGCAGTCGAACGACGAGCCGTGGTCGACCCCCGGCTCGAACAACGGCGGCGGCAACAACAGCGGCGCTGACGCGTGGAGCACTCCCGGCTCCTACGGCGACGACACCCCGTTCTGATCTTCGCCCCGCTCTCGAGCGAGACGACCCCCGAAATTCCGGATGCCATGCCCCGGTCCTCGTGACCGGAACGGCGTCCGAACCACACGAAAGAAGGAAGCATGGCTGGAAAGGCCACTGGCGACCGCCGCAAGCCGCGGAAGGGTGCGAAGAACGCAGCCCCCGCGAAGGCGATCCGCGTCGGCGTCATCGACTACAAGGACGTCCCCACCCTCCGCAAGTTCATCTCGGAGCGCGGCAAGATCCGCGCCCGTCGTATCACCGGTGTCTCCGTGCAGGAGCAGCGTCTGATCGCCCGCGCCATCAAGAACGCGCGCGAGATGGCTCTTCTGCCCTACGCCGGCGCCGGCCGCTAAGGAGCACCCGATGGCAAAGCTGATTCTCACGAATGAGGTCACCGGGCTCGGTAGCGCCGGTGATGTTGTCGAGGTCAAGAACGGGTACGCCCGTAACTACCTCATCCCGCAGGGCTTCGCCGTGTCGTGGAGCCGTGGTGGCGAGAAGCAGGTCGCGTCGATCCGCGCTGCTCGCGAGTCCCGCGCGATCCACGACCACGAAGACGCCGTGGCCCTGAAGAACTCGCTCGAGTCGAACACCGTCAAGCTCGCCGTCAAGGCCGGCAACGAGGGTCGCCTCTTCGGTTCGGTCAAGCCCGCCGATGTCGCCGACGCCGTCAAGGCCGCCGGTCTCGGTGAGCTCGACAAGCGCAAGATCCAGATCACCTCGGCGATCAAGTCGGTCGGCGAGCACGAGGCGACCGTTCGCCTGCGTGACGACGTCACCGCCGTGATCACCCTCCAGGTGGTCGCCGCGAAGTAATTCGCGACGCACGATCCGGCCCCGCTCCTGCTTCGGCAGGGCGGGGCCGTTTCGTGTGCGGGGGAGCGAGGGCGGGACGCCGTGACCCTAGGCTGAGTGCCGTGACCGACCCTCGCGCACCCGAGCGCATCGTCCGGCGCTTCGCGCGCGCGTCGAACCTCATGATCGCCGGACGCCCGTTCGCGGCGACCGGGGTCGGCGCCGATGCCCTGACGCAGCTGCTGGCCCGGCTCGGTGGCATCCCGAGCCCGTCTCCGACGCCGGGGCGCGTCGAGTTCGACCTGGATGCCGAGCTCGTGCTGCTCGACGGAGAGCCGCTGCCCCAACGCGGCGACGCCGCCGGGCGCATCGCGTTCGCCCGCGAGCACATGCCCGTGGCCGTGGCCCTCGCCGAGAGGCTCGATCTGACCGGCCTGCGGGTGGGCGTGGCCATGGTGCTCGAACCGAAGACCGCGGTGCTGTCGCTCCTGCTGCGCGAGCGGGGGGCCGCGGTGTCGGTGTACGCGCACCCCGACGAGGCCGACGTCGCGGTCGCAGATGAGCTCCGAGCTCGCGGTTTCGCCGTGACGGCCGACCCGGGGCTCGCGGGCGCCGCGGAGCGCGCGGCGGCGCTGACCTTCCTCCGCGCGGGACTCGACGTGCTGCTCGACGACGGCGCGCACCTCATCCGCCTCGCGCACGAAGACGACCCGGCGTTGGTCGACGGGTGGATCGGCGCGTGCGAAGAGACGACGAGCGGCCTCACGCCCCTTCGTCGGATGCAGGATGCCGGCACCCTCCGCTGCGCCGTGATGGCCGTCAATGACGCGCGCACCAAGACGATGTTCGACAACCGCTATGGCACGGGACAGTCGTGTGTGTTCGCGATCGCCGATCTGCTCGAGGAGCGGGGGATCGCACTCACCGATCAGCCCGCGCTCGTGCTGGGCTACGGGCCCGTCGGCCGGGGAGTCGCCGTGCACCTGCGCGCGCTCGGGGCCGAGGTGCGCGTTGCCGAGACCGACCCCGTGCGGGCGCTCGAGGCACGGCACGACGGATTCGCCACCGGCCGGGCGGTCGAGCTGGCCGGGGGAGCGCTGGTGGTCTCGGCGACCGGCGTCCCCGCGACGGCGACACCCGAGATCGCCGCTGTCGCGCGCGTGATCGCGGTCGCCGGAGGAGTTCCGGGCGAAGTGTCGGGCAGCGGCGATGCGCTCGTTCTCGGGGGAGGGGGAGCGGTGAACATCACCGCCGCCGAGGGCAACCCGATCGAGATCATGGACCTGTCGTTCGCGGTGCAGCTCGCGGCCCTGGGCGAGCTGCTGAGTCGGCGGCCCGGGCCCGGCGTGCACGCCCTCGGAACCGACATCGACGACCTCGTCGCCCGGACCGCGCTGGCCGTGCGGGGCGCCGACATCGACCCGCCGCGCGCGCTCGACCTCGACGGCGTCGATGACTGGCGTTCGCCGCGCTACCGGGAGTCGCGCTCGTGAACGTCGTGCTGTACTCGGCGTCGCTCGTCGTCCCCGTGACCGCACCCCCCATCCCCGGCGGGGCGATCGCGGTGGCGGGCGGTCGCATCCGCCACGTCGGCGACCGCGAGTGGGTGCGCCACGAGCTGCGCGCGCGCGGCATCGCCTTCGACGAGGTGCACTGGCCGGGGGTGCTGACGCCGGGGCTCGTGAACGCGCACGCGCACCTGCAATACACGGGCATGGCCGAGGTGGGGCGCGGCTCGTACGCCGGATTCGACGACTGGGACGACGCGTTCACCCCGGTCTATCGCGCCGGTCACGACTGGGCGGCGGATGCCAGGGCCGGGGCGCTCGCGATGATCGCCGCCGGCACGACGGCGGTGGCCGACATCGTCACCGACGTCGAGGCGGCCTCGGCGCTGCACGACGCTCGCCTGCACGGCATCACCTACTGGGAGGTGATGAGCTGGACGAACGCGGCGTGGGCCGAGCGCGGTCGAGCAGAGGTGGAGGCGCGGCTCGACGCGATGCCCTCACCCCCGGGCACGGGGCTGTCGCCGCACGCGCCGTACTCCCTCGACGTCGAGCCGCTGCTCGAGATCCCCGACATCGTGCGCGAGCGGGGGAGCCGGCTGCACCTGCACCTCGGCGAAGCGGCCTTCGAGCGCGAGCACGGTGAGGCCGTGCCCTGGCAACTGCACCGACCAGCGAGTTTCCGCGCGTTGCGCGACGAGGGCTTCGGCACGGGGGCGACGGAGTTCGTCGACGAGCTCGGTGTGCTGGGCCCCGACTGCCACATCGCGCACGGCGTCTACATGACCGCCCGCGATCGGGCGATCCTGCGGGCGCGAGGCACGTCGGTGGCCCTCTGCCCGCGCTCGAACGCGGTCATCGGGCTCGACGAGCCGCCGGTCGCGGCGTACCTGCTCGAGGGCAACGCGCTCGCCGTGGGCACTGACTCGCTGGCATCCAGCCCCTCGCTCGATCTGCTGGCCGACGTGTCGGCGCTGCACCGGCTGGCGCGGGCGCAGGGCTACGCGAACCGCGACCTCTCGGAGCTGCTGCTGCGCGCGGCGACCCTCGGTGGAGCGCACGCCATGGGGCTCGACACGGGCCCCGCCCGCACCGGGTACCTCGCCGTGGGCGCGGTGGCGGATCTGGCGTTCTTCGACGTGCCGGTGTCGCAGGTCGATGACACCATCGAGCACCTCGTCGTCGCCGGCGAGGGGAGCGCGGCCGCGACCTTCATCGACGGCGAGGTGCGCTCGGCATCCGCCGCCTTCACCCGAGAGACCGGAGTATCCGCCGATGACCGTTGAGCGTCCCGCCACCGCCGTCCTGCTCGATCTCGAACCGCACGCCGAGGGCGGCTGGTTCCGGCGCATGTGGACGGGCGGCGTCGAGGTCGAGACCCCCGGGGGCACGCGGCCCGCGGCCACCTGCATCCACTACCTGCTGACCCCGGGGGAAGAGAGCGCCTGGCACGTCGTGACCAGCGACGAAGTGTGGCTCTGGCACGGGCCGGGCACGCTCGAGCTGTCGCTCGGGGGAGACGGCGAACAGCCCGGTACCGCGCGCACGGTCACCCTCGGGCCCGATCTCGCCGCCGGTCACGTGCTGCAGCACACGGTGCCCGCGGGCGTCTGGCAGGCGGCCCGACCGGCGGGCGACACCGAGGTCGTGGTCAGTTGCGTGGTCTCTCCCGGCTTCAGCTTCGCCGACTGGCGCCTCGCCGAGTAGCCGCGTCCCGTGTCGCCAGGTTTCACCGGCGACATCCCCTGAAACATGCGCTCGGTACGCTGTGCACATCACAGCACTCCGGGGATGACCCCGATACGTCCACGAGGAGACATCGTGACCGCTTCCGCACGCCTGCGCCGCGTCGCCGCCCTGACCGCCGTCGCCGCCGCCACGGTCGTCACCCTGACGGCCTGCGCCTTCGCCCCCACCGGATCCGACGCCGGTTCCGCCCCCGCGACCGAGGGCGCCCTGCAGACCGTCGCCGCGGGCAAGCTCACCATCGCCACCGGCGAGCCCGCCTTCTCGCCGTGGGTCGAGAACGACGACCCCGCGTCGTGCGAGGGCTTCGAGGCCGCCGTCTCGTGCGCCGTCGCCGAGAAGCTCGGCTTCTCGAAGGACGACATCGTGTGGGTCCGCTCGAACTTCGACAGCGCGATCGCCCCCGGCCCGAAGGACTGGGACATGAACGTGCAGCAGTTCTCGATCACCGACCAGCGCAAGCAGGCCGTCGACTTCTCGTCGCCGTACTACACGACCACCCAGGCGGTCGTCACCACGGGCACCTCTCCCGCCGCGTCCGCCACGACGGTCGCCGAGCTGAAGAACATCCCCGTGGGCGTCATGAGCGCCACCACCAGCTACCAGGTGGCCGCCGACCAGCTCGGCACCGGCAAGCTCAGCGTCTTCAACTCGAACGACGACGCCGTCGCCGCCCTGCAGTCGGGCCAGGTCGACGCGATCGTCGTCGACCTGCCGACCGCGTTCTACCTCGCCGGGGCCGTTCTCGACAACGGCAAGGTCGTGGGTCAGCTGCCCGACTCCTCGGCCGGCGGCGACGAGCTCGCCTACGTGCTGCCCAAGGGCTCGGCGCTGACCACTCCCGTCAGCGACGCGGTCGACGCGCTCAAGGCCGACGGCACGCTCGACGAGCTGCAGCAGAAGTGGCTCGGCGGCACCTCCGCCGCCCCCGTGCTGAAGTAACTCCGTGGCATCCACCTCTTCCGACACCGCGTGGCGGCCGAGCGAGCTCGAACTCGGGCGGCGCGCCACGCGGCGTCAGCAGTCGACGAAGTCGGTGCTGATCGCCCTGGTCAGCTCGGTCGTCTTCGTCGTGGTCGTCGGGTGGGCGATCCTGTCGAGCCCCGGCTGGGAAGACGTGCGCCGCAGCTTCTTCGACCTCGACATCGCGCTCAAGAGCTTCCCCTCGATCCTCGCGGGGCTGTGGGTCAACATCCAGGTGCTCATCGTCGCCGCGCTCGCCGTGGCCGTGCTCGGGACGACCCTCGCGGTGCTGCGGTCGCTGCGGGGGCCGGTGTTCTTTCCCCTGCGCGCCCTGGCTACGATCTACACCGACCTGTTCCGCGGCATCCCCCTGCTGATCGTGCTGTACCTGGTGGGCTTCGGTCTGCCGGCCCTGGGTGTCTTCGGGCGCGTGCCGGTCGTGCTGTGGGGAACCATCGCGATCGTGCTGACCTACTCGGCGTACATCGCCGAGGTGCTGCGTGCGGGCATGGAGGCCGTGCACCCCTCGCAGCGGGTCGCGGCCCGCTCGATGGGTCTGACGCACGGGCAGACGCTGCGGATCGTCGTCATCCCCCAGGGCGTGCGCAAGGTCGTGCCGGCGCTCATGAACGACTTCGTGTCGATGCAGAAAGACGTCGGCCTCATCTCGGTGCTCGGAGCGGTGGATGCCGTGCGCGCGGCGCAGATCTCGGCGGCGGAGTACTACAACTTCACGCCGTACATCGTCGCGGCGCTGTTGTTCGTGGCCATGGCGCTGCCGATGATCCGCCTCACCGACTACGTGTCGGCGCGGTTGGCGAAGCGCGAGCAGATGGGCGGGATCGTATGAGCGTGCTCGACGTCCGCGGGGTGCGGAAAGCCTTCGGCGACCACGTCGTGCTCGACGGCATCGACCTCGAGCTCGCCAAGCACGAGGTCGTCGTGCTGATCGGCGCCTCGGGCTCGGGCAAGTCGACGCTGCTGCGCACCATCAACCTCATCGAGCGCGTCGACGACGGCCAGATCCTGCTCAACGGCGACGATCTGACCGACCCGACGATCGACCAGGACTCCGCCCGGTCGCGCATCGGCGTGGTGTTCCAGCACTTCAACCTGTTCCCGCACCTGCGCGTCATCGACAACGTGACGTTGGCCGCGCGGAAAGTGCACGGGATGCCGAAGGCCGAGGCCTACGCGCGCGGCACCGAACTGCTCGAGCAGTTGGGCCTGGGCGCGAAGGCGCGGGAGTTCCCCGACCGGTTGTCGGGCGGCCAGCAGCAGCGCGTCGCGATCGTGCGCGCCGTGATGACCGACCCCGAGCTGCTGCTGCTCGACGAGATCACCTCGGCCCTCGACCCGCAGTTGGTCGGAGAGGTGCTCGACCTGGTGCGGGTACTGCGCGACCGCGGCTCGACCATGCTCATGGCCACGCACGAGATGTCGTTCGCGCGCGAGGTGGCCGACCGCATCGTGTTCATGAAGGGCGGCCGGATCGTCGAGCAGGGCACTCCCGCCCAGATCCTCGACGCCCCGCAGCAGCCCGAGACGATCGCGTTCCTCGAGCGCGAGCGGCGGGGTGGGGTGCTGTAGCGGGTCGGGCGCCCTCCGGCGCCCTCTGCCCACGGTGTACACCGGGTGCCCCGCGCGTTCGGTGCCGTCCCGGGCACGCCGCGACACCGGATGCCGGCCCGAGGGCGTGGCATCCGGTGTCGCGTTCTGTGGGCGAACGCTCCGGGTCAGGCGACCGAGCGGCGGCGACGCAGCAGCAGACCGGCTCCGAGGAGCAGGGTCAGCAGGCCGGCGATGCCGAGCCCGGCGGCCATCGAGCCGTCCGTTCCCGTCACGGCGAGGGCGCCGCGAGCGTTGTTCGCTCCGGTGGCAGCGAGGGCGTTGACCGAGCCGACCGAGGCGAGCGAGCCGGTCACGGTGACAGTGCCGTTGGTGCCGTTCGTTCCGTCAGTGCCGTTCGATCCCGGGGTTCCGGGCGTTCCGGGGGTTCCGGGCGTTCCGGGGGTGCCGGGCGTTCCCGGGGTGCCCGGGGTACCGGGCGTTCCCGGGGTTCCGGGCGTGGTGGGCGTTCCGGTGGTGGAGTCGGTGGTGGTGCTGTCACCGATCACCGAGACCGCGTTGCCGCCGATGGTGACGGGGATGGTGATCGGCAGACCGATGATGTTGCCGCCGCCGATGCTGCCCGTGCCGTCGGTGCTGGTGCCGCCGGTCGAGCCGGTGGTGCCGCCGGTGGTGGTGGCGTTCTCGGAGGTACTGTCGCCGATGCCCGAGACGGCGTTGCCGCCGATGGTGACGGGGGCGTTGATGGGCAGGCCGATGATGTTGCCGCCGACGATGCCGTCGGTGCCGTCGGTGCTGGTGTTACCCGTTCCGCCAGTGGTGGTGCCGCCGGTGGTGTCAGCGCCGTCGGTGACGCTGTCGCCGATGCCCGAGACGGCGTTGCCGCCGATGGTGACGGGGATGCCGACCGGGAGGCCGATGATGTTGCCGCCGCCGATGGCGTCGGTTCCGTCGGTGGAGGCGTTGCCGGTGCCGGTCGAGCCGGTGGTGCCGCCGGTGGTGTCAGCGCCGTCGGTGACGCTGTCGCCGATTCCCGAGACGGCGTTGCCGCCGACTGTGACGGGCACGCCCACCGGGAGGCCGATGACGTTACCGCCGCCGATGGCGTCGGTGCCGTCGGTGAGGCTGCCGCCGGTCGAGCCGGAGCCGGCCGTGGTGCCGCCGGTGGTGTCGGCGTCGTTCGAGGCGCTGTCACCGATCACCGAGACGGCGTTTCCGCCGACGGTGACGGGCAGGCCGATCGGGGCGTCGACGACGTTGCCGCCGAGGATCCCGTCGGTGCCGTCGGTGACGGTGCCGCCGCCGGTCGAGCCCGAGGTGCTGCCGCCGGTGGTGGCCGCATCGTCGGTGCTGCTGTCGCCGATCACCGAGACCACGTTGCCGCCGACCGTGACCGGAGCCTCGATCGAGATGACGCCCTGGTTGCCGCCGGCGACGCTGTCGCTGCCGTCGGTGCTGCTGCCAGCCGCGGGAGCGGCAGCTTCGGTCGCAGGCGCCGAGGTGCCGGCATCCGTGCTGTTGCTGTCTCCGACGAGCGAGACGGCGTTGCCGCCGACCGTCACGGGAACGTTGACCGACACGAGCCCCTGGTTGCCCGAGCCCACGCCGTCGCTGCCATCGGTGATGGTGACGGGTGCGGGAGCGGGGGCAGCGGGAGCGGAGGTGTCGGCACCGTCGCTGCTGCTGTCTCCGAGCACCGAGACGGCGTTGCCGCCGACGGTGACCGGGAGGTTCACCGAGACACCGACCTGGTCGCCCGAGAGCAGACCGTCGACGCCCGAGGTGTCTGCGGCATTGGCGATGCCGGCTCCGAGGACGGCGAGGCCGCCTCCGACGAGCGTGCCCAGAAGGACACGCGAGTAGATCTTGCGCATGAGAGTTTCTCCTGTAGATGAATGAGGGTGCGCGTCAGCGCGGGGTCGTCTGCCGTGCGATGCACGGTGCGACCGTCCTCAGTCAGGAGAGACGTCGGTACCGAAGACCGGGGTGCCAGGCAGGTCGTCGTCGACGATGGTGCGGCGGTCGAGAAGAAGCGGGGCGGCGAAGAGCTTGCCGCCGTCGGCGGTGGCGGCGTTCGCGCCCCCCGCGCCGGAGTTTCCGGATGCCGACGAGCTCGAGCCCGTGCTCGCTCCCAGGACTCCGGCGAGGTCGTCGTCGCCCGGCGGGGTGGAGGGGGCGCCCTGCGCGGCCGCGACGGCGACGGAGACCACGCCGGTCGCGGTGGCGTCGAACAGCGTCGCCGCCCCGCCCGAGGGGGCCGTGCGGGACGACGACGGAGCGGGGGAGGGATCCGCCGACAGGATGCCGGCGACGACCGCTGTCGCACCGTCCGCGGCCTCGGCCGAGAGGGGTTCGGCGGGCACGATGCCCGGGATCGGGGTGGCGGTGTCACCACCCGGAGCCGTCGGAACGCCCGGGGTCACGGGGATCACGGGGGAGATCGGGGGGAGGGTGCCGACGATCACGGGGAGCGCGGAATCGACCGCGTCGGTGACTCCCGAGATGAGCTCGTCGAGCCCGACGGTGTGCACGACGTCTCCGACGACGGGGACCGCCTGAACGGTTTCGACGACGGGGGTGACGACGTCACCGACGACCCCTGAACCGGCGACGTCGGTGACCACGTCTCCCACGGTGTCCACGGTGTCGCCGACGGTCGAATCCGCTGTCGAGACGACCTCGGAGACGGTTGCCGTGGTGGTCGTGACGACCTCGGCCGCGGGGGCGGGTGCCACGTCGGTGACGACCTGGGTCACGGGAGCGACCGTCTCGGTGACGTGCTCGACCGTGGGAGAGACGACGGTGCCGACGACCTCGTCGACGGTGTCGGTGACCTGGTTGACCGTCGAGCCGACGGCGCCGAGCAGGCCACCCGAGCCGTCGTCGGCGGAAGCGGGAGAGGCTGAAAGGGCAACGGAGAGAGCTGCTGCTCCGAGGGCGGTGGACGCGCCGATGAGGAGCAGCCGCAGCATGCGCGGTGCCCCCCGACCGGACGCGTTCTCCATGATTCGCCCCCCAAAGGTGAATCTCCGAAACTCTTGGGCGGCGACGCTACGCCCGTCTTCACCCGGGTGAAAGGGGGTTGGTGAAATCTAAGTAGTTTTCGGGAGACCGCCAGATGACGGGCGACACGCCGGACGGTGAAGAAAAACTTGACAGCGGGGGCTCCGGGTCGGTACGCCATCGGCGAGTTATCCCCCGAGTTGTACACATGTGCATGCCCCTAGCAGCAACCTTCAACGTTCACTTCACACGGGATTTCCCCAGGAAAACTGTGGATAGATAAATGCCAGGTCAGCGGCGTAAACACGCCCGATATTCCCATCCATCCACCGAGTTCTCCACAGCACTTGTGCACAGAGATGGCGGCGTTTCCCGCAGTCTGTCCACAGAGTTATCCACAGGCTCGTTTGCGTGTGGGGAGAGTGGTATCTAGCGTGGGTGCAGCCCCTCGGGCAGCCCTTTCACCGTGCCGTCCGCGTCAACGTCGGAACTTGGTGATCTGATGCTGCCGAGGCCGCCCCGAGCCCCGTTTCCGCGAACGCTTCATGCGCGCGCGAGGCCCGGCTAGGGGTGCCCGAACTGAAGGAGAGCCCGTGTCGATCGCCGATATCGCCGAAGAACGTCTCGGAAAAGCGCCGCGCCCCGAGCGCACGCCCCCGCACGACACGCTGGCCGAGCAGAGCGCGTTGGGCGGCATGCTGCTGTCGAAAGACGCCGTCGCCGATGTGATCGAAAGTCTCCGCGGTCCCGACTTTTACGTGCCCAAGCACGAGCTGATCTTCGAGGCCATCCTCACCCTCTACTCGCACGGTGAGCCCACCGACGTGGTGGCCGTCACCGACGAGCTCATCAAGACGGGCGAGCTGCAGCGCGCCGGGGGAGCGGACTACCTGCACACGCTCACCTCGATCGTGCCGACCGCCGCAAATGCGGGCTACTACGCCTCAATCGTCGCCGAGCGCGCGATGCTCCGCCGCCTCGTCGAGGCCGGCACGCGCATCGTGCAGATGGGCTACGCCGGCGAGGGCGACCCGGTCGAGCTCGTCAACAGCGCCCAGGCCGAGATCTACAACGTCTCGGGCGACGACAGCGCCGAGGACTACATCCCCCTGACGACGGCGGTGGATGCCGCGGTCGAAGAGATCGAGGCCGCTCGCGGACGCGACGGGTCGATGACGGGCATCCCCACCGGCTTCGCCGGTCTCGACCAGCTGACCAACGGTCTGCACCCGGGCCAGATGATCGTGCTCGCCGCGCGCCCCGCCATGGGTAAGTCGACGCTCGCGCTCGACTTCGCCCGCGCCGCCGCGATCAAGTCGAACGCCCCCTGCATCTTCTTCTCGCTCGAAATGGGGCGCAGCGAGATCGCCATGCGCCTGCTCAGCGCCGAGGGCCAGATTCCCCTGCAGAGCATGCGCAAGGGAACCCTCGACTCGCGCGACTGGACCACGGTGGCCTCCACCCGCGGTCGCATCAACGACGCGCCCCTCTACATCGACGACAGCCCCAACATGACGCTCGTCGAGATCCGCGCGAAGTGCCGTCGTCTCAAGCAGCGCGAGGGTCTCAAGATGGTCGTCATCGACTACCTGCAGCTGCTCACGAGCGGTAAGCGCGTCGAGTCGCGCCAGCAAGAGGTCAGTGAGTTCTCGCGCGCGCTGAAGCTGATGGCGAAAGAGCTGCAGGTTCCGGTCATCGCGCTATCGCAGCTGAACCGTGGCGCCGAGCAGCGCGCCGACAAGAAGCCGGCCCTGAGCGACCTGCGTGAGTCGGGCTCGATCGAGCAGGACGCCGACATGGTGGTGCTGCTGCACCGCGAGGCGGCGTATGAGAAGGACTCACCTCGTGCGGGCGAGGCGGACCTGATCGTGGCGAAGCACCGTAACGGTCCGACCGACACGATCACGGTCGCGTTTCAGGGGCATTATTCGCGGTTCACGGATATGGCGCCGGGGATGTGAAGACCTCGTCGGACGCGCCATAAGCGCGCCCCGGGACCGCGGCCGCTCGTCATCCTCGACATTGCATTCAGCCACTTCTCCTCCGCGCCGATCATCATTCTCGGAGCGGACGGGATGCCCTGGAGGCGGCGACTCCCACTTGAGGAGCGACCTGTCCGCGGGTTGACGGAGCAGCCCTGCTCAGGCCCAGAGCGACCGCACCGCCTGTTCGGCTTGGCGGAGTGAGTCGCCAGCGGATGCAGCAACGATGTTGGTATTGCTGAGTACGCCATGAAATCCGCGCATGCAGGCGCTCCATGCGTTCTGCGCCTCGTCGTACGCGTCGCGCGCTTCACCACTCCAGGAAGAACGCAACGTGTCCGCCTTGCGTTCGAGCGCATCGAGCTCGGCCCCGATGGCATTCGTTGCTACCCGAAGCGAGACCAGTAGGGCTTCGTGGCGATCGCTGTCGAACGAGATGGTCATGGTGTTGGCGTGGTGAGGTTCAGCTCGCGGAGGGCGTAGCGGTCGTGGACCGTCAGCGTGTGAAAGTAATGCACGAAGATCTCGCCGGCCTCGTCCGCAGTAAACACTTCGTCTGGGTAGACGAGGGCGTGGGCCGTCCCGTCGAGGAAGTCGATCGTCACGGGCGGTTCGCCGTCGCGCGGTCCACCATGACCGACGGTGTAGAGCCGCTCTGTTCCGTCCTGCTCCAGGCGTCGCCACTCGACGGTCATGGCATCGGCGGTTCCGGCCGCCTGTAGAAACACACTTGGCAGTGACTCGCGGGTTACGTCCCAGATGTCCTGGCCGTCTGGCAGCCTCGATAGGGAGAACGTCGAACGGCCCGACTTGCCCAGGAGAGACACCATCCGCTGCAAGTTGTCTTCGTACGACCGCGGACCATTGATGAGGTTCGCGAACGAGGCTCCGTTGATCTCGTAGACGAACGTGGGCTTGTCGTTACTCATGGCACTCGCTTCAGGTAGACACTGGTTACTCTAATAATTTCGCCGTCGACCTTCACGATCGCGGGATTTGCTTCAGACACCAGACCGTCGAACTCGCGCTGCCCGGCTGTTCTCATTGCGCCGCCGCTCTTCACCTCGATTGCTGTGTACGTTCCATCGTCGTTTCTGAAGAAGCCGTCGAAGTATCTGGTGTGGTCCGAGCCCTCTATACGGGCGGCGGTTCGCTCCGTTTTGACTTCGACGCCGAACTCCTCCTGAATCTCGTCGATTCCCTGCTTCTCCTTGTCGACCCAGGGCTTCACCTCTTGATCGGATGTAAAGCGACCCTTCGCGTCGCGTCCAGGTAACGGGCGAACCGCGCTGTCGCCGGTTGCGTGCTGGGCGACGTTCATGATTCCCATGCCGGTAGCGGCCGCGCCGGCGACAGCCGCGGTGATGCCCGCTCCAACGGCCGCCCCTCCGGGGACAATTCCCACACCGGTGGCGGCGACCGGTAGCCCCCCAACGGCCAGCGCGCCCCCGCCGGCCATGAGACCGATTCCGCCGAGAATCTCGAGGATGGTCTCAGGGTGTTCGATGAGTGCGTTAGCAACCGACGCCGTCCCATTGACCAGATTGGTGAGAGTGTCGACCTGAGTCGTGATCGCGAGCTGGACGACCATCTGCGTCATGGCCGATGCGACCTGCCACGGATCCGGAGCAGGAGGCGCGATGTCCGCAGCCGCTCGGATTGTGTCCGCTGCTTGAGCTCCAGCCGAGGAAACTTCCTGGCGTGCGTAGGTGAGGAGTGCGATTGCTTCCGCGCGCAGAGATGCACCCGCATCGGCCGGTGGTGGTTCGATGGTGACGTTGCTGCCGTAGAACTGATTGCTCCGAGGCTTTGGAGCTAGGGACTCGACCGTCCGCACGCGGGCGGTTTCCCACATGTCGATCGCGTCACCAGCTTTGCCCTGCGCCCACCCGAGCATCGTCGCGTAGTTCTCCAACGCGTCCGCCGAGGTCATCATCATCTGCGCGTTCTTCAACCACGCGCTCGTGACCGCTGACAACCGAGAAGCAAAGAGGTCGGCGGCCTCGCCGGCCCAACTCTCAGGCGGGCTCACCTGTCCAAGCTCCTCGGCGGCCATCCGGGCCGTTTCAGCGCGAGACCGCCAATTAACAGCTGCATCTGTCAGCGCTGCGACCGACCCGGGGATGAGAACGAGCGCGTCTGTGGTCTGGCCCAATTCGGTCATGGACGCATGAGTCCCTCGCTAGCAGCTGCCGCTCGAGGCACCGCATCTTGATCCGCCTTCTCGTAAAGGGAAGCGCTGCCGCGCAAACGAGTGACGACCTCTTGGAGCGCGCGCACCTGCTCCGACCAGGATGACGAGGCTTTTGCCTGCAGGCCAGCAGCAGCGGCAGCGAGATCGGCGTGACCGACGTCGCCATCGAGACCGCTTACCCCGCCGGCGGCGACCTCGGCGCGAATCGCGTCAATCTTCTCCGCAACTGGCCGCAATGCGTCTGGATCCACTGAGAATTTGCTCAAGCTGTCACCCCCGAAGAGATCAACAACGGTACCTCGGGTCAGCATGGGTCGGTAGGGTGCGGCTGGAGCCTGCGTGGTCGCGTCAATGATGCACACCATTACATCGACGACAGCCCCACATGACGCTGGTGGAGATTCGTGCGAAGTGCCGTCGCCTGAAGCATGAATCTGCTCGCCCGGATCCGCTTACGGCCTATCCGTGGTGTGGCCCAGCTCGCACGGGTGCATCTTGCCGCGTTCACCAGGAGCAAGACAAGGCAACCGTGCTGGGCATCCAACCCCAACCCAGCGTCAGGCCCGGCTCAAATTCTTCGGGCCAACCTCTGAGTCCGGTTGCTGTGCAGCACGCTTATGTTGTTTAGGACCCTGAGGCGAAGCGGTCGCGACCCGCAATCGAACGCCGTCGCGACCGCCCACCTCAGTCCGCGACGACCGAAACGCTCCACGTCACGCCAAACTGGTCGGTCAGCATGCCGAAGCCGGCGCTCCAGGCCGAGGCGGCGAGGGGCTCGACGACCGTGGCATCCACTGCGAGGGTGTCCCAGTAGCCCTGAAGCTCCTCGAGGGTGGGGGTGCTGATCGAGACGAACACCGCCTGGTCGGTCACTGTCGTACTGTTCTCGCGATGCGTCGCTCCGTCACCGGCAATGCCGCCCTCGGTGCGGCTGGGGATGTCGTAACCCATGATGCGGAAGCCGTTCTCGCCGGCAACCAGGCCGAAGACGACCTTGTCGGAGCCGGGGATCTCGGCCGGCGTGCCGAAGTCGGCGTAGGTGTTGACGACGAGGTGGCCGCCGAAGACGGACTGGTAGAACTCGAGCGCCTGGCGGGCATCGCCGCGGAAATTCAGGTGGGTGGTGGTCTGCACGGGCATGTCTGCTCCTCGATTAATGGGCCGGGATCGGCTTGTGAGATCACGGTCCCACCCGTATAGGTCGGTTTCTGTCCTAGACCGCGAGTACCGTCGGATGCATGGCCACGACGTCGCGATTGCTCACCCTGCTGTCGCTCTTGCAGGCGCGGCGGGACTGGCCGGGGTCGGTGTTGGCATCGCGGCTGGATGTCAGCGATCGCACGGTGCGGCGCGACATCGATCGTCTGCGCGAGATGGGCTACCGGATCGAGACGACGATGGGCCCCGACGGGGGATACCGCCTCGACGCGGGCGCCGAGATGCCGCCGCTGCTTTTCGACGACGATCAGGCGCTCGCGGTGGCGATCGCTCTGCGCGCGGCGCCCGCATTGGGTGCGGACATCGGCGAGGCGGCGGTGCGCGCTCTCGCGACCATGCGGCAGGTGCTGCCGTCGCGGCTGCGGCATCGGCTCGACGCTGTGGAGGTGACGACGGTGGGCCGCCCGGGGGAAGCGCCGGTTGCTGCTGTTCCGCTCGACGTGCTGCTGACGCTGGCGCAGGCGGTGCGCGACCGGGTCACCCTGCGCTTCGACTACATGCCGAGGGGCGAGGGAGAGGCTCAGCCTCGGCGGATCGAGCCGCACCACCTCGTGACCTCGGATGGCCGGTGGTACCTGCTCGGGTGGGATCTCGAGCGGGAGGACTGGCGGCTCTTCTCGGCGGATCGCGTGCGCCCCCGGGTGCCGCGTGGGGCGCCGTTCGTGCTGCGGGTCGTGCCGGGCGGGGACGTGAACGCGTTTGTCGCCGCGCGGTTCAAGGGGGCGGACTCGAATGAGTGGCCCTGCCGCGGGACGGTGTTGTTGCACGCGCCGGTGCGGGACGTACTGCCGTTCGCGGGCGACGGCACGGTCACCGCTGTCGACGACGAGCAGTGCACCCTTGAGGTCGGGTCGTGGTCGTGGGGTGCGCTCGCCGCGTCGTTCGGGAGGTTCGAGGTGGCGATGGAGGTCGTCGGGCCGCCGGAGCTGGCGAAGGCCTTCGCGGTGCAGGCCGCGCGCTTTGCGGCGGCGGGCTCTTCCGCGGGGGAGCCCCGGCGAGGAAGCTAGCGGCATGACACAGCCCCTCCGCTACGCCATCAACGTCACCCTCGACGGTTGCGTCCATCACGAAGCGGGCCTGCCGCCGGACGAGCAGTCCATGGCGTTCTGGACCGACGAGCTGCGCCGCTCCGACACCCTCCTCTACGGCCGTGCCACTTACGAGCTGATGGAGGGCGCGTGGCGTCGACCGGAGTCGGGGGAGTGGCCGGACTGGATGGATGCCAGTGAGGTCGCATTCTCGGAGGTCATGGATCCGATGCGGAAGGTCGTGGCATCCGGGACTCTCGACAGCGTCGACTGGAACGCCGAACTGGTCCGGGGCGATCTTATTGAGGCCGTTCGGCGGCTCAAGGGGGAACCGGGGCGAGGGGTTTCGGTCGGTGGCGTGAGGCTGCCGGCGACACTCGCGGCGCACGGGCTCATCGATGAGTACACGTTCGTCGTTCATCCGGTGATTGCGGGCCGGGGGCCTCGGCTGCTCGACGGCGTCGACCTGAGGCTCGAGCTGATCGAGCGGCGAGAGTTCCGGTCGGGCGCCGTCGTGCAAAGGTTCCGGCCAGCGGAGCAAGATTGAGCATCGACGAGAGGAGCGGATTCGGATGCGATGGGTGAGCTTCACCGACCGTTACGGGGCGCAGCAACACGATGACATCACGCTCGACCGCCTCAGTGAACTGTTGCCGACGATCGCCGTCTATGACGGGGACGACGAGCACCGGAGCATTTCGGTGTCGGACTCGGACGCGTGGAATCTCGAGTTCTATCCGCATCGGGTGCTCTTCGAGAACAGCGAGGTCGGCGGTGAAGAAGTCGGGAGTCTGCGGGGGCTGAGCGAGAAAGAACGTCTCGACATTGCCGACGAGTTCATACGGGGCGATTTCGCGGCGTTGCGGGCGCGGCCGTGGGGGCGCCGAGGGGCGGTAGTCGCCACGAGCCCGGTGAATTAGCGCGCGCGCCGGAAGCGGCGAATCGTGCCCAACTGCCCCAGATCGAAACGGCGCAGCGCCGCGGCCGCCCTTTGAGACACGAGAAGGTCCGCTTCCCCCTCGACGTGGGAGAAGTCGTCGACGCCGAAGGTTCCCGTCACGTCGAAACAGACAAGCTCAGGAAGCTGTTTGCCCTCGAACGCCCCGAGCTCCTGCATCTGCGGGTCGAACGACAGGCTGAATTCACGCTCGCGCAGACCGCGCAGCGGACGCAGCTGCTCGGCGAGCGGGGGCGTTGCGAAGTAGATCCCGTACGTCGTGGTGAAGTCGGGGATGGGCAGCTCGTAGAGCGTCAGGTCGATGCGAAGGAACGGCTTGAGGCCGTGCCGGAGAGAGGCCGGGTCGTGGTCGAGCTCGACATCGTCCCCGAAGCCGAACGGCACTTCGAGCGAGACGACGTAGGAGCGCGGGCCGAAAGGACGCATCACGGTCTCACCCGACCATTGGATTGAGCGTGTCGGCCGCCGGTCCTCATGCGGTCAGGCTAACGGAGAGGTGTTCGCGGTGGACATACGAACGGGGCGGCGTCACTTTCGCGACGTCGCCCCGTTGGCATCCGAGATTCAGGCCTGCAGGAACGGGTAGTCCGTGTACCCGCGCTCGCCGCCGCCGTAGACGGAGGCCTGGTCGACGTCGTTCTCGTCGGCGCCCTGCTCCCAGCGCGTGACGAGGTCGGGGTTGGCGATGGCGGGGCGGCCGACGGCGACCAGGTCGGCGATGTCGTCCTTCACGACCGAGACGGCCTCGTCGCGCGTGGTGACGCTCGAGAAGCCGCTGTTGATGATGAGGGTGCCGCCGAAGGTGCGGCGCAGGTCCTGGATGAGGTCGCCGGCGGGGTCGGCGTGCAGCACGCTCAGGTAGGCGAGGCCCAGGGGAGCGAGGCCCGACACGAGCGCCTCGTAGGTGGCGCGGGTCTCGGCGTCGTCCTTCTCCCACACGTCCTGGATGTTGTGCGCGGGCGAGATGCGGATGCCGACGCGCGTGGCGCCAACCTCGGCCACGACGGCCTGCGCGACCTCGATGACGAAGCGAGCGCGGGCCTCGGGCGATCCGCCGTAGGCGTCGGTGCGCTGGTTCGAGGCGGGGGAGAGGAACTCGTGCAGCAGGTAGCCGTTCGCGGAGTGCAGCTCGACGCCGTCGAACCCGGCATCCACGGCCTTGCGGGCGGCGGCGACGAATTCGTCGCGCACGGTGGCGAGCTCGGCGGTCTCGAGCGCGTGCGGCACGGCGTAGGCGACCTTCGTGCCGTCGGCGAGGCGCGTGTCGCCCTCGATGGCGATCGCCGAGGGGGCGACGATGCGGTCGGTGCCGGTGATCTCGGGGTGCGTGACGCGTCCGCCGTTCATGAGCTGCATGAAGACGGTGCCGCCCTCGGCGTGCACGGCGTCGGCGACCTTGGCCCAGCCCGCGGCCTGAGCGTGGGTCACGATGCCGGGCTGACCCGGGTACGCGCGCGACTCGTCGCTCGGGAAGACACCCTCGGTGACCAGCAGGCCGATGCCTGCGCGCTGCGCGTAGTACTTCGCGACGATCGGGCCGGGGACTCCGTCGGCGCCGGCGCGCAGGCGGGTCATCGGGGCGAGCGAGACGCGGTTGCGGACGCCGATCTCTCCGACGGTGGTGGGGGCGAACAGGCTCATGGGTGTCCTTTCGTGGGGGAACAGGGCCGTGGCTGGCCAACCCGCGGTGCGCAACAGGTATTCCGCACGCGCAGGGTCACGGCGTGTCGAGGGGCACGCGAGTGTGCGTCTGGTCGTTCGCCCGGGTTGGGGCCGCAGAACAACGCCTTCCATCCGCAGCCCACGGGGGCCGGGGTCTGTGTGTCGCTGGGCGGGTGTGGCGCGGCCGTCAGGGTGCATCGGAGAGGCAATAGCTTGCAAATGTCGGGTTGATACGACATCGTGGAATGACAAGCACGATTGACATTCGAGGGGATGCTCCATGAAACGCTTTGCACCTGTGGTGATTCTGGCCACCGGAATCGCCCTGATCGCCGTCCTTTTCGGCGTGGGGGAGGCCATCCGCGCAGAGTGGTTGCGGTACGCCGCTTTCGCTGTCATCCCCGCGGCGGGACTCGCCATCGTGGCCGTACGGAAGAAGCGAGAAACCGCGACCCGGTCTTTTGCGGAGGAGGGGATCGAAGCCGATGTGGATCGCAAAGCGCGGGCATCGGCTTTCCGAGATGTGCTGGTCGCGGCACCGATTCTTCTCCTCGCTGCGGTCCTGCTGGCAGACATCGCGGGCTGGGTTTGGCTCGCGGGTCTGTTGTTCATCGCCCTCGGCGACTACTGGATCCGCATCGCCGCGACTCGGCCGAGGAGAGCATGAGGTGAAGACCCTCAACACCGTGCGAGCCACTCGCCGAGAGCGTGGGCTCACCCAGGAGGCCCTCGCCGCCCTCTGCCTTGTCTCTCGGCAGACCATCGTGTCGCTCGAGGCTGGTCAACATGATCCTTCTCTGGTTCTCGCCCTTCGCATCAGCGAAGCGCTCGGCACCTCCGTCCACGATGTATTCCGTCTCAACGACGAAGCCGGGCATCGTGTCCTCTAACACGATGCCCGGCTCGGACGGCTACCTACGAAATCGTGCTCAGGTGACGCAGGCGTACTGCGGTTCGTCCCGAGCGCGGTTCAGATAGATGCGGAATTCGCCCTTGCATTTTCCATTGTGCGCAAGAGCGACCGCGGCAATCGTCAATGCAGCGGTGATCGCGGCGCAGCTGACCCATCCCACGGCCGGGATCGCGCACGCGGCGAGCCCGATAGCGGCAGCGCCCCCACTGATGACCAGATCTTGATCGAACTGGTTCAGATCCAGATAAGGGCCGTGCTGGTTTGAGCCGCCAGCCAGCATCGGCACGATGGCTCCGTCGTCGTGCAGCTCCACGGTGTAATCCATCGTGTATCCGGTGGGTACGCCCTCGCCCTGGGGCGTGAGTTCGAACGAGTACCGGGTGACCCCGTCCTGCTCGGTGACGGTCCGGGGCAGATCGCTGGCAACGAGGGATTCGATCTCCGCTTCCCATTCCGCTCGCGTGGCTCCGACGGACTCGAGCACGGTCCCACCTGAGCGTGTCAGCGTCGCCGGTGATGGCTCGATTTCCGAGGGGGACGCCGCGGTTGCAGGAGCCGCTGACAGGAAAGAGGCGACGAGGACGGTGAGTATTGCGCCACCCGAAACGGATAGCAATGATTTCTTTTTCATGAATGTTCTTTCACTTCGGTCTCAATAGATACATGTTGCGAACAGCCCGGGGGCGGATTCACGATTCTTCACCGTATGTGAGGGGGCCGCGATGCGTAAGTGACGTTCGCGATCCGGCTCTTGAGTGCATCTCGTCTGATTGCGCCGCTGCAGGCGCGGTGGCGGTGGTCGTCACGCCACTATGGATCTGTTTCCCGTTGCCGTCACTGTCGCTATCTGTCCCCGACCCACGCTCGACTGTGGTCTCGGTCGTTGACAGCGACAGACGGGGGCGCCCGCGTCAGGCCCCATACCCCCGCACGCTTGCCGCACCGTCCGAGCGCGGGTCGCTGCCCGCATCCAGGCCACCGTCGGCCCCCACGATGACAAGATTCGCGTGCCCGACGAGCTCGTCGGCATCCGGAGTCTCGATGATGTGCAGCCGCGTCTCGGCGAGCGAATCGCGGGCGGGCGCGGCGAGGTTTCCCTCGACGTAAATGTCGGAGGGGGTGTCGCCGTCGCGCTGCGGGCCCACGATGGCGCGCGGCGCCGACACCGCCTCTTGAGCGGTGGCTCCCGCCATCGCCCGCAGTAGGGTCTGGGCGTGGATCTGCGGCTGACCCTGTCCGCCCATCGTCGCCGAGACGAAGCGCAGGCCGCGCTCGTCGTCGACCATGACCGGCATGAGGGTGTGGAGCGGGCGCTTCCCGGGGGCGAGGGCGTTCGGCGACGCCGGGTCGAGCGAGAAGCCCGTGCCGCGGTTGTGCAGCAGGATGCCGGTGGAGGGCTCCACGACGGCGGCTCCGAACGCGTGGTAGACGCTCTGGATGAGCGAGACCGACCACCCCGACGAGTCCGACGCCGCGATGCCGACCGTGTCGCCGCGGGGGCGACGGAAGCCCGGCAGCACCGGCTCGTCGCCGCGCGCCGATGCATCACCGTCGAGCAGCTCGCTGACGTCGCCCGAGGTGACCCGCGGGTCGGCGAGCAGTTCGTCGCGCACGAGGTTGGCGGCGAAGAAGCGCTCCATCATGCGGCCGAAGTCCGCGCCCAGGGGGTCGGCGATGCCGTGCCGTTCCAGTTCGCGCAACACGCGCAGCAGCACGAAGCCGTGCGTGTTGGGCGGGCTCGTCAGCACGCGATACGCGCCGAACGAGGTGGTCAGCGGCTCGACGACCTCGGGGTGGAAGAGCAGCAGGTCGGCCGCGCCGATGCGCGAGCCGAGGCGCGCCAGGCCGTCGACGAAACCGGCGGTGAGCTCGCCGTCGTACAGGGCCGCCGCCCCGCCGTCGCGGATCGCCTCGAGGGTGCGGGCGAGCACCGGCTGCACGAGGGCATCGCCCTGCGCGGGCAGGCCCTCGGCGAGGAACGTGTCGCGGAACCCCGCGTCGAACCCGATCGCGGCCTCTTCTTCGCGGAAGGCGGCGGCGAGCGAGCGCGACACCGGCACGCCCTCGCGCGCGGCAGTCACGGCATCCGTGAAGATCTCCTCCCAGCCGAGCTGACCGCCCATGCGCCGCAGTACCTCCCACCCGCGGACCGCCCCCGGTACCGTCACCGTGTCGATGCCCCGATACGGCAGCACCTCACCGTGCGCTTCGCGCATCGCCGCGCGATCGACAGCGGATGCCGCGGGGCCCGACGCGTTCACGCAGCGCGTGCGTCCCGAGGGGTCGCGGACCAGGGCGATCAGGTCGCCGCCGATGCTGACGTTGTGCGGATAGACCACGCTGAGGGT
Source organism: Microbacterium sp. AG157 (assembly GCF_003385695.1). Classification (NCBI taxonomy): domain Bacteria; kingdom Bacillati; phylum Actinomycetota; class Actinomycetes; order Micrococcales; family Microbacteriaceae; genus Microbacterium; species Microbacterium sp. AG157. The sequence continues at coordinate 714,971 of NZ_QRDK01000003.1, forward strand.
GGCCGCGGCCGCGAGGGCGGCATCGATCGCGTTGCCACCGCGGGCGAACGCTCGCTCGGCGGAGCGGGTGGCGTCGGCGTGCGGGGTGGCGATGGCGCCGGTCAGGGGCGTGCGAGACATGGGTGTTCCTCGGTGGATCGTGCGGGGAGGGAGAGGGTCAGAGGATCTTCGAGAGAAACGCCTGCGTGCGCGGGTGCGCGGGCGCGGCGAACAGCTGGCTGGGCGGGGCGACCTCGACGATGGCTCCGGCATCCATCACCACGACGCGATCGGCCACCTCGCGGGCGAAGCCCATCTCGTGCGTGACCACGACCATGGTCATGTGGTCGGCGGCGAGCTCGCGCATGACGTCGAGCACCTCGCCGATCATCTCGGGATCGAGGGCGCTGGTCGGCTCGTCGAACAGCATCAGGCGGGGCTTCATCGCGAGCGCCCGGGCGATCGCGACGCGCTGCTGCTGACCGCCCGAGAGCTTGCTCGGCCGTGCATCGCTCTTGTCGGCCAACCCCACGCGTTCGAGCAGCGCCTGCGCCTGCGCGACGGCCTCACCCTTGGCGATCCCGCGTACGCGGACGGGGGCGTGCCAGATGTTCTCGAGCGCCGTCATGTGCGGGAAGAGGTTGAAGTGCTGAAAGACGAAGCCGATCTCCTGCCGCTGCTGCCGGAGGGCCGACTTGGTGGCGGGAACGCGTCGACCGTTCGGCGCGATCCGGTAGCCCATCGGCTGGCCCGCGACCGTGAGGTCGCCGCCGTCGATGCTCTCGAGGCCGTTCATCGTGCGGAGGAACGTCGTCTTGCCGGCACCCGAGGGACCGACGAGCACGACGACCTCGCCCGGCTGCACGTCCAACGACACGTTGTCGAGCACCTGGCGCCCGCCGAGTTCGCGGGTGACGTTCTTCGCGCTGACGAGGGGATCGGTCATTTCAGGACTCCCGAGTCGGAGAGGGTGGTGACGGGGGTGAGGGGCGCCGACCGACGACCCCCGAACAACCGCTGCCACGGAGACGCCGTGGTGACGATGCCGACGCGGGCGTTGAGCTTCTTCTCGATCGCGCTCTGGATGATCGTCCAGATCGTGGTGAGGGCGAGGTAGTAGATCGCGACGACCGCGAAGATCTCGAAGGTGCGGAAACTCGCGGCGCTGATGCTCTGGGTGACCAGGAACATCTCCGAGACGCCGATGACGCTCAAGATCGACGTGCTCTTCATGAGCCCGTTGAACGAGTTGCCCAGCGGGGGAACCATCAGCCGCAGCGACTGGGGCAGGATGATCCACCGCATCGCCGACATCCCCGACATGCCCAGCGCCTGCGCCGCCTCGGTCTGACCGACCGGCACCGAGTCGAGGCCGGCGCGGATGATCTCGGAGATGTACGCGCTTTCGTTCATGATGAGCCCGACGATCGCCGCCTGGATCGCGGCTTTGACCAGGATGCCGCCGAGGTCGACGTCTTGGAATCGGAACACGTTCGCCGCGGCGAAGCCCGTGTAGATGATCACGAGCTGCACGAGCAGCGGGGTACCGCGGATCAGCCAGATGTAGAGGCTCGCGATCACGCGCAGCGGTGCGAATGCCGACCGCCGCATCAGCGCGATCACCAGGCCGACCACGAGCGCCCCGGCCATCGCGAGCACCGAGATGAGCACCGTCAGCGCGAGACCTTGCAGGAAGGGTGCGCCCGGGGTGAGCAGGTTCTTCCAGAAGAAGCCCCAGTCGAAGTTCACCGTCAGTTGCTTCCGCTGTAGGCGAGGGACTCCTGCCCCCACGTGCTGAGAATCTTGGTGTAGTCACCCGTCGAGACGATGTCGTCGAACGCCTTCTGGATGCCGTCGTGCAGCGCGGTGTTGTCCTTGAGGGTGGCCGCGCCGATGTCGATCGCGTCGGTCGGGTCGCCCACCATCTCGATGCCTGCGGTGCCCTGCTTCTGGTAGTACCCGATGAGCTCTGCCGCGTCGAGGTACGCGTCGAGCTGTCCGCTGACCAGCTGCTGGAACCCGACGGTGGCCTGGTTGTTCGTGCTGATGTCGAGCGGCTTCTTGTTCTCGGAGGTGCACGCGGTGGACTGCTTCTCGGCGAGATCCTGCGCCGTGGTGCCGACCGTCACCATGACCTTCTTGCCGCAGAGCGAGTCGTCGAGACCGGTGATGCCGGCATCCGATCCCTGCTTCACCGCGACCCCCGTGGCGGAGGTGAGGTACGGCACGAAGTCGACGACCTCTTTGCGTTCGGGCTTGATGTAGAGCGAGGCCATGATGACGTCGCACTGCTTGGCCTGCAGGCTCGGGATGAGCGCCGAGAAGTCGACGGTCACGAAGTCGGGGGTGAGACCCAGACGACCCGCGACGGCCTTGGCCAGGTCGATCTCGCTGCCGACGAGGTTTCCGGATTCATCGGTGGTGATGTTGGGCGGAGAGCCCAGGTTCGTGGTGCAGATCGACAGCGTGTCGGCCGACCGCAGGGCGGTGGGTGCGACGGTGGCGATAGCGGATGCCGTGTCGGCTGCCGGAGCCGGGCTCGACGAGCACGCTGACAGGCCGAGAGCGGCGAGGCCGGCGACCGCGGCGACTGCGGCGATGCGAGTGGTGGTGTGCATGAAATCTCCGTCGATGCTCGATGCTCCGTCACCTCGGGCGTGACGTGCGGAGCAGGCTATCAAGTGATAGGTAATGCGTCTATCAATTGATAGAGGGCGCGTGTTGCGCCCGCATTTCGCGCCGAAGTCGACCCCGAGAAGAGTCAGGGGAGGCGGCGGAGATTACAGCGAGAAGGAGACCGCGCCGTCGAGGCGGGACTGCGTCGCCGAACGCACCTCGTCGAGACGGAAGGGATCGACGAGCACCGCGCGGAGAATGAAGTCCGACACCTGCAGAGGTCGGTGGGCGACCGGCGCCGACGCATTCGTCTCGCGCTCGCGCATTCCTTCGAATTGCAGACCGGTGATCGCGCGCTGGACGAACTCGGCGTCCGCGTCCATGAATTCACCCGCCTGGATGCCGCTCGCCACGAGCGCCCGAACCTCTTCGTGGAAGCGTGCGATCGACAGGCGCTGGCTCTCGAACTCCGGCTCGGTGAAGATCGCATCGCTGTAATAGCCGCGCGCGTCGTAGGGGAGCGTCAAATAATCGTGCGAACTGATCGTCAGGAAGTAGTGGAAACGCTCCGCCCACGAGGCGTCGAGGGCGCGCGCCTCCTGCAGGCGGCCGAAGGTCTGCGCGAGGTCGGCGTCGACGAGCTCCGACAGAATGACGTGCTTCGCGGAGAAGTGGTAGAACAACGACGGCTGTCGGATGCCGACGGCATCCGCGATCTCTCTCGTGGTGGTGCCGTAGTACCCGTGCCGGCCGAAGAGGCGGGCGGCGTGCACGAGGATCTGCTGCCGCGTTCCCCCCTCTTCCATGCGGCGATTCTATCGGCCGCTAGGTCCGGGCCCCGGACGGGAGTGTCTTCGAGGGCCGATATGTCCCTGTGCCTGTCGACGTGGTCACCGCCGCGCAGTCATACGCTGGGGTCCCAGCCACCCACCGGAGGACCCGCGATGACCGAGAACCCCCTTGCCCACCGGCTCGACTACACGCTCGCCGAGCTGGATGACGACGCCCTCTCGGCCTCACCTTTCGAGCTGCTGCAGCAGTGGCTGACGGATGCCACGGACCAGCCCGAGCCGAACGCGATGGTCGTGTCGACGGTGGATGCCGAGGGCCGGCCCACCTCGCGCACGGTTCTGCTGCGCGGGATCGACGACGACGGGGCGCTCGTCTTCTTCACCAACCGGCAGTCGCGGAAGGGCCGCGCGCTCGCCGGGAACCCGGCGGTGTCGATCCTGTTCCCCTGGTACGCGCTGCAGCGACAGGTCATCGTGCTCGGTACGGCCACGCCGCTGCCGCCGGAGCGCGACGACGCGTACTTCGCCTCGCGGCCGCGCGGCTCGCAACTGTCGGCGTGGGCGAGCCGCCAGTCGGAGCCCGTGGCATCCCGAGCCGCTCTCGAAGAGCACATGGCCGAGGTCACCGCCCGGTTCGCCGACGATGAGGTCGTGCCGCGGCCACCGCACTGGGGCGGATACCGGGTCGAGCCGCGCGAGATCGAGTTCTGGCAGGGCCGGCGGTCGCGACTGCACGATCGGGTCGTGTTCACGCGGGATGACGACGGGTGGGTGGGGTCGCGGCGGCAGCCGTGACCTGTACCGGGTCGTCGCGCAAGGGGCGCTCCCGAAAGTCCCTCGTGCCGCCCGGCCCCGTAGATTCGATCCATCCCGCACACGCGGGTCGCGACGCGAATCATCGGGGGTAGGGCCAGATCATGGCGAAGAAGAACACCGACGCGCGTCAGCTCGACGACAAGGCGTTCGTCCAGGCGACGTCCGAGGCGAAGTCGCGGTACGGCCGGTTCAACCTCGCGATCGTCGGCGCTTCGGGCGTGGGCAAGTCGTCGCTGGTCAACGCGGTGTTCGGGCGCGACTGGGCGAAGGTCGGACGCGGCTTGCCGGTCACGCGCGGCGTGCACTTCTACAGCGACGACTCGCTCGGTATCTGGGACGTCGAGGGGTTCGAGATCGGCTCGCCCGTTCCGCCGGATCAGCAGCTGCGCACCCACCTCGACGCGATCGCCGCCCACCCCGGCGACCACCAGATCTCGGTCGTCTGGTACTGCGTGCGGGCCGCCGACGATCGGCTGACCCCGGCCGACATCGCGATGATCCGCGAGCTCGACGAGCGGGGGCTGCCGGTGATCCTGGTGTTGACGAAGGTCGGCTGGATCAAGAACCCCCTCACCGGGCACCAGGGCATCGCTAAAGATCTGGAGGCGTTCGTCGAGTGGCTCAACGACCCCGTCGACCCGAACACCGGGGAGCGACTGCGCATCCCCTACCGGCAGGTCGTCCTCACCTCGACCCGCGACAAGAACGGGAAGGGCAAGGGGCACGGCCTCGGTGACCTTGTCACGCAGACCCTCGAGCTCGCCCCCGAGCGCGACAAGGACGCCTTTCGCATCGCACAGCGACTCAACCTCCCGTGGAAGAGGGAGATGGCGCGGCCGATCATCGCCGCGGCGGCCGCGGCCGCAGCGGGGGCTGCGACCGTTCCGCTTCCTGTCTCGGATGCTGTCACGCTGGCGCCGATCCAGCTGACGATGATGGGCCGGATCGCCGCGATCTACGACCTCGAGGTCAAGACGATGCTCTCGGCCGGCGCGCTCGCGCAGTTCGGCGTGCAGGTCGCGGGGCGGGCGCTCGCGACGAGCTTCCTCAAGCTCATCCCCGGTGCCGGGATCGTCGTGAACGCGGCGGTCGCGGGTGCGTTAACGGCGGCGACGGGCGAGAGCTGGCTGAAGATCTGCGAGCTGCTGCACACCGGCAAGATCGACGTGCGCAAGCTCGACCAGGAGTGGGCGAAGTACGCGCCCAGCTTCATGGACGTGGCACGCAAGCTCGTGGAGCGGCGCGTCACGAAGAAGAGCTGAGAGACACGTCGAGCGGGGACGCGCCCGACCCGACAAAGAACGATGCCCGCCCCGGAGGGGGCGGGCATCGTCTCTTTAGCGACGCTCAGTTGTGAACGCGGCGGCGCTTTCCGTACAGGAAGATGCCCGCGCCAGCCATGAGCGCGAGGGCTCCGGCACCGACGAGAGGCATCACGTCGGCGCTACCGGTCACGGCCAGCTTCGACCCGGACGCGACACTCGACGAGCCGCCGACGGGGGCGGCACTCGACCCGTTGCCCGCGGGAGCGGGGGTCGGGGTCGGGGTCGGGGTCGGGGTCGGGGTCGGGGTCGGCGTGACGGCGGCGGGGAGGGTGAAGGACACGGTCTGTTCGCCGCGGCCTGCGCCTCCGGTGACCTGGTTGGCGGTGATGGTCTGTGCGACCGGGGCGTCAGCGGGGTAGGTGCCGGTGGTGGACCACTGTCCGTTGACGACGACGGCGGCGGTGGTGCCGGGGATGCGGTTGCCGTTGGCGTCGAGGACGTTGACGGTGGAGCCGTCGGTGCCGGTGCCGGTGAAGGTCACGGTGCGCGAGTCGACGGTCTGGCCGTTGGTGGGCGCGGTGACGGTGAAGTTGCCGACGGGGGTCACGGCGGGGAGGGTGAAGGACACGGTCTGTTCGCCGCGGCCTGCGCCTCCGGTGACCTGGTTGGCGGTGATGGTCTGTGCGACCGGGGCGTCAGCGGGGTAGGTGCCGGTGGTGGACCACTGTCCGTTGACGACGACGGCGGCGGTGGTGCCGGGGATGCGGTTGCCGTTGGCGTCGAGGACGTTGACGGTGGAGCCGTCGGTGCCGGTGCCGGTGAAGGTCACGGTGCGG